>JBNJJV010000002.1:0-807287 GCA_051750565.1 Bacillota bacterium | reverse complement strand
GATTTCGATGAAACCGAAACCTTTTTCTGCGTTAAACCATTTTACTGTACCTTCTTGCATGTGTGTTTCCTCCTGTGTGGACTCGAATCCACGATTTATTACTATTATTGCTCAATTAGATATCAAAGGCGAAAAGTTTAAATACTTTCATTCCTTACAGACCGAACAAAAATAATTCTTTCTTAGAATAACAGGAAATCGTAAAAAAAGCAAATACTTTTTATATTTGTTTAAGTTACACTGATTAAATCCTCAATCTACCTATATGAAAAAAGTCCATTCCCCCTAAGGAAATGGACTTGCATACTACTTCTAATCTTCCTGTTTGTTACCGTGCTTTACGCCTTTACTCGTATACGGCTTATTACTCTTCTTCTTATTCGCTCCAGCCTGCCAACGATTCCAGCCTTTCTTTCCTGTTCCTTGGCCCGTTCCGCTCTTTTTCTTTGGTTTACTCATTTTTTCACTCCGTTATGATAGGGTACGTTCTTTCTAGTTCGTCCTCATATCATAACATTAATCGGTGAAGGAGAGTACTTCTTGTTTATTCCACTTAGCTTTTCTGACCAGTATAAATGTGAATCGCGTCCCTCAAAAACTCCGCGACTCCTTCCTGCTCCGCATCATAATAAGCCTTGAACCGTTCATCGTCCACATACATTTGAGCAAGTCCGGCATGTGCTTCCTTGCTGTAATGCCCCCAGTAGAACGAGATCCATTGCTTATGGAGGTCAGCCGCTTTCTGGGCAGAATCGCTTGCGGGATCACCGGTTTGAATTGCTTCCCCTAAGGTTTGTTTAATTTCCTGTTCCAGTTTCGTGACCTTTTCATGGTCTTCCGGTGACATGTTCATGACTCTGGCATTGGATTCATCCACTGCCTTGTCACCGTATTTCTCACGTACTTCTTTTCCATACCTTTTCTCGTTATCCTCGACCATCTTTTGTTTGAATCCTTCAAACTTTTCTTTATCTGACATGGTCATTCTCCCTTCCATAACATTTATTGTTTTATCTACATTCGCAATCAATTGATCAAGCTGCTCTCGTCTAGCCAATAGTTTTCCGCGGTGTTCCATCAAAGCATTTGTTGCGTCAAAGGCAGGATCATCCAGAATATCCTTGATCTCGTCCAGTCCTACACCTAATTCTTTATAGAAGAGTATCTGCTGCAGTCGATCGACTTCCCTCTGCCCGTATATCCGATATCCTGACGAATTGGTCCTGGCAGGCTTGAGAATCTCAATTTCATCATAATATCGAAGGGTCCTCGTGCTCACTCCTGCGATCTCTCCCAGTTTCTTGACGGTATATTCCATGATTTCACCTCCTGACAATTCTTACTTTACAGGTTGACGTTGCGTGAATGTAAAGGGGTTTTTTGAAAATAGTTTTTTGTTTTTTTATTTAGTAGGATGGCCCATTGGGAGAGGTTCTATTTTTATCAACGATGGATAATCCCTTGAAAATAAAAGGCCACTCCGATATTCTTAGATTATTAATTATCAGTTTAAGGTTGTGTTGAATATGCGTATTAATAAATATATTAGCGAAGCTGGAAAAGCATCCAGACGCGGTGCAGATAAATTGATTACAGAAGGAAGAGTGACCATTAATGGAAAGATCGCGAAGATTGGCGATCAAGTGAATCCCGGGGATGATGTGAAGGTTAGCGGGGCCCCTGTCCGTGTCGCCCGGAATAATGTGTACATCGCTCTAAATAAGCCTGTCGGAATTACGAGTACGACAGAAAAAGGCGTCAAGGGGAATATTGTGGATCTCGTCAATCATCCGCTACGAATTTTCAATATTGGACGACTGGATAAAGATTCAGATGGCCTGATTCTTCTGACGAACGATGGAGATATCGTCAACGAAATTCTCCGTGCGGAAAATCAGCATGAGAAAGAATATATCGTCACTGTTGACCGCCCGATTTCAGAGGATTTCTTAAAGCAGATGTCAGAGGGCGTTAAGATTCTTGGAACGAAAACCCTGCCTTGTAAAGTGGAGCAGGTGTCAAAATACGTGTTCCAAATCACGTTGACTCAAGGATTGAACCGACAGATCCGCCGCATGTGTGAGGCTCTTGGATATGAGGTCTACCGACTTCAGCGCACGCGCATCATGAATATTCAACTGGGGAATCTGCCTGTAGGACAATGGCGCGACCTTTCTAAGAAAGAGAAGACGCGATTGTTTCAGGATTTGGATTATGAACCGAAGGAATGGTAATCCTTCAGCCGGACCTACCATACGTTGCGTATGGTGGGTCCGTTTTTCACATATGAACTTCCTGAGAGTGACGGACGAATCCAAGATAACGGGAGCCTTGGAAGGTCAATTCCCCCTGATCTCCTTCCACAAGCATTCCAAACTCAGTATCTTTGACCTTTAACTCCATCCTGTCCCCACTTTCCACTTCGAAGGTGACAAAGTATTGGCTATAGGCCCTGGATTCACCCCCACCTCTTACAACCGTCCTTTTGGCAAGGACTTTTGCTCGGACTTTTAAAGTGGGTGACTGTTTATTCTTACTCCATTCCCCCACTCCTTTAATGATGGAGAACAGAATGAACGAAATCACGATGACAAAAATGACCCCTATAAAAACAGGGACAATTTGAAACATCATATCGTCCCGGAGACATTCAAATCCCTCCTTTTGGATTTTTTTCTCTATTTAAACCTCTACTTTCTTATATATGTTCTTCAATCTTCTTCCTATTCGTAGATTTTCGTACACAGAAAATAGCCTGACCCTCTTTGATAGGAGGGTCAGGCTTCCATTTGAACTTTGTGTATCATCGGAATGGGATCTGGCCCCACGCCTATCTCCATGCCCTAAAATGAAACCCATCAACGTAAAGGTCACAACATGATACCCGGCATTTATGAAGAAAAGTTTCATTGATTTTCTTTCAAATAAATAGGTGATTCCCATCAAGGTCGCCACCCAGAAAAGCCCTGCCGTGAACCCTGCAGAAGCATCGATCTTCCCATTTCTGTCAGGACCTAAAAACAGCACTAATACAATCGAAATATTGCTCACAACCAATTATTTCAAAAACTGTGATTTAACTCAAGCATGTATATTGAAAAAGGGGTCTGCCCCCCACTGCGTTAACCGCATGGGGGACAGACCCCTCAAACTCACCCTGTTGGTGACTTCATCTTATCCATGATCAATGTAAAATAGTTCTTCACCGGGCCTGGTGGGTGGGGAATGTGGTATGAACCAGACTCCTGAGACTCCTCATCCACTTCGATTAACTTCGGAGAATAAACCCGCTTTCCTTCCACTATGCTGCGAATCGAGGAAGTCAGCTCTTCACTTGGACTGTCCTTCAGTAAGTACCCACCTGCATCGAATTGTTGAGCCCGCTCTAAATAACCCTTTTTCGGAAATGTCGTCAATACAAGCAAATAACATCCGACTGTCTTCACGGCTTCCAGAGGTCCGTCCCTCTCCAGCATGTCAATATCCATGATAAAGAGGTCTGGTTTCAATTGGTGGACAAGGGTGAGTGCTTCTTGCCCATCCTTTACCTGGCCGACTACTTCCATGTCGTCTTCCAGGTTGAGTATGGAGGTCATGGTTCCTCGTAATAATTCCTGATCCTCTGCAATGACGATTCGAATCATGTAGGTTCACTCCTTTTAAAGGCCTTATCAAGTAAAGACTCCCCTTATATGAAACGTTCATAAGGAGAGTCGGTCAGGATTATAATTCAGGTTTGGCTTCAGTTGAAATTCTTGATTTTGACTTATCCAGAGACTTCATACCTCTAAAGCTTACAAACGTTTTGTTCTCTTCATCCCAAAGCTTGAAACGCAGTGATTTTAAGCTTGTTAGAAGTGAGATGGTTGGTACTTTTTGTAATGGCTCTGAGTTTTTATGTGCTTCTTCTAGTTTGTAGTTCGGTACTCTCGGACTTAGATGGTGAATATGGTGATAGCCGATGTTACCTGTCAGGAACTGCATAATTTTTGGAAGCTTATAGAAGGAGCTTCCTTCAACAGCAGCCAATACATATTGCCACTCTTTGTCTTCTTCGAAATATGAGTCTTCAAACGTATGCTGTACATAGAACAACCAAATACCGATCGATCCTGAAACCATAAAGATAGATCCTTGTACAAGAAGGAATTCCTGCCAGCCCAGTGTCACACATAGAAGTGCGATAAGGGTCACGATGATCACGTTCACTAAATACGTGTTGTTACGTTCTTTCTTACGTGCATTTTTACGGTTAAATCTATTTTTCAGAAGGAATACATAAATCGGTCCTACTACAAACATAACGAACGGATTGCGGTAAAAGCGATACGCTAAACGAATCTTAAGAGGTGCTGCTAAATATTCATCAATCGTCAGCGTCCAGATGTCACCTGTTCCACGCTTATCCAGATTCCCGCTTGTCGCGTGATGGACGGCATGATCATGTCCCCACTGATCGAACGGGAATAGCGTTAACACACCCATAGCTGTTCCGACGATTCGGTTTACGCGACGGCTTTTAAAGAAAGAGAAATGGGTACAATCATGAAAGATGATGAAGATTCGTGTAAGGAACCCTGCAGCGATCACGATTGGAACAAGTGCCAGCCAGTACGATATCGAAAGGCTTTGATACGCAAGAAACCATAATAGAAAGAATGGCCCCAGCGTGTTGATGATCTGCCATACACTTTCCTTTGTTGTTGATTTTTCATAAGGAGCAACTTCTTTTTTCAACGTTTTTATATTTGTCATGTCATAATCCCCTTCATTTAAGGTGTTGGATTCATTATAGGATAAGCGATATCATCGTGTTAGTAGTAGGTGTCATATGCTGGGTATGACAAATGTCATAAGGGAGAATTTGTCATGAGCCCACGAATGCTCTTTCCCTTGATATTGCTGGATTCCCAACGATAGCATGACGCTTCCAATTGGTTATATTATTTTTTTTGATTAGAAAAATATTCTTGTTTGGGTGATTTTTTAGAGAGGTTTATAAAAATTTTACAAAAAGAGCCTGGATTTCTCGTCACTTATTATATCTTGCAGATAAAATAAAGAGGATGGCCCAAAGATTTCTTTAGGTCATCCTCTTTTGTACTATTCATTCATTAAAAATCAAACGCATCCGGGTCTGGACCGCTGCGGAAATTTTCATTTAATGCATCTAATTGATCCATTTGTTCAGACGTTAATTCAAAATCATATATAGAAATGTTCTCTTGAATTCTGGACTCCGTCATAGACTTAGGAATTGTGATGATTCCGTGTTGGAGATCCCAGCGCAAAATCACCTGGGCGGTTGATTTACCGTGGGACTGAGCAATCCCTTTAATGTTTTCATTGTTTAGAAGCTCTGCATTCATTAGTGGAGACCAGGCTTCAACTTGAATGTTGTGCTTACGACAAAAATCTCTCACTTCTGTTTGAATCAGCTTGGGATGGAATTCAATCTGGTTAACAACCGGAGTGATTTCAGCACCCTCGAGTAAATGTTCTAAATGATGAACCTGGAAGTTACTAACCCCGATAGCTTTGATCCGTCCAGCTTTATAAAGGGATTCAAGAGCTTTCCAAGACTCCATGTACTTCTCTTTTCCAGGCCAGTGAATCAAATAAAGGTCGAGATATTCAAGCCCCATTTTCTCTAAGCTTTCTTCGTAAGCCGCAATGGTTTCATCGAATGAAAGACCATTATTCCAAACTTTCGAAGTAACAAATAATTCTTCACGGGTTACAAGTCCAGCTTCGATCGCTTGATTGATGCCCTTCCCGACACTCTCTTCATTTCCATAGATGCTGGCTGTATCGATACTTCGATACCCCATTTTGATGGCTGTTTGCACAGCACGTTCTAATTCTGGGCCATCATCCACACGGAAAACCCCATATCCCAGTTCCGGCATTTTTATATTGTTATTTAAAGTGATAGATTTGACGTTCATACCTACACTCTCCTTTTTCATAAAAATAACTTGTCCCCATGAAGAGAACATGGATATAGTATGCACGATGGAAGAAAACTTGAAAAGTAGGTACTTTTTTGTGGGATAGGCACTTCAAAGTACCTGATTAGGGTCTAGATCGGATTGTACAGCCCATAAAAAAAGAGCATGGAAACAATATCCTCCACACTCTCTATCCTAATCATTCGCAAACCAGCACCTGCCTGACAAATCTCCCTTTACTCACTTCACAACGATCCACAATCTCGAAGCCCGCTTTTTCAATATTCGTGTCCACATCTTCCAAGGTAACAATCACGACCTTCGCTGCAAATCGTCTCGCACTGCGGAGCATGTCAAGCTGCTCTTCATCTGTAATCACTGAACAAAGATTGTAGGGTAGATCGATCACAGCTACATCATAGTTGTCTGTTACGTCATTAATATCCTTTAAAGAGACATCCCCTTTGTATCCAAAATGAGCGATATTCTCTTTCACTCCATCGAGGATTAAAGGATTGCGGTCACTCCCGACGATATCGATTCCCATGGATAGTGCCTCGACAAGGACCGTCCCTATCCCGCAGCACGGGTCGATCATTTTGATTCCTTCGGGATTCGGTGCTGCGATATTCACGACGGCTCTTGCCACACGAGTGCTAAGTGCAGTCGAATAGCTGTGCGGCTTTTTCACATGGTGCAGCCAAACCGCTTCGTTTCTCACATACTTGCCAAACACCCAGCGCTCATTAGTCTTCATCACCCCGAACCAAATGTCTGGATCGACTAACTCCGCTTCGCCCTTTAGATGCAATCCTACTTCTTTTTCGATCTTGCGAAGCTTTTTGAAGCCTACTCTATCCGCATCTAGATTTTGAACAAAAACAACTTTGAACCCATCAAGTGCTTCTAATTCTTCAATTTTTTCAAGTAGTTCTTCAAACTTATTACCCTCGCAGATAATTTCGAGTCTCTCCCGAATAAAAGGACTTCTACTGGGATCTATTTTCACTGAACTTTCCAGAATGCTAGATTCAGAGCTCTCTCCAAATAACACTCTTCTTTCCAAGGCACATAGGGATTCCTCGTTCGGTTCCCATGAATAATGATAGATATATTTTTTCGTTTCTATTATGATCAACTCCGTGTGATGATAAAAATGTTGTGTTGCATTAGACCATTGTAACATAAAAAAGCCCTGACCCCCGGCATGCTAACGCATTCATACACCGGGGGTCAGGTCCCGCAACATTATTTATTTTCCATCATGGAAATATATTTTTTCACCACTTCATAGACATACTCCTGATTCGCTGATGCGGTTTCCGGGTTGTATGCTCCACCATTTGTCTTGTTATTGGACAGTACACGGATTCCCAGGAACGCTACATCATAAGCACCAGCAATCTGTGCTGCTGCAGCCCCTTCCATTTCCTCTACAGAAGTACCGTATTTCTCATGGAACCATTGGATGCGGTCCACTTCATTATTCCACACGTCAGCAGAACCGATGGTACCTTCTACGATCTTTCCATCGGTGTATGTATCCTTCACTGCTTTGGCAGCTTCAAGTAAGTCCTCGTCTCCATCGTAGTATCGGATTTTCTCAGCATTTGGATCTTCACCTGCACTGCCTTCAGAAGCCATTAAGTCCATCGGCTTCCAGACGGTTGGATCAATTCCTTCGCTATCAGCTTTGTCCGCTGTTTTTAATGAACCCAGGTTTACGGTTCTTTCTCCTAACACGATATCAAATACATGTAATTCAGGGTCATGTCCACCTGATGTTCCTTGATTGATGATGGCGATTGGATCGTATTTCTCAATGGCTACCGCTGTAGCCGCTGCCGTGTTTTCCATACCTTTACCGGTTTTGGCAACGATGACAGGATAATCATCAAGCGTTCCTATGTAAAAAACAAATGATCCCGATTTTTCTTCTTTTACATTTTCTAATTTCCCTGCAAACTTTTCAGCTTCAATCGGCATTGGACCTTGAATCATAATGGGTCTCTGAGCCTCTTCTTTCTTAGCTGCAGTCTGTGAAGTGGAACTGCATCCAGTAAACAAGGATAATGCTAGTACGGATAATGTTACAAATAAAGCCAGTTTCTTTTTCATCAAAATCTCTCCTTTTTCATTAGTTCTAGATGGTGATATCTCGCTGTTTTGCCCAAAAGAAAAAGATCTAAAACATGTAGAGTGGTTTCTACTTTCCAGACCTTCGAAGTTAAAGTATAAGTGATATAACAGGAATACCCATCACAAAATGGCAACGGCAAAAAAACCGAAAAACCGAATACTTCAACTCGTAGTCTAGTTCTTTTAATGGGAACCAGGTAGAAACACTCAGACCATATTACCGAGGATATACGAGTAACGATATGTAATTAGTACATTGCTAATATAACAAACTCCCCTTCGACAATCAACCTAAATACGAATTTTATTTATGATTTATATTATAACGTTCGTGTTTCAACGGAATCCAACCTCGATCAGTATTAGATTTGATATATAAATAGAGAATAATATAATGAAAGAACATTACAAAAAAACAATGGGGTGAAAAACTTGAAAATCGGACTTATTGGACTGGGAGACATCGCCAAGAAAGCCTATTTACCTGTTCTCTCTGAAAAAGAAGGCATCGAGCTGGTGCTTTGTACAAGAAATGCAGAAACTCTAAATGTTCTGGCAAGTAAATATCGCATCCAGGAAAAGGTTCAGACGGTTGAAGAACTGATTGCTGCCAATATTGACGCGGCATTAGTGAGTACGGCTACCGAAGCCCACTTTGAAATAACCGAAAAACTACTCGAGAATGGTATCAACGTTTACATAGACAAGCCGATTTCCTTGAACTATCACGAAAGCGAAAGAAGAATCGTTCAGCTCGCAAAAGAAAGTGGCAAAATCGCCATGGTCGGCTTCAACAGAAGATTCATTCCAAAAGTGAGAGAGCTAAGAGAGCATGGCAAGCCGAACTTCCTTCTCATGCAAAAAAACAGATACGCTTTACCTGATTACACCAGAAGGTTCGTAGTAGAAGATTTCATCCATGTCGTCGATACTCTGCGCTTCTTAATGGCTACAGAGGTCCAGGATGTAAAGGTTCAGTATCTAAAAAAAGGTGACATGCTCCACCACTTAGTCGTCCAACTCATTGGTAAGGAATGCACCGCAGTCGGGATTATGAATCGGGACGGTGGTGTGACTGAAGAAATCATCGAGTACTCGGCAGAAAATCATAAATATGTCGTCAACAGTCTCGTTGAAACGACTCATTATCATAATAAAGAAGTCAGCCTTTCTTCATTTGGAGATTGGGAGCCTACTTTGTATAAGCGAGGGTTTTATGATTTAGTGGATCATTTCATAGATTGTGTGGAAAAAGGTACAACGCCTGACCCATCGATTGAGGATTCACTGATTACCCATGAGATTTGTGAGAGGATAGTTGGGATGATTGAATAGTAGGACAGAAGGAAAGGTCCCAGTTGGGAAAAGGGGAAGTTGGGACAAGAAATGATACTGTCCCCCTCCCCCTTTTTAAAACAAAGGGTTCTTCTCTATTTGCAACCAATGCTCAGACTTCTCAATCTCTCCAGCCAATTGCAACAGCAAATCCTCTCTACCTTTGGCTACCATCACCTGAACTCCCACCGGCAGCCCTTCAGAAGTTTGATGTATCGGAAGTGACATGGCCGGCTGTCCTGTTAAATTGGCCAACTGCGTAAAAGGGGTACGCATCAGATTCTTCTCTGCTATCTGATCAACGATCCCAATCTTTTTCAATAGTCTCCTGAGTCCCAATTTCCCTATTGAACTGATCAAGAATTTCTCTGAGTGGGTCGGCTCCAGTTCTCCTATCTTGGCTGGAGGAAAAGCTGTTGTAGGAGTAAGGTAGAAATCATACGTTTCATGAAATGTTTCCATTTGATAAGCTGCTTTGTCCCACTCCCTAATACTCAGGATAAATTCTTCTGCAGGAGTAGCCTTTCCAATCAACCCCAGGAGCCAGGTGGAGGGTTCCACATCAGCGTAGGTAGCTTTTCGTCCCAGCACTTCTTCTAACGAAGTTAACAATGCAGCGGTTTCACCAAAATACATTGTTAAGAAACTTCTCGCAATCTTATGTCCATCCACTGGCACCTCTTTTTCTTCCACATAATGGCCCATGGATTCTAGTAAGTTAGCAGCTTTCACAACAGCCTTTTCGCATTCGGGGTGAACTTTAGTACCTATGGGAGAAGCTGTGGAATAGGCAATCTTTAATTTTTTGCCTATTGGAGTTTGTGATGATTCCAAGTAGCTCCCTTCAAATGGTGGAGCAAAAAAAGCAGCAGACTTTTCATACGTTCTTAATTCATCCAGCATGGCAGCACTATCTCTGACTGATCGGGTTAAAACATGCTCAACAGAGGCACCTTGCCATGTTCTACCGTAGTTAGGACCAACAGGTGTTCTTCCCCTGGTTGGTTTCAAACCAAATAACCCGCAATAAGCAGCCGGTATTCTGATAGATCCCCCACCATCGTTGGCACCCGCGATCGGAACAATGCCCGATGCTACCGCAGCAGCTGAACCGCCACTTGAACCCCCGGGTGTATAATCCATGTTCCACGGATTTCTTGTCGCACCGTAATGTGAAGGCTCCGTAACAGCCACTAAAGCAAATTCAGGCACATTCGTTTGCCCCAGAATAACCACGCCAGCTTCCCGCAATCTCCTGGTGTACTCTGAATCTGTCTTCGCTCGGTAGGTTCTAAGAGATCTTGAACCTGCTGTTATAGGCTCCCCTTCCATTTCTTGAGTAATATTTTTCAATAGGATGGGTACACCGGCAAATGCTCCAGTAAGCTTTTTGTCTGCAATCTTCCTAGCCTGTTCGTACATTTTATGAATCACTGCGTTCAACTTCGGGTTGTGGGTTTCGGTTATTTTAATTGCCTCTTCAACCAATTCTTTAGGATGAACTTCTTTTTTCTTCACTAATTCTGCGAGCCCTAAACCGTCGTAGTTTTTATAATGAAAACCCTGCATCCTGCTCACCCCTATTGACTATGTATCTATGAATTTCTACATAATGGGAGAATATCCTTTTTTTAATAGAAATCAATAATACTGTAGCCTAAATAAGATGGTAGTCCCCCAATATAGTAGCACCTATGATTGAGGGCAGTGTCTGTATCTAGAGTTTACTTGCCGATGGATACTGTATAAAAGACTCAAAAATAGAGGTAATATACCCACATTAGGTATGGACGGTTATAAGTCAGATGGTACTGTGACTCCACATGCCACTTTCCTTGCACTTGAATAAGCACCAATGGAAGCGTTCAAAAACATCCAGGCGTTGAAACGTTTCGATATGTACGGGAAATACGGTTTCCTTGATTCAGTCAATGTAGAGATAGGAGAAGTACACAAGCCTACCTCGCTTTAGATCAAGGTATGACAATGGTCTCAATCGTCAACTATTTAAAGGATGGAGTCATCAGAGATTACTTCCATCAAGATCAAATAGGGAAATCTCCTGAGGACTTGCTGATAAAAGAGACGTTTTCTATTAAATAATAGTAGCGATAATAATGTAAAAGCCCAAGTGGTTGTATCACTTGGGCTTTTGCATGTAAGTGTTATTGTCTATCTCCACCTCTTCGCCAACGCCTCAATATGACCCGGATCCGTTCGGCAGCAACCACCAATGATACGAGCACCTGCCTCGTACCAAATTTCTGATTGCTCATCAAACACGCAACACGCTTCCCCCCCATGCCACGTTTTAGTCTCAGCATTGTAAGCCTCACCAGAATTCGGGTACAGGATGATTGGTTTGTCAGTGTTTCTGCTTAGTACGCTTATCGCTTTATTCGCCGCAGGAATCGGTGCACAATTCACACCAACCGCAGCGATTTGTTCATCATCATTGAACACACGCGCGCACTCTTCAATCCCCGTTCCATCACTTATCGTCTCTCCATCCTTTAATGAAAAAGACAGCCAGGCACAGGTATCTGGAAATTCTTTCAAAAGAGAAGCGAGCACCTTTGCTTCCTGCAAGGACGGGATGGTTTCGAATGCCAACAAATCAGCACCCGCCTCCACTAATGCCTCGATTCTGGGAAAATGGAAATCTGCTAAATGTTGATCACTTACTCCATAGTTTCCAACGTATTCAGAGCCGTCAGCAAGGTATGCCCCGTAAGGTCCTACAGAACCTGCAACGATTGGTTTCGGCCGATTCGAATTTCCCACCTCTTCCTTCCAAAAGTCATCCCGAGCCTGTTTGGCAAGATAAACCGTTTTCTTGATTAATTCCAGCGCTTCAGGTTTCTCTATTCCGCGCTTTCGAAAACCATTCACCGTTGCCTGGTAGCTGGCTGTAATCGCACAATCGGCTCCTGCACGGAAATAATCAGCATGAACCTTCTCAATCGCTTCCGGCTTTTCAAGGAGTACACGGGCAGACCAAAGGGGATCGTTTAAATCGCAGCCATGGGATTCTAGCTCTGTGGCTAATGCTCCATCTAAAATAAGTGGGGAATGTTTTTGTAAAATGGCCTCAATGGGATTTAGCTTCAGTTGATTCGACATAACCTGTTCCTCTTTTCTTAACGTATTGTGTTAGATAATAGCTTCCATAGCAAAGGGCGATAAACGGGATTCCGCAATAAAGGGCTATCCTCTGAGTGGGATCAAAGGCAATGCCGATACAGGAAGCGAGACAAAGCAGAAATGACGCAATGGGAACGAGTGGATAGAGCGGCGTCCGATAAGCCAGGTCTTTCACATCGTTTCCTTCCCTTATGTACTGTCTTCGAAATAGAAATTGGGCAGCACTAATGCTCATCCACACGATCACCACCGCAAGACCTGAGACCGAAACCAATACGATGTAGACCGTCCCCGGGGCAATGATGCTTGAAAGCAAGGCCAGACCTCCTCCAAGCATGCTGAAAACAATCGCATTGAGAGGGACTCCCCTATCAGTCAATTTGGCAAAAATCGGTGAGATCGTTTGCTTATCAGCCAGTGACCATAGCATTCTGGAAGAAGCATATAGACCAGAGTTTGCCGCTGATAAAATGGCCGTTATGATCACAAAATTCATGATATCGGCTGCGTAAGGGATTCCAATCCGTCCAAGCACCGCTACGAAAGGACTTTCCAATACACCGGCTGACTGGCTCGGTAATAAAGCAGATAATACTACAATCGTCCCTACATAAAAGATGATCAATCTCACAAGAGTGGTGCGGATAGCTTTAGGAATCGATTTTGATGGATTCTCTGTTTCTCCCGCCGCAACCCCGATCAATTCTGTTCCTGAAAAGGCAAAATTCACGGCAAGCATGGTCATCAAGATGGCAAATGCCCCATTCGGAAACAACCCTGAACTTGTGATATTCGAGATAAACGGAGCCGGCTCTGAATGACTGAGAGGGATGAACCCGACGATCGCCCCTGCCCCAATCACAATAAACGCAACAATCGCAATCACTTTTACTAAAGAAAACCAAAATTCAGATTCAGCAAAAAAACGCACTGACAACGCATTAAGTACAAAAATCAACGCAGCAAAGACCGCGCTCCAAATCCATACACTAATCGAAGGAAACCAACGCTGCATCATCAAGCCAGCCGCCGTAAACTCCGACCCCAATGCCACTGTCCATGTCAGCCAATATAACCAGCCCACGGTGTAACCGGTCCCTGGACCAATGAACTTTGTAGCATAACTATGAAAGGATCCTGTCTCCGGCATTTGGACAGAAAGCTCGCCTAAACAAAGCATCACAAGATACACCACCAGTGCCCCAATCAAATAAGCAAGGATCGTCCCAAACGGTCCAGCCTGATGAATCGTATACCCCGAACTCAAGAAAAGCCCGGTTCCGATCACCCCTCCAAGAGACAGCATCACCAAATGACGCGTCTTCATCTTTCTTTTAAAACTCTGTCCTGCGTTTTCCATACAAAACACCCTTCCTTCTATATTTATTGCGGAATGGGTGAACAAACAAAAAACGCACCCTAAACGAGTGCGTCACCGACAAATAAAAGATTGCTCCTATCTATCAGGGTTTGAATCACCCGCTGGAATTAGCACAGTATCTTCACAGACCTGTTGCTGAGGCTTCAAAGGGCCAGTCCCTCCACCTCTCTGGATAAGAAAATATTTTGATTTTTTAAAACTTTATCAATATATCGGAATAATGTCAAGACCATGAAATAGATTAGTAGCCCAGCCTATAGTGCATCTGATATCGAGGTTCTTCGTGACGAAGAGTTATCAGAGCATCCATTCGTTTCAAAGGTGGAGCCAGATCTTTTAAGTGAAGTTGTAACAGTCGATGAGCTGATGCAACGGATGAAGGACAAAAGATTCCGAAACCGCAAATGTCGATTATATTATTGGACCAAGGTTTCGTAGCAGGAATCAGAAATTATTTACGATCCGAAATCATGTTTGTTTCTGGCTTACACCTTTCCCTTCGTCCGGTCGACTGTACGGAGAATCAAATGAAGAAAGCAGCTCATGCCATCATGGATTTAGTGAAGCAATCGTACGAAACTGTTGGAAATACGAATGATCTCGACCTTGCACAGAAATTGAAGGCAGAAGGAGTGAAGCGCTCCCGTATCGATAGGAGCGTCATTTGACCATTGATCAGGTTGTCATTACATATCATGAAGCTGGGTATCAGGGAAAAGATGTTTTTTATGTAATCTTTGTTTTGAGCTATGTGAGTACTGATTCCCCCTTCACATAAGAAATCAGATGAGGAATTCAGCTCACTGTCTTTTCTTTTATTTTTCTTATATTTTTTTAAGATACTCATGTACTACCCCTCGGAAACCAAAGTTGTGTATAATTTCTCCTAAAAACCTTTCCCTATACGTAGCCCAAAGGATCTTAAGATACCCTTTTGGTTACGATACCTTATAAAAAAAACCCATTTCATCAGCTTCCTACCTGACAAAATGAGTTTTTCGCTTATTCTACATCCCGTATTTTTTTCGATAAAAATCATGTTTCGGGTGAAACAACTCTTCATCAGAGTTCCTGACATCTGAGAAATGCTCGACATTATAATGGCCATTCAACGCACGGTTATGATGCTGGATGATCTGCTCCGCCTTTAATACAGATGAGTCCGTCGTCGAATGACCATCCGCTACCAGTGTTACATCCAATCCATTAACGGTTGCATATCGAACAGCGGTGTCGATACAATATTCCGTTTGACACCCCATCACTACAACATGCTTAACCTTTTGATCTGTTAAAAAGCTGAGTAGTGGCGTACCATAAAATGAATTTGTGGCTAATTTATCAAACACAACAGCATCGTCTGGAACAAGAATATCCCGGTGAACGAGAAATCCCTCGCCTTTTCCTCCAGCGACATCCTTATCTCTTATGAAAACGATGTGGACTCCCGTATCAGTGGCCTTTTGGATGACCCGATTGATGGTTTCAACCAGCTTTTCCTTTTGATATACGGCTTGTACCTTTCCATTCCCTTCGATCAATTCCTGCTGGGCATCGATCACGAGCAATGCTTGATTCAATAGAAAAACCCCTTTACCTCATTTTTTCCCTCATGCTATATGGTTGAATTTTATTTGGATTCCTTTCCATTCAAACCGCCCCCTTTCTCATCTATCCTTGAATAGTTTCGACTCATCATTGAGAAAATCCTCTGTTCTCAGTAAAAAAGCAGGAAATCCTGTGGGATTCCTGCTACGTGTCATGATTCATGTACCGCAATATGTTTGGTAAGGAAGACTGGATGGTTCTGGGAGTGTCGTGTACTCGCACTGTTCAGTCGTGTACTGGTAAGGATTTTTAAGAACGCCAAGCAACCGTTCCATTACGCTGTAGTCATCATTCTCCACTGCGGCCTCCAATGCTTCCTCCACACGGTGATTCCGGGGGATGACCGCAGGATTTCGTTTTCGCATTAACTCATAGGAAGCTTCTTTCGATTCTTCTTGCCTGCATAATCTTTCCTCCCAGCGTTTTTTCCATTGAGCAAAATCCACCGTTTTAAACAGGTCGATTTCTTCCCCATTGGTTAATACCCGGAACGTATTCGTAAAGTCAGCACGTCTATCTTTCATTAAACCGAGCAGGTCCTGGGCAAGGGATTCGTCCCCTTCTTCTTCGTTGAAAATACCGAGTTTCCCTCTCATTCCGTCGAGCCAGTGAGTTTCATACAGCTTAGGAAATTCCAGCACAGCATCCTGGGCAAGTTTCAGTGATTTTTCTTGTTCATCATGAAGAATCGGCAACAGACTTTCGGCAAATCGGGCAAGGTTCCAACCGGCAATTTGAGGCTGATTTCCGTAGGCATAACGTCCTCCGGTATCAATGGAGCTGAATACCGTTGCCGGGTCATACGTATCCATAAAAGCACATGGCCCATAATCAATGGTTTCTCCACTGATCGTCATATTGTCGGTGTTCATCACCCCATGAATAAATCCAACCATTTGCCACTTGGCAATGAGAGCAGCCTGGCGCTTGATGACTTCTTCTAGCAGGTAAAGATAACGGTTCGGTGTATTCAAACCTTCCGGGTAGTGACGCTCCACTGTATAATCAGCCAGTGCGCGGAGATCTTCTACCGTTCCAAATTTGGAAGCAAACTGAAAAGTACCAACGCGAAGATGACTTGCAGCTACGCGGGTCAGGATCGCACCTTGCTGTTCCGTTTCCCGGTAAATCGGCTCACCCGTTGTCACCACCGCCAAGCTTCGGGTAGTCGGAATCCCAAGTCCGTGCATTGCTTCACTGATGATGTGCTCCCTGAGCATCGGACCAAGTCCCGCTCGCCCGTCCCCACCCCGGGAATAAGGGGTTCTCCCTCCACCTTTGAGGTGGATATCAAAACGCTCACCTGATGGGGTGATCTGTTCGCCGATCAGGACAGCACGACCGTCTCCAAGCATATTAAAATATCCAAACTGATGTCCAGCATACGCTTGGGCAAGCGGCTCAGCACCTTCGGGTAGGTGATTGCCTGCAAACACCTCTGTTCCCTCTTCACTATGCAGTTCTTTCCGGTTGAGCCCCAGTGATTCTGCTACAGAATCATTCAGGATGATTAATGCGGGTTTGTTAACCGGAGTCGGATCTTGCTTCGTGAAAAATGAGTCGGGCAGGCGTGCATAACTATTTTCTATGTTCCATCCTGTTTCGTTTCCCTTTGTCATGGTATCTCCTTCTTTTGGTTTTGGCATATTTTCATCATAGATGTTCAATGATTTTCTTCGTTGTCACATTCTCTCTACTATAGTTTACACATGAAGTGGATTGTACTCCAATAAAACAAAAGGTGCCTGCCCTTGTGAGGGTCAGACACCATTAGAAGGGGACAACGAACCTGTCCCTCCGTCCCATTCTATTTATTTAGCGTCAAGGTCGCTACGCACTCTACATGCACCGTTTGGGGGAATAGGTCAACAGGTTGAACACCATCAAGGGTGTAGCCAAATGGTTCCAACTCCTTGATATCTGTCGCGAATGTATCGGGGTTACAGGATACATACACGATGCGTTCCGGTTTGGCACGTCCGATTCGTCTCATGACTTTTCCGCCTGCACCTGATCGAGGCGGATCCAGCATTAATAGTTGTGGATGGCCAAAGCTCTCCAGCATTTGGTCAATTCCTTTTCGAGCATCCTTAGCGAGGAATGTCGTGTTAGAGATGCCATTATCTTCAGCATTACGTTTCGCTGACTCGATCGAACTTTCGACAATTTCAATGCCGGCAAGTTCTCCGACTCTGCTTGCAAATGGAAGAGAAAATGTCCCTACTCCACAGAAGAGGTCGATCATCTTTTCAGTTTTCTTCGGTTGTCCCATTTCAATGGCCAGGTCTACGAGCTTTTGGGCTTGTGTCGGATTCGTCTGGAAGAACGTATCAAACCAAAGACGGAAACGGTATCCATCCATTTCATCATAAATAAAGTCACGACCAGCTAAAAGATGAATCTCTTCTGCTTGCGTCCGATCCGCCCATGCCGTATTTTCAAGCCATAATAAGCTTTTGACTTGGGGAAATTTTTCACCTACGCGGGCAACTAAGTCGTCCACTGCCTCCTGATGATTTTCAGGAGCCTCAGTTGCAAACAGCCCAAGCATCAGTTCACCCGTTACAAACGATTGACGGACCATTAAATGACGAAGTAACCCTTCGTGCTCGTCCTTGTTATACCCTTTTAATCCATGATTCTTCACCCAATCGGCGACTTCCATAGTCGCTTCCACCATTTCTCTACTTGCGATCAAGCAGGTTTCAAGAGAAATGACTTTACGGAAATTCCCTTGCTCATGCAGTCCAAGGGCACCTTCAGGAGAAAACGTAAATTCCATCTTGTTGCGGTAACGCCACGGATTTTCCATCCCCATCGTGTCCCGTACCAGGTCAGGATTAAAGCCTTGCTCTTCCAACGCATGCTTCACATGATCCGTCTTCTCCTTTAACTGACCGTCATAATCCCAATGCTGCCACACACATCCGCCGCAGCGTTCAAAGTGCGGACAAGGTGCAGGGATTCTCTCAGAGTGGGCTTCGAGGATTTCATCCGGCATAGCCTTTCGTCTACGGCGATCAGGCTGATCCACCGTCACTTCCACCTTTTCCCCCAGCAGGGTCTGAGGGATCGTGAGTCTCAGCTTCTTCGGATTCCCAAGCTCATTCTCCCGCCAGACCACAGACTGCCCTGAACCTTTTTGATCCAAATCTTCTATCGTAACAACCATTGTTTCTGGTTTGATATTCGTCAATTTCTGGTCCTCCTTGAAAACTTCTGTCTAACTTTATACTTTATTAAAAAAAGTGGAGGAATGCAACAGGGATATGGGCTCCTCACCTCCCTGCATACCTTTGACAAATGGAGGTCCGTCCCCGAACGCGTTAACGCTCTAAAGGACGGACCTCATTATTGCGGAGATCCATGTTAATAGGCTTTGTAACGTCCGAATTCTCCGGTTATATAAGCTCTTCTACCATTGTAGATGACTTCCCAGTAGCCGGAGCCGCTATTTTTTCCATTAAGGGATCCTGTGACGGGGATCGTCCTGCCCTTTGCGATGGTACCCAAGTCCTTTGATGTCAACCGATCAGGGCGATCCTGTATGATGGCGGCATTCGCCACCCCCACGATTCTGATTTCCCCGATGGCGACCGGTCCCGATGAAGGCGGCGGTGGTGATGATCCCACGGAAGATTGACCGTTTCCTTCCACCTTCACAAATTTCGGGGCTGTTGTTACATAATACACGTATCCCCTGGAGTTCTTGACCTCATACATATAAGCACCTTCTACCTCGAGCTTCTGTACAATCGTTGGAAACCCATATCCGTACTTCAAAGTGCCTGCACAGTAGGTATCTCGAAAGGTCGGCTTACTGTAAAAGTCCAGTCCTTCAGCACCTCTATATATGCTCTCCACCCGTTTCCCAGTAACATCCTTGCTTATCCACACACCTTTGACATCCGTTTCAGGAGGTACCACAACGTTTCCTGCATCCACGTATGAAACACCGAAAAAATCACATACCCCACGAGCCTGCTCCCTTGCCGATTCCCTTTGAAATTCCTCATTGATCATGAGTAAGGCTTCTCTCTCATTATCCATAAATCCATTCTCCACAAGCACCGCAGGCCCATTGAACTCCCTTGTCATATGAAGATTCTGCTCAGTGATCCCGCGATATACCTGATTGGTACCCTGTTTCAAGTACTTCGCAATGCTTCCAGCTAGCCTCAGGTCCTGTACATCATTGAAATATATATGTAGGGAATGCCCTTCAGCATCTTTTTCGGGACCATCGAACTTTCCATCAAAGGCATTAAAGTGGTTGGAAACCAAGGCATTGGCTCTCATAGAATTGGCTAATCCCGTACGTGTCTTTAATGGTGTATCCTCATCAGTCGGAGCGGTCAGTATGGTCCTGAATCCACATCTCTCTAATTCAACTTTCAAAAAGAAAGTCACTTTCTCATTAAACTCATTTTCACGGATCTGTCTGCCAAGCGACTGGATATAAGGCGTACGTTTCCCGGCTGTTCCGATCCCATGACCATCATCTAGAGCTATCAAATAATCACTAGCTTTTACCATGTAATCTATCACCCCTTCTACTAGTAAAATATTCACAGCTTGTACAAATGGTCACTTGCTGGATAAAAAAGCACCAGTCCCTACCCGGAGAAGGCAACTTGTGGATATTCACATGATCGAAAGGGAGATGTTTTTAGCAACCCATAGCTGTTTAGCTATAATCCTGGATTTCCCTCATAGTCCCTCATTCCGTATACAACAAAAAAGGTGCGCTGACTCCAATGATGGAATCAGGCACCTTTGTTCATTTACAACGTAACGGGACATCTAAATTGTCCCCGTCCCATTTACTTCGCTTCCAATCGACTGATCCGATCATCCAGATCAGGGTGAGTCGAGAAGATTGCTGATTTTCGTCTTCCATTGATTTTTAACGTGGAGATGGCTGTGTCATCTTCACCCTTCATACGACTAGAGTATGTTTTTAACATTTGCAGGGCATGGACCATTTTATCCTTACCGGCAAGGTCTGCTCCACCACGGTCAGCGTGGTACTCACGGTGACGGGAATAAGCAAAGACGACTAAACTTCCCAAGATTGAGAAAACGATCTGGAATACAATCACGGCAATGAAATGCACAATTGGTGCCATTTCTTCCCTTGCAAATCGGGACGCAATCCATGCGGCGATTCGTGCCAGGAAGACTACAAAGGTGTTGACCACACCTTGCAGCAAGGTCATCGTCACCATATCCCCATTCGCAACGTGGGCCACCTCATGGGCAATGACACCTTCAACCGCGTCATCATCCATTTCACGGAGTAATCCAGTCGAAACAGCAACCAATGAGCGTTTCTTAGAAGGACCCGTTGCAAAAGCATTCACTTCAGGAGAATGGTAGATTCCCACCTCAGGCATGTGCACTAAACCAGCCGTTCTTGATAAACGATGGACTTTCTCTACAACTGCCCGTTCCTCAGAAGACAAGGCTCCATTCGGATCCAATACTTGTACACCCATCATTCTCTTCGCCATCCAACGTGACATGGCCAATGAAATGAATGATCCGGAAAAACCGATGATCGCACTGAATACTAATAATGCGCCGAAATCAATTCCGCCTGAGGCAGTGATGTAGTTCCCTGCTCCCGTAACGGAAAAAATGATACTAATCGTCAATAATACTAAAACGTTCGTTAAAAGGAAATAAAATATACGTTTCCCCATCTTGTCTCCTCACTCTCATTTCAAGTTCATATGAACCTGTATCTGAGTTTATTATACGTCCTTTTTAGGGAAAATACAAGTAAAAGGTGAAATTGACGAGACCCCAGCGAACCAGTAGTATAGAAGAAGATATTTGTAAAAGAGACGGGGGAATCATGATGAAAACGTTTATACTGACACGTAAAAATATGGCCGACCTGCTGCTATCACTGAACGGCATAAACAGCAGGTCCCCGGTCAAGGTGCTTCAGGATGCGTGGATGGATCTACATAAAAAAAACGATCTCCCTCCCATCATTAAAAAAATCCTCAAATCAGCAAAAGGAGAAACCGGTTTTTCCCTCAATGAGATCGTCTCCCTGGGAAATCTGATCGAATTCACCAACTTCCCTCAAAGCACTGTCCAGAACTGGGTGAAGCGGGATGTGAAAGGGTTGATCGGTTCCCCGCAGCTAGGAAAAAAATACACCATCGAACAAGCTGCCATGCTGTTCATCGTCGAAGACCTCAAAGCTACCTTGGATTTCGAATCCATCCGGAAGATCTTGACCCTGGTGTTCAACAACATAGAAGACCGTACGGATGACATCGTCAATCCCACAGATCTTTACCTTGCTTATGCGTCGGTCTTTGACCAGATCCACCATCAATCACTCCCGACGATGAAGTCTTCCGCTGCAGGCTCTGTCAATGAATTAATTGATCAATTCATTCATCAAGAATGCATGGCCATGCTATCCTCCTTTAACGGAATCAACGGAAAAAATCTCAGCATTGTACTGAATGTCCTGATCGTATCGGTGCTGACGGTTCAGGCAGGGTTTTATCAGGCTGCTACGAAGAAATATGTGACGGATGCTTTATCTTAACGTTATAGAGGGACGGACCTTCATTTTTGCAAATAAAGGCCCGTCCCTCTTGATTTTTTTATCAAAATGTTAGGTCCGTCCCTCTCTTGATTGAGATAAAGAGAGGTCACTCTTCAGTTAGGATTCTGCTCTGATTTTTTCCAGTAAATAAAGAACACATACAGCATCCCTAACAGGAAGTATGTATTGAAAAAGGAAAACATTTGATTAATGAACCAGCCTTCTATCCCATTCGTGATGATGAATAGGAATGTGGTGACAATAAAGTAGATAACCACGTAACTGAATACCCCTTTTTTTCCTTGGCCAATCCTTTTATCAATCCATGTTCCAATCCAGATGGGTAGGAAGAAAATGCTTTCTAATTGATTGTTCATTCATCGATCCCTCTTCTTCTGAATTATACTACTAACCTATTTCCAGTCGATATCACTATGACGTTTCAGCTCATGTGCTCTTCTTTTTGTACAAAATCATGACCCCGTAGTCAAATATAGGCATTGAAAATTTGATATCTATTACTTCAATGGTCTGATCTTCCAAGAAGTCATTCACTTTTTTATTCAAACCTGATTCTGTCATGCTTCTATAGGTACTTATTTTCAAATGAACACCGCCTCTCCATACGTGAATATTTACAAATTTAACCATTATTATATACGTACTGATGCTTAAATGGTTTCAAGAATATTTTTGAAGGATCCTCGGTCCACACCCTCTTTTTTTACGAGTTTATACAGGAACGATAATCCTCACCTTGGTTCCTTTCCCAGGAGCACTAGTTACGTTGATGGAACCCCCATGCAATTCAATAAGTTGCTTGGTAATGGCCATACCCAGCCCTGATCCGCTAGTCGTTTTGGTTGTGCTTGTTCCCCTGTAGTAGCGTTGGAAAAGTTTATCAAGTGTTTCTGTATTCATACCTTTACCATTATCCAGGATGGTGATCACGATCAGGTGATGTTCAATGGACTGAAGGGACACACTGATCTTCGTTCCTGATGGATTATAGTGGGTGGCGTTGGCTAAAACATTATCCAGAATGCGCTGAAACCATTTTGGATCGACTTCAGCATATAAGGATCCATCATATGGTTCAAACAAAAGTTCCTTATCGCTGTTTGCCTGATCATTGATGTATTGTATAACCGTTCGACGTACAATCTCATTCATTTCGGTTCTTTCCTTCGAAATTGGTAGGGCTTGATTTTTAAGCCGATATGTTAGTGTTAAATCATCTAGTAGTTCCCTCATAAATTCGGATTTTTCATTGATTATACCTGCAAACTCCATTGTCTCTTCTTTTGACCACGTGTAAGTAGCCGATTCAAGCATATGGGCATATCCCGAAATCGATGAGAGTGGCGTTTTTAAATCATGGGAAAGCCCGCTGATCCATTCTTCACGGGTGGTAATCATTTGTTTCTCATGACGCTTATTATGATGAAGTGTCTCGGTCAACTGAGACAGATTGGTGATGAGGTCTTTATAAAGTCGATACTTTCGCTTAAGCCTACCATTTTTCTTCAACATAATCGGATGTTCCTGATCATCAAGTGGCTCCTCATAAACGCCATCACTCAAATTCTTGATCCATTTCATCATTGTAAGCAAAGGCAGTCCAAACTTTCTCGCATGCCATAATGTGGCTAATATCAGAAGCGTAAAAAGAATCAACAATAGGACGAATCCACCACTGGTGAAGGCTCTGAAAATATTTCGTTCCGGTGAAGGAGAGGTTTGGTACGAACGAATACCGACAAGGATTTTTTGCTTTGACTTTTCATCGATGAAGGTAGAGACATTTTCCTTACCCTTCAAATTGAGAAGGTTCCTGAATGAATAAGAGTCGGGTTCGTTTTCCGTACCATATTCATCGATTACTTTTCCATTGGAATCAAGAAGCTGTACCCATGCGATTTCTTTTTTCATTCTTTGAATGGTACCCTCTGAGAGTGAAAGCCTCCCCTGACTCCATTTGACATCTTCTTTCACGTATTGAATCAGATTTCGATTTGGGTGTTTCTTACCGTATATGAGGACATAGGATCGAGAGTCCGGTTGATCAAGACTCCAATAGTGATAGTCTGTGCCAGGTCCCTCCTCTAAGAGTTCTTCCTCCGTACGTTTTGGAGTTAAATAGGATCCTATTGGAACACCATCAGCTGTATAGACAATCAGCCAGCCATTTTGCTCACGCACCAGTGTCTTTAGCTCTTCTTTAAAATGAACATTCCCTCCATCTACCTCTACATTATTGGAAAAAAAGAGGCTGCCGGCTTCAGATAAATCATCCCTCACTTCTTCTTCCATGACCCCAAAACCAATGGTCGCAAATAAGGTCAAAACAAGTGCACCTAAAAAGAGAACTGTTAGAATCAATTGTCCGAAAAAATGAAACATGAATCGTTTATGAATGTTCATGATTAAATCCGTTAGGTACCAGCTTATACCCAAGTCCTCTTACGGTAACGAGGTGTTCCGGCTTACTGGGATTGGTTTCAATTTTTTCGCGAAGCTTTCGAATATGTACCATCACTGTGTTCTCTTCTCCTAAATAGTCATTTCCCCATACGTTTTCATAGAGTTGTCCTTTACTGAATAATTGATTCGGATGTTTACAAAAGAATAATAGCAGCTGATACACTTGGGCAGGTAAATCAACTTTCTTTCCTTCAACCGTTACTTCTGCTGAACTTGTATTGATGACAATCGGTCCACATCGATAGATTAGGTGATCTGAAACAGTTGGCGTGCAAATTTGCCGTCGCAAATGGACTTTTACTCTAGCAACCACTTCCAGGGGGTTAAAAGGTTTTGTGATATAATCATCCGCTCCAAGGGCGAAACCTGATAACTTGTCCAAGTCCGATGATCTCGCAGTAAGAAAGATGATGGCGGCATCCGTGTGCTCGCGGATAAATGGACAAATGTCAAAGCCACTCCGATTCGGCAGCATTACATCTAATAGAATTAAATCGTATCTATTTTTCTTGCACAAACTCAATGCATCCTCCGCCGTTGATGCTGTATCGATGGTAGGGAAGTTCTCTTTTTTCAGAATGGTTTCAAGCATATGTATAAGAGCTGATTCATCATCAACAATTAATAGTCGGGCTTCTTTCATGGTCATTCTCCTATTCACTCTGATCTATCCCATATCATAACACCTCAATTCTCAATATTTAATAATTAAGGAAAAATTAAGGAGGATTTTCGTAGAGATTAAGAGTTGAACGTTATAATGACGTTAGACAGATAAAAGACACACTATTTCAAATGAAAAGGATGGGGAAGCGAGTGTACGTTATAGCAAGGAAAGAATTTCTTCAATTATTTACAGGGGTTAAATCACTGATTATAATCGGTATCCTATTGGTCACCTCCTATTATTCAGCGAAGTTTTCCACCCTTCTTGTGAGCGATATAGAACTTTCACCCAAAGAAGCCGAAAACATTCATGTATTTGGATTGTTAGTATTGGTCGTATTTTTTGGCCAACTATTCATCATGGGACTCTCCCACGATACGATAAACAGAGAGACACATGAAAGAACGATGAGATTTCTCGTTTCAAGAACATCCCGAGCCTCGATTGTTTTCGGGAAGTTTCTAGGGATCTGGACCTTTTGGTTTGCATGTATAGTGGTATCCCACGTGCTGATTGTGATTTTTTCTCATCGCTTTGATCTATTTATATTTTCACAGTTAATGAGTTTGCTAACTTATCAAATTGCTTTCACTCTTTTAGTATCCACACTAATACCGAAACCTGCATTTACGATGTTTCTTGGTGTTATCCTCGGATTGATGTTTCCTGCGTTATCGTTTTGGTTGGTCTTCACCTCCAACCCCTGGTTCAGCTGGATGAAGTATTTGAACCCTTATTATTATTTAAACCGGGAGGACTTTACCTTTTTGGTGATCCTGCTGCTGGCCGGATTGATGATTGGATTGACACACTTATTGTTCAGAAGGAAGGAATGTTAAATGAACGTCATTGAAACTCAGCAATTAACAAAGTCCTATGGATCATCTCCCGTTGTCAAAGGAATCACAGTCACTGTGAAGAAAGGAGAGATATTTGGATTTTTAGGAAAGAACGGTGCAGGAAAATCCACCTTCATAAACACACTGACTGGGATTATTCATCCTACATCAGGGTCGTACTTCCTCCTTGGAAAGAAAGGACCTAATGACAGAGTAAAGAAGAAAATCGGCGTAATGCCTGATTATGTAACATTTTACTCCTCCCGGACTCCTGTCAAACATCTACGGATGCTGTCCGCTTTATCAGGAAGGCCAGTATCGAAGTCACAGTGTATAGACGTCTTGAAGAAGGTCGGTCTTGAAAAACATGCCCATAAAAAAACATCCAAATTTTCATTTGGAATGAAAAAGAAACTTGGTATCGCCCTGGCTATCATTCATGATCCTGAACTCATCTTCCTCGATGAGCCTACTTCAGGATTAGATGCAGAATCGGTGATTATAATCCAGAAGTTGATACAACAATTGCAATCAGATGGAAAAACCGTTTTTATGACGTCTCACAATTTAGATGAGGTAGAGAAGATTTGCACAAGAATGGCCATCATGAAGGACGGGCAGATTGTCAAAATCGGCACCATCGATGAACTAAGGTCGTTCTACCGATCTACTATTACGTTAAAAGTGAAACACTCCTCCATACCGATAAAAGAAAAAGTGAACCTGTATCATTGGCTGGGGTCAAACGGCACTGATTTGGAAGCAACGGAAACTCACTTCGTCCTGAATATAAATTCCGAAAATAAGATCGCTGAGATTATCCGTGCCCTTAATCAAATGAAAGTGGACGTATTGCGGGTTGAAGTAGAAGAACCTTCGTTAGAGGAAATTTTTTTGGAGGCATAGATCAACCCTACCTTAAAGCTTATATGAATAGAAGAAGATGCCTTAAAATGAATGAGGCATCTTCTTCCTATAATATTATCTCAATCCATAAGCCTTAATAATTTCTTGCGTGATCTTATTTCCTTCATCATCCCAAGCACTTGCCTTCAATGAAACATTTGTTGCGTTCTTAGGATTCTTGATTGTTGCGTTGAATATGTCTCCGTCACGGTTCAGCTTCACTTTCTTCCATGACTTGCCTTCGTTGAAGGACACTTCTAAGGTAGCGCCTTCTACATTTCCATAGCCGATCGCGTCTTTCACCTTGCCGACGGATAGCTCAAGAGTTGTCGGGCGGTTCGCCAGGGCATCCCCGTTGACATCAGTATCCACCTTGTAATCAAGGATCAGGAATGGGAGGTCTTCCATCCAATTCTCTGTTTCTTCCGTCCAGAAGGTCCATTCCGAATGGGTGCGGGTGGATGTGTTCCAGCGGTTTTCATCCCGTATGGCATCTGTGACGAATCGGAATTGGGTACGTTCTTTCGGTAAGATATCGAATGCATTCAATGCCTGCCCTTTGCTTTCTTTCAGTAGCGTGTCCCCTTTGTATAATTGAGAGGTTTGGTTTTGGACAGATACATTGTATTCCGTACCCCCGGTGTTTCCTTTTCCTCCGTCAGCCCATGCAGGGACATTGATTTGAAGAGAATCCCCTTGTCTTCTAGGTGCCCAGTATCCGTCTCCAAGACTTGGTCGGACGACCGGTGAGAACCAGTTCTCTGTGATTTTTTGTCCTTTTGTATACGTCATCAGAGGTTGACGGACCTGCCATCCCTCATCGAGTACATTGGCCTGATGGTACCAGCCTGTGTCTTCTGTTGCCGAAACATATTCAGTACGGGCGCTTGGAAGTGAAACCTTTTGAAGGAAACCTACCGCTCCTCTTGTATGTGGACGAAGGTCATAACGGAATTCTCCTCCATCAGTTTCAACTGGTGAATTGTAGCGGGTGTCGATTTTCGCTAAGTCCTTGCCCTTTGGTGCATAGGTCAAGTCTTTCGGAATGGATCCTTTATGGACATCCATTAGGTCATACACATATGGAGAATCAACGGATCCTTCCACCTGCAGCCTTACATTCCCTGAACGGACTGATTTTACGAGCTTCTCTCCTTCTTTTTTACTGATAGAAGCAACGGTAAGTGGATTGTCCGTATACTCCGGAGTACCAGCGTATTGGCTGAATTCTTTATCTTCATTGTTCACAATGATGACAAGCTTTGCTCCTGCAACTGCGGCATTTGTAGCTTGTTGTGAAACGCTCACTTCTGCATTTCGATCCACTACGACAGCCTTTCCTTTTGCCTTCAATCGATTAAAGTCTGCAGTGCTTCCATTTCCGGCATACACGGTGGACAGATTATACTTTCCATCCAATAAGGTGCTTCCTGCTAACGGGATGTCATCCAATTCTTTTCCTTTAAAATTGATCGTCAATAGTGGCTTGGTCAGGCGCCAGCGTGTCAGCTGCTCGAAGTATCCACTTTTCACTTCCTTGGTCGGAACGGCATATAGTTTATCAATCCACACCGGCATTAAATATAAACTCGTCATTGGCATGTCACCGATGGTTTGATGGTACTCCATACGTCGATAATTCGCTTCTGCTTTCTTCGGTACCTCTACTTTGATTTCCTTCGCTTTTCGTGCATCAAGCTCGACAGTTTTAGGACCGTTCAGCTTTACTTCCGGATTTCCAACAAGGGCTACTCCGGCGTGATCCGTATCCACATCGACATCCATGAGTGACATAGCGGAATAAGTGCCTGGCGGCAGTCGAAGCTCGAGTGTTCCATCGACGCCCACTACTTCTGGCTCCATTTTTTCACTGAACAGTACGACATAAGCCTGTCCTTTAGATCCGTCACGATCGGTTGCATTCAATGTAAGAGGATATCTTTCCTCTTCTTTGACCATCGCCATCGTCGTGCGTACAAGTTCTGTTCCGTCCTTTTTAGCTGTCAGGAATCCTTGGTAGCGGGACCCTGTTTCGCCAAGTGTGGAATCGAGTGTTACATTCACGTCCACCGTTCCGCCTGCCGGAACCGTAACGGTTTGATCAGAGACTGTCAGCATACCGTTTGGCGCCTTTTCTCCCTCCGCATTTGTAAAGGTTGATTCCAGTTCAAGAGTGATTTCTTCCTCACTATCATTTGTATAGGTCACTACCTTTTCTACTGCAGATGCTTGATCATGAGGCCATTTAAAGAATCCGAATGAGACCGATCCTGTTGCTCTAACTTGTGAATCCAGTGCAGCTGCTATGTCCACCCTGCCTGTACCGACATGATAAGGTTGGTAACCATCTAGCTTCTTTGTCGTATTCATTAGAGCTTGTTTTAATGTAGTGCCGTCCCAATCAGGATGCTTTTCGGCTAAAATGGCAGCTGCACCCGCAACATGAGGAGTCGCCATTGATGTACCATTTAAACTTTTGTAATCTCCGGTTCCATCGGAATATTGAGAACGAGCTGCTACAATCCCTACACCAGGAGCAGATAAATCAGGTTTTAGCCCCATATCTCCATAGCGTGGACCTTTTGATGAGAAATACGCCAGTTCATCCGCTTTATCCACTGCCCCAACTGTCAATGCTGAATCTGCTGCTCCTGGGGAACCAATCGTACCTTCCCCTCCTCTGTTACCGGCAGCAATGACGAATAAGGTTCCATTCTCATCTGTCAATCTATTCACCGCTTCTGCCATTGGATCTGTTCCATCACTCGGCATATCGCTTCCAAGACTCATGTTGACAATTTTAGCATTCTCAGAAGCCCATTCCATTCCATCAATGATCCAGGAATCCTGCCCATATCCTTGGTCACTTAAAACTTTCCCTACCAATAAACGGGCATCAGGTGCGACACCTTTATGTTTACCATCACCTGCACCTGTCCCAAGCACGGTGGAGGCAACATGGGTCCCGTGACCATTGACATCCTTTACTTCTTCATCAGGCACAAAACTTACGGCTTCATCAATTTGACCCGTTATATCCGGGTGCTCAGAGTCGATTCCAGTATCAAGAACCGCCACCTTGACTCCTTCTCCTGTATAGCCTTGTTCCCAAGCGGCATCCGCTTCAATTTGCGGCACACTTTGATCAAGGGCTGCTTCTACACGGCCATCCAGCCAGATTTTATCGACCCCGTATTCAAATAGGGGTGCTTTCTCCGTTTCTTTCTTTTCACTTTGAACGGTGACATCTTTCCAGAATGTTTCTGCCTGCTTTTTCTCTGCAGAAAGGGCCGCTCCATTAATGCTTTCCAAGTCTCTTACTTTCTTGGATCCTTTTGGGGCCGGAGTTGCTGAGAAAGCCTTAGCCTTTGTTTCTTTGTATTCTACGATGACAGGTACAGACGCTTGATTCTTATCATCATACCCGTACTCAATCAATTTCGTAATATTAAATAAATCTTCATCCATTTTTCCTGCGGCCATATAAGGCATGGCAGAGTTCGGGAATACGAATGTGTCATCTTTGATGGTCATGACCCTGACACCTTCACCATTCTTTTCAGCAGGCTCTACATTGATCATTTGTTTGCCATTTTGGAGGGTCGACACCTTTACCACATCACCAGTGATGAGAGTGATGGTATGTTCCCCTTTGATTGCTTCATTCTTATCAACCTTAGACTCCTCGAGTTCCTTCCCGTTGGAAGAGATACCAAGTGCATCTACCTGGAACATCGAACCTGAAATCATCGTCGCAGCAATCGAACCAACGAGAAGTGGTTTCACGTTAAGCTTTTTCATGAACATTCTCCTATTCTGTTAAAGTCATTTGTTAATTGATTCATATATGAGTAGATTCTTGCTGAGGATAAAATAAAGAAGGTATGTAGTCCTATAAAATTAAGATATAGAAATAGACTACTTGGTTCAGATTCTGTCAAAGGTCACCTCCCAAATTATATTGTCGTTTGCCTATCTCTGGATGCAAACTTGTTTCTCTAGGAGTAGTTTTGTAGGTCTGGGGTTAATTAAATTGTAAGTCTCAGCACAGCCATTTCTCAATTGGGGTTATTTTTCAGGAGTAAAGAACTAGTCTTAAAGTGACCATTGGATTCCATTCAACTTATTTATGAAAAAAGATATAAGAAGGTGTTGAGCCATTCTGACTCTGTAACAACTTAAGGGAGCAATTGAAGGACATAATTCCGTTGTATAAAGTCTGTCTGGATAAGTTTCAGATCACTATTTGGTGAGCGATGAATACAATCCAAACCAGCATATCTAAACCTGCCTAAAGTCCCATGAAATTATATTAAAAAAGTCGTATTCCTGTTCCCTATTTGAAGACAGAATAATAGTGGGGAGACCATTTTGAAAGTTGGGTTCATCCATTACTTGTAAAACGTTAGGAAGAGGGTTTAAGAATAGACAAAAAAGAAGAAGGCAGCATCTCATTAGACGCAGCCTTCTTTGAATTCTTTTTATACAGATGTTGTTTGGGGTATGGACTTTCAGGGTGGGAATTAGTACCCATTCCAATATACGAACCCTTTACTTATCGACTGAAACCCTCTTTCCCCTGTGCGGGATTGTTTGAGCAGTTTATGCTACAGAAGAGCTTGCTTGTTCATTTCTTCAGCAAAAATAGCTTTAAACCTTTTGGAAAATCGGGTAAAGATGATAATTTCACACTCCAAATGCCATACTGAATAATGGTCATTCAGATAGTTAAATTTCAATTTGAAAGGAAAGACCTCCCTATTTACCGGTCATTCCGAACTAAATCTGCATACGATTCACGTTCAATTACGATCCGTGATTCCCCATCCTTTACAAACACAACCGCCGGACGGGGAATACGGTTATAATTGCTCGCCATTGAATACCCGTAGGCTCCTGTACTGAACACCGCCAGTATATCACCATAATTCGTCGGCGGAAGCATCAGATCCCAAATCAGCATGTCACCGGATTCGCAGCATTTTCCTGCGATACTCACAAGCTCCGTGCATTCCTCTTGTGGTCGGTTTGCCAGGACCGCATGGTATTTCGCCTGATAGAGGGCGGGACGGATATTATCCGTCATTCCCCCGTCAATAGCTACATATGTGCGAACATCAGGGATGATTTTCTTTGAACCAACTTTATACAAGGTGGTTCCCGCTTCTGCCACCATACTTCGGCCCGGCTCTACCCATACTTCGGGTAGCGGATATTCATTCTTTGCAAAATAGGTCTTCACACTATCGGTAATCGATTTCACATACATTGGAATCGGCAGGGGCTGGTCTTCTTCCGTGTACCGGACACCAAATCCTCCGCCTATATTCAGCACCGGCATCGTCACATCATACTCGATGCGGATTCGCTGAAGGAAATCAGCCAGTACTTGAATGGCCTGATCAAACCCTTCCCGTTCAAAAATCTGAGAACCAATATGGGAATGCAACCCGAGTAATAAGAAGTACGGCTTGCGGATAGCAAGTTGAATCGCTGTATTCGCCTGTCCATTGGAAATGCTGAATCCGAATTTCGAATCCTCCTGTCCCGTCGTAATGTACTCATGGGTATGGGCTTCCACGCCAGGCGTGACCCTGATCAGGATTTGAACCTGCTGTTCGCGTTCCTTGGCCAGGTCATGAAGCAGCTCAAGCTCGAGGAAACTATCGACGACAAAGCAGCCGATCTCAGCTTCAAGAGCCATGATGAGCTCCTCTTCCGACTTGTTGTTCCCGTGGAAATGAATGCGCTCAGTGGGAAATCCCGCCTCCAGTGCCGTATACAATTCCCCACCGGACACGACATCCAGGGAGAGATGTTCTTGTTCCGCAAGTCGTACCATCTCTTTACATAGAAACGCTTTACTCGCATAGGCGACCTGGTACTGCAAACCACTTTCCTTGAATGCATTCCGGAACAGTCGGGCATTCTCACGGATCATTCCTTCATCGTAGACCATTAATGGCGTCCCATAGGTTTCCACCAGATCACCCGTGCTCATTCCCCCTATTTCAAGATCTCCACGAACATTCATATCAACTGTACTCATATCCTAAACTCCTTTTGACTCTCTCTAAAAAAACACAAAAAAACCGTATGAAGCGATGCTCATACGGTTTATCATCAGTATTCGGAGACATGATGAAGATTATGTATTAACATCTCTTCAATAGTTCTCCACAACTTTTTCATTGTGACAGTCCAACATTTCTTCAATGCTGGCCCAACAAAAAATAGAATTGGCTATTTTCTGCTTCGGCGATCTGCCTTTCTCTTCTTATCTCAGAATCCATTATTCTCAAAGAAGGTACTCATCATACTCGCGCCTCTATTATCAGAGAGTGATCTATTATTTTATTGGAATTACTATATCATCCTCTTGAAATGGTTGTCAATGTTTTTTCGTCTCCCTACGATGGACGACCAGGAGGACATTTTTTCACCATTCTTTTAATACATATACAAGGAAACTATTTTAGGAGGATAATAGATGTCAAATTATCAAGAAGCCGCTCGATTTGAACATGGTTTTTGGCTGCAGGTGCTTGGAGATCATGCCCGGTTTATCCATGACTCCCTGGCTCCAAAAGAAAAAGAATCCATCACTGCCGCCAATACGTTTAAAGAGGAGTGGGATCAACTGCTGGTACGCTCGAAAAAAAATCCCGATATTTCTTTAAGCAGGCAGGCAGAAGAGGTTAGTCGCCGCTTCAGGAAATTCAAACTTGAACTGATTGCACGTCATTTAACAGGGGATATCAGCATGGGTCTTGGCCCCACATTCCTAAATCATATGGTGAATGAGCTCGAAGAATACCTCCGCGTTTTGAAGTACTTAACCAAAGGTGAAAAACCGCCCATTTTCCACGAGCTCCACCACCACCTCCTCTGGCTGTTAGATGCGGCGGGGCATGCTGGAGCCATCTCCGACAATATGGACCGAGTTGAAAAAAAAATCAAGAAGCAAAGTGATGAATTCACAACGGATTTTGAAGCCTTTTACTTAAAGGCCGTTGAAATGGCAGGATTCCTGCGGACAGAAGTGAGCCACTTCCCTGCCCTCGAACGGTTCAATGACGATGTAAAACTTGAGATGAAGCTGTTTATGGGATTCTTGGATGAAATTGAAGAATTGGAATTAAGCAAGGCCGCACTCGGTACCTTCGCCGCTTTAATGGCCGATCATATGCTGAGGGAAGAATGCTATTACTTAACGAAACTCGCAGAAGCAACCAGCCAGCAAGATCCTGACTGTGATCCTACAAAGCCTCGGCTTTAGTTCCTGAACCCTATTCATAAAAAATCCCCGGAATTCAAATTCCGGGGATTTTTCTTAATCCAGTTTTATTTCGAAAGGTTTCAAGTTGACTGGCTTATCATTCATGCTTAATGTCTCAAATGGGACGATTAGTGAGTAGTCCTCAAGGTTGGCATCCTGTGGTAATGCAAAAGTGGATTGAAAACGGAGGGTATCCTTATCCACTGTTTTCGTTTTAGCACTTCTGAGCATATGATTCAACATCTCATTATAATCCAGTTCATCCTTGACATTTCTTTTAATATCTTTTGATGGGATCAACTGAACAAATTGAGCAAAGTTCTCTAAAATGTCATATCGAAATTGTTTTTCTTTGATATGATCGATGGTGAAATCAACTGTCACCTTCCCTTTTGCGTTTTGGATATCTTCAACCCTGATCTGATAACCGAAACGATGGCTCTTCACCTGGAATGGAGGGGAAGCCTTTAATGAGTTGATGGCATCTTCATCCGCACGCTCCATATCTGCCTGGACATTCAACGAACGTGCCTTGTCACTGAGTTTACTCCTAAATAGCTCCCGGACCGTCTTTTGAACCTTCCCATCTATTTTCTTTGTTTCAATTATGTCAGCACCGGACTTCGATAGCCGGTTCCCCAGGTCATCGAACACGATAAGATTTAATGAATCCTTCTCCGATTCTACTGTATAGGTATACTCCAGGGTGGTCGTGGCTTTCCCCTTCTTCACCGATGTCATCTGCAGCTCGAACTTCCCGTCCGGTGATTCTGTCCTAGCGGTTGTTTCGATGGTTTCAGACGGAATCCGCTTCACCGGTACGTCAAAAGACCAGGTGCCATTTACATCAGCCATATGGGTGAACGTTAATGGAAGTGTGAAGTCCTCCAGCGGTTCCTTTCCATCCCGGTAGAACTCGATCGAACCTACGAATTCATCTCCATCTTTTTTTAGACCTGAGCTTCCTGACCCCCATTGATTCTGATCCTTCCCGTCGAAGAGGTGATAGCTATAGCCGCTCACCGGACGGTTTCCTTCATCCATATGTTCAATGGATAAATTATCACCTTTCGCTTTAAAGGTGACCCCGATGATGTTTCCGTCATAATACGTACTTGTAATCGTCACATCCACATCGTTGGAAGTGGCAGCCTGATTGACTTCGGTGACTTTATCGCTTGAATAGAGTTCTTTTCCGACCTCAGACCCGACTTTTTCATAAATCCCACCAAGTACGGGTAGTTTAGCCAGTGCATTGTTCACAGGCGCGAATAGGAAGCCTGATATGAGAACCATGGAGGCTGCTGCCGTAGTGAAAGCTGCACTTACCTTAACCGTTTTTTTTCGGACCTTTTGCTTTCTTCCCTTTTCGATTCCAGTTGAAATCGCCTGAAAAACCTCATCTTTCGGTACTTCGATGTGATCCATTTCTCCCTCAAACCATTTTCTGTCCATACTGATTCACTCCTTCCAACAGCTTTCTCAAGTCCATTTTTGCACGGTGAAGATACGTCTTAACCGTCCCTTCAGGCGTATCCATTGTTTCGGAAATCATTTTGATCGACTGACCCTGGAAGTAAAATAAGATAATGACTGTTTGATAGTGCTGATTCAAGGATGCCATGGCCGTGATCAAATCAATCCGCCCCTCTACATCCGTTTCTTCTGTAATGAGGGCATTGTCGAGAAAATCATCCCCCGTCAGGACAAGTCTGCTTTGCTTTTTTAGATAGCTGTATGCCGTATGTATCAGGATCTTGATCAGCCAGGTACTGAAATACTCCGGATTCTTCAACCGGGATATCGACGTAAATGCCTTAAAAACCGTCTCCTGCACAACGTCCAGGGCATCTTCTTTATTTCTCACATACAGGAATGCCGTCCGGTACAGCTTCTCGCTTTCTGAGTGGATTAACTTTTCAAATGCCTGTTCATTCCCTTTGATTGCTTTTTTTACGAGTTTTACATCCATTGATTAACCTCCTGTCATTTATTAGAGTCGGGTGGGGTGGGAAAAGTTTCAAGGAATTTTTTTATGGGGTGGGCAAGGGGAGCGACTACCATTTTTTTCAAAAAGACGCATAAATGATGAAAAGAGACGCATTAAATTTAAAATCGAAGCAATTATTTTTGATAATGACGCAATTCACCTCGAAAATGACGCAATCATGGACGATTTCGACGCAATTAAGTAGATCGGAGGGGGTCAGCAGGCACGAAGTATGAATGAAAATGGTCCAAAAGCCAAAGAAAGATTGAAAAAACCTTTTTTAACCTCCATCGTAAGGCTTTTCGCTTAAAAAAGAAGCTTATCCCCAGCGATAAGCTTCAATCTGCCCGTCCTGTATAAATCATCACAAAGTGGAGGACCGCTTCTGTTGATTCCATATTGATATAGCTATGGCCTTTATCCGCATGGAATTTGATCGAGTCATACTGACCGAGCTCGAATACGTCATCCTGCACCTTCACACGTACTCTCCCTTCCATGACGGTGACAAATTCAATCACCCCGGGCTGGTGGGCGTCGGCACGGTACTCACTGTCCGGTTTCAGGAAGGCCCTGTGGGTTTCCAATGAGCTATAGCCTGAGGAAGTAAACATCGGTTCCAAGGTCAAGGATTCATTGGCACTGATCACTTTGCTCCCTTCATTTTTCCGGGAGATCTGGACTTCTTGTTTTTCCACGAGAAGGGCCGAGATGGGGATCGCGAGCCCGTTCGCGATTTTCCAGATGATCGTCAAAGATGGATTCGCCTCTCCCCTTTCGATCTTGCCCAAAGTCAATGTACTGACATCGGTCATGGCCGCGAGCTCCTGCAGATTGAGCCCGCGCTCATGTCGTATATGTCTCAGTGTCATCCCGACGTGCCGGGCCAATTTTTCCGGATCCTGCCACGTTAAACCGTCATTGTTCATATTTCTACCTCTTTCTATAGACAACGTTTGAAGTATATTATAATATATATAAAATAAATTATATTATATATTAAGAAGGGAGTACTCATCATGAAAGAACTGGCTCTCGGTGTCATTGCATCTATGTTCTTTGCCGTCACCTTTATTCTGAACCGGTCCATGGAGCTCGCTGGTGGAAGCTGGATGTGGAGTTCATCCTTGCGCTTTTTGTTCATGCTCCCCTTCCTTTTCCTTATTGTAGGTTTAAGGAAGAATATAAATCAAGTCTGGATTGAAATGAAGAAGAAACCATTCGAATGGCTGACGTGGAGCTTTGTCGGATTTGTCCTCTTTTATGGTCCTATTACCTATGCGGCAGCGTATGGACCGGGCTGGCTTGTAGCGGGCACGTGGCAGTTTACCATCGTCGCAGGCATCTTACTCGCTCCCTTGTTTTATACTTCGGGACCGGTCAAGCGCAGGCACTCCATTCAAAAAAGGGCCCTCTCCATCTCTTCGATCATTTTAGTGGGAGTCCTTTTCATCCAGCAAGAAAATGCCAGTGGATTGTCACCTTCAGAAATGGTCATAGGTGTCTTACCTGTGATCATCGCAGCCTTTGCTTATCCACTTGGAAACCGTAAGATGATGGAGGTGTGCGGCGGAAAGCTTGATACCTTCCAACGTGTGCTCGGGATGACGATTGCAAGCACTCCCTTCTGGTTGATCCTGGGGTGCTATGCGTTTTTCAAGGTAGGGGCACCTAGCACGCCGCAAGTGACGCAATCCTTTATCGTCGCCATATGTTCAGGTGTGATTGCGACGTCCCTGTTCTTCATCGCGACGAATCAGGCGAGGCACAATCCCGGGAAGCTTGCCGCAGTGGAAGCGACCCAATCGACTCAGATTCTGTTCGTCATCATGGGAGAAGCGGCCATCCTGTCCGTTCCATTCCCATCAGGATTCGCCCTTATCGGTATCCTCCTGATCATCGCAGGAATGATCATCCACACCATGAACGTGAAACGAATGAATGCCGGAATGGTCAAACCCGTTAAATCGGTCAGCTAAAAAAAGGAGGGGCATCCTGGATGCCCCTCCTTTAGTTTTATTTAAAGACCTTTCTTCTCATCCACTGGGTCGCAGCCCATTTATCTCCGATGACAACCGGTGCCCCACCATGCAACGTCAAGTCGTTCAGCTCCTGGTTATCGTAGAAATATTCGAAGTAGACGGCCATCCCCTTTTGCGGAGAGACAGAGAAATTCAATTTCGGGAAGTACGTTTCCCCGCCTTCCTCAACGTCATTCAAGTACATGACAAGGGTGCTGATTCTCGGATTCGTCACCGGCCGCGATGATGCCGAGAAGAAATCGAAATGGGCCTTGTATTCCTGACCCGGTTTATAGTTAAGGATTTGAAGACCTTCGCCGTGCTCGACGGGTATATTCATAATTTGAGAGATTCTCTTTTCCACTCTTGTCACAACGTCATGTTCGCCTTCTTGAAGGAAAACGCTGCTGCTCGTTCTGAGTTCATCGACGGTACGGGTATTCCCTATCTTCGAACGCTGCACCCGATCCTTTGAAAGCTGGATAAGTTCATCACATTCTTCATGGCTCAACACATTGCCAAGAACGACGATCAGCGGCTCCTCCATTTTCGCGATGATCTGAATATCCCGGTCTTCCGTCTTGATCTTATTTCCTGTATGGTGAAAAATCGTTTGTTCCTTTGCAGCTATTTCAGTAGTATCCATTGTCAACTTTAATCAACCTCTTATCGTATTTTTAAGATTCTGAATTTTTATGTTAGTGGAAGCATTCTTGTATTCTTCCAATCTGGAAAAACGATCGCAACAATAGGCATAACTGTAGATTATATTCGGCTGTTTCCTCCTGCGTGTGTATTTTTATATATTTTACACCCGGGATGAGGGGAAATCTATCTTTTTTTTGATGAAAAATAAGGGATCTGATGGGATTGAGGGTGATGGTAGAATTGGCGTGGGTGCGGGGGCGTCACAGAAAAGACACGGATGGGTTTTATCCGTCGAATTCCGGGTTTATGCGTCGTGTTAAAATTTTTTGCGTCGATTCTCCCCATTTATGCAACAAACTCATAAAAAAAGACTGCCGAATCGAATTCGACAGCCCCTCAAATTTATTTCTTCAACCCTTCATACTGCACTAAAACTTCCTTCGTAATCTCACTATCCCCATTCAGTCCGCTCACTTCTTTCAACACATGGGCCGCACCGTGCTCCTTGATCATACCTTGAATTTCCATGGCTTGTTCATCCTCAGGATTGTCAAACAATAGCGCTGCGGCAATCGCCTTGGCAAGATAAGAATAAGAGAGCCCCGCTTTTTGAGCCTCAGTTGTTGGACGGATCAAACGGTCATCGGGACCAAGCTTGCGGATCGGTGCGCGTCCCACACGGGTCACATCATCATTCAGGTAGGCATTTTTGAAGCGTTCGATGTTCTTGTCGATGTAAGCAAGATGCTCGTTTTCATCAAGCCCATATTGCTTCACAAGGTAAGCACCGGTTTCTTTCAATGTCTCCTTGACCTGCTCAGCGATGGCATCATCCGCCAAAGTTTGATCGATCGTTGATTTTCCTTGCAGGTAACCAAGGTAAGCAATGACCGCATGCCCTGTATTAACCGTGAACAGCTTACGCTCGATGAATGGCGCAAGGTCGTCTACAATCGTCATCCCTTCAACAGGAGGGATCGCTTCCTTCGTTTCCACCACCCACTCATAGTATGGTTCAACAAGGACATCCAATGAACCCTGATCCTGCATCGGTACAATGCGGTCCACAGCTGAATTGAAGAAGAAAACTTTGCCTTCAAGCTTACTTACCGTTTCTTCATCAAGATTTTCTAAAATATGTTTCTTTAAAATATCGGTGGCACCGATCTGATTTTCACACGCGATCACATATAACGGCTCATCTGAAAACGCTACACGCTTCGCAATCCCTTTTGCAATCAGGGGAGCGATTCTTGGAAGAATGTTCGGTCCTATCGCCGTCGTCAGGTACGTGGAACCTCCGATCGTATCGACGACTTCCCCTTCTTGATGAAGGTTGTTCAGACCGGAAACATTCTCGATCGTTTCCGTTTCCTTCGTTTCCGTTGCAAGCTTCACCTGGTAGCGTCCTTCTTCATTCAGCTTGTTGATCACCTGCTCGGCGATGTCCACAAAGGTCACGTGGTAACCAGATTGGGAAAACAAAGCTCCGATAAACCCTCTGCCTATGTTTCCTGCTCCAAAATGTACGGTTTGTTTCAACATCATCATTCCTTTATCAAATTAGTTTGTAAGTAGTCCAGAAAGAGATCTTCTAATTTCTTTAGGATGATCGCTTCGTTCGTGGACGAATAAATCATCATGCTTATATGATCTTCGATTAAGCTTGTACTGATCAGGCTGAGGATTTCCTGTTCCCTCCTGCTCAACTCTTCAGGGGCAAGCATGAGGAGGAGACTTTTCATCTCCATTTCCACGCCGTCCATTCCCTTGATCTTACACGGTTTATCCAGATGGGCCACCTGGAAGATCAGCTTCTTCACGTTATGGTCCCGGCAATGGAAGAGACCCATATTCGTTTTCGGAATCCCGAGTCCGCCCTTTTTCTCCCTTTCCCTCAGCTGATGCATGACCACATGTGGCTGTCGAAGAAGTTCATCACGTTCCGCTTGTTCCACCATTTCATTCAGGATCCTGAGATGACTTCCGCCCGACTGCTTCCGGTACACCCGGAAATTCGTGAGGATAGCTTCCATGCTGGAGTGTACATCCTTGATTTCCTTGAGGAGCATCCTGACTTCGGTTTTCTCAACCGATCGTTGCGAGGGCTTCAAGTATTTCTTTCTCGTCAGCTTTTCTACATTATTCTGCAGATAGCTTTGGATGAATCCGATGTCCTTTTCGCTCAATAGTGGACTCACCAGGATATACTCCACTTCCGTAAAGGGGAGTCTGACGGTGGAAATGACGATGTCGTAGTCCTCGAGATTCGCCGTCTGAAAATCCTTGATCGACAGGATCTCCACCTTGTTGATCATGGTCAGTTCCCTCTGGATGCGGCTGGCGAGCATCTTGGACGTACCGATTCCCGTCGGACAGACGACCACGGCTTGGATGTTCACCTTCTCTTCATTCATCAGCATGGCCGATCCGAAATGAAGGACGATGAACGCCACCTCATCATCAGGAAAAGAAATATCTTTAAATTCCGTTTCAAGGCTCTTTTTTACCGCTAGAAATAAAACGGGATACTTCTTCTTGATTTCATCCGTCAATGGATTGAAAAGATCCAGCTCCTGCTGCAGGCGGAAGATGGACGGTCCCATGTGGGCAAGTAGACCCTGGAACAGGGAAAAGTCATCGGACAGATCCACATGGAGATCCGCCGATACATCCTTGATGACATTTTTGATGAGATGACCAAGGAGGATGCTGTCATAGTAAACGACGTCGGGATCCTGAACTTTGGACCCTTTTAAAATGACCTTCAAAAATTGGACGTCCCTGTTAGTCATCGGAATTGAAAGTTTATCTTTTAGTTCCCTGCATATCGTGTCCATCAGCTGATATTCAGTGGAATCATGATCCTCAGCTGGCTCATATTTCTGTAATTCGAAGCCTTTTTCGGTTCTCTGTATTGTCAGGCAAGTATACACAACAAGGCCAATATAATCACTGTCTGTCAAGGTGATTTGCTCCTCTGCCAAGTGATGATTCACTACTTGGTCGACAACGAGTAAATAGTCCGGCTTGAAATACCCCAGCACCGGCTCATCGAAGTGATTTCCCTTTTGCATTCCGTACAGGGTCTCGATGATGTCTTCATAAAAATAGACGAGGAAGAAGCTTGCCAGGGCATGACGCTTGTCTGCTTCTTCCGCTACCAGCTCAACCCCCACCCCTCGTTTCCTTGTCAGGGTGATGCCGTATTTTTGCAGCCAATCGGCGAGCTCATCGAGATACGAAGTGAGGGTCGTGACGCTGATCCCCAACTGCTGTGCAAGTACCTGTTTTTTAAAGGAAGGTCCTTCATGGAGAAGGATGATCAGCAGATTCAGCTTTCGTTCCTCAGGGGTTTCGTCTGTTGGATTAACATCAGCCAGATTCTGAATCAGGCGATAGATGTGTTCATTCTTCCCGACGATGAACAAACCTTCATTGGCCGTCCGTTTCAGTTCCAAATGATACTGTTTTAAAATGCTTTCAATCGATTTCAGGTTTCGCTGAATGGTCCTGCCACTCACATTCAAGAACGCAGAAAGAGAGTACACGGTATGTTTCCCCGATGTTTTTACAATCAATTCGATGATGGATTTTTCCCTTGATGTAATAAACATTCTTTCCACTCTTTTCCCTGAATTAGCTTTTATCGATACAAATGAGAACAGAAAGGCAGGGATCCCGCCTTTCTGAATGATTGTTCTAGTTGCTGTTAATGATGTCTTTCAGTTCTTTGGCTGACTTGGCCAGAACCATCTGGTCGACGTTTTCCTGCTCGGAGCAGACAACGGCGATCCCTGATAGGATTTCCAGATGTGTGCCGTCCTTGCCGGCGATACCGAAGATCATCTTCGCCTTCTCACCGTTGAAGTCCACGCCGTTCGGAACTTGAACGACCGTGAAGCCGGATTTGATAACGGCTTTCTTCGCATCTTCCGTACCGTGTGGAATGGCTACATTATTACCCATATAGGTAGAAGTAATTCCTTCTCTGTCAATCATAGCATCTACATAGCTTTCTTCCACGTATCCTGCTTTGACGAGGGCTTCTCCTGCGAATCGGATCGCCTCTTCTTTTGTGGCAAATTCCTGGTTCATAAAGATGTTCTCTTCAAGCAGAAGATCATCATCGTGATCTGCATTCGGTTCAGCGTCCACCGCTTCTTCCTCTGCTTCTTCGACTACCTCTGCCTGTTCATCTGTGATCCCATCTTGAAGACTTGCGATCAGCTTATCATATTCCGAACTCGATAAGAAATTATCCACAGAAATGTGATACGCATTCGGAAGCTTATTTTTCGCACGCGGCGTCAACTCTTCCTGTGTGATGACCACTTGAGCGTCCGATGGAAGGTTACTGATGGATGTATTCGTTATGCTGACATCGAGACTTGCCGCCTTCACTTTCTTACGGAGGAGTGAAGCCCCCATGGCACTTGAGCCCATGCCTGCATCACAGGCAAAGACGATTTTGTTTACTTCTTCAGGCATTGTTCCCTGCCCGCTTACATGACCGGCAACGGAACTTTTCTTGCCTTTCATTTCTTGCATTTTCTTCGTTGCGCCTTCAATGTCTTCATCACTTGTTTTGCTTGATTTCAACACTATGGCAGACACGATGAAAGATACGGCTGCTGCCACAAGGACGGCTGCAAAGTTCGCCAGATACGCCATTCCTTCAGGAGGTGTAACGGCCGTGATCGCAAGGATACTACCAGGTGATGCCGGTGATACCAATCCTCCTCCTAATAAAACAAGGGTGAACACACCGCTCATTCCACCAAGGATGACAGAAACGAATAGCATCGGTTTCATTAATACGTACGGGAAATAAATCTCATGAATCCCACCGAAAAAGTGAATGATTCCTGCTCCTGAAGCCGATTGTTTCGCTGTTCCTTTTCCAAAGAACATGAACGCCAGCAGAATACCAAGACCCGGTCCCGGGTTTGCTTCTAAAAGGAAAAGAATCGATTTTCCACCCTGCTGAACCTGTTCCAGTCCAATCGGTGACAATACACCGTGGTTGATGGCATTATTTAAAAATAAAATTTTTGCAGGTTCGATCAGGATACTTGTCAGTGGCAGTAATCCTGCTGCAACAAGCCAGTCGACACCTGCAACCAGTAGATTCGTGAAGGCATCCACGGCAGGTCCTACGCCAAGGAATGCCAGGATCGCAAGGATTCCTCCTAGGATACCGGCCGAGAAGTTATTGACGAGCATTTCAAATCCTGCTCTGATTTTCCCTTCAATCATTCCGTCGAATTTCTTGATAACGTAAGCTCCTAGAGGTCCCATGACCATGGCCCCCAGGAACATCGGTGTATCCGGTGCACCGACAATGACACCCATTGTCGCGATTGCACCCACGACCCCACCGCGCTGGTCGTGTACGAGCTTACCTCCTGTATATCCGATTAAGAGCGGCAACAGGTACGTAACCATCGGACCTACCAGTTTGGCAAGGCTTTCATTTGGAAAGAACCCAGTTGGTATGAACAACGCTGTAATTAAACCCCAAGCGATAAATGCGCCAATATTCGGCAGAACCATTGAACTGAGGAAGTTACCAAACTTTTGTACCGCGACTTTCATATTTGATTGAGCCACTTCACTCATCCTTTCATGTATATAATAATGAATCATTTCTCTCAATCTCATCATAGGCTTCCGGTGGTGACGGTTTCAACAACGATGAAAACTAACTTTGTCACCCTTGTCACGACAAACCTATTGTTTCTCTGTTGGGGGAAGTTATTCTCACTTAAGAGGGACGGACCTCCTGCGCTAAAAACAAGCAGGAGGTCCGTCCCTCTTTTTATCTTATCTTCCTAATCTAACTTCACCTTCACCCGATCATCCACATATTTCGTTGTGCTGTAGCCCTCGATTTCAAGCTTCGTTGGAGTTACATCTTCCCCCGAAGAGTCGTTATAAAATTCGATCGTTTGGACCTCTTCGAAGTAGCGGGGCTGATCTATTTGATCATACTCATATACATCAGTTTTATGTGTCTTGCCGGTTTTGTCCATCAATACGCCATCAGTATCACTTATTCCCATCGAGATATTTTCATTCATCAAATGGTCGCTAGAGAACCCATAAATCACTCTTTCATATGCACGATCCTTCGATACATCATGCGTCAGGATCACCTTCGCCGGGTTTCCGACTTTGATTTCATCAATGGAAATCGTGTTTCCGAGATACTCAAAGGTCTGGGGCATATCCTTAGCGGCATCAAGTTCGATCGTTTTCCGGTCGTCTACGGATAAATGGACGGAATCAAGTTGTATGTTCACCTCTTTTGGATTTTCAAAATACAAGGGGTCAAAGCTCGATGTAAAGGCACTCCATCCTTCCTGGTCAAAGGATTCCACATACATATTGCCTCCAAAAAGGTCTGCTTCCACCTTCTTCTTATCCGTTTCAAGGGAACCAAAAGTAATGACGTCAATCCGTTTATCACCACCCTGATTCTGAAAGCTGTACTGCAGGAGTGTCGTGGTCGGCGCAATCGTCAGCTTATCCAGGCGGATCGGAATCCCGTCAATGTCGATTTCCTTATCCAGTTTATGGACCCGGGATGACTGCTTTGTAAACGGAATGTCAAAGCTCCAATCCCCTTCGGCAAATGTCATTCCCCTACTGAAAGCCTCGTCCTTTTGGGGGTCCTGAGCAAATTGCATGAGCCTTGCCACATTCAATTTAATGGTTCCGCTGTTCACCGAAACCGGCAGGAGACTCATGGTGCCTTTATACACATTTTTATCTGCATTTTGTATTTCGTCCTGATCGACAGGAGGAGAATAGTACATGTGTTGCTGATCACGCCTCATAACGTCATATTCATTCTCGATATGGACGCCTTCATGAGCATTCATCATATAACGATTGTCTTTCTCGGTATCCTCTATTTCATAAAAGACAAGAGTCTGTACATCATCGGCAACAACACTCTTAATGGTGATCTTCACCCCATTGCTTTCCGATTCGAGATTCAACCGTTCCCCCAGGTTATGCTGGAGGATGGCACGCAATTGTTCATCCTCTTCCGTCCATGCATAGTAGAGACTGGAGAATCCACCTGTCACGAATCCGATCGATATGATCATCGCGAAAACACCTGCGAAGGAAAGCCATATCGATTTCCGTTTCTTTTTCTTCCTCTGCCTGCGCGTTTCTCTTTCCTCCACCTTACTCTTGACCCTCTCCATGAATCCGGCAGGGATCTCCACGGCTTCTGTCATTCCTGTCAGAGTCAGCATCACTTCCTGAAAAGTGGCCAAATCCTCCTGACAGTCCTTACAATGGTAAATATGCATCTCAAACTCTACCTTTTCAGGCCGATCCATCGTCCTTCCTAAATAATCAAGATAATGCTCATGAAATTTCCAGCAACCTTCGAAAGAACCGTGACCCAACTCTTCCCTAAGCTTTCTTACACCTGAAAATACACAGGATTTAACCTTCTCAACTGATATCTCAAGAATACATCCAACTTCCTCAAGAGAACATTCTATGAAATATGTCAAAGCAATTGCTTCTTTTTCCTGTTTTTTCAAATTATGTAAGGCGTGAAAAAGGGTTTGATCGGGATTCTGACCTTCTGAAACGCGGAAACTTTTATCTTTAGACAGCTCCCGACCAATATGTAAAAAATGAGAAATGGCCCACGAGTCAAATGAAGAATCTTTTTTCAAACGGTTTAATTCATTATGTACCATGATGATCGAACGATAAAATATCTCTTCCAGTTCCTCTTTCTTACTAACATAAATCCGTCCCAAGGCATAGAATGATTGTTTACGCTGCACAAACCAATCCATGACCGAATCCATGTCCTTTTCCCTCATCCTGTTGATCAAAAAGGGAGCTGTTTGTGGTGTGACCATATATGTATTCCCCTCCTCTGAAAACGAAATATTCCAAAAATAAAACATGTAATTCCATTTTACCATATTAAGGGTATGTATTTGGGGCAAAATAATTTGTTACTCAAGTCTCAAATGACGGGACAAGCAGAGATAAGGTTTGAGCTCGCCCATCATCCAGATATTAAACATCGAAAAAAGGTCTGAATCCCAATGGATCCAGACCTTTCGCATATCTATAAACGGTCGATTTCACCTAGCTGCTCATGCATGTCCAGCTCGATCATCTTTTTTGCCTTAGAAAAGGTAAACACTTCATTAGAGACCCAATGATTATATAACTTAGAAAGTGCGTTCCTGTGGTATACCGTACCTTTGACCTCTGTGAAGAAATAGATGATCAACAGGTTGACCACGTCTCCCGGAAGGGCCTTTTTACGCTCGATCCCCTTTAACGACAGGATATCCAAACCTCTTAATTGGTCTCCGATCACCGTTTCTGCCATATGAAATGGATCTGACGTCCGGCATAATGTCACTAGTTCTTGATTAATCTCTTCAAATTTCAAGTGAATTCCCCTTTTACATAGAAAGTGAACGAAAAACGTTACAATTCAACCTACATTAGATTGTAAGATAAACTACTATGTATTATAACAAAAAGACGGGGCATTCATGACTCTCAGTATGTTAATTTTTACTTAACCAAAATTCCATGATCTTTTCATTAGTAGAAGGAAAGACTAGAAGTTTCACTTGTCTCTCCATCAGGTAGCATTCCGTGATCCACCCAGGGAGCGAACCATGCTCTTTTTTCCAAAGACGCGTTCGTTCCAATGCATCCTCTACGCTCATTTTCACCCATGTATCAATGATCATATTATCGTCATCATCTGTTCCTTCTTCCTCCAATGGATGAACAAAGTGATTAAAGTAGGGAGTCCCGCCACCGAGATGGCTCTTATTTCTCACCCATATCACGCTTTCCCTGGGAAGGAAGCCTATATGACGATTTTCAGAAACCACCTGTGTGAACTCCTCTAAATAACAATAACAACCGGACCAATTCCGATCAGTGTTTCGCGGCATGATCATTTCGGAGGTGTAAATCGATTGACCTGTATGAAAAAGATTATCGATCTCCCGATTAATAAAAATCTGCTCTCTCTCTTTATAGATAGAGTCAGACTGAGGTGGACCACAGGTAAATCCATTTTGGTCGAATCGGATCATTTTGACGAATTGCATGTTGCCCCTCCTTCTATCGTGAATTTCCCAAGGGCATATCATACCAAATTCACTCTATAATGGGGGTAATTCCCTATATAGGTTGGTCTTAAACAAATAACTTTTTAAGACCAAAAAACGAGCGATTACAAGTAATCGCCCGTTGAATGGACTTCACTCTACTGACGTTCGTTCAAGGCACGTTCAAGAGTCGAAGTGACAGAAATATTCTGGAATGAGATACCCAGCTGAACCGCTGTTTGGGCAATTTCCGGACGAATGCCGGAAATCGTGCTCTTCACACCAATCAAGTTCAGGCTTTCGATGATCTGGAATAATTGATGGGCGACCATGGTATCCACCATGATGACACCGGATAAGTCAATGAATAAGTGCTCAACATTTTTATCGACGCATTCGGCCAGAGTATTCTCGAGGATATATCTCGCCCTTCCTGTATCGATATCCCCGACAAGAGGAAGCACCCCTGTCTTCTTATCAATTAAAATGACCGGCGAGCTCAACTCCCTGATCATTTCCTGCTGTGCCTTCAGGCGTCTTTGGGAATATTCGTAATTTTCTTCGGTAAACTTGGAAATGACAAGACTAAAGGTTTTGATAATCAATTCTCTGAATGACTCGATACTCTCCGGTGGAAACTCACTGCCATGCTGGCGGTTAAATTCCTGCAAAATCTCCAGGTACTGATCCTGAGTTCTGAAGAACTCCCTCAGTATATAGTGAGTAGGGGTTTGTAAGTGTTCTTCATCCTTTGCAATTTTCTCGATCCACTGGGCGAAATGACATAGTGCATCCTGTCCTATATCCTTAAAAAGGACACAAAAGCGTTCGTGAAATTCGTGATTTTGACGCTTCAACGTTTGAATCACCTTAGGATCCGTTGAAGAATACACGCCCGCCGGATCACTTTTATCCAGCGACTCATACCAATCCTCCATCAACTGCCATGTACGTTCGCTCATAAATTCATAAAACTTTTTTGATACCTGCACCATATTCGACCTTCTTTCTATAAGACAAGATAATGTGATCAGTCCATAACCAAGATCCTGACTGGCAAGAGGACAGAAACTCTGCCACTGCTATTTCATTGGTCTATACCCGAAATAACTTATTCATATGCTTATAAAAATAATGTACTATGTCAATGCATAAATGGAAAGAAAATATTGAACAAATGGTGTACAAAAGTTATTCATCTTTCTGTATTTCACAAAAAAGAGAGAAAAAAGATAGGGATGGTTCTCGTATCAGCAGAACCTCCCTATCTTTTAGTTTGATGTCAATACACCGCTAACCTATGAACCCTGAGATCCATTTCGGACTACATGTTGAAAAAACCAATGCAGCAAAAAGAATGCCACAACATAAACAGGAATGGAATACCAGATTTTCCACTCAAAATACTTCATATAATCGTTAAAACTAAGTAATATTTCTAAAAAGAATGAGAAAATTGTCCAAACGAGTACATAAAACACAGGTTTTTCCGGTTTCATAAAATTCAAGAATAAAAGTGCAATGAACGAGGGAGCAAAGGCCACCAGTACAAAATCGGAAAATTCAACACTTTTGGTTGGTCCAACATCCACAAAATCCAACATGATGCCTACCAGAATATGTGCCCCCGCAGCAAAATATCCCACCAACGGAAACATGATGAAATTTTCCCTAACGGTTAACCTCTTTGGCATAATCATCAGAGCAACTACTAAAAAGAGAATGAGTCCCCATACTAACATCAAGCTAAACCAACCCCTTATCGGTTAAAAAGAATACGTCTCCTTATTTTGTTAAAACACAAGAAAATTATGTGCTTAGTCGGGGTTCTTTAAATTCCCAGAATTTCGAATATCGCCATCAACTAAAAAGTCTGTGGACAAGTTTTGATAATACTTCGATCTCCATTCCTTTAAGTCCATCCTCGGTATTTCTTTTCTGAAAAATTGGCCCAGTCTTAAAATATCCGCCTCGCTAACCTGAAGCTTTGAGAACACCTTATTCAATCGTCCTGTAAGAAGCTTTTCCAATCCCTTTTCAATCATTTTCGGTGTAGGATCCCCTCCATTATAATAGGCTCCTTCTATACATATCTCTTGAATACTGATCCCAAACCAAAGGGGAATATGTATATGGAGGTTAGTATGATATAAGGAATGGCATTACAACCGATTAATTGACGCTGTTTATATACGTTTATGATTAAAAGAAATAGAACAAGATACATAATGGAGAAGAAGCTAAAAAGAAAACATGACTCTACTCTCGAAAAATGTCATTCTATCGATAGGGATGGTACTGTAAAGTTGCCTTTATAAGCGGATTCTCCATTAAAGAAAGGAAGAATCTTATGTCCTATAAAAAAATAATTTATCTCCTTTTATCTCTTACTTTTATTTTGATTACTCTAAACTATTTTTTTATCGAAAAAAATAGGGATCAGAATCAACCGGCCGAACATTCATCCGAAGAAAATGAGTCTTCATCCGCGGCTTCAATCAAAGAAGTTGTATCCGCGGCTAAAGAGGGAAAAGTGCCGAATATCCCCATCACAGCAGGGTTGACACAGATGGATGACATAACAGATAAATGGGGAAAACCAGACAATTCCGTTCAAGCAGAAGCCGGAATTTACGAAGATTTCTCCAAGCATTCTACGACAGTCGGCTTCAAAGATAACGTCATTTTTGATGTACGCTCTTTTGACCCTGCCCTGCAGCAGATTCGACTCAATGACATTAAAGAAGTCAGTGGCAATCCCGATGCGACGAAACATTACCAGGATGCTTCACATGACCAGGTCATTTTCATCTATGATGTGAACTCCCTTTACCAATTAAAATGGATATTGCCGAAACCATCAACTGAAAATAAGAATCCCAAAGTAGATCACATTTCGGTTATCTCCCAAATGAAAGAGGACACGGGAGATTCAGATATCCTTTCTACTATGAGCCTGGATGAAAAGATCGGCCAAATGATCATAGCCGGTGTGAATGGAACTCAGGATGGTGAAAATACGAAAACCCTAATCCAGCAGTACAAAGTAGGGGGATTTATCTTCTTCTCCGATAATTTGTCAGGACCCCATCAAACGGTCCAATTCCTTAATAAAATGAAAGAAGACAACGTCAATAATCCGTTACCACTTCTATTAAGTGTCGACCAGGAAGGCGGTAACGTCACAAGATTACCTGGAGGACTTGTGAACTTTCCTACAAACAAAAAGATAGGAGCCTTAAACGATCCGGATATTTCCTTTGAAGTGGGAACGATTCTCGGAATGGAATTAAAAGAGTATGGGTTCAATCTGGATTTCGCTCCCGTACTCGACGTGAACAGTAACCCAAATAACCCGGTGATCGGCGATCGATCCTTTAGCGATCACCCTGATATCGTCAGTGAATTAGGGATCCAAACAATGAGAGGGATCCAGTCCGAGGGGATCCTTTCAACCATCAAGCACTTCCCAGGTCACGGGGATACCTCCGTTGATTCACACTTGGAGCTTCCGGTTGTCAACAAAAGCATTCAAGAACTCGAATCCCTGGAGCTGATTCCATTCAAGGAGGCCATCAACAATGGAGCTGATCTCGTCATGGTTGCTCATATCCTGCTTCCCAAGATCGATGACACCTATCCATCGTCATTATCCAAGAACGTCATCACGGACCTCTTACGCAAGAAGATGAACTACAACGGTGCAGTGATCACTGACGATATGACCATGAAAGCCATTACGAACAACTACGGAATGGGCCAAGCGACCGTTCAAGCCGTAAAAGCGGGCAGCGACCTGATCCTAATCGCACATGATTATAATAAAGCCCTCGCGGCAATGGACGCACTTAAAAAGGCCGTCCAAAACGGGGAAATATCCGAAGGTCGAATTGATGCCAGTGTTAACCGGATCATTGAATTGAAACAAGCATACAAACTGGAAGATATCCAAACAGGAGAGGTTGACTTATTGAAGCTTAACCAATCGATTGAGTCCATTAAAAAGAAGATCGAGCAATAAACAAAAAGGTTGTCTAAAAAGTCATAGTTAGAAAAACGATCAAAATCAAAAAACCAAGAATGTTGATCTAACAGCATTCTTGGTTTTTTCTTTTTCAAGTTTTTGTCCTGGAGCCCACTTAGGACAGCCACGTCGGAGAACAAGGTGCCTGTCCCCATGACCCATTATGATCCGATATTGCGATACTCCTCAGCAATCCTGATACTCTTTTGCTGGGTGAAAGCACTGATAACGATGACTATGATGATGTTGCAGATCAATCCAAGAATACCAGCATGGATTTCGAATAGCGTGGTTTCTGCGACTAACTGATAATAATAGTTTACAAATGTACCGACGATGAGTCCTGTGATAACCGCCGGTCCAGTCACTCTTTTCGAATAGAGGGCTCCGTATACGCCGGGTGCGAATTGAACGATGGAACCATAAGCTCCGAGCAATAGGGCGATGAGCCCCTGACCCCCGAATACGGTGATAAAGTAAGCAAGTCCTCCGACAACAAACACACCGATTCTCATCAGAAGCAATGTGGTTTTATCTGAAAGGTCCGGTTTTACATTCTTAATGACCCCGTCCGTAAATTCCAGTGAGGCACTGTGGGTGATGGCATCTGCCGTAGACATGGCTGCCGCTAACGCTCCTGCACCTACAAGCCCGTAAACCCAACCGGGAAGGCTAAGGACAGTGGTGATCAGGTAAGGAAGAATTTCATCCGGTGCTCCAATGTCAGCTGGATTGACTACATTCACTGCTGAAAAGCCAACAAATAATAGGGGGATAAGGAACAGGGCAAAGATCGGATACACCAATACGGTTTTCTTAATCGTTCGTGCATTGGATGCATATGATTTTGAAAATAGGTGGGGCCACATTAAGAACCCTATGAGAGATACGAGAATCGTGGTCGTATAAGCTGTCCCTGACATGGTAGACCCTTTATTTCCGATTTCAAAAAAGGCAGGGTTGTCCTGAACGAGGTTTGTAAACATCCCACCCACGCTGTCATGAAGCTTATTCACAATCGCAAGGCCGACTACCCACGAGATGACAATCATTAAGATCCCCTGGAACACGTCAGACCATGCCGCTGCCCGCAATCCACCTGTTGCAACATAGACGACTACGATTCCATACGCAAGCAGGGCTCCAAGCCAAAGAGGAATTCGCCCTTCTGTCATGATATTGAAAATGTAGGCCATCCCTTTCATCTGCGTGGCAAGGTATTGAATGGAAGCGAGTAACGCAATGATTCCGATTAAGATCGGCAGCGTCTTACCTCCGTAACGTTTTTTCATAAAGCCGGAAACCGTGTAAATATTGAATTTACGGCCGATTTTTCCGATTTTCGGACCAATGATGTACCATGGGAGAATCGCAAAAGCGGTATAAGTTAATATATAAAGTGCAGGTGCTCCTTTGGAATATGCCCACCCGGGTGCGCCAAGAAATGAAAAGGCACTAAACACAGCGCCTCCCATCAGGAACCACATCACAACCAAGCCGAGGCCTCCGCCTGCTACGGTAAACTCATCCAAAGAATTTTTATCATGACCTCTTCCTGCCATCACACCAACTACTAGTGCAATCACAAGGTAGCCGATCATCATGATCATTGCAATCTGCCAATCTGCCATTAATTGACCTCCTCTTCATCTTTGTCAGGATCGATTCGATAGAGTACAAGAACGATTAAAAAGGTAATGATAATCCATAAAATCACCCAGAATACCGAAAACGGCATCCCCATGATGATTGGAGTTGCCCTGTTTCCGATTGAAAACAAGGGGAAAATCAAAAGAAGAAACGGGAAAATCAGAGACAAGCAATAGATTTTCGTAAATGCGCTTTTACTCATAAGACACCCTCCTTTTTTGCTGCATATTCCACTTTCCCATCAAGGATCGTTAACTCTACTTTTAACTCTCGTAATCTTTCAGCTTCACAGTGTAAAATTGACTCATTCAACACAACCAGATCGGCAAGCTTCCCGGCTTCAATGCTGCCTTTTATGGTTTCTTCAGAGCTGGCATATGCACCGTTCCATGTATAGGCCTTAATCGCTTCCTCTATGGTGATTCGTTGTTTGACCCCTATCACTTCACCGGATTTACTCATGCGAGTGACTGCTGAGTAAATCCCGTGGAGCGGATCCACGATGGTGATTGGACTGTCCGATCCGATGGCAAAAGGAATCTGTGCTTCTGAAAAACTCTTTAAGGGGAACATAACATCGACCCGTTCACCATAATCTTTCACGTAGCCGTCGCCGAATTCATAAATGAAGGCTGGATTTGGTATCGGAACAATCTCCAACTCTTTTATCTGGTGAATGAGGTCCGATGGTGTCATGCCGGAATGTTCAATACGGTGACGATGATTTTCACGGGGGTGTCGTTCAAGAGCATGGCGAATGGCTCCAATCATCATTTCAACCGCTTTGTCCCCGATGGCATGTGCGGTGATTTGCCACCCCGATTCATGCGCTTTTCCGAGGCACTCATTTATTTCTTCCTGGTTCAAATATAAAATGCCTGAGTCATTCGGATTGCTCGAGTATGGCTCCCTTGTCTTAGCAGTAGGACCACTGCTGCTTCCATCGATAAACACTTTGGCTGGCCCGATTTTCATCCACTCATCCCCAAGGCCCGACCCGATTCCACTTTCCAGGCCTTTCTCCACCATTTCTACAGAATCATGCAGCGAACCGTAAAGTGCGTAGACCCTCTGCTTTACTCTCTTTGCTCCTACTGCTTTTTGAAGGAATCGAATATGTTCAGGTCCATATCCCCCGGCATCATGGACACTCGTTATTCCTTTTTCCAAATAATCCTGGGAAGCGAGGGCCAATCCCTGCTCCACTTCCTCCTCAGAATAATTGGCTAAAAGAAACATGTTCATATGTGCGGCTTCTAACAGCAGCCCGGTTAATTCGCCATTTTCCCGGCCGTATTTCCCTCCATTCGGGTCTTGTGTCTCAGGTTGAACACCCGCAAGCTCCAGCGCTTTCGTATTCACGCACGATATGTGCCCACATGTCCGAACCACAATAATCGGGTGTTCGGTGGAAACCTGATCAAGGTCCCACCGTGTTACATGCCTTCCCTCTTTAAGGGTGTTTTGGTTATAACCCCAGCCCCGTATCCATTCTCCCTTTGGAGTCAATCGTGCTTTCTCCTTCAACTTCCCGAGGAGTTCTTTTATACTCCCTGCCTCCTTGCCGTTCACCCCGAGCTTATTGGTTCCATAAAGTTCGAGATGGGCATGGGCGTCAATAAAGCCGGGCAGGAGACTTCTTCCCTCCAAATTCACAATCTTCGTTTCTGCACCTGCATATGGTAAAATTTCTTCATTCGTGCCAACTGCGAGTATTTTATTATCCTGAATGGCAACCGCTTCTTTCACTGAAAATTCAGAATTCACAGTAACCACTTCTCCGTTTATGAAGAGCATTGTCGCTCTCAAACGATCACCTCCCAACTGGGACAGAGGGACAGGTCCCTCGTCCCAGTCTTCTCTTACTTTTCATGAACAGCAGCTGAGCCGTCTTTTGGGACAAGGCTCCTGTCCCCATGTCCCTGACAAATCCTCAATGCCGTCGCATAAAGGAGCTCTACCCCTTTTTCAATATCATCCATCTCCGCAAACTCCAGTGGATTGTGGCTGATGCCTTTTTCGCAGCGGACGAAGATCATCCCGTAATCGCTGATATAGGACATGAATAAGGCATCATGGAAAGGGCCGCTCATTAAGGTCGGTGAATCTAGTCCAAGCTTTTCATCTTCCTCTCTCATAATGTCCTTGATCCAGTCTGCACAATATCTCGGCTCGCTTCGGGTATCTTCTTTGATCTCGTATTTAAGGTTGTAACCGGAAGCAGTCTCTTCGATGATTTGATAGAGTTTTTCCTCGAGTTTCGTGCGTGATTCAACGTCGATATCACGAAGGTCTACGGTGAACTCCACCTTTTCGGCAATGATGTTTCTTGAGTTCGGGAACACCTGCATACTACCTACCGTTCCTACAGTTGTTTCGGTTCCTTCTCTTTTAACCAGATCATCGAATTTCCGGATGATCTCCGAAGCGCCGACAAGTGCATCCTGCCTCATCGTCATCGGCACCGATCCCGCATGACCAGCGAATCCTTCGAGTGTAACGGTCAGCCAGATCGGACCAGAGATGCCTGATACAATTCCGACTGGTTTTCCCTTCTCCTCAAGGACCGGCCCCTGTTCAATATGTAACTCCAGAAACGCTGCGATCTCACCTTTTTGGTATACAGGACTTGCGGTTACATTCGGCTCGACCCCGAATTCCTTCAACGCCTCTCTTCTCGTCACACCCATCTTGTCTTTACGGTCCAGTTCGCCTTCTTCCAGCATCCCGGCTATAGCCCGGACTCCAAATACTCCTTTGTTAAACCGGCAGCCCTCTTCATCGGAAAAACAAATCACTTCAATGGTCCGGTCCGGGACGATTCCATTATCCTTCATACTATGAATGACTTCGATTGCTCCCAATGCCCCGGCTGTCCCGTCAAATCTCCCGCCATATGACTGAGAGTCAATGTGTGAGCCGAGCATCAGAATCGGTTTGTCTTTGTCGTCTCCTTCAATCCTTCCAATCAAGTTTCCGAAGCCGTCAATCTTTGCCTTCAAACCCGCCTCTTCCATCCAGCCTCTCACCACTTCTACCGCCTGGCGATCCTCCTTGGAATGGGCCAAGCGGCAAACCCCTGTCTCCCCGATCTTTCCGATTTCTGCTAACTCCTCTAGATGACGCTTTAATCTTTCTCGATTGATTGACATAGAATCATCCTTTGCTTACATATTTTATTGACTTATACTAAGTTTATTTTGAAAAAACATGTTTATCATTAGACACTTTGTCTACAAAAGATCTTATAATCCGTACAGAATGACTAAAAGAAAGAAATTTCAGAAAAATAAACAGAGACCTCTATTCACTGAATACCGGACACTCTCCCCCTCTCGACATCCACTCCCCTATATAGACTAGTTTCTAGAACATTTTCACTTAATCCTGCCAGACTTTTGAAAATGAAGCGATTTACACAAATTGCAAATTTACCATTAAACGCTGCAAAAAAATAGAGAGGCCACTCGCTATGCGAATGTCCTCTCTATTTCGTTATGCATCTCTTCTTCAGACCTACAAACGTGCTTAACCGCTTGCTCGACCGACTTTCAGCCAAATCAATAATTCTCTACTCTCTTTGATCGCTGCTGCGAATAAATCAGCATTCCAAAGAATACGAGCACGGATACCAAGATCAGTCCGAGTGAGACAGAGGAAATGGATAACATCTTGAAAATGACGCTGACTGCGACCACCATGTACAAAACAGCCAGCATCTTCTTGACAGAAACACCTGAAAATCGTTTCAGCTGGATGGAGCCGATCGGGGTTCCGATCAAGGCACCGATGATCAGCATGATTCCATGACGATAATCGAGTGCTTCCCCCGCATACAGGTACGAGCCGATTCCCGATAACACGATGATGGAGGCTGCCGATATGCTGGTTCCGATCGCTTTGGTGAGATCAAGCTTCAGCCATTTCGAGAGGAGCGGGGTCATAACAAATCCACCGCTGACTCCCATAAGAGACGAGATAACACCAGTGAACATACCGATCAAGGGAGCCGCAGAAGCTCCTTTCGCTTTCGCTTCCTTTTGTCGTTTGCTTAAAAACTGATAAGAAAACCAGCTTAATATTCCAATATAAACAATGGAGATAACCGTAGAAGCTCCATTGATTGAATCGAGCCATTTTACGAATGGCACGGTGATGACGGACCCGATCAGTCCGAACACCCCGAGGAGAACCGCTAATTTCCCATTTACATTTTTTAACCGAATGTGTGACATTGTCCCTGTCACAGTCGATCCCAATGTCAGCATCAAGGAAAGAATGATCGCCTGGCTCGGTTCATAGCCCAGTACAAGTAAGGTTGGCGTCAGAACAATCCCGCCTCCAATTCCAAAGAAACCGGAAATGATACCGATGACTGCACCACCTATAATAAATAAAAACCATTCCATTTTGTGGGTCACTTCCTTCGTCTAACATTATACCTTTCCTTAAGCTATAATAGAAATGAATAATAATAATGTAGACAATTACGTTTTGTAATGGAGGGACCTTATGCAACTGGACTGGATTAGAACTTTTGTCACTCTCGCCCAGCTTCAGCATTTTACGAAAACAAGTGAATTCCTGAACCTTTCTCAACCGACCGTCAGTGTCCACATCAAGAAATTGGAACAAGCCTTGGAAGTCGAACTCATCCACCGTTCCTCTATCAATCAGGCTTTTCAATTAACACCTGAAGGGATTCAAGTGTTTGAGCAAGGAAAGAATATGTTGGAGCTGTGGAGAACGATGGAACAGGTCACACAAAAGACTGAGGAAATCCTATTAAGGATCGGGGCCACTCACACCGTCAGCGACGGACTTCTTCCCGACTTTGTCAAAAAAATCAAGATCCTCTATCCACACGTCCGCCTTCAGCTGATGATCCACAATCATGAAACCATTGTGGAGGCACTGAATCACCATGATCTTGATCTCGCCCTTGTGGAGGGAACACGGGGACTCGAGCCCTTTCATTTGGAAGTAATCAGCCGGGACGAACTACGTTTCTTCGCAAGCAGCCGAATGAATCTGCTTTCCTCCCCACTTATCCTCCGTGAAATCGGATCAGGGACCAGGGAATATGCCGACGACTTTCTAAGAGCCGAACGAATCGTGCCCACAGAAATCCTTGAAGCAAGCAGTCATTATTTAATCAAGCAACTCGCAATAAGGGGGCTCGGGATCGCATTTCTATCAACCTCAATGGTCAAAGATGAAGTGTTTCAAGGAAAGCTTGTCCCGATTGATCCTTATGTGATTTACCGGCCATTTTATGCCGTATATCCCGAAAATGCAAAATCCGGATCAATCGTAAGGGAGTTAGTGGGGTTGATTGAGAGTCCTTCTTAACATAGGGACGGACCTCAGCTTCTACACGAAGCAAAGGTCCGTCCCTCTAAAATATCACTCATTATAACGAAGCCACAGTTCCATCTCAGCATCCAGTTCTTTAATATGACCCGTCTCCATGGCTAGATCAATTTCTCTTATCTCGTTTTCTAGACTCTCAATTTTCTTCAAGATTTTGGCCTGTATCATTTCCTCATTGCTACCTTCAGATTTTTGGAATGGTTTCTTGATCTTTTCATCAACAGACCCTTTCCTCTCCGTCAGGCTCTGCTTCCACTCTATTTCACGTTTATACTCATCGTAATTCCCATGGTAGCTCCTCAGGGAATAATCCTCTACAGCAATGATTCTCTCCGCCATCCGGTTGATAAAATACCGATCGTGGGAAATGAAGAAAATCGTACCAACGAAGTCTTCGAGGGCTTCCTCTAGGGTTTCGATTGAATCAATATCGAGATGATTCATCGGCTCATCGAGTATCAGTAAATTGATATCCGGAAATAACAGCATGGCAAGCTTTAACCTGATTCTTTCCCCACCTGAGAGATGCTTTACTTTCTTGAAAGACACTACCTTTGTAAAACATAAATTTCGCCAGGTATTCCCGAGCTTTTCCTTCAAGTATGGAGATATCCTCCCTGAAGCAGTCCAGCACGGTGATTTCCTCACTATTAAAAGTCATGTTTTGTGGTAAATAGGCCGCCTTTACATTTGCACCAAACTCTAACACACCTTCATCCGGCCACTCTTCCCCTACAAGCATTTTTAAGAAAGTGGTTTTCCCGCTTCCATTTGGACCCAGCATGCCTACTCTTTCACCAAAATGAATCATGACATCTGTGTTGTCAAAAATCATTTTATCCCCATAGCATTTAGAAAGCCCCACCGCCTTGATGGTTTCATTTCCAGATCTCTCTGCAGCTCCCACATCAAGCCTCATATTTCGATTGTTCAAGATAGGCAGTGGTCGCTCCCCTTGACATATGAATGAGACCTTCGTCATATCCATGACTCGATGTCTGGGGGTAACCAGGATAGTAATTCATCGGCTCGATTCCTGCAATCAGCTTCAAGACTGTGCTCTTACCGCTTCCATTTGCCCCAACGATTCCAACCTTATCCCCTTCATACACTTCTAACGATACATCCTCCACGACCAGCGTCGCTTCCATATATTTTTTTATCCCATTTAATTTAAGTTCCAACATACGCGTTCTTTCTTTCATCCATATTTGACGTTACACTTTTTATGGATGGCGTTAAGAAAGACCTTCACTTCTATTCATTTGTAAAATAAAAAAAGACCGTAAGAAGTGGTTTCTTCTTACAGTCCTGTAGAATCCATGTATCATCATGTTCATAAAGCTGCCCAATCAGCAAGCATATGCCAAATAAGGCATGACACAGCAAGCCGAAGCTGAATGCTTCACAAAACATGATCATCCTGATATCAGTAAAGTAAGTTTCCTTCTAATTGCCCTGATTCCATAAAGAGCATAACAAATAAACCTATCTTCCAGAGGTTTGTTCACACTCAATACAAAAATCCATATTAATTTAATAAATAAATTAATCAGCAATTAGTTCGTTCCATAAACTTACTTTCCCTCCCCCGACATTTTCTTAATTATGGAACTTTTTGGTAAATTTGTAAATAGGCGGGACGGAGGAACAGGTCCAGTGTCCCATTACCTTCTCATAAATGCTATTGTTTCTGCTATCCCCTGTTCATATGATGTGTGCTGCCGCTTGCCCATAAATCCATCAATCTTTTCACCCGATAGAATAGTAGGTTCCGAGTTAATATACTGCATCTCCAACGCCTCACGCATTCCCTTACCCGCGAATAGAGCGTACACAGCAAACATCGATTTTGAGATATAATAAAGCTCCTTTTCTTCCCCGAGCTGGCTTTTTAGGATCTGCTCTACCTCGTTTCCTGTTATCGGGGCTACACCAGGTATATTCCATTTATGCCCGAATGCTTCCTCATGGTACGCCAGCTCCACCAACGCTTTTGCCCCATCCTTGGTATAAATGAATTCCCGGGCAACATTCCGGGGACCTACGAACCCTGCTTTCTTCTTTTTCAGCAATTGCTCTAGTGTAAAGTGAATATATGTGTTGGTCGCGTTCGGTCCATAGAAGTCGGGGAAATGGCAGATAAGTGCTGGAACTGAAGATTGCTTGATCATCTGAATCATTTCTAAGCGCAGTTTTCCTTTACGCGTATGGGGATGTTTTTCTTGATCTTCTGTCAGCTTTTCACCCCCACTTCGTCCGTAGGCATAGATATTGTCTACCACCGCCAACCTGGCACTGTGGCGTTCCGCTGTCAGGATGATGTTCCCTGTTATGATCCTTAATTTATCCTTCCACTCTTCATAAGGAAGATTCATGGCATGAAAGATGATGTCACTGCCCTTCGCAGCATGAATAAGCTGGTCTTTATTTTCTGCGTCCCCAGTCTCGATGGTGACACGCTCTATACTTCCGAATAATCTGGTCAACTTCTCTTTTCCTCTTGCAAATGCAACGACCTCGACGCCCTTGCTGACCAATTCCATTACAAGGGCATACCCCATTCCTCCAGAAGCACCTACAACCATTGCCTTTTTCATAAAAAAGTCCCCCTTTTAATTAACCACTGGTCAAATACATCTAAAAAATTTTATCCTATTGATTTCAGGATAAAATTCACGTGCAATTGTGCAAGATTCTCCACTTCTTCATAGGTTTCATCACAACGGCAGTAATGACTGACAAACCCGTGTAGTGCCAGGAATATCGACCACGTCTGCTGGATGGTGATTTCTTGGTCGCTTAGCTGGATAAGGGCTTGCGCAAATTTTTCATAGGATTCGTTCGGTCCTTTGTTCACGTAGCTTTTGACTTCCTCATCAGCGAGCAGAAACATCATTTCATACTGGCTTTTATGACTCAGTCCAAATCGAATGAATGCGAGGAGAATGCCTCTCAATTTCCCCTTGTTATCCATGTCCTGCTCCATTACATCATCCAGCCATTGATCCAATAGCTTAAAATCGGTTTCGATCATGGCATAGAACAATTCTGCTTTATTTTTGAAATGGTAGTAGAGGGAGCCGTGACTATACCCAAGCTCAGACGCAATCTGCCTCATGGACACCTGCTGGTAGCCCTTCTTCCGAAAAAGCTCGCGTGCTGCTGCCATCACCATTTCTTTCGTTAGCTCCTGTGCTACTGCTTTTCTCGGTGACATACTAGTTCTCATCCTTTTTATTGACCAGCGTTTAATTAAATTGTACTTCGCTTATGATGTGTATGTCAAGGGGTTTTTTACCAATAAGAGGGACGGACCTCCGCTAAACTGGAGGTCCGTCCCTCTTATTTACTTACCCAAAAAACCACCCTCTGATTTTATCAGCTGCCCGGTAATCCATCCGGAATCATCACTGGCTAAAAATCGTATCAACTTCGCTGCATCCTCGGGTTCACCTAAACGTCCCATTGGAAACATCGGAAGTAAGTGTTCCCTTAACTCTTCACTGATCCACCCGGAATCGGTCGGACCGGGATCCATCGAATTAACGGTGATGCCAATTGGCGCTAGGCCAACGGATAATGGCTCAGTGATGGCAATCAACATACCTTTTGATGCAATGTAGGCCAGATTATTTGGATCCGGACCCTTTGACACCATGTTGATGATCCGTCCGTCTTTTCTTTCAGGAAAGGCTTTTTCATATCTCTTCGCAAACTCCATCGTCAGCATGAGGGTCCCGCTGTTGTTCACTTGATAATGTTTATCCATAATGTCTTCAGTCAACGTTCGAAAATTGGCCGGTGATTCGAATGTGGCATTGTTTACTAGTATGCTTGGTGTTCCCAGCGTTTCTTCCACCCGATCCATTATTCGACGCGGCGATCCGTCTTCGCTCAGGTCAACCTCCATATGAAAGGCACGTACGCCCATTTGTTTTAATTCTTCACATAAGGTTTCCGGAAACTCATTCTCTACTCCATTTCCATTCATCTCATCAAACGCGGTCCAATGAGTAAAAAAGATATCAGCCCCGTCACCAGCAAGCGAACGGCAAATCGCTGCCCCTATTCCTTTTGAGCGACTTGCCCCTGTCACGATCGCCACTTTTCCTTTTAGATTAGTCATTTCATATTCCTCCTATTTTTACAGGAAGCTAAAAGGTGTCCTAAGAGATGTATATATCCCGGCACAAAAAAAGCAGATACAAAGGTATCCACTCAAGGTGTTGGGTATTCAGTCACACCAGGTGCTCCTTGTAAATGATGGTCAAACAGATACACTTCTCCCGTCAAAATGATAGGATCATTGTCTATTTATCTCGTTCATCATTACAAGATTGTCCACATGTCTGGTTGAAGTCCCCTTTCGTCTACATCTCTCACTTAGAAGTATAATGGGATTTTTCCCAATAGGCAATCTATGGTTTTCGATAAAGCTTCCTTTGTTTCATATCACTGTCCCGTTCCACTTCCCGAGTCCCGACCGCCTCCCATCGTGTAATTCCGATCTTCCCCCGGTTTAGTAGCAGGATGGATTCCCTGTACATGCCGGTCGTTCCCTCTCTTCTTCCGCCTGATATCGATGAGTAACGCGAATAATAAAGTACCTGTAATCAAGATTACAAACCACCACATCATTCATCACCCCTTATACAGAGTATGAAGGGACATTGAAGTTATCCCTAATTTCGATATCAAATTGATGGTACTTCCCCGAATCAAAAATCGATATAAAATGGGTGTTTCGTTTCATCCAAACAGTATTCGATTCTCTCCCTGAAGTTCTTCCAATTGACCATATCCAAGGCTTCCTCAACCGGAAAGAACGCGACTTCGAGACTTTCCGAGGAAGTTGTCGGTTTCCCTCCGACCGGCCTGGCTAAAAACAGTGTGTTACAGATCGAACGGCTTACATTCTGAAACACTCCACAAATTTGACTATTTCAATATCGATCCCACTTTCTTCCTTCGTTTCCCGGATAGCCGCTTCCTTCAGTGACTCGCCTTCTTCCACTTGTCCCCCCGGCATTTCCCAACCTCTTCGGGGACCTTTGATTAACAGGATTTCTCCTTTTTCATTCTGTACGATGGTTGCTGCTGAGATGATGTGTTTGGGTGGTGAATAAATAGTTTGTGTACGTTGATCTATTGAATCCAAGAGAATTTCCCCCATTCCAAAGATTAGTGTAGCTATATGTATAGGTAGTACAAGGTGATTCACTTCATACTACGTTGACATTGGTTCATACAATCGCTACTTCAATCTGTCTAGAAAGCCATCTACCAAATGATGATAGATGCCCGGCTGATCGATATTTGCCGTATGACCTGCATTTGGAATCAGTCCAACTTCAATGTCAGGATTTGATTTTTTGACATAAGTAATGGCTTCTACTTCGTGCACATCATGGCTGCCATTGAGCATCAGCACCAGCACTGTAATATTCTGGAAGCCCTCCCTGGTGACTGCCGGATAATGAAACGTCATGGCATGAAGTACTTTTTTGATCGTACGTTTCCACTTTTCACCGTGAAGGTTGTTAAAATGTTGAGCAATCTCTCGATCATTTTCTTCAATATTCAGAAAATACTCATTTTGTTTATTCATAACTTCTGTCAGTTCAGCCGGAATAAAGGGTGAATAACCGGTTAGGACAATTCCATTTACTAATTCCGGCTCTCTTCAGGCAATATGCATGGCCAATGCTGCTCCCAACGATAAACCGATTATATACCCTTTTCCCTTAGCTGCGTGGTTAGGTAGTCGAGAGTATGTTCGAAATAGTGATCCGACGCTTCCAATGATGAGTTTCCGTGTCCGGGTAAATCCAATAGAATCAATTCGTTTAAAAAATGGGTTTGTGCTGTCCCCATAAAGCCGTGTAGCATATAGATTTTGTCTATGATAATTCCCCCTTGATTTTTCATAATTTCATTTTAGCATATTATTCCATTAAACTCGTTTTTTCTAAGACTACATTTTCTTACTGTTTCACATTATAGGTCCCGACTTCCCGGGAAGTTAGGAGATGAATAACAACTCTATTCGTGTAAAACACATAAGTAATAGACTAATCTTCAAGTCTTCAAAACAATATCAGCACTTTCACATGGATGAAAGGTATTCATATAATAATCTTCCGCCTTCCAATATCTCGTTTCAAACTTGTCCCGTTTCTGTTTAGCAGTCTCTGCTTCCCGCATAAACCTCTTTTCCCGGGGACAATCCAAAAAGATGAGGTGGTGATAGAAGTCTGCCCATTCCTTCCTTTGGAGGAAAACACCTTCCACGATGATGAGACCGGACTCAGGAAGCGTAATCGTTCTACAGTCGTGGGTATCCGTATGTGAATCATAAAACGGAAGGGTGATTTGCTTGTCCTGCTTCAGTTTTCTAAAAAAGTTTTCTCTTAACCAACGTACGTCCCATTGCAGGTGAAAATATTCATACCACTCTTCAAATCCAGTATGATACCGTTGGTTGCGTTCAACGATGTGGTCATCGATATGAAAGATATGGTGATTGATCTTTTCTTTTTTCAGGCTTTCCCTCAGGTGTTCCACGAACGTGGTTTTTCCGGAACGGCTTAGGCCGTCTATTCCTAAGATGTATCTGTCATTAGAATGATGAATGGTAGCCAGGAGTTCCTTTACATCAAATTGGATTTGCATTATGTTCTCCCTTTTAAATGCTGGTTTTTATAGGATGTTCGTTACGGAATATCGCAATAATTATAGCGGAATTTCTTCGTTCTCTCATAAAAATCCCAAGTTTTATGCATGAAATGATTTCCTTTAACAAAAAAAGAGGGCTTAGAGGGATAAATACATGTATTGAAAGAAGTCTGGAGGTCATTTGAGTACAGTTATGATCCGGTTTGAGCAACATTTGATCCGGATTCGAGATTTATGAACCGGAATCAGGATTTATGAACCGGTTTTCAATGTTTATGGGCCACTTTTTTAGTATGTGAACATCTTGTCGAATATTCTTTATTTGGGATCAAGGTCCGTCCCTCTATTAGTAAAAGCTGTCTTCATATATCACTGTACGATCTTGATTGTAGATCGATAGGTGAAGCTCGTTGTGGATGGTGAGATTTCTTTTACTTTTATCATAAAATAAGATCAATCCACGTTTACCTTCTAATGGTTGAATGACCGTTGTACCATCAAGGAGAAGTATAGTTAGTGTGTGCTTCTTGATTAGAACACCCGATGACGGGATAAGCCACTAGTAAAAATGCTATGAGTACTCTTTTCATAGAACATTTTCTGCAGTCACATAGTCTACTAATTCCTGAACGGTTCCGGTACATACTTCAACCTCTGGCAAATGATAGAATGTCGTTGTCTGAGCAAAGTCATTTACTTCGTTATGAGGGGAAAATAAGATGACTCGCTTTTTGAGGCCAAGAGCTATCCCTAGTTCAACATGACTTCCTTTTCCCCCCGGCAATAATACGAGGATCACATCGGATTCAATGATGGCCTGTTTTTCCTTTTCACCAATCTTTTTCAGCTCCTCAACGGTCGAAGCCCTGCTATTCTGAGTCCAGTCATATGTATGGATATACCCTTTTCTTCTCAAACGTTCACTGACGTCACGTACTTGCTTAATGTTCTGAAAGCTTGATGCAACATAAAAGTACATGTAATGCTCCTTTCTTATTGAAATCACAACCTGATTTTACCATAATATCTCCATTAAAAAAGGGGAACACCCGCTAACCAGGAGGCTCCCTTTTACATTCACCAAATGGAAAAAAGCAATATTAACCACCGATATAAACACTTTCACATGATCCAGCTGCCGGCTCATAATAACAATGATTTTTAAATTGACCGGAAAAAGGTTGATTGTACCATGTTGGAGGACATGGGGCATAGGGGTTGAAATACCAAAGAGCATATTTCGCCGGATGCTGGGCCCAATAATCCAAATTCTTTTTGGCTAATCTTTTTTCAATTGATCTCGCTCTGTTATAAAAGAGATTCCCTTTTTGAACGGCTTCAAAGGAATAATTTCCTCCCTGCACCTGAAATATGGCTTGTCGGATACTTCTCACCTTTTTAAAGTCTAAACAATCCGCTTTCGCACGATTCACGATGACGTTTCCGACATACAACATCCCTTGTTTCCCTTCACCCTCGGCTTCCGCTCGCATCATCCTCGCCATTAAGGCAACGTCTGCATCTGTGTATTTGACTCTTGGCATTTTTTTCACCTCAGAAATATTTTATGAAAAAAGCCCACATTGATGTCATTATTTATAAATTAGGAGTGCTTAGTTTTTTTAAGTAAGATAAAAACGTTGACACATTCGACTTGATTGCCTTCTATGGAGTCACTATTCAAACATTAAAAGCTCTGGGTCCTTGCCACCATGCACCAGCATAGAATGTAGTTGTCCCCTATGATGATAAATATGTGCGACTATTTCTAAAAGCCATTCATATCTTGTGTACGTCACTCCCCAATGGGAGGTCGTTTCCGCAAGAAGAGCTTTTTCTGATAAGTTCTTATAGTTAGAACAAAGTGATTCGAAATGTTCCAGCAAGCCTTCGCTTATCGATTGTAAATCTTTATATGAAAATGAGGAATAAAAAGCTTCCATATCGTCTTGAGAAGCTTCATTGGATATGCGCCAATCCGCCTCACAAATTAGTGCAATATGCTCTAAAAGTTCTCCGACGGAAAGCTTGTCTGGAGCAGGTCTTTCATGTAGGTCTTTCTCTTCCAATTGGTTGATCATTTTCACCAGGGTTTCGATACAAATCTGAATTTGATGTAATGCTGTTTTACAATAGGGATTCATCATAACCTCCTACATAAGTTTGTATTTGCAATTGTAAAGTGGATACTGTTCAAGATGGATGCTGATGCCACCTCCGCCTTTGTTGAATGAGCGCTTGCCACTCACCTCTTCTTCCTTTCATTTCCCCTTTTGAAATTACCTGTTATCTTCGCCATGATAAGTTGGACGGCTTTGTCAGTTTCAGCCGAGTTCACATTCCTAATAAACTTTTCGGCTTCCTTCCCTTTTAAGATTTTCACCCGTTTCCTTTCATATTCGATAAAAACGGATTGATCTTTGTTGACCCGATACTGAAAAGGAGCTTCATCTAAACGGTTTCTTTTGTCGGTATTGTCCATGTTTATCCTCCATCTCCCATCCTGGTAGTTGTATCTTCTGGTTATTCCTCGTACGCTGTTATTTCCGCATAATTACTTCCAGCAATGATTTCCTTCTCATGCATGCTTGTCCATTTCCCAATAGATACTTCAGGATGATTCTCTATATAGCTCTGAACGATTTCAAATCCGATTTTATAGTTGGCCCATTGTGGAATTCCTTTTGAAGGATTGCCGCTTTTGAGACCTAAGTAAAGTCTTGGATCGCCTGAATCTGCGAGTTCCATTAATTCTTTCACTACTTTTTCTTTCGTTTCTGGATTCATGGGTTCTTTCCAGGGTACATGGGTTTGTGGATAAAGGATATTCGCGAACGTATCTGCTTTCCCTTCCATCACCACGGCACTCAATATAGTGTGCATCATGCCTTCATTGCTTTCTCCCTCAATGGCATGGTTATATTCGTGGGCAACCGAATACTTAAAAATATCTTTATCGAATGATGGCGAAAGTTTCAACACAATCACATCCTCCGCCAGGACGATTCCTTCGACACCACCCATTTCTTCCACAGCGAGCGTATCTTCAGGATTTGCCGGTAAGACAAAAATTTTCTTATTGTCTCCCGGAAGCTGCTTTGCCGATTTGAGTAAGGCTTCCTTGATGATCTGATCAGTGGAATCTTTATCCCGAATCAAGTCAGCGATCGATTCCTCTAACTTGTCCAATTCATACGTGGGCTCAAAAGGATAAGCTAAGCTGAAGCCTTCCATACCGGACAGCTCTTTGAATAGTTCAAAAACCTGGTCGATGTACACTGTCTCATTGCTGCTTCCAGATTTCTCACGTACGTTGCTAATGTATTTCTTCATTTCATCATACATGTAAATAATCTCGAACTCCTGTTCATTTTGTGTGAATGTAATCGTAGCTTCCTGTTCCTTCTGATGCACAGGTTGATCATTTGAATAGCTTATTAATAACAAAGATATCAATGGTATGAGTAGTGTCTTTCCTAATAGTTTCAATCTTCTCGCTCCCTTCAAATTAAAATATGCAACCTTACTATGAAGGAATAAAATTCCATTTTATTCCTATACGTATATTTCCGAAAAAAGTTTCATTCTTTCATCAAAAAGGCATGAACCTGATGGGAACATGAATTTTTAATTATTGAGCATCTTGTCTAGTATTCTTTATGTTAGATAAGGCCCGTCCCTTGGTGTATTTCAGTGTGTTCCATAAAGTTTTATCGAAATAATAAAAGGGAAAAGAGAAGTTATGATCAATCACCTGAGAGGAGGAATTCCCATCTTTGGAGTTTCTGGAGTTGCGTTATTTGTCATCCTACCGATGGCCATTATCTTGGTCCTTATTGTAGCTACGATCCTCTTCTTCAAAAGAAAATCAGAGAAGGATAAGGATTTTTAAAATTTGTGTGGTCAGGATGGGGTCATTGGGAATTTATAAATAAAGGGTTGGCCGAAAAGTCATAAATGCGACTTTCTGGCCAGCCCCTTTTTAGACAGAATATACTCTGGAAGTACATCGATAACGTGAATGATACGAGATAAAAAGTTTAAGTAAATACCCCTATCATAAAGCATCATTCCTGGATCATGTTTTTGACCACAATCTTTCTGTACATCCCTTTGAACATTAATGGCGTGTCCTCTTTAACAGATAACGTTCCTTTATACTTTTCAACTTTGTGTTAACAATTTAAGACGGTTCGCTACTATAGAGGTCCGCTTCTATATGTTCAACTAATGGTCTTGGTTCGCCTACGCTGAATAGCTGCAGCTCATGCATGGCTCTTGTGCAGGCTGTGTAGAATAAGCGGCTGAGGCTTTCGTCACCATATGATTGGGCAGATGCGTCATAAAGGATGACGGCGTCAAATTCGATTCCTTTTGCTAAATAGGCCGGGATGACGACCACGCCCTGTTCGTATTCAAGGGATGCGCTTTTCATGAGCTTGATTCCTTCCACACCGCTTAAGGAGGCGTATGCGGCTTCACTTTCTCTCGCAGATTTACATATGACGGCTACGGAATGATAGTCCCGGTCCTGCCATTCTTCTATTTTCGCTGCAATTCGCCCGTAAAGTTCATCGTAATCAGCGACCTGAGTGAGCACCGGTTTTTCCCCGCCCCGGTCAAATGGGGATATCTGGTCGCTGCCAGGCACAAGCCGGCGTGTGAACTCGATGATCGGCTTGGTCGACCGGTAGCTCTGATTCAGGTTGATCACGTTGGTTTCATCTTGTCCGTAGAGTCCAGTCAGTGTGCTGAAATCCACGTGCTCACGTGCATGTGCAAAGATGGCCTGATTAAAGTCGCCGAGCACGGTCATTTTTGCTGAAGGAAACAGACGTTTGATGAATTCGAATTGAAAAGGTGAGTAATCCTGAGCTTCGTCGATGAGCACATGCTTAATCGACGTATTGGTCTGAAAGCCGAGAATCAGCTCTTTTAACAACAAGAAAGGAGTCGCATCCTCGTAGGACAGTTCCCCTTCCTCGAGCATGTTCACTGTCGAACGGCAAATATCCTCCCACTCTTCAGGGATCTCCCCACTCCATAATGTGGAGATGTTCGCCGGATCAGCAAAAAGCTGATAATAAATTCCCTTCACGTCCACATATTGAAATCTCTCGATCGCTTTGCGCAGTCCCTTGAATCTCCTGCGAACGGTCAATCTGGCCAGCGCTTCATACTCGATCTCATAATCATTCGAAGGATTTTTCTTATGCAGTTGTTGATGCGCTTTGTGATAGTCCTCATTGCTCATCAGTTCGATTTCTTCTTCGACCCAAGGCTTGCTCCGTTCAATCTTCTCTGCTTCATCAATCTGTTTATTGATCCACTCGGTCAATTTCTCCAGCCTGTTATGAAAACGCAGTGACGTATCACTGGTATAAAATCGTTCCATGATTTGTCTTGCAGTGACGATCGGCTTTCCCCTAAACTTAATTCCCTTGAATCGCATCCCAGATTCCTCCAGTGACGTTCTGTATAATTTAATGATGTCAAAGAAATCCGTCGATGCCTTGAAGGAAATACTTGCCGTCCTGGTCCGGTACGATGGTGCATCCGTTTCAGTCAGGACGTATTCCAATTGACTGTATGGCCCTTCCAATTCGAACTCCTCACTCAAACGATGGTCCAAATATTCCTGAAAGGTCACCTGTTCCATATTCTCTTCACCAAGCTCAGGCAATACGTTCGATACGTAACTGTTGAACATGGCGTTCGGGGAGAACAGAATGATTTGATCCGCCTTGAGACTGCCTCGATATTTATAAAGTAAATACGCAATCCGCTGAAGGGCGGCCGATGTTTTCCCGCTGCCCGCTGCACCTTGAACGATGAGCAGCCGGCCGTGATCGTGCCTGATGATCTGATTCTGCTTCTGCTGAATCGTAGCCACGATGCTGTGCATATGGGTATCGGTCCGCTTCCCCAGCACCTCCTGCAAAATTTCATCCCCAATCGTCAGGCTGGTATCGAACATGGAGTCGATGACGCCGTCCCGGATGAGATACTGCCATTTTTTCTCCAGCGTCCCTCCGATTATGCCACCGGGTGTGGTGTATTCTGCGGGACCTGGCGGATAATCATAGTAAACACTCGAAATCGGAGCGCGCCAATCATAGATCAGGAAATCCTCCCCACTTTGATCCGTGAGGGTGGCAATGCCGATATAGACCTTATCCGGCGCCGATTCTCCTTCTTCGGTAAAATCAATGCGCCCGAAATAAGGCTTGCCCTTCATGCGTTGTAGAGCGGATAACTTTTTTACTGCCTGTCTGTGAGTACTTTGACTAACGGTCAACACTTGTGCCTGCTGCCTTAAACTGAGGACGGTTTCCAAAAAATCATCGAACGTATCCGTATTCACCTTGACCTCATCCCAGAAGTGTTTGCGAATCTCCACCACTTCCTCTTGGCGCCGTCCGGTTTCATCCTCCAGACGTCCGATTTGCTCCACAATTGTCTCAATGACACGGTCCACACGTTTCTGCTCCTGCCGAATTTCAAGATTCATTCAAGCACTCCTTTTTATAAAAAAATTGAGGGTTGACGAAAGAGTAAATTATGTTATATAATTATTATTGAGGTAATATGTTTTAATTCACTCAATTTATGCGTTTCTGTTCTAATTTATCACAAATATCGATTCTAATCAATATAAATATGAAGACTGCCAAACGATTGATGATCGTTTGGCAGTTTTTTGTGTGGGAAAATAGAGGGACGGACCTTATGATTTCATTTAATCACAAGGTCCGTCCCTCTGCATTATAGGAAACCATTCCCCTTAGCAACATAACTTTCCATAATTGATGCAGGCACTAAGTTCCCACCTGTCGCCCACACTAGATGAGTCGCTTGATTTAATTGAGTACTAGTTAACGAAAGGGTCTCAAGCTGCTTACGTATTTGCGGTAAGGTTGAGCCCAACATACCCGCAAGTGCGGAAGGTTCTAAAGAAATGGACTCTGATTTATGCAAAAGAGCCAGCATTTTAAATAAGTTCTCGTCATTGACTGTATACACACCGTTCACCAGTCCCTGCACCATCCTTCCTGCTAATGCTGAAGGACGCCCGACCGCCAGTCCATCGGCTTCTGTCCGATTGCTTAATCCTATATCCTGGACAGAAATATTTTCGTGTTTTCCGGTTGAAAGCCCAAGAAGCATACATGGAGAATTGGTTGGTTCGGCAAAGTAACAATGAACATGATCGCCAAATACATGCTTCAGCCCGTACGTCACCCCTCCAGGACCACCCCCAACACCGCATGGCAAATACACGATCAATGGATGACCACGGTCAACCTTTATCCCCTCTTCTTCAAACTGTTTCCTCAACCGAAGTGCAGCTACTGCATAGCCCATGAAAAGATCCTTTGAATTTTCATCATCTATGAAAAAACAAGTCGTGTCCTTCATGCATTGCTTTCGCCCCTCTTCAACTGCATAGGAGAAATCGTTCTGATGCTCGATCACCGTAACTCCTTTTTCTCTGAGGAGAGCCTTTTTCCATTCTTTCGCTTCACGTGACATATGAACCGTTACATTGAAACCAAGAGCTGCACCAATGGTTCCAATACTTAAGGCTAAGTTTCCTGTCGAGCCTACCGCAATGGAGTACTGTGAATAGAACTCCTTAAACGAGCGATCGGCTAACACGGAATAGTCATCCGTCAGTTGAATCATATCGTGCTTAAGCAGGAGTGTTTCCGCAAGCTTTAGTACCTCGTAGATGCCTCCTCTTGCTTTAATGGAACCGGCAATAGGCAGCTCATTGTCACATTTCAACAGTAACTTTCCCGATATAGTGGTTTGATAATACTTTTCCAGTTCTTGCTGCATATCCGGGAGCCCTTGGATAGGTGACTCAATGATTCCATTCTTCTCTTCTGTTTCGGGAAAAGCTTGTTTTAGGTATGGAGCAAAACGGGTAAGCCTTCTTTCAGCTTCATAGATATCGGTTCCGTCATGGTTTATATTAGAATGGACGCAGGATTTTAGTGATGAGTTTGACCAAAAGGTCTCTTTCATTGCTTTTAGATCGGAAAGTAATGCAGGTTTCAAGCCGTATGTATGTTTCATCTTTCATTTCCCCCCTCAATTTACGTATCATTCTACAGAAGTTTTAGTGCCTTTAGAAGTTGAATGTTAACTATTTCTTGAAGGTAAAGAAATGGGTGGTTAGCTTGACACTCTTTGTAGAATTCTATGATTTTTTAGCAATTTCCGGGGAAATAGTTGTAGAAATTTGGAGGACGAGGCAACTCCCCCCTCGTCCAATAAGAATCATCATAGTGTATTTGAGTTTGTCGGGACAAGGTGCCTGTCCCCCTGTCCCAATTGCGTTCTTCGATTGGAATGGAAAGCCATTGTGACGCTCAATAAGATAATCATCGCACCGATCATTTGCATCCCGCTTACCGATTCCTTCAACACAATGTATCCGACCACCATTGCTACAAATGGTTCAACGTTCAATAGGAGTGACGTATTGGTCGATCCGACCCTTGATATACAATGATTCCAGATAAGCGGGCATATCCCATGCATGATGATCGCTGTAAAAAAAAGCAGCAACCAAATGCTGAAAGGGACAGGGACAGCCTTCAAAATGGAGATTTCAGAGAATGGCAAAAACACGGTCATCAAGAACAACCCCACCATGGTCGAATAAAAGGTCAATAGAATTGAAGAAAGATGCCTTGCATATCGTTCCACAAGAACCATGAAGACGGAAAATGTGAGCATCGTGAGAAAGATATATCCTTCTCCCATACCGATCACGATGGAACCTTTCTTCATGATGACTAGGAGCACGCCGAAGAAGCTGAGCAGGCTCCACATCCAGAAAAAAGGGCTTTTACGTTCCTTAAATACAACCGTATTGATAAGGGATGTACAAATGGGAGCTGTAGCCAGGATCAAGGCAGCCGTTACTGGTGATGCTTTAGTCAAGCTGGCATAAAAGCTCCAATGATTCAAGGTCACGCCAATGAAGCCGATGAAGATCAGTGGGACGATCATTGATTTCAACGAGGGAGCTTGTTTAATCGGTTTATAAAACAAAATCAGAAGAAACAAGGTAATAAAAATTAGCCTTAAAAAAGCGATTTCCATCGGCTTGAAATATTGTACTAAGATGGCTCCAAAAATAAAATTGCTTCCCCAGCAAATCACACAAAAAAGGAGGCCCATGTAGAGATACACGGGCTTTCCATTTATCTTTTCTTTCATTTCACCAACTCATGGGTACTCCAGAGAGACCCATATACCACTTTCCCTTTGTTCATCACGGCCAGTCGTTTCGGTCTTCTCGCAACGACCTCCGCTGATGAAGCGGCGTCCACGAAAACAAAGCTTGCATCATCTTCCACCTTCGGCCACTTGTATTCACCGGTTTTCGTCAATGCTGTTGTTCCTCCCGTAATCCACTTCAGACTGTCCCGTAAGGATACTTCATCGCTTCTTCTTGTCAGCTGGCCGTATTTATACACTTTCTCTAACACATCCCCGTGACCCAGTGGACTCCAGGAGTCATAGAATCCATCACACCCAAGATGGACCTTCACACCATGATCATCCAGGAGCTGGATTGGCGGAAGGGACTTTGTCAAAGGAATGGTCGACATAATCGAAACGCCATTTTTTCTCAAACGCTCTGCCAATTCAATTTGTTTAACTTCCGGTACCTCCCCGATACAGAAGGCATGACTGATGGCTGTCCGGTTCTGCCAGTTGGACTCTTCCACCATATCGATCCACTTATCGATCGTGTAGGTTCCCACATGCCCGCTATCGTGTAGATGGATGTCTACATCTGCTTTAAACTCCGTTGCGATATTCATCGTTTCATAGAGTGATTTTTCAATAGAGCGATCGATTCCTGCAGGGTCGAGGCCTCCTACCATGGTGGCTCCATTTCGCATCGCTTCTCTCATCAATGTCGGCACGGAATCTCTTAATAATCCATGCTGCGGGAAGGCAATGATATCTGCGGTGACCGCATGTTTATAATCGTCCAATGCCCCAATGACACCCTCCAGGTTCTTCAATCCAATGTATGGATCAATGTTTACGTGAGTGCGAATATGCGTTGAACCGTGTGAAAGGATTTCGTCGATCATCCGTTTCGCTCTTTGTTTGGTCGTGGGTGCGAGTTCTGTCAGCTCATCTGCCTCAAATTGCAGTCTTTCTTTCAGATTTTTAACGGGCTTCGTCGCTTTCCACCCAAGCGTTAGATATGTTTTGTCCAAATGGTTATGCATTTCTTTAAAGGTCGGAATGGCTAAGTGACCCTTCACATCATAGACCACATCAGCCGTCTCGGGTATGGATTGTGTATGAGGCAGCTGTTGGACAATTTTCCCTTCCTTGACCCCGAGATGAAATAGCTCTGTTTTCGTTTCCGTCATTCCTTCATTTTCAAAGTTTCCTACTTCAAGCTTCACATTTTTCAGCCAAATCATCGAAACCTCTCCCTTCTATTATTTATTGATCAGTACAGATTCAGATTGAGGCAGCGCCACTTTTTCCCCGTTCTTATAAACAGAATCAATTTTTGCTCTTCTTGCCACTGCTTCCGCTGAACAGCTTGCTTCCACCAGGACAAAGTCTGCTGCGTCCCCGACTTGAGGCCACACCTGTTTTCCTGCTTCATCCAACGGCGTGATCCCGCCGGATGCATATTTCCATGTACGGTTGATAGAGTACTCATCGATCAGTCGGAATCGTTCAGCAAGGATATTCAGCTTCTCGATCGTATCCCCGGTTCCAAAAGGGGACCAGTGATCGGTTAAGCTGTCATGACCGACGGATACCTGTAAACCATACTGATCCAGAGTTGGAACCGGGATGGTTGGACGGTTAATCGGAATGGTCGTGGTAATATCAATCTCTTGATCTTTCAGGATGGCCATCATATCTGTAAGAGATTGCCCCTCAAGGTCTCCAAGTGCAATGGCATGACTGATCGTGACACGCCCCTTCAAGTTCGCCTCCTTTGTAAAATCAGCAAGTCGTTCAAAGGTGAAAGCGCCAAGTGTGTCCGGGTCATGAAGGTGTATGTCGACACCGGCATTATGCTCAGTGGCAATGTCAAACGTCGTATAGAGTGAGTGATCGATTTGGCGGTCCACTGTCGCCGGATCGACTCCGCCGACAAGGGTGGCACCATTTTTCATGGCTTCCCGCATCAGTTCCACAGAGTTGCTGCGCAGAAGCCCATGCTGAGGAAACGCCACTATGTCATAGGTTAAATGATTCTTGTATTTCTCCAATGCCTTCACGGTGACTTCAAGGTGCTTTAATCCTGAAGTCGGTTCGATATTGCAGTGAGTACGGATATGAGTGTGGCCATTTTGAAGCAGCAGCTCGATCATCTTTTCCGCCCTCTCCTGGGCATATGGCAATTGCTTTGGCAGCAACTCCTGTTCTTCTTCTATTCTTGTAAAAATTCCTTTTGTGATTGGACGGCAGGCTTTCCATGGGCCGCTGTAGTAGGTCTTGTCTATATGGATATGCATTTCACGAAAAGAAGGCAGCATCAGATTCCCTTTTGCATCTATCACGGCTGTTCCAGCTTCAATCTCTGACTCGTCATTTGTGATGGCCGTAATCTTTCCATCTTCTATTTTGACATGGGCACATTCGGTAAGGGTTCCTGTCACGACTTGATTCTCTTTCTCAAATCCCGTTTCCATTCTCACATTTTTCATCCATATTGTTTTCATCATAATCAACCTCCCATTTTTATTTACAGGTATTTCGGATGGTGCTCTTTCACCACCCGAATCATCCCCTTATTCGATCGTTGCACCATTCACCATTAAGTAGTTGGCAGCACTCAACCAGAAATCCTTCACTTCATTGTTGTATACTGCTAAATGCTCGTAATTTCGAATAGGAATATATACCGCTTCTTCCATTTCAATAGTCATGGCTTCTTCATATAATTTCTTTCTTACATCCGGGTCCACTTCTTTTCTTGCCTGCACGATGAGTTCATCAACTTTTTCATTGGTGTAATAGAAATGATTTCCTGGTGAACCGTGGGAAGCAGAGTGGAACAAGTTGTATTGGTTGTAGTCTCCGTCACCGGTTGCATTTCCCCATCCACCGATGAACATATCTTGTTCTCCTGTGTCTACGGCTTCAATATACGCACCATATTCCAGGACCTGAATACTGACTTTGATGCCGATTCCCTTCAGCTGGGACTGAATGACTTCCGCCATATTGATCCGTTCTTTACGGTCACTTGTAATCAGTGTCAGCTCCAAACCTTTTTCAAATCCTGCTTCTTTCAAAAGCTCCTTGGCAGAATTCGGGTCATACTCATACGGTTTCACTTTTTCACTATGACCGAATACTTTTGGACTCATCGCAGCATTTGCCAATGTTCCCACACCGTTATAGACACCTTTTATGATCGCTTCTCTTTCAATGGCCATGGAAATGGCTTGTCTTACCTTTACATTATCGAAGGGCTCTTTTTGTGTATTGAATCCGACATATTCGACGGCTAACCCTTCTGTTCGATACAGATTCAATGTGTCAGAGCTTTCGATGCGTTCGATTTCAGTCACAGGCACTTGATCACTGATATGAGCTTCACCCGTTTCAATCATCGCTAATCGTGTCGCGTCCTCTGGTACAACCTGAAACTCGATTCCATCAATATTCGGCTGTTCTCCCCAATACTCTTCATTTTTTTCAAGCGTGATGGACTGACCTGACTTCCAGGATTCGAAGGCAAACGGCCCGGTTCCGATCGGGTGCTTAGCAAGACTATCAGGATTTTCTTTCACCGCTTTCGGGCTCATGATGCTTCCTTCGTTACTTGCAAGGATCGATAATAGAGGTGCATAAGGAGCATCCAGCTTGAACTGCACTTTATATTCATCCAGTACGTTAATTTCTTTGATCATCCCGAGCTTATCCTTTTGAGGAGACCCTGTGTTTGGATCCAGTAAGCGGTCGAACGTTACTTTGACAGCCTCTGCGTTAAATTCAGATCCGTCATGGAACATGATTCCCTCATTTAATGTGAATTCCCACGTCGTATCGTCCGGCTGCTCCCAGCTCTTCGCCAGTGACGGAACAATGTTCATTTCTTTATCAAACGTCACAAGGCTCTCGTACACCTTTTGGTAAAGTACATTGGCGGACGGAATATCTGTGATGAAGTGAGGATCCAAATTGGTTGCATCGGATAATCGGACGACCTTCAGTACACCGCCTTCTGATTCACCACCTTGTTTGCTTGCCGTTTCACTTTCTACATTACTTGTTGAACACGCCTGGGTAATGAGCATGACCATCACGATCAGCAGCCCTGCGAAACCCTTGAACAGCTTCTTTTCTTTCAATTCATCCACTCTCCTTTTCCGTATTGTTATTGCCTATCTGCATTATAAAAAAGAAATCAACAAATGATTTTCAATATCTTTACCAACTTTTTAATTATTTTGACAATTCAAACTTATCATCTTTTCTTTCCACCCCTCTTCCTCTATCTTTGAATTACACAAACCATTTCAATGAGGAGGAAACGTCATGTCGACAGAACTTAAAGTTCAAGAAATTCAATCACCCATACTTGAGTCAAAGCCCAGCCTGTTTGAAACAAGAATCAAACCATTTTGGGAAACCTTTTCAAGGAACAAGGCAGCAGTAGTCGGTGGAGGGATCATTCTCTTCTATATACTCATTGCCCTGTTTGCTCCTTTACTGGCTGTATATGATCCTTATGAAATCCAACTGGACAATAAACTGCAGCCCCCAAGCACAGAGCATTGGATGGGGACGGATGATAAAGGACGGGATATCCTTGCAAGGATTCTTTACGGCTCCCGTCTATCAATGGGGGTCGGCTTTGCCGCAGTCGGCTTCGGTGCTTTCTTTGGTATCATCATGGGGTTGATTTCAGGGTTTTACGGAGGATGGGTCGATACCTTCATTAGCAGAATCCTGGATGTCATGCTTGCTTTCCCCGGGATCCTATTGGCTCTTGCCATCATCTCTGCCCTGGGACCAAGCCTTGTGAATGTCATGATTGCCGTCGGGGTGTTCTCCATTCCTTTATTTGCAAGGGTTGTCCGGGGATCCACGCTGGAAACGAAGAAGCTTGAATATATCGATGCCATTCGGTCGCTTGGAGCTAATGATTTCATCATCATCTTCAGGCACATCCTGCCGAACATTTTATCTCCCATCATCATTCAAGGATCCTTGCGACTCGCCACCGCTATCCTTTCAGCAGCGGGATTATCCTTCCTTGGATTAGGGGCACAGCCTCCTTCACCTGAATGGGGTACGATGTTGTCCAGCGGAAGGGACTTTTTATTCACCGCTCCCTACATTGCCCTCTTCCCAGGGATGGCCATTTCCATTCTCGTACTCGGCTTTAACCTGTTCGGGGACGGCCTTCGGGACGCACTCGATCCGAGACTGAAATCATAATAAGGAGGAATATGAAATGATATTGTACATTTTCAGAAGATTAATAGAAATCATCCCCGTCATATTCGGTGTGACCCTGGTTGTCTTTCTCATCATGCAGATGGTTCCTGGAGACCCGGCTATCATACTTGCAGGGGAAGGGGCCTCGAAAGAAGCGATCAACCAACTACGGACAGAGCTCGGCTTGAACAGGCCCCTGTATGTCCAATATGGAGAATACATCATGAATGTCTTCCAAGGTGACCTTGGACAATCTCTGAAGAGTCAGCAGCCTGTTATCCAGGAAATCATGACCCGCTTACCGATCACGATTGAACTTGCCTTTTACAGTATTCTCATTACGATTGTCCTTGGAATGACAGCAGGGATCATTTCGGCAGTCCGACCGTACTCACCTACAGATATTTCAGTGATGATTGTCGCTTTATTAGGGATTTCCCTGCCAAGCTTCTTTCTTGGCCTGCTATCCATCTATTTATTCTCTGTAAAACTTCAGCTTTTACCTGTAGCAGGATGGGACAGCATGCTGCACATCATTTTACCGGCCTTTACGCTCGGGGTCGGAGGAGCCGCCATCGTAGCCAGAATGACCCGTTCCAGCATGCTTGAGGTCGTGAGGCAGGATTATATCCGGACTGCTCAGGCAAAGGGTTTGAAAAGCTTTGCCATTATTTATAAGCATGCACTTCGTAACGCATTGATTCCCGTCATCACAGTGGTCGGCCTTCAGTTTGGAGCATTGCTCGGAGGGACGGTATTAATCGAATCCGTCTTTGCCATCAATGGACTTGGCCGTATGATCGTTGACTCGATCCGTACCCGAGACCTCCCGATGGTTCAGGGCGGGGTACTGGTCGCATCCCTGGTCTTTGTGATCGTCAATCTATTCGTAGACGTTTTATACCGATTCTTTAACAAACGAATTGAACTTAACTAGGAGTGGTTGTTATGAGTAATGTAGTCTTGGAAGTAAAGAACTTAAAAACCCATTTCACTTCGAAAAAAGGAGTGACGAAAGCCGTTGATGGAATCGATTTTGTCCTTCACGAAGGAGAGACGCTTGGGATCGTAGGAGAATCGGGCTGTGGAAAAAGCATGACCTCCCTTTCGATTCTTCGTCTTGTCCCCTCCCCTCCCGGAAAGATAGTGGACGGGACCATTGAATTGAAAGGAAAGGACATCCTTAAAATGTCAGAGTCCGAGCTTAGAAAAGTGCGAGGGAACCAGATTTCCATGATATTCCAAGAGCCTATGACGTCATTGAACCCTGTCATACCGGTTGGGGAGCAAATTGCAGAAGCTGTTCGCATTCATCAAAAGCTCGGAAAAAAAGAAGCATGGAAGAAAGCGGTCGAAATGCTCGAATTAGTAGGCATCCCTTCGCCTGAACAAAGAGCGAAACAAGAGCCTTTCCAGCTGAGCGGCGGAATGAGGCAACGTGTCATGATCGCCATGGCCCTTGCCTGCAACCCGGAGGTCCTTATTGCGGATGAACCGACCACTGCATTGGATGTGACGATCCAGGCGCAAATCCTTGAGCTGATGAAGGATCTTCAGAAAAAGTTGAATATGGGCATCATCTTCATCACCCATGATTTAGGAGTGGTAGCTGAGCTATGTGACAAGGTGGCGGTCATGTATGCGGGACAAGTGGTGGAATATAGTTCGACGGAACAATTATTCTCAAATCCGAAGCATCCATACACAAATGGGCTGCTGTCTTCATTACCGAAATTGCATGAAGACCAAGTAGAGCTGGAAACGATGCCGGGCAGTGTCCCTTCCCCCTATAACATGCCAAAAGGATGCCGGTTTTCTCCTCGCTGTGCATTGGCGACTGCACGATGTCATGAGGAAGAGCCACAGCTCAATTCCTTAAAGGATGACAGTCAAATCAGATGTTTTTTATATAACGCCGAGAAAGAGGTGCAGATGACATGACCGCTGTGATGACCGAAAAAAAACCTATTTTAGAAGTGAAGGGCCTGAAGCAGTACTTCCCTATCAAAAGGGAGTCATTGTTCCAGCCGAAACAAGTGGTGAAAGCCGTGGATGATATCACCTTCACGCTGTATGAAGGGGAAACCCTCAGTATCGTAGGTGAGTCCGGCTGCGGCAAATCGACAACCGGCCGTGCCATCCTACAGCTGGATAAGCCGACGGAAGGCAGCATTCAATACAAGGGATTGGAATTGAACAGGCTATCCAAAAAGGAATTAAGAAATATGAGGGGAGATATCCAGGTCATTTTCCAGGATCCGTTTGCCTCCTTGAATCCGAGACAAACCGTCAGAAAGATCCTGAAAGAAGCCATGACCATACAAAAAGTACTGCCCCCTTCCAAACACGAAGATCGTATGAAGGAATTATTGGACTATGTGGGCCTTCCGATTACATCACTGGACCGTCTTCCCCACGAATTCAGCGGTGGTCAGCGACAGAGGATCGGAATCGCACGGGCATTGGCGGTCAATCCGAAAGTGATCATTTGTGATGAAGCCGTATCGGCACTGGATGTATCCATTCAGGCACAAATCTTGAACCTGTTAAAGAAACTTCAGAAGGAATTGAAATTGACGTACCTCTTCATTTCCCATGATTTAAGTGTTGTACGTCATATATCAGATCGGGTAATCGTGATGTATCTGGGGAAGGTTGTCGAAATCGGTACAAAGCATGAGCTGTTCGACAACCCTACCCATCCGTATACCAAAGCCTTGCTTTCGGCCATACCAGTACCTGATTTTTCTAAGAAAAGAGAAAGAATCCTTTTAAAAGGGGATGTCCCTTCCCCATTAAATCCGCCATCCGGTTGTAAGTTTCACACCCGCTGCCCTCTGGCAACGGATTTGTGTAAAGCAGAACTGCCTCCAATGACCGGTCATGAGGAACATTTTACAAGGTGTCATTATGTCTAAAGATATTTTCAGAATCTTAGTTTTCTTATAAAATAGAAAGTATGACTCATCCCTTTAGGAGTTCTTCACATGATTACACAAGAATCCTTTTCATTTTATATCATGCTGTCCGTATTAGCCCCAATCATTGGGGCTTTTAGCTTATTATTTCTCTTTCTATTTGAAAAACGATTGGACCAACTGGAGAAAGAAAAGAACGAACTTCTTCTGGAACAGGAACTGCAGGAAGCTAAATACAACCAACTGAACCAACAGATCCAGCCCCACTTTTTTTTCAATACACTTAATGTCATCTTGAGCCTGGCACGTCTGAATCGCAAGGGAGAACTGATTTCTGCCATCGAGGTTCTTTCCAAATACTTTAAGTTCAAATACAAACAGACTGACCCGTTGATCACCATGGAAGAGGAGATCCAATACACCCAATACTATCTCGACATTCAAAGGCTGAGATTCAGAGAAAGGCTCGATGTAGTGTGGAGCGTGGAAGAGAGCTGCAATGCTTCCCTGGTTCCCCCTTACCTCCTGCAGACCCTTGTAGAAAACGCCTTTAAGCATGGCCTTGAAAAGCATCCCGGACAAGGTAAGCTGATCATCATCCTGAATGAGCAGAGGAACAAAGTGTACTTAGAAGTATGGAACAGCTCATCCACTGCTTTGGACGCGCTTGACACTCGAAAGGATGATCGGGGAATTGGATTACACAATATCCAGAAGCGATTGCAGATGCTCTTCCCGAAGGAAGAAATCCTCATTCAGCTGAATGAAGAAGCCAAAGGAACGAGCGTCCAGATCTTCTGGCCTCATATGACCAAAGAAGACACCATTACTTGATGAAGGAGGAAGCGTAATGCATATTTTGCTCGTTGACGATGAGCCCCTTGAACTGGAGCAGCTCAACTATATGATTCACGAAAAATATCCTTATTGGACGATTCATACAGCCGCGGATGCGTCACAGGCGTTAAAGATCCTGACGGAACATCCGATTCGCCTTACGCTTCTCGACATTCAACTGCCTGGTAAATCAGGGATCGAACTCGGGATTGAAATGAAGAAATATGAACATATCGACATCATTATGGTCACGGCCTACCAATCATTCGATTATGCCCAGGCCTCCCTGCGACTCGGGGCAAAGGATTATTTAACAAAACCGATTATTGAAGAAGAATTATTTCAAGTTCTCGACCAATATAAATACGCATCCATCCAATCCCATATCGTGCAGGAAGCGTTAACGATCATCCATGAACAATACAGCGATAAGCTCTCCCTTTCATCATTGGCGAGCCAGATCCATATCAATGGTACGTACCTGAGCAGGAAGTTTCATGAAGAAATGGGGATCAGCTTCTCTGAATACCTAAATGATTTCAGAGTCCAGGCCGCACAGCGATTACTTCGGCAGGACACCGAAAAGTCCATTTCTTCTATATCTGAAGCGTGTGGATTCAGCAGCCAGCACTATTTCAGCTCATTATTTAAGAAGCAAACGGGATACACTCCAAGGGAATACCGGATAAGAGAGAAGGTATAAATGAATGAAGCCACGAACGTATCGTGAGTATATACAAGGAACCATCACGTTTGGAGTGGCGTATGGAGTCGTTTCGCTCCTGGCGAGATGGGTGACTGGCAATACGATTTTGTCTTCTCCTGAAACACTTGTTAAATATGGACTGCTTGGCGGAATTGGCTATGCCATGATGGGAGCCATCGCTCTCTTTCTATTCGGGTGCATCACCCCCTATATCAGGGAACGATTTCCAAACTCCATGACTCTTGGGGATGTATTGAAAGAAAGGCTCCGGGGCCGGTCATACTGGTTCGTCATGTGGGTATTGCTCCTGACAAGCCTTGACTCCCTGCTCATACAAGCACTTGGGGCAGGTGTGTTATTCCACTTTCTATTAAAAACACCGATTTATGTAGGGTTACTCGTATTTTTTCTATACTGCTTCCTGTTGTCCATAGGAGGCATGAAGCAAATCCATCGCTTTGAAGGGATTCATATCTCGTTTATTTTCGCAGCCATCATCCTGATTCCCGTTTATTTTTTTATCCAAAAAGGTATTTTTCCCGTTTACGATGGATTGCTCCTGTACCATCCCTATTTATTATTTCTGAAACATAATGAAATCACCTTGTTCATTCTTACCGCATTTCTGATTGGATTCGGACAAGTATTGATCGACCGGGCGAGCTGGCAGCGAATCTATATCATTGAAAAATCCAAGGTGCGAACATCCTTTATGATGGCCGGAATCATATGGGCGACCATTCCCCTTGCCTTCACTGCAATTGTACTGATTGCGGTTTATGGGCAGGGCTTTGAAAACATTTATTCCATATTGAGTCAACTGGTGGAGAAAATCGACTCATTGTTCCTGCTTCTATTATTTATCGGCTGCTGTTTCAGTGCCATTGCATCAACCGTGGGGGCAGAGCTCCATGCCACCTCGATCATGGTCATCCGTAATATGTTGAACCATACGTTCGATTGGAGTGAAGACCAGCAATTGAAAAAGACCTATTTGGTCTCCGGTGTGCTTTCCCTATCACTCTTTCTCATCAGCTCGATCTTGTCACCGAATCTGATGGAGCTCATCTTCTTTTTTGCCCAGGTGTATGCGGCCATAATCCCGACCATGCTGGCGGTCATCTTTTATAAAAGAACGATCCCGGTGCTCGTCCCTTATTGTTCGTTGATAGGTTTAGGGACCGGGTTGCTGTCTCTTTTAAGCTATAATTCAATTCAATCGACCTGGATCAGCTTTTTCGTGTCGAGTGGGTTAATAGTGATATCGCTGGTGGTTAATGAGATTCGGATTCATAGAAAATGAAACCACATTAGTAATGGTCCCAGTAAAAGAGGCGTCAAATAGGCGACTCTTTTGTCCTTATGGACTAAGGCATTTACTTATCGCAGGCTGGTATAATGTTATCTATAAAGCCCCATCGTGATAGAATGAAAGAAACGATGAAACCAGTTAGAAAAATATTAAAAACCATTAAGGAGGAAATTATAAGAATGACAGAATCTAAGGAATGGAAACATGGTGCTCACGGGCATTCATTCATCACTTCGTTTAGCGGAGGAAAAGATAGTGTTTTAGCTCTATACAAAGCATCGAAGGATGGAGACGCTATCGGCCTGATTGTGATGCTGGAGGAAGAAGGAAAGCGTTCCAGATCACACGGGATGCCTCCGGAGCTTATCCGTGCACAAGCGGAATCGATCGGTTTGCCCTTATTCACAGCAGCTGCCAGTTGGACAGATTATGAAAAAGTCTTCATGACCCTTTTAGAAAAAGCAAAGAAACAAGGGGCAGAAGTGTTAGTAACGGGAGACCTGGATATGCCTGAACACGGCTGCTGGCATGAAAAAGTGGCGAAAAACGCAGGCATGAAGCTTGGGATGCCTTTATGGGGAATGAATCATCGTGAAGCTGTCGAAGAGTTTATCAATTTAGGATTTGTATCCATCCTTGTAACGGTTAATTTATCCCTTGGCATGCGCCGAGACGATTTAGGGCGCACGTTAACCCATGAATACATAAAGGAACTTGAAGCCCGAGGGATTGATCCCTGCGGTGAAGGTGGAGAGTTCCATACCACAGTAGTAGATGGACCGATTTTCAAACATCCTATTCCCGTTTTAAAACGTGAGATCATGAAAGACGGAGATTATGCTTTTTTGCCGTTGGAGCTGGATCAAATGTCGGATAGTCGCGTTAGAAAGTAACCTCAATGAACATTGAATAAAGAAAAAGCTGGGGATCAGATGATTGTTCTTCCGCTTATTGCCCCTTTTCTGGAATAACAGTCTTTTGTTAATTTATATCATTAAGATTAGTTGACCATTTAATCATTCATTCTATTGTTTCTATTCAAGGGCTCTTTTCGTAAAGAGTGTTGTTTTTTAACATAAGTCTATCAGGGGTCTGTCAACCAGTGTGCTATAGATGGGAGGGAAACGCTCCGCTTACAGCAAGCGTTCGGCCGAGCATTCTGTATAGCGGAATTCAACTCCTGCTTTCTTATGTAAAGTAGCAACAAAGTTTACGAAAAAGAGCCTTTTAAAAAATGCATATGGTTCTTTTATTTTTCTATAACCACCAAAACCCGGTTACCCGGAAACCATCTATTTGTAACTTTTCTTTACAGATTGGGTATAAAACTGACCAAGCCTATAAATAAAATTATTAAATTAAAATTGCACTCCTGATTCCAACACCAGGTGTTCTTTGAGTGTTTGCTGTAATGTACCCTTTGTCTCTACTTGGCTGTAAAATGCCACTCCTGTATCAATTATTTTTCTGACTAGCTCTACCCGAAGCCCTGTAAGGATTGCTTTGCATCCCATCATATTAATTCCGTTTAAGATCTTCTCAAATTGAAAAATGACATCCAATTCCATTTCCGCAATACCTGATAAATCTATAATAAGGGTTTGAATTTTCATAGAACTGATTCCCATCAATACTTTTTCTTCCAGTGTATGGACACGATTGGTATCTATCATTCCAATTAAAGGCAATACCGCAATCGAGCTATTGATTGGGATGATAGGTACCGATAGATTTTCCACCAGCTTTTTCTGAGACAATAGCAGTCCATCTTTGTAATCAGAATAACTGATAAAGAAATTATTCAGGAACTGATCAACGCTGTCATTAGTTCTTTTTTCCAAATCAAAGAATTTCTTTCTTGGAGATTCATTATCCTCATTCTGATCATCATATTGATAAAGGAAATACCATAAAGTTCTTCTAATTGCATGTACCCATTCCAGTTTGAATGAAAGTGTGAGAGAATGTTGCGCCCATGCAATACCCTCTACTTTTGCAAATTCAATCAGCTCTTCTTCTTTGTTTTTAACGATATAGTGAGCTAAAATTTCTGCATTCTTTAATAGATCGATGTTTCCTTTTTCTAGAATATCATTGATTTTGCTCCCAACATTTACAGCTTCAGATAAGAGTATTTGCTTAAATTCCTCTCTGTTAGCCGTAAGAAAATCCGCTACTTTTTCCTTATTTTGGAATCCGTCACTCATAATAACACGCTCCTTTTTTTATTCCGGATATATTCATTATTCGTGTCTATTAATGAAAATCCTTCAAAAACAAAGGTTTTAAATAAAAATGGAACATTTTATACCTATATTATTTAAGAGCACCCTTTCCTGAATTAAACAAGAATCTTTTTAGCTTGTATGGTCAAACATAAAAAGATTAGAAATATAACACGATCATGGTGTTTGCTTGAATGGAGTTTTTTATATTATGAAAGTCATATATCTTACCACTGAACTTATCATTGGATTTTTCCTTCTTTTTATAATCGTTAAGCTTGTTGGGAAGAAAATCATTAATCAAATTTCCCCCTTCACTTTTATTGCCGCTATTGTATTGGGAGAATTACTTGGTAACGCATTATACGACCATGAAATCGGTGTTTTATATATTATATACTCAATGGCATTATGGGGCGGTTTACTTTTCTTGGTCGAATATCTTGGACAAAAGTATCTAGCGTTTCGTGGCATTTTTGAAGGAAAACCGTCTGCTCTTATTAAAAATGGAATAGTTGATCGAGAAGAATTGAAAAAAAACCGAATGAATATCAATCAGTTGCAAAGCCTACTTCGGCAAAGCGAAACCTTTTCTATCCGAGAGGTTGCTTTTTGTTATTTAGAATCGAACGGCTCCATTAGCATATTAAAAAAGACAAAGTATCAAAAAACTACTCAAGAAGATTTCAATATGCCTATAAAATCTGTTTATGTTCCGGTTACCTTAATTCGCGATGGGGAAGTTTTATGGGATGAACTAATTGATTTAGGCTTTAATGAGTCTTGGTTAAAAAAACACCTCAAGTCACAAGGTATTTCTGATTATAAAGATATATTTGTAGCCGAATGGCTAGAAGATGACGGATTTTTTGTCCAAACTTATTAATCGGACCCTATCCTCGTAAGGCGTCACCTGTAAGTAAAGTGGCGCCGGATGCTTGGGACTACATTCGATTTGCCATGATGAACCTCAGAATAAACTCATCCGCCCATATTAAAACATCCTCCCAATACAAAAAGGTCAACAAAACAAAAAAAACAGTAAAGATATCTTAATTTTATAAGTCTGAAAATTCTTATAATTAAATAAATACGGAAGGGAGGATGAATAGATGAAGAAGAAGGTAAACAGCTTCAGGAGTAGGATTTTCATGATTGCAATAATGATACTGATGTTAGCGATTAGCGGTTGCTCCACCAATATGGGGGCAACTTCAGGTGACCAGGCTGATGGACAGGCTTCCAAGAAAGAAAATAGCCTGGTTATTGCCCGTCTATCCGATGTGGAGAATCTCGATCACCATTTTATGTCCACCATCAATGCGGCAAGTGTCACGCACGGTAAAATTTATGAGGGGCTTGTCGGCAGAGATAAAAATGCCAAAATCAAACCGTTACTTGCTAAGGAATGGGAGCAGTTGGATGATACAACGTGGGAGTTCAAACTAAGAGATGATGTCTCGTTTCATGATGGGTCACCATTTAATGCCGAGGCTGTGAAGAAAACGTTTGATCGTTTAACAGACCCAAAGGTGGCTTCTCCTCGAGCGGTTGTATTCAAAATGGTCAAGGAAGTAAAAGTAGTCGATGATCATACCGTTCAATTTCTTTTATCTGAGCCCTTTTCCCCCTTATTATCCATCCTTGCGAGTCATGAAGGCGGAATCATCAGTCCGAAGACCATCGATAAATATGGAAAAGACATTATCCAAGAGCCGGTCGGCACAGGTCCATTTGTGTTCAAGTCATGGGAAACAGGAAAAGAGATCGTGTTTCATAGAAACGACGAGTATTGGGGAGATCAACCAACTATAAGCGAAGTCGTTTTCAAAGTCGTACCAGAAGAGACAACGAGAATTTCCATGCTTGAAACAGGTGAAGCCCATATTGCAGAACCTCTTTCTGTCACGATGATGGATTCGGTGAAGTCCTCCAATAATGTTGAAGTATACCGAAGTGAAGGCTTTGGTACCGAGTATGTAGGGTTCAATGTACAAAAGGAACCTTTCAATGATGTACGTGTCCGGAAAGCCATTTCCCATGCGGTTGAAATGGATTCCATCATGAAAGGTGTATTTAATAATATAGGGAAAAAAGCCAACTCCTTATTAGGATCTAAAGTGTTTGGCTATCATCCGGATATGAAGGCATATGAGTATAATGTAAACGAAGCCAAGCGGTTACTAGCGGAAGCAGGCTATCCTGATGGATTCAAAACCACATTGCTTACAATGGACAGTAAAGAAAGAATCAGTCTGGCTGAAGTCATGCAATCCCAACTCAAAGGAATTGGAATCGACTTAGAAATACAGATCCAGGAGTATGGAACCTTTGTAGAGCAAGCCACAAGTGGAAATTCAGAAATGTTCATCATCAGTTGGAGAAATGCTACAGGAGATGCGGATTATAATCAATACAATCTCTTCCACACCAATTCCCATGGACCTGCCGGAAATACATTTTTCTATAGTAATGATGAGGTAGATCAATTGATCGAACAGGCCCGTTCTGAAAAAGACCAAGAGAAAAGATTGGAGCTCTATGCGAAATCTCAGGAGCTGGAAATGGAAGACGCGGTCTATATTCCGGTCCGGGTGATTGAAAACATGGCGGCGATTCGAAACAACGTAAAAGATTTTTCTATCAGTCCTGCCGGTTATTTGGAAATCAATGATATCAGCATAGACTAAATCACGGTTTGATTGAAAGGGAAACAGCTCCCTTTCAATCTTATTTAGCAATAAATCAATTTCTACTCTACTTATTCTTTCTTTCCTGCGCTTTAATGGCCACCTTTTCGAGTCCATTTTGTGCAAATTCAACATCTGACTTCGGCATCGCTTTATTATTCTTAAGGTCCTTATTCTTCTGCTTAGACATTCTTTCACCACCCTGTACGTTTTGTTTATATAGTGCACATGGATGCCGACAAATATGAAAACTCTCGTATTTTTTCGTCCCCGACTTCCACCTGCTTTGTGTTTTATATGCTGGTTGATAACCCACTACTAAAAAAATAAGCCGACTCCAATCGGAATCGACGAAAAAAATTAAAAAACCCCATTCTCATTAGGTGAATCCTCTGGAATGGCTTGCCCAACATCCCACAATTCAACAATCCGGTCATCCTGGAAACGGAAGATATGGACGACAGCCCCTCCAAGGTCAGCTGGATTCTGTCTCACATGTGAGTGGACCGCAACCGTGTCACCTTCCTGGATGGCTCGTTTAACTTCGAGTATCTTGTCCGGGTTCCCGGCTGCATTCTCCTCCATGGCAGACATAAGCGAATCTGCATCCCCGGGAAAATACGGATTGTGGTGGCGAAAGTCAGGACCTACATGACTCTCGTATGCTTCGCGGACGTTCCCTGATGCGACAAGTTCCAGAAATGAGACTGCTCTTTCTTTAATGGTGAGTGAACCATTCATTTCAATCATCCTTTCATTTCAACCGTGATACATTTCATTTTAAAGGAAAAGGATGGAATTGGCGAATGAATGTCCTTTGTAAAAAAGCATTGGACCATGCAGGTCAATGCTTTTTTGGATTATCGCTTATTAAATGCATTCAACATCCAAATGTGCTGTTCCAGGGATGTTTTAATTCCGATAAATAAATCAGCTGTAGGTTGATCCTGAGAATCTTCTGCTGCTTCAATGATTTTCTTGGAATCCTTTACGATTTGTTCAAAATCGTTCACTAAGGAGTCCACCATTTCAGTGGACGATTCTTTTCCATTGGATTCTTCAATGGTAGCCGTTTCAAGGTACTCTTTTAATGTAGCGATTGGCTTCCCTTTAATGGTCAGAATTCTTTCTGCCACTTCATCAATGTAATTTCCTGCTTCGTTGTAGTACTCTTCAAATTTCTCATGTAATGTGAAGAATTCCGGACCCGTTACATACCAATGATAATTGTGTAGTTTTGTATAAAGGACGTTCCAGTTTGCAAGTTGTTTGTTGAGTGCTGCGACTAATTGTTGATTCATGTATGTTCTCTCCTTTTGTATGGTGATAGATGTATTATATCCTTATTTATAATAATTATCAATTAATAAGTATTATCGAAAATGGATTACATTCCTTATTTTTTCCACTGATTTTGATAAAATACGTTTTTCTCTAAAAATAAAACCAACAGGAGCAAACTCTATCCTTGAGTTCATTGCTCCCTGTTGGTTTTATAGATCTTTTTGTTCAATATTGAGTTCAATCAAATTACCATCTGGATCAACGCAGAATATTTGTGCGAATCCACTTTTTGATTGGGGTTTTTCGAGGATTTCCACTTCATTTTCTTTTAACCATTGGAGAGTATCATAGTAGTTCTCTACTCGAAGGGCAAAATGACCTTCCCTGCTGGATAGGCGTTTGTCCTGACGGATGGTCTGCGACGAGGGGTCGACGATCAAGTGGAGCTGCTGCCCCTCTATTTCATACCAGGCACCTGGAAAATCAAAGTCAGGACGTGTGATCTCGTTCAAACATAATGTTTTCCCATAGAAATCTTTCGCTTTTTCCAAATTTGTCACCGTAAGACTTACGTGATGGAGACACGTATATTTAATCAAAATCCTCACTTCTTTCTTTTTATTTGGCTCTTTTCGTAAAGATTGTTGTTTTGTACCATAGGATCTGCATGGAGCTCTGTCAACAAGCATGTGCTGGATGGTGAGGGGAACCGCTCCGCTTTCCGCGGACGTTCGGCCGAGCCTCCTCAGCTTCGCTTCCGGGGTCTCGACACGCCCGTTCTTCCGCAGGAGTCTACGCAGTTCCCCTCACCATCTATAAGAAAATTTCGTGACAGAGCTTAATAGTGACAAAAAAATCTAAAAAAAACAGAATTTCTAGAGTAAATCAATCACTGCTTTCTTTTTTCTATAAAAGAGGTTGTTTTTTTAAAAGTTTGTTGTTTATATTAAGATTTTTTAGAAACTTATGCTGAGAAAGTTGATTCTCACTGCAGGTGCTCGACTCCTGCGGGACTAGCTGGACAGTACGAAAAGCGGAGGGGCTTTGCACAGGGGCGACAAGCATAAGTCGAGTCTGCTGAAAAGGCGCTTTTTGCCTTTTTGGCAGACTTGGCTTATGACCTCGAGCCCCTAAGCCCCGTAGCTGGACAGGTGAGACCCCGGAGGCGTGCCGAGGAGGCTCACCGCCAGCCCCGCGGAAAGCGAGCATCCTGTAGCGGAAATCAACTACTACTTTCTTCTCTAAGATAGCCACAAACTTTGCGAAAAGAGCCTTTTATTTTCATGGATTGCAACTTACACCGTCATCTTCCAACTGGACAAGGCCAGCCACTGTTCTTTCTTCTTATAATCCGGCACGATTTTCCCGACAAGCCGCCAGAAGGACCGGTCGTGATTGAGGTGGACCATGTGGCACATTTCATGGACGACGACGTAGTCGATGACGTCCTGTGGGGCCATGGCAAGCTTCCAGTTGAAGGTCAGCTGCCTTCTCCCATCACAGGTACCCCAGGTCGTTTGACTGTCGGAGATGCGGATGGAACGGGGCTTGGTTTTAAAGTGACGTTGATGGGTCGCAATGCTTTTCTCTACCAATGCTTTACACTGCTTGTAGTAAAAACGTTTTAAAGCCTGTTGGATGCGTTCACTCTCAAGCTCTTTTACTTTGATATGCAACGTCTTTCCGTCAAATGTGACATGTTCCTGTGTGATCTCCTGATTTTGAAAAACCTGTATGGGGAAAGAGTTCCCTAAATACAAGAAAGGTTCCCCATGATCATAGGTCTTCTCCTGCGGTCCATTCAGACGATCTTTCATCTCCTTCGATTTCTCCAGGATCACATCCCACTTATCCTCCAGCAGGCGGAACACCGATTCATCCGGGGTCCCTTTAGGTGCGTGGACTTCAATGTTTCCGAAGCTGTCCAAGTAAATGCCGATGGATGTCCGGTTCTTATATTTAATCTCAAACTGTATGGTCACACCAGAATAAGTATGGTTCATCTTTTATCCTCTGAATTGGATGGCTAGACCTTTTAAGAAATTCCGCGCATACCGGTCACCGCACACTCTGTAATTGTTGTGGCCTTCTCTTCGGAGAATCGCTCCTAATTCGCCTTTTGTGATCACCACTCCAGCCAGATCCAATATCTCGATCATATCTTCACTTGTTAAAGAGAGTGCGATCTTTACCTTCTTTAAAAGAAGATTATTGACATGTTCATACGTTAATTCCGGTCGTTCCGGCTGTCCCGGTTTTGGTCCTCTTTTAAACGTAATGAAGCCGTTTAAAAAGGACTCGAACATCTCATCATCACATGGGATATGGTCTTCATCCTCAAGGGGCTCGTCCTCGAAATCATCACTGTACTGTGTTTTTGTGAGAACCTTCAGCACTTCTTCCTTTGACAGGTCAATGCCACCAAGCTTGAAGATCTCAACCATTTCTGTATTTTTAAGATCCAATGCGTATCGTAATCGAATTAATATATCGTTATTATTTAGGTTCATGTGCCGACCTCCTGAGATTTTCTAATCACTAATACATTAGCTTACCACTATAAAGATCTGTTTTATAGTATGACCTCGATGAAAAAGAAGCTTACCTGATGACAGACAAGCTTCTTCGACATTTGCTTATTCTACACCCGGATTAATGAACCGATTCAGCCATCCTCTGCCCCTTAAAAAGTTTAGCAAAGACAAACCGAATGAACGGCCCCATGATGACAAGCTGAAGAGGAAGAGCAAAGATGAAATTTTTTGAAGCAATCGAAAAGTAGTTTTTAACTAATGTTCCCTCTCCCGGGCTAGCAAAGAAATACGTCATTCCCAATCCAAATAGCGACATCAAGCAAACCATCCCCACCACCATAAAAAGGGAAGTGAACAGAATGACATACAAACTCCTGGATTTGTCGAATGGCAAAGAGAACACCACCTTATGTGCCATCGGTCCTACTATAAATAATTCCAATAGTATAGCTACTATAAAGCCCAGGATCAGTTGAACCAGGACTCCTGTCAATGGAATGGTGCCCAGTAAGTCATTGATCACTAAATTATAAAAGGTCATGACCACCACCATCCCTACACACATCATCATTCCAAAATAAAGATTTTCCTTCTTCGTTGTTGGCAATTTCCATCATCCCTTCTTTTGAACACCTAGTCATTATAGCGATTAAGGGATAAGCTGCATAAGTGAACATTCTGTGAACAATTGATAACATAGGGAGAGAATAATTTTTCACTTTATAATGGAACCTGGAAGGTGATAACAATGGAAAAGCAAATGGTGGAAATTTTATTAGATCTACAAAAAGATTTTAAAGAGTTTCGAAGTGAGCTAAAAAAGACTATACTGGATGTCAAAAACATCAGTACCGATTTAAAAGAGACTCAATCCGACGTCAGAGACATCAAAGAAACTGTAAATAGAATGGAAGCATCACAAACAGAAAATATCATTGCTTTGTTAAAAGGGACCAAACAGAAATCGATAAGCGGGTGTTCAATCTTGAAAATCGGGTTGAACGTTAATCGTCATCGTACAATACGGAAATGATGATGATGATTGAAATAATACATTAATCATGCATACACTTCTCCACCTATCACCATGACCCAGCCTACTTTTTCTCCATTTTTCCTACTCTTTTTTTATAAGCCAATTTCAACTTCAATTATTCTTTTACTAGTACTCCAATATGTAATACTTCACCTTCAAAGTTTAATCCTGTTATACTTACATTATCTGCATATAAAACTGAAATGAGTGATGTAATGATAACCTCATATGAGAAAATAAATCTGTCCGGGAACAAACTGGCTGAAGTTTATCTCCATAAAACTCCCGACAAACAATTTATCGTATCGATACCTGCAATCCATTGGTCTGCAGAATTCAATCTAAAGGATGACATTAGTAAACTTCAATCCTCACTTAATTTTCATATGTTCCAAGGGGATACAGACGAATTGGTAACAGCTATCGAAAAGTTAGTTCAAAACCATTTTTGATACACGACAGCAAATTTTATTTGCTGTTTTTTCTTGTTCGAATTTAGTAGGTATGTATTACCAGAACAAAGTAGTACGGTCATGCCGAGCCCCAGTTCGGCAAAGCTTAGCGGTTCTCCTCACCACTAAGCAATCACTAGTTGACAGAGCTTCTGGCAGATCTCACTTTGCGAAATGATCCTTATAAATAACCGTCAACATAAGTGTCATTCTCTCCGACATTTTTCTAGAGAATCCAATTCTTTTTAAACTCACACTGTTAATTTTACCTGATTCAGATGAATTTAATTATCATTTTAGGAGAATATATAACCTGTGCATTCAAAGCAGGAAGGAGGCACAAAAAATGGATATCAGGAGGATGTTTATGGGAATTTTAAGTGGAAATCCAAAAGACGAACCAATGCATTATGGTGAAGTATTCAGCACATGGAACTATTTATTCTCAGCTAAAAGTGCAGTTGCTGGCTATCAGCTTCAACTGAACCACGCTGGGGATGAAGATCTTAAGAAGTTACTTAAAGAAAGCATCGAAGCCGGGCAGGAAGAGGCAAAACAAATTGAAACCCTGCTTAAAGAAAATGGAATAGGCTTACCGCCTACCCCTCCAGAACCGCCACAGGCATGTCTCGATGACATTCCAACAGGGGCCCGCATGCCGGACCCTGCTATTTCTGCAGCATTAACAACCAATATTGCTGCAGGATTAGTTGCTTGCAGTACGGCCATCGGTCAAAGTATTCGTGAAGATGTGGCCATGATGTTTGGACAATTCCATATGCAAAAAGCTCTATTAGGGGCTAAAGTGCTCAAATTAAACAAAGAAAAAGGCTGGTTAATCCCGCCGCCCCTTCATAAAAACAAACAAGAACATTGTGATTGATGATCTGAATTCAGTTTTAAAAGACCTGTTCGTGTAACAGGTCTTTTCCTTTACCCTAATACTCAGCTAAACTGGGGATAAAACCTAAAAAGAGGGATCTATTTATCTAAAGATCCCTCACCCTCATTAATATCTAGTTATTCTTGTTGCTGGAATTGCTTGAGTTACTAGAACTACTGGAATTATTGGAATTGCTGGAATTACTTCCGCCTTTTGCTCCAATTTCCTGATAGAATTTTTTGTCATGGTTTTCTGAAGTTGCTTCTCCACCCTTTTCACCAATCTCCTGATAGAATTCTTTATCATGGGTTTTGGCTGTTTTCTCCCCGCCTTTACGGCCTGCTTCTTCGTAACTCATTTTGTTGTTGTTATTGTTGTTACTACTGTTTTTGCTGTTATTGTTGTTGTCACTGTTTGCCATAATTAAAATCCTCCTTAAGTTTAGTAAAAATGGTGTGTACGTTTGTACACTTGTTATTTACCTCGAAAGGATCTTTCTAAACAGATTTTGGAGATTTTAACATTTTTGTAAATTAATTTATACTGTAGGATTCAGCTAGTAAAGCTTCAATAAAATAGCAAAACGTCCTGTCTCCAATGCAACAGGACGTTTTCTCGTATAATTATTTTAGCTCAATTCTCAATAAGCGGAAACCGCAGTGTAACCGTCGTACCTTTTCCCTGCTCGCTGTCAAACTGTATGCCCCCGTTGTATTTCTCAACAATGTTGAAGCAAATCATAAGACCCAGGCCGGTTCCTTTGCTTTTTAAGGAGTAGAAAGGAGTCCCGAGGTTCTTCACTTCCTCCTGACTCATTCCACGACCGTTGTCTATAATCTGTATGCAGACATGGCCTTTTACTTTGGCAGCCTTTACCTCAACGGAACCGCTATGTGCGGAGGCTTCGATGGCATTTTTGATTAGATTGATAAAAAGTTGCTTTAATTCAATAGAATTGGCCGCCACATGACAGTCCTTCTCCACGTAAAGATCAATACCATTGTCATTCAATAAACCGTACATGTTGAGGAGTTCCGTTACACCTTTGAGAACCATCTCAATGTCGACATTGTCCACCTTCTCCACATTGTCCGGCTTTGAAACGGACAGGAATTGGGAAATGACATGCTCCGCCGTATCGAGTTCATTCATCATCAGGGCAAAATTCTGCTTCTGGCTTTGGCTGAATGCCGCGTCTTCCACATAAAACTGAAGAAATCCATTCACGACGGTCAGGGGATTCCGGATTTCATGGGCGACAGCCGCCGCCAACTGCCCCGTCGTCCTCATCCGCTCCGCCTGCTGCACCTGTTCATAGTAAACCCGCTGCTTCTGAATACGTAGATTCGTTAAATGAAAGATAAAATACAGTAGGACCTGACTGGCCAAGAAGTTCACCACATTCCCTACTAAATCTGTGTATATGTAAGGGTAGTCTTGCCCCCTATCTACGAACCCGATATAACCAAATGTAAACGCAATGAAAACAAGATTGATCACAAGTGAAAAATAAAAAAGCCTCTTGTCAAAAAAGAGAATGGATAAAGCAGGAATAAAACAGAGCAAAACAAACTCCGACCACGTTTCTGGATACAAGTAAAACAAGATGTAAAAATAACCGGTTGACGAGATGACCGTGATATATCTCACCCACGCATTCTCATACCACGGATAAACCATTAGACAGATAGAAACGATAACGATCATCACACAGTGTACCGCGAATCGTGAATTCACCGGATTATCCACCAGCAAACCCGTCATCATCAAGACAATAATGAACGAAACAATCATATAATAGTATTTTTTATGTAATCGACCATGAAATTCCTTCATTAAAAATGCTCCCACTAGAAAACTCTATTTCTGTCATTCTATGACAGGACATAGTAACTATCTTACAAAAATCGGGAATAGTCAATAATGTATATAAAGTAAAATTGGAGGGACGGACCTTCACAAGGTCCGTCCCTCCTTAACATGATTAGAAAATATTCAGCAACTCATCAAATGAATCAATGGCTTTCGTATATTCTTCCACTTCCCCAAATCCATAGCGGGCATAGATAAATGGAATTCCTGCTTCCTTTGCCGCCTTTTGGTCCCCTTCTGTATCTCCAACGTATACAGGGTCATTTAAATGGTTGCGCTCGATAATCAGTTTAATATTTTCGCCTTTTGAAAGTCCTGTCCTGCCAGGGTTTTCATAATCGATGAAATGCTTATCCAGTCCGTGATAGTCATAAAATGCCTCGATGTATCCGTCCTGGCAGTTGCTCACGATAAACAGCTTGTACTTCTTCGATAGCTCTACAAGCACCTCTTCCACATGGTTATAGAGACTTCCTCCATGCTTACTTAAGTGCGGAATTTCATGGCGGGAAAGATTTTTCAGAAGCTGATCCCGCTCCTCTCCGTTCAATTCAGGGAACAATCTCTTCCCGATTTCTTTCATTTGAAGCCCCATGGTTCCCTCAAGATGCTTCCTTGTTATGCCTCCTTCTAACTGGTTATGATTGCTGATGACGTTGTTCCATGCTTCCAGAACGGATTCAATGGGATCCCAAAGTGTGCCGTCCAGGTCGAAGATGATGCTGTCCATGATTGATTCCTCCAATTTTTTCGACAGGGAAAAAATGTAATTATATGTAGTATAGCAGAAAATTCAGGTGGAAGGGTTATTTCCTAAGTGATCTATCTTACTTAGTCACCATAGACCACACACAACAGGAAATTTATGTTAAAATATAAAAAGATTAGTAGAGTCATTACCTATAACGGAGGAAAATACAATGAGCAAATATATTGAGCTGCATAATCTTATTAATGAAAGCTGCAAAGAACTCGACTTCTCTGGTGTCGTCCTTGTCAAACAAGGGACAGAAGTATTATCAAAAAGCACCCATGACTTTGCGAATCGATCTGATCGCCTTCCGAACTCCACGGGTACACGATTCGGGATTGCTTCTGGAAGTAAGTTATTTACAAGCATAGGGATAGGTCAATTAGTTGAAAAAGGGGTACTCTCTTTTGACACCCGTTTAAAGGATTGTTTGGATATCGACTTTCCTCATTTTGATGAACGTGTGACCATCCATCATCTTTTGACGCATACGTCAGGAATCCCGGATTATTTCGATGAAGACGTGATGTCTGATTTTGAAGAGCTGTGGAAAGAAAGACCGGTTTACCATATGAGATCCCTCGAGGACTTTCTGCCATTCTTTCAATCCAGTCAGATGAAATTTACTCCCGGCGATCGATTTCATTACAATAATGCGGGGTTCATCCTATTGGGATTGATCATCGAACAAAAAACCCGGCAGTCTTTTACCGATTACATTGAATCTGAGATCTTCCAGAAAGCAGGTATGGGAAGTTCAGGATATTTTTCATTAGACTGCCTTCCTCCCAATACGGCAGTGGGGTATATAGAGGAAGAGAACTCGTGGAGAACCAACCTCTACTCCATCCCTGTAAAAGGCGGGGCTGACGGCGGGGCTTTTATCACCGTTTCGGATATGATGAAATTTTGGGAAGCTTTATTTTCTTATAAACTAGTAAATGAAGAAACGACCAGGAAGCTGCTGACCCCTCATGTCCATGTGAATGGAGAGGTGCACTACGGTTATGGAATCTGGATGAACCAAAGGAATGATGAAATCTACAAGTTTCATGTGATGGGGTATGATCCCGGAGTCAGTTTTCGTGCCTCTTATTATCCTCAGCTTGACTTGAAGCTTGCGATTCCATCCAATAGAGAATCGGGACCGTTTGAAGTGACGAAATCGATTGAGGGATATTTCGGGATCTGAGTGCATTAAACTTAGGGTTCCATCGTCTGGATTTCCAGTATTGAAGAACGATGGAACCTCACCCTTTAATGAATTAATGAAGCTCTTAAAATATGAACGCCATTTTCCAAATCCCCTCTAAACAAGTCAAGGTATTCCTCCTTCTCAACATTCTGTTTTTCTAGCGTTACATTCCCATCTTTCTTACCACTTTTAATAAACCTTTATATAAAAAATAGTTTAATAGGAGAAACCGTTATAGAATCTTTTACAAGTATCTCTTTCTGCAGTAGATAATTTTTAATTTACTTTCTTCTATTTGGAATCATTAATGCAGGTAAGATATTCGGGTGAAACCACTCCTGCCCGTTTTGTGCGGATCATGGATACCCCCCTTCATTCCCAATTATTTCAATGATTAGGATTCCTTCAATTCTTTGTTTCATAAAAAAAAGAACCTATCCTTTTTTAGAATAAGCTCTTGCTTAATGGTTTACTAACCCCCTTTATTCAGCCGTTGACAACTCGCTCTCCGTCACCCATTTATGATTCTTTACTTCTTCTCCACCTGTCACGGGTGTGAAATCCACCATATACACCGTCGTCTCTTCAACGGAATCAATTGTCGCGGTCGCGCCTTCCATCCCTTTCATGTGATCGGCGTTTAAGACGACCTCATCCCCCGATGTATAGGGTTCCTCTCCATGATCTTCAATCTCTTCATGGATGACCCATTTATGGTCTTCCACTTTCTTTCCACCGGTGGTCGGTGTATAGGTAACGGTATAGACGAAGGTATCGTAAGCACCTGCGATCGTGGCTTCTGCTCCCTTCATCCCTTCCATGTGATCATCTTTAAGAGTGGCTTTGCTTCCTACTGAATATGTCGGATTCGCTGCTTCTTTCAAGCCTTCCGGTATTTCTCCTGAACTGGAGTGATTCATGTCACCATGGTCCATTCCGTCCATGTCTACTTTCATCTCTTGATCATTTCCACCTTCATGGTTTCCTGTACCCCCTTCATTATTGGAGCAGGCTCCCAATAGGAGTAACAGTGCGGTAACGAGTAATAGGATCTGTTTTTTTTGAGTCATGGTAGTCCTCCTTTTCTTTTATGACTTAAAGTTTACCCCGTAAAATTGCAATTTATATGGAGAAGGGGAAGAGAATCATGAAGAATTTATGACAAATGCCCTCCGGCTTTCAGGCATTGTGCATAGTTTTTTCATATTTTTTCGGTAAAATAAAGGAAATGACAAAATGAGGTTTTACCATGAATAAAATTTCAACCAAGTTAGCTTTCTACTTTACGATCGCGGTTCTCGTGATGGAAGGGTTATTGATGCTCTATCTACATGACAATATCATTGATTCCCGGATCGAGGAGGAGTTTCAATCGATTCTATCCCGAGGGAACAGTCATCGTGATGTGTTAGAGGACCGTTATTCGGAAACGACGCTCCATCACATTGCCCTCATGGAAACCAAAACGGAAACGGAAGTCGTGATCACGGATAAGAACCATAACGTCATCATAGGTTCAAGGGAATTAACGGATGGAATGAGTAAACTAATCCAAGTCACCCCGCAGTCTTTGTCCCGTGAAGGAAGGGTCATCGAATCAAATTGGAAAGATATGAATTATTTAGCTACCGTCACATCCTTCAAAAGTGAACGGAACGAAGGATATGTCTATATGTTCAAGAGTGCCGCACCGTTACGGAACCTGATCAGCCAATTGAACTTCCATTTCCTTCTCGCAGGAATACTGAGTCTCATCATCTTAACGGGTATCCATTTTCTCCTATCGAAACTCCTAACACGTCCCCTGTTAAAAATGAAGCAGGCGACGGAAAAATTGAGCAAAGGGAATTTTGAGGTGAAACTCCCCGAGCTGGGTCAGGATGAACTTGGGGATCTATCGGATTCCATTCAGAGGCTGGCGACAGATTTAGAAACCATTCAACAGGAGCGCACTGAATTCTTAGCGAATATTTCTCATGAGCTCAGGACCCCGCTGACCTATGTTCAAGGATATGCCAATGTGGCTCTTCGAGAGGACATTCCGGAATCTGAACGAAAAGAATATCTGAACATTATTCAAGAAGAATCCAAAACCATCCTGACGTTGATCGAAAATTTATTTGAGCTGGCAAAGATTGATGAAAACAATTTCTCCATTCAAACTGAAACCGTCAATTCGGGCTCTTTTTTTCAAAAAGTCATCAACAAGGTAGCTCCTGTTTTTAAAAGAAAGGGAATCGATCTCATTTTGACTGTAAAGGAGGATTTCCCGTTCCATGCCGATCCCATACGTCTTGAACAAATCGTTATGAACCTATTGGATAACGCCCTAAAACATTCGCCCCCTCACTCAACGACAGAAGTGATCGTTAATCAGGGCGAATCAGGAAATTTGAGCCTCTCGATTAACGACCAGGGAATGGGCATCCCACCGGATGAACTTCCACAGGTGTTCAACAGGATGTACCGGGTGGAGAAATCACGTTCCAGGGAATTTGGTGGATCCGGTCTCGGGCTATCCATTGTGAAAGAACTGGTGGAAGCACATGGCGGTCAAATTTCAATACAAAGTGAACGAAAGAAAGGAACATCGATCAACATTATTCTGTGATGCTTGGAGGTCAGTCTGATGAATACCATTTTATTAATCGATGATGAAAAAAGGATGCTGAACCTGCTGGAGCTTTATCTGAAGCCTCACGGGTATGTATGCAAAAAGAAAAACAATGGCTATGACGCGATTCAGGCTGTTAAAAAACATTCCGTAGACCTGGTCATATTAGATATCATGATGCCTGAGCTTAGTGGTTTTCAGACCTGTGAAAAAATCAGGGAGTTTTCAAACGTCCCCATCATCATGTTAACAGCCAGGGGTGATAAGGATGACGTCATTAAAGGCTTAAACGCCGGGGCTGATGACTATATCACGAAACCTTTTGACGAAGGGGAACTTGTCGCACGTGTGAATGCACAATTCAGAAGGATCAACCAGGTTGACCAAGTAGATGCTCATCACTTGACCAGAGGGTCTTTTACGTTGGATGGAGACTCCTACACGTTAAAATATGAGAATGAAATCAGCCCTCTGACGTTAAAAGAATATAAAATCCTGCAATCCCTGATGAAGAACACAGAACGGGTATACACCCGGGAACAGCTCCTTCTCATGGTATGGGATATCCATTCCACGACCGATATCCGAACGGTAGATTCCCATATCAGGAATTTAAGGGAAAAGCTGAAGAAAGCAGGTTTCCCCATTGAACATCATTTGAAAACAATATGGGGCATCGGCTACCAGTGGAAAATATAAAAAAAGATCAAAGGCTCCCAGTCCTTTGATCTTTTCTTATGTTCATTCCTTTAGGAGATTTTCTTACATTCTTCTGCACATTTGAAGCAAGCATCGGCACACGCCTGACAATGATCATGATCATGCTTCTTGCATTCTTCTCCACATGCTTCACAAATCGCAGCACAAACTCCAGCGAGTTCAGATGCAAATGGTGTCCCTCTTACTAAGGATTGTTCTAAGTATGCACACATATCTGCACATTCCCGATCGTACCGGATGCATTCTTTCATCATGTTGAGGTCTTCTTCCTTTAGACAAGAATCGTAACAATGATTACAAGCCACCATACATTCATGTAAGGCGTTAATGGCCGATTGATATTTTTCGTGTGACAAGTTGAATTCCTCCTTTAAGATTGAGTATTCCCTACACGTTTACTATATCCCGTTCATTTTCCGATAAACGGATAAGGTACATTTTTTTATAAAGAAAGAGGTTTATTTTTTTTTGCATATCTTCTGCAAAAATAGAGGGTACAAAGATAAGACAATATATATAAAGGAGTGTCAGTTTATGAAGGCATATCTTAAATTTGCCGGCATGGTCGTGACATCAACCATTGTCATGTTCCTGTTCAAATACTGGAGTACCTATCAGACCGATCATCTATTCTTCAGCGAAACGAGAGCGTATATGGCCGTGTTGATGGGTGCCGCTATGGCCATCATTATGTTACTTTTCATGAGACACATGCTAACAAATCGGAAAATGAATATCGGAATCATGGTAGGTAGTATAGGGATCTTTCTCTTATCCCTTTTCCTGTTACGCAGTCAGACCCTGGTGGATGATGTGGATTATATGGAAGCGATGATCCCCCATCATTCCATTGCCATCTTAACGAGCGAACGTGCCAAAATAACGGATCCCCGTGTACGCGATCTGGCCGATGGCATCATCAAGGCGCAAAAGAAGGAAATAGCAGAAATGAAGAAATTGATCGACGACCTCGAGGAAGAGAAATAAGGCAGGGAGCACCTCTGCTATTCCAGGCTAAAGGGACGGACCTCATGCTTTTCTTATGAAAGTACAAGGTCCGTCCCTTCTTTTGATTAACCGCCCTTTTTATGGAATAATGAATAAATGCTCGTTCCATTAGTGCAGATAACCAATGGGAGACCGGATGGATGAGCCTTTTTTAGTTCATCCCATACATAACTAGTTTTAATTCAAATCATGGAGGTATGAATTGTTGTTTGCACAAATCACTGAACGCAAGAACATGAGTTCCAAACATCTTTTTATATACATCATCCTCGCACTATGTGTTGCCACTTCCCTCTATTTCGTCTATCACAATCATGGATGGTATGATCGACCGATTGCCGAAGTAATCAGTACGAAAATGGTGGAAACGACGGAGATGGAGGATATGAACGGGAATAAGGATCGGCTATACTCCCAACAGATCGTAGCTAAGCTGAAGAACGGGGCCCACAAGGGAGAGACGATTCATTTAACCAATGAGTATTCATCCTCCGGGGCCACAGATCAGGAATATCACCCTGGGAATGAATTATTCGTAAGCATCGATTCTTCGTCATCAGGAACGACGGAGTTGACCGGAAACATAGAAGACGTCAAACGGGATACATACATGATGATCATCGGCTGGGTATTTATCCTGCTCTTATTGGTGGTGGGGAAGAAGCAGGGGCTATTCTCCTTGATCACTCTCGGAGTCAATGCTGTCATCCTTTCCTATGCACTGGACATTTACCTGAACTCAGCTGATATAAGCCTGTTGGTGGTATGCAGCATCGGTGTGATTTTATTTACGGGAATATCGTTGTTACTGGTCAATGGCTTTAATGAAAAAACATACGCAGCGGTTGTCGCGACCTTGATCGGTACGTTCATGACGCTCTTGATTGCTTATGTTGTGGTAGGATTCACCGCTGGAAACGGCCTCCGTTACGAGGAGATGCAATTTTTGACCCGTCCATATGAAATGGTGTTCATGGCAGGGATATTGGTAGGGTGCTTGGGAGCGGTGATGGATGTCGCCATCACTTTATCGTCGTCCATCTTCGGACTGTACGAGAAGAATCCCGACATCCCCATCAAAGCGCTAAGGAAGTCGGGTTTTGATATCGGCAAGGACATCATGGGAACGATGACGAATATTTTGTTCTTCGTCTATATCAGCGGGGCTATTCCCATGCTCATTCTGTTTTTCAAAAATGCTTCCCCACTGGGATTCACCCTTTCCATGAATCTCTCACTGGAAATGGCGAGGGCACTGACCGGGGGAATTGGCATTGTACTGGCGATCCCGATCGCCATCTATACATCCATCTTTTTTGTCAACCGAAAGAAGGCTAGATCATGACTGTACAACTGTATCTCGCAGCCATCCTTTTTATCTTAATGATCACGATTGGTGGAAAAAAAGGTGCCCGGTCCTTTGTGGCCTTATTCCTGAACTTCGGCGTGCTTCTTTTTACCATCATTTTGATGAACGATCCGAATCTTAATCCAATTATCCTGACACTGATTGCCTGTACTCTGATCAGCTGTATTTCCCTGTTTTTTATCAGTGAAATCAACATCAAGACGGTGACAGCTTTTCTTTCGACAATCATCACAACCGGCTTATTGCTCTTCTTCATTCTGATGTTGACCGATAAGGCGATGATCCAGGGATTCAGTGAAGAGGAAACCGAGGAAATCGGGGCGTTATCCCTTTTTGTCGGAGTGGATTTTGTAAAAATCGGTGCTTCCATGATCATCATGAGTACCATCGGCGCCATCATTGATTTATCCATCTCGATTTCCTCGCCCATGCGCGAAATCGCTTATCACAATCCCGGCATCAGCCGAAAGGATTTATTTTCCTCTGGGCTGAGCATTGGAAGAGATATCCTCGGAACCAGCACAAATACGCTGTTCTTTGCTTTCTTCGGAGGCTATATGGGACTGCTGATCTGGTTCAAGGACCTATCCTACTCGATCGGGGAAATCGTGAATTCCAAAGTATTCAGTTCCGAAATGATCTTCATAGGTTCAGCGGGAATCGGTGTCGCCCTCGCCATACCGGTAACTTCCTGGATCACGTCTTACTATTTGGTGAAGCGAAGAAGCGAGCAGAGGGACAGTGGTGGACGCTGAAATTTTTTATAAAAGAAGCTAACGACCCATAGTACAGGTTGTTAGCTTCTTTTGATGTCAGTTCCCCACTTCCGGACCTTTTTCCGTTTGATTTTGTATAGCTGATGCCGCAAATTGGAGCTGATTTTAAGGATTCCTCTTTGTTTTTGGCGTGGAACCGGATCCATTTGTATCATTTTCAGATTAGGTGGTACGAATGACGGGCTTATAGGGGTGATTTCAAGGTCTACCCTTTAATAAATTCTACTCTCTCCGACTTTATGAACCGGTTTTCGTGATTTATGAACCAAATTTCGAATTTATGAACCGGAACTGTGATTTATGACCCGGAATTTCAATTTATGAACCACTTTTCCAATTTTATGATCCTTTTGTCGAAAAATCTCAGTTGACTACAAATCGAAAATACGAATAGATAGAAAGCACAGGAACGAACCGATTCTTTCACGTCATCAGAAAGATATGGTAAGATAGCACCTACACTGATGAGACTTTAGGAGAATGATGATGAAAAAGACAATCGACCATATCGGAGTGGCTGTCAGAAACATAGATGATACCATCAGCTTCTACGAGAATGTCCTCGGGGCGAAGCTGATCGACCGCTACAAAAGTGATGCCAAGGGTGTCGAAAGCGAAATTGCGATCATGGAGGTGGACGGCGCCAGAACGGAATTACTTGCGCCAACGAATAATGATACGTCGCCGATCGCACGGTTCATCAAGCAAAAAGGCAAGGGCGTCCATCACATCGCCTATCGTGTGGATGACCTCGATGCCGCTCTCAAGGAACTGAAGCAAAAGGGGATCCGCACATTGGAGGACAGTCTCCGTATCAACAAGCATGGGAGAAGATTAATTTATTTGAATCCCGCTGATACGGAAGGCACGATCATTGAGTATTGTGATTATCCTGATGGGGAAAATATCTAGCCAAATAACAAACGCATTGAACTCAACTTGAGTTCAATGCGTTTGTTTGTTCTCTCAACGACCTCACACCCGAAAAAGTCCCGTCTTCAATCTGTTGATTGTAACCTGTAAGGTCGAGGAAACAGGAACGCGACCATTTTATCTACACACGTAAAACGACCTTCCCGGTCTACACTCGCTTTCACATGAATACCTATTCCGGTAAATAATACCCGCGACCTGCCTCCGCAGCCTCCGCATCTGCCTTCGTCACATGAACCGTCCCCCGAGCATGCTGAGGTGGAACATAAATCGAATAAAGCTTAATCGGCGAATTGCCAGTATTAATCAAACAAAGATCCCCTACATGATAACCCATGCCCCTGGTCATATGATCGTAACGGACTGGAGAAATGAGGAGGATTTGAAGGAAGGAAAATGAGGGACGGACCTCTAAGAGGTCCGTCCCTCATCCTATTACTACAGGGAATGATAGAGTAATCGTCACACCCTGATATTCTTTACTTTGAATGTTTACCGAACCCCCCATCACATCAACCAATTGAATGACTGTCATCATTCCGAGACCCAAGGAGGTTGATCAGTAATCGATTAATAACGATGAATGGTTCATCATGTAAGCCTCCATAATCTTTGCTCGAATGAAGATGAGGTCCGTCCCTCTTATGGATTCACCTTAAACATCCCTGTCATATTCGGTGAGTAATCCTTGAAGTCGTATTTTTCGTAGAAAGAACCTTTTCCTTCTGAAGCGAACAGCCCCACGAATGCCTTACTGGGCGCGCGTTCTTTGATGTAGCGCATCAACTCATCCATGATTTCCTTGCCGATTCCCTTACATTGATAGTCGGGACGGACCACCATTGAAGTGAAAAAGGGTTGATTCGTTGTAAGAGTTAAGAAGCTAAGCCCTAATAATCATCACCATCCTCACTTTATGAGTGGATTTTCCTTATTTATGACCCGGTTTTCACACTTTATGAACCCGAATTCTGATTTATGAACCGTGTTCAGCACTTAATGAACCGGAATCCTGATTTATGAACCACTTTTCCATTTTATGATCCTTTTGTCGAAAAAACGAAGCTTTGAATTGATTCAAATCAATCCAACTCCCTCACCTCAATCAACGTCCGTTCTCCCTTTTAATTCAACATGTTTTCATTTGAGTACTAAATGAACAAGAAAAAAAGCTGAAGAATTCCGCTCTTCAGCTTACATAATCATTTCAATATATTCACTTAGCCCCCTGTGCAAGCTCCCTCATCGAATTCAACTTGGAAGTCAGTTCCAAAAACCACTCTTTATCACCCGTTGAGAGCGCCAGATCAATCAGGTAATGGATTTGTCCCTTGTTTTTCACATTCGCTGCAGGGATTTTTTTCACCCGTTTGCTCAATAGGGGTATGCTCTTGCCTTCAATGGTTTTGTTATCACTGGTAACGACTTTGGCTTTTACGGTTTCCCCTTGGATATCAAGGTTCTCGATGTAACCGATGATTAATTCACCTGAGTGTGATTCACCCTTGATCCAGTCTCCCGTTTTTAAGATCGATTGATTGTTTGACATCATGCTTATTCACCTTCTTATAAAAAATTCCGACTTAACTGTAATGTTATTTATTACATTTAAATCAAAAGAAAGCTGTCATCCAGCCTTCCACTATTTTTCTTTATTGATCAGATCGACAATATCTTTGATGGTGTATTGCTTTAAATAGTCCCCCAGTTGTTCTTCCGCACCTAAGAAAATGTGAAAGAGAACACTCTTCATATTCGCTCCTACTACACACTCTTCGTTAGAGTCAGGGCATTTGGGCTGCAGTGAGCCTTCAGAGGTGATTTTATAGATATCCCAAAGATTGATCTCGCTTAACTCCCGGACAAAAATAAATCCTCCGCCCGTTCCTTCTTTTGATCTAATAAATCCTTGTTTTTTTAACAAACTCAGGACTTTACGAATGCGGACTGGATGGACCCCGGCACTTTCTGAAATGGCATCGCTTGTCGACATGCGATCTGATTTCAGTGCCAGGTACGTTAAACTGTGAATGGCTAAAGTAAAGTCGCTATTCATGGCTTGCCTCCTAAATCAAAAGCTGCGTTGTGACTTTCACTGTAATTTTACATATTACAGTTTAATTAGTCAAGAACACAGCTAGGATACGTCCTTCTAGTTGGCCATTTTTTGCAATTCTTTGTATGAAAAAGTCCGAACCTTTCTCGGAAGGAAGCTGCGGATTTCTTCGTCGTTATAACCAACCTGCAATCTTTTTTCATCCATGATGATGGGTCGCTTCAGCATTTGCGGGTTCTCTCTGATTAATGTATATAAATCCTGAAGTGGCAACGAATCAATGTCTACGTTTAATTCCTGGAAAGCCTTTGATTGAGTGGAAATAATATCTTCTGTTCCATTTTCCGTCAGGCGAAGAATCGATTTGATCTCGTCAGGTGTCAACGGTTCTGTTAGCATATTACGTTCCACATATTCGATTGAATGTTCATCAAGCCAGGCTCTTGCTTTACGGCAGGATGCGCAGCTTGGTGTTAGGTATAGATTGACCATATATTTACTCACTCCTTCTTAATTGTAATAAAAAAAGTAACAGTTTTCACAAAAAAGTAGATTCGTTATTTCTGGATACACTGTAATAATAATATTTACAGTTGAATTTGTCAACTGTCATTTTTAACAAAACAAAGAACCCTTCCCCACTCCAGGAAGGATTCTACCTCCATTTACCCAAACAAATGCCATCATCTCTTCAAGTAAGGAGTGATTTTTTCCCCTTTGACTGTAACCACGCTCTCTCCCTTCAGATCATTTATCCTAAATCTATCTACGGTTAAACATCCCTTAATGTTAAGGCATTGAACTAACAGCGAAATAAATTCCCACGGTTATGACAATCAAAAACACTATCCAACAATTTGATATAACCAACATCTTTCTTATCATCATGACTTCATCCAGCTGTTTTTGAATGAGAAACCCTATAGCTAGTGACGCAATCCAATTTATAATTCCGACCGTTGAAAACAAGTACTCTGAGTTCATGATCCACAGGATAAAGATAATGGTATGTATCGGGATTATAACAAATGCCATTTTTTTCAAAACTATCTTTCCTACCTTCATTGGTTGCGTCCGGTTGTAAGTTGACCCGATTCAATCCCAACCGAACCCTTCCCCTTCACCTGCTTCAACATCGCCACAATCAGAAAGCTGACAATCACCAACAAAAGCCATGAACTCACCTTTCCCAGATGAACAAGACTCCAGGCATCGGTCTGGTTGGGATATTCCCAGGCACCAAAGAACGTGGCAATATTTTCAGCTATCCATATAAAAAATCCGATGAGTACAAATGAGAGGGCAAGTGGCATGTGGTAACGGATTCCGCCCACCTCGTACAGGACCCATGTCTGCCAAAAGACGATTAGAACGAGTCCCGATAACCACCAGCGAACGTCGATCCAGTAATGGTGGGTGAAAAAATTCAAATAAATTGCAGCAGCAAGAGGGATAACGACCAAAAACGGTGGCCACTTCACCAGTTCCACCCTAAGCCTCCTCCATGCCTGACAAAGATAACTCGCTACACTTGCGTACATGAATCCGCTGTACAAAGGCACCCCGAACACTTTGGAATACCCTTCCCCGGGATAAGACCACGAGCCCATATGGACCTTGAAAAGTTCAAGGGCAAGTCCAATCAGGTGAAACAAGGTGATCACCTTGAGTTCATCCCGTGTTTCAAGCCCGGAACGCAGCATTCCCCACTGCATCAGGAGGCAGACGATGAGCAGCCAGTCATAACGTGGCAGGAAGGGAAGCGGGATGATTTGTGTCAAAGCCAAAGAGGCAAAAATGACGACAGGGAACAAACAGGACAGGGCCTGCTCCCAACCAAAACGAACGAGTTGTTTTATTGCTCTCATGATTTTGCCTCCAAACCCTGATTATTGAATGTCTACCTCACTTTGGTATTCTAAAAGATCTCCAGGCTGACACTCCAATGCCTTACAGATCGCCTCTAAAGTGGATAATCGAACCGCCTTTGCCTTTCCATTTTTCAATATAGAAAGGTTAGCCATCGTGATTCCAACCCTCTCCGATAGCTCTGTCACGCTCATTTTCCTTTTCGCCAGCATCACATCAATATTGATTATAATCGCCATATTTTCACCTCAGACCGTTAATTCATTTTCTGATTTTATATCGATGGCATTTTTTAATAGCTTTTGCAGAACTGCCGCAAATACCGCAATCACAAGTGGAGCGAAAATAAACATCATTCCGATCACTACGACCCCTGGGGCGTCGTCTATCTCTCCCATGAGAAAGAAGAGCGGCATCCCGGCCACATACAAGACCGTGATGGTGGTTGCACAATATTTTATATTCTTTAAAGCCTTGACCGATAATTCCGAGAACGCGTTGTTCTTGTCAATATAGCTTAATAGTCTAATCGCCTGATACAAGGCGACGAAAAACGGGATCGCCGATACGTACATCACGATCAAGATACCATATAGCAAATATTCAAGCTCTGAACCACTTTTTGCTGCATCCTTCGCTAACCAAGGCAACCCGAATACACACAAAGCAAGAACCGGTGTTCCTATAAGAAATACAGCTATTTTTAAAAAGAGTGTTTCTCGTTTCATCAAAAGCACCTCGCTTATTTAAATTCAATTTCATTTTAATCTATAATTTATCGTTTTACAATAAAAACTTATTGAATTCAATTATATTGTTATTGTATTAGACCAATATAAAAAGCATTCCTTATGAGAAAGAAATGCTTTAATGCAGCTATTTCAAACGGTTAGATAAGATTTCCTTATGGCTGTGTGACCATTTTATCAAGTCAAAGCTGCCCTTACTTATGAATCCTTTAAGGGTGTTTACTTCATTCAACGCCAACTCGTAAAGAGGCTTCTTAATGATTCCCTTAGATAAAGCATCTTCAGGCTCATCCGCATCCTTTTCAATAATCTCTCCCGTTGGTAATAGGACAATATCTAAGAATAAATCGTCCATCCAAGGAATACCATTTTCTATTCCATTGCAAAGGCAAATATCAATATTCCATTGAACGATATCACCACCGGCATCAACCATCGTCGTTACTGAATGATTTTTACCGAAAGGAAATTAAATGGTGTATACAGGAGACTCAAAGGTCGAGTCGTTTCAACGTGATCTCCTCCTTGAAATAGGCTTCTATATTTTTGTGATATCCTGCTTTTTTTCTTGGATGTACAGCATTTTGCCTCCTTGAAATCGGGAATTTTTTGATGAAATTCAAGTGTTTTAGGATAAATCAGCCTTTAGATTGTCTGTTTTGGCTGGGAATGGGATGTTTCGCGGAGCTTCAGGAAGTATTTTTGGATGGATTCCTCAATGAAAATAGGCTTCACTCAAGAATCGATCCGGTTTGGATGACTTTTAAGCCGGATTCCGGATAATTGAGCCGGTTCCAGATTCATTAAGCCGGAATTGAATTAATGGTGCCACTTTTTGAACAATTGATCATTTGTGTCGAATTTTCTTTATATATGTAGCTTCCTCGAAGTATTTAATGGTTATCACCTTAGAATCTCTGTCATCTTACATAAGTCAAGCACTGCCTGGATTAATTCTCACCCTAACAAAACAAGCGCATTGGAAAGTGAAAATACTCTCCAATGCGCTTGTATATATCTGTTTAACTAGAATGAAAAGTCCATCCCTTTATTTCCCTAATCGCGCTGATCGCCCCCATTTTTGTACAAACAGTTGCCCCCACGCGATTGCTGGTTGAAATGACGTTCTTTAATTCTTCGAAATCCTCCAGGAGGGCTTTCGGATCCTGATAGTGACTGAATTGATGCAGGGTCGCCCCAACAAATGCATCGCCTGCCCCTGTTGAATCGACGGAATGAACGGGGATGCTTGGGACGATACATGATTCTTTTCCGTTTGAAACCATTGTTCCATCCCTCCCCAGGGTGACGGCTACGGTATGGGCTCCCATTCTATGAAAATATTCGATTCCATCTGATAGTTGGGAGAATCCCGAAATGATCTTACATTCCTCTTCGCTTACCTTGACGAAGTCAGCTTGACTGATGCAATGCTCTGCCAACCCAATAAAGTCCCGCTCTCTCCCTTTCCATAAATCTCTTCGAAAGTTCGGGTCAAAGGAGATGAATTTCCCTGCTTCTTTGACGGTTTGGATGAAGGATACGTATGCCGACTTGAAGGGATCATCCAGTAAGGCAGTGGCGGATCCGAAGTGAATGATTGAAGATTCTCTCCAATTGCTTTCATGAAGTTCTTCCCTGTTCAGATAGGCATCTGCCCCTCGATTAAACACGAAATCTCTTTCCCCATCTTCTTTCAATGACACAAACGCTAGAGTCGTAGGATGATGCTCATCAAGAAGAATGGAAGAATCATCAATGGTAAGATCCATCATGGTCTGTCTCAAGAAAAGGCCGAACGGATCATTTCCAACCTTGCTCAGGAATCTGGCGCGTCCCCCAAGTATGGTGATGATCGCGCACACATTGGCGGGAGCCCCTCCTGCTTCCTTTGAAAAGTGTTGTCCCTGAACCAAGTCGGTATCGATATCTGTACAAAAGAAATCGATGAGCAGTTCACCGATGCACAGGATTGAAGGTTCATTCATGTTCTCAAACTCCCTTGCCCCAGATAGATGAAAGCTCCGTAACCGAAAGCTCTTCAACCTGGGCACCCCCTCCAAGGGCAGTGAGGGAAAGGGTGTGATTCGTTCCTCGTGGGAAGATCAGATTGGTTAATGCTCTCCTGCCTCCCTGTGCGAATAACTCCAAGGAAGAAGCGTCCAGGAATAGCTGAAGGATGAGCTTATCGTCTATTAATTCCACAGAGCACTCGGATATTCCGGGAAACGAATCCGAAAACCCGTTTTCTCCTGACTGAGTCCGATCGACCGATAACATGTGGGTGATTCGATCGTACCGAATACTGGTTTTCTCATCTGATGAATGGTGGATAGCCAGCCTGAACTCCTTTGCCTCTTCCAACGTTACAACCAGATTTACTTCCATTAATTCATGATTTATATCAATTGAGTATGCTTCTTCTGTTAGCACTATTGCCTTGTTGACCTTTGGTTCTTTTCTGATTCTATTCATTTCGGATACAGGTTTTTGTATAAGTTGAAACCCATCTTCCGTAGAAATCAAGGTCATTTCTCTAGGCAAGGTCATGGCTCCTCTCCACGTTTCAGTCGGAACCTGGTTTGCATATCTCCAGTTGTTCATCCATCCAAGATAGATCCGTCTTCCGTCCTTTTCAGAGATGTCGGACCAGCTCACTCCGGCATAATTGTCCCTTCCGTGATCAAGCCAGAGGACGGTGTCCCCATCATGATGGTTGATAAACGTCTTGCCGTCAAATTCCCCAACAAAGTACTGGGTCCTTGAACCTTCCTTGAGATCGGGGTTGTCACCGATGCTCACCAGCATCACCCATTTCACATGATCGGGAGTCCCGTCGACCATGAGTGGAAACAGATCCGGGCATTCCCATACTCCGGAATCGGCCCCTTCGTCCTGACCAAATTCACTGGCAAACTCCCAGTCAATCAAGTTAGGGGACGTATAAATGGTAATCGTTTGACCCGTCGCCAGCACTATTACCCAACGTTTAGATTCCTCATGCCAAAATACTTTGGGATCCCGGTAATCGGTAATGTCTTCATCTGATAGGACAGGATTTCCCTCGTATGTCTCCCACGTCCTGCCATGATCATGGCTATAGGCAAGGCTTTGTCTCTGCCTTGGACGATTGGAATCCGGATATGTGTCCGCATTTGTATAAATGGCGACCAGCCCGCCTTTCTCCCCTTTAAAGAAACCTGATGTATTCTTCCAATCCACCACGGCACTTCCAGAGAAAATAGCACCATGCTCGTCAGGATAAAGTGCGATCGACAGCTCCTCCCAATGAATTAAATCACGACTCACCGCATGCCCCCAGTGCATTGGTCCCCACGTGGTTCCATGTGGATGATATTGAAAGAAGAGATGATATTCCCCTTCGAAGTAGACCATCCCATTCGGATCATTCAGCCACTTTTCCTTCGGGGAAAAATGAAATTGCGGACGATAGGTTTCTGAATATAAGGTTGTTTTTTCTTGATAATTGTTCGTCATAAGGATCCTCCTTTGCTTTCAAAAGGCTGCACGATTGCCTGAGCAAGGTACAGCCGGAATTTGATTATGATTGGTTTCGGTCATATCCATCCTGCTTGATTTTCAGCCATTCCTGTAATCCGAGGCGATCGAGTTCTTTCAAGTAATCCGCCCATTCTTCATCGGCTTTCCCGTTGGTGATCCATTCCGCCTTTTTACGCTTCACATAAGCAAGCAAATCGGTCTCGATTTTCGAAAGCTTATCTAATTCCTCAAGGGAGAAGAATACTTTTGGATAGATGTTTTCCGCCTTCATATCCGGTACCATGACATCCTTCATGAGCCCCAGTCTCCAGGCAGCATCATCCGGTTTCGTCGTCACGGTTCCATAGTATTCGTCCAAGATTGCCAGTGGACCGCCGACGGATGTTTTTTCCCTGAGCTCTACAGGAGCCGTTCCCTCTAATGGAAGATGCTTTAATGAATGGCTTGCACTATCCATTTCGAAGATGTTTTGCTGTTTGTCATCCCCGTAGGTTCCCCAGTTATTTTGAACCGATTGGAGGGGGTTATAGAACTGATCAATCCATTTCGCCGTCAATTCAAGGTTCTCGTTAGCACTCGTGATGACCATTCGGTTCCGGTCAAATCCCATGCCGTTCGTTCTTGTCACATTCTTCGTTCCATCCGGTCCTTCAAGGGCAGGCATGAGGTCGTATTGATCGTTCATACCCGTGATGTTGGCTTTATCCCATGTGAAGTACATTCCGTAGCGACCTTCTTTTCCTTTCGACAGGTAGGTGTTCCAATCCTGTTCAAAAGCTTCTACGTCGATCAAGTCTTCTTTATATAACTCATTCAAATAATTGATGGCATCCTTATACCCTTCATCGGCTGCCGTCAGCTTTACTTCTCCATCATTCGTGACGACGGTGTGATCCCAGTTTTCCCCTAATCCAAACGAGCCAAATAAGAAGGACACATCTTCACCACCATGATTGATGATGAAGGACATCGGAATCTCATCGGCCTCACCATTTCCGTTTGGATCCTGCGTCTTGAATGCTTTCAGGACTTCTTTTAGTTCATCGGTTGTTTTCGGCATCTCAAGCCCCAGTTTATTCAGCCATTCGACATTGATCCAAGGGAAGTCATCGACGGAGTGGATACTTTCTTTCCCTGAACCAAGCTCTTCAATCCAAGGAAAGGAATAGATGTGTCCATCCGGTGCCGTCATCATCGATCGATATTCAGGGGCATCTTCCAAGACCTTTTTCAGGTTGGGCATATGCTTATCAATCAAATCCTCAACAGGAACGACCGCTCCATCCTTCGCAAGCTTTAACAGCTCATAGTCACTGTATCCTGCATTCATAATCGCGTCTGGAAGCTCCCCACTAGCGACAGCGAGATTCCGTTTTTCATTGAAGGTTTCCCCCGCTGTATAATTGGTCCAGTCGATCTTCACTCCTGTTTCTTCCTGGAGCCTTTTGAAGATCAGCTTTTCATTTGGATCATCCGGAGCAAGTGGTGAGCTGGATGTCATCATCTTAAGCGTCACCTGTTCCTCTAAAGGAAACTTCACATTTTCCAGTTCATAATTCTCAGAAGAAGCACTTTCACTGTTGTTGCTGCACCCGGCTGCAAGCAGCATACCTGATATCAGAAGCGCCGACATTGTGTTCACCTTTTTACCCATTTTTAAACCCCCATTGTTAATAAGTTGATTATTTTAAAGATCCCACCATAACACCTTTTTCAAAGTATTTCTGGAAGAATGGATACATAATGATCAGCGGTAAGCTTGCTAATACGATGGATGAATACTTGATCATCTCTGAAATTCTTTGCAGTTCTGCGGCAGCCTGCTGATCAGCGATCATTCCCGGTTGCACCTCATTCTGGATAAGGATCGAGCGCAGGACGAGCTGTAACGGGTACAAATCCCGGTCCTCAAGATAGATCATCGCATCGAAATACGAATTCCATTGCGCGATGAACGCATAGAGCGCGATGACAAAGATAATCGGCTTTGACAACGGAAACACGATGTTCAAGAAAATCTTGAACTCCGATGCACCGTCGATTCGTGCTGCTTCCTTCAATTCATTCGGAATCGATTTGAAATACGTTCTCGCCAGGATGATGAACCAGACGTTGATGGCATTGGGAAGGATGATCGCCCAAATCGTGTTCAGCATCCCTAAGTCCTTCACAACCATATACGTCGGGATTAATCCTCCGTTGAAGAACATGGTGATGAGAAAGAACACCATAATGAACTTTCGTCCGACAAGCCCTTCAGCCGAGAGGGAATACCCGGCAAAGATGCATACACACACGGTGATGAGGGTGAACCCGGCAGAATAGAGAATCGAGTTGATGAATCCTTTGACGATGGTCCCGTCCTCGAAGATCCGTTTATATCCTTCGAGCGTCCAATCCGACCCGCTGATGAATAATCCCTTTTTGACCAGAACATTCGGCTCAAGAACCGATGATAGTAGAACGTATATCAACGGGAACAGAACGATGATCACGATTCCCCCAAGCAGGATTTTGTTGATGAAAAGAATGAATTTATCTGACCTGGTGTATTGGTACACCTCGTTTCCCCCTTTCTATAAAAGACCTTCGCCTTCGTTTAATTTCTTGACCACCCGGTTGACGAATACCAACAAGATGACATTGATGACGGCATTGAACAATCCCACTGCCGTGGCGAATGAATAGTCACCGGCCTGTAGCCCACGCTTATATACATAGGTCGAAATGATTTCCGAGGTTGGCAGGTTCATAGACGTCTGTAACAGATAGGCTTTCTCAAATCCGATGGCCATGATGCCTCCTGCTGCCAGGATGAACAGGACCGCCATCACAGGCTTCAGCGTCGGAAGATCGATGTGCCAGATGCGTTGCAGCAGGGACGCCCCATCTACGGTTGCTGCATCGTGAAGCTGGGGATCCACATTGGCGAGTGCCGCCACATAGATGATCGATGCCCACCCTGCGCCCTGCCAAACCCCTGACCAGATATAGATGCTTCTGAAGGCATCGGGATCAGACATGAACGAAATCGGCTTATCCGTAAATACCGACAACATCGCATTAATGGGTCCCGTAGGTGATAGGAAGAGAAAGACCATCCCCGAGATGACAACGACCGAGATAAAATGTGGTGCATAAAGGATGAGTTGAAAATTCTTCTTTACGCCTGCTTTTCGGAGCTGATTCAGCATGAGTGCAAGTATGATCGGGATCGGAAACCCAATCAGAAGCTCAAAGGAACTTAATTTCAGAGTATTGACCAGGATATCCATGAAATTCGGAGACGATAAAAAGTCCGTAAAGTGCTTGAATCCCACCCATTCACTGCCATTGATCCCCCTGATGGGACTGAAATCCTTAAATGCGATGGATGCCCCATACATGGGAACATACTTGAAAATGATCGTAAGAATGATGGCCGGTGCAAGAAACAAATAGAGAATATAGTTTTTCTTCATATAATGGAGCTTGGTTTTGAGTTTCGTATTTTTCTTTGTTTCCGATATAACGGGTGTATCTGCCTTGGCAAGTTCTTGCAATCTTTTGACCCCCTTTATAAAAATCAAGTTGTTTAGAAACAATGACCTGCCCATTTCGGTGAGGATGTCTGTTGAGTTCACTTTACTAGATTCCAAGAATGAAAACGTTTACTATTTTCGGATAAAACAGTTTAAATATTTTGGAAGTTTACTGCACAAAAAAACCTCTGGCAGCTGCCAAAGGTTTCTATTCCAAATCATTCAGTTCTTCATTAATCTTTTTTACCGCCTCTTCTGCCGAAGTTTTGACATCCTTCCCTCCGATTCCCACGTCTTCAAATAGAGTTTTGACCGCATCACTCACGACAGGATAGGCAGGAGTAATCGGTCTATTCCTGGAGTACTTTTGTGCCTGTTCCACGAAAATATTCTTCGGGTACTCATTGAACTCAGGAAAGGCTTCTGCAACGGAATAACGCGCCGGAACATCCCCGGTGATATCCACATACTTCTTTGCACCTTCAAAGCTGGTGACATAACGGATAAACTCCCATGCTTCATCGGGATAGTCGGTTTCAGACGAAATACCGAGGGACCACCCACCGTTTGGAACCGCCTGCTCGCTCCCTTTCGGCAGGGCGGTAATCCCGAAATCCTCACCCAGCCGGAAATCAGGATTCATCATACTGAGACTCTCCACCATCCAGGAACCGAGGACCGTCATGCCAAGCTTATCGGTCTCCAATGCTTCCTGGGGGAGTTCGACCTTGGCCACCCGGTGTTTCTGATATAGATCCTGATAAAACTGGAGGGCTTTCAGTGAAGCCGGGGAGTTCAAATATCCACTGGCTGTCTGATTTCCCGGATCCAATACATCTCCTCCAAATTGCCAAAGAATAGGCATCTTGAAGTAGGAAGGCGACTCCCCATCCGGGAATCCCTGAGCTGGGTCGATCCCCGTGATGTCAGGTGATAAAGCAGAAATTTTCTTAGCTGCCTCGAGGACCTCATCCCATGTCATCGGATCATGTGGATTTTTGGAAGGGAGGGGCACCCCTGCTTTTTGGAACAAATGAATATTATAAAAAAGGGCGACACTCGATTCTGCAATCGGTGATAAGTAGATTTCATCCTCATATGTGATCCCCTTCAACGTAGGGGATGCGAGATCCTCAATATGGCCTTCTTGTCTCATATAATCGTCGAGGGACATCAGACCACCCGCACTGGCATAAAGGGCGAGGGTCGGCGTATCGATCGTCAAAATATCAGGAGGATCACCCGCAGCCATCTCGGTTCTAAGCTTCAACTCATAATCCCCATATGGGACAGGGACCATCTCCACTTCGATCGTGGGATGCTCTTTATTGAAGTCAGCCACCAGCTCTTCATACGCTTGATTTTCAAGTTCTGTCCCTCTGTTTCTCCAGAATGTCAGGTGGATCTCGGCTTGTTCATCCAGTTTTCCAGCCTTCTCCCTGCTCGTTTCCTGGAAGGAGGTGAAATAGAAGATGCTGTAGATCCCGGCTGTCACCATGAGTATCGCCGCCAGTACATAGATGACGGTTAATTTATCCTTCATCGTGCCTCCCCCTTATCCACTGTCATGGATTTCCGGTAATCAAGTGGCTTTTGTCCAAAACGCTTCTTGAACACAGTGCTGAAATAGCCTGAATTGGAATAGCCGACAAGATGGGCAATCTCGATGATCTTTAACTGTTCATCCATTAACAGGGAACGGGCTTTGTCCATTCGAAGGTTCACGAGATAATCACTGAAATTCTGTCCTACCAGTTCTTTGAACATCTCCGATAAATAGGCCGAGTTGATATGGAATTGATCGGCAAGGGAGGTGAGTGAAATTTCATTGGCGTAATGCCTGTCCATGTACTGCCTTACATTTTCCACGATGGCCGTTCCATTAGAGGAATGACGGGTTTCACTCACCTTTTCCGCAATCATTCTTGCTAGCTCTAGCAGTTCGCCTTTGACCCGCTCCCGGGACGTCAGTTCCCATATACCCAGTTGACAATTCCACATCTTCTTCTTCATGTCATCGGTGTACAGATCATATTTTCTTGCCATGGATCCCAGCATGAAGAGCACCCGGCTCGCTGCAAAGGAATACGACATCACCGATTGCCGGTCGCATTCAGCAAGAGTAGTCAGAAGATGTTTTTTGAAGGTCTCGAATTCCCCCTGCTCCATACTGTTTGACAGCTTCCATTCCGCATCCTCAGTGAACTCGATGGTCTGTTTACTCGTTGTCCCGTCGATGAGCTGGGACGTGGCCTCAGCTGAGCTTTGGCTCCAGGAGAGAAGGGCCGAAATATACCCGTTCTTTAATTGTGATAAACCCCTGACCACTTTCCCCAGTCCGATGACCGTTTCAAGATGCAGATAGGTGCTGACACTCTTTTGCAGCTTCTGAACAAAGATAGGGACTTGATTTTCCCCTGAGTAATGATGACATAGGAAATGAAGCATATTCGGGTAGCTCGTGTCGTAGAAGGACATGATTCCTTCATGCTCATAGGATAATTCCCTGCAAAGCATCTTGAACGGAAGAAACAACTCCCTTACCTGCTCGCGTTCCCTGCTTCGTATCTCTACGCTGATGAACTGTACGACAGCGTCCTCACCTACTAGCACATCGAGCTTCAGCTGACTGAGTCTCTCGCCGGCAATATTCATCCCCGCCCATTCATCCTTCACTAAATGAAGCAGGTACTGCTCCCTCATTTCCTCGGCATGGAATTGGTTCATTCTGTCCGTTTCCATCCTTCTCTGCTTCTCCGCTTCAATCTCGCCCTTGCTTTTCCTGAGGGCAGCCGTCAATTCCTCGGGATCGACGGGCTTAAGCAGATAATCCTTCACTCCTTCGACCAAAGAGGAACGTACATACTCGAAATCCGCGTATCCCGACAGGACGATCACCTTGATATCTGGATCCTTACCCGATAGCACTTTCACAAGCTGCATCCCATCTAAGACTGGCATCCTGACATCGGTTAGGACAAGATCAGGCATCACCTCTTCTATAACCTGTAACGCTTCCTTGCCATTCGAGGCTTCACCGGCAATAACAAAGCCTTCTTCTTCCCAGTCCACTTTCCACTTCAACCCTTTACGAATTTGAATTTCATCATCGACCAGAATCACCTTCAGCATGAAGATCCCCCTCTCCACTTTTTATGCATAAGACAATGGTTGTGCCTTGATTCTCTTCTGATGTAATGTGATAGGTAAAATTCTCTCCGTAATACAGCTTCAAACGCCCTAGGACATTTTTAAGCCCGATGCTGCGTCCTTTGCTTTCCAACACATGCCGCGATTCGTGACGGCCCAGGTCAAACTTCAATTCTTCCACGATGGACTCAGGGATTCCGATTCCATTGTCCTCAATCACAATCTCCACCCAGTCATCCATTTTCTTCGTCGAAATGCGAAGAACAGCCTCCGTCTTCTTTATGAAGCTATATTTCACAGAATTCTCTACGAGTGGCTGGATGACAAACTTAATGATCGGGAGCGTAGAGGCTTTAGGATCTTCCTCAATGGAAACGGAGAGAGCCTCTTCATAGCGCAGCTTCAAAATTTCCATAAATCTCCGTATATAGGTCATTTCTTCCCCGAGGGTCACCATGTTCGATTCCGTATTGAGGGAATATCTCATGATCCTCCCTAAATGGATCGTGACATCAATCACCTCTTTGTTCTTCCCTTGAGCTGCGAGTCCACCGATGGTCTCTAGGGTATTATTGAGGAAATGGGGATTGATTTGCAGGAGTAGCGCTTTGTATTCCGCATCCCGCCTGCGTATATTGGCTTCATATTCCGTTTCAATCAGAGTGTCCAGGCGGTTGGTCGTCTGGCCGAACACATCCACCACATAGCCAATCTCATCATTTGCTGTCTTAATGGAAGGGATCAATTGCTTGGCTTTCTTAAAATCTCCCTTTTCCACCAGCTTCATGGCACCGGTCAATTTCCCTAAAGGCTTTACGATGGTAGAAGAAAGGAGGTAAGACGCCATGATCGTCAATAAGAAGATCCATCCACTCGTCAAAAGGAGGTTCCTCTGAAGCTCATTAATCTGAGAGAACAATTCGGACTTGGTAATTTCACTGACCAGCACCCATTCCCCTACCCTTGCCTTCTGATAGAAGAGCATATACTCTTCCTTCTCGAAAGGGACCTCTATTAATCCTGAGCTTTTTGGCTCCGTCTTTATGGTCTTTAAGCTTTCTTTTACCACATTCTCTGGTGTATCGATGCTTCCGGTCAACACATTTCTGCCGTGGCTGTCCAGGAGATAGACTCTCCCGTTCTCCCCCAGCTTGATCTTGCTTAATGCTTTCTCTAGGAGGGACGATGGGAAGTTCACCTTGATCACCCCGGATAAATCAAGCGTATTGATATCAAAGAGTGGAAGAAGGTAACTATTCACCTGATCCGCTATCAGATCATTATGAGACCGAAGCCAACGCTGATCGTCTTTATAGAAATCATTGAACCAAATCGTTTTCTCTAGAGGAGGAAGATTCCCGGCAGTCCCAGTCCCATCGTTGAGGTAAACCGATACGGACATCGACTTGGAATTGTTGATCATCATCGAGGATAACTCCGCCTTCAACTGGTTCTTCATCAGAAGACGTTCGGCACCCGTTGCCTCCCTGTCATTCTCTTCGGACTTGATCCATTCCTGAGTCGTAGGGTTCACCAGTACCTGCTTTCCTAAATCCTCTGCCTGTGACGTAATCGAATCTATATACAACGAATATTGCTCCATCATTTCAATCGTCGAACTCGTCGTACGTTCCTCCATGATGGACGTAAACCAGTTGGGAATCAGGATCGACAGAACTAGAAAAGGAAAGGTCAGTAGCAAGGTGAAAATCATAAATAATCGGTTGCGAAGTGAGAAAAACATAGCGCCTCCATGGTTGATGCAAAATAGTATTTTATTATTCGAAAAAGTGAAACTACTATTCTTTTAAATTTACCATAGAATGAGGGGGGTAAAAAGGCAGAAAGATGTGGAGAGGAGGGTTTCCGCTTTTGCGAAGACCCCCGAGTCGTTAAAGTAGAACGAAGGAATAACGTTATAAACATACCGAACAATCACAGATGGTTGATGGGTAAACTCATGAATGAATCGGTAAAGCGCGGTTGGCTCTATTCACTCTCCAATGCGCTCTATTAACTAGAAGAAGAGTTCCTTCTTTTTTTGCGATATAAAAACCTCTGAGGTTCTTTTGAGAGAGTGAAAACAATAAATAATAGGACAAGCTCACAATCACTCACGAATGTATTGAATATTTGCAATGCCGGTGTTGAACAAACCGCATCGGAAGGGTCTCAGAACCTGACTGGAAAAGATGGAGAGAATGCAAGCCAAGGCGGACAGATCGCGGATAAAGGTGGTCAAAATGCCAACCAATTTGGACAGGTTGTTAAAGATGGTGGAGAGAATACAATAGAAGATGCAGATAATGAGCCTGGCTAGTTAGAGCGAAGAAAAGAAGAACGTATTCAAATTTCGATATTTTATATAGTTTTGAGCATGCATCTGTGTGAATTTTCTTTAGATATGTACACGTAGCCCTATCCAGGGATCCATGCAAATTCGGTGCCTGTCATCTATTACCGTGAATCAGGAACAGACCGGGATTTTCACTCCCCGTCATCCCCACCATCGCCATCGCTATCCCCACCATCAAAAAAGTCATTCACCTTTTCTATTAAGCTATTATTTCCCCCCTCGTCTTCACCCAGTTTAGACGAATGAAGGAAACTCTCTAATGTAAAGACTTGAACAGCCTGTTGCTTGTATCTTGTCATAAAGTAGAAACAGACGATAAAGATAAGGATTAGAAGCACGATGAATGCCGGTATCATCATGTTATTCAAAATGGACACACCTCCTTATGTTGTCTTTCTTATGAATATGAAAGGATAGGTGTTTACATGACTGGCCCAACTGCATGACTCATTATTTTCATTTTCCCCTTGCTATGAAACGCGTTTCATACATTAGGCTGAAAGAAGAATATGATTGGCGTAACGCCATCCCGGCGGCGTGACAATCATAGATGCTTGTCCGAAGTGTTCATACATCTTGAACACTTCCCCTTCCTCTCAAACTGACAATCTATGCTACGATAGGATAATAAGAAGGGGGTTGAATGCACATGTCCATGTTCAATAAAGTGATTGCGAGTATCGGGATTGGTTCCGCGACCGTTGATACGAAGGTGAAGCGGGCCTATGTTCGGCAGGGTGAGATGCTCGAGGGAGTCGTAGAGATAAAAGGTGGGAATACGGATCAGCGAATCGAGTCAATCGATCTGAAGCTGATGACGATGTACGGCCATGAAGGCGGAGATCGACTGTCACCTGCCGTCGTGGAAGTCCAACAGCTCAATGAGCCCTTTACCATTTCTATGGGAGAAAAAAAGCACATCCCGTTCTCATTCAAGGTTCCCCTGGATACGCCGATCACGATGATACACCCTGAAACGCAGAAGAATGTTCCACCAGTCTGGATCGATACGGGCATCGATATCAAGAATGCTATTGACCCAAAGGACAGGGATTATATATCCGTTGACCCGACAACCGTTCATGAAAATATTATGGATGCCATCAAGGTCATCGGGTTTAAATTCAAGCAGATGGAGAGTCAGAACACCCCGGTATGGGTGAAAACGAACCGTCCTTTCGTACAGCAATATGAATTCACTCCATCCTTCGGTAAATATAGCCGGAAGCTCGACGAACTCGAAGTCTATATCCTGCAGGGCGACCATGAAACCACCATCTATTTCGAAATCGACAAACGCAGCAAAGGATCGATGGCGGTCTTAATAGAAAAATTCAACCTGGATGAACACAGAGGAAGCGTGACCCTCGACAATCAGGAAATCCTGCTTAAGAGAAGTCGTGTGAGTGATACGTTTGAAGAGATTATTGATGAGGTTCTATGAATCATGAATGGGGTGAATAAGATCATACCACCAAACGATCAGAGGTATTGCTCCCCTGATCGTTTTTTCGTAAAATTCCTATGAAGTAAATAGACGTTCCCCCTACACATACGTATACAGGTGATGATTAACAAGATTCTCTCTCACTGGCCAGATTAGGCTCCATTGTCCTTTTGAAAGAAAAGAGGATCATCAACCCTCCCAGGATCGCACACATCCCGTACATAAAAGAGTAGGACGAGAGGTCGGCGAGTGGGCCCATCACCACTCCACCAAGGGAAACTCCTAAGTCGGCCGTGGCAATGAAAAGTCCCAGAAGGACATTCCGTTCCATTTTCGGTAGGACAAAGGATAGATACGTGGTGAGCGTTGGATAAATCAGGGCCTGGGCCAATCCTATCCCGACAGCTCCCCCATAGAATAGGATACCGCCAAGCGTCTGGGAGAAGCTGATGCATAGGGCTGCCAGTGCGAGAAGAAGCATGGTCCCCATGACAAAGGAGGCGTGCCACTTGCCGTCAGAAGGGATATGTTTTCTCAAGGTGAAACGGGCAAACACTACGGTTGCTGCCTGCAACATGAGAAAGACACCGGCACTTCCACTCTCCATCTGTAATGCGTATAGAGGGATGAAGGTGGTGATGGCCCCGAATATGATGGAAGAACCAAGCATGAGTACGCTGCATTTGAATAAGAAAGGATTTTCCACCAATTGGGTGAAGGAGGCAAGCATCTTCCCGCCTTTCCCATCCTTTTCCGGTACCGCTTCACCCTCCTTTGTTTCCAACTTGGCTGTGTACCCAAATAAGCCCGTCACAACGGCAAGCCCAATCATGACGTAACCGAATGAATCCATTCCTTCCTGCCAGATTCCGATGGCCAATAAGGGGCCAAGTATGCCTGGAATATAAGAAAATAAAGAATAAAGCGAGATGCCTTGCGACCGGCCTTTTTCAGGCAGTGCATCAATGATCCCGATCTGAATGGCCATGGAAAAGAAGGCCGTCGCCACCCCCTGCAGCATCCGGGCCACAAGATAGCTTCCGAGTCCTGAAATGGTATACAGGGCGAGTGCAAGCCCGTTCAGGATCAGGATGATGCGAAGGATCCGGGTAGGTCCGTGCTTTTGAATGATCTGGCCAGCCCAGGGCCGGAAGAACATCGTCGTAAATAGATAAGCCCCCATCACCAGGCCGATCGTCGTGTTGCTCGCTCCCCACTCCTTTCCTTGAAGGGGGATGAGCACATTCAAAATGGCGTTGGCGCTGAAATAACAAAGGACTACCAGATATAAACGTAAAAATGACCACGATAATGCTCCATACACTGTATATCGCCTCCTAACATCTTGATGATTTAAAGGGATTAAAACGTGACTAGTGCCCGTAACAGCTGGTTCGCATAATCGGATTGCACGGCTTTTAAGCGTTCCGTTTCCACCATCTCATCCACCTGTCCGTGGCGAAAGATGAGGATGCGGTCGCAGATATAGGCGGCTGCCTGAATATCATGGGTAATGAACACATAGGTCATGCTGTGTGTTTCTTTCAGTTCCCGTAAGAGATTCAATACCTGTAATTGAACCGACACATCAAGGGAACTGATGGCTTCATCAAAGAGGATGCAGGCTGGCTCCGTGGAGATCGCCCTTGCGATGCACACCCTTTGGATCTCTCCACCGGACAATTCATGGGGATATTTATGCTTGTATGTATGAGGCAATCCTACTTCATTCAACAGTCCGTCGACCTTTTTGGTCTTCTGATCCGCTGATATCTTCTGCAGTTCAAGAGGCTCAAGGATGGCCTGCTCCACTGTGAAAAATGGATTGATGGAAGATTTGTAATCCTGGAACACCGCGCTGATCTTCCCGATTCGTCGCTTCCTCTCCGCTACATCGACCCCATCAAGGGTAACAGTTCCCCGGTCCGGCTTCTCAATCCCGATCAGCAGCCGCCCCAGTGTCGATTTGCCGCTGCCGCTTTCCCCGATGATGCCCAGGCATTCCCCTCGCATGACTTCAAAGCTGACATCGGTCAGCACTTGCTTCCTCTCTTTCGAAAAGAGGCCTCCACGTTGATATGATTTGTCTACATAATTAGCGTTCAGCATATTAATGACTCCCCATCAGTCTGTTAAAATGGTGGCTCAACGATTGCCGGGTGGATACCAGGTACTTGGTATATTCCTTTGCCGGCTCGGCGAACACCAATTGAGCCTTCCCCCGTTCAATGATCCTGCCGTCCTTCATCACCAATAGATCATCGGCTATGTGACGGACCACCCCCAAATCATGGGAGACGAAGATCATGGAGCACCCAATCCTTTCCCGTAACCCGATCAGCTGATTCACCACTTCATACTGAGTGATGGTATCAAGGGCTGTCGTCGGCTCATCGGCGATGATGAGATCAGGTTCCAGAATAAGGGCCAGGGCAATCATAATCCTCTGGAGCATCCCTCCCGATAATTGATGAGGATATTTGTTCAGCACTTCGGCAGGATTTGTGATCATGACACTTTCAATGGCGAGTTTCAGCTTTCGTTCCGTCTCCCTTTTAGACCAATTGAAATGTTCCGCTGTCACCTGACGTAAATGAACGCCTATGACACGTGATGGATCAAATGCGGTCATCCCATTCTGCATGATCATGTACATCTGTTTGCCCCGTTTCTTCCTCATCGCTTTTTTCGAAAGGGTAAGGAGATTTTCCTCTTTAAAAAGGACGGTCCCGGTTTCTTTCAGCCATGGTTGGTTCAACCTCATCAGCGACCGGCATGTCAGCGATTTACCACTTCCGCTTTCCCCGACGATGGCGAGTGTCCTCCCCTTCTTCACGTGGAAGGAACTATCCTTCACAAGCCATTGGTCCGTTTTTTCATCGACGATGGACAGGCCGTTTACCTCGAGTATATTCATTTTGTTTCAGCCACCTCTTTTCTTGATCCCGGGTTGATAAATGACAGGCTGTTCCTCCTGTGAACCCTTGTGCGCCGACTCCTTGGATCCAATGCAATCTGCAGGGAATCCGAAAGGAAATTGAAGGCCATTACAATGATGATGATGGCTAAACCGGGTGCCAGTAATAGCTCCGGCCGGGTAAACATCACGGATCGGGCTTCGTTCAGCATCATCCCCCACTCCGCCGTTGGGGCCTGGACCCCCAATCCGAGAAAGGAGAAACCTGAAATCTGCAGAATCATCGAGGAAATCGAACTGCTGGAAATAACCGCAATATCGGCAAACGTCACGGGTACGATATGCTTGATCAAGATCCTGCAGTGCCCCACCCCGATGGCCCTTGCATACCTCACATAATCAGATTCGGCAAATTGTCTGACCGAAGTCCGGATGACCCGGGCAAACCAAGCCCACTTAGTGACAATAAAAGCAATCAGTATATTTTCAAGCCCCACCCCGAATACACCAATAATGGCAAGGGCCATGACATATCCGGGAAACGACAGCATGATATCACAGACTCTCATCAGAACCGCATCCACTCTTCCTTGGAAATATCCCGACAGGAAACCGACGATAGTCCCGATCACCACGGAAATGGCCAGTGCCAGCAAGACCCACAAGACACTCGGCCGGATGCCATAAAGGATCCTCGATAAGATGCAGCGCCCCAAATGATCATTCCCTAACAGATAAGCCCATGAAGGGGTTGCATAACGTAAGCCCATATCGACTTCCGCCGGATCGTGTGGGGCGATAAACGGCGCAAAGAGACCACTCAAGAGGGTCAAAAGAATGACGATCAACGATACCATCGCCAGCTTATCATGACGTAAATTCGTTAATTGTCTCATTTAATGATCATTCCTTACTTTAGGATTCACAGCGGCATTCAAGATGTCAGAAATGGCATTGGACATCACGAATGCCACCGCCACAATCAGTACATACGCCTGAACGACTGGAAAGTCCCCGCTGACAATGGATCTGATACTCAAACTTCCTACTCCCGGCCAGGCAAACACACTTTCCACGACGACCGTACTCCCTAATATAATCGGTATCGCCATACAAAAGACCGACACGGCGACCTGCAGGGAGTTGCGTATGATAAGGACGGTGACGCGCCATTCCTTCAAGCCGCATGCCCTGGCATAAAGCACATAATCTTCACACAATTGACGAAGCATCGAGCTTCGGACGACCCGGAAGTAAATCCCCGCATAACTGATGGTAATGACCAGGACGGGGAGGATGTAACTTGTATAGGAGTCCATGCCATTCGTCGGAAATAAATCGAGCTTCACGGAAAAATACCAGATCAATATAGATGCCAGTAAGTAGGAAGGCATGGCCGTCAAGAAGAACGAGGTGCCCCTGACAAACTGATCCACCGCTTTGTCCCGTTGCAATGCACAGATCACTCCAAGGAGAACCGACAGGATCATGACCGCAACGGAGGAAATGAGCGTCAACTTCACTGTGTTGATCAAAGCGGGTCCAAGGAGCGACCATACCGGCTGCCCTGTCACAAAGGACGTTCCAAAGTCCAATCGGAGGCATTCCATCAGCCAATCCCCGTACTGAAGGAGAAAGGGCCGGTTGAACCCGAGCTCCTCCCTCGTCTCTTCCATCAGTTCATTCGTAATGACCGGTACCCCCTGGGACTTGAGGACGACCTCAGCCGGATCCATCGGGGACAGGCTCATCAACACGAACGTTATAAAGGAAATAATCAATAGGACCGGAATCGACACCAACAGTCTTCTAATGATGTATCGTATCAAGACAATCCTCCTCTCGGGAATCCCGGGTGAACGACTCCCCTTTTCATTATTGGAGTCTCATCTGTTCGAATGGCAGCTCAAACTGTGTTTGTTTGAATGTTAGCCCCTTTAATCCTTTAGGCCCCACAACTGTCATCCGGCCATTCGATATCGGAATAAATACGGCTTCATCATGAACGATCGTTAAAATATCCTTATAGAGGGATTTCCTCTTCCATTCTTCTGTCGTCACCATTACTTCTTCGATTTTTCTATAGAGTTCATCCGCTTGCCTGATGCCTTTGGTTGTATGAAGGTAAGAAGCATCAGAAGTGAACGCTGCGATCGTACTGACCGGATCATACGCGAGCCCCCATGTTTGATTAAATAATAATTCATAGTCACCTGTTGATCGTCTATTGGCGATGGATGTGGATTCCTCACCGACGATTTCAAGACTCGCACCGATTTTTTTCAATGAGCTTTGGATGAACTCAGCCTCTGTTTTTTGAGAAGGTGAATTGACGTCATAAAATAGCTTCATGGCCAAAGGACGCCCCTCCTTTTCACGGACCCCATCATCACCGGACTTCCAACCATTTTCTTCTAACAACTTTTTAGCTTTATTGACATCGAAGTCCCTCTTCTGCAGATCAATATCTGCATAAAGAACATTGGATGAAAATAAGGTATGGGCTTCTGTTTCGGTCCCGTCCAAAATATCTTTGGCAATCGTCTCCCGGTCAATGGCGTACCAAATCGCTTCGCGCACCGCCGTCTCCTTTACGGGACTATCCGTTTTGCTACTATTGGCGACGATCATCTTCGTATTCATCGCCTCACTTCTTTCCACCTGGTGATCCCCTGTATCGACCAGCTGGTTCATCGCTTCCACATTCAGGCTGTCTGCACCACGATCATCTGTGAAGGCAAAGTTGATCTCCCCTTTTTGTAAAGCCAGGAATGTCGTCTCCCCCGCAGGAAGCACTTTCGCCGTAATCTCTTTGATAGAAGGCGCCCCTCCCCAATAGTCTTCGTTTGCTTCGAACCGGGCGAACTCGTCTACCTTATGTTCCTTGAGGATATAGGGTCCGGTTCCGTGATAACCACTCACTCCATCCTTCGTATCGCCATTCTTGAAGTCATTGGGTGACAGGAACACATAAGGCCTCGTCATCGAAAGCTCTGCCAAGGCAGGATAATAGGGCTCAGACAGAGCCAGTTCCACCGTATGCTCGTCAATGACCCGAACCTCCTCGATTTTAGTGGAAAGCTTGATCCACGCATGCTTCTCCGCATTTCGCTGTACCGCTTCAATGTTCTTCTTCACGGCATCGGCATTGAACAGCTCCCCATCATGGAAAGTGACACCTTGCCTAAGATGGAATGTATACACCTTGCCGTCATCTGAAATCTCCCAGGACTCAGCAAGTAGCGGCTTGATGCCATCCTCTGTATTTTCAACCAAAGATTCATACACCTTCCCCTGGGCCGCCATGGATCCCGTGTATAAATGAGGGTTCATATCATTGATATCCTTCGCTGTCGCATAAACCAGTTCATCCTTATCTGCTTCCTGTTCGCCTTCTGTTTTCGCTCCGCAGGCAGCAAGGATCATCATCAAAAGAACCAATACGCTTAATGTCCATCTCTTCTTCATCCCATTCTTCACTCCTTTTGTAATCTCTTTATAAAACAAAATCATTACGATTTAAACCTTGTAACCATCTCTTTTCCTATCACTCCAGTAATCCTCGTTAGGTCCTCTTCGAAGCTTCGAATTGAAAAGGCGTCGGAAAGCTTTTGACCTTGATGGACTTCCGTAACTTCTGTCAGCTTCTCCTCATAGGTCCTGATCAGCTTGTCAATGGTTGGGCTCGGCACTTTAAGGAATCGTGCAATCCCCTGGATGATCTTGATTCGATAATAGTCCTCCTTAGGCATTCTCGGGATATCCAGCTCGCCCTCTAAGTTCCTATACATTTTCCTGATCGGAACGGCCGAGAAGTCGAAATATCTCCCTACCTCGTCAGGCGTGGAATAGGGATCGATCAACAGTGAGGTATAGCGTATGTAAAGTAAATACTCCTGGTGGATTCTATCCAGCTTTTCAAAATCTTCGATGTCACTCCTTGATAAGCTTTCCAATCTTACGGGATAGTTATCGTCTGTCATGAATCGAAGGAGATTGAGCGGCTTGATCTTCACTCTTTCCAGGATTTCCATCATTTCCTGCCACTGGGCGCGCATATCCCGGATCAGTTGCTGGGTGATCGGTCCCTCGGGATACAGCTTATACACATATTTCATGGAAGGTTCCTCATCGAATATCTCCTGCAGTGTCACATCATTCATAAAGAGCGGGGGATGGACGTAGAGGGAAATATTGCGGGTCTCTGCTTCCAATGGCGATTCAGTCGAAACTAGCGCCATACCAAGCTCTTTCCCTAACCTAACCAATCTTTGAACCATCTTCGAATGGCCATGGGTCGAACCGATATAGAGCTTCTTCTTTACGGCCGTCGTGATGACATGGTGAGAAGGATCCCGCTCCATCCATCTCGTATCTCCTAAATAAGTAGAGAAGCTAATGATTTCCGCTTCGGGTTGAACGTCCGACAGATCATGCTTCACGAGACTATTGGATCCGAGAGTCGGTGAAACCAATACGATCGACCGTACGCCTTTGAATACATCCCTGGGAATGGTGTGGAGCACGTCCAGATACGCGTCAGTGGTGACAGCCAATACGACGACATCCCACTCTCCCCTTATTGTGTCAAGACCGCGGTACACATGATCGATCAGGCTTTCACCTTGTATTCTCTCATTCTGCTGATTTTGAACGGACACCCGAATGTGATTTCCTTTCATCTCTAACGATTGAAAAAATGATTCCGACCGGACGGAATTCCTCCCTGCGAGTCCCACCTCGCAGCCCAGGTGGTTCTTTACGATCATACAAAGTTGCACCGAAGCGGGTCCTGTGCCTATAACCAGCACCCGTTTACCCTTTTTCATCGATTCCCCTCCTTACTCGGAGCCGGACGAATTTTTTCATAGAGTACGATATCAAATATTTGATAGGGACGCAGACTGTTTTCTGCTATTCTCCACTTTTCCTTATCTACTTCCCGGGAAGGGAAATTGAAGAGGGATTTCAGTCCATCTCCGTACCTCATCGACACAACGACCTCTTCATTGGTCAGCTCATACAACTGGTCCAAGATGTCATATTTCGCTTCAACCGTCGAACTGAAGATGATATGGGTCACCTCCTTGAGATCTGTGAGCTGTTCCACTAACGAAAGTTTCAGTTCGATATTCAAATCCTTACCTAACCGATCCACCACTTGCCGTCCCAGGGTGACCGCTTCTTCATCAATGTCGATCCCGATGACCTTTGCGCCTGTGCGCTTGGCAATAAGGAGCGGTGTCATCGGAAAAGAACCAGAGCCAACAAGGAGTACAGTCGATTCCCGTGTCACCTGAAAATGCCCGAACTCCTCTTCAATGCAGGACTCAATGTTCTGAAAGTAGTCTGTTATCCCTTCTTCTCCCCTCAATAGCTTCCGGGCCCGGTGCTTCTCCATCTTGGCCACGGAAAGGGCAGATAGATTTCTTAACTGATCCATCAGGTGTGGAACAACTCCTTGTGTAGGATCGACTATCTGCTCCCACCTCTTTATGTACTCTTCATTAAGTATGAATCCAGAATACTCATTAATTAATCTCTCTAACGCCACAGCATCCTCTTCCAAGTGGCTATCTCCCTGAATGGCTTCATCAAATCGTTCCAAATAGTTGCGCAGATCCTCTTCAAAGGTCTTGCTCGCCTTCATCATCTGACCTCCTCCTCTACCATGTGTATAAATGCTTTCCCTTCTGCCACAATCCCGACAGTGCCTTCGATCCGGACCGCGGTGATGGACCCATCATTCCAATCTGCGGTTACATGCATTTCCCCTCCAGGCTGTTTGACCTGTAGAGAGATGCAGCGCTTCTGCTTCCATGCAAGATAAGCACCCAATGATCCGGTCCCCGACCCGCATCCTCGTTCCCACATCATGCTATTCACGTCCGGTACATGGATGAGAGGGGCAAGTTTCCCGGTTACAGAATCATAGAGCAAAACACCGACCAGATTCCCCTTATAGGACGAATTGATCATTCGTGCCAGAGTTTCTGCCGACCGGCGCAATGAAGGGGCTAACTGTCCCGCTTCCAATACAGCGTGAACAGCCTCCTGATAATGGATCATGGTGACGGGAAGTTCTTCTCCATCCACCACCCACATTTGATTCTTGATCCTTGCGGGAATAGGCATTGTCATCCTGCAACGGTACAAGCACATCTCATTCTTCACATCACACCGGACCAACTCGTCGGAGCCCGAGACTTCCAACAGAATGGTTGTCGAACAACCGTGGGGCAGCGCCCTTCCCGAAGCAATGAAGGCGGCCAACGACATACAGGCATTCCCGCAGAATTCACCCCCGGCCATCTGCAGGCTGGAATCTGCACCCGCATTCTTTGACTCTTCAATGAAGCCCACCTGCTCAGCATAAAGACTGTCATATGCCATAAGCCTTGACGCAATCTGGTGATATTCTTCCATCAGGTGTTTGGTCTTTACAAGTACCGTCATATTTTCCGTCGGGTTGAATTTGATAAACTCGATCTCCTGCATCATTTTGATCCCTCTGCTTCTTTTGTTAGTGAGATATTAAAAGGATAAACTCTATTAAGGCTCCTCTATTGAATTAATTCGTAACCATTATGATTTATTATGTAAAAAAATATGCGAAATGACGATTAAAACGTAACCGTTACGATTTACCTTTATATGCTATGACTTTTTTCAGCTTCTGTCAATTGGATTTTTTCCAATAAGCATAATTAGGAAAAAGGGGCTACTCCTTCAGGATCCAGTATCTTGTTTTCTATCAGGGGTGCTTCTGGTCAGCATCAAAAAGAAACCTTCCCCTCTATACAATGAGGGGAAGGCAGATTCCATCTACATTTTTCACTTTATAATGAAGCCAGACAGAACCCTCTCCGACGGGCTTTGTCCTTTTCAATTCTAAATCGGTGGCTCCTCAGTAAATGCAGCATCCCTTTTAGCAACCCAATGACTAGAATTAAATAAATGATCCATTTATGAAACTGGAGAATTCAGTTTAAAAAATTGATTTACCACATCATTCGTAACGTCTGAAACATGTTTGTACTCATAGTTCGGTGATTGGTTCCGATCGATGAGGACAGACCGAACGCCTTCATAAAAATCTCCGTGCTTTAAGAAGTTCTTGGCTAGAAGAAGATCGGTTGCGAAGCATTCTTTCATTGTCTTTTGTTTGCCGTCAATCATTTGTTTTAACGTGATTTTCAATGAAAAAGGAGACTTTGAAAGGAGCAATTCCTTTACATTCAAGTTAAAATCACTTGTCTGACTGCCGAGGGATTGAAGGATTTCTTCAACCGTCTCAAACGCAAAATGCCGATCGATTTCATTTTGAATAAGGGCAACCTTGCTTTCATTAGTAGAATGTGTTTGGTATTCATCAATCAGTTGATCAAGAATTTCCTCCATTTTCACATGACGCCAATCCGTATTTTCTACTTTTTCAATAAAACGTTCTAATGCGTCGCTTTCCATATAGATGTCTGCACCGTTTACATACAGCACATCCTGAGCCTGTATGACCGAGGCTGTTAAAGCGAGATAACGACCTGCGTACCCGGGAGCTTTATTTAAGAAGTAAGCTGCTCCAACATCCGGAAAGAATCCGATATTCATCTCGGGCATCGACCATTTTGTCCGCTCCGTTACGATGCGATGACTAGCCCCATATGTTAGACCAACACCCCCACCCATAACGATTCCGTCTAAACAGGCAATGATCGGCTTCGGAAATTGATGGACAGCCATATCGACCTTATATTCTTCACTAAAAAAATTCTCCGCTTTTCGTCGCGCCGATTCAGACAAACGCGCTTCATAGAGTGATTTAATATCACCGCCTGCACATAGCCCTTTTGAACCCGCACCCTTCATGATGACGATTGATACATTATGGTCTGTCTTCCACTCTTTTAATTTTTCACCTATAGCGATGACCATCTCATGAGATAGAGAATTAAGTGCTTTCGGGCGATTAAGTAAAATCGTAGCAATACCATTTGGGTTAACGGAAAACATTACTTCTTCGGACATTCTATCTCCTCCCTTTTATGAATGTGTGAAGTCTGGTTTGCGTTTTTCGACGAATGCGTGAATCCCTTCTTTCGCATCCTTTGTCAGGAACAACTCAGCAAATCTTCTACGTTCCTTTTCCAATCCTTGTTCCATACTTTCGTTACTGCCCTGTATAATGCACTCCACTGCCCGCATCACACTGGTCATGCTTTTCCCTTCCACAAACGATGTTGCAATTGCTCTTGCGGTCTGTAACAATTCACTTTCTTTTACAGCTAACTGAGCGATCCCAAGGTCTACAGCTTCTCTTGCAGAAAGGGTCCTCCCTGTAAGGATGATATCCAGTGCGGTTGCTGTATCTGTTATCTTGCGAAGCCGTTGTGTGCCGCCGAAAGTCGGAATCAGCCCAAGATTTAATTCAGGAAGACCTACCGTTGCATGATCTGACATAATTCTGAAATGACAGCTCATCGCCAACTCCAGACCTCCCCCGAGAGATGGTCCATTTATCGCGGCAATGACAGGTTTCTTCAGAGCTTCGATTTCATTGCAAAGAGCCTGACCATTTTTCGCCAGTTCCAGCCCTTGTTCCTGATTTCCTAATTTAGATACGAATTCTTTTATGTCTGCTCCCGCCACGAAGAAACGCCCCGCCCCCGTGAGGATGATGGCTTTTGTTTCATCATCCCTGACCAGTTCCTGAAAAAGGGAACGTAATTCGGTGATGCAGGAAGAAGATAATGTATTCGCCGGAGGATTGTTCAATGTGACCATTGTGATATCATTTTCTTTTTTAATTGTTGCGTAAGTGTAGCTCAAGATTTATACCTCCCCTTGAAAATGGTTACAGATAAAGTAGATCCCTCTAAATGCCTATATCTTACAAATAGAGGGATCTTACGGTCAGATTTAGAACCAGCGTTCTGTGACTACTTTCTTGCGTGTGTAAAATTGGACCCCGTCTTTTCCGTTTGTTCCAAGGTCGCCATAAAATGATGCTTTGTTTCCGGCGAATGAGAAGAACGCCATCGGAGCTGGCACATTGACATTCACGCCGATCATGCCGGCATCAATTTTATCGCGAAACTTCTGGACACTTTTGCCGCTCGACGTATAGATAACGGCCCCATTGGCAAAATGGGATTGATTGGTGAGTTTGATTCCTTCATCAAGGTCTTTTACTCGTACGACACTCAATACTGGCGCGAAGAGTTCATCCTGCCATATTTTCATATCCGGTTTCACATGGTCGAAAATGGTCGCCCCGACATAGTATCCTTCCTCTACTTCAGGATTCCTTCCGTCCACTCGTAAAGAAGCCCCTTCTCTTATCCCGGTGTCAATATAATGGAGTACACGGTTTTTGTGGACTTCCCGAATCAAGGGACCTACAAAGTGATCTTCTGACCTGCCGTCTCCTGTTTTCAGCTTGCGTGTTTCAGAAACGAGCATTTCCATAAACTCATCAGCGATCTCATCTACGACTGCAACGACTGAGCACGCCATACAGCGTTCTCCACTGCTGCCGAACGCCGCACCGATAATGCCTTGAACCGATTTCTCAAGATGGCAATCCGATAGGACTACAGCATGGTTTTTTGCGCCGGCAAGTGCCTGGACACGCTTTCCGTTAGCTGTACCCGTTTGGTAAACATGCTTTGCCACAGGCTCGGAACCAACGAAAGAAATGGCTTTGATATCTTCGTTCTCCAGTAAACCGTTTACCACGTCTTTTGCTCCATGGACGAGGTTAAGGACCCCTTTAGGGAAACCTGATTCATAGAACAGCTCCACAAGCTTACCGGCAAGGATCGGGGTTTTTTCTGATGCCTTCAGAACAAACGTATTTCCACATGAAATCGCAAGTGGGAACATCCAAAGTGGAACCATCATCGGAAAGTTAAAGGGTGTAATTCCTGCAACGACTCCTAATGGATAACGCCAAATCGAACCATCAATTCCGTCCGCAATACCAGGGAGTGATTCTCCCATCATTAGAGTAGGTGTCGCAGTCGCAAGCTCAACCACTTCTATCCCTCGCTGAACCTCTCCACGAGCGTCTTTTAACGTTTTCCCGTTTTCCATCGTGATGATTTCAGCCAATTGTTCTTTCTGTTCTTGAAGAAGCCTTAAGTAATTGTATAATAGTCTTGTCCGGTTGGGCACAGGGACTAATGACCAAGTCTCATACGTATTTTGAGCGGCCTGTACGGCGTGATCGACATCCGTTCTCGTCGATAGAGGTACATAGGCAATGATTTCTCCATTCGCAGGATTGATTACTTCTTCCACATCCGTTCCAGTAGAATCTACCCATTCTCCGTTGATATTGTTCTGCATCTTTTTAATATTGGTTGTAATCATCTATTCTCTCACCCCTTCTTATAAAATGGTTGTCGTCTTTTCACTAATTTTTTTGTATAGGATGGACATGTCTTTTTCCCCGTAACCGTTCTTTTCAGCTTCTTCATATAGGTCTAAGAGGATTTTGCTGACCGGCAGTTCCACGTTGTTTTTTTCGGCAAGCCCAAGAGCAAATCCGAGATCCTTCCTCAGCAGCTTTAAAGAAAAACCGGGTTCATACGTATCATCAGCTATGAAACTTTTATAATTGCGCTCGTAGATTCTGCTCTGTCCATAACTGACGTTCAGCATCTCAAACAATTTTTCAAGATCAAGATCACTATTCTTAGCAAGATGAAGAGCTTCACTTACACCTGCTGTATAAAATCCGATCAGAAGATTATTGATGAGCTTCGTATTTGTACCGCTGTCGATCTTTTCATTCACATGAAATATATTCTCACCCATCGCGTTAAATACAGGCAGTGCCTTATCGAAGGCAGACCTTACACCGCCGACCATGAAAGTGAGTGTTCGATTTACTGCCCCTACTACACCCCCGCTGACTGGTGCCGCCAGAAATTCCACACCCTTTTTCTTAGCCGCTTCTTCTATCCTGCTATTCAGTTCTGGAGCTACCGTACTCGTATCGACGAGCATAACACTTGGACCCGAGATGTTAACAAGTCCTTTTTCCCCCAGGAAAACCTCCTCTACCGCGTTAGTGGATGGAAGGCTTGTCAGGATTACATCACATCGTTCAACCATCTCATCAAGCGATACGCCGACCGTTCCTCCCGATTTAAGAAAGGACAACTCAGCTTCTTTATTCAGATCCATTCCATACACTGTAAAGTTTGACAAAAGCAAATTTTGCGACATAGGTAGACCCATGTTGCCCAAACCGATAAATCCGATCTTTTTCACAAGACTTCACTCCGTTCACACGATATATTTTTCATGTTCAGACAGGCGTTCTGCGATTTCCCGCTTTTGAATAAATAGATTTCTGAAGAGAGGGACAGGAAGGCTGCGGATTTCATCCAATGCCCCTTTTCTCCTGGCTTCATCTACTTCTGTTCCCGATAAGATCAAGATTGCCATCTCTTCCATTCTTCGATAACCTTCTTCACAGATGATGTTCGTCATGTTCGTTTTCAATAGCTCTTTTTCTATCGTGTTCTTTTGTAAGGCTTTTTCGGTACGAATGAACGCAGATTCCATCACATAAATTTCTTTCATCATGTTAGCGAGTAAGCGGGAATATTCTTGTTCCTGCTGAATGTTAATGTTGAAATGTGTCAATGCTCTCAAAGATTTGTCGAGAAGCATTTTAGACAACTGGATGTATTCCTGATTTCGGTTTCTCTGCTTATGGATCAGGTGTTCCTTCCTTGAGTCGGCATATCGGTAAGCTTTTTTGATCAAAAGCTTAGCAATCGTCAGACGGTTTATTTCATTGGTTCCTTCGAAAATCCGGCTTATTCGTGCATCCCGGTAAAGTCTTTCCACTTCGTATTCCTGCATGTATCCATACCCACCATGAATCTGTACCGCCTCATCTACAATCCCATCTAGGACTTCGGAGCAGTTGACTTTATTGATTGCACATTCGGCTGCGTAGTGTGCCAGTTCTCTCAATCGATCATCTAAAGGGGCAGCGGAGTCCATCACTTGGTCTAAGCTGTCAGCCGTCCTGTATGCGGCGCTCTCCGCCCCAAAAATCGAAATCGCCATATCCGCAATCTTTTCTTGTATCATGGAAAAACGAATGATTGGTCTATCAAATTGCTTACGCTGTTTCGCGTAGCCCACTGCAAGCTTCAGTGCCTGCTTCGATGTACCGATGTTCGAAAAGGCGAGCTTCAACCGCGCCATGTTTAAAATGTTTAATGCTACATGATGTCCCTGCCCGACTTTTCCCAGGACATTCTGTGACGGCACGTGGACATCTTCTAAGATTAAAGTGGCGGTCGAAGATCCTTTTATCCCCATCTTCTTCTCTTCGGGACCAACTGAAACCCCATTGAACGACCTCTCTACAATGAAGGCGGTCATGCCATCACCGGTATTGGCAAAGACGACATAGACATCCGCCACTTGGGCGTTCGTAATCCACTGTTTTTCACCATTTAAGAGCCAGGCTGTCCCTTCCTCGTTCAACACTGCAGTCGTTTTAGCATTTAGTGCATCCGACCCAGCGTCAGGTTCCGTTAAGGCATAGGCTCCAATCCATTCTCCAGATATGAGCCTTGGCAGGTACTTATGTTTTTGCTTCTCTGTTCCATAATATACGTACGGAAGTGTACCTACGCCTGCATGAATATTAAAGGATACGCTGAACGAACCGCCAAATCCCATCTTCTCTGCTACAAGCCCTGAAAGTTTTTTGTTCAGTGACAGACCACCATAAGATTCTGGAACCTCAATACTGAGCAAACCGAGTTCCCCTGCTCCTTTGAACAATTTTTTAACGGTGGCGTAATCATGCTGATCAATCGAATCAAGCAGGGGAATTACATCGTTTTTGACGAATCGTTCTGTTGTTTTCGATATGAGATGACCTTCCTCATTAAAATCTTCCGGAGTAAATACTTCAATGTCCTCTCCATGATGAGTAAATAAACATTCACTAGCTTGAAGTTCTGCTTCGCCCATCCCTTTCCTCCTCGCTTCCGACTTGTTATGCTTATCAACCAAAAGCGTTGAATCGATTACATGCTAAAATTGATTCGTATCACGATCTTCTTTTACCATTTGTGCTTTACGATTTATGTTCATCGGTTAGGAGTGTCTTTGCGATTTCTTCATCCAGATTTTCAAAGTCATAATAGGAAATGGTGTCATACAACTCGCTTCTTGTCTGCATGTTCTGGATTCCTTCCTTTTGAGTGCCTTCCTTTTTGATCAGCTGGAACATCCGTTCATAAGCCTTTGCCGCCACTCGCAATGAAGTCACAGGATAAATGACCATCTGAAAGCCCATGTCCTGAAATTCTTCAGCAGTATAGTAAGGGGTCTTCCCGAACTCGGTCATGTTAGCAAGAAGTGGAACTTGGATTCGGTTCCGAAACAGTCGAAACTCTTCTTCAGATTCAAGGGCTTCCGGGAAGAGCGCGTCGGCACCTGCTTCAACATACATCGCCGCTCTTTCTATCGCACCTTCCAGTCCTTCGCTGCTGCGGGCATCCGTACGGGCTACGACAATCAATGAAGGAGCCACCTCTTTGATCACCCTGATCTTCTGAACCATCTCTTCCGGGGATACGAGTTGTTTCCCATTTAGATGTCCGCACTTTTTAGGCAATTGCTGATCTTCCAATTGAACGGCAGCTACATGAGCCTCCACCATTTCTCTAGCCGTACGGGCGACGTTCAGATATCCCCCGAAACCCGTATCTATATCGACTAATACCGGTAAATTAGTAGCACGAACAAGGTCTTTGGCGCGTTCTGCGACTTCAGTTGACGTCATCATCCCGAGATCCGGAAGTCCCCTGCTTGCTGTGTAAGCGGCTCCCGATAAATAAAGTGCTGAGAAACCAGCCTCCTTTGCCATGAGGGCAGCCATCGCATCATGCGCGCCAGGTATTTGCAAAATCGATTCACTGGAGATACATTTTTGAAATTGGTCGGCAAGCTCTGTTTGTGCTAACGGTTGGTCTACAATCCATGCCATCTTGGCCATCCTCCTTTTCTAGATGAACAAATCTACAAATTCATTCACTTTCATGCTTTCTAATTTGTCCCTGTCATAGCAGGCTTCTTCTATCAATCTTTGTTGTTTACTTGAATAGTGGGTCTTGATATTGTTCATGAATTTTTCCTTAATCTTTGGAATCGCTTCGTCTCTTCTGAAGCGGTGTCCTAATGGAAACTCTAATTCTACGTTTTCGGTAACGGATCCATCTGTGAAACGAATTTGTACACTGTTTGCGATTGAGCGCTTGCTCGGATCAAGGTAATCTTCACTGTATTGTTTGTTTTCTACCACTGTCATCTTTTCCCGCAAGGCATCGATTCTTGGATCCAGGGCTGTTTCATTTTCATAATCTTCTGCTTTGATATCGCCTTTGAGCAATCCGATGGCTGTGATGTACTGCAAACAATGATCGCGATCCGCCGGATTATGAAGAGGACCTGTTTTATCAATGATGCGTATAGCTGATTCATGTGTCATGATCTTAATTTCATCGATTTCGTCAAGTCGGTTAATCACTGATGGGTGGAGCTTGACCGCACACTCAGCTGCTGTCTGGGCATGGAATTCTGCCGGATAAGATACTTTGAACAGTATATTTTCCATTACATAGGATTCAAGTGGACGTCCCAGCACCAATTCTTTTTTATTGAAGAGTATATCCTGGAATCCCCATCCAGGCGCTGAAAGCCCGGTTGGATAGCCCATTTCGCCTTTTACAGCCATCATTGCCAAGTGAACGCCCCTACTTGTTGCGTCTCCTGCTGCCCAGGATTTTCGCGAGCCTGTATTCGGTGCATGTCGATATGTTCGCAAGCTTGAATTGTCAATCCATGCATTCGATAACGCATTTATGATTTCCTGACGAGATCCACCCAACATCTTCGTGACAACAGCTGTCGTTGCGATTTTCACAAACAGAACATGATCGAGCCCTACACGATTCAAGCTATTTTCCAACGCCAGTACTCCCTGAATCTCATGGGCCTTGATCATCATTTCGAGCACATCCCGAACTTGTAAAGGTTCTTTCCCATCCGAAATCCGTACTCTGCTTACATAATCCGCTACAGCAAGAATGCCTCCAAGGTTGTCAGATGGATGTCCCCATTCCGCAGCGAGCCACGTATCATTGTAATCCAGCCAGCGGATCATGCACCCTATGTTGAATGCCCCTTTCACAGGATCAAGGACGAAGGACGTACCGGGCACACGAGTCCCATTAGGTACAATTGTCCCAGGTACGACAGGGCCCAGAAGCTTCGTGCATTCCGGGTATTTCAAAGCGAGAATTCCGCATCCAAGCGTATCAAACAATACATAGCGTGCCGTTTCATATGCTTCCGTACTTGTGATGTCTCTATCTAATACGTAATCGGCTATTTCTTCCAATAACACATCGGTTTTCGTCGTTTCGCTCGTTTTTAGCATGAGATACCTTCCTTTTCTGTTAGAAGTTATTTATGATATAAATGGGTATTCGCCAAAATATCCATTTGCATCAGGCGGGCGACGTTACAACTCCCCAGTTGTTTAATTAAATACACGTCGCTCGCCTGTATAATGTACTCGCGGACGGAAGAGTCGATTATTGGTGTGCTGCTCTATCACATGCGCACAAAGTCCGACTGTTCTGGCACTAAAGAAAATGGGAGTATATAGTGGAATCGGTATCCCCAACATCCAATAGACCGGAGCTGCATAATAATCAAGATTCGGATAGATCCCTTTCTCTCTCTCCATTACTCTCTCTCCAGCTTCACACATCTCATATAAAAGGTGGTCGCCTTTTACATCACATAGTTCTTTTAACGCTTCCTTCATCATGAATGCTCTTGGGTCCATCTTCTTCATATACACACGATGCCCAAATCCCATGATCTTTTCTTTTTTCATCATTTTCATTTCGAGCAGCTCTTCAAATGTTGCCACACTGCCTGCTTCATTAAGCATGTACATAACCGCTTCATTCGCCCCTCCGTGCAGGTTCCCTTTTAAGGAAGCGACAGCACCGGTTAAGGCACCGTATAAATCAGAATGAGTAGATGCAATCACCCTCGCCGTGAAGGTGGAATTCGGCATCTCATGCTCACTATAAAGAACTAAAGAACGGTCAAATATCCTTTCTTCCAGTAGAGAGGGGACTCGCCCAGTGATCATATAAAAGAAATTTGCACTATATGAAAGGTTTTCGTTTGGACGGACCGGCTCCAATTGGTGAATGATCCGGTAGCTATTCGCTACAACGTTGGGCACCATTCCAAGAAGTTGATAAGCTCGCTCTTTATTCACGGGTAATGAACGATCATCGAGTTTGTTGTCATATCCAGCAAGTGCTGATATTCCCGTTCTAAGCCCATCCATGGGATGCGTATTTCCCGGAAGCTGTTTGAATATTTCAAGCAGTTCCCCAGGTATTTCATACTCACCCTTCAACATCTTTTCCATCGCTTCTTTCTCTGCAGTATCCGGCAAACTCTCTTCCAGCAGTAGATGGACAATATCCATGTACTCTTTAGATTGTGATAGTTTAATAAGGTCATAACCCTGGATGACAATCTCACTTTGTACCGTATCTAAAAACGAAATCTTGGTTTCTGCTGCAACAACACCATCAAGTCCGGGGAAAAATTTTTGTTTAGCTTCCAATTATCTCTTCCTCCTATCTCCAAATAACTCTTCACTCATTTTGTTGTAAGCCCTTTCAAGATTGCTCAGACAAACTTCTTTTTCTTCTCTTTTTTCTATCCGCATCATGATTTCTTTTGTCAAACGCTGATAATTGGAAGAAAGCATAAGTGTCTTTTCTCCACTGAAGTTGTTCATAATGCACGTTTTGAAGTAATCGGTAAAATACTCAACTGTTCCAAACAAAGAAGTTCACCTCGAATCCGTCTTGTTTAAAAATGGACAATAAAAAAACAACTTCTAAAAAGAAGTTGTTAAGATCGAACTGATGCTTAAATAAACATTTTCTGCTCCCCCAAAAAGCCAAAACAAAAAATGTTGATCACTCGTTCGCACTTAACACCCCCTATCCTCGTAGGTATTGATGTGTGCTGAAACAGGCAGGTCTCCTGACTTATGATCATCACTCTCCGAACCTTCCCATCTTCAAGTTTCTAAAGACAGTGGCTTTTCGAATCGCTCCCAAATACAGTTGCGGGACAGCGTCGGACTCTAACCGAACTTCCCTATTAAGTAGAGGATCGTCATATCCCTCTACACCTGCTTCTACACGTATTCAGTTTTCCAATCAAACATATCAAATATTTCTAAAAATTACAAACAATTTTATTTTTTTACATATTTTCCTTTCTAAACCTGAAGTTTTTTTGTATGGGAAAAGCTACCCAACTAATCCTTATTCATATGCATTACTTCCCATATAGCAAACTTAACAAAACCTTAAATGAAACTGGTTTCCAACTTCCTTCCCTTCAAATAATTTAATTTTTTCGTTTAAAATGTTTGAATATTGAGATAATGGTTAGTATAATAGAAAAAAGGTCAAGGAGTTGATTTTTCATGAAGAAGTATTTGCTAAATTCACCACAGTCCGAGGTACCCGGCATAGACTCTCTTTTTGCAGAAATGATTTTGGACAAGGCCCTGCTAACATTCCGGAAAGAGCAACTCGAACAGAAAATCGACCAATCTTTACGTGATCAAAACAAAGAAGAATTCCTGCGGTTGACGGAGGAGTTAAATCAGATCCGTAAAGATCACGAGGAAAAGGATGTAACGGTATAAAAGATTTATTGGATATAAATAAGCCAAATTGGTTTCTAAGGAGGACAATGCTCTTGCTGATTATGGCAGGGGCATTGTTTTTTCTTTTGACTGAACACTGCGCTCTGACCCCCGGCACCCTGACGCTTTAACGTACCCTAATGACCTATTTCCCTCCTTAATCATGACAAGTTGTTGATTTTTCTTTATACAAAGAACCAAAAGGACGGTTTACTTGCCTCATCAGCCAGCGAACCGTCCCTCTCTTTCAAATCAATCCAGCTCCCGGACCTCAATCGGAATCAAAGTCCGTTCAATCTGCTCCCGGTGAGCCTCGTATCTCTCCGGAAGCATCAAGCTTTCCCCCATCGTTTCATGGGATTCATCATGGGCAAATCCCGGGGGATCCGTTGCGATTTCAAACAGAATTTCACCGTGCTCCCGGAAATAAATGGCGTTAAAATATTGGCGGTCCTGTACAGGTGTGACGCGGTATCCGTTGTCCGCCACGACCTTTTGCCATTCCAGTTGGTCTCTGTCATCGACTGCACGCCAGGCAATGTGATGAACGGTGCCGACACCAGACTGACCGCGGCCGATCGGGGTTAATTTCAGATCGATGATGTTCCCGATGTCAGCAGGGGAGCGGAAGCGTTTGAAATCTCCTTCCTCCCCGACGAGTTCGAGTCCCATGACGTGTTCCAACAAATCCGTCGTTCGATCCGGTTGAGCCGATAAGAGAGTCGCCCCGCCGAATCCTTTAATGGCAACTTCAGGTGTAACTCCTCCATGCGTCCAAGTATTTGCTTCTCCTTCTTCCCGTTCTACGATTTCCAGGTGAAGTCCGTGTGGATCATCGAACTCCAAATACTCTTCACCGAATCGTTCTATTTTCGTGAACGGGACCTTGAACGTTTCGAGTCTCTCTTCCCAGTAGCCCATGGCTCCTTTTGGAACGACATACGCTGTCACTCCCACCTGCCCGTCACCAATCTTCCCTTGATAAGCACCAGCCCATGGAAAGAATGTGATAATCGTACCCGGCTTCCCGCCTTCATCCCCGAAATACAAATGATACGTACCCGGGTCGTCGAAATTAACGGTTTGCTTTACCAGGCGCAGGCCAAGAACGCCAGAATAAAAATCTACGTTTTCCTGCGGATGTCCAACGATGGCCGTAATATGATGAATTCCCATTGTTCGTTTGTTCATTTCCTTCACTCTCCTATTAAGGTTAATGTTTTCGATCGTGTTGATTGGTATTCTTTGATTTTTATCTCGAATTCGAGATATATAACTAAAAATAAATCTCAATTTAAAATATCTTTAATATGAGATAATTATAAATCGTATTTGTTTTGAAGTCAACTTGTTTTCATTTTGGTTAGTCATGACCTCGATACATAAAATTATCTAATAGAAGCAATTGATAAATATATCCTTTTTGTGTAAAATTACACCAAGGGGATGGGTGACTTTACCTTGGATATTGTTTTCATGATTGTATTTGGATTTCCGGTCCTATCGATGATCGTCGGGATCTTTGGTTATTACCTCTTTAATAACCTCATAATCTCACCACTGGTCGTCTTCCTGGCGACGCTGGTTGCAACGTTTACTGTATCCAATGAAACGTTCTTGGTATGGGTTTTTGTGTATAGCTGTTTAACCTTTCTTTCCGGTTTCGTGGTGAGAATCTTTAAAGAAAACAGGGGGGCAATATGAAGAACTTTCTTTCAGGAATGTTGTTTAGTTTACTAATGTTGATCGCGTTTATTTTAATTCGGACGGTAGCTGGGTTATGGGCATCTTTTGCATGGTCACTCTTTATCACGAACGCTGTTTTTCTTTTCTATAAAAGGAAGAAGAAATGGAGTAGAAAAGATATCGTTTTGATTTCGCTCAGTACCGGTCTTTTCTATATCATATTTGCTTCCTTTGGGATTAGTTTGGTCCCACCCGAACCTATTAGGGACCTGGGGGATATCGTCATGCCTTATCTGTATGCTGGTGTGTTTGGGGGATGTACAATGCTCGTGTTGTTTTTATCGGGAATGGTCTTTAACAACCAGAGATAGCAGCCCCTTGATTAGATGAAAATGGGAAATCCCGCCGGATGATTGAACCGTGGATTTACCCGGTAATCATTCCAGTTTGGACTCCTTTCAAGCCTGATTTCAGATAATCATGCGACTTTCAAGTTTATCGTGCCGGAATGATATTATTCATGCCACTTTCCAATTAAGGAACAGACCAATCAGGTGGACCAATCTGATTCCTTTCAGTTCATCCCTTGTTTCAAGTCCGTAACCCACCATCCCCCACTGCATGAGCAGGCAGATGATGAGCTGCCAGTCATTCCGGGCAGGAAGGGAAGCAGTATGATTGTGTGTAAGAGCCAGTGAGGCAAAAAAACGACGGGAAACAAACATGATAAGGCCCACTCCCAACCAAATCGAAAAAGTGGAATGAATGCCCTCATCAGGTGTACCTCCAACGTTTTCTCTCAAGCCCCAACTTTATTCCTCTTGATTATCTTCATCACTTCGGTATTCCAAAATATCTCCCGGCTGACATTCTAAAGCCTTACAAATTGCCTCTAACGTTGAGAATCGTACCGCCTTTGCCTTTCCATTTTTCAAGATCGAAAGGTTTGCCATCGTGATTCCAACCCTCTCGGAAAGCTCTGTTACGCTCATTTTCCTTTTAGCCAGCATCACATCAATATTGATGATAATCGTCATTGTTTTCACCTCAGACCGTTAAATCATTTTCAGATTTGATATCGATGGCATTTTTCAGTAGCTTCTGAAGAACAGCCGCAAAGACGGCAATCACCGCTGCACCGAAAATAAAGATCATTCCGATCAAGATGATACCAGGGGCGTCATCAACCTCCGCCAGAATGTAAAAGAGCGGCATCGCTGCCACATATATGAGACTGATGGCAATGGCACATTTTTTTATAGTCTTTAAAGCTTTTACGGATAATTCAGAGAACGCGTTGTTCCTATCGATAAAGCTTAATAGTTTAAAGGCTTGAAACAATGCGAAGAAAAACGGTATAGCGGATACATACATAATGATTAGAATGCCATACACCACATAAGCAAGCTTCGAATCACTTTCTGCTACATCCATAGCTAACCAAGGTAACCCCAAGACGCATAAAGCAACAATGGGAGTCCCGATAAGAAAAACAGCAATCTTTAAAAAGAGTGTTTCCCTTTTCATAAAAAGCACCTCGCTTATTGATTATTGATTTTACTCTACCACTTCATTTATTGTTTATCAATAAATATTTATTTATAATTAATAATATTTTTATGGTTATCGTTAGACAAATATTCATTTCAAACAAAAAAACTGGAGTCTGACGCTGACACTTTAACGTGCGGAGATCGGACCCCAATACCCCATTTAAATAATAAATTCGAAACCCGTTGGCTTATGAAATGGCATTTTACATTCTCTAAAAACGGAATGAATGTTTGAAAAATCGTCGGGTAAAGCTACGATACAATGTATGTATAGGATGTATGCCCCCTGGAGCCTCCTCCTTCGTTCCGGCAATCGTAATCCTCTTCTCCATCTATTAATAGGCCAAAAAAGGTATGCTCTAAGAAACTCTCTGGGAAATTCATTGGAAGCATCAGTGTCAATGGTAACGTGAATGACACTCGCATTTTCAAATTGACGTACGAATGTTACAGAGAAATCATATTGTGTATTACAACTAAGGTTGTTATTCCGTTTCCCTATCCCCTCTATTCGGGAACAACATTTCTCCGTAAGTTCACAACATGATTTGGATTGGATGCCCATTCATTCATCAGCTCCCATTTGTCTGTTTTTCAAATCCCCATACGGTTCCTCTACCACGTCTATCTCTTGAAATTTCCGATCAAATAGGTTGGCACCTTTGATATTCTTATAACCACCAAATCCCATGTTGTCGTTCAGCAACCAAACCACTCTTTTAATATTGGCAAAAAGGATTCCACCGGTGCACATCGGACATGGTTCCAAAGAAGAGTATATGGTGAAATTCTCACGATTGATTTTCGCTTGGAAGATGGATGTTCCAGCATTGCGAATGGCATCAATTTCAGCGTGAGCAGTCGCATCTTGTTGAGTATGGCCCTGTGGCAATAACGTTATGTTGTTCATCCACGATCACCTCCCCGACCGGATAGGTATTCCAATGCTTCTTCTGCTTCTTTTAGAGCCAACTCCAAAAAATATCGATCTTTATCTCTACTCATCGTTTCCTCCTAAGATATTACTCTTCCTTTAACCAACTATCTACCAATTATTTCAAAACCCTTCAACTAACTCAATGACCTTTTATAAAAAAAGAAGCTTACCATATTACAGATAAACCCCCTTATATGAAATAAGATTCCTTTTAAGAATTGATTACTCTTTTATCGTAGTGTTCACTGACTTCTTTAATTGCAGAAGGAACATCCTTAATATCTATGACAGTAGTTGCGTTCGCGCTTATCGGGTGTTGTCCTACACAAACACTAAATTTTGCGTTTTTAAATAATTCTCCATCGTTATGATCATTTCCAAATGCAATAAACTCGCCTGGAAGGACATCTAAACGTCTCAGCCCCTCCAGCTTATGTATTCCCGAAGGACTAATATCGATCAATGCTTCATTGCCGTGCTCATATATTTGTACAGGAAGATGGTCCAGCTTCTGTTTGATGGCTTGGTCTGTTGTAAATAATACGATTTTCGTTATCTTCGTCAGGTGAGCCAATTGCTTATTTACAGCGCGTTTTTCGGGGTCAAGATTACGAAATATCGGATGATGGGCATCTCCTGTATAGCTGTAATCCCAGTCACTGTCAATCAAATACGTGAGCTGGTATTCTTCGATTATCTTTTTTATAGAATCTGCCACTTCAGGTGTGAAAGAATGTACGCTCATATTCTCGTTTTCGTACGTAAAGGCACCATTTCCTCCAACCATCCGGAAATGTCTGTATCGTTTAGGCAGAACAGGTAATAAATCACGAATAGGACGGGCAGAAGCAAAAATAATTTCGTGTCCTAGCTCCCTGCAGACATCTAATGCTTCACAAATTTCATTACTCAATGGTTCTCCCTTAAAACAAATCGTTCCGTCCAAATCAAATACAAAAATCATTTTCTTCACCTCAATTTTAGTGTAATTTCGTGATTCGGTTATTTCTCTTTGACAGGCAAAACAACTGAAGAATATACGGAACCATTTATTTCAATATCCATTCTCCATTTCCCACTGTCAGGAAACCACAGCGTCACTGGTTGTTCCTTATCCCGGGAATGGGGTAACGCTATCGGTTCTTTTTTTCCGTGTCCATCGTGAGTGAATAGAAGGCGCACTTTATCTGCACCTATGGCTTTCTCAGGAAGTATCAGATTTGTTTCAAAGTTTTCTTCCTCCACCACAAATGAATTGTATTCGATGCTCCCCTTCGCATCACCCAAATACAAATTACCATCTGAAACATAGTCAGGGCTAGTATGCCATTTGGCCCTCTCTTCCCCTGAAAAATGCAGAAATACAAAGAGCAAGACACAAGCCAAACAAGCCACTTGAGCTTTCCAAAATCCATTCACTGTTTTAAAAGAGTTCATCATTTCAGAGTAAGGAGCCACAAGCTTTAATATAAGAAAGGCCACATTTAGAGAGAGCAGCGCCAATGCGATAAATAAAAACATCAAATTCCCCCTTTATGTTCAAACGATTAGATAGGTCATTTATATTTAGGTTATTCTAAAAAAGACCACAGAGGCAATCCCTTTTGTTTCCTCCTTTCAAAAAGAGCCACGGTGCCTGTCCCCGTGGCTCCCTGCCAAGCATACTACTTAATGATGGACGAACAGTTTCCTGGCTATATAGAAACGATTCCCGATTTGATAAGCCACCATGTCTGCGGAACTTTCGTTTTGATCGACTATTTTGTAAAGTTTCGTGCCTTCCGGAAGACCTTTGGCTTCCCCATTCTCATCGACTGGGGCTTTCACCTCAGTTTTTATCACACCTATCCGTTCTGCTAATTGCTCTTCCTCTACTGATTCATAGGTAGTGATATACTTGTTACCGCTCCACATAAAGTGAGGGTCGGTTACTTCTTCTTGATTGCTGCAAGCTGCAAGGAGCACCATTAAAATCCCCATATTGAAAAGGTTCTGCTTCACTGATTCCCACTCCCTCTTTCACCTTCTGATTATTCACTTCGTATGAACAGGGTCGACGTTGCTGAAATCATGATCGGCAAGGTACACAACGGAATGCAGACTCGCCTCCTTTTCCTCACTGCTGCCAAAAATAAGGGTACACTGATCGTTCCCTATTGTCACTTTCCCACTAGTTTGTTCGGTCAGTTCAAAGTCTAAAAGGCTGCTTACTAAGGCAGAGTCTCCACGAAAGGGCATGTGAATCTCCAACGCTTGTATAGATGGGTGTTTTTCTTCAGACACTACTTCAGTGATAAGTCGGCATGTTCTCTATCGAACCGTTTCCTTACTCTGCATTCAAATAATAAATCATATTATCCGTCCATTCACCGAACTCATAGATAAATCCTTTCCTGATGCATTCAAATTCCATCCCGACGCTTTCAGCAAGCTTTATGGAGGAAGTATTATCGAGGTTGATATGAGCTTCGATCCGGTGGAAATTCAATTCATGAAAAGCCATATGTAATGCTGCTTTCACTGCCTCTTTACCGTACCCGTTCTTCCAATGCTGGTTATGTATGGTGTAACCGATCCTTCCCCATTGAAAATCATTCCTTGATAACGTAGAGAAGTCCACCATTCCCACGTGCTTATGATCCGCTTTTCTAAACACACCAAATACGTGGGCTACATCATTACTAGCCAGTTCTTGATGCTTCGTCACCAACTGATCGAACCATTCTTCCGTGCATTCACTCATATCCATTTTTCCCAAATCATGCCTGCCGGAGGAAGCAGACCTGCTTTCGAATTCCTTAAGCCAGTTAGGATAATCAGCAACCTTCAATGGTCGAATGATTAATCTTTCAGTCTCTGAACTAATCTTAAAATCTTTCAACTTAACACCTCTTCAAATTTTTTAATTCCTTCACAAGTCTATTATTCTACTAACCTTCCTTTTCAAGGAGGGCGATCCAACTATAGTAAAAACCAAATAACAAGGCTTAAAGATACGATGATCAGACCGATTGTTTTTTTTAAAACTGTACACAATACGTACCCCACTAAGATAAGAAGAAGGGCTGCCCATTTAAAGTGATAATGCTCCCGAATATCTTCAGCAATGGATCAGATCCAGGTAGCAAAAATTAAAAATAATACCAGAACTGGCATCAGGATGTTTGCCCCCCCAGAGAAACTTCATGTTGAACACCCCTCTTTCATTTTCATTACTACCTGCTTAACCTGGTTAAATCCATGAGGCGCGATTGAGAGTAGCGAATTCCTCATTCAAGACAGCCCCCAATACCAAGCTAACCGAAATTGTGTATAATCAAATAATGATTGATCGTCACACTACTCCACCTATCACCCTGACCATCCTTCCTATCTCTTTTTCAAAAATAGATTCTGTCCGCGGTTTAGGGTATTTTGGCTTGTTTTTAATCTAAATCTATGAAAATATTACGTTTTATGATCATCAATGGGCTTTTTTGAGATCATGAGCATCCTCTCATCCAATATATAAGCCGGTTTCCACGACTTATGATCCACTTTTCAGATTTATGAACCGGTTTTAGCCATTTATGACCCGGAATTTTGATATATGATCCACTTTTTCATTTTATGATCCGTTTGTCGAAAAATGTAACATGAGGAGAATCCTACATTTGAATAGGTAAGTATATCGCTACTTCTTCCTCACCATTTTCCAATGGATGATAGGTCTCCACAATATAAGATCCCGGGTTTCCTTTTATACCCCTGGCCATCCATCCACTTTAAAAGATCGTTATGAAGCTCGCCTATATGATGGACGCTCTCTCATCGACAATCAAAGAAGGAAAAGCCACGGGTAATGATGTCCTGTGAGTCAAAAAAAGCTGAAAATCCACTCATAGATCTTCAGCGATGATTTTGCTTTTCCAGCAATTCAATGATTCTATCTAGTTTTTTATGGATATCATCTGAAGCATGAACCTCTTTCTTACTATTGATGAGGAGCCTTCTAATGAACAGGGTGAATGATACGGCTCCCAAAAGCAGTAATGAAAAGATGACAAACTGATAGAGTAAGTCTCCAAGATGCATAACGATAACACCTTCTTTTTTGAGATAATCATACCATAAAGAGTGGAGTCTGATCCCGGCAAACATATAAAAAAGGAGCAGCAGAAGCTACTCCCTTTTTACAAGAATATTAGTTTCTAGGATCTACATAATCCGGATAATCCGTAATGATCGCGTCAACCTTCATGTCGAATAGAAAGTCTGCTGCTTCTTGACTGCGCACCGTCCATGATCCAATCTGCATCCCTTGGGCGTGGACTTCATTCACTACTTCTTCGGTCACGATTCCATAGCTTGGGTTAAACCACTCCGCATAGGTTGAGATTTCTTGCAAAGCTTCCTTTGTGGTAAACGCCCGGTTAGAAGTTAACACACCGACTGGAACGTGAGGAAGCAGCTGGTCTATTTCTTTCATCGATTCAAAGTTAAACGATTGAAGAATGATTTTTTCATTTTGGGGTTTGTCGAGATTCCGTTCTTTTAATGCTTCAGCCACTTGTTCTTCAATGCCAGGGTAAAGCTCTGGAGCCTTTAATTCTATTAAAATCCCCACTTTTCCATGATAACGATCCAGAATCTCTTCAAAAGTCGGAATCGGTTCTCCTGCAAAGACCTCTCCCTTCCAACTGCCTGCATCAAGACTTCGAAGCTGTTCAAGGGTTAAATCCCCTATTTTTCCCGTTCCATCTGTAGTACGATCCACAGTTGTATCATGGATGACGACCAATTCACCATCTTTACTTCGTTGAACATCGATCTCAATGTAATCTGCCTTCATATCAACCGCTAGATCAAAACCAGCTATCGTGTTTTCAGGTGCATAACCTGCTGCCCCCCGGTGAGCTACATTATCCACCTGCTTTCTTTCCCCTTCCGTTGGTTCTTCTGCAAACACTTGACTGAACGGGCTGAATAACAATGAAAATGCAACCCCTGTACCGATTAATAATTTTTTGCTCATCTTCTTCATCTCCCATCTAAAATATGTATTCCACTGTATTTTAGAAAAGGGATGTTGAAGAAGTATGTAGATAGCAATACATCTTAATATAGATTATGTTAACAAAATTCGACCTTTTTTCTTACGTTTCTTTACAAATCTATCCTACGGAAAAAAAGCTAGTGATTCATTTTACTTACAAAAAGGGGTCTGACATCCCGACGATAACGATTTCACGTGTTGGGAATCAGACCTCTGTACCTCTAATAAAACTTTTCATTCTTTTCCCATGATTCAACCGTATGATAGGCCGTATGGGGGTCATATCCTTTTCCAAGCAAATAGGCGATGGTGGCTACTTCGGTGAGGGCATGAGAATACGATGTATAACTTGCTTCATGTAGTCCATAATCAACAAACGGTTTGACGGCATTCAACGTCTCATATTTCAGGTTCATATGAGGATTATAAACCCTTGTATGAAAGGGGTGACCATAATACATGAATCTTCCTCATCCTTCCTTCAGATAAATACATCATGCTCGCTTTCTATCTTATGATGAAATTGTATTTTGGTCGTTTGTCCTAGTGAAAACCTTGAACACGATTTCGAACCAATAGAACATAATCCTTTTACATGAATGGATTTACGGCGTCATATCTATAGAAGAAGCATGACATTTATCAGACATAGGAGATGATTGTATGTATCCACACTACTTTAGAGTGAACGGCTGGGAACCGATCGTGACCGTCTTGCAGGAAAGCTTGAATGCAGAAGAGATGGTATGTGCCATAAGCAGCGAGCTATTCCATATACCACAAACAAAGAACTTAGAGGGTAATAATGAAATGCACAGTCATTTAGTCCCTGCTTCTTACCATCGTGTAACCTCCGTAGGATCTGCTATGAGACTATTCAATGGCGAGCAACAACAAACGATCATCACAACACTTGTTACCTGTATCATCAATGCTGAAAATCAAGATAAACAGGTACGTGAGGGGTTAACGGTGATGGAAGAAAACGCAAGCCCTGAATTTAAACCAGTCATTCAAATCATTATTCAATGGCAAGATCAAGCAGAGGCCTATTTACTTCAAGCAAAAGAAGCTCTGCGTTCTATGGGGGTTTCCTTTCCTTCATAAGTAAGAAAGGGGGGACCTGATCACCGTAGGTTTTTGCGAAAAATTGACAGTTGAACGCTTAGAACATCACCTCTGGCCCATAATCGTGCCGGTTTGAACCACTTTCAAGCAGGATTTGGAATAATTGAGCAGGTTTCAGATTAATTGAGCTGGATATTAAATAATTGAGCATTCATGTCGAATTTTCATTATTTTTGGAACCCAAAATTTGATCAACAAAACGGGATCTACCCCCTACGCGCTGATACTATAACGTGCAGGGGCAGATCCCAAAAAGCGATCATTTACAATGAATGATATAAGAAGCATATGGACGGTTGTGATGTTCAGCCATCGCTCCCTTTCGAGGAATGTTGTCTATGCATGACGAATGGAGATTTACTGCACCTATAGTTATTCTTCTCATTATACGGGATCAAATCCTCTTCACAAAACAGGCTAATAATAGGTATGTGAGAAAGTTCGTTCAATAATTGTGAGAGAATCTCCGTTCCAATACCTGATTTTTGAAAATCCTTATGTATGACAACATCTTCTTTGTATGCTCTGAATCTCCCGTCAGATACAGCCCTTGCAAAACCTATTAGGTCGCTGTCGTACCACGCACCAACGGATTGTACTTGTTTGAGCATCTCTTCCATATCTTGTTCTTTTCTTTCTTCCCATTAACCTGCATTTCTATAAAGTTTCATTCGTTCAAATGTCTTAATTGGCCTTTCTGTATTACTCATAACGTTCATTTTCTTAATCCTTCCGCTTTCCTTTATTAACAGCCAAGAATAATATTCACGGGTTGCTGTCTTTATCTTAAATGATCCGAAGCAACTGCTTTGTTCTGAATTTCTCTATGCACCTTTACCTTTTCCCTCTTGATCTGTTTTCGCCTTACTTTCTCTCAGAAAATGGTACCACTGAAATCATTTAACAAAGTATTAAAATGATGAAAGCCTCAAAGAAGCGAACGCTGTCGACTGTTCGCTTTTTTGAAACTATCTAGCTTTTTTTACCTCTTCTATTAAGTTTCTGACGAAATCATCATCTTTTATAAGCCATGCTGAATATTTTCTTTTTAAGAGCTTTTCCGCTTCTTCAAAACTTGGGTGGGTCTGTTCGATTATTGTTTTATTTTTTTCAATCACCCATGCCCCGTTTTCCAAAGGATGTATAAAGTAGATCTCATCCCTTCTGTTTCTATACATAGTACCAAAAGTGGATTCTTTTACATTATATCGATTTCTTTTCGCATCCTCTGGTATCGATTGAAGATGATAGGTATCGGTTACAAATTGCCTGTAGGCATCTTCCGTTAAAGTGCACCCGGCTGCTTTTGCATGTCCGCCGCCACCGAATTGTGCAGCAACTTCAGATACATCAATATGATCGTGGATGGTTCGAAAACCCATTCGTTTGCCGCCAATATTTAGGATTGCTATATAATCCAGATGCGGATTTTCTTTACCAAGTTCATTCCCGAGTTCGGAGTGATACGATTCCGCATAAACCACACCTGCAAACAGTCCCCCTGTCTCTGTTTGAACGAGCTCCCTTCTTTTCCTGCGAATGTATCTGTCAATTTTCTTTTCTTCCATATCAAGAATTTTTGTTTCAAATTCATCAAAGTGGAAATGGTCACTCGTTTGCAGCCGAGAAATCATTTTTTCTTCAAATTCATCTATTGAAATAAGAAAAAATAATGCATTCAGTCGCTGTGCATGGTAGTTTTCATTTTTCTCCCATTCCCACGTATCGTATTGCCTTACGAGTTCAACAAATTCCGCTATTGCATCTGTCGGTTCCATTAATTGATGAGAAATGAGGTATTCATATAATAAAGAAGTAGCTGAAGTTAACTTCCCTTCCTCGTCCTCCACCACAACGTGGCCCCACTTATAATCATTATACCGGAGAGCCGTTTTATGGTGATCAATCAACTTTACCTTTCCACCTGCACGAAAGAATTCTTCCAGCCTTTTTTCATTTTCTTCACTGACAGACAAATCTGTAATCAATAAAGAAGTATCTTTCCCCTCATTTTCTAAAAACCATTCCACTTCACGATTAAGACCTGAAATTGAATTGTAGCGTACTTTAACCTGCTCGCCAAAAGAAAGTTTGGCTAAAATACCGCAGCCGACTCCATCGAGATCATTATGAGACAACAGTTTATACATATTTTTCACCTCAACAGATAGTATAGGTTTAACGATTCATTAACATGCAAATAAAAAGCTGACTCAAGGTGTCCCTTATGATTGATATCGTTCTTCATTTCCTTAATATGTAGGTTCGTTCCCTTTGTTCAGAAAAAAATAACATGAAATAATATAGCAATTGCTGAAGCTTTCCCCTGATGAGGGTCAGACCCCTTTAACCCTGTCAATTCCATCTTCCTCTATATTAATGGGGTTGTTTCGATCTTTGGCGTTCAAAAAAAGTGAACCCATTCATCTGACCGTCGACTCCAACTCCTCATTTCTCATTTCTATGATATATTCCTTAGCGACATATTCCCTCCCGCCATGCTCTTCGTACCAATCCCGGATACGTTTCAGATGGGCTTCGTTATTCCTGATGCTGGTTTCAATCCTCACATAATCGTCGTGACTGTCGTATTCCTAAATGGCAAAAATCTCAACGGTTTCTCCACCATGATCTTTCATCCAGCGCCCAATCAGTCGCGAGCCGTGTTTAAGCTGGTTCGGCAAATTGGTGTGATTGAAGTGATCATTGAACGTTTCGACGAACTCTTTTTTGACAAGATAGAACTTTCTTCTATAGACCACGATGGTCCCCCTTTTATATAGATGAGCCAATGATTGACTGTGTTATTATTTTCTTGCCTTGATACTCATCGTAGTAGGAAATTCCCGCGCCTTCTACAGTGAGTAATAGCAACTTCATCGGATGATAAATAGCCAAACCTATAATCTGAATCCAATGCCAGCACTTACTCACCATTACCAAGACGATTATTTACCTGTATATATAATCCGCACTCCCAATCGGATTTACATGATCGACGTAGTAATCTTCCGCTAACCAGTATCTTCTTTTATACTTATCAAGCCTTGCTTGATCGTCACCGAGATATAGGTCACGTTCCAATACTCTTTCAGCTCTTAATTCATGTGAACAATCAATATAGATCATAAAATCAACATAACGTCGCCATTCTTTCCTTTGTAAGAAGACACCCTCAATAAGAATGATGGCAGAAGGGGGCAGATGGATTGGTTTAGTTATGATCGTATCCGTTGGAGGATGATAGAAAGGCAGAGTCATAGAGCCACTGTTAGTATGCAGCTTTCTGAACAGTTCTGTTTCGATTAATCCAATATCCCATTGGAGAAAATAATATTCAAACCATTCTTCATTCCCGGTCCCATATCGTTTATGTTTTTCAACAATGCAGTCATCAAGATGAAAGGCGAAAGCTTCACAATTTGCCAGCTCTAATGCATGGCGAAGTTCTTTTGCAATCGTGGTCTTACCTGCTCCTCCTAACCCATCGATACCCACAATGAAGCAACGATTTTCCGAAAACTCTTTTTGATATCGGGATAACAACGTTTCAACGATGGACATCTTACTTTCCCTCGTCATTTCTCATTTTCTTCAATATCACTGGTATATTTTTCCGGCAACAGCTCCAATACATTACACTTTACCAGTTCTCCGTTGTAAGAAATGATGACATCGGTATTTTTTCCATAATCACTTATCAACTCCCGGCACATTCCACAGGGGGCAACGACCCAACATTTCTCTATATCTTCGTGTGGGTGAGGATGAGCCACAGCTACAATCGTTTCAAATTCGTGATCGCCTTCAGAAATAGACTTCCCGATAGCCATCGCTTCGCCACATACCGTGATTCTTCCAACGTTTGCTTCTACGTGTACTGCTGAATAAACATGTCCGGCGGCCGACCTGACTGCCGAACCAATGTGATGTCGTCCATATCGATAATTCTTTTCGATGACTTTTTCTGCTTCCCTGATCAATTCATAATCTCTATCTTCTAGCGGTCTTACTTTTAACATGATGATTGTCCCCCTTGGTCGTTCATTTCTATTTTTTTATCAGTAAACCTGCTCTTTGGCTCTACGGAAAAGAAAGAGTGATTCGGTGAAATGGGATTCGTGTTTAAAGAAAGCATCTCTTCACTTATTAAGAAATGCCTCTGGCAGATCCCTCCCATAATCTTTGAACATTTACTAATTCCTGACCATTGAATTCCATTCTATAAATATCCGGTTTAGATGTGCTATGTAAGAATTTCAAATCAAATTGGCTATCGTAGTATTCCATCATCAACGTCATAATCGCTCCGTGGGTACCTACCACCACTTTCTTTCCTCTATAAGTATTTAATAGTTCTTTTAATACGTTTATTGCTCTTTCTTGACACTCAACATTTGATTCTCCACCCTTTAAAGCGAAGTTCGGTTCTAAAAAGGACTTCTCCAATAGTGGACCTAATTCCTCCTCAGATACTCGCGTTCCTTTAGATGAAAAGATCCTCTCTTTTAAGTCTTCAACCACTGACACTTCCTGTCCTATTTGTTGACCTGCCTTTTCAACAGTTAAAATGGAACGCAGGTAGGGACTTGATATAACAGCATCAATTTCTTCATCTTTCAATATGGCCGTTACTCGTTGAGCATCTAAAAGACCTTTTTCAGTTAATCCTCTTGTTCTTTCATTGCCTTCCTTAGGCGAATCTCCGTGTCTCACCTTATATATAAATGTATTCATAGCACTCCCCCAAAAGTAAATTTCTCGTGTGTGTTAAGTACCGTCCCGGCGATTCACTACAGACTCACTGACTAATTGGAAATAGAAAAACCTCGTCTAATTCAAAATCAAATCAAAAATTCCTAAAACAACTAAAAACCCTATTCTAAAAAACGCCTTTTCCTTCTTAGTTGCACCCATTTTATGATCAGCATATTTAAAGTAAGTCACGAGAAAAAAGTACCCGAACATCGTCAAAGCGTAACCAACCGTATCCTGGATGACAGACAAATTTCTTAATATGGCTATCCCTATGAGCAGGAGGCCTGTATACCCCAATACTAGGTGGATATATTTTTTGGCTTGTTCATCCTTCATCTTGTAGTCCCCCTTGCAGGTGTGCTGCACTTGATTGGATCTTCCGCTCAATCCCTCACTTACTTTGTTTCTTCACCTTGTCATTATTTCCTACGATCCAAGCCAATGCTAAAACAGCAGCTGTTAAGATTATTGGTGTGAATAGATTCATCCTCGTCCCTCTTTTCATAATTAAAAATCAAATCAAATCGTAAAGCTCACATCACTATAATGTTTCATGAATGCGCCGGGAAGGCTCGAGACCGGCGCTTCATCCTTTTCAACCATTGCTCGATACGTTATTTGCTTGTAGCCAATCTTTTATACACTCCTACTCCAATGTACCAAAGAAGACCGATCACCATGATCAATACGCCATAGACGATCCATCCCATTCCAACCTCTGATCAATATAATCCCCATAAGAAAGGAACTATTTCCCAGTATGCATATGGACAAGGGAATAGATAATTTCCTTTTTCTTTTAGTTCTCATAAAATGAAGGAAGATCACCATCAAAATGGCAGTCAATGAGGCCACACTTATGGTTTCAAACCCATAATACTCCCACCAGATAAAAACTCCTCCACCGTTCAACTGTATCGTAATTCCAATTATTACAAATTAATACAGATATCTCAATCATTGATTTCATAAAAAAGAAGCTTATCAGTTTTGGATAAGCCCAATCATTTTGTCTACAGAAGCATCCACTCAATTAATTTTGCAAAATCCTAGATAAGAAACCTTCGTATTAAAGGTCAGTCTGGTATTCTTTCTTGTTACTGAATTAACATAAATTGCCATCTTTCTTCGATTACCTTTTCGTTTATTCTTAATCCCATTTGGATAATGAATACTAAGACATCATATTATAGAAATGAGGTAGTGAAGATGCGAGAAAATCATGATCAAGTAAAAGGGAAGCGAAAGCAAACCGAGGGAGAGTTGAAGAAAGCTTGGGGCAAACTTACAAACGACAATGATAAAATAGCGGAAGGCGAACGCGACAAGGATAAAGGGAAGGTTCAAGAAAAGGTTGGCAATGTGAAGGATTCTATTCAAAAAAGATAGTAACTGCAATCATGACTGCCCCCCGGTGGGTTAAGCTTTACCCACATAAATCATGAGAGGACGATTCTCCTGCTTATTAGGAAAAAGCAGAGGGATCGTCCTTTTTATTATGTAAAACAGGAAATTTCCGAAGCAGCAGTACCTTCACGACGCTTCCTTGAAGTAAAGGCTCAAGTCGTCAGTTGAAGATTTTTCGACAAACGGAACATAAAACGGAATTCCGGATCATATATCAGAATTTCGGATCATAAGTTACTTAAATCGGTTCATTTATCTAAAAAACGGATCATAAAGAGTGTAAAACGGATCAAAAAATCAGTTGGAGAAAGATAAATGAAGGTTGGGACCTTCAAATGACCTCAAAAAGTCCGTATATTTTAATTTCTATGCTAAAAATGGCGCATTTTCATACGATTTCGATCAAAATCAAGTCGAAATGTACAAAATTAAGCGAATGAACCCGGAAAACTGGGACCTGTCCCCCTCTACTCTATCCTGACTCTTAACGCATGAAGAGTCATGAAGGACACCGACTTAGCTTAACCTCCAATGGTCAGGTTTTTTCATATGCCATGTGATTTCTCCTTTGTTATAAACTATTCTGATGTTGAAAGCGTCGGGCCGGTTCTTCGTTTTTTTACCTTTACCCCAATGCCTTCCCAGAGACAACATGCCAATGCAGATGTTTCGAGTCTTGATAGTTCCCCACATTCGTAATCACTTTACAAGCCCCATGCTCTTCTGTGACCAAACACGCTACCTTTTTTATGACCCCAAATAGTTCAAGTAATAACTCGTTATCCCTTTCTTCAAGGGTAATGAGTGAGGAAATATGGCTCTTTGGAATGGCCTCGATATGGACAGGATAAAACGGCCGGGTATGATGATAGGCTAGGACATTTTCTGTCTCCAACACCTTTTTCACTTCCGTTTTCCACTTAAAACTTCATCGCAATAAAAATCATTCGTCATTTGATTACCTCCTAGTTATAACGTCATACTTCCAATTATTTCAAACGACAACCCGTTTGACAAACCTAACTTGCCACTCTAATCCCCGCTCCACCCATCTGTTCAAATTTGCAAAATTACTCCATACAAACTCTGCACACTGAAACCCCTTTCACAACTTGTAAATAGCCCCTATACTAGACTCATAAGATGATCATCTAATTAACTAACAATATAATTATGCAAAAATGATAACAGAGGGGGATCCTCATGGTACTGGATAAAAGGCGTGCACACTTATTATCCATCATTCAACATTCGACTGATCCGATCCCAACGAAAGATCTGGTGACCAGGACGAATTTGTCTCAACGGACCATTTATTATGACCTCGATCAGATTAATAGTTGGTTAAGGACTAAAGGATTAGAACCCATTGAAAGTAAGCATGGCGAAGGATTGTTTTTGCCACCTGCATCGAAATCTAAGTTGATGATCTCTAAGGATCAAAGTTTCGAAGATTGGCAGTATCAATTATCAAAACAAGAACGGGAAGTCTTGATTAAAGCCAAAATATTATTGGAAGAACAAGATGCATCGATGCTAAGGTTTATGGATCTGACAAGCATGAGTCGGGGGACGATCGCCAAGGTGATTAAAGTGATCAAGCAAGAGTTCAGCGAAGCGGGCTTGCAGTTGTATTACAAGAAAGGATCAGGATACCGATTGAGTGGTCCTGAGGATGCAAAAAGAACGATGCTTTCCAATATACTGGCAACCATCTTTTCGCACCCGGATTGGCAGAACGTCCGGAATGAGGTTCATAAGATGATCCAGCCAGAAGCTGCCACGTGGTCTCATGAAACGGATCAAAGACGCTTGGTAAGAGAGATTCTTTATGAAGCTGAAAAAGAATTGGGATTGACGCTGACAGATGAAATGGTGGAGATCCTGTCCCTGCAGATCTTGATGATCTTGAAGCGTATAGAGCTAAAGGAGTATATTCTTGTTCCACAAGCAGAAAAGCAGGTCCTTCACCAAACAGAAGCATACAAGGCAGCCTTGCATATTACAAATAAACTTGCAAACGTAAAGGAAGTCTCTTTCACTGATGACGAGGTTTGCTTCATTACCATGAATCTGTTGGGTTCAAAAGTCCAGCATGATAACTTTAAACGTTATACGGAACGGGAATTATCAGGCCTGAAGGAAGTCGTTCAACAGATGATCGATGATTTTCAACTTTACTCCTGTGTGGTGTTCGACGATCAAAATGGACTGGAAGAAAACCTGATTTCCCACATTAAACCGACGTATTATCGTCTGAAGTACGGGCTCTCTATCGCGAATGATCTGGCTGAGAGCATTCAAAAGACCTACCCGGACATCTTTCATTTGACCAAACGAGTGATGAGGCATTTGGAACTGTATGTCGGGAAGACCGTGCAGGACGCGGAAGTGGCCTACATTACTCTGCACTTCGGAGGCTGGTTAACGAAAGAGAAAAAGAAGGTTGAGACGAAGTTCAAAGCCCTCATTGTTTGTGAGAATGGGATCGGGACCTCCAATATGCTCCGCACCCAATTAGAAAACTTGATTGCCGGGCTGAATGTCATCAGTACGATCTCGATGAGGGAATATCGAACGAAAAATTACAAGGCAGACGTCATCTTTTCCACCAATTATATCAAGGAGAAGGACATTCCCGTTGTCCATGTTCCAGCCATCTTGACCAATCTAGAAAAGGAACGGGTCATGCAACGGATGAATGAGATTTTCGATTCGAAGCCACAGGAACAGAATGTGACCGATCACCTGATGGATGTCATCAAGCGCCATGCGACAATCCATCAAGAAGACGATCTGAAGAAAGAATTGGTCCACCTTTTAGAACAAAATACTCCCCGAATAAAGGAGCTCAGAAAGCCTATGCTCAATGAATTATTGACAGAACAAACGATACAGCTCAAAGACCGTGTAAGCAGTTGGGAGGAAGCCATCAAGGTGGCTAGTCAACCACTGATCGACCAGCAATCGATTCGCCCGGATTATGTAGAGGCCATGATTACCAACGTGAAGGAATTGGGTCCTTACATTGTCATCGCACCAAATATCGCCATCCCTCATGCACGTCCGGAGACTGGAGTCGAACAGCTGGGGATGAGTTTCTTGCGACTCAAAGAACCCGTCTTTTTCTCAGAAAAGGAAAAACATCGCGCTCAGCTGGTCATCGTGCTGGCGGCGATAGATAATCAAACCCACTTAAAAGCATTGGCACAGCTTACAGAACTGTTATCCAATGAAGGCAATGTGGAGCAGTTAATCTCAGCAAGTGATCGTCAAACCGTGATTGAATTAATCAACCAAACAGTTGAAGTATAAATTAGAGGAGGAACGAATGATGAAAAAAGTATTAGTCGTATGTGGAAATGGATTAGGCAGCAGCATGATTGTAGAAATGAATGTGAAAGCCGCACTTAAGGAAATGGGAAAAGAAGCGGAAGTGTCCCACACGGACCTGACAACAGCCAAAACGGAGCAAGCGGATCTCTTCATCGGTTCAGAGGATATTGTAGAAAGTCTGGAAGATGGCCGTAAACATGTCGTGAAATTGAAGAACCTGATGGATAAGAAAGAACTCCGTGAAGCACTGGAACAAAATATGTAGTCCACTATAAAACGAAGGAGCGATACAAATGGTTGATATCATAATGAAGGATATACTAGGTACACCTGCGATCCTTGTCGGTCTATTCGCCTTAATCGGGCTCCTTGTACAGCGCAAGAATTCAGGAGATGTCGTGGCCGGAACCCTTAAAACGGTCATGGGCTTCGTCATCCTTGGGGCGGGTGCGAATGTACTCGTCCAGTCCCTGGGGCAATTCAGCAGCATGTTCAATAAAGCCTTCGAAGTCGACGGAGTGATCCCGAACAATGAAGCGATCGTAGCCCTTGCACAGGAAAGCTTTGGTACAGAGACAGCGATGATCATGCTGTTCGGTATGATTGTCAACATTCTCATTGCACGATTCAGTCCTTTTAAATATATCTTTTTGACCGGACATCATACTATGTTCATGGCTTGTTTAATCGCTGTCATCTTAACCACTGGAGGATTTACCGGAATACCATTGATCATTCTAGGTTCGATTATCCTCGGGGCACTCATGGTCCTATCGCCTGCGATGCTACAGCCTTTCACCCGCAAAGTCACCGGTTCGGACGACTTTGCCGTCGGCCACTTCGGATCGATTGGTTATTTGGCTTCTGCTCTTGTCGGCAAAGCGGTCGGTAAAGGGTCAAAATCGACAGAGGAAATCAAAGTTCCAAAATCACTAGGCTTCCTAAGAGACACATCCGTCTCCGTATCGTTAACAATGGTCATCCTCTTCTTTATCGTCGCAGGCGCAGCAGGTCCTGCCTTCGTTGAAGGAGAATTAAGCGGCGGACAGAACTTCCTGGTCTTTGCCTTTATGCAGGGGATCACATTTGCAGCTGGTGTTTATATTATTCTAGCCGGGGTGCGCATGCTCCTTGGTGAGATCGTTCCGGCATTCAAAGGGATTGCGGACAAAATCGTCCCTCATGCTAAACCGGCACTTGATTGCCCGGCTATCTTCCCTTTCGCAGGAAACGCCGTCATCATCGGTTTCTTATTCAGCTTCATTGCTGGACTCGTCAGCATGCTCTTTTTACCTTTATTAGGATTAAAAGTAATCGTTCCGGGACTCGTCCCTCACTTCTTCACAGGTGCAGCTGCCGGGGTCTTCGGCAATGCAACCGGCGGTCGAAGAGGAGCAATCATCGGCTCGATGGCGAACGGTGTGATGATCAGCTTCCTGCCAGCCCTCTTGTTACCGGTCTTAGGCTCATTAGGGTTCCAGGGAACGACGTTTGGAGATGCAGATTTCGGGTTGGTCGGCATCGTGCTTGGGAACCTCGTCAGCATGATCGAATCCAATATGACCGTTTTCGCATCTATCATTCTCATCCTGGCCATCTTGTTTTTCATCAGCTTCAAATCAAAAGCAAATGAGCAGAAAAAGGAAACAGAAGCTGCATAGACGAATTCAGCCACCCCCTTCATTTTGGAAGCGGGTGGCTGTTTATGTTTTTTGTTCATTCTTCCATTATTTCTTCTATCACCTCTGCAAGAACCTCCATGGTCCGATATTCTTCTTCCAAAGTATTTTCCACTCCACCTATATTCAACCATACTGAATGATCCAGTAAATCTTGGTTGTAAGTGTTCTGTTCTTCAGAATTTCCCTTCGATTTCACCAGGACTCCTTGGGATAGACCAGGGACTTTGCCTTCCATTTTTTCACTCATGCGCTTAGCGAATGTTAGATTTTCTTCAAAATTACTACTGGATTTTGATACAATGAACATCATCCTTGCATACTCTTTGTTACCTACTTTAAGGGTCGTTTCAGGCTTTTTCCTTGAATCCCGATGGATGTCCAATGCCATCTCTATATTCTTATGATCTTTTAGTACCTCTTTAAATTGTTCTCTCGACACTTTATAAGAATCCTCAAAAGACCAATTGCGTTTGTCTAATACATCACTGACATCCTTTTGTTCATGAATGACGCGTATGCCTTTTTCGTTTAATAATTGTTGGAGTCGTTCTCCTACTAATGTAATATTCGTCGAATCATGAAACGCTTCAGATGGTTGATTTGTGGATATATCGGGGATAAATGACTCCTTGTTATGGGAGTGATATACGTAAATAGCAGGTTGTTCCTCCTCTCCAAAAAGAAAGGAGTCATCGTTTACAAATAATGCCAAGTTCCGATTGATGGTGGTGGTTCCGTCGAAAAACAAAAGCCATGAAGCGACGATGACACAAAGTGTAAATCCGATTGACGTGAGGGTTCTGTTTTTATACCGCCGGCTTTTGCTTTTTCGTCTTGCAGCCTTCTCTAATACATGCTGAGTGCTGGAAACAAAATCCTTCCTGGGTGCTAAAGGATACGTCTCTTTTATTAGTTGGATGATTTCCTTTTCACCTTGCATGTCTTAATACCTCCTCTGCATCTACGTTTATCTTCTTTTTCAGCTCTTTTAAAGCCCTGTGATAGCTTACCTTTACTTTGGATTGACTGCACTGAAGAATTTCAGAGGTTTCTTTTACTGAGAATTCATTGATCCCCCTGAGGATAACGATGGATCTGTAATCGGGCTTTAAGCTGGAAATGGCATTATGCACCGTTTTCTTTAGTTCTTTTTCCTCCATCTGTTCGATTGGTTGTTTATGAGTAGAAACCATTTTTTTGAAGAAGCCTTCTTTAAAGATGGTAACAAATTTCTTTTTTCGATGATGGTCAATGGCAACATGTTTGGCGATGGATAGAATCCACGTTTTAATGGATGATTGCTGATTATAATGGGATAAATGATTGAGTACGCGGATAAATACTTCCTGTGTTAAATCCTCAGCATCGTTTCGGTTGCCTGAGAAACAGATCAGAAATTTGTATACGTCTAAATAATACGCCTGATACAGTTTGGAAATGGTGACCTCAAGATCATCTGAATCAACCAGGTTTCTCCCCCCCTTTTTCTGCATTCATATATTAATCGAATGAACCACCTAAAAGGTTACAACTTTTTCCACCTTTATTATACAAATGACATGATTAATTTTTTACATAAAAAAGGAACTTCTTCGGACAAGAAGTTCCCTGCTACTAATTCAATCAGACTTTGCTTAAATCATAACAGTTTATCACCCTATCTATTCAGGTGATGAATAAAAGAATCAATCCAACCTCTTCACAAACAGCATTCTGTCCTGATTAGGACCATCATAATCCGTATGGATTGGGACACCCTCTATGTCTCTATCTCCTTCTTCCATCTCAAATCCCATCTTGGTGTGATAGGAAATCGACACTTTGTTAACAGGTGACGTGACGCAGCGGACAATATAGCTCCCTTTTTGTCGGACCACATTGAAAAAGTGGTTGTACAGTTCTTTTCCAATATGATGTTTTCTATATTCGGGATGCACGCCAACAAAGTGGATATAGGACTCTTCCAGTCGCGACTGGGATAGAAATCCAATTAAGAAGCCTAACACTTCCCCATCCTTCTCGGCAATAAAGCTTGCATCGGTAAAATGATCGAAAAACAATTTAGGTAACCTATCAGACATACCCCTACCACCCCACCACTCATTGATCAGCGGTGACCATCGTATAGTAGTCTGAACCTGTCTCTGAACGGATCTGCATTTCATCCCCCCCTAAATTTCTTGACTGAATTTACGTATTCAAGTAACTTGACGCTTCTGTGGAGTGTCAGGTCACAAGACTCTGTCGTCAGCTAAGATTTTTTGACAAACGGATCATATATCAGAATTCCGGATCATAAGTTACTTAAATCGGTTCATTTATCTAAAAAACGGATCATAAAGAGTGTAAAACGGATCAAAAAATCAGTTGGAGAAAGATAAATGAAGGTTGGGACCTTCAAATGACCTCAAAAAGTCCGTATAGTTTAATTTCTATGCTAAAAATGGCGCATTTTCATACGATTTCGATCAAAATCAAGCCGAACATCGGTATTTTCTATGTAAAAAGGGTTGATGAAGGATCTTTCATCTTCTCCGTATCAATCCCAGCCTCTTTCATCTTCACTTCCGCCTCCTCTTCAATAATGTCCTTGAAGAGCTGCATGGTTGGGTCGAATCCGACATGCTTGTCCATCATAAAGCTCATCTTGTGCTCGATATCGAGCCATGTGGAGAGGTCTGCTTCGTTGTGCTGAATCTGTGCTTCTATTTTGTCCAATGCATTGGCGACTTTGGCTTCGTATGTCGCTTTCTCTTCAAACTCGAACCACAGGGTGTATAGTTCGTTTCCTAATGCGTTCCCTAACGTATCCCTTATTTTCTCGATGGATTTTCTCTCATTGAGAGTCTTTTGTTCCCTTGCTGCTTGGTCATTCATGGTATCGAATGCCGGGACATCCCCTGCTTCCGCCTCAACCAGATCATGGATGATGATCATTTTTAATAATTTAGAAGAATCTACCTCCTGTGTTAAGTACGGTTCTATCAACATCGCCATAAAGGAAACCCTCCATGTATGTTCCGCGACGCTTTCTTGCCTGCCATTGGAAAGCCAGCTGTGCCTCATTTCAGATTTTAGCTTCTCTCCCAGTTTGATGAGTTCCAGTATGTTTAATAGGTTTATCTTCATTTAGTCTCCCCCTTTTCAAGTAACCTGTGCTTGAGTGTCCTGATTTGACCACGATGATAGACTTCCTATTCCATTACATGAAACCTAGGGTGTTAATGAATATGCCTGCATTACCCTAGAACAACCAGTCATCACTCCATGTTTTGAGAGCTGCCAGAGAAGCGCCAAATTCACCCTTTAAAATACAGAAAAACAATAAGAAAAATAATGAGTCCTATTAAGAAAACAGGACCGATCCCCATACTGTATACTACGTCTATTTTAACGTGAAGAATGATGCGTACAATATGAATGACCAGGAAGAAAAAAAGCAATAAAATGACTGCACTCACAAACTTATCCCTATACAAAGAATCAGCCCCAATCTAGAGCTTAAATAGTCATCCAAGTACTACAACTGAACTTGTACCATGAGTCTTTGTATATAGATATTTTACTGTAGCCTTTATTATTCGTGATAAATTCCTCAACAAATCTACTCTGTGATCATTCCTTTTTCAACACCAAACCGGATGAGACCTTCATAAGGATCTCCCGTAATGTCAAAAAGCTTACAAAACGCCGGCTCTGTCTTATATCCTTGTTTTTTGAGATGGATCACTTTCTGTTTAAGAGTAGGATATCTTTGCAACAGTTCATGTTCAATCATCATATGGAGATAAGCATGTTGCTTATGTACCGGTTGTGCTTGGCCAAACAGCTCAAACTCAAAACCACTAAAGGTAAAATTCGCCTTCACGACTTCTCTTCCATTAATCGTTTTCCTTTTGATTATAAAGCCATCTTTTTTGTTGTACAACGTTTGAAGCAATTCTTCAAATGACTCTAATTCCTGTACTTCCATAATAATGTCCAGGTCTGAACCCAAAATGTCTATACCGATGGGCAGTGTTCCGCATAGAACAGGATTGTAGGTACTCAACTCATTCAAAATATCCAGTTCCATGATGGCTCTATAAGCGTCTTGTTGTTTTTTAGTCCCTATCTTCATCCATTCAAATAAATCTATCAACGGTACCCCATCCTTGCCTGACGATCTTCAAAATGCAAATATATAAAACCTAAATGCTAGGTATAAAAGATTGGTCCCTTACAACCACTGTTTCAGGCACAAATTTTATTAAAATATTGCTATCGCCTAACCCCTGAAATCTCAGATCCCACTTCTCTTCTATTGGCCCAAGATAACGCTCAAGTAACCGAGTTGCGATTCTTTTATCAAAATGCTCCACCGTGGCTTTACCTCTGAACCCTGCATGTAATACTTTTCCTGTTGTATGATCGAGATCTACGATACCAATGGCACATTCCGGGTTTTCTTCGATTCTCCCAGGGAAACTGTCTGAAGACGGGGTTCCAATGATATAGATATGTTCATTTTCCCAGTAAAACCAAACAGGTGACTCTCGCGGCCCTTCCTTGGATAATGTAGAAAGGTGTGCAAATAGAGGTTTTTTTAGAAATTCATCCAGATAAAAGCTTTTATTACCAGTTATAATTTTCAAGTCTATTTCATCCTTTCATTATAAAAAACTCATGTTTTATCTTTATTTGCATAAATTCGTCCCACTGTTGACGCCTCCTGGATTCATTATTTAATAACTGAAAAACGTCACGATCGTTACTTCAATTCCTTGTGGATACGAGTAATGTTTATGTTCCAATTATTTCAGGTCATTCACGTTTTAACAATCACAAATCCATCATTAGGCAAAGGTTCTCTCTACTGTACTTTTTATCCTTTGTGTTAAAGGGTTGTCTGTGATACTATATAAACCATCTTGAAATTGATCTCAAGTATTAATAAGAAACCCACCTCTGTGTTTAGAGGTGGGTTTCTTTGAATGGGTTTCATGTTTTCGCACTCAAACCCACTCATTTCTATACTCCTTAATGAATGCTATATCCTTTTGATAATGTACAAGATGCCCTTCTGCGATTATCTTTCGAAAAGCAGGGTCCCCTTCATTTGCTTTTCGTGTGATAGTTTTACATAATCCTTCTATTCGCTGTAATACCGTTTCTATATAATCTTGTTCAAACCTTTCACCGTAAGCTTCAATGAACAGCTGAATTCTGCGCTTAATACGGTCGGCATTCTGAATGGATTCATAATATACTTTTTCACCCGTTTCAGTCACAAAGAATCTACTTAACGGTACACATGTATAGAGCGTATAGGCGATGTCCCAAATTCGCGGGCCAGGCGCAGCTACATCAAAATCGATGATGCCTACTGGTTTTTCATGATTAAATATAATATTGTAGATGGCAAAATCGTTATGGCAGATCACTTCCCGGTCTGGCGGGGTATTGTCCAAGGAATCCCAACTGTCATCAATAGGAAAGTCACTTACACAATCATGATATTGACGGAGAATTTTGGCTATTTCCTGCAATACACCATCAGACCACATATAAGGTTTTAACGGATAATGACCAGCTTCGCCATCAATAAAGGATAGAACCTCTCTTCCTTTTTCATCAATGCCAAGGAATGCAGGAGCATAATCGAACCCCTTGTGTTCAAGATGCTTTAACAGTGCGTGAATTCTTTTGCTATCAGGTTTAAGTTCCCTTCTGACAGTATTACCAGATTGATAAACGTCGGAGACATTACCACCCGTTAACAATTTCTCATTAGAGCTTTTGGACATATGTACAACTCCTCTTTACGTTCTACTAACCTTTCAACTTCGTGGGGCAGGTTACTTGTTCGATCAAAGACAATTCAAGACCGAGTAACTTCAACAATATCGAGCTGAGAGTAACCAGGGGACAAATGGTCAAAACGGTAAAAAAGGCATGGTAGATCCGTTTTTGTATGAAGAATAAGACATGACAGTAGTGGAGAATAAAAATATCATTTGTATCATGAAGGATTGATCAGATGGGCCAATATAATACAATGTCGAAATCAACAGTACAGATACCCCTAAAATAATTGCAATCTGCTTATTCAATTAACACTTCATTGACAATTGAGAGGTCACTCGGCACCTTATGGATAGCTAAATTACCTTAGAAAAATAATCCCTTTCTTAAACTCGATGGATGGTTCTTGTTTCCTCCATCTGTTCCAGGTGACCCTTTGCATGACCACCCACCATCTTCACCATTTTTCTTACAGTGAGCTCACCTTGGTCTTCCGTTTGAATTTTTCTATCCAGTGCATTCGGTAGACTGTCACAAAGAGTGAGTACGTGTTCCCTCATCAACTTGAAGAGTGATACCTCTATATCTATGGATCTGTCTTTATAATTTGTACCCGCTTCCCATTGCCTTGGATCATATGGATTATTCTTATAAACTCTGCCATCTTCAGCAAGAGCGAACTTTATTCAATGAAACATCGTTATATCTGAATCAATTAAATGCAACGCTGTTTGTCGAATGGACCATTTACCAAATAAATCTTGTCCGTACTTGTTCAATTTGTAATCCTCCCATCAATTTCTATATGCAATGTGCTCCTCTTACGAACGATACGCCCTCGATTTCATATAATCCTTTCCTTGATCTTAATGATCATTAATCATATACAGTTTCTTTATAAGGATCTCTCAAAAATTCAAACAGCATGTTAATCTGAGTTTCTGTATTTCTCCCGATTGATAGCTCCGGTAAATTCTCTTCTTCAAAAAAATTGGTTCCTTTTGTTTCGATCCCACTGCTTGCTGCTCCACCCGTAACCTCACACTGAATAAATATTTTATAGTAGTGGTACGGTTGCGAGGGATGGGGATGCTTGTTCATATCGAGGAGTGCGAGTAATTTCACAGGGGTTACATCATATCCAGATTCTTCTCGTATTTCTTTTACGATGTTTTCACTTGGAGACAGACCTACATCACAAAATCCACCTGGCAAAGACCATTTATCATCAACTTTCTCTCTTACCATTAGGATTTTGTTTTCCTTGAATACGACACCTCGCACATCAACTTTCGGTGTCTGATATCCTGTTTCGTTCGTAAATAATTCCCTTATTTTCATCATTTCTAAGTCCGTGTATTCCTGCATGATCTCCACACTGATCGTTCGTAATTCTTCATATCTCTCAATATCGTAAACATCCTTTGAAAAGGCCAGCCCTGATTGAGATAATGCTTGAATCCTTTTTGCCCATTCTAACCATTTATCACTCATCGTTCTTGCACCACCTTAAACTTTCATACACATAAGTAAGTGAACGGACAATCGTCGCACCTTACTTCATGTTTTTCTTCCACTCTGACTTACTCAATCTATAATGATGATAAAGTTCATTTTCAATCATCTGTTGACCCTGGTAGGTAAACTCACACTTCTCAATCACTTTATTTGATGAAACGTTGTCAATCAAAGCTACTGCATTAATGAGTTTTACATTTGTATTGGTAAACAAATAGTTAATCAACCCTATAGTTGCTAGAGTCGCGTAGCCCTTCCCTTGATATTCACTTGAAATGGCATACATAATCTCTCTATTCGGTTCAGGAAGCTCATTCTTAATACCCGTACAGCACCAACCAATCAATTCATCCGCTTCCTTACTAAATACCCCTAGTTTTAACGTTAGATCTTCAATATTGGTTGTTTTGGCAGCAGCCTCAAGGAATGCTTTATTTGCTGGTATTTCATAATGGGTAACCCAGTCTATTCTTTGTTCTTTTGTAGATTTCCAGTTAGGCAGATATTTAGCTATTTCTGGTTGATTGGATATCTTGTATATATCTTCTGCATATTTAAGGGAGAACTATTGAAGATAGATATCTGAGCAATCTATTCTGAATAATCCTGAAGTTTTATGTTTCATAACTTTTCCCCTTGTAAGACATACTTTATTACTATATCTTCTTAACCATTAATGTCTCATAATCAACTCTATCATTCCACTAAATGCTTTTTGTGCTGATTCTTCATTATAATTAGGAGAGTACGGGTCTCCGCACGCACGTACTTCCACAGAAGTCTGCGCAGTTCCACTCACCATCTTTTACGGAATTTTTATGACAGAGCTTAAAGATGTGCAAGAAAACAATGTAACTAGAAAAATAATTTTTCTTATAAAAGGGAAATCAATCTTTTCTCACCTTAAATAAGGTTGTTTGCTAAAATTCTTGTTTTTATTGATTTCCATTAAGGATATAGGCATAGAAAGTTGATTGGAGCGGAAGGTGCTCGACTCCCTCGGGAAAAGCGGGAAAGTTGAGACCCCACAGGGCAAAGTCCGAGGGGGCTCAACTCACGCCCCGCGGAAAGCGAGCATCCTGTAGCGGAAATCAACTATTACTTTCTCCTCTACAATAGCAACAAACTTTACAAAAAGAGCCTATAATAAAAAAACAAATTCATTTTCTTAACCTAGGTCCGGAAAATGAATTTGCCTACCATCCAAACATTCAATTTTAACATATTCAGTACGTTATTTGTTAAACCTTCCACGTTGACGAAGTAATTCTCGATTCAAGTTGGGATTCACCTCAAAAGCAGCCCTTCCATGGAGCCAGAAGATATTGTTAACAACTACTAGGTCTCCTTCAGGAAGTTCAAGTTCTATAACCCTTTCATCCTCTTCCAATGAATAAGAAAGGTCGCGTAAATATGTTGCTTCCTCGATTGTTTCAGGATAAGCAAATTGGTCGATGAAACATATACCTGGCTTATTGTTGTGATTGAAGAAGGTAGAGCGTTGGACCTCTTTACTAACATTCTTACTTGAAGGTGCTTTATAAGTAAAATTATGATTTGCTAATGGGTGATTAGCAAATTTATCAAGCTCTTTCCAATCATCAAGATGTAATAACCGCGATTCGCCACCATAAGCATTTTGTTCTACCATTTTCATCATTAACAGCCAATCAGTCGGTTCATCAACAAATGTACCATCCGTATGAAGTGTAAATGACCGATACGCTTGACGAAGATAGGAGTCGCTATGATCTGTATGGTTGACAGTAAATCGTGCATAGTATTTACCTGACATTGAATCAAAGTTTGATGTACCTAGCAGATAAGAAATAGCTGTTGAGAACATAACATACTCATTTGTATCTTGACTAATCCCTTCTAAGCCAATCGTGAACCCTCCCGAATTACGATCATGAACGATGCTTCGCACTAATACTCCAAATTCTTCACCCACTTGATCTACTAGTAAAGAAGCAACAATAAAACGGGCGTATGGCGTATATTCTAAATGCAGAACCGTCTGATTATCTTGTTTAAGTGCATTTAAAAACCCTTGAATAACATCTTGAGAAAGTGTAATGTGATACAAACGGTTTGATTGTGGGTGCATCTTGATGCTGTACATTTCTGTTATTGTTTCAAACTTCCCTCTTGTTTTCTTAACGCTGATAGACATTAACAAATTCCTCCCATTCGGTGTTTGATATGAAAGAATCAGGAAAACAGAAATTCAAATAGCCAGCTGCACAAGATCCCCCATACCTAAGGGATTACATGTACAACTGGCTAAAATTCACATTACTGCTCTAGGTAATAGAGTCACAGTAAATTCGCAGTTAAATTAATGTTCCTGTTTCTGCTTATTTAATAACGATCCACGATTAAATAAACGAAAAGTTTAAATGGTGGAAATATTATAAATATTCAGTAATTTAAATATACTACTTATTCGCCTCCCTGTCAAATGACTTTAGTGGATGAATTATATCTTTAGTTTTTCTTCGCTCATGAGCTGATGATAATGGAGGTCAAGATCTTTTAATGCCGCAATAAGAGCATTGGTTGCCTTTCCTCGGTAATGGGTCTGAATTTCATTTAATGCGTCTGCTACACCATCATTTAAACTCGTTCCCCTTAAGATACGTCCAATAAATTCGCGGCCATGTTCTGTTGCCAACGTACAAGATGCCTTTAGTACTACACCATACTTTACATCAACTTCAGCTGTAATCGTTAATGTTTCATAAACATTTTTTGCTGCCATTCCTTGCGGTAGACGGGCGTGACCAGCTATAAAAATGGTTTTTCCGATAAACATAAGAATCTACCTCCCGCAAAAAAAATTTAGTAAACGAGCTTTGCTTCTTTTAAGTGAAGCTGTTCTGGTATTTTGTTAACCACTGCTTTACCAATTTCAATCGAGGATGTTGCAGCTGGAGATGGTGCATTACATACATGAATCATTTGTTTTCCCTTAATAATATGGAAATCATCTACCATATTTCCATCTCTTCTTAATGCTTGCGCACGAACCCCGGCCGGTGCTGGTAGTAAATCATCTTCTTGGATTTCAGGAATCAATTCCTGTAAGCTTTTGGTAAATTGTTTCTTGCTAAATGAGCGAACATATTCATCAAGACCTTCTTTCGCAAATTTACGAGCCATTTTCCATAAACCAGGGAACGTTAGTGATTCCATTAAGTCTATTGCATTAAAATCTGTCTTTTTATACCCTTCACGTTTAAAGCTAAGCACAGCATTGGGCCCTGCATCGACTTCCCCACTAATCATTCTGGTAAAATGCACGCCTAGAAATGGAAATTTCGGATTGGGGACCGGATAAATTAAGTGTTTAACAAGATAACGTTTTTCAGGGACTAATTTATAATACTCCCCCCTGAATGGAAAAATCTTGACATCCGTTTTATACCCTGCTGATGCAGCTATCCGATCACTGTGTAGTCCTGCACAATTGATCATGATACGAGCTCTGACTGTCCCTTGATTGGTCTCGATCACAACTTGATCTGATTCTTCATGGATATTCTCAACCCTGGTACTTAAATGAAGATCCCCACCATTCTTCTGTATTAGTTCAGCGAACCTTTCGCTTACTTGCCTATAATTTACAATACCCGCCTGAGGGACCCTAATTGCCCCTAAACCGTTAACATGTGGCTCGATTTCCTTTAATTCAGCCCTACTTATTTTTTGAATCATGAGATCGTTCTCTAGCCCACGTCTAAACAAATTATCTAGAAGAGGCAACTCCTCCTCCTTTGTAGCTACGATCACTTTCCCACAAACGTCATGTTCAATGTCGTATTCAAGACAGAAATCTATCATTGATTTGTTTCCTTTTCGGGCAAAACGGGCTTTATAACTCCCTGGTTTGTAGTAAATGCCAGAATGGATAACCCCACTATTACGTCCTGTTTGATGAACAGCAATAGAGGCCTCTTTCTCAATCATTGCTACCTTTGCATTAGGAAAGCGCTGAAAAATGGCCATACCTGTTGATAACCCTACAATTCCTCCCCCAACAATTGCAAAGTCATACATGTTTCATCCCTCCTTGTTCTGCCCTTTATAAGGAATCCCTCATTCAAAGAGCCGGCCCTTGCGAGTTTGGCTGGCTCTTGAATCGTTATCATCCTTAATTTCTATTGACAATGACCAACTTCATCTCTGTCATTTCTTCAATGGCGTATTTAAGACCTTCTCTGCCAGTACCACTATCTTTTACTCCTCCATATGGCATATGATCGACACGGAATGTAGGAATATCATTGATTAATACACTACCTACTTCCAACTCATCAACGGCATCGAGAGCTCTATGAATGTCATTTGTGTAAATTCCTGCCTGCAATCCATAGCGTGAATGGTTCATATAATCTATCGCCTCATCCAGCTCGGATACTTTCTGGATGATCACAATCGGGGCGAACGCTTCCTGGCAGGTTACTCTTGAGCTCTCATGTGCATTTAATAGGACGGTTGGATACAAAATATTCCCACTGGAGACTCCACCACAGGCAACTTCGGCTCCTTCTTTTACTGATTCACGTATCCACTCTAGGACGCGCTTTACCTCTCCTTCAGAAATCATTGCGGCTACATCCGTCGTATCCTCAAGCGGATCTCCAACCACTAACTTCTTCGTTTCAGCAACGAACTTTTCTACATATTCATCATATATATTTTCATGGACATAAATGCGTTGGAGTGAGATGCATACCTGCCCTTGGAAAGCAAATGCCCCCTGTACGGCCCTAGGGATGATTTTTTCTAAATCTACTCCTTCATCAACCACAACCCCAGAGTTGGACCCCAGCTCTAATGTCACTTTTTTCAATCCCGCTTTGTTTCGGATCCCTATACCGACTTCCGGACTTCCCGTGAATGTCACAGCTTTGATTCTTTCATCAGTGACAAGCGAATCACCGACTATACTACCTTTCCCAGTGACCACGTTCAGTGCTCCCTGAGGCAGGCCCGCAGCGCACGCTATTTCCGCCAATAAGAAAGCAGAAAGTGGCGTTTGTTTAGCCGGTTTTAGAACCACTGTGTTACCACTCGCTATCGCAGGTCCCACCTTGTGAGCTACGAGATTCATAGGAAAGTTGAAAGGAGTAATCGCCGCAATGACACCGATAGGTTCACGTACAGTATATCCGAGACGCTTTTCTCCCCCTGGGGCTGCATCGAGGGGAATCGTTTCCCCTCCAATCCTTTTAGCTTCTTCCGCTGCGAATTTATATGTTTGAACGGTTCTTGCCACTTCTCCCCTAGCAGTAGTAATTGGTTTGGATGCTTCGAGTGAGATGATCCTTGCCGCTTCTTCTGCTCTTTCATCCAGGATTCGTGCAATGTTTTCAAGTATTTCCGCTCGCTTGTGGGCAGGTAGTTTCTTGAAGGTAAGATACGCACCCTCAGCAGCTTCAATCGCTTGATCCACATCTTCAACCGTTCCTTCTGCTACTTCTGCGATAAGCTCTTTATTGTAAGGAGAGTATAAAGCAGAATAAGACTTTGGCTCCACCCAATTGCCATTAATAAATAGTTTTTTTCTCACAACGGTTTTCTCCATTTGTGCCCCTCCCTAGTCTCTCTCTATCTGGTCATAAATGACTTGTTCAATGACATCCAGTGACTCATTCAGCTGTTCATCTGTAATAACTAATGGACATAGGATACGAATGACATTTCCATATAATCCTGCCCCCAGGACGATGACTCCTCTCCGATTGCATTCCGCTATGATTCGACCTGTGAGTTCCTTATCAGGCTCTTTGGAGTCTTGGTTTTTCACGATTTCCATTGCCATCATTGCGCCTAGTCCACGAACATCCCCGACGATAGTCGTACGTTCACGGATTTTATCAAAGCGCGTTCTGACGATTTTGCCGATTTCATCCGCTCTTTGAATCAGGTTCTCTTCTTCTAACATATTGATAACTTCCAAAGCAGCGACACAGCCAAGGGGACTCCCTCCATAGGTACCGCCGATTTCTCCCGGATTCGGGGCTTCCATTATTTCTGCTCTTCCTGTGACTGCACTGATGGGCACACCCGCAGCGATGGACTTTGACATCGTAATGAGATCTGGTTCAAGTCCGAAATGATCGGATGCAAACATTTTCCCAGTCCGACCAAATCCTGTCTGTACTTCATCTGAAATGAATAAGATGCCATGTTTCCTGCAAATCTTCTGTACTTCCTGTACGAAACGGTTGGATGGGACAATGAAACCTCCCTCACCCTGAATGGGCTCCATGATAAAAGCGGCGATATCTTCAGGAGAAACATCCCCTAAGAAGAAATCGTTCAACTGTTGAAGAAGGTAATCGTCCAATTGGTCATCTGTCATACCCAGGGGTTTTCTGTAATAGTATGGATATTTAATTTTATAAGTGTCTGTGGCAAAAGGACCAAAGCCATTCTTATATGGTTTCACTTTACTAGTCAGAGACATGGTCATCATGGTTCGGCCGTGATACCCGCGTTCAAATGAAACAATCCCTCGTCTCCCCGTATATTTCCGTGCGATTTTTACAGCGTTCTCTACTGCTTCCGCACCTGAATTCAGGAAAAAGGTCTTCTTGTGAAAATCTCCGGGTGTAATCTCATTCAATTTTTCCGCAAGATCAATATAGGGTTGATACATAGCCACATGAAAACACGGATGAATGTATCTTTCTGCCTGACGCTGAATGGCTTCTACCACTTTCGGCGGACAGTGCCCTACGTTCAAGGAACCGATGGCACCCACCAGATCAATTAATGTGTTTCCATCTACATCTCTAATCAGGGCCCCTTCCCCCTGTTCGATGAAAGCGGGAGATGTATTAAAAGGACCTCGGGGGACATGTTGTTCTCTTCGTTTCATCAATTCTAATGATTTCGGCCCTGGTATTGGTGTTTTTAAATGGATGTGCTTAGTCTTCACAGTCATCTCTTGATTCCCTCCTATTATTCTCCAACTACTTTATAAGAACGGCATTACGCTCTTTCAGATGTTTTTCAACGGACAGGTATTCAAGTCCATGTGCTTCTGCAACCGCCTGGTAAGTTACCGCACCATCAAGCGTGTTTATACCTTTTTCTATTTCTTTATTTTCCAAGCTGGCTCTCGCATATCCTTTTTCAGCAATTTCCAGGGCATATGGTACAGTAACGTTGGTCAGACCAATGGTTGAGGTCTTCGGAACTGCGCCGGGCATATTCGCTACAGCATAATGGACAACTCCGTGTTTAATATAGATGGGATCATCGTGGGTAGTGATATGGTCGACTGTCTCAAAGATCCCCCCTTGATCCACAGCTACATCGACAATAACAGACCCTTCTTTCATCGTTTTGACCATATCTTCGGTTACTAGTTTAGGAGCTTTGGCCCCAGGGATAAGGACAGCACCAACAATAAGGTCGGCTTCAGCAACGGCGTTTGCAATATTCATTGGATTGGACATCAATGTATTTACATTGGTTCCAAAAAGGTCGTCCAATTCTCTCAGTCTGTTAGGGCTGAGGTCGAGGATCGACACGTTCGCTCCAAGACCGATCGCTATCTTCGCTACATTCGTCCCAACGACACCTCCGCCAATAATCGCTACCTTGCTGCGTTTCACACCTGGGATACCGCTAAGCAGTACGCCCATACCGCCTTTTGTCCTTTCTAGAAACTGAGCACCGACTTGGGCAGCCATCCTTCCTGCCACTTCACTCATAGGTGTCAACAATGGAAGGGTACCATCCTGTTTCTGTATCGTTTCATATGCGATGCTGATTACTTTGTGTTCAAGTAATTCCCTGGTTAGCTCCGGCTCCGCTGCCAAATGCAAGTACGTGAACAGGATCAACCCTTCCCGAAAGTATGAATATTCCTCCCGTTGGGGTTCCTTTACCTTCATGACCATGTCCATACTCCATGCTTCTTGTGGAGTCAGAACAATCCTCGCACCTGCCTCTTGGTAAACTGCATCAGGAAAACCAGACCCAAGTCCGGCTCCACTCTCCACAAACACATCGTGACCGGCAGACACGAGAAACAACACCCCTGACGGAGCTAAAGCCACTCGATTTTCATTGTTTTTTATTTCTTTAGGCACACCGATTCGCACGTAACCACTCCTCCAATCCTTTATTTTGAATTATTTTTTTGAGCTGTATTGTTCGTTGTACCATTCCATAGATGTTGCATACGACATAGACTCCTCATCATCTGGAAGGTAGTTTGGAATGACTTCTTTTAAGTGGAATCCGTTGTTTAATTGGAAGGTAAGCACTGGATCATATATTTCTCCATTCACCACTTTCTCCGTATATGTTTCTGCTGACATGTGATTGGCATACTTATGATAAAAAGGAATGCGCCCACCGATAACGATACTTTTTAGATTCAAGTCTCTGCATAGCTGTTTTCTCGCATCGTACAATCGACGGCCAATTTTTAACTTTCTGAAGTCTGAATGAACACTGACCTCGACACCATATAAATTTTCCCCTTCTGGATTATGATTACGAATAAATCCGTTATCACAAATGACAGAATAGGTATGATTCTTTTCATATTCTTCATAGTTCAGAATCAAACTGGAGCATGACCCTACGATTTTCCCTTTGTACTCGATGAGGATTTGTCCTTCTGGAAAAATGTCTGCCTGACTGGCAAAGTGATTCTTTTTAAAGGATATGTCTGGACCAAAGCTGTTGATAGACAGAGCAGCAACTTCTTCTACATCGTCTTGAGTGATGTTCCGGATTACAAGCTCTTTCTCTAAGTAAGGTGATTCTATTTTAGCCATAAGGCAATCTCTCCTTTCAGAATGTCCCTATCCTGTGTGCACGGATACGAATTTTTCTTCAAGATATTCCAAAATACCTGATTTCCCGCCTTCTTTCCCCATTCCGCTCTCTTTTATTCCGCCGAATGGAGCCTGGGCTACGATTGGCGCTGAATCATTGATACCCACAATCCCATACTCCAATTCAGCCATCATCCGATACCCTCGCCGCATGTCGTTAGTGAAGCAGTAAGCAGCCAGGCCATAACTATCATGGTTAGCACGTTCAATAACCTCTTCTTCGTCTTTGAATGTAAAGATGGGAGCTACTGGACCAAATGTTTCTTCCGTTGAAATCTTCATGTTATCTTGAGCGTAATTGATAACAGTCGGCTCGAAAAAATTCCCTTTTCCTTCTGGACTTGCATAGCGGTTTCCTCCACACAAGATTTTGCCATTATGATTAATCGCATCAGCGACATGACTTTCCACTTTTTCCAATGCTTGTTCATTGATAAGAGGACCGACATCGACTCCTTCATCCATTCCATTTCCTACTTTTAACTGTACCGCTTTTTCGGCAAGCTTTTCCCCGAATTCTTCAGCGATACTCTCCGCTACATATACTCGGTTTGTGCTGATACACGTCTGACCGGAGTTAACGAATTTGGTTCCAAGCACACCTTGAATCGCAGCCTCGATATCAGCATCTTCAAAAATAATGAAAGGAGCATGCCCTCCAAGCTCCATGGATACTTTTTTGACTGTTCCAGCAGATTCTCTTAGAAGCATTTTCCCTACAGGAGTGGAACCTGTAAAGGTCAGCTTTCGGACATCAGGGCTCTTCGTCAATTCTTGGCCAATTTCCTCCGCTGGGCCTATGACAAGATTCGCTACACCAGCTGGAAGACCCGCTTCATGAAAGCATTCAAATACTTTGATGGCTGATAGTGGTGTTGCTGGTGCTGGTTTTAAAACCACGGTGCAGCCAGCAGCTATTGCAGGGGCAATTTTCCGTGTGATCATGGATGCCGGAAAATTCCATGGGGTAATGGCTGCAGTAACCCCAACCGGTTCCCTTAGCAGCATAAGGTGCTTATTGGGATGAGAAGCCGGAATCGTTTCTCCGTATATCCTCTTTGCTTCCTCTGCATACCATTCAACATAGTTTATGGCACCAACGACTTCCCTTTCCGCATGCACTAGCGGCTTTCCCATTTCCAGCGTGATCGTTTTGGCTATTTCACTCTTTTTTTCCTTCATAATAGAAGCAACACTTGCCAAGTAGCTACCTCTTTCCTGCCCCGTCACTTTCTTCCATGTTTTAAACGCCTGCTTCGCTGCCTGAATCGCTTTCTGGGTTTCTTCCTTCCCTCCAGAAGCCACTCGATCGATCAGCTCTCCAGTAGCTGGATTGTGTACTTCCAGTGTGGCCCCTGATTTAGCTTGTTTCCATTCCCCATTAATATATAGCATTGTTCACCCTCCTTAAATTTCTTCATATTTTCCTTCTGTCGGGTGACCGACATGAAGGAGTACTTTACGCTTTGATAGATTCATTATGATCGAAAAAACAGTCTCCATCCTACGGTGTTCGGGTGCTCTAAGGTTCTCATAATGATTGATGGAGTTTGGCGAATTGAAAGTGTCGGAAAACCAGATCCTGAAAGACGATTCATCAATGGTCTCGCCCTTTGCGATGGCTGTGTCGATCAGTTGTTCAGCCCGATTTTTACGTAGCAAGGAATCATCATAAATAAACTCATTCATATCTTTGACATTTTTTTTGATCTGTTCAGAGAGTAGATGATTGGAATGGACGAGCCTTCCCGTATTTCCGCCTACCATATCAATTCCGAATGGGGAAACCTCGATATTCACAGCCGTCCCGATACCGCCACCCTCATCCATCCCGATTAGAAAGCTTGCTGATGAAGCCATTTTCCCTCCCTTTATCTTAGAGATTGCTTCGGGAAGAGAACTTGAGTTCAGTACACTTCTTAACCCAAGGTGAATTGGAATTTCATTAGATTTTTTATCCGTGAGGAGCGCATTGAAACAAAGTCCCAGACCTGCTGAATTAAACCCGATTTTTCCAATCATCCCCCCTTCTGTGACCATCGTGATATCCGGTTTGTGTTGTTGTTTCATATCAAGAAGGAGTAAACTTTCCTTTTGAGATCCTTTCCAGTCCCAATTCTGCCCGATGATGATATCTTCTGTTAAAGGGGGGGCGACAGCAATTGCTGTACATCCATCTGAAAAGACGGCCCCTTTATAATTGGCCAGTGCTATTTCGCTACGTGCATTTAACGTAAGAATATCCTCAAAGGTAACTCCAGCCCCTTCTGCTATTCCTTGCATCTCTTCTATTAGATCTAAGTCATACTGTTCAATCGCAGCCAAGTGTTGAATAGCTATACCCTTCGCTTCCTCCCAGTTGATTCTCTTATATCCATAGAATAGTTTTTCATAGGTATCCAGACTTCTCAGGACTTCTGTTTTTCCCTCTTGCCCATGTTTCCTCCCTATTTCTCTTGGTGAACCTTGGAGTTCAAGACGCTTGATCATTCTCTTTCTCCTTCCTAAATTCTTCTGTATATTTTTTACTTAGAGATATTTCTTTTCAAACACAGTAATCGATTGATCAATGATGTGAATCATATCTTGCACTTGTTGTCTGTTTATGATTAAAGGTGGGGCAATCGCCACTATATTTCTCCCAACCTTAGAAGCAAGCGGGCGTAATATCAATTTACGTCGGAAACATTCATCAACAACTTCAGTAGATGGGAGGATCGAGGAATCAAAAGGGACTTCATGTTCCCGATCTTTATATAACTCAAATCCAGCCAATAAGCCTAATGCCCTCGTCTTGGTTACACTAGGATGTTTCTCTTTCAAAAACTCAAAGCCTGCTTGCAATTCGTGCTGCATGGCTTTGGCATTCCCTACAATACGATCCCGTTCCATAATTTGGATATTTTTCAGTGCAACGGCGCAAGCGGTAGGGTGACCACTGTAAGTAAAGCCGTGAGCAAGTATATCATCGTATTGTGAAAGAGTGTCACGTATGTTGTCTTTCAATAAGACTGCTCCGAGTTGCGAGTAGCCGCTGGAGATTCCTTTCGCCACACACATCAAATCTGGTACCACTCCCCAATGTTCGACCCCAAACATTTTTCCAGTTCGGCCGAAACCGCAAATGACTTCATCAGCAATAAATAAGACACCGAATTCATCACAAAGTTTCCGTACCGCAGCCAAGTAACCCTCTGGAGGCACATGTACACCTCCAGACCCTTGTACCGGTTCAACAATCACAGCTGCTACTGTTTCAGCACCTTCTTTCTCTAAAATACTGCGGATGCTTCCCTCATAACTTGGATCATCTTTATATCCAAGTTCGCAGTCTGTCAGAAAAGGTTCCGCATGAAGCATCTCTGGCAACGCTGAATTAGAAAAATGATGAAAAGCCGGAATCGCTGTTGCTGATTGTGCAGCGACCGTTACACCGTGGTAACCTTGCTTCAAACTGATTACTTTTCTCTTGGTTGGCTGCCCTTGTAAACTCCAATAAAAACGTGACAGTTTAATAGCTGTATCGTTGGATTCTGATCCCCCAGATGTATAGAACACGCTATTCAATTCTCCCGGTGCCAGGGAAGCCAGTTTTCCCGCCAATAATACTGCAGGTTCATTAGAAAATCCGGCAAACGAGGAACTGAATGCCATTTTAGACATTTGTTCAAATGCTGTTTCTGCCAATTCCTTATTACCATGTCCAACGTTCACATTCCATAACATGGACAGACCATCGATGTATTCTTCACCCTTTGTGTCCTTCACATATATTCCGTTGCCTTCTGAAAAAGTTAATTTTGGTCCTTGTTCAGCATGAACCTTAGGATTAGTAGTCGGGTGTAAATAGTGCTTTCTATCAAGTTCCTTTAGTCTATCTAACTTCTTTGGTCTTACAGTAGTTTGATCTGTCATGTGGCTTCCTCCCAATTAAAAGATTTATAGGTTTCACTTATAGGTATTGCAAGTTCCATGCCAACTTCGGAATGGTGCATGGTTACACATTTGACCACTTTGAATTTTCTGAATTTATGCAACCATGCATACCCTATCTTCTCGTGCATAAAAAAAGCGCCAGGCCTCATTGCCCAACGCTTTCATCTGATTATATATTTACTTGGCCCTGCTTTTCTACGATTTTCTGGTACTTCCTACTGACAGCTGACTGACTGATTTGAAGCGCTTTAGCTGCTCTCGTTGTCGTCTTATATTTCCTCATCGCCAACATGACTAACTGTTCTTCCAAATACTCTCGAGCTTCATTTAATGGTAAAATTCCCGTTATCACCGGCTTTGTCTGCACGGAATCAGCGAATTTCAAGGATTGACTGACGAATTCAGCGGAAATGACATCATCATCCGTCGTGACGACAAGACGTTCAACAAGATTTTGCAACTCACGGACGTTACCTGGCCAATCATAAACCTCAAGCATATTCAATGCACCAGGTGAAAGGTGATATTTTTTGTTGTACTGTTCGTTCAATTGCTGAATAAAATGAAAAGCTAATAATGGCACATCTTCAGGGCGTTCCCTAAGTGGCGGTATATTGATTGGAATCACATTGATCCGGTAAAACAAGTCCTCTCGGAATGTTCCGTCAACAACCATTTTTTCTAGGTTTCGATTCGTCGCTGCGATGATCTGCACATCAACTGGAATAGATTGAGTACTCCCTACCGGTGTCACTTCTTTTTCTTGGAGCACCCTTAATAGTTTCACTTGAAGGCGAGATGGCATTTCACTGATTTCGTCTAGGAAGAGCACTCCCTTATTCGCCTTTTCAAAGTAGCCCGTTTTCCCTCTTGAATCCGCCCCAGTAAATGCTCCTTTTGTATAACCGAACAGTTCGCTTTCCAGAAGATCTTCTGAAATGGCTCCACAATTAATGGCCAGATACGGCTTATCGGAACGTTTTCCTTCTCTGTGAATCGTATTCGCAATCAGTTCTTTCCCTACACCAGATTCTCCAAGAATCAATACAGTAGAATTAAATTCTGCGAGCTTCCGGGTCCTATTCATCACCTGTTCCATTTTTGAACTACAATAGATGATTTTCCTAGAAGGTTCCTCCTTGTTTTTCAACTTTTCTAACTCTTCTTTATAATTTTTAGAGATTCGTTTCGTTTCTCTTAGCTCAGACTTTAATTTCTTCGTTTCCGTAATATCCCTCGATGCAATGATGACGCGATGCACCTCTCCTTCTTCATCAAGGACTGGATTCCCAACAGCGAGTACGCTTTTCCCTTTTTTCGTCTGCTGGACGACAGAAACCTTTTTTTTCTTTTCTAGGACCAACCTTGCGACAGAGGGGCTGAACGTCCCCTTTTTCTCAAAATCCAAGATGTTCTTTCCAACGAGATCACTCAATTCATCGACTCCCCAAAAATCCTGGATGAAGTTCTCACTGTGCCTAAGAAGTTCCCCTTCACGGCTGACAACGAGAATCTCATCATACATAGTGGCCAATATAGCATTCAGGTCTGTGTTTAGGTTTTTGACAGACTCGATTTCCATTGCCATCTCTTCTACCATTGGAAGGTCCTGTACGATGATTATCATCCCGTCTACCTTTTTCTCATCGTTCAAGATTGGGCTATAGTCCACCAGGACACCCATTTCATCCGTGACATGAATTTGATTCAGCATCGTTTCACCAGTTGTAAATACCTTTTGAATATGTCCTTTATTAAACGTATCTTCTGCGGGACTATTCATCATGGCGTTATAAGAAGATTTGATCATTCGTAACCCTGAATCGTTACAGTTGACGATTCGCTTATCCCTATCAATAACAAAAACACCCATAGGTATAGAAGATAACATCACTTTTAAAAGGTTCAGGTTAGTATTATCCTTTCGTAATAGTTCTACGATTGCATCTTCCCGGCGTATGTATCCAATCCAATCATCACTATCATCTTTGATCAGAGTAATATGTTCTCCAAGTATTTTGAAAATCATTGGAAAGGAAATGGCGTCGCCAATGGTCCATTCCCCCACATTAGAAATAGGAGCCGCATAGGATTTCAGAATCTCCATGGTCAGTCCCTCATCGCTTTCTATATCCTCCAAATAGACATAAGCATATATTTCATCGTTCTTTGTCAAGAATAAGAACGGTTCCTCAGCTCCATATACCCTTTCTTCCCAACCCTTTTCAGGAGACTGGACCGATAGGCAGGTAAGCGGGTACCATTTCTCTCTTAGTGTGCTATTCATGTCTGTGATTCCCCCTATCTGGAACGCTTGTCAGTAAACATTATACCAAAGTAATTGATTTTTCGGAAAATTACACAAAAACATTTTTACTGTTTCGCAAAAAAAAGGAAGTGTTATCACTTCACTTCCCCATATGAAGAATTAAGTCCCAATTCTTTCTGAGACCAAATCTTCCTCTATAAAAGCTAAGACCATTCCCGTATAGACCTTTTCACCTTTACTCACCTCGAGAGATTGAACTTCCCCACGAATCGCCGTCGATACGATTTTAATTTCTTCTTGGTTTGTCCGTATTTTGAATAGAGTATCCTGTTCATGGATGCGACACCTCTCTGAGATTAAAATTTCCTCTACCACTCCCTGGCATGGACTGAGGATCCAATCATAATCATTCATAAGGTTTCGATGCCTCCTTTATTTTTATAATTAAGCTTGCGCCTGATTTTTGTCAATCGATTGAAAGTTTACATTATCTGTTTTTTCTTTTGGAAGATACTCTATTTTGATATTAAAATATCCGTAAATCACAGCGATGATTGGACTCAGGATACACAAAAAGGCATAAGGAGCATAACTGAATGTAGCGACACCAAGCGTTGTATACATAAAAGCACCGCACGTATTCCAAGGTACGAGTGGAGATGTCATAGTCCCTGCATCTTCGATCGTCCTGGAAAGGTTTTTAGGATGGAGATTCCGGTCTTTATAGGCTTTGGAATACATACGTCCTGGAAGGATGATAGACAAGTATTGATCACATGCAATGATATTTGCTGCAATACACGTAGCTACTGTAGTGGCTATCAAACTTCCTGTGTTCTTCGCAAAGGATAACAAAGCAACGACCATTGCTTCCAGGACCCCTGCCTTTTCCAAGATCCCCCCTAGGGACATGGCAATCATGATCAGGGCAACCGTATACATCATGCTCTCCATTCCACCATTATTCAACAAGTTATCTACCACTTCAATGCCGACTTCCTGAGAAAAACCATAGTACATAACACTAAGGGCATCACCGACAGGCATTCCCTGAAATCCAACGGCAAAGCCTACACCGATCAACGAACCGAGGGTAAGGGCAGGGATCGCTGGCATCTTACGGACCATCATCAAGATAACGAGCGCTGGTCCAATCAATAACCAAGGGGAAATCATGAATAAATCACTCAGCTGTCCTTGGAGCATCGATACTTCCGCTATAGTCGACTGATCTTCAGAGAATTTCAGTCCAATAATGGTATATAACACTAATGAAATAAGTAAAGCAGGAATAGTTGTATACATCATATGCTTGATATGTTCGAATAACTCTGCCCCTGTGATGCCTGGTGCCATGTTTGTCGTCTCAGAAAGAGGAGAAACTTTATCACCAAAGTAAACGCCTGAAATGACAGCACCTGCTACCATTGCGAGATCGATGCCAAGTCCCTGGCCGATCCCCATGATCGCAATCCCAATCGTACCAGCAGCCGTCCATGCATTTCCTGAAGCCATTGCTACCACACAGGAAATCGCACATGCCGAAACAAGAAAATAACCAGGCTCAAGTAATTCCATGCCATAGTAAATCATGGTCGGTACAATACCAGAGGCAATCCACGTCCCTATAATTGCTCCTATTATCATCAAGATAATGACTGCTTGTAGGGATAAACGAATCGTATTCAAAAATGACGTCTCAATGTCCTTCCATGAATGGCCAAGCCACATAGCCACTAAAGTTGCAACGATACCACTCAAGAGCAATGGTACATGGGCATCTAATTCAAATCTAGCAATACCAACATACAATCCCACAATCATAAATACAATCGGAATCATCGCCACTTTCAACGATGGTTTTCTGGGTGTTTTTACCGCCTTCTTTACAAATTTACTATTCAAAATAAATCCCTCTCCCTGTAAGTTTTTTGGATCCCTAGAAATCTTGGATCCTCTTACCCCTACATGATGCAAAAACTATGCCAAGTTTTTTTCTGATAATTCGGTATATTATAGCTTATCCCAGCTCAGATTCTACCCATTTATGCATAAACTATTTAATAATTCATAATTTCACCTAAAAAAGAGCACATAGATCTATCTATGAAATACAGTAAAATAAGGCAGCAAATTTCCTACTGTCTAAGTAACCCAGACAACAGACCTCTTCCTGTCATTGACTCTCCGGAGTCCTGTTTCAATTGGAAGAATGAACGTTATCAAATAGAAGCTTCAACATGAATAAAGGCTGTCGATACTTACTCGACAGCCTTTATTCGATCCTTTAAAGAGATAGGGGCGGGTTAATTAGTCTCTACTGTTAAATGTCAGCTTAATTCTCCCACAATATCATCTAATGTTTTACCATATTCCATCTTAGCTGCAGGAGGATTTGCAACATCTGGTTTCTGCAACAAGTAGTTGTCAATGATATATTGCAGGTCCATTTTGTCCACTGTTCCATCATAATTTATATCTGCTTCACGGTGGTCCGTTCCAAAGTGCTTTTGGACCTCGATTGCATCCTTAACATCAATGACATCATCTTGATTAATATCCCCTGCTTGCATTTGTGCGTAGAAAATAAAGGTCATTCTTCCAGTCGGCTCCCGTTGAATTCGTCCCCTAAGTGGCTGACGTTTGCATGACGCGTAAAGTGCCCTGGAAGTGTAATCTTAATATCATACTCTTCATCTGAAATCGCAAGGTCTTTAAACGTGTACTTGGCCTCTGGATTAATGCTTCCTTCCCGGATATTCCTCGATTGATCGGTCAAGCTTACCATCGCTCTCACTTTAGACATGTCAAAGTCAGGGCGTAACCATAAACCATCGGTATATCCATCCGGTAAAAAACCGCCTTCTAGTTGAGAATGGTCTGGAAGGATATTGATTCCTTTGCCAAACGATTGAATGATGCTGCTTTCACCAGTTGCAGAACGACCTTCAAAGTTCGTTAATTCGATCGGGTAGATCCATTTTGCATAAGAAGTTGGTGCTTCTACTTTATAAACACAGTTAGGAGGAAAAAAGATACGGGGAAATTTCTAAAGAATTTAGCGGGTCTTGTGTTTTCCTGCCCAATAGTCGAAGAAGGCAATAACCTGAGATCAATTGGCTGATCTTCAGTTATTGCCCCCTTTAGCTGAATAAGAAAATTCATTCATTTAGACGTAAATACAATACTTCATTTGCATCAGGAGTTTTTAATAGCAGTTGATTGTATTTGGTTAAACATACTCCAATAAACTCTTCTTCATCGCTGGTATCAACTTTTAAATTGAATTCTTCAGGCAAGAACAATATATAATCACCAGCAATTCTTCCCCATAAATCCTGTAAATATTTCAATTCATCTTGGCTAATGGTTTTAGTATATGGTTTACTTATGTTTTTGCCATTAATGCAGTTTGGTTCATACCACCAAAGAATAGTGCATTTTTCGGAACCATAAATACTTGTTATGTAGTCAAATAAGCTTATTAACAAATCTGTTTTTGGTTCTGCTAATGGGAATTCTATCAATACCTTTAAATCAGCTTTTTGTCTTATATCTTGATTTAAACCAATTTGATCTAGAAAACCTTCCCAAGACACTTCCATACTCATCTCCTTAGCTTGGTTAATAATTAGAAAATGTAATAGAACTATTCTACTCGTTAGAAAAAAGTGACTTCCCTTATTCAGCAATTGCCCCCTTTGCTGGAAGATTGGGGACATCTACTTTATGGTCGCATACCTAGATACAAGTAGCTGGACATCAACAAAAGGTTTCGATGTGGAATACTTTTTAAACGACTAAAAAGAAATGACCACAATCGTACTCATCTAATTTCAAAATGTGATTATAGTTTTCAAACCAACTTCCATTCTCCAGGTCAGTTCTTAATTTATCCAAACACCGCATAACATCTTCCCCTTTAGCAAGTGGAGAAGTTCCGCGCTGAAAATCCTTGTCTAAATATCTCTCTGGCTTTCTCCAACCTGTAAAGAAAAACTGATCAACCAAATCATAGGGTAGTGGATAAGGAACAATAGTAACCGGACGTTCAATCTGCTCATTAAGTAATTGGGATATTTCCTTCATTGGTGGATGAATCCTATACGCACTTTCTAAAATTGGTTCGAAGTAATCAAACAGCCAACATTCTTCTTCGCATAATCTAGGGTCCAGAGTGAAAATAATGATCTTTCCATTCTCCTTTAACACTCCCATCTACAGACGTATCTTTTAATGGGATACGCTCTGCAATCCCCTCTTTCCAATGGATATTTCTATGTTGTTTGCCTTGGGTCCTCATGATTTCAGAGGGCTCGAGAGCAATGACATTATAACCCTCCTCTGCAAGTTCATAGCTGTAATTGCCAGTTCCCGCACCAATATCTATGGTCGTGTTATAGGTCTTTCCTATTTGATTGTAAACAGGCATACTTTTCACTTCTCTTTCATTTGTTTTGGTCCGTGGTAGCTCCTAAGATAGCTCCCCGAATCATGAGATTAAAACGTACCTACTTAGCTCACTTGGGTCCATAATTAACTTATCCCTCTTGTTTTGCTAGATCCAGCTTAAAAACTGATTCAAATGACTCTGTGATTTCTCTAAATGACAAGGTATTGATGTGATAATAAATCATAGTTTCTTACGTTTTCGTTCAAAAAATATAGGGGATATATTTAGTAAGATAGATACAATTGTCAAAAACCAAAATGCCCTTGCCATACCAGGTATTACATCCGATAAAGCCGCCCAATCTTCCACTTTCACCCACCGATTTAGATAACTGTAATCTGCACAAATTGTTAAAGCTGTAAATGATAATGCCATCGCCATAGCAAGCTTGTAATCCTTTCCTGCTGCATACAAAGAAAGATTTATAACAGTTACTACTATTGCAATAATTCCCATTATTATCCACACAACTATCCCCTCCATATAGTTATCTCCTCACTTAATTTGTTACTTTATTTCTGTTTGTGGTATGTGTTTCCGCAATCTTTCTTGCATTAACCTGCCCCAATAATTAAAGAAGGCGATACTCTGAGATGATCGGCTGGACCATCAGTTATTGTCTCTGTTTCTTGGGTAAGAGTGCTATCCTATTAGTAACCTTTCTAACAAATATCATCATTTATTCAGGAGATTTTTTTCAAACCATGATCTAAGCTTTTCAGCATACACTAATCGTTCAGAAGAGATGCTGAAACTCCCATGTGTTAGATAAAGATTATCATTAAAATACCTTGGATAAACGTGAAGGTGATAATGCCATACATCCTGACTACCACCAGGTTCATTATGTTGTCTTGTGGAGATACCATCACAATCGTAACATTCCTTGAGTGCAAGAGAGACTTGTTGTGACAATTTATGTATTTTAGTTGCTATCTCTATTGGTAAATCAAAAATATTTTCATAGTGTTGATTCGGAATAATAATCACGTGGCCTTTATTATTTGGCCACCATAATGTTGCAATCAAAGCAGTTACGTCACCGTCATCATAAATAATATCCTGCTGCTTAGTTTGAACTCTTCTATTCATTTTGTCCTCTTCGCCTTTAACAGCCAAACAAAAAGGACAAACATAGTCTGGTGGCATATGGCTATATTGTTTCAAAGATATTCTCCTTCCAACATTTCCATTTGAATTGCTTTTTTATTAAACTAAACTGCCCGTTAATCCAATAACTTCAACAAAAAAAGCGTTAATCCTTCTTAGATCAGCGCCCCCTTTAACGGAATAACACATTTATTTTGAACACAACATTTTTCTAATAATTCTTATTTGACCTCTGTGGTTAATTTCGTCTTCAAATACGTGAAACCAAATAAAGTAGTTATTAGATAACTTGTTATCCCACAATCTATTTTCGTACAACCAATCATCATTCAGGCTAGCAAATTCTCTCAAAGTTCTTTCCCGTACTTCTTCAAGTTTACCAACGTAAAACTCTAAGGGATTACCTTTAATATTCCTTCTACCTTTTTCACCAAGACTATACGGGGCTCCCCGTCTTGTTCATTCGGACTCCTGCCATCAAAAATCTCAATTTGAAATCCTTTTTCAATAGCTGCAATATGTAATAATAACGTTCCAATACTATTTCCTTCGTCACTTGGTAAAAAATCTAACTCAGAGGTCGTTAACTCTTTTACAGCCTCTAATGTTGTTTTTCTAGCGTAATCCATCTGTGAAACCAAGTGCCCTATTTGGGGTGTAAAACCGTCAATTTTAGTTACCTTAAAATCCATTGTAATATTGCACCCACTTAATTAAATTAGAATCGGTGAATAACACGCGAATCATTATCCCGTCCTTTAACTTAATACCAATTATTTCAAAATACCACCTGTAACTCAATGATTAATTTCAAAATAACGAAGCTAATCTTGTTCTTGATAAGCCCCCTTTACTTTAAGTGTAATGTTTCATAATTCTTCTATTAAGTTTCTTGTTGTTTTTTCTTATATATCTCTTTAAGTACATCTGGTTTAGGGATGTCATTTAATAGCTTTATTAGTTGATGTACACATTTATCGCTTGTAAATGTACTTTCTTCGTCTTCTGTCATTTCCAAATAAGCGGCAGTCATCATTATAATGCTTTTAGCATCTGATTCATCTAATGCAATGATTTTTTCTCTTGTTTTATCTAAATCCAACATAGATTAATCTCCCTAAATTTGATTGAATGTAAGTAAAATCACTATAAAAGGTTTTTCTTTTTAAACTGTTGTAGCAGTTGAATAAGAATATAGGAGGTGTCGAAGCGACAACTCCTATTTTTGCTAAAGCCTCGTTTACTGAATTACTTTTAGTTATGCAAAGGGTTACTCCTATTTTTCAACTTTTTATATAGTGCAACAAAGTTATCAACTAAAAGACCAATTCCACCAATTAAAAAGAGATAAGAGAAAACCACTCTTTCTCCCCAGTTAATATACGCTTGAAGGAAAGCAATGATAACTCAAAAGAAACCTAAAAATATTTGAATTTTAGGAACAACTTTCATAAAAAACACATCTCTTTTTCACATTAAAGAATACTGCCTAATCTTCAATTACACTGCCCGATGATTGAATAAGGGCAATGGCCGGAGATCACTTCAATATCTTCATCTATTGGTCCGTTAGTTGAATAATAGCTACTTCAAAATATTGGATAGTATTTCCTTGTGACTGTTTGACAATTTAATCAAGTCAAAGTTACCTGTACTTATTAAACTTTTAATGGTTTTTACTTCATTCCACGCTAAATCGTAAAGAGTTTTATCAATAATTCTTTTTGATAATGCATCTTCTAGTTCCTCAGCATCCTTTTCAATTATCTCTCCAGATGGTAATAGAACAATATCTAAAAATAAATCGTCCATCCAAGGAATATCATTTTCTATTCCATTACGAACGCATATATCAATATACCACTGAACTATATCCCCATTAGCATTAAACATTGTAGTCACTGAATGATTTTTTTCTAAAGGGAATTGTTGAAGCCACATATAGCCATCATCAACTATAAATACTTTACTTTCTCCATAGCTAACCGATAATGGTTCTGTTACTTTTATTGTATTTAATAAAGTTATGTAACCTTTGAATTCTTTAGTATCGAGATATAATTGTGAATATTTCCTTTTAATAACTCTATTCCATTCTGAACGGTTTCCGTACTTCCTTTTTAGCATTCTCATCCCCCTAAATTACACCATCTGATTGAAACTATTTTAGTTCTTTCTTCTTAAACTAAACTGCCCTTTAACGGAATAAAGTTCTGCCTAAAACGAGGGAGGAGTGACCGAGAAAAGAATAGTTGCTTCTTTACTATAATCATTAATCCACCGATGTTTCATATGTGAAGGGATTTTCACACTATCCCCCGTTTCAAGGACATATTCTTCTCCTTCTAAATTAATTCTTATCTGCCCCTCCAAGACAAACGCAACTTCTTCCCCCTTGTGTTCTAAGAGCTTTTCCGATGATGTACTATCAGGGGGAAACTTCATTATAGCCGTAGCCATTTTTCCAGAAATATCAGGTGATACCAATTCATATGACAAATTATCAATCACCATTTTCCTTCTATTGTTCGATTTGACGACTAATTCTTCTGTATTTACCTCTTCCAGCAGGAAACTGAATGTAGGAACATTTAGAACTTTAGCTAAGACCTTAAGGGTTTGAATAGAGGGATTTGCTATTCCCCGTTCAATTTGACTTAACATAGAAGGTGTTATTTCAGCTGTGGTAGCTAATTCTCGAATACTTAAACCATTGGATTTCCTGTACTGCTCAACTTTTTTCCCTATATTGATATTTTCCATTTTTACACTCCGTTAAATATAATTTGTTTTTGTAAAATATCACTTAACACATTGCTCGGTGTTGTGTTAAAATAAATTAACTTTAATTAAGTGTCATTTTATCACAGTATAAATCAAATCGTAGGGAGGGGCAGGAAAATGAATGATTTTTTAACATTTATTGTACTTTCTTTGTTCGTAGTGATGAGCCCTGGAATTGATACCGCCTTAATAACAAAGAGGACGATATCAGCTGGAAAAAGTGATGGTTTTAAAATGGCACTTGGTATCACTGCTGGTGCTCTGGTTCATACGTTTGCGGCTGCGTTTGGTTTATCAGCAGTTCTTATGCAATCTGCTGTTGCCTTTGAAATTGTTAAATACATTGGAGCTGCCTACTTAATTTATTTAGGTGTTTCATCATTCATATCAAAAGGGAAAAATAATGAACAGGTGTTAAAAAATCAGAAAGAGATTTCGCCAAAGGGATCAGCCTTTAAACAGGGGTTCTTTTCAAATGTTTTAAATCCAAAGGTTGCAATCTTTTTTCTGACATTTCTACCTCAGTTCGTAAACACACAATCCCAAGCAGCGAAACAACTTATAATGATGGGAATAATTTATACTTTGTTGTCAATTGTCTGGTTTATTGTATTTGTTATTTTCATTAATTATCTACGCAAATGGCTAATGACACCGAATGTCCAAAGTATGATGGAGAGAGCTACAGGTATTGTATTAATTGGCTTTGGGTTAAAATTGGCATTAGAAAGACAGCATTAATAGCTAACAAAAAGAACATTGGGGGTACGTGCTTCCCAATGTTCTTTATTTTCAATTAAACTGCCCGTTAGCTTAAGTACATTTCTTCACAATCTCAAACAATAATAACATATATATCCAGTATTGTTGGAAAGTCTTACTCCATTAAATGGCCCTTTTATTGAATAAAAGTGAAGTTTCTTTTCACTAACATCCTTAGCCTCCACACAGCTAGAATGTCATTGTTTTGTCGTTAATGGGAATTTTCTGGGTAACGTTTGTTTGAATGAAAAACGCCAATGTTCCTTCCATATCAAGGAGTCTTGGCGTTTTTCATTTATTTAGTTAGTAGCGTTAATTACTATTTCGCAGACCTTCCATTCTACTGAAAATCTACTATTAATATTTAGTTTATTTTTACCGTTATCCTCTTCTGTGCTAGTTCTACTTTCCCTATTCCAATTTTATATATGTACAACTTCTTCAACAATTGATTCTCCTTCGCTTTGGTTGCTATCTAACCATTTCCAACTCTCTTGGAGGCGAATTCTACCATCGGATAGAATTTCAGGAGTAGAATAGCATTGACCTCCCCTAATAACATTTTTTATGTTTACATGGTTATATCTAAATTGTAAGCATCCATCTTCCTTCACAATCCCAATTAATGTTCCTTTTACAATTTCTCCTCCACTATAAGTTGCGGAAAGTATATTCCCTTCCTGTTTATATTCAAAAAAAGTTTTTGAAGAAACTTCTCCATTAGCTGTATTTTCAATTGATACAAACTTACGTCCATCATAATTTATCACAAGTAACGCCCCCTTTAATTCCCAATTTTCAAATAGTTTACCACATATTTTTCCTTTATCAAATAATCTCTTCTCTTATACATACAAGATCTGGGCTTTTTCTTATGCACACTTTTTCTCATTTGACTCAAATAATGTTCTATACGATGTAATCGATAGAACAACACCCGAAAATATATGGATAAAGAGTCATACCCCTATTATCTAATAAACTCGCTACGACAAGCCCTGTTAGAAAGATTATGGAACAAACGAAGAAAAAGCTCTTTCTTATTTTTCCACGATTTAAAACCATTAACAAATCAGTTGCTACAAATAGTAATAACATTACTCTAGTAAGAACTAGATGCTTCGTGAAGAAAAAACTAATGATTATAATAATAGCAACGAGTGAATGAATTAATATAGACCATTTTATGTCAGACAAGCACACACCCACCTTCGAAAAAATGATGATATCCTTGCAACCAAGAAACATGTTTCCGTTAAACTCCCTATAATTGAACAAAGGAAAAGGTGAAGACCAGATGCCCGATCTTCAGCAAACGCCCCCGATAACGGAATAACGGGAGTTCTTCTATTAGTCTCTTTTTTATTGACAAAAGTCTAAAATGCGCCACAAGCGTCAACTTTTCTATATCAAACCTATAATTCTTACCTATTTAACCAACTTATACATCAAGACGTCGTCTACATATTTATCTTCGCTAATCTTAAACTCTTTTACTTTTCTCCCTTCCTCGACAAACCCCAGCTTGTTATATAACTCTATGGCTCTTGAGTTCGTGGAGAACGTACCTAACGATACTTTTTCGATTACTGGATGTCGCTCTGCCCATGAGAGGATCTCATTGATCAAAAGCTTGCCGATCCCCTTATTTCGATAGTCTTTCTGAAGCATGATGGCGATGGATCCTGTGTGGTGCATCCTTTTTCTCTCTTGTGACCGGAACACGATCCAACCTACTACTTTTCCATTAAATTCTGCAACAAACATCGTTTCTCTTTCATGCTCGATGATTTTTTTTATCCATGCTTGGTGCTCTTCCACCGTTTTATTGAACTCTTCTGAAACCGCTATAAAATAGGCCTTTTCTTTAATGACCTCACGTTGAATATCAAGTACTGCTTCAGCATCTTCTATTAGAGCCGTCCGAATCAAAGCTTTGTAGTCTTGTTTCGCTTACATGTTTTCCCACCTCTACCACATAATAAAATATATATTCTTCATCACATTCAAACAATCCTTTTTCAAATGGCTCTATACACAAAGAAAGATCACAATTTACTCAAGATAAGCGCCCCAAAATAAAAAAACGAGCACATTTCCTTGTTCTGGAAATGCGCCCGATTGCTGAAGATCGTTTCAAAGACCTTATTAAAGTAAAGCATCAGATTGTTCAATAAGAAACGGCCTAACCCCCCCCTTAGAGAATAGCCTTAACAATGATAATGGACTATTATGTCAAAGCATCAACTTTGTACCAATCACCTTTGACTGTAATTTGTAAATTATTTATAACTTTGCTCTTCATATTAATGTTTGGATTTAGTAAAATAGTTCCATTCTGAGACAATTTATTTACTTTTGACCTTGAAATGCCAAAGATTTCTGCTATTAGTTTATCTATTCTAAGACCAAAATCATATTTATAGCAAAGTCTAATAGTAACCTCGTTAGATAGTGAATCGAGCTTTTCTTTTCTTAACTCGTATCGTATATCTGTATTTACATCATTACATAGTTTTCTTAATTTGTTGATTTGAAAAGCATAGTACCAGATTGTCTCTTTATCATTATTCATAAACTTTTGAATTAGCATAGAGTCAATTTTATTAATTTTTACTCTTGATAAAATAGGGTAATTCCAAGTTCCCTCACAATGTATACAGTTATAAATAAGCCAAATATCAACTATTTTCTGATTCGCATTCACCCTGAATTTCTCACTACAATAAAATTCTGTGTTCGTTTTACATTTACTACAATTTCGTTTTATATAAGGTGTTTCCTGAGCAATGATCTCATAAGCGAATAAATTATTAAAACTCATACACCAGTTCCTCCTATTTATTCAGAGGAACGCAAAAAATGGTTGAATGGAGAAAGATTTCCCATTAAAAAAGCGGAATACCTTATAGGTATCCCGCTGGAATTAAAACAACTGATTATCCTGCGTTCCCTGTAATGGTTAAAAATAGGCACACTTCTCCTGTCGTTGAACAATAATGTTCAAAAAAGAAATGTACTATTTAGTTGCTAAACCATTACAAGTATGCTGGCAAATCCAATTCCACCTTCCATATTTCTCCTGTATTATTAGTATACCATTATTATGCTTTATATCAATAATTACCATTGTTTTAATGATAATTACGTGCTTCTTTGTTATTCCCAAAGACGTGGAGCTTTAAGAATAAAAGTTCATGCTGCCTCATCCACTCTTCAATTTTTTTCATGGCAGTCGTACCATATCCCATATTTCTAAATTTATTTAAAATATATATTTCATAAAGAGAGGCACTTTTCTTTTCCTTGTCTTCTTTAATCCATAAGTACCCAATCGTTTCTTTTTCATTCTTAATATTGAAAAAATAGTGACCAGAGGTATAAGTTTTTATATTCTTTTAACGTTCCTTATTTAATACTTCACTATAGATTTTATGAAGCTTAGCTGAGTTATCTTGCCACTTAATTGGATTACCATTGACGATTTGGACCAATACTTCAAGGCACCTATGCCATCCTGTCGCGGTATTAACTGCCCATGTATCGTCGTTAAAAGTATGGGTGAAGATCATTCGGCACCCTTCACCCTCTTCCCGTAATGAAATTTTTATCAGATCATCAACTTCACGGAAACCAAATAAATATGGTTTTTCTAATTCAGTAATGGTCCCACTGTATGTCGTTCCTTCACCATCATCGAAGGCAATCTTGCCACCAAGTCTGAGATCCATCTCCCCTGTTGCGAAAGGGAACCATTGGGAGAAGTAACTAGGATTCGTAATGACACGGAAAACATCTTCTAGATGATGAGGTAAAATTCGTTCAAATCTTAAAGCATAACTACCGTTTGATTCATGTAGTGTTCCATATTCATTCATCATTTCATCCTCCTTACTTTATAACCTTAAGCCTCTTTTCACTCCTTTCAAGTAGTATATGATTAGGTTCTTTCCAAACAAAACGCTTCATTGTGGTTTGTTTCATTCCACTCAAGAAAAAGCTGAAGATTTACTGCCGGATCTTCAGCTTTTTCCCGTTTTAAGGAATTGTAGTATGCACCTTTACCTTTTCAATCTTCTATTTTCCTCTTGTTTTAACCAAAATCTAATACCTTTTCCAGCCAATGGTTCATCTTTGTATCTTGGTATTACGTGGAGGTGACTGTGGGGAATTTCCTGGTTGGAGACTTTTCCTACATTCCAGCCAAGTGTATAGCCATCTGGTGAATGCTCCTCATCTAAGACTTTTTTGACATCCTGTAGCAGTTCATATGTATCGTTCCACTCTTTTTGTGTTAACTCAAAAGCATCGATATGATGTTTTTTAGGAACAATCAAACCACTTCCCTCTAAGACACCTTGATGTTTGTTATGCTGTAAAAAATAACATGTTTCATTCTCCAAAACAATATTTTGTTCCTTATCTTTATGTGGATTACATAAAGGACAATTTACATCGTACGACATTTATACCCTCCTAAAATTAAACCTTTATTCAAGAATGAACATTTAGCAGCTCGATCAATTTTATGATTTTTTTATCGTCACCTGGATCTACGTATACTAGCTTCGTATTTTCAATGATATCTTTGTAGAAGTCATCGCCTACCTTAGAATAATCGCCATCCCAGCGTAAAGGAACGTTGTACACATTAATGGTTCCATCTCCGTTCCCACTATACGTGACGGACCCATCCACTAAGCGGGAACCTGCCAATTGGATGACATTTTCCGGATAGGTGGCACTGTTTTCATCATTAGGATTCATTACTTCTCCTGCAGGAAGATGGCGGACATTCAATTCATCGAGGGCTTGATTGGGTCCAAGCTGCAGCCAAACCCGGACGTATTCAATTTGTTCACTAGAGTACTGGGAAAGTGGTTCTTTGGTTTCCATATCCTCTACATTCGAGTCAGGATCCTCAGATGAGGTACTATCCGAAGTCACAGATTCTGAGCCTTCTGAAGAGGTGGGAGTTGCACCCTGAGTGTCTGATTCCTTCACCTCTTTTGTTGAGGTACTTTCATCTGTTGCGGTTGATTTGCCGGAGCAGCCTGCTAGCATAAGTGCGGCAGTAGCTATATAGAGAAACTTTGTTCGTTTATTCATTTATAAATCCTTTCCTTTCATGGATGGTTGTAAGGCCTGCAAATATATCTTGTAATATTCAGTGTCTTAAGAAGAATTATTTCATAACCAATCAGCTTACCCTGTTCTGGATAAATGGGGCTATGACAAACAACATAATGCTTACTTTCGAGAATCACCTTATGCAGCGATGTCCCCTTTAACAGAAAAACTAGAATATCATTTTATTAATCTATTCCTATACAAAGCTTATCCAGTTACATATGTTAACAGTATTAAAATAAATGTACTTGCCAGTTTATTTAGTCCGTAATGATTCTCCACACCATCTAAAATACCAGAGTAAATTTCTGCCATGATTGCAGTTAAAATAATTTTGCCTGGTCCCATTTACTTCCTCCCCATCGAGGTTTCTTAATGTTGAACAACTTACATCTTCAACCATTCTGCTAAGAACAAAAGATCAATTGACTTATTCTAGAAACCTGGATTTAATAACCCGGTCACTAACCAACGCCACTACGATGCCAACAGCGATTGGTAGTATGGCAATTTCTGTGTTTGAGAGTGAAACTTTAAACACAAGGAATTCTATATTTCCTATAAAGCCAATGACATATAGTACGATCATCGTTCCAATAGCCGCCATTAGCGGGAGCCAAAAGAATTTTTACATAACTCCACCTCAATTCAAGGAATTCATGTCTGCTGTCTTTTACCTTAATTCCAATTATTTCAAAGTATTTACATTTACACAATCCCTTATCCACCACTTAATAGTCAAGAGTAGGTCGAATGGACACAACGAAGTCAACTTGTATTAGCAAAATATAAAAATATTAATATCCCAACAAGAATTAGAGAGATATGTTCCTATTCGGAGGTCAATACTCCCGAATAACAGGGAATAAGACCTAAACTAAATAACGATTTATATAGTATGATTGACTACATAATGACATTTATTAACAAAAGGGGATGGCAATAGTGATGGGTTTCCTTCAGTGTTCAGTAAAGTATGTGGTTGCGTCTTCGTTGATTCTTTCTGCCGGTGCAGCTGTAGGAGTGACGCAGACATTCGCAGCAGAGAATGCCGGCACCAACGTAATAGAGGATGGCGGCGGCCAAGGGGGAGTCACCTGGTCGGAGTATTATCGGAAGGCTTCAGGAAGTAATACCATCATTGTGTATCGAAGTGCAAACGGCGGGAATCAGTGGAAAGAAGTCACCTATAACAAATACGGAAATATCGTTAAGGTTGTGTATGGAACATACTAAGGGCAAAAGGATGATGGATTCTGTATCCATCATCCTTTTCTTTGATTAACGAAACGACTCGGCCATTTTGATCATGTCTTTTTTGGATAAGGTGACGTCAGATCCCCCGGGCAAGTATTCCATTTCGTATTTGATGGTATCCCCTTCAATCCATGTCAGGTGGCTGACTTTTGCCGGGCCTTCAGATTCATAATAGCTTCCTTTGGATTGACCCACTTTCACTTCTTCCTGGGACAATGTTAGATTGGGATCTCCTTCAATGGATTGAAACGTCAGTTTGATCGTTTGCTTTTCCTTCCCCACCAAGGTCACCATATCTATCTTTCCTAATGGATCCTCACCTGTTTTGGTCGAGACATTCTTTACTTCAAATGGCGCTTTTGTGAGAAACTTGAATTCATCTCCTAGGGATTCAGGACGATCAGAATCGTCGTATTGATAAAAGGGGGCACTGGCGTTATTTCCGTCAATCAGTCCCAATTGGGTTCCACCGAAATAAACAAAGACAGAGAGACATGCCGCAACAAATAAAAAGGACATCAACGGAGCCAGGATTGGTTTTTTATTGAAAGTGAACGATTTTGACCGCTTCGAATGAATCTCATTCAAAATATTCTCCCTCATTTTATTGGTAAAACCACGGCCTTTAAAGGTCTCTTCTTTCATTAAACCACGCAAATGTTTAAGTTCATCCATTGTTATACACCTCGTTACGTTTAATCGTTGAACCAAGCAGCGCTTTCCCTCTTGTCAATCGGGTCTTCACCGTGTTGGTGTTTAAATCCATACAGGCCCCGATCTCAGATAGCTTCATTTCTTCAAAATAATAAAGAAAGATGACCTCTCTATATTTGATGGGTAGGGACAGAACGCTTTGGATCAGCTCTGAATTCTTTTCCTTCTCGATCACGGTTTGTTCCGGAGCCCCTACCTTTCCTTTGACCATGTCATTGATTTTATTCGATATACTGACCATCCTCGTATCCCACCGTCTTAAATAATCCTTACAATGATTGACGGCCACGCTGATGATCCAGGTTTTGAGAGAGGAATCCTCGCGAAAGGTATCCATCTTTTGATAAAACTTGATGAAGATCTCTTGAGTCAGATCCTCAGCCAGGCTATGTTCCTTCACATAGGAATAGACAATATAATAAACATCATTTCCGTATTCCGTCATGGCTTTCTCGAGTAGTCGATCTTTCTCGGATTTAGAACTATTTCCGGGTTTCAAACACTCACCTGCTTTATATATATCTTCACTAAATAAGACGTTTCTTATATAGAAAAAGTTTGGATTTTTTTACAATTTGTCAAAAAAACACGCCTGGCGAGACTTCTCGACAGACGTAAACGCTGTTTACATGTTGATACTTTTTCCTTCTACATACCTGACTGAGTTCCCTAAGCTTGCGAGGCTGGTGGCAATCAGGAATTGCGCCGAGTAGTAGGTTATCATGATCAAGACATCCGAATAAGGGATGGCTGACACGAACCTATTCCATGACAGGATGGAGTCGGAGATGACAAACAATATGCTCCCGACAATAGCCCACTTGTTTCCGGTCAGGATAGCGGATAGGGCCATCATGGAAATGATTAACATGTAGGCAACGACCGGGATCACGAGTCCCTCATTTCCTTCCGTTAGCAGTGAAGTAATCAGTTCGCGGCCAATGAAGAAGGAATACAACGCAATCGGCAATAAGGCGGCGAGGCGCATCTTGTTCATACTGGACATTTTCAAGAAGCCCGATAAATAGAATAGATGTCCGACCAGGAATGCCCCAAGTCCTGCAACAAATGACACGGCGATAAACCCGTCGCCAAGTATGCAGAAAAACAGGCCGATCATGATGAGGCGCATGGCCGGAGATGGTTTGGCGGGCAGCTGACGGAATGCGTAGAGAATGATGAGTGCCATTGGGATCAGCTTAAAGACGATTTTCAGTGTCAACGGTTCTGGAGGAATGATGAATATGTAGATGGCGGCCATTATTCCGATAAGAGTGGGGAAGATCCATTTTTTCAACATCGTTCACATCCTATGTATGCGATTTTTTTAGTCCTTTGACATATATATACTTGCTTTTGGGATCGGATTCCTTCTTTGAGCAGGTTAACTAGCTGGTGGAGTCCTATTTTAGTCTGTAAACCAGCTTCTCTTTAACAGTGAGAGCTATAATCGTGCCGGATTTGAAATAATCATGCCGGTTTCAGATTAATTGTGCCGGAATTTGATTTATTAAGCCGCTTTTTCACATATTTGATCCTCCGTGTCAAATTTTCTTGATGCTGCTCGCCTTCCTCATAAAAAGAGCTCGCATAATAAAAAAATGAACGCAAGGACCTCTCATGAGATGAGTGGTCCTTGCGTTATTCATTAGAATGAAGTTGACTTTTTAATTATTTCTCCCCCAGGGCTTACACTATAATGAGCAACTGAGTTGGTTGCTGAGCCTTCTCTAGTAAGCCCATCTTTATAGTTAAACGTAATTTCCCATGCCTTTGAATAACTACTGAAATTGGTTTCTTTAGAAAGGAGTTCCATTTCATCCATACTGATTTTCTTACGGCTTGTTTCATTATGTTCCTTTACATTTTTTTCAAATTGTTCCATGGCAATGGCTTCAGCTTTCTCACTGCTGATGACTTCCGTTCCATCATTCGAACAACCTAATAGTGAAAGGACTGCTATCAAGCTTACAACGGTAATCATTATTTTTTTAAAATGAAATTCCCCTCTCCCCTCAGACTTATACATTGGGACCGCCACCTGAATGGTGATTCTGATTCATGGCTTGCTGGGAATGTCGTGCCGACTTTTCGTATGCTTCATCCCTGGGATTTCGGGACGTATTCTTTATGCTATCTCCGTAAAACTCCATCTTCCTAGAACCGATCCAAATCCTAATACCAAAGTAAAGGATTAGAATTCCGACGAAAATAAAAAAATACATCATTTTGTTTCCCCCTCCTTACTCTTTATGTTCGGTTAATGTCAATTATTTCAAATATTGTGGTGTAGGGCAACACCTATTCAGAGATGCACCAAGGGGACAGGTTCCTTGGCTCCATTTAAGTGGCACAGGTGTGGTTCCTTTGTATTTTCCCTAAATCTTATCGAAGTTTTCCGACGAAAAAACCTAAGATTGTCCGTTTTAGCTGGGAAATCTATATTTCATTGGTGCGCAGGCGGGGTTGAGTCGTGAAGCGAAGATCCTTCGCTTATTAATCATGCCGACTCCGAGGACATTCATGCCTGATTTGAAGTAATCAAGCCAGCTTTAGAAAAATCGTGCCGGAATCCCATTAATCATGCCACTTTCGTTCATAATCATGCCAGGTTGTCGAATGTTCTTTATCTTGTAATTAAAAAAGACTCGTCTCATCGACGGGTCTTTTAGGCTGTATCATTTCAAAGGAATAAAATATTTCTCCATTTCCCTTTCAGAGATAATCATTCTCGTGGATAAGTCTTTCGTTCGTAAAATAAATTCCTTGATGCCAATATACTCAGATTCAGCAATCAAATAGAAGTCTGCCCCTTTTTTGAACCCTCTGAAATCGCTTTTTAATTGATATCTTTTCAGCATTGTCTCTAGTAACTCCTTGGCTCATTACAAGCCCGTAATCCCCATAGATCACTGGCTCTTCTCCACCTGATACGACTCCGGATATATCGTCTCGATTTTCTTTATAAAATAATAATGCTTATATAAAGCGAGCCCGATTAAGATGATCCGAACGAACAGGATATCCACGAACACTACTGAGAGCAGAATAAAGAAATCAGCCGTCACATTGATCCTGATTTTCTCTTTCCGGGTCATACCCTTCTTTTGAAGAAAAGCTAGAACATATTTCTCATATATGGCTGTGCTCTTAAACCAACGATCGATCCGCTTGGAACTTTTCGCAAAGCAGTAAGCCGCGAATAAGTAAAACGGACCACCTGGCAGAACCGGAAGCACAGTCCCGGCAATCCCGAGTCCCAGGGATATCGATCCAAGCAGCATAAACAGGATACTTTTCACCTTTTTTAGTGTCATGATTGATTTCCCCTACCATCGCTATATTAATAGACATTCATTATCTACTTTATTTCAACCTTCATTGTACTATAACTATAACAGGAAGGTCCGGGTAGTTGTTTAGGGGGTTTTTGTTAAATGTGACGATTAATGGGCAGTGAAGTAAAGGGACTGCCCCAATAGATAGTTTGGATAGTAAAAGTAAAAAGAATTCTTGATCCCCCGGATCTGCTTGATATGTTATAATTATCCAAAACAAAAGGGGACTAATAAATGAATGATGTACTTTTCTCCATTATCCCAACCTTGACCCTCTTATTTTACCTTGCGCCTATCGTTTTCATCATTTGGTTTTTGATTAAATTCCTTAAGATCCAGCAAGAAAAGAATAAGATCTTACAAACGGTTTCCGACAAGCTGGATAAGCTAGATAACTAGTCTTGGATATAGGTTCGAATCGCGTTTAATAAACATCCTCTTTCAGCTAAAATTGATTACTTCCAATACGCATAAACTTTGAATTGCCTAATAACACATTTACATATTCATATTATAAAACATAAAGAAACTAACAGAAGCGTACCCCTGTTGGTTTCTTTGGTTTTACTATCCTAACGCCTAATAAGCCTTGCCCCGAGCCCACTCACATTTAAACTCCGCTAATGACTGCTGACGCTTCTCCCTATCATCACTCACCGCTTTCAATGCGACTTCAAGCAACTCCTTGCTCAACCGCCACTTATCGATGGACCGGTCCTTTTCGCTGCCAAATAAAGCAAAGGCGGTAGCCCCCATTCCATACACATTCGTCATTTCATCAATCGATGCACCACGTGTGAATTCCTCCGGCGACATGAAGCGTGACGAACCCCACATCCTTCCCATCGTATTGATGTAGGGCCTTTTGGTATAGAGATCAATATCACAGATGAGTGTCTTTTTTGTGTGAAAATCATACAGGATGCTGCCGTCATAAAAGTCGATGGCCACATATCCCTGCTTGATTACGTGGATATGAAAGTCCAGGATGTCGTTGAATACCTCGAGTCTGGTGCTGTCCGGCATCTGCAAGAATCTCGACCTGGACAGTGGATACATTTTTCCCATGCAATCACCATCTGTCCATTCAAAGATAGCGGCGAATCCTCCCCCGATCTCCTCCGCTCTGATCAACCGGATCAAATTGGAATGCGCCAAATCTTGATAAACCTGAACGGCGGATTTAAGACCCGCGACGGCATCTTCGGGTTTGCCGGCATATCGAGCTGTCGGTGCTCCGGCAAATTTTATAAAATATCTTTCATCACCGTTCTTTACCCCAAAGCAGATATTGCCCGAATCCTGATCATCATAAATCTTGAAGACCTCCCCATATTGCTCGATGAACGAGAGGTCGAAAGGAGACTTTAATTTGTATGGAATCTGATTGATGTACTGAATATAGAAGTCCTCCAAATACCAGGTCGGCACTGGATTATTCATGCGATCAAACCAGCCCATCACTTCCTTTGCCTGATCCTTCATGACGTTCACCTCTGCCTCACCGAAAGCGATGGCCCAGGGAACGGACGACAGCGTATTGCTGCCTATGTAAAAAGCCATGAGCTTGAAGAACTCCTCCGGCGGCCTTCCGTTAAAATAACCGTTGAGTTGGCCGGTGGCAAAGTGCGGACTGATAGAAGCGCTCCACACAATGCGGTTGAACTCTTCCCACGGATCACCGAAGTCATGACGGTTGAAATCGATGATGGAGAGTTCTGCTTCTTTCGAAATGACCATATTCCCGACGTGATAATCACCGTGATGAAAAGATTGCGACCTCCTTCCAAGGAGATGCCTGTTCGCCTCAATATAGGCAATGATTCGGTCACCGCCTTCTATTTTGATGGGGCAGTCGTTGTACTGCTTGATCTTGCCATCCGCTTTGCCATTGAATTTCGTTTCCCAATCCTCTTGATCACCCGGCACGGGAATCGAGTGGATCTCCCTCAGGATGCGCCCCGATTTCAGCCCGAGTTCATATTGCTCTGTATCGGTCAATTTAGGCAACACAATCTGAGCGTCTTCCCCCTCGCACCATGTAAAAAGCGAATAGACAGAATTGCCATTGTCACAAATGCCAAAATCAATCGGCTGAGATATGGGGAGTCCACTTCCGGCCAACCGCTTCATCACCTCAAATTCGCTCTTCTTCATCTCATATGCGGAACGATCAGCCGTGCGGAGCAACAGTTTCTCGCCCGTATCGGTTTCAATATAGTATTTTTTGTCCCTCGACCAACCCTTGTTGATCGGTTCAATCGTTTTAAATATATAGTCTGTTTTAATATCCAGCATCGCGATACCTCCAGTGAGCCACGGGGACAGGTCCCTTGACCCGGTTATAAGCAGCGTAAAATCAGTTCCACCCCTCTGCCTTTGGTGAGGGCAGGCACCAATATACCTATGATCTTGTTAGTTTACCAGTTTCGCAATCCTAATTTTACCAGCAGGTGATTCATAAAGATATAGGGATGATATTCAATCGGTTATGATTTTACGAGAAAAAACTCAGTTATTTGAACTGAGTTACAGAGTAATATTATGTAGCTAACATTGAATCATCTAAAGGCATTTTTATATTTGCTGTCTTCAAGCATAGATCGGCAAGTAAACCTCAACTTCCTCCTCACCGTTTTCAATTGGATGATAGGTCTCAACAATAAACGCGTCCAGATTTCTTTTATAACCATTGTCACCTGTCCATTTCAATAAATCGCCATGCAGGCTGCCAATATGATTGATATTTCCACTGACCGTAGCATAGTCTTGCTTTAATTCCATAAAATTCATCCCGCTCGGCACTTCTGTCGGGGTCTCGTTCACAATCATCCCTACATAATAAGTACCTTCAAGATGATCTTCATCCCTTTTAGGTTCATAAATGGCCATTTCAGTACCGGAGCTTTGTTCAATTTCATGTGACCTAACCAGGAATTGTTGTGCAGCCCTCGGAATTTCTGCACCAAAATTCTCAAAAGCTCCATTTCCTTTCATGCCTACAAATTTGAAGTGTTTTTTTACCTTTTTACAGTTCACCTCATGGTCCTCCTTCTTAAACATCGTTTACATTATAATTCTCTTAATCACTTTAAATTCCTTTTATTGGAGAATCTTTTTTCGAAGGTTACCTCGGCCCCTATCCAAGACTAGGTCAAGGGCCTGTCTCTCCTGGCTCTGGTCTGTGGGCTTGTTTAGGAGATTGCTTAAGTAAGGTAAATCTAATAATCATATCCCTTCTCTTCTCTTTATTTATCTTGTTATTTAAGCATAGGGGGAGCTTTTTACTGTAGAGAAAATTTTCCCTTTAATCTTTTTTGCATAACTTAACTACTTTTTTAGATGTCTTTAAGTGACAACCCGGGCGTAAATTGTATATTATTGGGTGGATATTGAAAATATGGGAGGGAGATAGCAATGGATACATTTCTTTTTTACTTCTTTACAGTTGCTTATATCGTTCTCTTAGTTTTAGGAGTGCGATTATTTAGAACTTATCGCGTTCTAAGTGTCGTGTTTTTATTACCTGTCATTGTTGGACTGATTTATGACAACGGAATTATTGCTACAGGTCGATTAATAGGAGAAGGGCCCTTATTAGAAGGCTTAAACCTTGCTCGATTCTGGATACACGCATTCTTCACACCTTTACTCGTGCTTTTTGCTTGGAAAACACTTGAACAAGGAGAAACGTTGTGGGCTAAACAACCTTTGGGTAAAGTATCTGCCTATGTATTAACCGTTTTATTGATGTTATTGGAGCTTTTCACTGAGGTGTTCGGACTTAACATTGAGGCAAATATGGAGTACGGCGTGTTAAGCTATAGCTCCAGCGAACCGTCAAATGGCCCTCCCATCATGGTATTAACTGTATCACTTGTATTGCTATTTGCTTCAATTATCATCTGGCGTAAACAAAAGTGGATATGGTTCTTCGTGGGTTCCCTGGCGATGATTATCGGAAGTGCTGTAAATTTGCCGATCGAAAGTGGAGCCATTACAAACTTCTTTGAACTAGGGCTAATAAGTTCCTTACTTGGCACTGCATATTTTCAAAGTAAAAAGGCTATTTCTCCTTAAGATCGAAAAGGAAGTGGATAAAACACTTCTCCAAAAAGATATTTGTATTTCTCGTACAATGAGAAATTAAGAATGAGTTGTTGGATAATAGGTTGCTCCATATCTTTAACAATGGGAAAAGGGCAATTCACTTGAATTGACCTCTTAATTCCATAACATTCCCCCTTCTCATTACTCTCAGTGACGGATGCAAAAATTTCCTTGCTGCACAGCTTGTTTTACCCACTCTACAAGCGGAGTGCCGGAAATTTCATCAGTGCCTTGTTCTGGCTTACGTTATCGGATCGCAAATCACAGCCCAGGAATCTATGTTAAGATGAGTGTAACTTCATCAACTTTGGAGGCTGCTAACATGAATAGAAGAGTAATCATATTATCGATCCTGGTGATCTTCCTGTTAATTGGAATAGCCGTGTTATTTATATAAAATACATAGAAGCAACATCCACTTACCCGCAAAAAACCATGAGAATGATAATGAAAATAGGAATCTCTTAATCCGTTAACCAACATCAGAGCGGCGCCGACATACTGGGACGAGGTGCCTGTCCCTACTGTCCCCTCTATAACAAGGTCCGTCCCTCACTCTACTAAAGCATTAACGCAGTGAGGGACGGACCTCTGTTGTTTGTTTAACGCTACTTACCTTTCCCTTTCCTTTATAGATCGGGAAGGATAGGATCACAGAGGTTCCTTTGTTGGGTTTGCTTAGGACTTTGATGGTGCCTTTCATACCTTCTACTAGTTGGAAGACGGTCATCATGCCGAGGCCCGTCCCATTCTTGCCTTTCATGGAGAAGTAGGGTTCCCCGAGGCGCATGAGTTGTTCCTTGGTCATCCCGATTCCCGTATCATTAATGACAACGAATACCTTGTCTCCTTCCTGGTAGCTGAAGATTCTTAGTGTACCACCCGTTTCCATTGCCTCCAGCCCGTTTTTCATCACGTTGATGAGGATCTGCTGAAGCTTGTTGGGGTCGCCTATAATGGAATGGTGATGGAGGATGCTCGCCTTTAGGATGATCCCTTTTTTGATCGCCAGGGGCATGATGATTTCCTTCGATCGGTTGATCTCATTCCGGATCTTCACTTCCATCTCAAGCTCCGGGTGTGGCCTTGCAAAGTTTAAGTATTGATTGATCACCTCCGTGGCACGGTCGATTTCACTGACGGCAACCTTTGAAAGCTCACTATTGGTACTTACGTTCGAAGGATCCTCATTAATCAGCTGAAGAAAGCCCTTCACCGTTGTCAATGGATTCCGTACCTCATGACTCATGCTGGCAGCCAAGTGACTGACCACCTGCATTTTCTCATATTTAATCGCTTCTAACTGAAGAGTATAGATCGTTCGAATCATTTCACATAAGTAAAAGACAAAGAACGTCGACCCGCTCAGGACAGCCGAATAGACCAGGAACGAGCTCGTGTAATCGAAATCAAAGATCATGGACGGAATCCATAACGAAAGGACCGAGTAACCGAACGACAACAATGTATACCAATATACCCTCGTCTTCCATGCTTTGTTCTCCCATCTCGGACGCATATACATAATCACAAACGTGAAGAGAATCGCCATGATCACCGTAACCACTAATCCCGGCCCCAGCATCGGAGCACGCACCGCAATCATCGTGACAGCAAGCCAAGGTAAGACCCGGTTCCCACCGTAAATCCCCCCCAATAGAAATGGGATGAACCGCAAATCATAGACAAATCCATCTTCCAATCGAACTGACAAAGCGAGACTAAATAATAGAAGAAGCGAATTGGCCACATAGATCGACAGTGGTTTAATGTGGAGCTTATGTACTTTATTTCGGGAAAGATAATGAAAGCTTATAAGTAAAATCATGATCAAAATGACAAGGAGGTTAAGAAGTAAACCGGTCAATAACTCAGAATGATACATCGGCATCGCTTCCCTACTTTCGGTAATTTTTTAAAAATTATCAAAACTCACTTTTTAAATTCTATTATAACTGAAAATATAATCGATTTTGTTTTATAATTAAAAAGTCCCAACTTAACTTTTCGACAAAATTATGATGGTAACAGCATCGGGTATCCTCTGTAGTTCCATTCTCACCGTGCCGCCATATGATCCATGAAGGTTAACAATCATGGTTTTCTTGAGGTCTCCACGATGATGCGATTTTCACTTTTTTTTCATTCATTGGTAAACAGAATACTATCATTTCACTATCCAAAGGAGGATTTCATGTGAATAAATTAAGAGTAGCTCTGTTGCATTTGCTGCCCATAGCAGGTGACATCAAACACAATCAACGCCTAATTGAAAAGGCAGTTAAACAAGCAGCAGATCATGGGGTAGATTGGATTATAACCCCAGAATTAGCCGTTAGTGGTTTGCAATTTTCTCAGAAAGTGGGAACTGAGTGGATCAAGCCTCAACCTGATGAATGGATGACAAGTTTTTTATCACTCGTTCAGTCTTTGAATACGAATGTCTTTCTTGGTTGCCCTGAAAAGTCAGACAATGGAGCGCTTTATAATTCAGTGTTTGTGATAAACCGTGATGGTCAACTAATCGGAAAACAGAGGAAGGTCACAAGTATCACCGATGATTGGTCTACTTCTGGTACTTCCCTTGACCCAATCGATGTGGAGAATGTGAAAGTGGGCGTTTTAATCTGTGCAGATGCCTACACGAAAAATATCGCAGACACCTTTTCAGCTAAAGGAGCAGAGATCCTCATCGCCCCGTCGGCTTGGGGTCCAGGGCTGCACGGACCAACGGGTGAGTGGGAACAAAGATCCATCGATACGGGATTATGTGTATTGGTTTGTAATCGTACCGGAGAAGATGAGTCCGTTACCTTTTGGGAAGCGGAAAGCCTGGTGATCAAGAATGGCAAACACCTCCTCTCACATAAATCAACACAATCGGCCATTCTGACGTTTGATTGGGATTTAGACAAAATGGAGTTCATTTCACCGGGTTTTGATGTGGAGTATGTCTGTTAAAGAGCCACGGGGACTGGTCCCTTGGCCCAGTTATAAATCAGGACCAGCCCCCAGAACGTTAAAGTATACAGGGGCAGATCCCAATAATTTACCTTTGATCAATATTACTAGTTTCAATAACCTTATTTTTCATGATATACGCTTGATACTATAAACCAGAACCGCTTCTAATCAATTTTTAAAAAACGCCCCCTTGTCATTAAAACACCCCTTGTATATAAAATAACTTCAATAGAAATCTAACTTTAGAACCAATGTCAAATTTTATTGACAACGATAATCATCATTAGTATATTTAAAATACCATTGAGAATGATTATCACTATTAACTAGAAAGAAGGAAAACAAATTGAAAAAAATACTCATCCCCTTCCTGCTCATGGCCATCTTCATTCTTCATGCTTGTGGCAGCGCCGAGACGGCAAAGACTGAACAAAAGGAAGAGAATGCTAATCAGAAATCAGCATCGGAAACTATTACCTATCAATCAGAAAACGGCCCTGTTGAGGTACCTGCGAATCCTTCCCGTATTGTGGCGCTTTCGAACGCTCCAAACGTACTTGCCTTGGAAGGTAAAATTGTCGGTGTCGATGAATGGACGAATACGAATCCCCTGTTTCAAGAGAAGCTGGAGGGAATTGAAGTGGTATCCGATGAAAACATCGAGAAAATAGTTGAATTGGAGCCAGACCTTATCATCGTGGGATCCCAATCGAAAAACATTGATAAAATGAGTGAAATCGCTCCTACGGTTGCCTACACGTGGGGGAAATTGGATTACTTGGAACAGCAAATGGAAATCGGCAAACTTCTTAATAAAGAGCAGGAAGCAAAAGATTGGGTTCAAGATTTCACGACCCGTGCGGAAGAAACAGGGAAAGAGATTAAAGAAAAGATCGGTGAGGATGCCACTGTATCGGTCTTTGAATATGATACGAAGTCGGCTTACGTATTTGGGAACAACTGGGCTCGAGGCACCGAATTATTATATCAAACAATGAAACTGGAAATGCCTGAAAAAGTGAAAGAAAATGCATTAGGGCCAGGCTACTATGCCCTAAGCACTGAAGTTCTTCCAGAGTTTGCTGGAGATTATATCGTCCTTAGTAAAAACCAGGACGGTGACGGTTCATTTATGGAAACACAGACGTGGAAGAATATCCCTGCTGTTAAAAACAATAGAGTCCTAGAATTAGATACAAAAGCGATTACGTACAGTGATCCAATCACACTCGAATATCTTCTGGATATCTTTGAAAAAGCATTCCTTGAAGAGATGAACTGATTATATAAAAGATGAAAACCGTATGGATTTTTGAAATCCATGCGGTTTTTTACTTCAATGGAGAAACCAGCATCAAATAATAGCTAAGTAAGTCATAGAATCTTTACTTGATTCAATTACACCTGCCCTCCGCCGTAGCGGCAGGCTCCAATTCAATGAATGCTCACCCTCCCCTACAGCGGCAACCGAATCACAAACTTCGTACCCTTCCCTTTCTCACTGAAAACATCAATCGTCCCCTCATGCATCAGCACCAATTGCTTCACGATGGAGAGTCCGATGCCGAATTCACCGTATGGATTATTCGTCCGCGACAAGTCCGCTTTGTAAAACCTGCGCCAAATCGATTGGATTTCTTCGGGGTCCATGCCGATTCCAGTGTCTTCGATTTCGATGACGGTTTGTGTCCCGGAAGAGGAGCCGCTTAACGTGATCGTTCCTCCAGAGGTGAATTGGATGCTGTTTTTCGTAATGTTGATCAGTATTTGAATGAGCCGGTCATAATCGGCATGTATCTTTGCATCAGGATCTGCAAGAATAGTGATTTCGTTCCCTTTTTCTTCAGCCTGCAAATCGAGCTGCTCCTTAATGACTTCGAAGACATCCAGTAATGGTAAGGTTACTTTCGTGAGGGCTACCTGGTGGGAGCGGATTTTTTCATAGTCCAGGTTTTCGTTCACAAGTCTGATCAGCCGTCTGGTTTCCTGGCTTACGAGACCGAAGCTTTTCTCTTTCTGTTCTTCTGGGATCATGTCGTTTCTGATTCCCTCGATGACACCGCGAATCGTGGTCAGCGGGGTTCTCAGTTCGTGGGACACATCCGCCATGAACTGCCTTCTCCGGTTCTCCAGGTTATCGATTTCCTCTTTGGATGCCCGGAGTTTCGTGACCATATTATTAAAGTCTTCGGCAAGATCGCCGATTTCATCGAAGTTGGAGCTTGGGACTTGAACATCGTAATGTCCGGATGACACACGGGAAGTGGCATCCCGGATCCGCTGAATTCTTTTGACATGGAGCTTTGATAAGAACAAGCTGATCAAGAGTGAAATCGCGAGTGACAGAAGCACGATATACAGGAGATAGCGATTGATTTCACTCAGCATTTCCCTCGAGCCGCTGATCGGGGAAATCAAGATCAGGCCGCCAGCCAGCTGATCATTGATGATCCGCGGCATGATGACGAGAGATACAGCCTGGTCAAAACGTCCGAAATCTTTTTTCAGCGGGACGGTTTCACCGCGCTCGATTTTTTGCCACTCTTCTTTTGAGAGCTCGATCCGCGGGTACACGCCTCCCCTGGAGAAGGATACCTCCCCTTGTCGGTTAAACGTGATCACATCGATGTTCCGTGCATGAAGCAAGTTGCTGTATTCCTCCAGATAGAGAGGTCTTCTCGGACCTGGCCTTTCGAGGTCCGATAAAATCTTGTCTCCGTATGACCTGAGTTCCGTGACCTTATTTTCGTAGACAAGATTTTCGACATAATGGGAAAACAGGGTGCCAAGGATCAAGAAGGCGATGATGAGTACGCTTGTATGGCTGAGAAGCAGCTGATAAAGATATCTAAATTTCATCCCCGGCCGCCGTCTCATCGAATTTATACCCTACTCCCCAGACCGTATGCAGGTACGGCTTCTCCTTGCTGCCGATTTTGTTGCGAAGCCGCTTGATATGGACATCGACCGTCCGTTCATCCCCGTAGAAATCATACCCCCATACGCGTTCGAGAAGCTGTTCCCTCGAGAACACTTGACGTGGATGACGTGAAAGATAATAAAGCAATTCAAATTCTTTCGGCGTCAGATTGGTAAGCGGAACACCCTTAAGAAGAACTTCACGGGTTTCCTTACTGATTTGGAAGTCAGCCGTCGAGACATCGTGATTTCCTGACGCACTGTTTTTCTCCCCTTGATACCTCCGTGTGACAGCCCGTATCCTTGCCATCAGGGCAAGGGGCGAGAAGGGCTTGGTCACATAATCGTCGGCACCGAGTTCGAGCCCAAGCACCTGATCGGATTCACTGTCTTTCGCCGTCAGCATGATGACAGGGATCTGTGACCGTTCCTCCCTGATTTTCCTGCATATGGTGACGCCATCCATCCCCGGAAGCATCCAGTCCAGGATGATGAGATCCCAATCACCTTCTTTATAACGCCGGTACCCTTCAGCCCCGTCGTGGACAAACTCTCCTTGAATCCCTTCTTTTATAAAAAACATCTCCAGCATGGACGTGACACTTTTATTGTCTTCTACTACCAGCACGTTCATCAACATCGCTCCTTTCCCGACTTCTCTCTAGTTAAATTATAGTCGTTTTTACCCCTCGGTTCTATTTATTTCCCCCTAATGAAAAACCCCCGCTCACTTGGCGGGGATTTTCTGTCTAGGTTGTCCTATAATGTGTCACTTTGGGATTCGGCTGATGGTACTTCACTCTGTTCTGCCTCAGGCGCAGATTCATGAGGGCCTTTTCCATGGCCAGGACCGCCGTGATGGCTCTTACCGCCCATGTGGAAAAAGAATCCCTCTTCCTTATTGAATGGGAAGAAATCCAGTTTTTTCGCTTCATCGGCATGATAGGTCATGATTTCTTCCATCAGTTCTTTTGTCGTTTTGCCTTCTGTTTCAATGCCCAGTTCTTTGGCGGCTTTTAAAATGGAGGCTTCAAAAACCTCTTGTTTCAATTCATGATGCTCTTTTCCTTCTGTCTCAATTCCAAGATCCTTTGCCTGTTTCGCAAGTGTTGCTTCCCTGACTTCATCTGCCAGTTCGTCCAAATCCTTGCCCTCGGTCTCCACTCCAAGTTCTATTGCTTTCTGTTTAACCAATGCTTCCCTTATCTCATGAGCCAGCTCCTCCTGGTCTTTTCCTTCAGTTGATATCCCCAGCTCTTTCGCTTTATCGCTCATTTCCGCTTGGCGTATTTCTTCCATCACTGCACGGTGATCTTTTCCTTCGGTTTCAATCCCTAATGTGTTCGCTCTTTTTTCGAGTTCGGCATCCATGATCTCTTTGGCCAGTTCCCGTGAATCCTTATCGGTGCTGTCGATCCCGAGTTCTTCTGCTTTTTCCTTCAACTGTTCCTCATCCAGATGGAACTTCCCATGTCCACCGCCGCGATGGGCGCCAAATGCCCGATCAGTCTCTTTGCTGACAACCGCCGCGTCGTTTGTCTTCGCAGCGTCCTCCTCAGCAGCAAAGGCTGGAAGTGCCCCCAGGATCCCGACAGATAATGCACCTGTCAGTACATACGTGAGTGTTTTCTTATTCATTTTATTTCCTCCTTTTTTTGTGTTGCAGGTATCGAACCCACTTATGTAGCGGACGATAAAGTCAGGATTCAATTCCCTTCCATATCATTTTCTCCAGAAGTTATGGCCAATTTATGAACAAATATTTGCCGGTTCATTAACTTTTCAATATATTTTCGACCTTGTACTCCTCTTTTTGTTCCTCAAGCCAAGTCCCGTACTCCGTTTGTAGTGCCTGATCAAACAGAATATCCTTTATTTCCTCTTTATGATCTTCAAGAACCGCTTCTTTCGCTTCTTTTTTGTCCGTCACCTTGATGATATGGTAGCCAAACTCCGTCTTAACAGGCTCACTGATTTCCCCCGTCTTCATGGCAAACGCCTTGTCATCAAATTCGGTCACCATTTCACCTTTTGCAAAATAGCCCAGCTCCCCGCCTGATTCGGCATTAGAAGTATCAGTGGAGTATTCTTTGGCAAGCTCCGCGAAATCCTCACCGTCATCAAGCTTGTCCTTCACTTCTTTTGCCGTTTCTTCATCCTCTACAAGAATATGGCTTGCCTGTACCTGCTCTTCTTCGGCAAACGAGTCTTTATTCGCTTCAAAATATTCTTTTATCTGATCATCTGAAATGGAGACTCTGTCCTTCAGCAATTTTTCTGTTAACAAAAAGGATTGGATATTCTCTTTGACACTATCAAGACTCGCTCCGCTTGAGGCCAATGCCTCATTGAATGCCTCTTCGCCCCCATATGAATCTTTAATTGTCTGCAGTTCCTCATCTATTTCACTGTCCTTGACTTTGATTTCTTGTTTGTCACTCTCAAGCTCCACAATCTTCTCGGCAATCAGTGTATCCAGGGCTGCTTCCCCATACTGGTCCACAAGCGTCGTATACAAGTCTTCTTTGCTGATCGACTTGCTTCCCACCTTCGCCACCACTTCCTCCTGCGAAAAGCCAAACATGGCAAGCATCGTGCCGACGACGACAAGGCCTCCTATTACACTCCATAATGTGATCGTACGCTTCTTTTTATCCACTCACTCGTTCTCCTTTGTACTCATTTTCCGGTGCCTATTTTCGCTTCATTTTGGTACCAGGTATAATTTACATGATTTGTACCGGGTACAGTTCCCTTAATTTGTGCCTGGTACAATCCACTTAATTTGTACCTGGTACATTTCACTTAATTTGTACCTGGTACATTTCACTCCATCTGTACCTGGTAAAACCCACTCGATTTGTACCAGGCACCACACAACCAAATCTATTAGTTAATCATTGCATTACTAGTCAGAGTCAAACTGATCGTCATTTCTTCATCCCCACGGAAGATGGTCAAGTCAACCTGATCTCCTACCTTCAGGTCAGCATACAACTGCCTTCTCAAGTCGGCCACGTCCTCTATTGATTGACCATTAAGCTTCGTGATGACATCACCCTCTTTGATCCCCGCTTCTGATGCCGCTGATGTTTCATCGATACTTGCAACGATCACACCTGCTTCCACTTCATTAGGCAAATCCTTCAGGTAATTGCGGGGAACTTCGGCAAGATTCGTCATTCCGATTCCGATATACGGCCGCTCCACTTTTCCCGTTTCGATGATTTCATTGACGATCGGCAGGAAATCCTGACTTGGAATGGCAAAGCCAAGTCCTTCTACTCCTGAGTTGGAGATCTTCGCGCTGTTGATCCCGATCAACTCACCCTTTGAATTCAGAAGCGCCCCTCCGCTGTTACCCGGATTGATCGCCGCGTCTGTTTGGATGACATTCAATTCAGATTCACCTGCAGATGTCTGCACCGGAATGGTACGGTCGACGGCACTGACAATTCCTTGTGTAACAGTCCTTGATAAATCGAGGCCGAGGGGGTTCCCGATGGCGATGACCTGTTCACCGGCGCGCAGTGCACTGGAATCCCCCACTTCCAACAGGTTGTCCGCATATTTACCATCGATCTTCAATACAGCAAGGTCAGTCAGTGGATCTGCCCCGACCAGCTCCGCGTTGGTTTTTTCACCGTCATAGAGAGAAACCTCAATGGTTTGTGCACCTTCAATGACATGGTTGTTGGTGATAATATAAGCACTTTCCCCTTCTTTCTTGAAGAGAACCCCTGAACCTGTCCCTGCTTGAGCATCTTGTGAACCACCAGTGGAGCGGTTACTTTGCTGCTGATAATTGACGATCCCGACAATCGATTCAGAGGCATCTTCCACGATATTCGCCACATCGCCCCCGGTTGACACTGTAGTGGGAGTGATTCCTGAATCAGCCGAAGCTTCTTCATGCTCGGTGGTCCCTGCTGGCTGTTCGATGCTCGGCTGGGACAGGTTCTGATAGTAGTCGGTTTGAGGTAATACCGTCAGTGTCAGGACCGAACCGATGATCCCCGCTCCCACAGTGGATAGAAATCCTCGTCCTTTAAAAGGTTTTTTCGGCTTCTCGCTTCTTTGCATATCCTCTTTATTCCTAGCTTCATTGTCTGATTCTATATGCTTCATTTCTTCATTTTGATTGTTATGTTCTAGCATTTTGTTTCCTCCTCCATTTATTCTGCTCGGTTGAACTCTGCTGTTGATTTCATCTTAGAAGGAAATTATTACGAAACTATGAACAATCTATGTACAGGATGGGAAGTTTTTAGGGATGAAGTATGTTTTTTGTAAAAAAAGAACCACCAAATGGACTGGTGGTTGAGCAAGTTTATTTATGATTGGCTGTGTTGAACACCGCTGTTGAAATTGGTACCTAACCTTCTGGCACATAAACTTCATCTTATCAGGGAACAGAGTTGTAAGAACCTGAGGTCCGTCCCCCTATTTTCACGACTATCTTAAATACATGCCTGCCCCTGAGGGACTTATCACGTGCTGACTCACAAATCGAATTGAGCCAACGGACATGCAACCATATATCTTCAAGAAAATAAAAAGCCATTGCCTGATGATCGAAATGACTTTTTATTCCGATATTTCGTCTATTTCTCTGCTTACCATTCATTTTAAGTATCCAATTCTTTGACCTGCGATATCTTCTCCGATTTCTTCAACCTTAGAAGGCCAAGCAAAGAAGGTTCCAACTTTCCTATTCATCAGAAGCCACTGCCAATTAAACAATACCTACATTTTCATTTCTGAAGGAGGCGGTCATGAACAATTGAATCATACAACTAATTCCAATCTTGAGTAGAAAATAAAGAGGCAATCTGATCTTTATTTGGAGGTGATGCATGTCTACAAGTATGACCATTCACATGTAGACCGCATACAGTCTATTGTATAAATCCTAACACTAAATTTCATGAAGTATGCGGGGAATGATTATTCATTTCTTCTCTTCTAGCAATTGGTAGAAAGGTACATCATTCATGGAGTTCAATCTTTGTTTCACATTTGGAAACTTCAGATGCCGGGTCGTATGATTGGGGACAATGATACATGTTAAACCAGCCTCAACTGCAGCCAATGCTCCATTTGCAGAATCTTCAAACGCAAGGCACTCTGAAGGCGACACACCCAAGTCTTCTACAGCTAACTTATATAAAGCAGGATTCGGCTTTACGAATTCCACATCATCCGACGTTCTAATGGTTTCAAAATAATCGATCAGATTAAGGTTCGTTAAATGATCCGTCACCCACTTGTTGGTAGAACTTGATGCCAGTCCAATCCTTAGCCCTTCGGCTTTCGCGGCATTCAAGTATTCAATAACACCTGGCCGTGCCTCGAGAGCGCTTACCCGTTCAGAAAATTTTTGTTGGTTTTGGACTTTCCATAGCTCGCGGTCTACCTTCGCTGAAACCAGTTCCCTTTCTAATAAATCAAATATAGAGAATTTGCTTTTTGAACCGATATTTTCAATCCATTCTAAATATGGAAATTCAATATTATGGTCACTAAACATTTCTTGAAATATTTCCACATGAAGGGTTTCCGTATCTAAGATCAGCCCATCAAAATCAAAAATAACTGCTTTAAACATCCCTTTCATCCTCTTTATTTAATTTTGGTTAATGATATGTTCCAATCTTAATTTCACCCGTTCAGCAATTAAATAGTATTTTGAATAATGGACAGGTGCATCATGTTCACCGTAAATCACTTTATCCACCAATATGAGCAAATTTAAGCTATTCACCTTTAAGTGTCCTTGTATTTCTTCATCAGGATGAACAAACTCCAAGTTCTTATTTACTTTTTTAAACTCTATTCCATAATCATCATGAATAATGGTGAAGGTGGAACTTTCAGGAGTGATTTTTTCTTCGATGCCTGGATAAAGGGCAGTCGGTAAATAGGCAAAGTCCAGGCTTAATGCCTGATCATTGCGATAAACTTTTCTTACCAGTTCTATATATTCATCGTATTGACTTTCAAAAATGCGGTCTAGATCCTTATTACTTTTCACTCTCTGGATTGAAATGATATCTTTCGTAATGGTATCATTTTCGGTTGTTAATCCTTCTGAAAAACCTTGCAAATCTAACAAATGAATTTCTTTTCTTGGAGCGCTTACAAACGTTCCTTTACCTCTAACAATTTTTAGAGTGCCTTCCTCTACTAATTCCTTGATGGCACGTCTAATGGATATACGGCTTGCCTTAAACAAATCCCCCAGCTCTTTTTCCGTTGGGATTCGATCTCCTTCTTTTAGTCCATGGCTATCAATATATTGGGTAAGGCCGGTCATTATTTCTTCATATAAGTAAAGCTGATCTCGATTAAGATTGTCTTTTTCCATTGTCAACGCCTCAATATCTCAATTTTACAATAATTATACATGAACCATGGCCGAAATAAAATGAATTACATCTTTGCAGGGTAGCCAAACCCTCCATACTCTTGACATGTCCTTTCAGCAGAAATGGTCCCTTTTTCAATTGCCTTTTCAATGTCAACACTCTTCACATATTCGGTTAGAAAGCCAGCAATCAAACTGTCTCCTGCCCCCATTGTATCGACCACTTCAATGCTTCGTAATTTTTGTTTATAGATGTTTTGTTTATGAACAAATACCGCAGGCTCTCCTCCCCGTGTTAAACCAATAATTTTAAAGTCAAACGGGGCAAGGCTTTCAATGAATTCATTAAGTTCTGCCTCAGATAGTTCTGCAGCCGAGAAGAAGGCAAAGGTTACATACGGAGCAATGGATGAGATATATTCTAGATCTTTTCGATTTGAAAAGTCATACGAAACGTTAAGCTCTTTAGCAATCTTAGGCAACTCACTTTCCATTGACGAATAGCAACTCACATGACAAATATCAAATTGCTTAAGGTAGTCAACTTCCTCTGAAATAAGTTGAATTTTAAACCGATGTTGGACAGAGTCTTTAGGACCTCCAACAAACACCCTATCATTATCTTCTGTAAGCGTCACTTTGGGTTGGCCGGTAATGCCAATAGCATCCCGTGAATAATGAAAGTCAACTCCTTCTTGCTGCAATGACTTTTTAATATGTTTAGAAGGTTCATCCGTAGCAAAAATACCAATATAGCCAACAGTGCTCGCTCCATTGCGTTTAGCATTAACAGCGACATTAACACAATTCCCTCCTGGAAAATATTCGTTACGATCCAAATAGCAGTCTACAACATTGTCACCAACCGTAATTAATTTCATAGGTCACTATCCTTTCACCGAGCCTTCTGATAGGCCTCGTACTAAATATTTTTGCAGAACAATCAATAAAATAACCATCGGTACTGAAGCAATAACCATTCCAGATAATAAGACACCCCAATCGGTTCTTAAAGCATCCCTGAAGACCATTAAGCCGGATGGAATCGTTTTCAATTCACTAGAATTGATAAATACCGTTGCGAATAAGAACTCATTCCATGCATAAAAGGCGTTAATAATGACCGAAGTAATGACGATTGGAATAGATAAAGGCAAGTAGATTCTCCAATAGATCCCAAATTCACTACATCCATCAATTAAGGCAGATTCTGATAGCTCTTTTGGTACAGTTATGAAAAAAGCGCGGATTAAGATAATCGTAAGAGGAAGTCTATAAGCAACATACGTTAAAATTAACGCCCATCTCGTATCGATTAAGTTAAAGAATGTTAAAATCTCAAACAAAGGAATGAGAGCAACTTCTGGATTCATCATCAAACCACCAATGATAAATAGAAGAGCCGCATCAATCCAGCGATTCCGATATCGGGCCAAAACAAAGGCAGCCATCGTACCAGTCATTACCGTAAGGAGGATTGAAAAGCCAGTAACATAAGCACTATTCAAAAAGTAGTTTTGAATCCCTTTTTCCCAGGCCAATGCGTAATTTTCAAAGTGCCATTCACTAGGAAGTGCCCAAACGTTTGAATAAATTTCTTGATAACTTTTAAAAGAAGAGATAAACATCCAAAAAAGTGGGTATAAGATCATCAAGGCGAAAATCAATAATCCAAGAAAAACTATATTTCTGGATATACGTGTTTTAAGTGGCATGTACTTTCTTTGAGCAGCCGGGAAAATTGATTTTTCAGTTGTAAGATTTTCTAATTTCATCATCAATCTTCCTTTCCTGTTTTAGACACTTTGATTTGGACTAATGCAAAGATAGCCGACAACAAAAACATTAAAGTGGCGATCGAAGAAGCATAACCCATATTGTCCTTAAAGAATCCATTTTGATACATATGGACGGCTAATGTCATCGAGCTGTTACCAGGTCCTCCATTGGTTAAAATATAGGGTTCATTAAAGACCAAAATGGAACCAGTGACTGTAATCAATAGATTAACAAACATTGTTTCCTTTACTTGAGGAAGAGTAATGTGAAAGAACTGACGGATCTTCCCTGCACCGTCTATGTGGGAAGCTTCATACAATTCATTAGGTATTTTTTGAATAGCTACAATAAACAGCATGGTGATTAAGCCTATACTTTGCCATTGTGACATGGCAATGACACTATAGATAGCAGTCGTCGAATTACCAAGCCAAGGTTTTGCAAGATCACCGAGTCCAATTAACTCCAGAAAGCTGTTTAACAAACCTATTTGCGGATTATAAACAAAGCCAAACAAAAGCGCGATGACTGAAATGGAGATCATGACAGGGATAAAATAAATGACCCTTAGTGCTGGAGCGACTCTACGAAACATCTTATCTTCTAGAATACTTGCCAGTATTAAGGCAAAAAATATCTGAAAAATCACCGATACCCCTGCATATTTCAGATTGTTTAAGAATGCGATACCGATTACTTCATCCCGGAATAATTCTTTTATATTGCTTAAACCCACAAAACTTTTTGAATCTGAAAATACATTGAAATCAAAGAAGCTGTTATAAAAGTTTTGAATGAGTGGTATGTAAATGAAAACGCCTAAAAATAGGACGGTTGGTAAAAGGAATAAAATTGGCGTCAAAGACATTTTTTTTAATTTCATACGTATCACCCACTTTCAATATAATTAGAAAGCCCCGACACCCGAATGTCAGGGCCCTCCCTTTACTCACTCATTTTCGCTGCTTCTTTTTGAACCTCTTTCATAATATCTTCTGGTGTTTTTTGTTTCGTAGCCAGTTCCTGACCACCACGCATGAAGATATCAGCAATCGTAATATCAACCGCATTATCAAACCATGGTGCTGTATTGGATGCATCTAACACAATTTGATACGCTTCATAGCTGGTAGGACTGGTATTCTCTTCCGTGACACCATTTTTCACAGCATTTAATTGGCCATCTGCTTTCGTAAAGTCCTGAGCTGTTTCCTCAGAAGTCAAGAATTTCAGGAATTCAACCGCTTCTTTTGGAGCATCCTTGCTAAGCACCCAGCCTTCAGGAGCACCCGTCAGGGAATCCGCTCGTCCTTCTCCATCCTTAACTTCAGGGAAGTTGAAGAAACCAATTTCTACATCTCCAATGTCTTGAACCAAACCTACTTCAGCAAATTGCATATATAGAATCGGCACTTCTCCTGCGGCAAACATATTTCTTGCTGCTTCGTGATCAATGGCGGTAGAGACTTCTCCCATATAAGTAGTCAGCTCTTGGAACATCTCTAAACCTTGAATATATCCTTCATCTGTATAGGGTGAAGCACTTTCCAGTTTATAGTCTGCCTCGCGAACTTCAGGATCCACGACACGATCAAAGATCGTACCCATATAGTGAGAAATAGCCCATGCATTTGTTAATCCTTCTACAAGAGGAGTTTCATAACCAGCCGACTTTAATTGATCTAATGCATCAATCATCTCATCGTATGTCTCTGGAACCTCAATATTATTTTCCTCAAAGATTTGTTTGTTATAGAAGAAGGCTTTTCCATCTACTGTGAAAGGAATACCATAGGTTACGTCATCAAATGTAAACCCTGCATACTGTGATTCAAGAATATTTCCACTCCATTCTTGATCTTCACTCATGATGTCATTTAGTCCTTTTATCCGGCCTGAGTTGACTAGATTTTCAGCAAAAGAGTCTGACCATGAAGAGAAAATATCTGGCAGGCCATCATTTGATACTAAAACTCTAACCTTTTCTTTATAAGAGTCATTTAAAACAGAATCGACATTAATGGTGACACCAGGATGCGATTCCTCAAACTCTTTGATTTTCTCATCATAGAATGATTTTCTCGGTTCATTGGGCCAACGGTGAAAGAAATCAATAACGACCTCATCCTCTTTAGATTCGGAACTTGAGTCAACAGATGAGTTACACCCTGCCAGAATACCAGCCGCGGTTAAGCCTACTAGAAGAAAGCTGAACATTTTTTTCATATTATCGCCTCATCCATACCGTTATTTTTAATAATAGATTCTACACCAATTAAATAATAATTAATACTCCATTTTCCACATGTATCTTCTTACAGATAGCGGGTGACCTGTATGTTCTGCTAATCCATCTGCATAAAGTCGCATAACAGGACCTGCCAAGGCTGGACCAAAATACTCTTTCAAGTCATCATCCACACCGCTGTAATCGAATTTGCTAACGTCTACTATTTCTACTTTCTCACTGTATTTTGTGACGAAATCCAGCGCCCGCTGATCTAAAGGCTTACTTGGACCTTCACCAACAATCATGAGGAAAGGCACATCATAATCCGTGATTTCAAAAGGACCGTGGAAGTATTCCCCTGAATGAATAGCATTTGAATTGATCCATAACATTTCCATTAGAAGGCAGCTAGTGAATGAGTATGCATGATGGATATAAGCGCCGCTTGCCATCGTATAAATGGTTTTCTCTCTCTTATTCCGCTTACCGAATTCAAAAGCTGCGTCTTTATACTTCTCCTGATTCGTTTCGATTAATCCTTCAAGATTGCTTAACTGATCAATTCCCCTATCATACTTTTCGTCACCTGTAAGGGTTTTCAATAGTTTAAAAATGAATGTGTAATAAATTCCGATTTCACCATCAATGGCATTTGATCCATCTTTGTAATTATAGTGAAGGATATATTCTGCTTCTTTGCAAAGTGGAGATTCTACATCCATAGAGATGGCAACAGTGAGAGCACCTATATTTCGAGCATATGTAGCTGCTTTAACTGTTTCCGGTGTTGTTCCAGAATGAGAACGTAAGATAACTAAACTGTTTTCATTCAAAGCTTTAGGATCCAAATGAACAAATTCATTAGAAGTATAAACAAAGCTAGGTTTTCCAGTATCTTTTGTGATGAAATAGTCACCAAAAGATAAGGAGGCCATTGATCCGCCGCAAGCTACGAAAAATACATTTTGAACATTTTTTTTCTCAATTGCGTTCATTACATTTTGAATTTGATTAACATGTTCTTGTTTCATTAAAGCCTTCTCCTTTCCATTGTTTTTAATTGCTGATTGGGATAATGAATGTGTCATAAAAGCACCTCCGAGATTTTATGATGTCTCATAACATCATATTGATAATTATAATACGTCATATGACGTTATAGGTCAACTGTATATTTAAAATTTTCTTAATATTTTCAATATACAAATTACGACATATTTCGCAGTTGTCTTATAAAGCAACACATGATAGCGAAGGAATGGCATATAAAAAAGACGTGCTTCTTACCTTTCAAAAGAAGCACATCTCTTTGTCTTTACTCTACCTGGCATATAATTTGGAGGTTTTTTCGAGCTGATTATGGGTAATTTAAGTGGAAACCTAAAAGAAGAACCACCTGCATGATGGGGAGGTATTGGAACGTGGAACGATCTGTTGGCAGCTACAAATGCAGCTTAACCATGCAGTAGTTAGTGAAGGACTGCATAGAGAGTCGCAAGAAGAAATCAAGCAAGTGGAAAAACTTCTGAAGGAAAAGGGGATCGGATTGCCTCCCACACCTCCAGAGCCTCCACATGCCTGCCTTGATAATATTGCGACTGGCGCCAGCATGCCTGATTCTGCCATTGCAGCCGTTCTTTTTTTAGGTACTTTAATGGCATGGTCCGATGTAAGTAGTCAAATTCAACTTCCTTGGTTTTTTGGATTATTTCATCATTGGGGGCATTGGCACGGTATCATGTACATATTTAGGAGCCGGGGCTAGTTTAGGTTTTGATCCGAATGGTCCAGGCTCACTGATATATTGGAAATTCGCTTTCCCGTCCATGCTCGGTCCGTGCGCCCATCGTCCCTCGGCACTTGCTTCCCCTCTGGATAGGTTATAAAGGTCGTAAGAAACAGCTTGCTTCTCAAGCTCCCTCGGGAACGTCGTCGGTACGACAATATCTCCTTCACGCTCTTCTAGTTCCGCGATGGCTGCTGCCCATTGATTCTGGTGTGCTGTGTCACGGGCGATCAGGAAGGAAAGCGTATCACGGACACCTGGGTCATCACTCAGTTCATATAGTCTCACTGCCTGCAACCGGCCCATTGATTCTGCCGTTAAGTTGGCACGGAAATCGGCCAGGAGGTTACCGCTTGCACCAATATATGACGCTGTCCACCGATTTCCCACACTGTCCACCGGCATCGCACCCAGCCCGCTCACAATCACATGCTGTGGATTCATTCCACCCATCGCTGCCGCGAGAACCGGATTGCTCTTATACATCGCTTCCTGTTCAGATACGGGGGCACCATCCAGCAGGCGGGCAATAAGGGTGGCCAGTAATTCTACATGGGCTATTTCCTCCGTCCCGATGTCCAGGCACAAATCACGGAATTTTTTGTCCGCCCGTCCGTTGAATCCCTGGAATAAATATTGCATCATAACCGAAATTTCCCCGTATTGTCCACCTAAAATTTCTTGTAGCTGGTTCGCATAAGCCGGGTTGGGCTTGCATGGTTTTGCCTCATACTGGAGCTCTTTAATATGATAAAACACAGTCTCATCTCCTCTGTCTATCTCTCTTTTACAACACCCTTCCACTTTATGTAAGCGTATAGTGTCCCGTGAACAAAAATAAGGAGGGACACTAAATCCCTCCTAGTTACCGTTATGGCTTCAAGATGACTTTGATGCAGTCGTCTTCTTTTTGGTTAAATAGTTGATACCCTTTTGCCGCATCCTCAAGCTTAAGTATATGTGTGATGATGGAAGTGGAGTCGATTTCCCCTTTGACGATTTGTTCATAAAGGGGGGCCATATAGGATCTCGCAGGAGCCTGCCCCATTTTCAATGTAATATTACGGGCAAAGAATGCTCCAAGGGGGAACAGATTGTATAGACCGCCATATACCCCGGTCAATTGAACGGTTCCACACTTCCTGACAGCTTTGGTGGCGATTTGAATCGGTCCAATCGTTCCCCCTTGAAGTTTCAATTTCTGTTCCATATATTCAAGGGGTGACTTCTTCCCGTCCATGCCGACACAATCGATCACCACATCCGCTCCGCCCCTGGTCAACTCTTTTAACGTTTCCCCCATATCGTCGTATTGGGTGAAATCAAAGGCTTCCGTATGGTTCATCTTCTTTGAGTGACGTAAGCGATATTCGAAATAATCCACCGCGATGACCCTCTCTGCCCCTTTTTTCCAGGCAAACTGTTGGGCCATCAATCCGACCGGCCCACATCCCAAGACGATGACCGTGTCCCCTTTTTTCACACCGGCATTCTCTACACTCCAAAAGGCCGTCGGGAGTACATCGGATAATAAGAGGAGCTCTTCATCCTCCAGTTCACAATTTTCCGGTACTAAAAAAGGGGTGTAGTTCCCGTATGGCACCCTGAGATATTCCGCTTGTCCCCCGGGATAATTACCGAACTTCTCCGAATACCCGAACAATCCTCCAGAGTCATAGTGGGGATTGGAATGATCGCATTGACTCTCCAAATGATGCTGACAATAGTGACATGTCCCGCACGCCACCGTGAAGGGGATGATGACACGGTCTCCCTTTTTTACTTTGGTCACGTCTTTCCCGACTTCCTCTACGATCCCCATCGGCTCATGTCCAATGACAAACCCGATCGGGAGTGGGAAATTCCCCTGGTAAAGATGCAAATCGGATCCACAGATGGCTGTTGATGTAATGTTGACAATGACGTCTTGTGAGTCTTGTATCCGCGGGTCCTCTACTCTCTTGACGGCTACGGAATTCTTTCCTTGATACGTGACTGCTTTCATGAACTTCCTCCATTCGCAGATTCCTGTCTTACTACTACTGAAGATGTTTTGGGGGAGGATTGACGGAGGAGTTCTGTTTGATCTCTTTAAATATATCTTCTCCTCCCACTTCCTGACTGACTGACCTCCTCGTGGAAGGTTGTACCTCAAGCATATTGATCAGTCTCTGTACTTGTGCCTGGAGTTGTTCGAAATCTTTCATCGTAACCGGCTTCGCCTGGGGCATCAATTCCACTCCGACTTGTCCATTCGGCTCAAGCGTCGCCCATTTCACATCAGAAAGTTTACTGACTCCCTGCTGTCTTAGTTTCATTTCAAATTGATCTACCGTCATTCGTAACTTCTTAAAATTCTTTTCAATCAATAGGCCATTTTCCATGAGAAGCTTGGATCTTCCAGTGATCATTTGTTCAACACGATCTGATTTCACCTGTAAATATTCCATGACCATCAGCGTTAAGACAAGAACAAGCCCGACACCTATCGTCGTCCAGATATTCCTTCCAGCTACCGGTTGAATTAATAATGACCCGATTCCGATCATAATGACCGTCTGTGCCAATGTCATCTGGGAAATCGACTTCCTCCCAGCCACTCTTAACAATAAGGTTCCCGCCAAAACAATGAGAATCGCTTTCCAAACCCAATCCAAATCCATTAGACATTCCATCCTTTCGACCTTTTCATCGCTAAAAACCCTCTTCTCAGTCAGAAGAGGGAAAATGGTGTTTTCTAGATTAACTTTCCCTACACGGATGGAATTATTCGAAAGAGAACGTCATGAATGAGGGTTCCGATTAGCCGGTAAAGCTATGTCATCAAAGTTTTCGAGCAATTTTCTTAAAGATCCTTCCAACTCTTTCCCAGCCATCACTTCTCCGTGACCAGTGACAGCCATCTTCGGATTCAGATTCGATAATGTCACCACTGATTCCTTTGCTGCTTCCCAATCCATCGTGAAATACCTCGGAGGACGCTGATCTCTTTCTTTTGAAACACAACCCGATACAGGGATTCCTGCTTCACAGTAACAAAGGCGTCACCGGCTATCAGCACTCCATCCAACTCCCGGTGAAGGGATATATGCCCCGGCGTGTGGCCAGGTGTATAGAGCCATTTCCACCCTTGCATAAAGGGGACGTCACCATTTTGCGGAAGAACGTGAAGACTATCAGACACATCGATTCCATGATGAGGATACAGTGGTGACAACTCACTGATCAAACCACCATCCACAGTGGGATCACCCTTCGGATAGTCCTGTTCACCGTTAAGAAAAGGGATTTCTAATTCATGGGCATAAACAGGAACGTCCCATTCCTTTAAGAGCGGCTCCAATGACCCGACATGATCAAAATGGCCATGGGTCAACACAATGGCCTGCGGTTTACCTGAGTGACCAAACCACTCCTCAGCCGCTTCCATAATCTTATTCTTAGAGTGAGGCATCCCACAATCAATCATTACCCAATCCCTGCTTCCCGGAACTCCGTAGAAACAGACGTTCACAATCTCATTCGTCCAATAATAGAGATCTTCACATATTTTCCTTCCTTTCTCGTTATTTACACTATAGAAAGGGAGATGTGTTTCGGAAAAATCGCTATCTAGTGGTTTCATTTTTTCCCTCCTATTCTACTCACTCCAGGTGAGTTTTCAGTTTGAATAAAAAACAGTACGAGAAGAAACATTCCAATACCAAGGACTCCTGCACCGATGAGACTTTGATTCAATAGAGATTTCATCACAACAGCCATTAATGGCGGACCGGCAGCGACCCCGATGAATCTTGATGAACTGTAGAAAGAAGAAATTGTGCCTCTCTCCTCTTTTTCAATATTTTCGGTTATCAATGCATCCATTGTAGGTAGCAGGGCACCAATCGATAGACCAAGGAAACTTGAAACGGACAGGAGAAGAATCAGGCGCTCATCCACAAAGCCTATCAAAGAAACGCTGACACTCATCAGAATCAAGCTCACCGTCATGATCACCTTCATTACCTTTAGCTCACCTTTAATCTTTCTACCTGTTATAAAGGAAGCGATGCACAGAGCCAGTAGAGGAATGGCCAGAACGAATCCTTTTTTCACCCCATACAGGCCATGTGTTTTCTCCAATGAATCAGAAAGGAAAAACAAGACGGCAAACAATACGAGCATGATGTAGATACCCACGAGAAATACAGTAAAAATCCATTTCCCCTCCTGTTTAAAAATCTTTTTCGTATCCATGATGAATTTTGTCAGCACAACCGGCTTCTCTTTCTTCTTAGGGACTTTAATGAAGAAGATGACAAGGACAATCGAAATGAGGCTAAAAACAGAAATAGAAAAAAAAGGAAGATACCATAAATAAGCGGCAAACAATGTCCCCAATATAGGACTTAACACCTTGCCGAATGTGTTTGAGGTTTCAATCACCCCAAGACAGGAGCTTGTTTTCTCATCATCATCCTTATATAAATCACCCACCAGCGGTAAAATGATCGGAGCTGCACCAGCCGCACCGATCCCCTGCAGCACTCGACCGATGATGATCCACGTAAAGGGATCATCCATCTTCCATGAAGCATAGCCTGCAACCAATCCCCCAATTAACGCAATGATTAAACCGGGAAGTATTACCACCTTCCTTCCGAACCGATCCGACAAATATCCAGCCACCGGAATCAGAAATATAGAGGCATTAGAGTAACTGGTAATAATCATACTCGTTTGAAAAGAAGTGATCCCCACCTCTTTCTCAAAAATCGGCAATACAGGGATCAGCATGGAATTCCCCAAGGTCATCACCAAAGGAATCGAGGCCATACTAACCACGCACCAATTACTTATCTTCGTCGTATTCTTGCAATTGTTCATTCAATCAAACCACCCTTTAAGGATTGATCTGCCATTACCTAAGTATTTGAATTTTTAATGGAGAACATTCGAGGAATTTGAAGAATCCATGCAAGAAGAATAAAAAAACAAGGCTCGGATGAACCTTAAAGATGAGACAGAGTGGAATCTTGCTAACACAACAGTAATGATTAGCGGGTGGCACTTCTTATCAAGTAGTCCCGGCAATTTGGTTGCATTCACATCAAACTCTGACTCTTCTTTTACTTCCTTGACCGCCACTTTACCTGGGGTCAGTCCTATGTCACCCCAACCGTCCGGAAGCGACCAGTCACCATCTGTCGTTTCTCTGACTGACCATCAATAGTTTATCGTCCCTGACTACAACAGCCAGGATATCCACTTTAGGAGTTGCATACCCCGTTTCATTTTACAAAACCTGCCGAAGAAACATATTTTTAAAAAAACATATGAAATGGTTTCCATTGTATCTTCCCAGTTTTTCATAAGACTTCCTAACCATCATTTTTAAGACATTTCAAAATTAGAGAATCACACTCAAGACAAATTTTCAAAAATAAAGAGCTTACCCTGCGCTGGATATTCTTCCTTCACCTATTAATATTTAAGTGCATAGGGACGGACCTCTGCTGTAAGAAGCAGAGGTCCGTCCCTGTTTTTTCACCACTATGATAAATAGGAAGGAAAGAGAAGAAGATTTGACTTTTGGAGTGAGAAATTCGGCATTTTCCCCTTAGGCATACCAAAGTAGATACAAATCTATGTAATTTCCCGAATTCAAGTCTTGTAAGTCCATTAGTCTACTAAACGGCTTAATAGTAGACGGAATTCCGTTCATTTCAATCTGAACCCCCAACTCGTTCCCCCTCGCATACTCCGTAATCTACATCCCATTTCCTCCCTTTTATAAAAGTCACTTCTGGGACAAGGGACCTGTCCCCGCTGTCCCACCAAAGGGGACAGGGAAACTGTCCCCTTTAACGTTTGGATTAAGAGTTTCTATCAATTTATTTACATAGGTTTCAAGTACAGGAAAATGTGTTAAAGTCCTCCATATTCTTCTATATAAAAAGGATGTGTGAGGCAATGAAAAAATTATTGCTGCTACTTGCAGCTGGATTACTTATACTGGGAGCTTGCGCTGATCCTTCGACCACAGAGGAGAGTGAGAAGAAAGCGCCGGCTTCCGAACAGGACGAATCCAACACGGAAAAAACGGAAAAAGAAGAACCAGAAAAGCACGAAAAGCCCTTTAAACCGTTGGAACCGTCTGAAGATGCTGTGTCTTTTAAGGAAAGCCTGTCAGAAGAGGAACAGCAGGAAATGCCTGATATGCAGGCGCAGGGCGGAAATCCCGAGCGTACGGTTCCTGCGGGTGAAACGCTGGCAGACGGGGTGAAAGATCTCTCAGATGGACCATTAAAGGATCATCGGTTGGTCGCCTACTATGGGACGCCGGAGTCTGAACATATGGGGATTCTGGGCGAGATGGAGCCTGAGGAGTATATGAAGAAGCTGAAGGAACAGACGCAGGCCTATTCCGACGCTGATCCCGACCGTCCGGCGGTCCCGACGATCGAGTTGATTACGACAATGGCCCAGAGTGAGCCGGGTCCTGATGGAGACTATGTGCGAATGACGTCGGAGGAAAATATTGAAACGTATGTGGAGCTTGCGGAGAAGCATGACGCACTGGTGCTGCTCGATATTCAGCTCGGAACGGACACGGTCATGGAGCAGGTGAAAATGATTGAGCAGTGGCTTAAGCACCCTCATGTTCACCTGGCAATCGATACGGAATTCCACGTAGCTGAAGGGGAAAAACCCGGAGAGGATCTCGGACAAGTGGATGGCAAGGAAATCCAGAAGGCAGTCGAGTATGTATCGGAGCTCGCGGAAAAGAACAACCTCCCGGATAAATTCGTCCTCGTCCACCAATTCACCGGTGCCGTACTGACGAATAAAGATGCGATTGAACCGACAAACAACGTCGAAATCGCCATAAACTTTGACGGCTGGGGAGCATCTGCGGACAAGCAGGCCCTGTACCGGAAGTACATACGTGATGAACCGAAACAGTATGGCGCATTCAAGATCTTTTATGATAAGGATGAGCCCGTCATGAAGCCCGAGGATGTGTTGAAAATGGATCCTAGCCCTGCGATCATTAACTATCAATAGTGGGAAGAAGAGCACAGGAGCGGTTCCCTTGCTTTGGAAGCATAAAAACCGTCCCTGTCCTTCCCAATGTTCAAAGAATAAGGAAAGCCAGTAATCGCTATGATTACTGGCTTTCTTATTGAAACATCCGTACACCTGAATATGCTTACTCAGTCCTCATTCACATGGGTTTCTAACATCCCTAAACCCCCGAATAAGACATAAATCCACCATCAACAGGAACCGTAATACCTGTTACAAATCCTGCCGTGTCCTCGTCTACAAGCCATAGTAACGTGCCCAGTAAGTCCTCGGGTTTACCGAACCTGCGCATCGGGGTTTGAGAGATGATTTTGGTCGATCTCTCTGTTAAACTACCGTCTTCATGGGTTAATAATGCCTTGTTTTGCTCGGTCAAAAAGAAGCCAGGGGCGATGGCGTTGATGCGAATTCCAGAGTCAGCCATGTGAACAGCGAGCCATTGGGTAAAGTTATCGATCGCTGCTTTCGCTGCACTATAGGCGGGAACTTTCGTCATGGGAGACGGTGAGCTCATGGAGGACATGTTAATAATGACAGCACCTTTCCGATTCACCATATTTTTCGCGAAAACCTGGGTCGGAATCAGTGTACCAAGGATATTAAGGTCAAAGACAAATCCAAACCCTTCTGGAGAAAGGTCGAAGAACGTTTGAATACCTTCTGTCTCCAAGTCTTCCACGTTTAATGTTTCGTTAGAAGTGGTACCACGAGGGTGATTACCGCCTGCTCCATTGATTAAGATATCACAAATGCCCAATTCTTCGATGATAACCTTTTCCGCTTTCTTCACACTTTCAGCATCGAGTACATTACAAGAGATGGCGATGGCTTCACCACCTGTCTCTCTGATTTCCTTGGCCACTGCCTCTCCTTTCTCTGCTGTCCGATTCAGGATCGCGACCTTCACTCCCTGCCTGGCGAGTTCTTTGGCCATCGAACGGCAGAGTACCCCGCTGCCTCCCGTAACTGCAGCCACTTTTCCTTTCAAGCTTTCATGTTCAGGTAACATTATCCATTCCTCCCCGCACGTTGTAGAGAATCCCATATTCCCCATAGGTACATGATGCCCAGCCCTCGATCATAAAGGCCATATCCAGGTCTGCACTCTTCTCCCCAAATATGTCTGCCATGGTCAGGTCTTGCATATCCTGTAAAGCCTTTTTCATGGTATGCTTTTATGATTTCAAGGATATCGACAGATCCATCCTCCGATCTGTGGGAAGTCTCTATGAAATCTCCATTTTCATATACCTTTACATTACGGATATGAGCAAATGGGATTCGATCGGAGAACTCTCTGACCATATCCGCTATATCATTATCAGGGTTCGCACCGAGGGATCCGCTGCATAGGGTCACTCCATTGGAAGGACTGTCCACAAGAGAAAGGACTCTCTTGATATTTTGCTTATTTGTTATAATCCTCGGCAATCCAAATATGGAGAAAGGCGGATCATCTGGGTGGATTCCCATTTTGATATTGTTCTCCTCGGCGACCGGTATGATTTCTTTTAGAAAATATTCGAGGTGATCAAATAAGTCTTCTTCAGTGACCTGTTTATAGGCTTCGAATAATTCCTTCAGCTTAGACAATCTTTCTGGTTCCCATCCAGGCATGGTGAAAGCGGAGTTACGGGAGATCTTATCGACCAATTCGAATGGATCCATATCTTCCACTTTTGCTTTTTCGAAGAATAGAGCCGTTGAACCATCTTCCATTTCCTTAAATAAATCGGTTCTTGTCCAGTCAAAGACCGGCATGAAATTATAGCAAATCACTTTTACACCGGCAGCTGCCAATTTCTCGATTGTTCGTTTATAGTTTTCAATGTATTGATCACGGGAAGGCAAACCAAGCTTTATATCTTCATGAACGTTTACACTTTCCACAACATCAATGTTCAAACCGAATCGTTCTGCCTGATTCTTAACTTCCTCTATTTTGTCTGAGGGCCACTCTTCCCCGGCAGGGACATCATGGAGCGCCCAGACGATCCCTTCCACACCAGGTATCTGTTTGATCTGCTTGAGGGAAATACTATCATTTCCTTCTCCATACCATCTGAATGTCATCTTCATCGATCGAACCTCCTCTTCTTATGTATACATTTTTGCCGCTCTTGCTTCTCTCACAATCTCGCAATATTGTGTGGCCAGTTTTGTCACTTCATCATAGTTTCCCAGGGACGCAGGCTTGGTCAAGTCGCTTCCGATTCCTATGGCAGCCGCCCCGCTTTTGATCCACTCTGCCGCATTTTGGAGGTTGACCCCTCCTGTAGGCATCACAGAGATTTGAGGGATTGGCCCTCTAATGGATGAAATGATGGAAGGGGCGAACGTATTCCCCGGGAACAACTTCACGATATCTGCACCATATTCCATAGCGGTCTTCATTTCTGTAATCGTCATGCAGCCCGGCATGTATGGAATTCCATAGCGATTGCACAGCTTAGCCGTTTCTTTATCAAAGCAGGGACTGACAATATATTCTGCTCCCGCCAATAGGGCAATTCTCGCTGTCTCGCTATCTAGGACACTCCCAGCCCCCAGAATGAGTTCTTCTGCTCTGAACGTGCTTTTCAGGGAGCGGATCACCTCTTCAGCCCCCGGGACTGTGAAGGTGACTTCGATGGCCTTGATCCCGCCCTGGATGCAGGCATCCGATATCCGTTCTGCATCTGTCTTATTTTCTGCACGCACAACTGCCACTACTCCGGACTCCATCATTCGATTCAGTATGTCGATTTTTCTGATCATAGCGCATCTTTCCTTCCTTCTTTAGAGTCTTCCGCATCACCCGAATGAAATGACCACCTTCCGTACGTCTTCCGGTGATGTCTCGATTAAGTGGATCGCTTCTTCGATTCGGTTCAGCGGGAATTCCTGCGTCACCATTCCCCTCGTATCGATTGTCCTGTCATTGAACATCTCGATGACTACCGGAAATTGATTCGTCTGCAGTCTTGACCCGGTGATCGTCACTTCCTTTTTCGTGATCGGCAGCTGCGTGATTTGGGATGGCCTTTCATCGAACCCAAGGACAACCACCCGTCCTGCTGCAGATGCGGCTTCGATGGCTTGTTCAAAGGTTTGCGGGATACAGACGGCATCAATGACCACGTTTGCTCCCTCCTGTTTCGTCAGCTCCATGACTTCATCTATGACATTGACGCGGGAAGCATCAATCGTATGATCAGCCCCCCACTCTTTGGCAAAAGCAAGGCGGCTTTCATTTAAATCACTGATGATCACGGTGGCGCCTTTTGTTTTCGCGACTTTAAGACAACAGAGCCCGATCGGTCCGGCGCCCATGATGAAGACAGTGTCCCCATCCCTGACATCACCGCGCCAATTCGCCTGTGCCCCGATCGTAAACGGTTCGACCAGGACCGATTCTTTATAGTCCAGTTCTTCGTTCACTTTATGGACCAGCTTATGCGGGATGACCATATATTCCTGCATGCCGCCGTCACGGTGGACCCCGTAAACTTCCAGGTTGCTGCACACATTTCCCCTGCCTGACCGGCACGCATAGCATTGGCCGCAGGACTCGATTGGTTCAATGACTACCTTATCTCCAACAGAAAGGGTGGCTACTCCATCCCCGACAGCCTCCACTACCCCGGTGACTTCATGTCCAATGACTCTCGGTAAGGTCGCAAGGGGGTTGGTCCCGTGATAAATATGAATGTCGGATCCGCAGATGCCGACCATTTTTACTTTGATCAAAACGTCCTGTTCATGGGTGATGACAGGCTTCTCTCTTTCCACAATGCTCAACTGATGTGGTCCGGTGACTTGAACAGCTTTCATGGATAAGCAACTCCTTTTCTTTCTAGTAATCTATTTGAATAAACCAGGCAGGAATAGAGTGATTTCTGGAATGAAGGCTACCAATAGCAGCACGACAAGACTCGCTCCCAGGAAGGGTAGCAATGCCTTTGACGTTTTCCCTATGGATACCTTCCCGATACTCGAGGCAACGAATAAGCACACCCCGACTGGTGGAGTGGATAATCCGATGACCAGGTTCAGAACCATCATCACGCCGAAATGAACCGGGTCCATTCCAACACTCGATGCGACCGGTAACAAGACCGGGAATAAAATGACCAACGCTGCGATCGTTTCCATGAATGTTCCGACAAACAGCAGCAGCAAGTTGATTAATAGAATGACCACAATCGGATTCTCGGAAATACCCAGGATTCCATCTGCCACGAGGATCGGAATCTGCTCACTCACCAAGATCCATCCGAACAGATTGGCAAAGCCGACCAGGAACATGATGGAGGCCGTGCTGACCATGGAATCCAGTAGAATCTTAGGAAGATCTTTGAGTTTCAATTCCTTATAGACGAACATTCCGACCACTAACGCATACACAACGGCTACGATGGAAGCTTCTGTTGGCGTAAAGTAGCCTCCCAGAATCCCAAACAAAATAACAAAGGTCATTAATAATGCCCAGAAAGCACCTGTAAACGATTTAGCGATCACACTGATTGGCTGTCGTTCACCTTTCGGGTATTTCCGTTTCACCGAAATGACATACGTGACGAGCATCAAACTTAATCCCAGCAGGACACCAGGAACGGCACCGGCCAAGAAAAGATCTCCAATCGATACGCTCGCCAGAGTTCCAACAATGATCATCGGCAATGAGGGCGGAATGATCGGCCCCACAGTCGATGATGACGAGGTGACGGCTGCCGAGAAGTCCGCATCGTACCCTTCTTTTTTCATCGCCGGAATCATCACGGCCCCTATACTCGCCGTATCTGCAAGGGCGGTACCCGAAATGCCGGCAAACCCCATGGAAGAACCGACATTCGCAAGGCCCAGTCCCCCTCTGATATGACCGACAAAATGATTCGTAAAGCCGATGATGCGCTCTGTGATCCCGCCGGCATTCATCAAGTTTCCTGCCAAAATGAATCCAGGTATGCATAGCAATACGAAGGAATTCAACCCTGCAAACATTTTTTGAGGGACGATGGAAAGAGGGATGTCGGCGATAAGCAGATAAATGATGGAAGAGATCCCTAAGCTGAATGCGATAGGCACACTGATAAAGATAAGAATTAAAAATGAAATAAATAAAATGGCGGCTAACATCAGCTTTCACTCCTTTCTTTAGGAATCATGAATGCGTTCATGACATGCATGATCGAATAGATGGCGATGAACACAAAGGATATCATAATGCTCGCGTGAATGATGGACATATCCACGGCCATTGTCGCTGATGTCTGCCCTTTTCCGACGGAAATGAACGTATATCCATGATAGGCAATGACAAAGGAAAGAACGACAACGACTAAGTAAATGAACGCTTCGTATATTTCTTGAATTTTGTTGGGCAGTAATCCCGTCAAGATATCCACGCTGATGAATTCTTTATTCTTCAGTGCAAGCGGAGCCCCGAAAGAAATCGCATAGATAAACAGGAATCTCGTGAGTTCTTCTGTCCATATGGCTGTGTATGGTAAATAACGGGAAAGGATTTGTATCAGCACCACTACGATGACACCCAGAAACGATAAGATCGTCGCCGCTTCCAATGTCCGTGTAAGGATGTTTGTCCCCTTCATTCTTCCCCACTCCTTTCTATAAAGAAGGCATATGCTTCACATATGCCTTACATGGTTTATTCCACTGACAGGATGTCTTCATATAATTTGTACTGTTCGTCGGTCAAGCTCTCTTTGATCGCCGGCTTCATCGCTTCACGGAAAGCATCCTGATCGACTTCATTGAATTTCATGCCTTCATCTTTCAGCTTCTTCTCATACTCTGTGATTTCTTTGTCGAAAAGGTCTTTCCCGAAAGCTTGAGCTTCCTTGGCCGCTTCTTGAACCGCTTTCTTGTTTTCATCGCTCAATTCTTCAAATTGCTTGTTTCCTACAAGGATATAAATCCATGAATACACATGCTCTGTTTCATTCACATAGTCTTGCACTTCATACAACCCGCCGCTGTGGATAAGGTCAACCGGATTTTCCTGACCGTCGATCACATTTTGCTGTAAGCCGGTAAATACTTCATTGAAGTCCATGACCTGCGGTTTCGCTCCTGCCGCTTTCCATGCATCAAGGAATAAAGGGACGTTCGGAACGCGCATACTGAAACCTTTCAAATCGTCAGGCGTGCTGATCGGTTCTTTTGACGTTAAATTACGAGGTGCACGTGTATGGTAATAAAGAGGCGTCAGACCTACTTTATCTTTGATCTCTTCTTCAATCTCCTTACCGATGTCGCCTTCCACTACTTTTTGAAGGTGTTCTGCATCTCTGAATGCGTATGGTACCGCCATCAAGGCAGCTTTCGGAGACCAGTTCGCCATCGTTTCACCTGAAATGACCAGGTCCGCCGTTCCAGCTTTGATGCTGTTGATCGTATCGGTTTCCCCTCCGAGCTGATTACTAGGGTAGATCGTGATTTCAATTTGGCCGTCCGTCTTTTCTTTGACTAAATCAGCGAACTCCAAAGCTGTTTTATGCCAAATATGATTCTCATCTGCCAGATGTCCGAATTTCCATTTTATTTTTTCTCCTTCGCTGCCTGAAGATGATTCCGATCCACAAGCTGAAAGAAGTAACATGATCGCTGTGATCATCGCAACCCATTTGAATTTTTTCATTTTCATATCCCCCTTGTTTTTTCATTGCCCCTGAACATGCGTTAAAGAGTTCGATCTTCCAGAAGAAAATATCCCTCTCCTCATCACCCCTTTCAAGGTAAATCGTCACTCTCCTGATTGCAGATACTGATAAACGGTTTCGGTCATCGGGACCCCTTCTCTCAGATATTTCTCTTCCTTTATCTGTTCCGGCTCCCCGGGCACAAATACCTGATCGAAACCTTCAGCGGGCTTCACCCCATGAAGCTCATCGATTATCCTGTCCATCGAGCAGAGGAAATCCTCTTTATTTGTAAAAAAGGAAGGATTGATCGCACACACATAATGCCCCAGCTTCCGACACTGGTTGTAGTCGCCATACATTTTCGAAATATGGGGACCAAAGGCTGCGCCGGCTAATAGTCCTGAGAAGATATCCACCACCATGCCGAGTCCATATCCTTTTGGACCTGCAAATGGGGTTAATGCGCTCACGTTATTAGGGTCCGTCGTTGCACTTCCCTGTTCATCCACACCCCATCCTTCTGGGATGTCCTTCCCTGCTTCCCTTGCGTAAAGGATTTTTCCAAGGGCCACATTGCTCGTCGCCATATCCAAAATGATGGGCTTGTGGTTCTTTGCCGGGAACCCATACGCGATCGGATTCGTTCCCAGGAAGGGCTCCGCTCCGCCAAACGGGACAACGATCTTATCGGTATGCGTCATCGCGACACCGATCAGTCCTTCTTCGGCTGCCTGCTGGACAAAATAGGATAACGCCCCGCAATGACTGCTGTTTGTGACGGTGATCATTCCGATCCCACTTTGCTTAGCGAGTTTGATCGCCTCTTCCATCGCGTTCTTTGCCACGACATGACCGAGGCCGTCATCCCCATTGAAAATTCCTGAACAAGGTCCGGTCTGTTCAAACGAGAATGCCGGGTTCTTATTCAGTCCCCCTTCATGCAGCCTTCTGACGTAGTGCTCGGTTCTCAGAACTCCGTGGGAACTGACGCCTCGGAGGTCGGCATGAACCAGGACGTCGGCAACAACCCCGGCATGATGCGGCTCCAGGCCTGCCCCGACAAGTTTTGCGGCAGTCCATTGCCGCAGCTCCTCATGTGATACGTTCACTTCCCCCATGTTCTCACCACCATACTAAATTTGGATTGCTACTCTAGATACGCATGTCTTTGTAACAGTTCTTCGTTATGACCCTTTCCTTCAAGAAGGGCAAGAATGATGGCATCCAGCAGCAGGTGTGCGCTTTGGTCGAATTGGCTTCCAAGCGGCTGAATCGTTGCCGGTTCTTCCTTGCGCCGGTGCTTCGTCGCTGCCGGAATCACCAGTGTGCAATCCGGGGGCAGCCCATGTTGGGTGGAAGCGGTTACTACAAACGGAGTAGCACCCACTTCTTCCGCTTTCGAAAAATGATGTAAAAGCGAAGACGAAGTGCCCGATCCGCTGATTCCCATCATGAGGTCGCCTTTGTCGATGCTCGGCGTGATCGTCTCGCCAATGACATACACATCGTATCCACAGTGCATCAGCCTCATCGCGAATGCCTTGCCAATCAATCCCGAACGTCCTTCTCCATACAGAAAGATGCGCGTTGCTTCCTTGATCTTCTTCAGCAGATCATTGGTTTCTTTCTTATCAACCCCAGCCAGCACAAGTGCGTTTTCATGAAGAATCGTTTCGATCATTTTCTTCATCATCGAGTGAGTTCCCCTTTTTTCTCTCCGCCATGGAAGTCCAGTGAATCAGCGTTCGATAAATTCCTTCTCCCCCAGCTGGACCAGTACATCTTCCAGATAAGGAAGCCCTTCATTATCACCGGATACACTGACCACCATGGAGCCGATTGTGTTTGCAAACATCAGTATCTTCTTTAACGGCCAATGCTGCAGGACCCCATATAGAAAACCAGCATCGAAGCCGTCTCCCGCACCCACTGTGTCGACCACTTTCCTGGCTGTGACAGGAGCTGATTGAATGATTTCACCATTGTGGTAGCCCACTGAACCTTCCTCACCTTTTTTCAAGGCGACATAGGAGATTCCGAGCAGTTTCGACTTTTCGATGATTTCCTTCTCATCCTTTGTATCAAACAGGAGCTCGGCCTCATCCGTTCCCGTCAGCACGATATCCACGAATGGAAGGATGTCTGATAGCACTTCCTTCGCCCTCTCCCTGCTCCACAATTTCAATCGGATATTTGGATCGAAGGAAACGAGGACGCCATTCCGTTTCGCGATCGTGACCGCATGCTTGATGATCGCCACATTTTTTTCATCGATTGCTGGAAAAACTCCTGTAATATGTAAGATTCTCGCATTGGCAATATAGGATTCTTCTAAACTATCAGTCGTAAGGGTCAGCGTAGGAGAATTCAACCGGTAGTAAAACGTCCGTCCCGACCCATCCTCCAACACTTCCTTGAAATTGACGGAAGTCGGATACCCGTCTACCAGCTTCACTTGGGAAGTATCGATTCCTTCCCCCCTCACAAAATGCTGGATATAACGGCCGAATTCATCATTCCCCAATCGGCTGATCCAGCCGGTATCCAACCCCAGCCGCGCACATCCGATGGCGACATTCAATTCCGCCCCCCCTACATTCCGTTCAAATGAATGAACGAATCTCATAGGTCCTTTTGATGTCGGATTCATCGTAATCATGGCATCTCCAATGGTGATTACATCTTTCATGGTCATGGTGCCATCCCCCTCTTTCTTCCACATTTTCAGCAAGACTGCCGAATCATCAGCTCTGGTATGAATCGATAAATCTGCTTTTCCTCGATAAAGTCCGGGTCTTTGATCTTGTTCAATAATAATTCTGCAGCCTGTTTCCCCATCTCGAACGTCGGTTGAGCAATCGTTGTCAGTTCCGGTGTAAACAAACTCGCAAATGATACATCGTCTATCCCGATCAGCGCCAACTCCTCCGGCACCCGGATATGATTTGTCTTTATATACCTTAAGATCTCGATCAACGTCAGATCGTTCCCGGCAATCAATGCCCGAGGCGGTTCACTGGCTGAAAGCATGTCACGGAGACCATCCTGTATGAATTCCAGTTCCATAGACTTGATATATTCTTCACGAACAGGAATTCCCTTCTCTCGCAGCGCTCTTCTGAAACCATTGATCCGTTCCACACGGGGAGTCACATGGCGATGCAAGGAAGTGGTCATGATGCCGATCCGTTCGTAGCCCTTTTCAGCAAAATGATCGACGGCCATTTTTATAGCGCTTTCATTATCAAGCATGATCGATGACGTTTCGAGACCCTCCACGATCCGGTCGACAAATACGAGAGGATACTTTTCCTTGACCATCCTTTGATACAGTTCGATGTTCCCTCCCGTCGGAAAGATGATGAGCCCGTCTACTTGCTTCGCTCTCAGCATCTCGATATATTCACGTTCCTTTTCAGGATTGTCATCTGCATTACAGACAATGATGTGGAACCCCTGCTCATTACAAATGTCCTCCACTGCCCTGATCGTCTGTGTTGAAAAGGTGTGTAAAATATTCGCCACGATCACGCCAATGGTGGACGTCGACTTCTGCTTCAAACTTCTGGCCACGATATTCGGCTGATAGCCCAATTCCTCGATGGCCATCCGGATGCGCTCCTTTGTTTTCGGCGCCATGTAGTCGTATCGCTTATTCATATATTGAGAGACGGTGCTTTTTGATACCTCGGCATGCTGTGCCACATCTGAAATCGTTATTCTTTTCATAAATCCTTCTCCATACCCTTTTTACTAAATCGGTTTAGTAACAAAGGAAAAAATTTTGACTTTCATCTCTTTTTTGGTGTTATCCTATTCTTCGAACGAGTAAATCGGTTTACTAAATCGGTTTAGTTGTTGATTGTTTTCAATTATAAGAAAATTGAAAGCGTTTTACAATGGTTTTTTTAAAATTTAAATATATTTTTTATAAGGGGATTTTTTCCCAGCTCAGATTGTTCATCTCAGCTGGGAAAAGACGTTACAATTCAAAGTTATTATTGAATCAAAATGGTAAGACTGTTTGCTCTCAGGTAACCCACCCAGATTATCCAATGGAAGCGGCTCTGAAAGTTCTTCCATATGTCAAGAAGAGACCGTAGAGTGAAGAAAGACAATGACTTGAGACGTTTGCACAAAAATTTTCCCGGATTGAAGCAGTCGATGGGTTTGAATAAGAAACGAATTTGACGGCCTCAGCTACCGGGCAATCCTTAACGAATTTACCGAAGAAGGTCTTTTCACAATACATCATTCGCCTTATAAAAGGCGCCACCATTGGCTTAGGTTAAAGCAAAAAGACCCGTCGAATTCGACGGGTCTTTTGACTTTGTACAAAAGTGGAGCTGGAGACTACCTTTCGATTGGGTGTGAAGGGTAGTAAGATTGTGTATCGGTACAACTATGACCATTAGTCCTTCAGTAGTGTCATTACTTAAATAATAGGGCTTATCCAGTTATGACAAGCTCTGAAATCATCTATATGCAAACCTCAACATAATTGCCCGAATGATAAACCCTACCGCCAGTCCCGGTATTAGTGCAAGCATGGGCAGCCAAATCGGACCAAAGTGAACGGAAAGGAATGGTTGGGGGGAATACATGATTCCAATCGTGACAAAATAGGCAGCGAAGGCAAATGGAAGAAACGATAACGGAGGATTCTCTCCATCTGAAAATTTGTAGGCATCATACATCGCATACATGTAAACACATGGATAAAACATGATCCATTGGTATTGGATGACTTCTCCGGCTTCCGAAATTCTGCCAAGAAAGCTATACATGATAGACAGATTAAATGTACTCATGCTATTAATGATAAATTCTAATAAAATAAATAAGAATCCTTTTATAACATGACCATTCAACAACTGCCCAAAGCCTGGAAATGCTATGCTCCAGAGCACCACTTCTAGTTTTTGAGTCTTTTTCATATGATCAAACCTCTAGTTGACGTTTTAATATTAAGTACTCTTAGCTTGATCCATTCTTTTCACTACGGATACAAGCCCTCTGATGATAAATAATGTGAAACTTACAGAACCAAAGGTATGAAATGGCGACCACTTATTCCATTGGATTAACTTAGTGTGTTTCACAAGAAACCATTGAGTTATGCTCATGGGAACACTCCAGGTTAAACTTTTCAAAAAGATCTTCCATAAACCGTCATGATACGTTTGTTTAACCCAGACCACACTCAACAATGGAAAAAACAGCATATCAAAAATGATGTTGGTCTTAAAAACTCCTGGAAAGGGGCGTATGGGATAGGCCACACGTTTATCTGCCACAACATATGTATCAATGAGAGTAGACACGATGCCTTTTGAAAAGAAAACGATTAAGTTCTGCTTCATCGTAGAACCCCTGAATAAGAATGGGAAGCAAATCAGGCATAAGGAAATGAGTACGCTTAACATTTTTTTCTCCACAATATTATCCTCCGTTTAAAGGTTTTGTTTATAGTATGATGTTAAGCAACATGCGTTATGCTATCTTTTCTTCGATATTATTGGAACTAAATATTCTAACCTGTGTTTCAGATCATCAGAATATTTATATTGTAAGATGACTGCCACTAGATAAAATCCCCTTCCTTTAGCAACCTAAACAAGAAAATGACCTATGCCAATGCATAGGTCATTTATTCGAAAAGCATCCGCAAATGGAAACCTTTAGTCTATTTTTTTAATAGGACTGGACCCCAAAGTGGAAATATCCTAAGTGTTTCTTTCTTTTCAAGTGAATCTCATTTTAGGGCTCGGTTCAGACGATCGATCCTTTTTTTGTCACAAAATAATGACTCAAATGTTACTGTTCAGATTTCTTTTCAACAGATTTTCGTTTATGTTTTTCATTAATTATTTTTTTGTTAAATATTTTCATTTCACCAACCACCAGTAACCATTCTAAACAAAATCGGGATTATTTATATTATGATTGTTACTGACTACATCCGCATCCAATTGAGGTGAATGTTGATTTAAATAGAGTTTCGAAGCTGCATGATACCTTTTAATGAACAATTTTTCGGCTTCTTCATAGCTTCCAAAAGCTCGTTCTTCCCGTTTAGCACCTCTTTTTACCGCTAATTCAAAGCCAGTATTTATTTTAAATTCATATAGGTTACACAAATCCTTCTTGAATAGAAAGGTCCCCTCTACAATTAGAACCATATCCTTGGTTGCTACTTTTTTTCTGTATTAACCTACTCATCCCAAGATTTTTTAGCTCGTCCTTTTGGCTATCACATCAGAGGATAGGCTTTTAGGACTCAACTTTTCATCTTCACATGCTTCATATAAACAAGATGATTGACACCGCTTTTTTCACTGTGCTTTTGAGGTATACGCATGAACTCTGCAAAACCCAGCTTTTCATAAAGCTTAATGGCACTTATGTTGGTATCTGCTACCTCTAAAACATATTCGTGGTATGAAGTTGAATTCATTATCGATTTTAGCAGTTCAGTCGCCGCACCCTGTCCTCTATAATTTACCGACGTTGCCACAAACTCTATTGCACCCATATTTTCTGAAATTTGAAAGGGATATTGCTTTTTCTCAAATTCTTTTTTGAGAATAACATAAGCAATACTCCCCCTAAATAAGCCAAGATGCTTTCTAAATTCACTATATTTCAATCTTACAGAAGGCATATTGTTTGTTGTGCAGGCTGCTATAGCCGTAATGTTATCGTCAACTACAGCCGTATAGAAGACCTCTTCATTAAACATATGGGCAAATGTCTTGTAAAGTTTAGGCTTATTCTTTGAAAAATAATTCAGCCATTGATAGAAGCCGTCTACAAAGATTGTACTCATCTCATTTCTTATATTTTTTTCTGCTTCACTCGCACGAATAATATTCATAGTCTATCCCTCTATTCTTTGTGAATGTTTCGGGTCGTTATTAAGAACAACAATCTTTTAAGTATATAGAGAATTGATTGTTTTCTAGAGCCATTTGACTATCCTTTATTTTAATTAAACTACTAATTATATCTATTTTTATTAGCACAAACCCTTCAAAATACCATAAAAAAAGACGCTTCCTTGTGCTGGATTAGCCCCGTTTGTCTAAGTACATTCCTTCACAATCTGATATGAATAATATTACCGAATGATATTTTTTGTCATTCCAATGGAAAATTTCTTAAAACCTAAATCTTTATAATAGGACTCTAAATTTTCTACACACATAAGTTGAGGAATTACTTTCTTTTGCTCACAATGTTCGATTATTCGGTCCATAATTTCTTTACCAATTCCTTTAGACTGATAGCTTGGGAGGACACATACTCCACATATAATTGCCGTAATGACGCCATCCGAAATAACACGTCCCATTCCCACTAATTGCTGTTCATCAAATGCATATACTGCATACCAACTCTGTTTACACATTCGTTCTAAATCATGAACGGTTAATTTAAGTGAATTCCATCCTAACGCTTCATATAATTTCAATAATTTCTCAAAATTTTCTGGTGGTTTTATCGTAAAATCTATTCTTTTGTTCACTAAGTACCTCCTAATTTTGTATCGCTTACAAATGAAAGCAGAAGAAGGTTTACACAACACCCCTTCAATAACCTATATAGATGTATTTCTCATTATTCATGTTCAATTCCCTTTTTAAAATAAAATATCCCTCCCTCATATTCACCAAAATGGATCCATTCATAAAAAAATGGGTACATTTCTTGCTCCAGAAATGCGCCCTTTCATAGAATATCAACGAATAGCAAGGTGAAGAAAAATAAAAAATATCATAATATAACCAGTCTATTAGTAATTCTAAATTCGCCACTCTTGTTTTTTAACCACCATTAAAATGATGAGTTAAAGTTTACCACAATGCTTGCATCTTCCTCGTCTTCTTAAATAATAGGCTAGAATGGCTATCCCTAGGGAAACTCCCCATGGTAACCAGGATAAAAAAGGAACAAAATGTCCCCAGTTCTCACTTGTAATCGAACCATTCATCATCCTAAATATGATTTGTGGACTGAGCTTTAAAGCCGTGATGGTGATAATAGCAGACATCAATGTAGCAGGTACCACAACAAACCATATGGGGATTTGTTTACCTGCAAGAAATAAACACCACCGTGGAAAAATCACTCCCCATTTCTGAATAAGTCCAAGGGTCAGAATTCCACCGACAATACATAATCCCCCCAGTATGGCTTCAATTATGATAATGTCTACATTCCCAACCATTGATGAGTTGTTTGTTCCCAAAGGAATGCCTAGGGCCCACGCCCATCGGACAATACCGTATGGCAATGCCATAACAACAGCTAAATAGGTAAACCACTTTCCCCATTCTGCCGCTTTCTCTGATGATACTTCGTTATCGTCATTCCTACCGCAATTACCGCAAGCATTCTGTGTATGACGAAAGTATGCTATGGCAGTAGCTCCCCAAATGAACCCACCAACTAGACAAAAAACTTGGTTAACCACTCTCCAGTCCAGCAGATCAAAGTGAAGCAAAAACAAGTAAGCAAAATTCTGCACAATTCGTGAATCTGGAACGACAAATATAAGCGTCCCACTCATTATCCACGCAAAGGAGAGTAATATAATTCGAGGAAAACGAAGTCCCCATGTATTTACCATCGCTAGAGCTACTACTGTACCTACCAATCCAGCTATGGCGATGACTGAACCCCCGACATCAACATTAAGATTTAATAAAAATGATCCCATCATTTCTGCTCGTGGATCATTTTTACCGAAAGGAAATCCGTTCCCACCTAATAACCAGTACAGCCCGAGTAACCCGTATAGTAGGGACCATAGAGCCGCTGCATACCCAGTCCACTGCGGCCAGCTCGACAACCAGGAAAAATATGTTGAACTTTTAACATTTATTTTCGGTTCCATTTCACCCTCCCCAAATCAAGTTCATAATACTTGACTCTTACAACATTCTGTCTAGCCGTTTTTGATAAAGAATCCTTCTCTTTAACTTAATACAATTATCTCGAATTTCCATTTTCCACAATAAGTTATTCAAAAATATGCCCCTCTAATTGAGCAACATAACCATCCTTATATCTGACTTATAACCTTAAATATATATGCGAAAGTATACAAAGATTATGACCAGGACCAGTCCAAATAAAAAAATCCTCCTAAAAATCAGGAGGGTCAAATGAGAATTTCAATATAACAACTCAAGAAAGTAATGACTAGATCACTTTACTAGATTATCCCCATCAATAAATCGTCCCACTCCAACTCTCTCCTGTTTTTCGATCCCTCCCAATCAACCTACCATCTTCAACGACAGTCATCATATCCATCATCACCGCAAACCCTTCATCATACTTCTCAAAAATCCCCTTCTCCTTACATGCCTCCCAAATCTCCCTATAACTCAGAAATCCATAGCCACCCCCGGGCCACTCTCTCTTTCCCCCCAACAATCCCATCATCACCCCGCACACTTACAAACTCACGATCTGAAATTCCTGCTCGTTTCCCTTCGCATAGTCCGTAACTAACATCTGATCTCCTCCAGTTTATCGTACAAAAAAATATTCCCTATTACCCCAACTGGAATTAAATAGCTCTTATGAAGAAGCATTTGATCCTTTCATACACACTCACCATGAATGCCTTCCTTTTTTCGGTGAGAGAATATAGATAAGGGGCTAGATTACATATCTTTACCAATAGCTAGTCTAGTAATTTCCAATTCCTTATTGACACCGCTTTCACATTCATGTATCTTTTTATACAAGTTAAAAATAGGGCAGGAGAATCAGAGACTCGCGCTACTTGAATGCTTTTCGTTAGAAAAGTATGTTTAAGTGTGCGGGTCTTTTTGTTTTTTTGTCCTGAAATACGATCTATAGAGGGAGGAATTGGATGCTGAAATTATTTAAACCGGCACCATCCATTGAAAGACTGCCGGAAGATAAGGTCGATACTGAATACAAGAAACTAAGATTACAAGTTTTCATAGGTATTTTCATCGGCTATGCGGCCTATTATTTAATTCGTAAAAACTTTTCTTTAGCCATGCCATACCTGACAGAAGAAGGTTTTTCCAAAGGAGAACTTGGTCTTGCATTATCTGCGATTTCCATTTCATATGGGATCAGTAAATTTGTCATGGGGACCGTTTCAGACAGGAGTAACGCCAGGTATTTCTTGACTGCAGGGTTGGTCCTGTCAGCCTTGATTAGTTTAGCTATGGGATTAATCCCATTCTTCACTTCTTCGGTGACAATCATGTTTATGATGTTATTTTTGAATGGATGGTTCCAAGGGATGGGCTGGCCTCCATCGGGACGTACACTTGTCCACTGGTTCAGTGTAAGTGAACGGGGTGGGAAAACAGCTATTTGGAATGTTGCTCATAATGTAGGTGGAGGATTGATGGCACCACTCGCCATTGCCGGCGTTTCCATTATCGGGACTTACTTCGGGGCGGTTTACTCCGGTTATGAAGGAGTATTTATTCTTCCTGCCCTGGTAGCCCTTGTTGTGGCCGGGGTTGCATTCATGCTTATTCGAGACACACCTCAATCAGTTGGACTCCCACCCATTGAGGAATATCGTGATGACTATCCTACTAAATCAAAAGTATCGCTTGAAAAAGAATTAACAACCAAAGAAATCCTATTTAAATATGTTCTGAACAATAAATGGGTTTGGATTATCGCAATTGCCAATGTGTTCGTTTACTTTGTCCGTTACGGGGTTCTTGACTGGGCTCCCACATACCTAAGCGAAGAAAAAGGATTTGACATGGAATCGTCAAGTGTCGCCTACTTCCTCTATGAATGGGCAGGAATTCCCGGCACATTACTTTGTGGTTATCTTTCTGACAAACTGTTCAAGGGTCGCCGTGGCCCGGCTGGATTCGTGTTTATGCTGGGGGTATTAGTTGCTGTGATGGTTTATTGGTTAAACCCTGCTGGTAACCCTCTGATTGACAACATGGCTTTAATCGCGATCGGTTTCCTCATTTATGGTCCCGTCATGTTGATAGGCTTACAAGCACTGGATTTTGTACCAAAGAAAGCCGCTGGTACTGCAGCCGGACTTACAGGACTCTTCGGATACCTGGGTGGTGCCGTAATGGCCAATGCACTCATGGGATTCATAGTAGAAGGAGCTGGATGGGACGCAGGATTTATGCTTCTAGTGGGTTCATGTTTACTGGCAACCATTCTATTCGCATTCACTTGGAATGTTCGTGGACAAGAGGTTGTTAAGGAAGCCTAAGAAATCACTAATACTCGATTCAAAAAAGGACTGTCCCCCGCGCCACGTCGAAGTGACAACGTTGCGGGGACAGCTCAATTAAAAAGCTCTTCATCATCAAAAATTCACCTCTCCTTCCACACCTCCCAAATCTCCCCAAGCTCAAAAAACCCTATCCATTCCCATACCGCTCTCTCTTAGCACCCAACAACCCCATCAGCACCCCATACACCTGCAAACTCTCCATCTGAAATTCCAGTTCATTCCCTTTCGCATGCTCCGTAATCAACATCCCATTTCCTCCTCTATTCATCGTTTATATCTGTGCCAAGGTACCTGTCCCCTTGGGTTGTCGCATAAAGGAATAATATAACCCTTGATACAAAAATAAAAATGTCCTGCGCCAATTCTCAGGACATTTCTACTATCAGGCTATGCACCACCCCAAAACGGAAATCTATACTTTTTTACACCCGCTTTTTATATACCTTCATCGCAAAGATATAAGCCACAACCATAATCCCAACACACCAGGCAAGAGCAACCCATATATCATGACCCACTGGCTGACCTGCCAACAGTGAACGAATGGATTCCACGATCGACGTTACCGGTTGATGTTCGGCAAAGGCGCGAACTCCTGACGGCATCGTTTCGGTCGGTACAAACGCTGAGCTGATAAAGGGCAGGAAGAGTAACGGATAGGAAAAGGCACTTGCACCATCCACCGTTTTCGCTGATAGTCCGGCAACCGCCGCAATCCAAGTCAAGGCTAGAGTAAACAGAGCGAGTATACCAGCAACGGCGAGCCATGATAGGACCCCCGCTGATGAGCGAAAGCCCATCATGAGTGCTACAAGAATGATGACGACAACAGAAATGGCGTTGGATACCAATGAGGTCAGTACGTGCCCCCACAGGACGGTGGAACGCGCAATCGGCATGGAGTGGAACCGCTCAAATATACCCCGTTGCATATCCAAAAACAGGCGGTAAGCCGTATAGGATATACCGCTTGCGATCGCTATCAATAGTATGCCGGGCATGAGGTAGTTCACATAATGATCCGTACCCGTTTGGATGGCGCCGCCAAACACATATACGAACAGGAGCATAAAACCAATCGGCATGATGGTGACCGTAATGATGGTGTCCATACTTCGCATAATATGGCGCATGGAACGTCCAAGCATCACGCCCATGTCGCTGAAAAAGTGTGTATTCATGATGACACTTCCTCCTTCTTACGAATGATAGCGAGGAATATCTCCTCCAATGAAGGTTGTTTTTCGACGTACTCCACCTTTGCCTGCGGGAGCATCTTCTTCAGTTCCTCCAGCGTCCCATTGGCGATCACTTTCCCCTCATGTAGAATGGCGATTCGATCAGCCAGCTGTTCTGCCTCCTCCAAATACTGCGTGGTTAAGAATACCGTCGTGCCGCTCTCAGCAAGTTCTTTGACTACCTTCCAAACCTCGATGCGGGCTTCTGGGTCAAGCCCGGTAGTCGGTTCGTCGAGGAAAATGATCTGAGGTTTTCCCACAAGGCTCATGGCGATGTCGAGCCTGCGTCGCATACCGCCTGAATACGTGGACGTCCTACGGTCAGCAGCCTCCATCAAGCCGAAGCGTTTCAGCAAATCATCCGTCACCTGACGCGGATGATCAAGGTGTCGCAGCCTGGCAATCATGATCAGATTTTCCCGCCCGGTCAACATCTCATCCACTGCGGCAAATTGCCCAGTCAAGCTAATCGACTGCCGCACATCGTCATCCTTTGAGACAACATCGAATCCGTTTACGCAGGCGGTCCCTCCGTCCGGTTTCAACAACGTGGTGAGAATTTTGACAATCGTTGTTTTACCCGCGCCATTGGAGCCGAGGAGGGCGAAAACGCTACCCTTTTCGACCTCAAAATCTACACCCTTTAAGACATCAAGATTCTTATAAGACTTCCGCAACCCTCTAACGTGAATGGATTTGCTTTGCATGTCTTCTCCTCCTTATACCACCGTAACCTTGGATACATCTGCTTCTATGCCTTTCAGAGCAGCATAGGTCAGTTTATCCATCATTGCTCCGTCAAAGCAGATGGTTTTGATGGCACGGTAATATTTCTTAGACCACGTAAATCCTGCATGGAAAGAGACATTTTTGAGTGTGGCACCTTTAAACGAAACGTCTTTTAGCCCCGCTTTATCAAACTTCACTCCGATAAAGGTCTGACCGTCCAGACACTGCCCGGTCAAATCGGAATAGTGGAAGTCCACACCGTCAAAGACACAATGTTCAAAGGTTGTTTTTCTAAGGTCGGTCATAGTCAACGTGACATCGGTTAGTTTTACACCTCTGAATTTTACTCCGGCGAGCGCCGACTTACTGAAGTTTGTGCGCACAAGGATTGATTGGTTAAAGCTTGAATCCGTAAGATCCAGTGTGGCGAAGGTGCAGTCTGTCAGATTTGCCTTGTCAAAATTGGCTTCACGCACATCGCTGCTCTTAAATGAGCTACCAGTCAGGTCCGAGCCTTCAAAGTCGGAACCCCGCATTGCGCTCCCATTAAATTTCCCTTTATAGGCGGTCACACCCACGAAGTCACTATTGGTTAAGTTACTCCCGCTTAAGTTTGTTTGCACCTGACGCTCAAGTGTTCGGGAGAGATCAGCAACCTCTTGTACTGTTTGTTCGATGTCCCCGATGCTGTCAATCGTCCTCTTAAAGGCTGTTTCCTCGTCAATACCCTCTTCTTTGAGTTCTTGGAACCGCTCCTGTAAATCGGCGAGTAGATCAGCCTTTAGTTCATCGGCACTTTTGATTCCATCGTAACGGGCAAAAATGCCGTTCAAGTATTGATTTAATTTCTCGTTCATACCTTCCCATCTCCTCACAATAAGTTTTCGAGTACACGCTTTGCATACTCCCAATTGCTTTTGTTGTCGGCATAAGTGTTTTTACCTTTTTCAGTAATCCTAAAATACTTACGCCGTCCTCCCTGAGATCCATCGCCCCAGTACCACTCGATATCTCCGTCTGCTTCAAGTCGTCGAACGCTTGAGTACATCGTGGCTTCCTTTAACTCATACTTGCCTCCCGAACGTTCGGCAACCATCTTCACAATCTCATATCCATAACGATCAGCTTCGGATAAAAGCCTTAAAATCATCGTATCCGTATGGCCACGCAGCAGGTCGGATGTGATTTTGTTCTTGCTCATCTAACCACCTCCATATGTGTATTATGCAATATATTACTATGACAGTCAAGGTAATATTATAGTTATCATACTTTGATTGAAATTATAGTACATGAAGCAACTAAATGTAATTTTGATGTTCATCCAAACAAGTATGAAATAGCCAAGTGACAATAGCTATTACCAATAATATTGGGCAGTAAATGTAAGATTATTTAGAGTCAAATCCCCCCCTATTGTTTAGGGAGGGAAAAACTTACATCACACTTAAATTAGGTATAAAAATAACAGAGTAATAAGCACTATATTTTAACAGTGAAAAACCCAGATCCTAATGGTTCCGGGTTTTTCACTCTTTATTAACTTCTTAAAAAGGTAAAGGATATAGCTTATAAAAATTTAGTTATTCATCAATTCCATAACAGGTTAGGAGGGAGTTTGACATTGGTGTTGATGGTACACCCAGTTAGCAGACTACCATTGTATTTTTTCTGGTTAATGATGAGGAATAGGACGTGGCACCAGTTGAAATAACTCATTACACAGATATCGTGTACCTTCGGAATAAAACCTTAGATTTAAAGAGAAACTAGATGTGTGAACAAAGCTTATTTAGGAGGTTTGTTTAGTGGATTTTCTTAATAGGGTCATTGGGTTCCTTCCCGATTTCAACGTATACATCTACGCCATACTAACGTTGATCGTACCCCTTATAATCATGAAAATAAAGACCTTACTTATGGGTGTAATGAATCAACCTAACTCACCAAAACAGAAGGAATCAACCCTTATGATGACAAGCGATTTATCTAAGAATTTATCGATGATAAATGAGATTCTGGGGGAAAATAACGATATCATCACACGAGAATTTTTCATTAATCATTCAAGAGCTTCGATCATTTTCACGAGAGGGTTAGTGGATACAAATATTATTAATAATAATATATTGAACCCTCTTATGTTCAACGCTATAAATGACGAGAGGATCCCTGATTCCCTTAAAGAAATGCTTCCTGTCAGTGAATGTCATGAGGAATCGGACATAAGTACAATCACCTCCTATATTTTAAGAGGGGAAACAGCATTGCTTCATGAAAAATCTACTAAAGCAATCATTTTAAAAACTAGTGAATCAAAAGATCGGAGTATTGAAGAACCTGTAACCGAGCAGGTGGTGAGAGGTCCTAGAAATTGTTTTAATGAAAATATAAATGAGAATCAAGCACTTCTAAGAAAAGCGGGTGTAAATAAGGATCTAAGGTTCATGAGCTTTCAAGTTGGAGAACGATTTAAAAAGGAATTAGTCATCGCCTATATAGAGGGCATTACCAATGAAACAATCCTACAGAACGTTAAGGAAAAAATTGAATCTATTCAAATTGATAATGCACCAGAATCTGGATATATAGAGGAATTAATTGAAGAGAGTACTTTCTCACTTTTCCCGCAAATTCAAAGCACTGAACGACCTGATCGAGTTATTGCTGCATTGTCAGAGGGTAGAGTCGGCATATTACTGGATGGTACCCCCTTTGTCTTGATTGCTCCAGTAACCATCAATATGTATCTGCAATCACCAGAAGACTATTATGATCGATGGATTCCTGGCTCTTTGATTCGTTTATTACGCTATACGGCTGCTTTCATATCTGTCTTCACTCCCGCTTTATATATTTCCTTTGTCTCATTCCATCAGGGTTTAATTCCAACAAATCTAGCCATTTCCATTATCGGCTCTCGTGAGGGAGTCCCATTTCCTGTTCTCATTGAGGCTCTGTTAATGGAAGTTTCTATTGAAATATTAAGGGAGGCAGGGTTGCGTTTACCAAAACCTATCGGTCAAACCATTGGGATAGTCGGGGGTCTTGTGATTGGAGAAGCTGCGGTGCAAGCAGGTATTGTTAGTCCGGTTACAGTAATTGTTGTGGCCATAACGGCGATCTCTTCCTTTTCACTCCCACAATATACTTTAAGTATTTCATTACGAATATTAAGATTTATAGCCATGTTTTTAGGTGCTACTCTGGGACTCTACGGTGTAATCGTCTTTTTTCTTTTTTTCTGTATTCACCTTGTCCGTTTAAAAAGCTTTGGAATCCCTTTTCTCGGTCCTGCAGTACCGTACCAAATCAACGATTGGAAAGACTTTTTAATCAGGCTGCCCATCCAATTAATGAAAAAGAGACCCGAAACTCTGAAGCCTGGCGACAAAATTAGAAAAGGTTAGAAATGGATTTCACTTATTGAAAGGACTTGTCATGAATGAACTTGAATCAAAAGGAACGAATTAGTCCTACTCAAGCTATAATCCTCATTATTAACTATATTCTTGGTGTCGGAATATTAACGTTGCCAAGGACAGCTGCTGCTAAAGTAGGGACGCCTGATATCTGGATAACCATTATTATCAGCAGTATTTTTCCCATCATAGCAGGGATGATCATTTTAATCCTTAATAACAGATATCCTAAAAAAACTTTTTTTCAGTATAGTAGAGAAATTGTCGGGAGAATACTCAGTATCATCCTTGGGGTAACAATGATTATTTATTTCATCACACTCACCAGTTTTGAAGTCAGGGTAATGGCTGAAGTAATCGAAACATATTTGCTCGAGGGGACTCCTATTCAAGTTTTAATTGTATTGTTTCTTTGGCTTGCCTTTTATTTAAATACGGATGGAATTAACTCCATTGCACGTGTGTTCCAAGTTATTTTTCCCCTTACCGTCATCATTTTCATCTTAATTTCCACAATGAGTTTAGGTTTATTTGAAATCAATAATTTACGCCCTGTTCTTGGAAATGGAATCCTCCCCGTGTTAAAGGGCGTTAAAACAACCTCTTTATCATACATTGGGATTGAGTTAATGATTATTCTATCGGCCTATTTAACTGAACCTAAGAAAGGGAAAAAGATTATCTTTATAGGAGTATTACTGCCGATGATTTTTTATCTAGTGACAGTCGTTATTGTCATAGGTGCATTATCAATAGATGGGGTAAGCAATCTGACTTGGCCAACTATTTCTCTCATCAATTCGTTTGAATTTCCAGGCATCTTTTTTGAACGCTTTGACTCGTTGTTTTTGATCGTATGGATTTTGCAAATATTCGCTACAATCTCCATCACACTTTATGTTGCTTCTCTTGGTTTTTCACAATTATTCAACAAGGATATAAAGGTGTTTCTACTTGTCTTTCTTCCCATTGTATTAATAATCTCGATGGTTCCGAATGATATATACCAATTATTTGCATTAGGAGATCTACTTGGAAATGCTGCAATCCTTTTATTTGGTGTACTACCAATCATTTTATTAGCAGTCTCTTTCTTAAGGAGGAAATTCAATTGAAGCATCTTACATATCTTTTCATCTTCTTACTCACTGTTCTCATGTTAACAGGATGTTGGAGTTCTAAGGATATTGAAAAATTGGACCTTCTATTGGGTATTGGGATTGATGAGGGGCAAAGTAATAGTAATGAGAATTCAGAAGAGGATTTAATTAATGTTACCTTTCAACTCGTGAATGTGTCCGGCAATCAATCTTCTAACACGTATTCAGGTAATGCAAAGCCTTTTGTCAATGTTAATGAAACAGGTGAATCATTACTTGAGACCGCACGGGAAGTTTTACTAAAACGAAAAAACACTCTAAACGGGCAACATCAAAGACTGGTTGTATTAAGCAGTAAAGTAGCCCAAAAAAGAAATATTAGAGAATTATTAGATTTCTTCATTCGTGATCCCGAAGCCAGAATGAGTTGCTTAATCATGGTTACAGATGGACTGTCTAAGGACATCATGAGCACGGAAACGAATGAAATTCCTTCAGTGCATATAAAAGAGATCTCAGATCATATTGAAAAATCGAATAAGTTAATCGAACCCATGACTCTTTCGAAAATCAACGCAACTATGGAAGCGAAATCTAGTTTTTTGTTGCAAAATATAGAAAAGAGAAATGATGAAATCATCCTCACTGGCGCAGCTGTGATTAAAGGAGACACTCTCACTCAAATCGGATTCTTAAATGAAGAAGAATTGGTAGGAATGAATTGGTTAACAGCTTTAACAGATGGAGGAATCGTAAAGATAAGGGAAGAAGGCAGCAACAAACCGATTACGTATGAGCTGGAAACTATCAAGCGCAAAGTAAAACCTATACTAGAGAATGGACAAATGTCCTTTCAAGTAGATACAAAAGTAAGCGGGGACATATCTGAATTGATCACAGAAACGGATGAACTCACAAAGAAAGAGAAAATAAAGGATTTAGAAAAACAAATACAAGAAAAAATCAAAGAACAAATAAAAAAAAGTTTAGAGAAAATCCAACAGGACTTGAAAGTAGACGTCTTAGGATTTCACGATTACGTTAGAATTCATCACCCAGACTATTGGAAAAGTCATAAAGATGAATGGGACAATACTTTCAGTCAAGCAAACATCGATTATCAAGTAGATGTCCAAATATCTACGTTAAATATGAATATAAGTGAATAGTACAACCTTCATAAATGAAAAATACATTTCATATTTAGAATCAAATGGAGCTTACACTTTTAAGTATAGTTTGGGTAAAATGTTTTAGCTTCTTTGAGGAATTGTGGTATACCTTACAGCATGAACCCATTATGGAACGAGGGGAAACCTGGATTTTCGTAGTTGAAATACAGCACGCGTTTACTTACTAAACAGCGTGCTATTCGACTCCTCGACATAATCTTTCAGTTTTAGAAATCTAAAAATGCCTAACCTTATTCACTTGGGTCAGGACCATTTCGTGCCAAATGGTCCTCTAAAGAAATAACTTACATTCGCTTGAGACAAATCTTCAGCTATTGCCCCTATTACTTGAATAACAAATTATTTATTAAGAGAAGTTCGTGGATTCACAACGTTATCCGGATCCATTGCCCATTCTTCCATTCGTTCCATTTGTCTCTTTCTTAAGTCCCTAAAGGGTTCCTCTATTCGTTCGACTTCATTAAATCTTCCATCAAAACATAGGAAATAGACTTTATACTTTTAGATTATGAACGACTCCAACAATGTACATATATAATCCTATGAGAGATAGAATAGATCCCCAAATAAATGTCCACGGATTATCCTCTTTTTCTTTGCCTGATTTCTAGAATATTGCGGTTTTCAAATAATAAACATAAGGTTTATGGCATTTTAAGTAAAATATAGATAAAGATGTTATTCAATTAAAGGGCAGTTTAGCGACAGAAGAGGAAATAGGTACGTCAATGTAGAACTCTTATAGATATTGTGGTCTAAATTTCGTATTAAGGGTGGGAGCTCAGGAATGAAAACGCTATTTCAGTATAACTGGCAGGTTAGAGATGATTGGTTTACATGGTGCGAAGATGTACCGGAAGAGGAATTACTTAAAAAACGGGTTGGTGGGGTCGGTAGTATCCTGTACACGCTGTTTCATATCGTGGAGGTCGAACGAAGTTGGATTCACTTTTTGAAAACACAACAAGATCCAGGAGAACCACCGTTTGAAGATTACGCCAGCTTGGAAAAAGTGAAAGCCCTATCCAATCAATATCACAAAGAGATTAAACCGTTTATTATGTCTTGGACGAATGAAATGGAATCACGAACTAATACAGTTACCAATTCCGAGGGTAAAAGTGCAACTTTCAATCACGGGGAAATAATGCGGCATGTTATAGCTCACGAAATACATCACGTTGGTCAGTTGTCTGTATGGGCGAGAGAACTTGGACGGGAACCAGTGACCGCAAATTTAATCTTCAGAGGGCTATACAATTAAAAGTAATGTGTCTCTAAGAGTGCGATTGTTCATGAAGAGACAGTCGCTTTTTTGGGTTAAAGGAGCAGGTTAATAGAACAAAGAAGAAATCTATTGTTGACTTTAACAATTGAAATATTTGATAATGTTTTGGTATTAAATATCTTTAAAAGGAAGAGTATGATGAAAAAAGCAGACAAAATTGCCTCCTAAGATAAAAAAATTAGGAGGCGTTAATAATGAAATTCAATATTATAGACCGTAAAAATTGGTATCGAAAAGAGTATTTTGAACACTTTTTACAACAACAAACAACTTTCAGTATAACGAATGAAATAAATATTACAATTCTTATGAAAAACTTAAAGGAAAAGGATCATAAGTTATATCCTGCGTTTATTTTTATGATTACAAAAGTAGTCAATTCGCATATAGAATTTAGAACCAGTTTTAACTATGAAGGGAAGTTAGGTTACTGGACAGAAATTGTCCCCTCTTATACAATTTTTGATAAGAAGACATGCACGTTTTCGGGCATCTGGTCACCATATTTATCAACATTTCATGAGTTTCACACTCAGTATGAAAAAGATGTAGAAAAATACAATGGTACGGGTAGATTATTTCCAAAGACTCCTATACCAGAAAATAATGTTCCCATTTCGATGATTCCTTGGAGTTCTTTTACAGCATTTAATTTAAATATTAATAATGGTGGAGACTTTCTTTTACCAATTGTTACTGGCGGTAGATATTCCAGACAAAAGGAAGAATTATTCTTACCTGTCTCATTACAAATTCATCATGCAGTATGTGATGGTTATCATGCGAGTGTTTTTATGAATGAATTACAAAGACTTGCTGATGATAGTGCAGAGTGGATTTAGTTGTTAATCAAAAGAAATAAAAAAGGAACTGTCATATCAGTTCCTTTTTTTTATTGAAGTAAAAGTTAACAAATGAAAAATCTTGTTTAATTCGTTGTGAATTCTTGGTGATAGGTTCCTTTCTTATGTTAAAGGGGAAAATTCCTCATCTATCATTGACCCCATACGGCAGAGGTTTCATTGTGGAATACATTCTAAGTGAAGTATCATTTTACTGATCGTCATTTATGTACTTATGTCCCATTGTCTTTTAAATACGGTATCATCATAATGAAAATAGACACCGCAATCAAACTTAGAATAAACCATCATTCATCCTACACAAACACCACCAGAGGAACGAACCCAAGCACCAATCCAATATCTGCTTTGATGACTACATTTATTAACATTTTCCGTTAGACTATTTACAAGAAATTAACTTGAGAAAAAATAACTCCGTACACTATCATTGCAAGTAGAGCATATTCAACTAATGGCCAATCCTCATTGAAAACTACTTCAACCAATCTTGCTTTTAAACAGTCCCTAAACGCACTGAATCATGACCGTGCCACACACTTTGATTGCCATCTTTTTCTTACTATTAACCTTTCATTCTCTAAGAAGGACAGGTTGATATAAAAAATCACATACAGGAGGCATTTCTATGTTGAAGAAATCGATGTTGTTTGTTTTTGTACTGGTTCTCTCGTTCGCTTTATTCTTGCCGACCGCCTTTGCCTTTCCACCTGGCACACCGTCCAAGTCCACGGCCCAATCCCAGCTGAACGCACTGACCGTGAAATCCGAAAGTTCCATGACCGGCTACTCAAGGGACAAGTTCCCACACTGGATAGGACAAGGCAGTGGCTGCGACACCCGCCAGTTAGTCCTCCAGCGTGACGCTGACTACTACAGCGGCAGCTGCCCTGTGACGTCCGGCAAATGGTACAGCTACTACGACGGTGTCATTGTGTACGATCCGTCCGATCTCGACATCGATCACGTCGTCCCATTGGCCGAGGCATGGCGTTCCGGTGCCAGCAGCTGGACCACTGACAAGCGCGAGGACTTCGCCAACGACCTCAGCGGCCCGCAACTGATCGCGGTGACCGCCAGCTCCAACCGCTCCAAAGGTGACCAGGACCCATCAACATGGCAGCCACCGCGTTCCAGCGCAGACTGTGGGTACGCAAAGTGGTGGATCAGCACCAAGTCCAAATGGAATTTAAGCCTGCAGTCTTCAGAGAAGTCCGCGCTTCAGGGTATGTTGAACAGCTGCGCTTACTGACTCTGATATTGTGATTGCCAGTACGAGTAATCGGCCGTTGTTCGTAATGGCTTTGTTATCAACCAACCAAAGAAGGGATGCACTTGTATGGAAAAGAAATCGACCATTTTTACCGCAACTCACGGTGTCAAGACCTCTGAGGTCGGTGTGATCAGCGGCGAGCTTGAACTGCGAACCACCTGCAATGATGATGGCGTTCTAACACTCGCTATCACGTATGTTGGGGCTGAGGAGTGGTATACGTTGCCGGGTGAGGAGTATCGTTTGCATGATGTGCGTGATCATGAGGTGGTACATGCGATGCTTGTGAATGTGTTGGAGCGTCCTTGAAACAGAGGGACATAGCAAAACCATTTCAAAAAACGGTGCCTGACCTCCGGCACTAGAGTAGAAGAAAATACATCAATCCGGATGATTACACGTGGCAGGACAACACATGGTTGAGTCCTGCCTTATTTGTGTTTGACTATCTTAATGCAAGGGATACGTCATTAAAATAATTTATGGTATGATGATTAAATTGTTTGCCCAAACAAATACTTATGTATATTCATCTTAGAAAAGAGGTACTTATGCAAGAGACTGTATTATCCAAACAACATTGGTTTCTCATCTTCACCCTTACGTTACTGACATTTGTTCTCGGGACAAGCGAATTTGTCATCGTTGGGATCTTAACGGAGATTTCCTCGAGCCTTCATATAACCAACGCAAAGGCAGGTACGCTTGTGTCAGCGTTTGCCATTACCTTTGCCATCGCCACCCCGATCGTCATGTCCGCAACAAGCCATTTTCCAAAGCGGAAATGGATGTTGTTTTTGATAGGGTCATTTATCATTCTGAATGCTTTGTGCGTGATTTCGACAAGTTACATTATGCTCCTTGTACTCCGAATGCTGACAGCCATTGTCACAGGCGTTTCAATTTCCCTTGCCATGACGATCGCGAGCGAAGCAATTCCAGTGACAAAACGCGGGGTGGCCATTTCCTTCGTTTTCGGTGGGTTCACTCTGGCAAACGTGATCGGAGTTCCCATCGGTACCGTCATCGCTGAGTGGTACGACTGGCATGCCACATTCCTGTTAACGACGATTCTTGGTGTGGTTGCCTTTTTGGCATCTTTCATGAATTTGCCCAGTAAGCTCAGTCAATACCGCAGTTCCATGCGTGATCAGTTTTCTTTATTGACTCATCCACGGATCTTGATGGCTTTCTTCATTCCAGCTCTGGGATTTGGTGCAACCTATGCGGTCTTTACGTATCTTGTCCCGATTCTGGACATGATGGGAGCTCCAGGCAACTCCATCAGTTTGATCCTGTTTGCCTACGGATTCATCTCGATCTTCAGCAACATACTGGCCGGAAAGATTGCCAGTCACAATGCCATCGGACGCCTCAGATTCGTTTTCCTTATCCAGGCATTTGTCCTGATCGGATTATACTTTACGACCGATCATTTTATCATCGGATTGATCAACATTGGCTTGATGTCCCTGATGGCTATCCTGCTAACCACCTCAACCCAGCTTTACTTGATCGACCTTGCCGGTGTGTATCAACCAAAAGCGACAGGACTCGCCGCTTCATTGATGCCCGTTGCAAGCAATGTCGGTATCGCCATGGGCTCAGCACTAGGAGGGCTTGTCTACCATCAAGGACCATTGATGAATGTGTCACTTGTCGGTGGGGTGGTTGCGGTTTGTGCGAGCCTGTTGACTTTCTTGAGTTATCGATTGGATCGGAAGCATGAGAGATTAGCGTAAATGACGTTATAGAAAAGAAGGATCTTTTAATTAGTAGTTCAGTTATTGTGGAGAAAACTTATAACAAGCTAGATAACATTTGAAATCACAGATTAAATCACACAGTAATTAGCACGCAAAAAAGCTCAGAGTTACTGCTCTGAGCTTTTCTATTTTCACCTTACCTTATTCAATTATATCCCTCTATAATTGAATAAGGTAAGGTGAAAGATTATGTTTTTACCTCATATACTGAGGAAAATCAAATATTATCATACATCGCAAAATAAAATAGAATAGAATACCACATGTTCCACTTGTAATGATGTACAATAAAACCTAAATGCAAGTTAATATATTCTATTGTCGAATAAAGCAGAATCCAGAAACTTAAATAAAATACCCTTTTTTTGATATTATCGGTTTGATAAAAGTATTTTAAGAAAATCAATATTATCGCAGGGTATCTCATGAACATTATCGACGATGCAATAATTGTATGATTAGGAAGGATCATATCATTGAAGGATCACAGTGGATGATTATATGTTAAAAAATCTTCAAAAAGGTCCATTAAAATAAAGAAAATTATTGTGGGGTAATACTGTTTCCAGTTCCGCCAATCACCCCAACGGTACGCAGCTATTATGAATGCTAAATTATATATAAGATGCATATTTTCACCTTCTACCTATTTTTTATAAGGTTTGCATTTATTGGTGAAATATTCATTTATTATAGTGTTATCCTGCCCCTTTAACGGAATGAAGAATAAGCTGAAGATCCCCCCTGGCTTAGGAACTATAATTATTTCTTTTTCTAAGTAAATATGGTGCGGACGTGCTACGTTTTATCAATCCTTTTGTATTGCCTGTTATATGTATGTAGTCTTCTGCTTTTAGAAAATCCATCCAAGTTATTTCTTCTATTTCTTCCGGCATAGATATAGTAATCTCTCCACCAGTTATCTCCCCTCTAAAAATAAAGAAAACGGCATGGTGTCCTCTATCCTCGAAAAACGCTTCACTTACAGAAAAGACATCACCTATTTCGACATCTAAGCCTGTCTCTTCTTTTACTTCGCGAATTGCAGCTTCTTCAAGCGTTTCTCCTGGCTCAACTGCCCCTCCAGGAAGTGTATAATATGAAGAGTTTTCCCCTATATTTTTCACCATCAATACATTCTCGCCCAGTTCATCTAAGAGAAGCACATATGTGACATCTACTCGCTTCATAAGTTAAAATACCTCCTATTATTAGGTCACGTCTTCAATTTATAATACTACCTTTTCATACAATACAAATATCAAACTTGAAAAAGGCCCACTAATCCTGCTTAGATCAGTGATTGCACTTCTTTTATCCGCCGCCTATAATGGAATGAATTTCCTCTTTAGCTTAATAGCCAAATCACTATTCTTTTTTACCAACTAGCCCATATGTATTTAATATCAAGTGAGTAATAATTATCGACAATAAGTATGCAATAACAGGTTCAGAGGTACTCCATATTGAAACTAACGAGAAAAATAATAAGGTAGATACACCAAAAAGAATAATCAAATAAAGAAAAAAGCTTATGATTACACTAATCTAAAACACCCCCACTGACGCTGTACTAACATTTATGTCCTATAAACAAACCTGCCCCAATATTAATATAAAGGAAAAGCTAAAGACCAGCTTCCCATTCTTCAGCAAACGCCCTCTTTAGCTTAAGTGAAAAACCTCATAATAACCCCTTATACTTAACTAAAAATGGTGTTAACAACGAACCAACCAAGAGTATGAATAACCCTATTACAAGAGTTAGAATGAAACTTTCGAAAGGGGATGGGAAATTTAAAAAAATCAGCGAAGGTACAATTGTGCAAAAAACAAAAGATAACCTCCCCAAAATGGTTATTCTGTGTTCCGTTCCACAGTTATTACACTCAATTGGTTTGTATGTCCATACAAAAGATTTATAGATTTTACTCCATCTAAATTGAGTATTACATTTATCACATTTCTGCAAAATAAAACACCTCGATATTAGAGTTTCTTGAATAATGTACTTCCTGAATTATTTAGCCCCCTATGGAAGATTAATTGGAATAGCAATTAGTAATCCTCCCTTAGTACAAGGCATATACTTGTAATGAATTCATTTGAGGGAGAGGTTATTGTGAAACATAAATATCTAGTTATTGGTGTTGTTTCTTTGTTAGTTATTGTGTCATCCGTATTTGTCATAAGTCAAAAACAAGCTGAACAAGGAAAAATAGAGGAAACTGACATTATTAACTAAAATCAGTAGCAAATTGATAAAGGATGGATACCCAGTTTCAGGTATGGTTACCAGCTCCCAACCATTTAGCCTAAACATTACTTTATCACAATTAGTATCCGACGATATCAAAGAAGAGGTTATAATTGTACATAGTGTTGTTAAACAAAATGGATTTGAACCACACTCGATTAAGATTACGTTTAAAAAATTAATAAAATAAAAACTTTATTATTTTTTCGCTCCTGTATAAGGAGCTATTCTTGTTCTCTTGTTCACTTTCCTGCCCTTTCGTAGAATAACGAAAAGCTAAAAATTAGCTGTCCGATCTTCAGCTATCACTCCGTTATTTTAATAACTTCACTAAAGATTATTTTTCATAGGCATATAATATAATTTCCATTCCACTATGTGTTTACGCCAATCATAAACCACGATTACTTCCTTACCATTTCTATTCTCAACATCGGTCTTAAATATCTTTTTTACCTCTTCTATGATGGCTTTCTTATTTTCGTATTTTCCTGAATTTACTTCTTTTCTGTCATCATATACGATAGTATAATCAACTAATTTGTTAGTTATATTCATTATAATCAAATCCTCCTTATCTTTAATATAAAACCATACTCATAGTTTCACATTAAGCAAACGACCCCGGTTAATTGAAAAAGATATTATACTGACGGAGGCCTATCAGACATCGTATTAACAAGAATTAAATATATAAGTATATTAGCAGGTAAAAAAATAAATATTAACCTTACCCCCAAAGAAGAGATACCGAAATACTCAGCTATGCCTCCACAAACACCACTTATAGACTTATCTGTTGTTGATTTTCTTACCTTATTTTTCACTTCGAATATTGTTATATGGGACAACGTGAATGTCCCTCTGTCCCTGCAAAAGAAAAACCATGGATAAAGTAGTCCATGGTTTTTCTAAACTATTTGGTTCGCTATTCTCCCTGGTAAGCGCTGTTTTGGGTCCGGAATTGCACTTCTGCAACGGATAGCATGAGCGGACCGCTATGTGATTCTTCGAATACAATGGTCACTTTTTTCATCTTTGTACCGTCTTCTGTTAAATCAAATGTGACCTTTTTATCGGTGGAGAGTACTTCCTTCGCTCCAAGGTCGTACTCATTCCCTTCTTCATCTGTTCCGATTGCGCGAAGCTTTTTGATTTTCCCATTGGTGTAATGTGGTCTGTTAAAGACTTCAAATGTCGTCAGCTCCTGTGGGTCATTGAAGGTAAAGTCGACTGTCAGTGGCAGGGAAATTCCGTCTGCTTCCGTAATGCTCCACTTCAATTCGGCAAGGGATGATTCGCTGATCTCTCCGTCTATCAATCGGGGAAACGCCGCCGCTCCATCCTGCATCTTATCTGCTTCGCCTGTCACGGCCATATCCCTTGCTGTCAGGAGCAGTTCCTCTGGTTCTTCAGGCTGCTCGACTTCTCCAGGTTCTTCACCGGGCTGTAAGACATCCCCTATCTGATCAATAGTGTCAAAGCCAGTATTCACAAGCAATGATCTTGTAATTGGAACATCGAACGTCCCATCTTGCTTCGCTTTAAGTTTAATGACAGCGAGAGTGGATGTACCTTCCAGTGTAGCTTGTGAGCCTTTATTGGAAAAGGCGGTCATGACCCTTTGCTTATCGTTTCCGATTCCTGCTAGAATGGAATAATTCAACATTTCTTCCGTGGCATCTGTAGGAGCAGCAACTCTATCCCCGCCCGTGAGGATTTCATATTTGTTCGGGTCAATCTCCATCTCAAGATGGAATGCATTGATATCCTTCATCCCGGCACCGATGATCTCCACTGTCACTTCTTCTCCTGCCTTTAATTCCTGTTTATCGGGACGAATGCTCAACGTTCCAGCCACTGGACGCCCGGTGCCCTGCAGCTTTGTCTCACCCAGCTGACCTGCTACATACATTAGATCGTATGCGTCGATGACTTCATTATAATTTATGTCCACCTTTGAAACCTGATCCCAGGATGTATCTGTACTGTCCACGCCCATATAACTCGCAAAGAACAGGAGATCCTCCTCATCGATGGCACCATTCGGGATGTTTTCGCCTACAACCATCCCTTCCGTTTTATCCTTTTTGTATGGTCTAAATTCTTGGGCAGAACCAAACCCTCCGACTGCATCCTTTATCGTCAATTTGATATAGCGTGCCGTTACATCCTCATTGAATATGATGGTCTTTATGTCTTTGCTTCTCTCAAACGTTCCATCGGTCACAATCTTCTTATATGTTTTTCCGTCAAGGCTGACTTCAAGGTCATATTTCAGGATTGTACCATTCCCCGCGTCAGGCCTTGGTACATACTCAAACTGTTCTAATTGATACGCAAGCTTCATATCGATTTCAAACGTATGAGGAGGTACATTCCCAGAGAACCATTGTGTGTGCCATTGTGTACCTTCATCCCCATCCACCGCTTTCGACGCTTCACTTCCAGATTGATGACTCGAAGCGGTGGCGGTCATGTTTTCCGGTACATTCCGGAACGGGTCGAGCTTGGTTTTAATAGTGACTTCATCACTCCACTCCGAAGCACCTTTGGAATTGACTGCCCGGATTTGATAGCTGTATTCCGTATCGAAATCCAGATCTTCATGCTCGAAATACGGCTGATTCTCTCCCACTTTTTCCACAAACACGTTTCTATAGATCATTCCACCCATTTTAAGATCATAGGAAATATTTTCTCCTTCGACCTCATCCCAGTGAAGGGTAATGCTTTTATCTGTGATCGTTTCATCATCTGCTCCAAGTCCTCCAGGAACAGCAGGGACTTCTTCATCAATGATTTCCTTCACTTGGGTATTATCGAACCCATTCACAGTAAGTCGCACGGCTTTCTTCGTAATATCCGTCTTCCCAACCTTCACATAAAGCTTAGGTGCCGTTGTAATCTTGGTTTCGGCAAACTCGGATCCTTCCGTTGCATAGTGATTCAAGTTCGGACTTTCATTATAGAAGTAAACATTTTCTGACTGATTGTATTCCTTCTCTGACCCGGCTTTTTTCAGCTTCACATTCTTGCCCCCGACTTTTACGGTGACGGATTCAGGTTGTTTGCGGGTGTTGATGAGGAATTCTGTTCCCCTATCTTTCACCATCCCATCGTAGCCCTTTCCTTTGGCTTTATGGACGGTGATTTTCGCTTTATCGTTTGCCACAACGGATGTAATTTTGGTCTTTGTATTCTTTCCGGATTTATAGTCAACTGTCTTTCCGTCATCTTCGTAAAGGGTAAACTCTGATTTCCCTGATGGATAGATGTCAAATATTCTATTCTCGGAACCATCTAGCTCATTAATCGAGTTATTGGCCGGAGCCATCGGGATGATCGCACCATTCTTTACGAATACAGGTGTTTTCCATAATGGAGCATCGATATGATTGACTACGGCTCCACCTTTATGTTGTTCCCCTGTAAAATAGTCAATCCAAATCTGGTCCTTATCCGGCAGGTAGATACCGTTGCGTACTCCCGCTTCCTGATCCTTTTCATTGTATACAGGAGCTACCAATAAATTGGGGCCCCACATATACTGATACTGTGTTTCCCTGCCATACGTAAAGGGATCTTCCGGATACTCAAGCATCATCCCTCTGACCGATGGCATCGATGTCGAAGTCGATTCCTCGGCAATGGTGTAAATATACGGCATCATTTGTGACTTCAGCTTTAGATACATGCGGTTAATGGATGTGTAAGGTTCACCATAATTCCATGGATTCTTTGATTTGCTGTAATCATTTCCGGAAGATGCCCAGCCGTCCATATCAATTTGGATAGGTGAAAAGGCCTTCCACTGAAAATCTCTTGTCTGGATGACAGGATCCCCTCCGAAAATACCGTCCATATCGGATCCGACATTCGGATTACCGGACAACCCTGCTCCGATATAAGTGGGGATATGCATGCGGATATATTCCCACTCGCCTCCATATTGGTCGCCTGACCAAAGGGTAGCGTAACGCTGGGTGCCTGCCCAGCCGTCAAGACTAATGACAAACGGACGTGCACCACCCGAGTTCTCCTGCTTCTCGATTCCTTCTGCTGCCTGACGTGTGGCATTTAGGGCCATGGAGTAGCCCTGCCCAACCCAGGCAACGTCGGTTTTGATGGCTCTAACTCCTGCCTGAACTTCGCCATCAAGATCCCTTTGCAATGGGCTGTCCTCAGGGAGATTAGGATCAGGGTACAGGTTACTTTGTGTCCAGAGACCGACTTCAACATCCTGATCATTTGCTTTATCCACAAAGTTTTTCAGATTATCCAAGCCACTATAGCCACATCCATATCCATCATTCGGCAAAAACCAGCCCATGGGCATATCCTTGTTCACATACTGATTCAATGTTTCCATCCCCTTGCCAAGAAGGGTTCTCTTATCCTTATGACCATTATGGATCCCATTAAAGCAGTCCGCATGCCCAAGGTAAAACGCATACTCCGGCATCAATGCTGCTTTTCCGGTCAGTTCGGTATATTCGTCAATGATCTCCGGGATGGAATCATCTACGAAGTAGTAGGCATCGAACCTGTTTTCCTGATGCGAGAAGGTGGCCGTTTCGGAGAAATCATAGACACCAGGCTTAAACGTATTTCTCATCACACCGTATCCTTCTGTACTCAAGTAAAAGGGAACGGGACTTGAAGCTGCACCAGCATCCCAACCGCCGCCAATGGCAATGTTGATTTTTGTATTTTTATGAGAATAATAGCCGTTCTGCTGTCCTCCTCCATAGAAATATTCTTCTCCTTTGGTGTTCAATGTCTGAACCGTTTGATCCTCTGCAAGAGTAAGGGGCACTTTTTCGCTCCAAAGGATCTTGTTTCTCTTTTTATCCATTAGGCTCATCTTAGAGTCTGCTTTTGAAATCTTCAGTTCCAATACTTTCGTCGTGATTCGATAAAAATGGGAATCTTCCTCTAATCTTATGCGTGTTACCCCATACTCCTTTTTATATTCCTCTTGATCTTTATCCACGATTTTGGTTACATGATCCGGTTTATTAGGCGTCGGATATTCTGGGAACTTTCCATCGGGATCAAGATGTAATCTGAACACATTTTCTCTTAGAAAGCTAATTTTGATTCCTTCACCGGTTGACAGATCAATGAAGACATCACTACCTTTCTTATCTATCCCGCTGACTTTCCCGATGGAAGGCCCACCGGTATCTTCACTAGCTTTCGTTAGGTTAGTCGGAATAAACGATAGGACCATCATGAGTGCCAATAACAGTGAGGCAAATCTTTTACGCTTATTTGCTTTTCTAAACAACATCCTCCACCTCCACAATTGTTAACTAGATTCCTTCCCAATAGACTGACCGAGATCTATTGCAGTAAGTAATGTCTTTAGATGCCTGCCCCATCCCGTTTGAGGCGACCGGATTTCTGAAAGCATTTGATTGCTTCTTTCCCTGAAGACAAGGCTCTATCCTTTAATTCATCTATGGGAACCGTGTCTTTCATGATCGCTGTTTCCAGAATCATGGATAGATTGGCTCCTCCGATGACCCTAGCGTCATCCCTTTCCCTTATAAGTGAAACAGCCGTTTTAAAAGGGGAGCCTCCAACGAGGTCACAAAGAACCAACACTCCTTCACACTCTTTCAATCTATCAAATGCCGCCTTCAGCTTTTCTTCCAAATCGGTCATCGAGTCTATTTCTTGGAAATCCACATACTCTATGTGCGACTGCTCCCCTGCAATCAATTTCACTGAAGAACGAAGACCAGATGCAAAGAATCCATGACCTGATACAAGTAAACCGTTCATTGTTTCTCCTCCTGTTCCCCGCTTACAGAATGGTACCGAACGGGAATGGTATTTCACCAATAATGCCAATGATCACTGTAATCAAAATGAGTAGTACCGGTGACAAACCGCGTTTCAATAAATAGTACATCAATAAGGTATAACCCAAAGGTAGAATATTAGGCATGACCTTATCCAGCAAATCTTCCTGGATCGCGATTTCTGCTTTTCCCGCATGAATGACCAGATTGGCAGATACGTTGACAAAAGAAGCGATCAGTCCGCCCACTACGGTCAATCCAACGATAGAAGCTGCATGGGAAACTTTTTTCGTATTTTCTTTTAAGGAACTGATGGCATTGGTTCCCGTTTTGTATCCATATCGCATAAGTCCGAAACGCAGGGCAAAGTGAACGATGTTGAAGATCACAAGAAACACAAGAGCCCCCATCGGACTACCATCTGCCCCAAGGGACGCACCGATCCCGATACAAATCGGCAGGAGTGTGAGCCAGAACAGCGCATCCCCGATTCCACCCAACGGCCCCATCATAGCCACACGGATCGACCTAATGGTATTTCGATTCTGCTTCTTCTCCTCCATGGCAAGCACAATTCCCATAATGATATTCACCAGGAAAGGATGGGTATTGAAGAATTCCATATGGCTCTTCATCGACTTACTCAGGTCGTGCTTATTCTTATGGATCTTTTTCAACCCTGGAAGGATGGAATAAAGCCAGCCTGCTGCCTGCATCCTTTCGTAGTTGAAAGACGCCTGGAGCAACAAAGAACGCCACACCATTTTATTGAGATCTTTCTTCGTCATTACCTGTTCACTAGAATGATCTTCATAATATTCTGAATCTTCAACGTGTACTTGAGGCTTTTGATCAACAGCTGCTTGTTCAGATGCCACGACCTCTTCCCCCTCTCACAGCAGCTCCCTGGCCGCCGGATGTCTTGTAAAAGTCATACATAGCAATAGCAAGGCCAATCAGTGCGACTGCGATAATCGGCATTTCCAAATACGTGACAAGGATGAAACCTACGATGAGATAAGCTACATACTGCTTTTTCAGCATGATTTTCAAGAGCATGGCAAAACCGATTGCCGCCATCATACCTCCCGCTGTCCCAAGCCCTGTGACCAGCCATTCCGGCATCGTCTCGACAACATTCCTTGCCGCTTCTGCCCCAAAATAGATAGGAAGGAAGGCAACAACAAAGTAAAAGACGAACAAGGTAAGAATCCCCATGTAGTTAATTCTGTCGATCCCTTTTGTGTTGGCAGCCTCTGCATATCGGTCTGCTTTGTGCATAACAGGTGAAAAAGCTGTAAACATCAAGGTGATACAAGCCTGGACCGCAACGGCAAACGGTACAGCGATTCCAATGGCCACCTGTGGATCCTGGCCTGTTAAGATAGCAAATGCCGTTCCAATAATTCCCCCTATCACCACGTTCGGAGGTTGTGCCCCTGCCAGTGGAACCATTCCTGCCCATACTAATTCAATGGCTGCACCGGTGATGACACCTGTCTTCAAATCTCCAAGAATGAGTCCAATAATGACCCCCGTTACAATGGGGCGATGGATATGAAACAAACCATTAAACAAATCAATCCCTGCGATACCTGCCCATATGGCAATCAATAATGCCTGAAGCAAGATTTCCTGGTCCAACAAGATCACACCTTTCCCTTATAAAATGGTATAAATATCATCTGGCCTTTCATCCGGAACACGACGTACTTCAAGCTTCACACCCTGTTCCTTCAAGTCACGGAAAGCTTCTTTATCAGATTCATCAACAGAAACAGTAGAGAACACTTGCGTTTTGCCTTCTGAGAAGTGCATATTTCCGATATTCACTTTATCGATCGGGACACCTCCTTTCACAAGACGATTTACATCCTGTGGTGTTTTGACTACTAAGAAAATATGTTGGTCATCCGATGCGTCATGGATAATATCAATGGTTGTCTGAACCGAAAAAAAACGGATCCCTATCGCTTCCGGAACGACCATCTCCATCAAATCTTGCTGCACTTCATCTTCTGCCACCACATCATTCGCCACAACAATCAGATTCGCCCCAAGATGATTGACCCACGTCACACCAACCTGCCCATGCACAAGACGATTGTCAATCCTTGTCAATAAAATATTCGGCATGATCTTTTCCCCCTCCATTATTAACATTGTATTTTTTGAACCCCTTTCACCAGGATAAGGTGATCAGGTGACCGTAACCTCAAAACCTACCACTTTCTTTAAACCATTCATCCCACTTGAGCAGCATCCACAAATGTTCCCTTTCACTCTCTTAATCAAGGAAATTATTTGCGGACCACTATTCAACCCTTATATCCATTTATCTTATGAAATAATATCGTTACATTATGACATCATTACCAGTTAACCCATGTGAAAACCTGATTCATGGTGGGAATGAAATTAAATTACATAAAGGTACGTATAGGATAAAGCATGACGTGATCTCTTGTTGGTTAAGGAACAAAAGCCCTTTTACACGATCCCTCTTTATTCATTCAAGTCCAGTCTACTTGTTGTATTCAAAATGGATTAGGTTTAAAGCTTTCACGTTCAGTGGGAAAATTTCGGTGTTTTCTTGCCTAGGAAGCAGTTTTAGTGGTAGTGAGGTCATTACCAGTTAATTCATGATAAAAGAATCCATCGCTTTACGCCCTTCGCCAGCGTTATTTCACTTGTCTTTTATCATTACTGATAACATGTATTTCACTTTGGAGTATAAATGTAATCGCATTCATTGTCAATATGGAATATCGAATTTTCTAAATTATGCGAAAATAAATTCCTTGGACGTAAACCCGTTTGGAATCAGAATCGACAGAACTAGAAATGGAAAGGTCAGTAGCAAGGTGAAAATCATAAATAATCGGTTGCGAAGTGAGAAAAACATAGTGCCTCCATGGTCGATGCTTATTATTTGAAAAGTAAAACTATTATTCTTTTAAATTTACCATAGAATAAGGGTGGGAAAAAGACAGAAAGATATGGGGAGGTTGGAATATGATTATAGATATTTAGAGGGTGCCCGCTTTTGCGAAGACACCTAAATCGTTAAAGGAGAAATAAGGGTGAGTATCTGAAATATTAAATGTTAATAAAAGGTTTGATAGATTTTGCCTACTGGCATTCTATCAAACCTTTTTTAGATTAAACGAATATTATCTTACATATTTCTACACACGTCCCAAAACTATTACATTGTAATGAACCTTAAAATGGCCCCCAGTTCATCAAAACCCCTATTGTAAGAAAGATAGAACCAAGCACAATCCAGATCAACAATAAAGGCATCATAAAACGAATCCACTTAGTCCAGGAGATCCCGGCTATCGCCAAATTTGCCATAAGTATCCCAGATGTTGGAGTTATGGTATTCGTAAACCCATCGCCCATTTTGTATGCTTGAACAGCCACTTGACGAGGGATTTCCATTAAGTCTGCAAGAGGTGTCATGATAGGCATAACTATCACAGCTTGTCCACTCCCTGAGGAAACAAGAATATTGAAGATTAAATTGGCTACGAACATAACCAATGCACCTACCACGCTGGTGAAAGGGGTCATCATGGTGGCCATCCCTTCGACAACGGTATCGAGAATCCTACCATCTTCTAGAATGACAACGATGGAGCGGGCCATACCGATAATTAATGCACCGTATACTAATCCTTTCGCCCCTTCAAAGAATTCGGATACGAGTTTATTCGGACTCATTTTCGCAATGATGGCTGTACCTGCAGCGATGATCAAGAAGATAGCGGCCATTTCATTCAATGACCATTTATATTGAAATACACCGAAAACATAAATACCAATTCCTACAACCAACCATGCCAGGACAAGCTTGTGCAGTCCTGTTATTTCCTGTTTCCCCGAAACTTCTTCCTTTTGATCAATTTTTGGAAATGGTGTCTTTCCTAAGACGCTTTTGGAAGGGTCATTCTTAATTTTCTTAGCGTAATAGGCCACATAGGTAACGGTTGAAATCAATATAGCGATATATATAACAATTCTATAGCCTATACCAGAAAACAATGGAAGTTGTGCGATTTGCTGAGCAGTTCCTGTAGTCAGAGGATCTAAGAATGCAGTATTAAAACCTGCATATGCGCCTAAATAGATAATGGCTACTCCGACGATGGCATCGAGCTTCATGGAGCGAGCGAGGATGATACCAATGGGTATAAAAGCAATAACGGCATTGACAATGATACCTAGCGCTCCAAAAACTGAGAATAAAATACTGACACCTGCAATCAATAGCAATTCTTTATTCCTAGTCTTTTCAATCGTTTTGAGGATTAGTGCATCTATTGCTCCCGTCGATTCAATGACTGCAAATGCTCCTCCAATTATCAACACTAAGAAAATCAGTGGTGCAGAGCTGATCATTCCTTCTTGAATTGCCAAGAACACATCCATTAAGGTAGCAGGAGATGACTCCACATTCTGATAGCTGTCTGGAACGACCATTGTAATGCCATCCACTTCTTCTCTCGAAAACTCTCCAGCAGGGATTATGTATGTCATGATAGCAATTAATACGAGTATCCCAAATAAGATGACATAAGCATCGGGTATACCCCACTTCCGCTTCTTTTCTTTTGACGTGATTGTTTGAACTTCCATCGTTTTCATCCTCCCCCTTCTTAATCTTCTGAATATTCTGTTGACTAACACCATATTAAATCATACAATTTAATTTAACAACAATAAATTAAAAACTTTATTTCAATGGAGATTTGATTATGGCTTATTTAGAAAACACTCAGCAAAACTATCATCACTTAACAAAAGGTCTTAAAAAGGTCGCAGAATCCTTACGGGCAAATCCTGTTCTGTTCGCAACACACCCTGCGAAAAAGGCTGCTGAAATCATTGATGTCAGTGAAACAATGGTTATTCGCTTTTGCAAAGCAATCGGGTATGCAGGCTATGGGGAATTACAAAAGGATGTTCAACAAAGTCTTTTATCCTTAAAGCCTCCAAAAAGGGATAACGATCACGAACAAGTGAATTCTTTCGAACGAATCATGCAATCTGATGAAGAGAACATTCATCAGGCATCCCTCAACATTGATTGGGAAGTTGCCAAACAAATCGTTGATTGTCTCGTTCAATCCGAGTCCACCAACATAGTCGGATATTACCACTCGTTTTCCTATGCTCACTGGTTTTATTTCCTGTTGCATCATTTAATTGATAACACCTCCCTTTATCGACCAGAAACGGATATCGGTTTCACGAAAAAAGGAAGCGATCATACGGTTATCATCTTTTCCTACTACCGTTATGCCTTAGAGGGCATCCGACTTGCAAAGGAGGCTAAAGAAAACGGGAACACGATTGTAATCATCACAGATTCCCAGCTCTCCCCCATTGCTGAATATGGTGATTACGTTCTTACCATTCACTCAGCAAAGAAATCGATACTTGAAAAAGGACCCATAACGTTTTCAGTGTTAAACGCTTTGCTTCTGCACGTTGCTCAGAAAACGGGAAAAATGGACTTTGTTAATCCGGCCAACACCTATTATATAAAGTGAGAGGAGAACTTATAATGAACGCACCCTTTAAAGAGAAGATACGGAATACCTTTGATTTCCTCCATGCCAACCCTGAAATAAGCTGGGAGGAAAAGAACACCACCACCTATATCGAAAACACGCTTAAACAAGCCGGTTGCCATGTACAAACGTTCGAAGACTGTACTGGGGTAATTGGCGATTATGGGAACTTCAGTGGAGATGTTCCGATAATTGGAATACGGGCAGATATCGATGCACTATGGCAGAAGGTCGACGGGGAGCTACAGGCTAATCATTCCTGTGGTCATGATGCTCATATGACCATGGTCCTTGGGGTTATGTGGAAAATTCAGGAGGATGAGCATCTAAAAGACAATATTGGTATTCGCTTTATCTTTCAACCTGCAGAGGAAGTCGGGGCGGGTGCATTAAAGATGGTCGAAAAGGGCGTTGTGGATGAAATCGACTATCTATATGGTATTCATCTACGTCCCATTCAGGAGACGGCGAATGGCTTCGCCTCACCTTCGATTCTTCACGGAGCGACAGGCTCAATAGCATTTGAGATAAAAGGAGACGATGCCCACGGAGCCCGTCCCCACTTGACTCACAATGCCATTGAAATTGGGAATCATATCCTTAATGCATTAAATACGATTCATTTAAATCCAAGCATTGCCCATTCTATCAAAGTAACTAAATTTCAAGCTGGAGGAAAGAGCCTTAACATTATTCCAGGCAGTGCAGCTATCGGTCTTGACCTCCGTTCCCAAACCAATGAACTCATGAAAGAATTGCATGAGAGAGTAAACGAAATTCTTCATACAACAAGTGAATTGTATGGAGTACCGATAGAAGTGACGAAAGATTACGGTATAGCTGCGTCAGAAGTGAGTGAAGAAGCACAAGAATATGCACACAGAGCAATCGTGAATGTGTTGGGAGAAGAGAAAGTGAACCCTCCACTTGTGACACCTGGCGGGGATGATTTCCACTTTTACACCATTAAAAAGCCTCACCTTAAAGCCACTATGGTAGGCCTTGGCTGTGATTTAAAACCCGGCCTCCATCATCCTGATATGGCTTTTGAAAAGGACTCCTTGTTTAATGGCATCGAGATTTTGACAGAAATTGTGAAACTCCATTCCAGGAAGGATGGGTAAGAATGAAACCAATTTTCATTAAAGAAGTGATTCTTCACACGATTAACGTTTCTCTGAAATCTCCTTTCACTACAAGTTTCGGAACTATTCAGACAAAAGAGGTCTGCCTAGTAGAAGTAATTGATGAATCTGGTCTATCTGGATGGGGAGAAACCGTCACAAGCGACGAGCCTTACTACAATGAAGAAACGACCCAAACGGCGTTATATATTCTAAAAGACTTCCTCATTCCAAAATTGATTAAGAAAGAAATCAGCCATCCGAAGGAAGTCCACCAAATGCTTTCCTTCGTACGGAGGCATCAAATCGCTAAAGCTGCAATTGAAACGGCCATTTGGGACGTCTATAGTAAAAAGAACCATAAACCTTTATGTGAAGTCCTCGGGGGACACCAGAAAAAGGTGGCTGTTGGAAAAAGCATTGGAATACAGAATTCCCCTGAAGAACTTGTCTCTAAAGTCTCTCAATACGTGCATGAAGGCTTTCAAAAGATCAAAATAAAAATCGCCCCCGGTGCAGACATAGAGTATATCAGGAAAGTCAGAGAAGCATTTCCTGACATCAATTTAATGGCTGATGCCAATTCAGCCTATTCACTTGAAGACATAGAGCACTTGAAGCAACTAGATCAATATAATCTACTTATGATCGAACAACCCCTCGCCCATGATGACATCATTGATCACAGTGTTCTTCAGGGAGAAATGTCCACCCCGATCTGCCTTGATGAAAGCATCCACAGCTATGAAGACGCGCGAAAGGCCATTGAACTAGGCAGCTGTAAAATCATCAACATTAAAATCGGACGCGTAGGAGGATTACAGGAATCAATTCGAATTCATGACTTATGTAAAGACCACAACATCCCCGTATGGTGCGGCGGTATGCTTGAAACAGGTATCGGGAGGTCCCATAACCTTCACATGACAACACTTTCTAACTTTACCATTCCTGGTGACACCGCCCCTTCTTCCCACTACTGGAAAGAAGACATCATAACGGAAGATATCGTCATGGAGAACGGCTATATTCAGGTACCATCAGGAACCGGGATAGGTGCAGAGATAAGCAGAGCTGCTCTGCAAGAAAGACTGATCCGCTCTGAATCTGTAGTCAGTGATTATTCGGTGCATCCGATACCAAGCTAGAATTTAAAGGGAACAGGACAGATGGCTGCTTTATAGCATACATCTGTCCTTGGTTTCTAAAATCAACATAGATTCTTAATGGTGGTTTAATCAGCATTTTTAGCACTAATGAATAACGGGGCTTTGACGAGGAGCTTATTATTCCATAGAGTCAGTACTCTGTCTCAGGAAATAAAGCCGGGGGGCGGACAAGACCCCTGCCCTACCCCTGCTTACCAATTGCACCCTGCTCTTCGTTTAAAAACATCACACCGATCAAGCCAACCATTGAAAAAATCATCGGGGTGAAGAAACCGTAGAAGTATCCATCACTGATACTGCCCGATGTGGACTGAACACTTTCCAATATAGAGCCAAAAACGCCGGGCAGCAATACGGCACTTAGAAATCCACCCGTATTCGCAAACCCTGAAACGCTGCCGGATTCCGTTACAGGAAAAGATTTACGAACAGCGGCAAACGTCAATGAATTTGCCCCGAATCCAAATCCTATGATAAAGAATAGGATTATCACCAGGAAAAGTGGCGGTTGCCCTTTAAATAAAAGAAAGGCAGTCCAACACATTAAAACCGTGATATGAAAAACAACATAAGGCCGTTTAATTTTTCCTAAATAGCTTGAAACCCATCCTATAAGCGGTGCTCCAACTAGTGCTCCAATTAGACTGATCATAATGACCTGACTTGCTTCTATACGTGTCATTCCATATACATCCATTGCATAGGGAACCGCCCATGAACCGATAAACCCTATATATCCTCCTACAATCCCAAAGTGACACAAGAATAATGCCCAGGCCTGTCGATTTAAGAATATTCTTCGCAGTAACACTGGTATTTTTTCATGTTGTAATGTACTTTTCACAAGTAACGGCTGTTTTGGTTTTTTGACAAGTATCAAAAAAAGAAAAAAACTCCATACACACAAAAGAATCCCCGTTGATAGAAATGATCCCCTCCATCCAAACGAGACGATCACTGCAGAGAAAGGAACGGTCGCCAATAGGAAGCCCAGGCTTCCTGTCATCCCGGCCAAACCAATTAATCGTGGGAATTCCCCCTTGCCAAACCACAGACTCAGTATTAACACCATACTTACCCAGATGGTCGCATCCCCGATTCCCGTTAGGATTCGAGCAAAAAACAGGATAAAGGCATGTGTGCCCAAACTATAAAGGATTGTACCTATACCTGTAAGTGCCGCACCGGAAATAAGAAAAAGATTCGGCCCATATCGATCAACCAAAATACCCATTGGAATTTGTAAGCCAGTGTATACAAAAAACTGAATACTTGCCACCAATCCGATCGTGGAAGCCTTCACACTAAAATCAGCCATTAATTTGTCTGTAATCAAACCCGGAGCCGTCCGCTGACTCGATATGATTAAGTAAGTAAACAATACGGAAGCAAAGATAACCCATCTGAATCTGTTAGTGTGGATGTCCAATGCTATCTACCCCTGTTTGCTTTTATTCCTATATATATGGGGGACTTTATAAAGTAGTAACATAATTTACTAAAAGAAGCACGGGGACGGTTCTCGTGCTTCTTTTTCGTCAAGACGAAGCAGCAGAACCTCCAACATGCTTCACCCAACTCTCCCCCACTACCCCTCACCACACTCACCATGTCCAATATCACCGCAAACCGCACTTCATACCCCGATAAATCCCTGCTTCCTGACACCCTCAAAAAAATGACGCATACCCACCCTTACGCCGCCTGAATCGTTCGCAACCCAACAACCCCATACACTCTGAAACTCCGCACTGTTCCCCTTTGCATACTCCGTCACCAAGAGCTGGCTCACAACGAAGCAACAGAACCGTCCCCACGCTTCCCTCCATGCCCAACAAAAGAACTGTTTTTTTTCAGAAGATATCTCTAACATTTTAGGAAAATTCTTCTACAAGCATATTGAAAATGTTTCGTAAACCGAAGAAAAGTAGATCGTATAACCTAGCTTATAGACCCTTTACTAGAGAAAGAAATTAACTACGCCGAAACTACTATTCAGAATTTTTTGACTTATTTTAAGGAAAATCGTGGAGAATACGAAGACAGACAGCTTGTTGAGGTGGAAACAAAGGTATCAAAAGAGAAAGTGACTTTCCCGAAAGGCAGCTATGTATTCTTGATGGCTCAGCCTCAGACAAACCTATTATCCTTATCACTTGAGCCAGAATCAGTCGACAGTTATGTAAGCTTTAACTATGCCCCTTCTGAAATTGACCAGGAATTGCCGATATACAGGTTTACGATTGATCCAAAGAAATCGGAAATGAAGAAATTTGTGAATAGGTAAAAGCGGTTGCTTTCGGCGGCTTCGGATGAGGGGGTGAAAGGAGTACGGGGACGGTTCTCGTTTCCATTCACATCAGTAAGAAGTAAGCCAGCGGGAAAGGTCCCTTAGCTCGAAATACGAGATTTGGTTTCTGCATCCTCAATTGGTAGGAAGACAGGCGTAAAAGCAAAGGAACGGTTCTCATGCTTCCTTATTGGCCAGCACGAGGACCATCCCTTTGTTCCCTTGATTTTTTTGAGTACAATTTATTCCCTTCTGTTCTACGAGTATGGCGAAGATTTTTCCTTTCTAAAATTGCTCGTGGATAATTTAATTTCTAACAGTTTCAGAACCTTTTACCACTCCCTGAAGTGCTTTAAGAATAACTGAATTCGCAACAACCCCTACATAATTTGCCCCATTTTCAAATGATTGTCGTGCTCCTGTCATGTCAGCAGCTACAGTTCCAATTGCAACATTTTTTTCTGAGGCCATCTCATACAATATTCGAAGGACTTCTTGAACTTCTGGATGATTGGCACCTTCTTCTTTAAACCCCATATCAACCGATAGGTCAGTTGTACCGATGAAAATAATATCTATACCTTCGACACCCATAATCTCCTCAATATTCTCCACCGCTTCAAGGGTTTCTATATGCGGAATGACTAAAGTGTTTTCATCGGAGCTATCTAAGAATGCCTTCCCTCCTTCATTGCCATAGCGCGCCGCCCTGTGTGAATAAGCGACACCCCTGGTTCCTAAAGGGGGGAATTTCGCCCTTTTCACAGCCTGTATGGCGTCATCCCTTGTGTTGACCATCGGGATTTGTACTCCTTTGGCCCCTCTATCCAATGCCTTCTGGATACTGGAAGGATCATATGAGACTCTCACAATGGGGACCAGATCTACTGATTCAGCTGTCCGGATCATGTTTTCTAATTCAGAAGGACTGAATGCACCATGCTCGTCATCTATCACCACGAATTCGTATCCAGCATACCCGATCATTTCAATAAAGTTAGGAGAATAAAATCCAATGAAACTTCCAAGAACTCTTTTCCCGCTTCTAAGTTTCTCCTTTACAGGATTAATCAAAATTATTTCCTCCCTACTTTCCTTAACTTCATTCAATCAGCCAGTTGTGTAAAGCGGCGGTAACTTCTTCAGGTCTCTCCAAGCTACTTAAATGACCACAGTGATCAATGACAATTAATCGGGATTGCAAAATATTGCTGTGCATTTCTTCATGTAAGGTCGGGGGACAAACCTTATCATCACGCCCTACTAGTAGAATTGTAGGGACATTTATATCTTTTAATCCTCCCCGACGGTCAGAACGCGTAGAAACTGCCTTTAATTGCTGTACATATACTTCTGGCCCGATTTCCTCCGCCATATTCTTTATGGTTGATACTAGACCACTATCTTCTTGCCTGCTGGGATGAATGAGATTTTGTAACAAATTTTCTTCTACTATGCTTTGAAATTGCCCAGATTCAACCTTTGAAATAAGGGCCTTCCAGCTTTCCAACTGTTCTGGCTTAGGACCATGTGGATTCGAGTCCAATAGGCCAAGTCTGGTCACTCTCTCTGGTGCTTGCCGAATGACTTCCATTGCTACAATCCCCCCAAGTGAAAGCCCAGCTAGAGCAAAGCGTTCAGGGGCATGCTTCAAGACGGATTCAGCCATTCCCTCTATGGTGTCTGCTTCGGTTAACATAGAGACGAAAGGTTCGGAAACATCAGTCAGATGTTCCAACTGATGCTCCCATAGTCTCTCATCACATAGCGTACCCGGTAATAATACTAACGCTTCTTTCTTCATCTACTATTTTTCTCCCGCCCGCAGCTTCTCCGCCATTTGTTTCTCAAGTGCGGAAAAGTTCTCAGGTTTGATCATTTTTCCTGATTGATCTGCATGGAAGCCATGTTCCGCTGCTTTCCTGACGACCTGTGGAGCCCAGTATGGATCTTTCCCATTGAATACTTCATGCTGTTCAAGCACAGCAAAGATCCAAGCATCTTCATCACTGATATTTTCAAAGCCTCTCCATAACCCTGACGGCAGGGAAATTAAATCCCATTCTTCAATAATGGTTTCACCCTCGATCTCATCTTCACTATTTCCCCAATAGAAGCGCCATTTTCCGGAAAGAGGGAGAAACGCCTCAATGTAATCATGTGTATGATAGGCGGGTCCATTCCCTGGAGGTGCTTTCACCATGCCGATCTGAAACCCGTGGGGTTCTGTGATTGCGGGGGAATAGGCATCATTTTCACTGGCTGTATCCCCGATCAGGGCGTAATTCAGGCGTTGATGACCTGGTATGATACTATCAATAAACATGAGAGGAATGGCTTTTGATTTTAAATCATCAAATCGGACGATCCAGTTTTCTTCCATCTTTTCATTGGATACATATCGTTTCACTTTCGGTTGTTCTGTCGGCATAGTAATCTCCCTTTCTATTATTCAAAATTTTATTTATTGACTATTCTTTCAATTTAAACGTCACTAATTTCAGTTCTGTCATCTCTTCCACGGAATATTTGATTCCTTCACGGCCGGTACCGCTGTTCTTTACTCCCCCATAAGGCATATGATCGACTCTGTAAGTAGGGATATCATTAATCATGACTCCCCCGACTTGAAGTCGATGCAGTGCATCGAATGCTTTATGAACAGAGGTAGTATAGATCCCCGCCTGCAATCCGTATTCCGAATCGTTCACGAGTTCAATCGCTTCATCCAAAGAACCGTAGGGTGTAATCGTAACAATGGGGGCAAATGCTTCCTTACAGTTTAGGGATAGAGCGGATGATCCCCCCGTGATCACAGTTGGGTGTATGATGGCATCCTCCCGCTTTCCTCCATACAAGATGTGCGCACCTGCTCCTGTTGCTTCCTTGAACCACTCTTCGATCCTCTCTGCCTCATCTTGATTGATCATGGCCGATAAGTCTGTACCTTCTGACATTGGATCGCCGATCACAAGCTGTTTCGTTCTTTCAATGAATTGATCAACAAAAGATTCATAGAGTTTTTCCTGCACGTATATCCTCTGCACCGAAATGCATACTTGACCGGCAAACGAATAGGCCCCCTCCACACATCGATCAACGACAACATCCATATCCTCCGACCCATCGACAATGACAGCAGAATTCGAACCCAGTTCAAGTGTTACTTTTTTCAGCCCTGCCTTTTCCTTAATACCATTACCCACCTCCACACTCCCCGTAAAGGTGACCATTTTCACTCTCGGATCTTTTACGAGCTGATTTCCAATGACACTTCCCCTCCCCGTGACTACATTTAGCCCCCCTGCAGGTAAGCCTGCCTGTTCGAAAATCTCCACTGTCAGGAGAGCGCTTAAAGGCGTTTGGTTCGCCGGTTTCAGAACCACTGAATTCCCGGCAGCAAAGGCGGGACCCAGCTTATGGGCCACAAGGTTGAATGGGAAGTTAAAGGGCGTGATCGCTGCAATGACCCCTAAAGGCTCACGGATCGTAAAGGCAAAGCGGTCCTTTCCACTCTTGGCGGCATCCATGGGAATGGTTTCCCCATGAATCCTTTTCGCCTCTTCGCTTGCAAATTTATACGTTTCAATCGTTCGCGCGATTTCAGCACGAGCTGCCTTCAGTGGCTTAGCACATTCCATGGCAAGGATTTCCGCTGCCTCCTCAGACCTCTCTTCAAAAATACGCGAAACCCGCTCAAGGATTTCCGACCGTTCCAAGGAAGTCATCTGCTTCATTTTCTCAGAACCTGATTGTGCACTTTCTAAGGCGTCTTCCACTTCACGCTCATCTGCCAGTGGGACGCTGGCAATGACGTCTCCGCTGAATGGGGATTTTAAATCATAGTAATCCTTTGCTTCCTGCCACCTGCCATCAATGTAGAGTTTCTTTTTTAATTGATTTTTCAGCAACCTTCATCACGTCCTTTCTCGTATCCTACGAATGCCTTTTGATAAATGTCTAAGATCTTCTTTTCGGTCAATTGATACGGCGTGTTGGACAAAAGGCGATCAATCTGTGAGGCTTGCCCGGCAAGAAGAGGCAAGTCTTCCTCCATGATCCCAAGCTCTGCTAATGATGTCGGGAGTTCAAGATTTGTCAGTAATTCATATAAATACCCCACTACTGCCTTAAGCGCTTGATGTGGATTTTTTGAGTAATCTCCTAATGCAAGATAGCTTGCAACCTCTACCATTTCCTGAGTGCACGTTTTCCCTGTCTCTTCGAAAACATAGGGCATAAGGAGAGCGTTGGCAACCCCATGTTCGATGTGATACTTTCCACCGAGCGGGTAAGCTAAGGCATGGACGGCCCCCACACCTGCATTGGCTAACGAAACTCCAGCCAACATGCTTACCCAGCTCATTCCGATGCGTCCTTCCATGTCCTTCCCATGATGAACTGCCTTTGTAATATTCGAACTAAATAACTTCATGGCCTTTTCAGCATATATCTTGGTTAAGGGGGTAGCTTTCACGGCAACATACGATTCAATGGCATGAGTGAAAGCATCCACTCCTGAAGCAGCGGTGACCCTTGGCGGACAGGAGCGGGTAAGAGCGGGATCGATGATGGCGAGATCCGGCAGAAGATGCTTGCTGACAATCCCCCGTTTTACTTCCACTTCTTCATCTCCGAATATGGCATTCATCGTCACTTCCGATCCGGTTCCTGAAGTCGTCGGAAGCAGAATGCACTTGACCTGTCTGGATTCAATGGTTTTGGTCCCACTTAAATAAGGACTCACGTTATCTTTATCAACCAGAGCTGCCGTCGCTTTAGCAACATCCAGAGCGCTTCCGCCTCCGATGCCGATCACGAGTTCACTTCCTGATTTCTTCACAAACTCTACTGATTTTTGTACCAAAGTAAAGGTCGGTTCTCCTTCAATATCTGTAAACACGTTACTCTCGATTCCTGCCGATTCCACTAATTCCAGTACACGTTCAACGACTCCAACCCGTTCAAGACCTTTATCACTAATAATGACGACTCTACTAACATCTAATTTCTTAATCTCATCGGGTAATGAATAAAATGTGTCGACTCCAAAACGGACATTCCCAGGCATATGAAAATCCTGATGACATATACTTGATGGATCTTTCTGAATTGACGTTTGTACTGACATTGTATTGCCTCCTTATTGAATGCGCATTCAAAACCAAATATTGAAAGATGATTTATTTGTATTTTCCGGATTCTGTATCGTCAGCATTAGACTCTGTACCTAAATAGATTTGCCTCAGTACATCCAACCCGTCAAATGTCATCCATTCTTCTACAATTTTTTCATTCCTCACTTTCAGGTGAGAAATCCCTAATACCTCTACTGTTTTTCCACTTGGATGTCCAAAATATCCAATCCCCTCATGAATCCCTTGCAATCTCCACCTTACAGCAACATCCCATTCGCCCTTCTGGACTCCCTCGTTACAGGTCACTCTCTCGACAATACATTTAGCACGTGGGAAAGAGGCAAACAAACTGACTAGCATTCCTTGGATCTGGCTGGTCCCAATCAAATCTTTATTGCAAATATAATGGACTACCGCATGATCTGCGTAGAAGTTCTTCACATGATTAAATAATCGCCATTCCCATACTTTGTTGTACATTTCTAAAATAAAATCACCAATTTCAAAACCTTCCGACTTTGGAGAATAAACTGGAGGCATCAGCTGCCCTTCCATTGTCCCGCTTGAACCGAAGTGGGATTGCAATGCCGGGGTCTTGTTCTCCGAATTCTGTGCCAGTTTCTTTGCCACTTCTATTGGATCATATCCTAACTGCTTGACTAGATACAGGTTGTCTCGTACAAGCCACTCTTCCACGATCCGGTTTGAATGGACAAAGCAGTCAACCGTGGTTCGGAAGAAAACTTTCTTACCTGTAGCGGGCCCGAATGAGGAATCCCCCAGGTTGGTTGCACTCGATGCAATTCGATGAGAAGAGAGAAATCCTTCCTCATCATTGCCTGACCATATGACATTTTCCCCAACCAGCCTTCGATCCGGAAAGGCGTGCAAAGCCTGTAAGGTCCCTGACACAACCTCATTGACCCCCTGTATATGGTCCATTCCCGTGTGCATGGTGACATCATTATGATAGGTTTGATAGATAATTCCGATTCCTTTCTCTTCCCAGATGCGATGGGTGATCTTGATGATATAATCCACAAAATCGAGATACTCCTCATCAAACCCATTCATTCGTTGTTTACGTTTTGTATTCTTTGAAAATTCATTGTAATCCGAATAGCCAACCCGGTTCACTTCGTTTGAGTCGCCATAGAATACGTTGTCATGTTGAGGTACTTGATTAAGAGGACGATCCATTTCTACTTTTTCCTCTTTTCGTTCATCCACTTTCGGCATCTTGATTCCTCCTCTTTTTTGAATGCGCATTCAAAATGCATTAAAATGATTTTCTTTAAATCGCTGTCCACCCACCATCCACCTTGATTGTTTCACCCGTCACAAAGTTTGCCATGTCTGACGCCAGAAATAGGACCGCTCCTGTCACATCGGAGGGCTGTGCGAGTTTCCCTAATGGGATTCTATTTAGAACATCTTGATAAAATTCACGATCTTCAAACATGCTGGAGGTTAGTTCCGTTTCAATAAAAGTCGGGGCGACTGCGTTTACCTTTATATTGTAGGGAGCCCATTCAACGGCAAGAGCCTTTGTCATTTGAACCGCCCCCCCCTTACTGGAACAATAGGCTGCCCGCTTGATATAGCCAACGAATGCCATCTGTGACACAATGTTGATGATCTTCCCACTTTTTTGTGGAAGAAAATACTTCGCTGCACGCTGAGAAGAGAAGAAGCTTCCTTTAAGATTTGTATCAACGATTGAGTCCCAATCTTCCTCCGTCACTTCCATGGCTGGTTTAGGAATATTCACACCGGCGTTATTAACCAGTACATCTAGTCCCCCCATATGAGCGACAGCCTCATCCACCATCTTATGAATGCCAGCAACATGCCGGATGTCAGCCTTCACATAAGAACAATTGGGGGAATAACGATTTAGCTCAAGGACAGCAGCTGACAGGGCTTCATCATTCCTCCCTGAAATCACCACTGTTGCCCCCAGTTTGGCAAAGGAAAGCGCTATATCCTTTCCAATGCCTTTACTTCCTCCAGTAACCAAGACACTTTTTCCTTTCAATTCATCAAAATGCGGCAATTCTTATCCTCCTTTCTCGTTCCTGCATACTCCCGTTGTTTTTCGTTGAACTAAATCGGGTTCTAATATGATTTGAAACCCTTCATCTTTCCCTTCCCCCTCTTCAATCAGGGAGACCAGTTTTTCCAACGCGAGGGTTGCCATTTTTTCTTTCGGTTGGGTGATGGTGGTGAGTCCAATATATTGATTTTTAGCCAAATCAATATCATCAAATCCGACGACTGATAATTCTTCCGGTACCTTGATGTTTTCACTTGCTGCAGCATCTAACACGGCAAGGGCCATTTGATCGGAAGCAGAGAAAAAGCTCGTTGGCCGATCACTCTGTTTTAATAACTTTCTCGTGAATTGATATACTTCATCGTAAGAGAACTCTTTATCATAGACAAACTGTTCATTTCCTACTATGCCTAAGTCCGCAAGTGCTTCTTTGTATCCTAAGTTCCTCAAGTGGGTGGTTACATACTTCGAAGGACCTGCAATATATCCAATACGACGGTGGTTTAGTTGATAAAGATGTTCCACCGCAAGTCTTGCTCCTTTGTAGTTGTTGACGGCTATATAATTAGCCTTCTCGTGTTCCAAGATACTGTTGAAAAGAATGACAGGAAATCCTTGATCATACAATTCTTTAATCCTTTGATTGTCCTTATCTGCAGAAGCAATGATGATCCCATCGACTCGCTTCCCTTTAAGGGTTTGGATGTATTTATCCAGATTCTCTTCGTTATGATTGGTATTGCAGAGGATCACATCATATTGCATCTCCTGTGCTTTTCCCGTAATCACTTTAGCTGATTCTGCAAAAAAGGGATTCGTGATATCCCCGACAATTAACCCGATTGTTCTCGTTTTATTACTGGCAAGGCTTCTGGCAATCTCATCTCTTGTAAACCCTAATTCCTTTATCGCTTCAAGGACTTTCCTTCTTGTAGATTCCTTGATATGAGGATAGTTGTTCAGGACCCTGGAAACTGTAGATTGTGAAACGCTTGCCTTTTTGGCCACATCATATGCACTAATTCTGCCGTTCATTTTTCAAAACCCTTTCAAAAGTTACCTTCAGTTATTAAATCCGGATGCCTTTATGGTGAGATCATCTATCTCCAAATATGAATCCGGATTCACATTCTATTATAATTAAAAATTCAGACAATTACAAAGCTTCATCCTCTATAACTGGATAAGTCCCAATATGATAACCTGTGCAATAAACAATCCGATGAGCGCATAAGAATATTTGTCCATGCCCCCTGGAACAATGGAATGACCCTCTTCATCCGTTACAGTTCCTTCTTTCATCAACCGTGCTCTTTGACCATTAAACGTGAATTCTTCCAGTTCAATTCTTCTATTCCTTTTAAATAGTAAGCTGAAAATGTAACCAATGATAAGAGTAATCACGCATCCGATAGGATAATTCCAAAGCCAATTCACTAGTCCAAGATTTCCAATATACGCCGTAATGGCAATTCCTAATGCAAACCCGATGGCTACTCCATTATCATTAGCTCTCTTCGTGAACATCGCCAGAAGAAACATAGCCAGTATTGAACCTGAGAAGTATGAGAGGTAGCTTCCCACTGTCTTTAAGATCGAAGCGGTCGTACCACTGAATGCCATCAAGGTAAATCCGATCAGCAATACCCCAAACACAAGGGTGAAGACCATAGAAACCTTTAGAGAAGCCGGTTTTCCTTTCGTGATGAACTTTTCATAAATGTCTTTAATGAAGACGGTCGTAACTGAGTTTAATACGGAGTCTATACTGGACATGGCAGCTGCAAAGATCCCTGCCATGATCAGCCCCAAGATTCCTACAGGGATGTTATTAGAAATGAAGGTAATCATAATGTTGTTGGAATTATCGAATTCCTTGCCATCAAAGAAGACGAAAAGCAATACTCCTATGAACATGAACACAAAATACATAATATTCATCACAAATCCGCTAATACAGATCGACTTTTTCACTTCATTGATCGACTTTGCTGCGAACATCCTTTGAGTCTGTGTCTGATCCGTGGCATAATATTTAAGCCACATAAAGAGTCCGCCAATCAGTCCAACCCATACACCATTCTCTAATTTCGCATCCAGCGAGAAATCAAGTGGATCCAGTTTCCCCTCTTCCTTCACAACCTTCATCGCCTCAAAGAAGCCAATATCTAAATTGCTCAAAATTATGACAAATGCAGCAATGACTCCTCCCCACAAGACAAACATTTGAATCGCATCAGTCCAGATAACCGCTTTAATCCCGCCTAGTAACGTGTACAGAATCGCCACTGCCACAACCATGGGAACGACAATCGTCAATGACCATCCTGTGAAGGTTTGGATGACCAGTGAAGGAATAAATAAGAATGAACCTACTTGAATCACATTTGAAACAATAAATCCAAAGACAACTAAAAGTCTACTTTTCCCTCCCAGACGCATTTCGATATATTCATAGATGGAAGTCACCCTTAGATTATAGAAAAAAGGTAGAAAGATCGATAAAGTCAATATTAGTACGATAGGAATGCTGAAATTCAGCATAAAAGCGATCAGTCCCGAACCATACGCCCAGCCTGGTCCGCCGATAAACCCATTTGCACTGACCGTGGTGGCTGCTATAGAAAGAGCAATCGGGAATGTTGCAACAGATCTCCCACCTACAAAATAGTCATCTTGTGTGTGATTTCCCTTCCCCAGTTTATAACCCATAATGATCAGAGCAATCATATATACAGCAACAATCGTCATATCAATCCAACCCATATTGAACTAAGCCCCCCATATCCATATTTATTGAATGCGGATTCATAAAAAAGCAAGATGATCTACCCACTGCCTTTATCAAGAGGCTTATGATTGAGACGAAGATGTATGGAATTGATATAGGCAGAGTTTCAAGCATTCATGTTGTAAGCGCATTCATTATTTCTTATTTCCATTTATACCGTTGGAGAAGTGATCATGTACTTAACCTTGAAGCTGATCCTTATAGTGACTGATTCATAATCCCTTGTGTACGCTCAAAAATATCCAATCCCTGCTGCTTAAGCCAATAAGGTATATCGATTAGAACCCAGTTCTCAGAAAGCTTCTCTCCTTGACGGTAATACACATCCACCACTTGCATGTCGGCTCGAATATTCCCGCCTGGCAGCCCCAGAAATCCACCAATTGGTGTATTTGAAAGGTTCGGCCATCCAAAGAAGCACGCGAACTGTCCTTCAGCAAACCGGCACACATGACCGTTGAATTCCTTATCCTTAAGACCATTTCTAAAAGGAAGCTGATGCTGTTGTTGGTATCTCGGAATGGTATAACTTGCCCCGATCCCGCCAGGACCGTACCAAATCATATCCTCCGACCAAGTACGTTCCAAGACCTCAGGAGGACACCCCATGGCTCCGCTCTTATTCAAGTCTGATAAGTCATTGACCATTTGATTTACAAGATTCAGCGTTTTCACACCTTCTTCTTCTGGAGCATCTTCAAATTGCAGGCCATCATGATTTCTTGGACCTGGATAAACAAAGTATGTACCCGTTGATGGAGGCAGTGGATTCACCCCTGCCTGGATCATGAATCCGATCAGGTCAACGAATAACCCCGTTTTGGTGATCTTTCCATTCTCCACACAATGAAACTCTGCATATCTTAGGTTGATCATTTTCCCTGTTCGACGGACACCCATCCAATCTTGATCAAAGAGGCCCATAAAATGCCCCATGCTCATGACCCATGTTTCACCACTTATTTCGTTTGTTCCAGCCATGAATATATCTTGGCGACGCTGCAGTTTTCTTATAGAACTCAATAAAGGGACCCAAAATGTTTCCGCAACTGCCTGAACTCCCTCCTGTTCACGGAAGGGATACACCCCTTGCCAACTATAATGTTCACCAGTAAATTCCTTTAATACACTTTGTACGTTTTCTGGTGTAGATTTCTCGAGCTCTTCGAAGTAACGTCTTACAATTCTTTTCTCTTCTTGATAATTACTCATGGTTACCTCCCACTTTATTCCAAGGACGAGTCTTCTTTTTTGAATGCGCATTCAAAAATTCATAAATCAATTAGTAATCTATATTGAATACTATCGAATTTTCAGATAAATGTAAATAGTTAATTTTGAATATTGTTACAATTTAAATTACTTTAATTTTTAGTGAATACCAAGGGGACAGGTACGTTGGCTTTTATCAATGGAAGTGCGGGGACGGTTCTTATGCTTCATACCCTACTTTCCAAGGTGCATCGAGCCGTGCAGTTATGAACCGTCTCCAATCTACTAAAGCGACCTTAAATAATAAGGGTTCCAGCCTTAGCATGGGAAATGTGTGAAAAGTTAAAACTACCCCAATTTGAAGAATGCTCAATTGCACCCCTTGAGAGGCAAAACGCTTGGTATTCAGGTCTTCCCAAGCACCTACAGCTAAAGGTGAAGGAGGCATATATAAACGAGGCGACCAGCTTACACACTGACACAGTTACTGGAGAAGAGTTCCGGTTGGGGCAATTGAATAGATTGCAAGAAAGTAAGTATATATCATATGTGTGGCCTCTTAGTATGAGGTTGATAGCAAAGAAAAAGCGTATACCACAGGTTTCTGTGTATACGCTTTTCCTTAACTAATCCTTCTTTTTATACTTAATGATAAAAATTGTACAGAGTGCTGTAATCGTAAGTAAACTACTTTGAAAAATGCTTGGTTTAACATTTAAAAATATTAATGTTAACGATATTACAAAGAAAGCACTACCAAATAATAATCGTTTTATTAAACTCATGCAATGACTCCTTAATGATATGTAAAATTAGAGGCTAACTGAGGGAAGGTTCCCATTCTACTTTTTTAATAGAGTGAGAACCGTCCCTTATGATTCCTAGGTACCCCAGACTACTCTCAATATCCGAAAGTGACTCATTTTCTTCACCCCGAACCCAACTCCCCCTAACCCTTTTCCTCCTAATCAATCCCCCATCCTCCACCACACTCTGCATATCCATCATCACCGCAAACGGCACTTCATACCCCGACAAAACTCCAGCTTCCTGACACTCTTCCCACATCTCCAAATAGAGCGGGAACCGTCCACACTCTACCAAGTAAAAGCTGCCTGTCCCCCGGTACACCAAACTTAGCTATACTAGCGGGGCAGTGCTAATAATTAGAACCGAGTAAGCCAAATTGAAACACAATGAAGATCGCTATTATAATCAGGAACATTTCAGCTAACGTTAAAATGGCTTGCTTTGGAACCTTACTATATTTCAACTCAAAAAATGCCCTTACTGCATAGTCCACCACTAGAAAAAAGACTACTCCCACTATTAATAAGTAAGTAAAGGCTTCATCATAGTACAACGAAACCCAAATAAAAATAATGAAAGTGATTGCATTAGTACGTCTTATCCATCTGTCAACAATACGGTGTAATTCATTGACATGATTATAAGAGAAAAACTCTTTTTTTACTTTCCTGATTTTAAAAACCTTTCTTAGAATAAACTGAATGATTACAATAAAAACAAAAACAATGATAGCAATCAAACTAAACTTCACCCAGAACATAAGAACCCTCCTGTTACTTGCACCTGCTATTGCATATGACGATTATCCTGAGAGGGCAAACTCCTAAAATATTTGTTTGTTTTCGTTACTTTCGTTACTTATAAATCTCACTTGAACCGTCCATTAGGTAAGTCATCCAAAAGTACTGATCAGTACACGATTGCCACTCCTTTTAGATGCTCTAGAGAGTTTCAAAACTTTATAGACCTAATTTTACCATTAATACATATAAGTAACATTATCTCTCATTAACTATTAAAGTGAGCCCTAACAAAAAGTGTTAAAGGGTTAACATCATTTCCTTAATAAAAAATTAGGGATAAAAAAAGAGCGTCCCATAATAATGAACACTCACACACTTAAATCGGGAATCCAATACTCGCCTAGCATAAAATATCTTTTAAACAAAAATAACCCCATCTTCATAACACCTGAGATTAATCGGAAATACTCCAGATCAGAGTTCATTATGATAGGGCCATCACAAAAGGATAACTTAAAGGATAAAGACTTAGATGTATATTATAAAAAATATTCTACTCAATAAACCACTCCAACCCAACTCCCTCCAGTCACTCGATCTCTCCCTATCAATCCCCCATCCTCCACCACCGTCATCATATCCATCATGACCGCAAACGGCTGCTCGTACCTGAATAACAGCCCTGCTTCCTTGCAAGCCTCCCATATCTCCTTATAGCTGATAAATCCATACCCATCCTCCCTCCTCGCCCTCTTCTGACCCAGCAACCCCATCACCACACCATACACCTTCAAACTCTCAATCTGAAACTCCAACCCGCTCCCTTTCGCATACTCCGTAATCAACATCCCATATCCCCCTTTTATTAATCACTTTCGGAACAAGGTGCCTGTCCCCACTGTCCCAAACCTCCCAAACTCCTTCACAAACTCAAGCTTCACCGTGCCCACAGGTCCATTCCGGTTCTTCGCAATCTTCACTTTGACTTCATTCGCCGTCTTGGGATTGGCGTGATAGTAATCATCCCGATAGAGAAACATCACTACATCTGCATCCTGCTCGATATTCCCCGAGTCACGGAGGTCCGATAGTCTTGGCTCTTATCATCCCTGGATTCCACACTCCTTGATAGCTGGGACAGTAAAATGATCGGTATCTTGAACTCCTTCGCCATGCTCTTCAACTGCTTTGTGATATGCCCGATGACCAGATCATGCCGGTCAAACCGCTCCTTCAACGTGATCAGCTGCAGGTAATCGATCACGACCAGAAAGGGCTCTGTCGGGAATTCCCGCTTCAGATTCAAAATCCGCTGCCTCATCTCCGCTAGTGTAATCAGACCGTTTTGAGAGACAGATAGATTCGCTTTGAACACAGTGTTCAAAGCTTCGTGCATTCTAGGCATTTCGTCTTTGGTTAAGTATTTATAGGGATTATTCCATTTCATCATATTGATGTCGGTCAGGCTGCATAAAAGGCGCTGCATGATTTGCTTCGAGCTCATTTCCAGTGAAAACAAGAGGGAGACCCCCTGCTCCTTGTTACATTCCCAGGCGAATTGGATCGCAAGGGCGGTCTTTCCCATGGAAGGTCTGGCGGCAAGGATGATGAGTTCCCCTTCCTTCCAACCTCCTGTCAGGGCATTCAGGCTTTCGAATCCGGTGTTCACACCCGGGAGTCCGGCCCGTTCCTCATACAGGGATTCATAGAGATCCATGATGATCGAGTCTTTCGTTTCTTCTTCTTAAGAGATTTGGGTATGCATGTCGATGAGTGCTTTGTAGAGTTCCTGTGCGGATTCCGGGGTGTAGTCGCTCAGAAAGTGGTTCGCCGAGTTGCGGATCAAGTCCAGTTCATAGTATTTCAGGACAATCTGTTCGTATTGTTCGATATTCGAGGTACTCGGGCAGTAGTTGGCAATCTCCAGGAGAAAGTGCACCCCTCCTATTTTTTCAATCTGATCCCCGAGTTCTTCCATCAGCATGACAAGATTGATTTCAAGTCTCTTCTTTTGCAGCTCCTTCATGGCCTTGAAGACAATCCGATTTCGGATTTGACTGAAATGCCTCTCCTCCAGGGTCAGCTTCTCGATGAGGGTAGGCTCTATCAGGATGGCCCCGATGATCATGCTTTCGGCTTCAAGCAGCTCCCTCCAGGTTTGTTCATTGTGCCCAAGGTGGTTTGGGTTTGACACGTCGATTTCGTTTTTCATCGTCAATTCGTTCCGCTCCTTCTTTTTCCCATTGTTGAATGGTTTGTAGTATCGTCGTTTCTTCCACTGCCTGTTCATACAGCTGAGCAATCGTCGGAATGTACTTGCTCTCTTTAATATGGGCTTCGATTCGCCTCTTCACTTGGTGATAATCACAGTCCTTCAGGTGCTGAAAACAGATCGCCGCCGTGTCACGGGTGAGCGACTTGTGTGGGAAAGCCCCTTGGATCACCTTGATCAGCTCCCTGAACTCCTGGAACGTCATGGCCCCATCACGCTCTCCTCCAACTCATCCAGCATGTTGTCCAGTTTCCCCATCGCATCCTGCTGCGGCCGGTACGATTCAAGGGCCTTCTCCAAGTACTTCGGGCTATTGATCGTAAGCCGGGAGCGATTCTCTCCTGCTTATCAAACTGCTCATCCATAAAGCCAATCAACTCGTCTGTCGACATCCTGTTCAAGCTGATCCGCTCCATCGCCATCTGTTCAATCGGTGTCAATAAGAAGCCCCTCCCTCTCCTGCCGACAAAATAACCGATCAGCGTCTGAAGTCTGCCCTCATCAGCAAGCCCTTTGTTGCTGTTCTCTTTCTTCTCTTCTTTCTCTACAATCTCAAGTCTGTTTTCACAACTCATTCGCTCCTCCTTCATATCTGATTCACATCCAGTGGACAAAACGGTACCAGCCCCCTCATCAGGCTGGTCACCGGCGGAATCCCCATTCACTTGCCAAGGGATTCCCATCCACTTCAAATACTCCCCACACTCCGGATCCTTCACAGGCCGAACCGTAAAGATGAACCCATGCTTAAACTTCTCCGCCTTCAACCAACCACACTTCTCCAACCGCTTAATCGAACGCTGAATCCGCGACGTCGTATACTCATCCTTCTTCTTTCCATTGAAAAACCACAAATCCTCCTGCAGCTTTCCAATTGACCTGATATACTGCCTCTCCCCAAGAACCACTCCCCCGACCTGAACCCCAGCTTTATGGGTTGCTTTCGATAGAATCCATACATACAATCGAATGTCCTCCGGGTGATGAAAGATTTCCGTATCCACTATGTCTTTTTCTAGTTTTCTCCATCCGCTCATTTGATTCACTCCTGTTTCAGATTGTATTCACTTTTTATATAGGGGGGTGGGGTGGGGAAGGATACCCTTTGGGGAAATTTTTTTATTAAAAAACATTCGGACGGGGATCCGAATGCTTTTTGGGTATTAATGCTAGTATAAAAAATGGTGCCTGACCTCCGCTTTACCATGCTCGGGGTCAGGCACCAACATAAAGACACAACATATTCTTAAGAATGATAAAAGCCCGCAAAGAACTTGCGGGCAGAGCCATTTACATAAAACCAGAAAACCACAATCCAAGTGTCGTTCCAATATAGTTCCCGATGATATAACCCAACGTCCCCACTACAAGAATCGGTCCAATCAAATCTTTCCATCCTTTTGCAATGGCCATGGCTGCAGCAGTTGTTGGGCCGCCAACATTGGCATTGCTGGCTAGAAGGATTTCTTCAAGGTCATAGTTTAATAGCTTTCCTGCAGTCAGTGACACGCCCAGGTTCACTACGACAATAATGAACACAAATACAAGCAGCAGCGGAGCATTTTGAACAATGAGTGGGATAGATGCCGGAATGCCAATGACCACAAAGAACAAGTAAATAAGGAACGTCCCGATTTCCTGGCTTCCATTAATCGATTCAAAATACTTCGGAAACAGTGCAAGTGCCAGGAATGTTAATGTCGTCAACACTAAGTACTTGTCGCCGAACAATCCATTCAGCAAATTGAGAAAGAAAGACGTCTCCTCACCGGAAGGAATCAATCCGTCCAGGAATTCTGCGATTTTAAACGAAACCATTACGAGCAGGAAGGCAGTCCCAACAGACAACGCAATATCCTTCAGAGACATATCCTTTCGCTCCCAAAAGCTTTCCGCGAGTGTCTTCCCCTCTTCTTTCACTCTTCCGCTCTCCACTTTTTCCTCGTGGGGTGCTTTAAAGCGTCTTCTGAAAAAGCTCATGGCCGGAATCATCATCAGAACGATGAAATAAATGGCCATCATTAAATTGTCTGCGACCACTGCGGAAGAAACCATTTCCCCAGGCGCTTCAAACTTTGCTGCCATGGCTGCAAAGTTCACCCCGCCGCCAATATAAGAGGCACTAAGCATCGCACCAATTTTATCAAGGACTGGTATATGATCCTTCAATAAAAAGAAACTGATGATCACCCCTGCAACCGTACCGATGGAGCTGATCAAGAAAAGAATCAACAGCCGTCCGCTTTCCTGCCAGATCTTTTTAAAGTTCACATGGAAAAGCAGCAGCGGAATCGCAAGGGGAATGATAAATGTCCAGACAGCATCATAAACCGGTGACTCTGTAGGAATAATTCCTGTATTCGATAGAATAATGGCACCTATCAGCGCAACAATGGCACCAGAAATCTTCGCCGCCCAACTGTAGCGCTGCTCTAAAAAGATGCTCGCCGAAGCCCACACCACAATAATTCCCCACAACGTCACATAATCATCTGCTTTAATAAAAGTCTCCTCCAAAACGTTGCCTCCTTTTCACAATTTTTCCCACTATCAATATATTACCTATATTAGGTGGAAAATTCAAAATATTCGTGATAGGGATTAACAGGGGACGGATTCCACCTTACTTTCGCATCTCCTGAAAAAAGATAGGTGGTTAGGGTAGAGCGGGATCCGTGCCCATTCACTTCGGGGGATGGGGAGGAAAAGGATAACCTTAGGGTAGATTTTTTTATAAAAAAAATATTCGGATGGGGGTCCGAATGTTATTGGGGAGGATTATAGTATTCTATTTTAAGAGAAATTAGTAGAGAACGTAAAGATACCAAGACCTGATCATAGAGTAAGCTCCTTCATTTTCCAAATAGTGTATACTAGTATAGGACAGATCAAAATATTAGGAGGAAAAGATATTGTCTATAACTGCCTATTCAAAGTTCAATCAATTCAAAAATAAAATCCACTCAATGTCTGCACCGACATTAAATGATTCTCTTATTAATGAAACATTCCTATTAGAAAAAGATTCAAAGAAGAAACTTGAAATCTATTATGCTCCTTTTGAACATTTAAACTATCAGGCCAAAGTAGTTATTGTAGGGATCACCCCCGGCCTCCATCAAATAAAAAAGTCGTTTGAAACAGTATGGAATCTGAAAGAAGAGGATCTCACGGACGAAGAAGTCTTACACGAAGTAAAAAAGAACTAAAGCTTTGAAGGTCCGATGAGAAAGAATCTCATCACCATGTTGGATGAACTTACCTTCCTGATCACTTAGGGATCTCCTCCACAAGTAACTACAGTGGCTCCACACCTAACATAGTGAGGACAGAGGTCCTTCGAGAATACATCCTTGAATCTTTCCCAAAAGAAATGGAGCATTTGAATAATCCACTGATCGTTCCTTTAGGCGTGAACGTTTCAAAAGCCCTAACCTATCTTGCAGAACAAAGTCTTATTGATTCTATGTCCATCTTAAATGGCTTCCCTCATCCGTCTGGAGGAAATGGGCATCGCCATAGACAGTTCGCTGAGCATAAACAGGGTATGATGGAGAAAATTGAAGCTTATTTTAGAAGTGTTCAGCTTGTATAGGAGTTATTAGATAAAAATAAAGAAATATCTCCTCACCGCTAATGTAAATGTTTTAAACCCCTCAACTTGGTAACCTTCATCGTGCAATGGGGAAATATATATTAATCACCATGAGTGAAATGTATAATGAGTAATGCTTCTATATTTGATTCATAGTTCATAAAATACAACAGAAATGTGAGACTCAGTCTTACATTTATTAATTTGAAGGAGGCAATAATTTTGTATAAAGAAAAGTGGTACCATTCTCCATGGACAATTGGAATACTCTTTGCGTTATGGTTGTTTGTTATTCCCCCGATTGTTGCAATCATACTTATCATTCAAAGAAGAAAAGAGCTAAAAAAATCCCAAATGATCTGGGAAACTAGCGGTATTAATGACCTAATAAAATTAAAGGATGATAAGGTAAAGATTGAGTCTGAAATTTCTTCGCTACAACTAGCTAAAGAAGATGCTCAAAATGAATTAAAGGAATACCAACCTCTATTAGATTTAAATAAGACGAAGAAAACCATAAATCAGCAATTGAATTCTTTAAATACCGACATAAGTACCACAAAGGAACTTTTAGAAGAATACGAGCCAATTATAAACTTATCTAAAACTAAAAGCGTAATAGAAGCTGAGATCGATTCTCTAACTTTGAAAAGACAAGAAGAAACAAATATGTTAATGACTCTCCAGCAAGATATGATTGATTTAAAAGAAGAACTTCTTATGCAATCATTTGGATTCTACGAGCCTAAATATGGATTTGATAATTCTGAGATATATCAAAATAAATTAAATGAAATTAGGCAAAAACAGAAACAATTGGTGAAAGACAAACAAGCTACTAACCATAGACTTGATTGGACAATAGGAAATGATGCAAAAAGAGGAAAAGAGTTTATTCTTGATACAATTAAGTTAACTTTAAGAGCTTTCAATAATGAATGTGATAATTCTATTGCTAAAGCTAAATATAACAACATCGAAATTGTCTCTAAAAGAATAAATAAAGTATTTGAGGATTTAAATAAACTGACAGATATGCAACAGGTGTCCATAAGAAGAGAATACCTAGAATTAAAGATTGAAGAGTTATACTTGAAATTCGAATTCGAGCAAAAGAAACAAGAAGAAAAAGAGGAACAATTAGAAATAAAAGAAAGAATGCGTGAAGAGGCTAAAGCACTTAAAGAATTAGAAAAAGCGAAAGAAAAAGTTGAAAAAGAAGAAAAACACTTCCTTCTTGCAATAGACAAGTTAAATGAGCAAATTAGTTCAACTGAAATAGGAAATAAAGAGAAATTATTAGCAAAGTTAAGAGAGCTAGAACTTCAATTAGAGGAAACACAAAAAAATAAAGAAGATGTATTATATAGAGTTCAAAATACACGTGCAGGCTATGTATATATTATTTCAAACCTTGGGTCATTTGGGGAGAATGTTTACAAGATAGGAATGACTAGACGCCTTGAGCCAATGGATCGCGTTAAGGAACTCGGAGACGCATCTGTCCCTTTCACTTTTGATGTCCATGCGATGATATTTAGTGATGATGCACCTTCGCTTGAGAATGCTATTCATAAAGCACTTTCTCATAAAAAAGTGAATAAAGTAAACGATCGAAAAGAATTCTTTAAAGTAGAACTATCTGAAATAGAGGAACTCGTTAAGCAAAATCATAATAAGACAATAGAATTCACCAAACTAGCCGCAGCTGAAGAATTCAGGAAATCTCAGACTTTTGAAAAGAAGACACTTCAAGAGGTTTCGTGATAATATTGTTTCTATAGATATTAAAAGAAAAGGCAATCACAAAAGGTAGAGATAACCTTTTTGATTGCCTTTTTTATATTTTTAGAATTGGACACTACACTTTCTTTATAAATTCTGTATACAACCCTGAAGGTATTTCATGCTCTAATTCCATCTTAACTGTGATAGGTTTTTCTCCTTCATATTCCACAACATTACCTTTTCCGATATAAATATATGGCTCTGTCTTTTCGTCAATTTTTTTGTATTTCCTAATAAAGAGATGAAGGTTTATGTTTCTTTGTAGATTAAAGATAATATTCTTTCCACGTTCAGAAGATTGACCAGTACTATTTGGAGTTTGCCACTGAAAGTACTTTGTATCAATAAACTTATCCTTATAATTTATACTTTCCTTAATATCTTCCTCTTTATGAAGATCTATATATAGAAAATACTCATTTCCATTCGTAAGTAACCCAGAACCACGGAAAGAACTATGAGTTTTTCTGTAGTTAGATAGGAGCGCTGCGTCCACCATTTGATATTGCTCATATAATTTAAAGTGTGGGACACCATGATTCTTATTTTTATATACTTTTTCATAACGAAAAATCCCGTAATTTAAAATATCTTCAATAAAAATGTAATAATCCTTATTTTCTAATGTAGTCTCAAAAGCGTCTGTCTTAACTAATCGACCTTCACGATGATCCACTAACTTTTCTTTCGTTCTTTTTTGAACACTATCATAGTAATCTTGATTTAAATTCTCAAAGGCATGAAGGATACTTTCTTCTTCTACTCCTTCAACAATCTTTAAAATTTCATGCTTTGCTGCGTGAAGCGTAATTTCTTCATGGTCCATTAAGTAACGCAAAATAATAAATTCATAGATTCTCTTTAACGGCAACTTACTTGATAACTCTTTTAGAATGCTTTCAAAAATGTCATCCAAAATTATTTTCTTTAATCGATCGTCTTTTTCTACTTTAGCTACAAAATGTAGATATGACTTTTCTTTATCTATGAATTTAGTTGGATCCGGTGCACCATCATACTTTAAATAATCCATAAGGTATAAAGGTACTTTCCCTTGGTTTAACTTTTTAAATTCAAAGTACTCTTCCTTTAAATACTTCATTGAATTAAAGTTCTCCCTATCAATCTGTTCTAATATACGCTCTTGAGCAACCTCATCCATTTGTATATGAGTGGCTCCTGGGATATTCGCAAACCCCGTGGCTATTGCAACTTTTAAGCTTTCCTTGTCATAATAACGGCTACCGTTTAATGCAATGGCAATTAAGAATACCTTACTATGATTTCCAATAAAATCGAGGACTGTTAAAAACGATTTGTTTTCGTGTTTGCGAAGTCCACGACCTAGTTGCTGAATAAAAACTATAGGAGAGTTCGTTGGCCGTAACATCAGCACAGAGTTTATCGAAGGAATATCGACACCTTCATTAAAAATATCTACTGTAAAAATAATCTCTAATTCGTCTTCATTGTTTTCTAGGCTTTTTACGTAACTGTCTCTCTTTTCAATAGAATCTCCACCATTTAGACTAGCACTCTTAAAACCTCTTTTATTAAATTCCTTAGCCATGTATTCAGCGTGCTCAATACTTGCACAAAAACCAAGACATTTTCTCTTTTCTCCATCATGGCCATAGAAATTCATCTTCTCAACTATGAAGTCAACTCGTTCATTAACCTTTAGTCTTTTGGTTACCTCAGCAATATCATCAATTGAAACGTCACTCAGATCTACACCTTCAACGTCTGTTATTCCAAAATAATGAAATGGAATGATTAATTCATCATCTAAAGCTTCGTGTAAACGTACTTCTAGTGCCACATTGTTATTAAATAATTCAAAAACGTTACCCTGATCGCTTCTCTCAGGGGTGGCTGTCATTCCAAGGGTGAACTCAGGTGTAAAGTAATCCATTACTTTTTGATAAGAAGGACTAGTTGCATGATGCGCTTCATCATAAATAATATAATCAAACTCATCACGGTGGAAATCCACATAACATCTGGACATCGTTTGGATTGTTGAAAATAAATAATCGGCACTGTTTTGCTTATGATTGCCTGTAAAAAGTCCAAAGGTAACCCCATTATTGGCAATTAGGGTTTCAAAAGTATCCTTTGCTTTCTTTAGAATCTCTTCTCTATGTACAAGAAATAATAATTTTTTGGGTTGAAATCCTTTAACATCAAAGGCAGACATATATGTTTTGCCGGTACCGGTAGCTGATATAACTAGCGCTTTGTTTTCTCCGTAAGTTCTTAACCTCTCTAAATTTCCCATTGCTCTTCTTTGCATTCTATTTGGCACAATATATTTAGCTTTCTCAAATATTAATTGATGTTCCTTTTGATTTTGTTTAATTTTATTAAGGAACTCTTCATACTGAGAAATAAAATCTTCGTCCGCATTTTGACTTTTCTCCCACAAATGCTGATATTCTTTTAGTATATCTTTAATAAATGCTCCGTTTTCTTTAGTAACAATTTCCACATTCCATTCAATATTACTTTTAAGTGCACTTTGAGTAATATTAGAAGACCCAATAATAACCTTATAACTTTCTTCATATTCAAACACATAGACTTTTGTATGAAAACCTATTTCTTTATCCGTAACAAATACTTTAAGATCAATGTTCTCAAACTGTTTTATCTTTTCCATAGCTTTAGGATCAGTAAAGTTTAAATACGTAGAAGTGAGAATCTGACCTTTTATCCCCTTCTCTTCGGCTATTTTTAACGATTCGAGTAGCAACTGTAAGCCACTAAAATTAATAAAGGCTACACTAAAATAAAATCGTTTACATTCTTTGATTGACTGAATAAGTTCATTTAAAAGATTCCCACTATTTGAGTTGGTGATTAATTTATTTTCAATTTCCATATTGATCTCCTGACTAACTAAGTTGTTTTTTTACAATAATTAACTTTATTGTATCAAACAAATACGGAAGGTGCTCTTAATTTAGTAACTTAGGATCCTAGTACTAAGACAGTTTTTTAGTTAATTTGAACCGAACATTTTTTAAAATTGCGAAAAGCTACCCAAGTCTGGATAGCTTTTCTTTTTAAGCATATACTTTTGCTATTTTCTTAATGGCAGGAATATCTGCTGGCGCCCATTCAAGAGTATGTAACTCATCAGGTAATAACCACTTAATGGCTAAGTGCTCTGTTAAGACAGGTTCTCCCTCGATCAGCTTGCAGTGATAAGTAGTCAAATGAACAATACCAAAATCATACTCATGTACTGTATGCTCGATTTTCTCACCAATTTCAATCGAACAGTGCATTTCTTCATGAATTTCTCTTTTTAAAGCTTCTTCAGGATTTTCACCTTTTTCAATCTTTCCGCCTGGGAACTCCCATAATAGTGGCAAAGATTTCTTTGTGCCTCTTTGTGCACAGAGAATTTTGTTATCTCTAAATATGACTGCCCCCACAACATGTATGTTCTTTTTCATATGTTCCTCCTTAAGGAGATATTATAAGAATAGAGTAACATAAGAATTTAAACACCTACAATAATGTTAAATAACTCAAAGCTTTAATCTAAACTCTATCTTATTAACTCTGCCTCAATTTTGATCAAGGAGTCCAAATTTCATCAAATCCATTTTTAATAGAGTAATCATAAAGCATTATCAATTTCTTTGGATTATAATTCTGCATCTGCTTATTTAACTGATCACTATTTATAGGATGCATAAACTCCTCATTACGTTCTATTATCTCTTCAAGATAGCCTCTTTCCGGCAGCTTATCACTTTTTGAGCTATTACACTTATTGCATGCCAAAACAAGGTTCCATATATGATCCGATTGTACAAATGACCACGGAATAAAGTGATCAACGTGTGTTTCTCTCTTTTGTCCAGTCAGTGCCTTATTACAATAAAAACACTGTGCTGCAAAACGGGATAAAAGTATATCCTCAAAAGGTCTAAGCGAAGATCTCTTAGCAATACTCTCTACCTTTCCTAAAAGATAGTTAATGCTAGGGACTTCATTAAGTTGCTCAATCATTGCTGCCATATGATAATTTGTAAGATTCGTAATGAGTCTTTGATAGTTCAACATGAAAGCATGGATAGCTGGATTGTACCTTAACAGTTCCGTTTTGTGATCAAAGGCATAAAATTGTCCCCTTGTATCACCATATAATGCCCCAAATACATTTATCTTCATAGTTGCTTTAATTTTACTGACTAACTTTAACTGTAGGGAATCAGGTATTTTATCAAAAATCATTTCTGGTGGAATTGAATACTTGTTCTGTGCTTCTTTAATAATCGATACCACTCTTGCCGTTTTACCGCTATTTTGATTCGTTAAGTTGTGATGGACGATTAAATTCCAGTATACTTTTGTAAATGTGTATGCTAACTGATCATAAGTAACTTTGAAATCTTCATCAATTTGATATAAATTTTCAATCAATGCTTTAATTAGAGCATATTTATAGGTAGATGATTTTACTGATTTGCTTGAAAGGACGATTGTAAAGCCACGCCAGATCTCTTCATCTGTTAAATATGTCTCTCTTAACTCTCCTACCTTTAGCTTATGACTCATTTGGTCTCATCCTTTTTAACTTAATCCTCTACATCCTTCAAAAAAATCTTTTTATCGAACGAGCCTCTTTTTTCAGCTGTTTCACGCCGTATGGCTTCTATTTCATCTAAAGACGTATTATGAAACTTGGCAAACTCAAGAACAATCTCCATCAGATCAGCCAATTCTTCTATTGCATCTTCCCTTGTTTCTGCATCATGGAATTCCTCTAATTCTTCAAAGCTCTTCTTCTTCAACTCAATTAGATACTCCTCGTCGGAAAGTATTCTTGTTGTGAAAGTCTTCCCGGTTGCTTCAATGATTTCTGGTATTCTATCCCGTACTAGTTTGTTATATGTAGGCATTAACTTTCCTCCATTATAAGTTTAGATGTAGTTATCAAACTTAATTAATAATCCGCTTTCCCCTCAGCAACCATACTTTCACATCTAAAAAACTCATTCCCACCATACTCCCGACTACTCTCCTCAAACCGTTCCCTAAAATACTGTCCAAGCTCAGGATCCGTACAATACACATAGCACCCCTTCTGCCCACGAGTCATCAACGTCCGATACGTGTTCCGAATAATCTCATCCGCTACCTTCTCAGCTCTTTCTGGATCTTCTTTCAGCATTTTCTTTATACCCTTCAATGAAGAATCAGTCTTAGCTCTTTCGGTGTGATCTGTGATAACCTGTCCGGCTTCATATCTCATGTCATCCCCTATGATCACCCCTACGTATTCAAACTCCAGACCTTGGCATGTATGGATACAGCCGGCTTCTTTAACAGAATCGACATCAATTGCCCAGGTGGCTGAATTATCGAGGTTCCAGCTCATCTTGAAGTCGTATTCATCAATTACAATGTCATGATAGTCCGTATTGCTCTTCCCCTCTTTGTCCCAGTTCCAGCAGTAGCCTGCGACCATTCGGGATTTATTGTTGGCATTTTTTCTCTCAATTTCGTTTCTCAGTTCATTCGGATCGTTGAAAACCCGGAAATCATACTGGCTGCCGATATAATTAGCATTTGCTGTTGTTCTAATCTGAAGAACATCATCTAGCCATGCTAAGTAACCATCGGAGCCACTGCAGCGAAATTGAGATTCGAGGTTCATGATCGTGAGCGGCGCATTGTTTTCTTTGGCAAATCGTTCAATTTCTTTAAAACTTCCATGATCCTTTAACGTGACCCGCTGTCTTTCATCAATGAAGAAGATGGAGAGCTTTGATGCTTCGATGATTTCCTTTGTTTGATTTTCACCTAGGTGTTGAAACATCCCGGACTTCAGATTCAGTCGGTGGGCTTCATCCACGATTAGCCCATCAAACTCATCCCTAGGAGCATCGAAGTAGCTTCCGGATCCTTTAAACAAATTATCAATATGTCCCTTTTTAAAATCTTTCTTCAGTTTGGTAGAGTAAATGTTTCGAGGTGCCGCGTTCTTCGTAACATACTGACAGACCATGCTGAGATTGGTTAGGTGGACCAATAGATTAATAGCGAGAACCGATTTCCCAGTACCCGGGCCACCCTGGACGACCAGTACCTGCTTTGTATTTGTCCGAAGAGCTTCTTTTGCCAAATGAATGGCTTCCTCATACACCACTTTCTGATCATCAATCATCACAAACTCGTCGTTCCCCTTGAGCATTTGATTTAACGAATCCTGAAGTGACTTCGATGGCCGGATGCGACCATTCTCTATTTTATAAAGATTCTCCTTGTTATCCCCAACTTGAATATAACGCTTAATGAAGTCCCGGAGCTTCTTGGCCTGCCCCTTCAAAAAGACTGGAGCCTGCTCCATATAATAATCATATACCGGATCTGTCAGGGGATCCTCTTCCCCCTGATTCAAGTAATTATGTAAATACGCACAAGGATATAGCTCCATCCCCTCATTCTGAGCATTCTCGTTATAGTCCTTGATGAGAGATGCATACGACCAAGCCTGATAGGACGGATGAGTCGTCTCAACCAAACCTCTATTCATCGCAGTCTTTACAATCGCTTCTTTCCCCCTGACCACCTCAACTGATTCCCACTGTTTCAACTCCACAATCACAATGGAATTCTTCTCCCCATCCTTCCCAGAGATCAGGAAATCCACCCGTCGCGACGTATGGGGAATCTTAAACTCAATTGCCACCCCAGCTTCACTAGGAATCTCTTGATCACTAAGGACACGATACATGTACTGCATCGAATTATCCCAAGACCGAACCTCTCGCTCATTGATCTTTCCAATCTTCGACGTGTAGTTGCTACAAATATTATTGACTAATTCATCATGAAAAACGTCTTCCAGAAATTCTTGTTTAGTAGCTTCATATACGATCATATTCGTCAGCCTTTCGTCTAACAGTATATTCCTATTATTTAGTTAAATTTTGGATTTAGCAAGGGGAGTCCTCTTTTTATGCCCTTTATTTTCACCTTACATAAAGCTGCATATGGAGAAATAACTTTTAATTAATTCCATTTATTGTAATAAGTTGACGACTTGTCCGTTCCAAGCCATTTTTTCACCATTTGATAATGGTTGTAAAAGGGGTCAAAGCATTGGATAAACCATTGACAGAACGGGAATTATACGGGAAGTACATATCCATTTTATTACGATTAAGACGAAACGAAATGGGCTATACTCAGGCAGAACTAGAAGAAAAAGCAGGCCTGGCTCGAACCACCATAAGCAATATTGAACGGGGTAAACGAACCCCTGAATCCTACACCCTATCGAAAATTGCCATAGCATTGGGGATCAGCCTGGACCGCTTAAATGAAGAAGTGTGGGAGAACATAGAGAAACATAAAGACAATAAGTCTTCTGCATTAAAACATCTATACTCCGATTTATACTATAGAGGTGATTGAGATTAAAAAGCAGGAATTTGTTTTGATGAAGGGTAAGCAAGTTTACCGTTTTAATATTGTTGGGTTTGATGATAAGAATACTTATGGAGAGATCTATTTTACGGAGAATGATAGAACTACTTCTATATTTAGGGGTTCGGATGTGAAAGAAGTTATTAGGTTAGCGAAAAAGGAAAGCTGTGGCTTACGGGGGAGGTAAGCCACAGCTTTCTTTTTTGTATAACTAACAAACATCAAGTGCTTCAAAGTTAAGACTGTTTTAAGATGCAATGTGCTTCACATCTTCAATCATCTCCATTAAACGGTTGATGTTGATCAGCTTAATTGGTTTATCTACCGTATACTTCATTGCGGGTTCTGTAAAGTAACTGGTAGTTACAAATAAACCTTCATTAGCATTCGTGTCAATTAAGGCACTATGAAATTTTTGAATATCAGGTCTCGACACCTTATTATTTTCGTTATATCTTTTACACTCAACAATTGCCAACGTATTATTTTTTCTTAATATAATGTCCTTACCTCCATCTCCTGTTAATGGAGTAAGCTCTGCTTGATATCCTAAAGCAGTAAATAAATCCGCCACATATTCCTCAAATTCAGCTGGTCTCATATTTATAAGCTTCTCATATTCATTCTTTTTAGAAATTCTATACTTTGCTTCTTCTTGTAAAGCCCTCTTTTTATTAAGGTTTATATTCTCACTAAAAACATATATAAGAACAATTAACAGTGTGATAAAGACAATTATTAATATCCATTCCAAGGGTGAGATGTTTTCAATTTTGTTTAAAACCTTAACAGAGACTTCCTGAGCCTTTAGTAAAATCACTTTGTATAGTCCATAAATTATTATTACTGCAAAAACCATGTTTTCAATATTACTTCTGGATTTAGAAACCTTTCTATATTTTCTTTTCCCCAAATGTCCTCCCCCTCTTTGTCCAATGTTTATTCAAATAAGGAGGGAAATATTCATGAGGCGTATCATAATAAAACTTTACTTTATCCTTTAAAATAAACCCTTCACCATCTAAATTAACATGCTTGAATGAGACAAACGGATGTCAGCATATACCTAAGTGAGGTGAGGGTGATGACAGCTAAGAGTATGCTTATATGTCCAACAAATATCGTTACTTATTATCATGATAAAATTAGAAATGAAGAGAGAGCAAAGAAAATTGTTCAAGCAGAGAGAGACAGGAAAAGCAGAATAATTCCACTCGTTGCCGAAGAAGTAACTAAGGGGGAATATGTGCTTATTGAGAACTTCGAGTATTATTCAGCACTCTTGAAGACTCAACCTAATGTACGAGTACCATGTCTTGTTTATCCAGGTACAAGCAATGAAAAAAGACTAACTCACATCCTTAAAATATGTATTCCTTTAGAAAAGGGAACTAGCTGGCTCTTCAAAAATGAACATGTAATGAAATTAAAACAAGATCATCATTTATCAGATAGTGCAATTGCCAGAAAAATAAATTGTAATACCTCTACCATTAACCGTTATATTCTCGACACACGCATCCCACAGCACATACGAGAAAAGGCTCTTAAAATGGAAGCAAAAACAGTACTTGAAAAAATAGCGAGCTCTATAGTTATTCCTGAAGAAGTAAAAATGATTTTATACAAAAAAGCTATTATTGAAAAAGAAAATGACTTCCGCTTAACAGGTAAGAAGTTTGAATATATGAAGGAATTTTGTTCAGTATGTGTCTTACCTGACACACTATTAAGAAATACTTCGGTTTTGGAAAATATCCTCGATAAACTCATATCTAATAACTTTGAGATAAAAGAGCACATGATGAGTTTATTCAACTCATTTTCAGGTCAAGAAACAACTTCCCTTGATTATGACGAAATATCGATACATTAGTGATTATAACTACGTTTCCTGAAGCATGAGGACGGTTCTGATGCTTCTTCTTATTGTAAAAAGAAGTACAAGAACCGTCCCTGGGTATCAGGACTAAAATTACCAAGTAAAGGTACGTCCCTAAATCTCAGGCTCGGACCTCCCTCATATCCAATTCAAAACATAAACATACACAAAAGCCAAACCCGTTATCGAAAGAAAATATACCCCATTCCACTTAAAAGCAACTGTGACACCATTCCTCTGAACACACTGACTTATAATGATATTCATAGCATTCAACGGAGAGATCGCGGAGGACAGCATCCACGTAAAAATACACATAAACGCTACACTGGCGACCGCTACATTAGGCATGGTTGTAAAGTCTAAAGAGGTTAGAATTAAGGGTGTAACGATAATCTGATGCACTCCGAGAAATGCCATGCAGGTTACCAAAAGGATGATGAAGAGAAACAAAATACCAACGGATTGTGTGGCCGACCACTGTATGGACCTCTCCAATAGTTCTTTGACGGGTGTATGGGAAACAGCATTCCCGAAAAGCCCTGCACTTAAGAATAAGCAAATCTCCATTTTTTGCGAGTGCAGCTTGTTCTTATAGAGAATAATTTCTTCCTTAACGATTGATTTCCTTTTCCGGAAGATCACCCAGGCTACAGGAACCAGAAAACAGATGATGCTAACCAGGAGCAGCATGGATTTTTGAAATACATGCTCCATCAAAATTAGCAGCACAACCAATCCAAGTACAAAACCCAAGAGGAGATACATATCCCTCTTTGGCCCTTTACCATGTGAGATCATCACATTTTTTTCCTCAGCTGCAGCAGCCTCTTCTATTAACTTCGGTCGAAAAAGAACGATCCCCACCGTCATTTGAATAACGGCAAACATCACTCCTACGGCGACATATGAGAGATAGGTAATATCTAAATAAAATAGTACAATCCCCACAGAAGCAAAAAATGGTGACCATATGACCGCCGGGGTAAATCCCACATAATAGGATCTTGATAGTAACTTTGACGGAAGATGTATACTTTCCACAAACCCGTGAACAATCCTTAAGGCACCCATATTTAAGATAGGTGCCAGGGTTAGCATAAACGTACTTATCCCATAAAACGTTTTCCGTGGGTTGTGTTTCAACTCATTCAAATAATGGATAACAGAATCAATGATCCCTTCTCTTCTCAGTGGCACGGACAGAAGTGGAGCTAAAATGAGAATCGATAACAGGGGCATATTCTGCGTGATTCCCTGTACTAGACCGAAGCCTGTATCTCCAACACTATAGTGAATGATTCCCCCTGCAGTAAACAGAGCAAGTGTAAATATCCGCCCTTTCCATTCTAATAAAGGAAGGAAGAGTAAAAATACGGCAGTGGCCACTATGTTAAAAACCAAACCAATATAAACGTTTGGCACAAAAGCCTCAATAATATAAAGAAAACACATACTCATGATGAGAGAAAAACGTAACATGTTGTCCCTTCTCTCTTTAAGTCTCTAACAATCTACTACTTAAAATACGTATTTAGAAAATCGTTCCTTATCCCCTTTGTACTTTGTTAGGAAGAGGCGCATGATGCTTTAATAGATTCCTGAATTCATTTCCGAGTTGTTCAGTCGTTGCCCCTCCGCCTAAATCAGGGGTAAGAGAATCCTTCTGGGAAAGAATCTCCTGAATGGTTGACAAAATGGTACGCCCCCATTCTTCTTCACCAAAATGATCCATCATCTGACTGACAGACCATATGGCAGCTAAGGGATTAGCCAGACCCTTGCCGGCAATATCAGGGGCAGAGCCGTGGATGGGTTCGAACATGGAAGGATACGTTCGTTCAGGATTGATATTGGCTCCTGCTGCCAAGCCAAGGCCACCTGTAATGGCAGCACCCAAGTCCGTCAGGATATCCCCGAATAAATTGGATGTCACGACAATTTCAAACCTTTCCGGCTGAAGGACGAAATAAAGGCTTGCTGCGTCCACAAGGTAAGAATACGTTTCGACATCAGGATATTCTTTCCCTACTTCGGTAAATACCTCATCCCAGAAGACCATAGAATAATTAAGGGCATTCGCTTTGCTGATGCTCGTGAGCGTCTTCTTCTGTTTACGGGCTTCTTCATATGCATAGCGGATAATCCGTTCAGTACCTTTCCGTGAAAAGACACCCGTCTGCAATACCACTTCCTCCGGCTTTCCTTTAAAAAGCCAGTCACCCGCTCCAGCATATTCCCCTTCGCTGTTCTCACGGATCACTAGAAAGTCTATTTCTTTTTCCCTTTTATTCTTAAGGGGGGTTAAATCAGGGTGTAAGAGTTTAATCGGCCTGAGGTTTACGTACTGATCAAACTTCTTACGTATTTCCAAGAGTAATTCCCAAAGGGATATGTGATCTGGAACCCCTGGATATCCTACCGCTCCCAAATAGATGGCATCGAATTCCTTCAATTGATCAATGCCATCGTCAGCCATCATCTTCCCAGTATCCACATAATACTCACATCCCCAAGGGAACTCCGTAAAGCTGAAAGAAAGCCGTGGATCGATTTCCTCAATCATTTTTAGCACCTTTACACCTTCCGCTACGACTTCGGGTCCTATCCCATCCCCTGGGATAAGGGCAATGTTCTTCTGTTTCATTTTCCTGACCTCCTATGCTTTTGGTCCCCCTGCAACATATAACACCTGACCACTAATAAAGGAAGAATCAGGGCTCGCAAAAAAGCTTGCTGCTTGTGCGATATCTTCCGGTGTACCAGCTCTGTTGACCGGGATTTGCTTTACTTTGGCTTCTATCAGTTCTTCGAAAGGGATCCCCAGCCGTTCTGCTACTGCTTTGGTCATGTCTGTCATGATAAAGCCGGGTGCAATCGCGTTAACCGTGATATTATATTTCCCCAGCTCGATGGCTAACGTCTTTGTAAAACCCTGTATGCCTGCCTTCGCTGCAGCGTAATTCGCTTGACCTCTGCTCCCGAGTGCTGAAACGGAAGATAGATTAATGATTCGTCCGTACTGATTTTTCACCATTGATTTCTGGGCATATTTACTGCAAAGGAACGTCCCTTTTAAATGAACATTCATCACATCGTCCCAGTCATTGGAACTCATCTTATACAATAGATTGTCACGAATGATCCCGGCATTATTAATGACGATATCTACCTTCCCATGATCCCCTTCCACCTCGGCGAATAGCTTTTCCACTTCCGCTTCCTTAGTGATATCTGCTGTTATTGCCTTAACCGATAGACTCTCTTCCATGAACTGGTGATACGTCTCCAATAAAGCCTGTTCATGGATGTCTACTAAATAAACAGTTGCCCCCTCTAAGGCAAGCTTTTTGGAAATCTCCCTTCCGATTCCCCTGCTTGCCCCAGTCACGATGGCTACCTGATTCTCTAAGTGTGGCATGACCTCACTCCCCTCTATGATTCTGGTATAATCGCTCAAGCTGCTGCTCGTATTCTGCCACGATGTTCTGGATGATCTCTTTGGCACTTCTAATTTCTTTGATTAATCCGATTGTCTGGCCCAATGAAATGACGCCTGATTGGTCATTACCGGTAGTGAGTAATTCCTGATAAGATTCACCGCTAATATAAGGAAATATCTCTTCAAGCGAAGCTCCTGCTCTCTCCTTTTCTACCAGCTCGACTGCACGTTCCGATTTCATCACTCTCATTGCTTTTCCAATCGATTTTTTCACAAGGATGGTATCCGTTTCTTGTAGATCAATTAATCTCTTCTTAATAGATTCATGGAGGACCACTTCCTTTGAAGCTAAAAACCTTGTACCCATCTGGATGCCTTGAGCCCCTAAAGCAAAAGCAGCAAGAGCGGATTTCCCTGTTGAAAACCCTCCTGCTGCAATGACTGGTATTGAAAGTTCCTCCACAGCCTTCTGTATTAACGTAAGACTTGTGACGTCTTCTCTTCCTGGGTGGCCTCCACACTCATATCCAACCACCACCACTGCATCACAGCCGATCGCTTCCGCCTTTTTGGCAAACCTGACGGATGGGACAACATGAACAACCTTTATTCCGTTTCCTTTCAAACTGTCCATATATTTCTCAGGGTTGTTCCCTGAAGTAAAGACAACTGGTACACGGGCTTCTATGGCACCCTCAACGAATTCATCCATCGGTTTACGAATCCCTATGGCAATATTGACTCCAAATGGCTTAGAGGTGAGGCTTCTTGCAGCGTCGATATCTTTCAACATCTCTTCCCGGGAAGAATAGCTCCCTGCTGTTATAAGCCCGAGTCCCCCCGCTTCTGATACTGCCGAAACGAGAGGAGAGGTTCCAAGTCCCTGAAGCCCGCCTTGGATGATGGGGTAGCGAATGTTAAACATGTTTGTTATGGCCGTATTCATCATATTCTCTCACCCTTTGAGAGCTTAAATGTTCCAGTACAGTGGCCTAGAAGTTCACCGTCTTCATTTTTAAGCCTTCCTTCAATAAAGACCGTATTTCGGTTTTGATGAATAATCGATGCTTCTGAATAAACCGTCCCTTCCATGATTGACTTTAGATATTGAATATCTAAATGGAGTGTCGCTACTTCATCGAATCCTAATGTTCGTCCCGTCATGCCCATGGCTGTATCAAGTACAGACGCATATATACCTCCATGAACTGAATTTCTCACATTAATAAACTCTTTCTGGATAGGAAGAGACAGTAGAACATAACCTTCTTTCAATTCTTTTAGCTCTAATCCGATAAAATCCCAGAACGGGCTATTTTCAAAATCTGATCTTACTTTCTGCAAATGTTCTGCTGTCATGAAAATGCCCCCTTTCCGGTTTCTGAAAGTGCAGCTTGATTGGCAATGACAGAAAGGTTTTCTCCATTAATCACACGGATCAGATTCTCTGCAATCAGGATCGAGGTTTGACGAGCTGCTTCTATGCTAATTCCCCCAATATGCGGGCTCATCGTCACTTGTTTCAACTGAAAAAATGGATGATCAACCGGCGGCGGTTCATTTGAAAACACGTCGATTGCCGCTCCGAGAATCCGATTCTGATTTAACGCATCTACTAAATCCAGCTCATTTATCACACCACCCCGGGCTGTGTTAATGAGGACGGCTGTTTCTTTCATAAGCGACAGCAATCGATGATCAACAAGTTTATCTGTTTCTTTCGTCAGAGGGATATGTAAACTCACTGCATCACTCTCGGAGAATATCTTCTCCAAAGATGTGGTTAATTCCACCCCTATTTGATCAGCAGTATGCTGTTTTTCATTGTCTATTTTCCTTACATACGCCATCGCTTTCATCCCGAAACCATGTACTAAAATCTTAGCAACTTTTTGAGCTATGCTGCCGAATCCAACAATGCCTAGTTGCTTCCCTTCCAGTTCATGAGTATATTCTCCATCCCTTGACTGAAAGTTTCCTGCTCTCGTTTCCCTGTCGAAGAAAGCTGTTTTTTTCATGACCGCCAATAGCAGGCTCACCGCATGTTCTGCGGTTGCCGTACTATTTAATTTTGGTGCATGTAAAATGGGAATCCTCTTTGTCGTCGCATAACGTACATCGATATTATCAAGCCCCACACCCGCCCCGGAAATGGCTTTGACTTGCTGGCAACTGTCCAAAATCACAGGTGTGATCCTGGCCGGAGCCCGGAGGATGATTCCATCCACATGATGGTGTTGGAGGTAATCGCATATTTCCGCTTCGTTAAACTCAGTGAATTTATTTACTTCGGCGTATTTGTTCAATCGCACCTCCCCATCCGGATGATACATGGGCAGAATCTGAACAATATGAGGCTTATCCATTACAACACTCCCTTTTGGCACATCACCTGCTAGACTTGAAGATTCTCAATAATAGTCGAGATTCCCTGACCACCGCCAATACAAAGCGTGACTAAACCATATTTTTCACCCCTGCGTTCCATCTCGTGAAGAAGCTTCGTCATCAGGATCGCTCCCGTTGCTCCAATTGGATGACCCAACGCAATAGCCCCTCCATTGACATTTACTTTATTGATATCCATCCCTGATTCACGAATTACTGACAGCACCTGGGCGGCAAACGCTTCATTTAGCTCGATCAGACCCATATCATTTATCGATAGTCCACATTGCTTTAAAGCTTTAAACGTAGAAGTCACTGGTCCGATCCCCATTATTTCAGGAGAGACTCCGCTCACAGCCTGGGCGATGATCTTGGCTTTCGGCTTTATCCCATATTCGTTCAATTTATCTTCATTCATCAGTAGAACCGCGGAAGCCCCATCATTCCTTCCACTCGCATTACCCGCTGTCACGGTGCCGTTTTCCTTAAAGACCGCTTTCAGCTTTGAGAGTTTTTCTATCGTAGTGCTCCGAGGGTGTTCGTCTACACTAAATTGAAGAGTGTTTCTTTTCTCCTTATATTCAATTGGAACAATTTCCTTCTCAAATCTTCCGGATTCAATGGCAGACTGAGCAAGCTCCTGGCTTCGCAGGGCAAACTCATCCTGCTCCGATCTGCTGATGGTATATTTGTCGGCAAGGTTTTCTGCTGTCAGACCCATCGTCAGGTTGCCGTATTTTTCGATTGGCTGGGAGCACGGTTGGCTTTCCGTATTCGGATCCAGCACCTGCGAATTACCGACTTGAAAACCATAACGTGCATTTCGAATATAATAGGGGGCTGTACTCATGCTTTCAGCTCCCCCGGCTATGACTACATCAGAATAACCAAGTCTGATTTGCATATCCGCATTATTAATTGCCTGAAGTCCTGACCCACACTGTCTATGAACCGTATAGCCTGTAACCTCAATCGGAAGCTCCGCCCGTAATGCAGCGAGACGGGCAAGATTTGAGGTGTCTGCGCTTTGCTTTGCCTGACCTAGAATGACTTCATCTACTTCCACTTCATCCTGACTTCGATTCATTACTTCCCTAATGACTTTCTCGGCAAGGTGGTCTACAGGAACACCTTTTATCGTTCCTCCCATTCTTCCAATCGCCGTCCGGACTGATTCAACGATATATGGCTTATTCATTCCTTACACCCCCACGTATGAGGATTCGCGTTTCAGCTCATTCGCAATGATATTGCGCTGAATTTCAGACGTTCCTTCATAAATCTTTGTAATTCTCGCATCACGATAATAACGCTCGATTGGATAGTCGCTCATATATCCGATTCCACCGTGGATTTGTACCGCTAAATCCGCCACCTTGTTATATACTTCCGAAGCAAATAGTTTCGCTATGGCAGCTTCTTTCACTACCCTTATCTTTTGATCAGTCATCCAGGCAACACGATACGTCATGGATCTGAGAACCTCGATCTGCATACTTATTTCTGCAAGCATATGCTGAACGGCCTGTACTTCGATGATCGGCTTGCCGAACTGTTCCCGTTCCTGTGTATATTGCAAGCAATGTTCAAGAAGCTTGACACAAGAACCAAGATTTCTTGCTGCAAGACCGGCACGTCCATTCGCCAGGATTTTCAAAGCATTGATATACCCCTGTCCTTCTGCCCCAAGAACGTTTTCTGCAGGAACCTCCATGTTTTCAAAGAAGAGCTCAGCTGAATGAGATCCCTTCAACCCCATTTTTTGTTCAACCTTACCTAATACGAAGCCTGGGAAATCCTTTTCTACGATAAAGGATGTGATACCCTTTGCTCCTTTGGCACGATCTGTTACGGCCATTACGGTAAATACATGCCCATCAACTGCGTTGGTAATATAGTGCTTGGAACCGTTCAGGATGTATTTATCGCCTTTTCTGACCGCAGTCGTTTTCAGCGCTGCTGCATTGGAGCCGGCACTTGGTTCCGTTAAGGCAAATGCCCCAATCCATTCTCCAGTGGCCATTTTAGGCAAATATTTCTGCTTTTGTGCTTCTGTCCCTAACTCGACGATCCCTACAGACCCAATCCCCGTGTGAGCCCCGATCAGGGTTGTATAGCCATTATGTGTTTTACCAAGCTCCTCATATATGGCGCATTTCCCCACCATATCGAGTCCAAGACCACCGTATTCTTCCGGGATACTCAAACCGAAGAGTCCCATTTCCTTCGACATTTCAACCAGTTTTTCCGGTATCATATCCTTCTCTTCAATTTCCATCGCCAAAGGTTCTGCTGCTTCTTTCACAAACTTCCGTACATTATCTCTTAAAAATTTTATATCTTCTGAAAAATTAAAGTCCATTTGTACCTCTCCCTTATTGATTAGTAAATTCCGCTGTACGTTTTTCCAGGAATGCTGATGTGCCTTCATTTTTATCCTCTGTTCCAAATGCTACCGCTTGTGAAAGCTTCTCCATCAGCATCGCTGTCTCGAGATCGATATCAAAGCCTTTATGAACGACAAGCTTTGCCAGTTTGATAGCAACTGGACCTTTTTTATAAATCTGAGCAGCCACCTCTTCTACTTGCTTATCCAATTCACCCTCAGGAGCAAGATAAGTAACAAGGCCAATTCTTTCTGCTTCTTCCCCATTAATGATTTTACCGGTGAGAATCATATCTAGCGCCCTGCCCTTGCCAATGATCCTTGATAGGTTCTGTGTTCCGCCTGCACCTGGAATAATGCCAAGGTTTAGTTCTGGCAAACCGAATTTAGCGTTGCTCGTTGCAATCCGTATATCACAGGCTAAAGCAAGCTCACAACCTCCACCCAACCCATAGCCCTCAACGGCTGCGATCGTCACTTTGCTGCATTGTTGTATTTTCTTATATAGTCCCTGCATTCCTGGTATCAGGGCATCCAGCATTTTCTTTTGTTGAAGTTGCTTAATATCTGCTCCTGCAGCGAATGACTTTTCCCCTGCCCCTTTCACCACGATGACCTTTATTTCATCGCTTGCCTCTGCCCATCCGAAAGCATCCTCCATCTCTTGAAGGGTTTCAAGGTTCAGGGCATTTCGGTGTTCTGGCCGGTTAATCGTCAGCCACATCGCCTCCTGTTCGATTTGAACAAGCAAATTTTCATATTGATGCACGCTCTCATCTCCCTTACGAATAGTGATAAAATCCACTCCCGCTCTTTTTCCCAAATCGTCCCGCTTTTACGTACTTAAGTAAGAGAGGACTAGGTCGATATTTTTCACCAAGTGTCTGATGTAAGTACTCCATATTTCTTAAACGGGTATCCAAACCAACTAAATCTGCCAATTCAAGTGGCCCCATGGGATGATTGAGACCAAGCTTCAATGCTTTATCAATATCTTCAGCCGATGCCACTCCTTCCATCAGCATATTCATGGCTTCATTTCCAATCAGGCAGTTCATCCTGGAAGTCACAAACCCAGGCAATTCATTTACTTCGACCGTTTCTTTCTTGAGTCTCTCACCGACTTCCTTCACAAGCTTTACTGTTGCATCAGATGTCTCTAATCCCCTAATGACTTCGATCAGCTTCATTTTATGAACCGGATTAAAGAAGTGCATAGCTACCACTTTATCGGGGCGTGACGTTTGAGCCCCAATTTCTGTCGGACTCATAGTTGATGTATTAGTGGCTAAAATCGTCTCTTCGGAACAGATACGATCCAACTTTTTAAAAATATCAATCTTTAATTCCATTTTTTCAAGAACAGCTTCAATGACAAGATCCGCATCTTTTGCCGCCGATTCCAAATCTGATTCAAAAAGAAGGCGATCCTTTGCTTTCCCATATTGGTGTTCAGAAATAAAGCCTTTTTGTAAGCTTCCTTCCAACAAACTGAAAATATCATTCTTTGCTTTGTGCAGGATTTCTTCGTTTATATCATTCAAGTACACATTAAAACCTGAAACCGCACAGGTATACGCAATTCCTTTTCCCATTACACCCGAACCTACCACTGTAATATTTTCCACATGAAAGCCCCCCTTAGCTGGATATTGTATGTTCAACAGACGTACTTTTCGGATTGAATTTTTGATAGAAGAAAACGAGTGCCAGGATGGCGAATCCAATAAGATCTGTTACAATCCCCGGGTTTATCATGAGGATTGCCCCAATAAATAGAATGACCCTCTCATACCAAAGTGCATTCCTTATAAGCCACCCTTCTGCCGCACAAGCAACCCCTATGATGCCAATAATGGATGTGACCACTGATAGAATAATATTCGGAACGTCCCCTACCAGGAGCAATGTCTCTCCATAAACAAACATATAAGGAACGATGAATGCGGCAAGTCCAAGTCTTACTGCTGTCATCCCTGTTTTCATCGGATCTGATCCAGAAAGTCCTGCTGCAGCAAATGCTGCCAGTGCCACTGGTGGTGTAATTGCAGATAAAGCGGCAAAATAAAACACGAACATATGGGCTGCAAGCGGTGATACACCAAGTTCAATCAATGCTGGAATGGTCAGTGGTACTTGAACGATGTAAGCCGCAACCGTTGGAAGACCCATCCCCAGGATAATGCTCGTAATCATAGTGAAAATAAGTGTTACAATCAAAATTCCACCTGATATATCAATGATCATTCCACTGAATTTCAGACCAATACCAGTCAAGCCAATAATCCCGATAATAAAACCCGACGCAGCACATGCAATGGCTGTTTCAATTGCAGCCCTTGCCCCTAAATCGAGAGCTTTATACATTTTTGAGAATGATAGTCTAGTAGATTTCTTAAAAGCTGCCACCACGATCGTCACACCGATTGAAAATAACCCGGCTCGCATAGGAGATGTACCTGATGCCAACATCACGACGATCACGACTAACGGTACAAAGAACATAAAGCCCGACTTTAATACGGTTGAAACCTTCGGCAGATCTTCTTTCTTTAAACCATTCAGTCCGAGTCGCTTCGCACGTAAGTCGACTTGAAAGTATAAACAGCAGTAATATAGAACCGCCGGTATAATGGCAGCCACTGCTATATCCATATAGGGAACCCCTAAATAAGAAGCAATGATGAAAGCCGATGCTCCCATGATTGGAGGCATGATTTGCCCTCCTGTAGAAGAAACCGCTTCCACTGCAGCGGCAAAATGGCTTCTATATCCCGTCTTCTTCATTAATGGAATCGTGAAGGCACCCGTTGTCACCGTGTTGGCTACAGCACTTCCTGAGATGGTTCCCAAGATGGAACTTGCCACAATGGCCGTTTTGGCAGGACCTCCGCGATATTTCCCCATACCTGCAACGGATAGATCAATGAAGAATTGTCCTGCTCCTGAAACCTCCAGAAACTTCCCAAATAAGATAAACAGGAAGATAAAAGTGGCTGATACTCCAAGAGGGACACTAAATATGCCCGTCACTGTATAGAAAAGATGATCCACGATCCACATGGCGGTAAATTCACGATGTGAAAGTTCACCCGTGATCAAATGTCCCCAAATTCCATACACTAAACAAATGAAAATAATGAGGACAAGCGTATTTCCTATCACACGCCGGGTCGCTTCGATTAACAATAAGCCTGATACAATCCCGATGGTAATCTCAAGCATGGTGAGCGGTTCAATATAACTCATCCGTGATGAAATCACCTGAGCGTTCATCACATAATAGGAATAACAAGCAATCGACAAAATCATAAACAACCAGTCATACCAGGGAATGCTCTCATTTTTCACTGCTTTTTTGGTTGGCTTATAAATCGCAAATGTAAGGATCAGAGCAAATGACAGATGGGCAGACCGCTGTAGAATCGACTCAAATACGCCAAAGAATGCCGTATATAAATGAAACAAAGACATAAGGACAGCCACAATGGATATGATTTTTGCAGCTGCACCCTTTATAGAGCGCAGCTTACTGTTAAGGTTACCGTCTTCATCATATTGAGTTACAATTTCCGAGGCTTCTATTTCTGTTGACGAATCCTTTTTAGTCATACTTTCACCTTCTTTTTCATGGATATAATGTGTATATTACTTACTCAAGAGCGCCAACTTCCTTATAATATTTCTCTGCTCCAGGATGAAGTTTACCTACATTATTTTTCACTGAATACTCTGCATTAAAGTCCTTCATAATCGGTGATAAAGTTGTCCAAGTATCTTTTTCTTCTACCATCATTTTCGTAAGCTTATAAACTGTCTCTTCGTCCATTAGATCATCGTTAACTAATAGAACGGTGTACCCGGCAACCGTTTTAACATCTTCCTTTACATTCGAATACGTTTCGCCTTCAACCGTATATTCCAGGTATCCTTCATTTTTCTCATGCAGTCCTTTAATCGTTTCATCATCCAAAGGAATTAAGCGAATTCCAAGTGTGGTATCAAGTTCTTGAAAAGTGGAGACCGGTGCTGCTACCATTCCTACAATGGCATCGATATGACCGTCGCGAAGAAGATCAGCTCCATCAGCAGTACCAATATACTCAATTCCGCCAAGATCATCGTAAGACATATCATTAAGCTTTAAAATATCCTGAAACGCAAGTTCACCACTATACCCCTTAATCCCCGGGCTCACTTTCTTCCCTTTTAAATCTTCCACGGATTTGATATCAGAATCAGCGCGGACGACGATATGGAATACGTTTGGATATAGGGTGGCAACCGTGCTGACATTATCCACTTTTTCTTTAAATGCGTTTTCTCCTTTTAAAGCTTCCGGGACCGTCTGACCATTACTGAAACCAAGAGCGAAAGTACCTTGACTTAACCCCAAAAGATTAGAAACAGATCCGCCCTCTACTACTGTTACGGATGAGTCAGGGAATACTTCACTCATTTTCTCCCCCATTGCACCAGACAATGTATACCAGAATCCCCCGACTGTTGCTGATCCGAACGCCATGTCTTTAGGAGCACCTTCTGGATTTTCTTTCTTAGTACTTCCAGCTTCTTCTGAAGAACATGCCGCTAATATCACTAACAAAAAGGCTGCCACTATAATTAATAGTTTTTTCATCATTAAATCCCCCTTAATTTGCTTTTATTTTTGATTTTTCTAATAAATAAAATTGTGCGTCTGTCATATCTCGTAATGCCTCTACAGAAATGTCTGAGAGGATTTCTACTAAATACATTTTTTCTTCTATGAACTTGAATACCGCATGCTCTGTAACGACCAGGTCTGCTTTTCTCACTCCGCTACTTGGATAAGAAAGCTTTTTTACAAGTTTTGGGCTTCCACTCTTGGACAAATGCATAGAGGCTATGATCATGCGTTTCGCACCTGCAACCAAGTCCATTGCTCCCCCAACTCCCAGGATGGTTTCACCTGGTACTGCCCAGTTGGCAACCTCTCCTGATTGGTCAACCTGTAAAGCACCAAGAACCGCTGTATCGATATGGCCACCCCGTATCATCAAGAAGGAATCAGAGCTGTCAAATAATGAAGAGCCGATATCCATGGAAACGGGTTTCTTACTTGCGCTAATCAAATCCATATCCACGTCCTCACCAGTTGGAGTAGGTCCCATTCCGAGCAGTCCATTTTCCGATTGGAGGTATACTTTTTTGTCTCCTAGATAATCCGGGATAAGGGTGGGAATGCCGACTCCTAAATTTACGATTTCATCTTCGTTTAATTCTTGAGCAACCCTCTTAGCAATTGTGATTCTTTCATACTGACTCAACGTATCTTCCCCCTTCCTTCACGTAGCGGTTTTGAACGATATAGTCCACGTATAAGTGAGGTGTAACGACTTCTTCGGGAGCAAATGACCCCGCTTCCACAATTTCATCCACCTCGGCTATTACGATCTTCGCTGCCGTTGCCATCACTGGATTGAAATTCCTTGCTGTCTTGTCATAAACTAAATTCCCCAGCGTATCAGCCTTCAGTGCCTTGATAATGGCTACATCTCCTCTGATTGCTTTTTCAAAAATGTAAGGTTCACCGTCAATCACTTTTTCTTCCTTTCCTTCAGCCAGTTTCGTCCCCACACCGGTCTTCGTATAGAAACCACCGATTCCAGCCCCGCCACAGCGAATCGCTTCCGCTAAAGTACCCTGGGGAATGAGTTCAATTTCCAATTCACCCTTTGACCAGGCTATGACTGCGTCCCGGTTTGTCGTGAAGTAGGATCCTTTTGCCTTTTTGAGCTTTCCGGCAATTAAAAGTTTCCCGAGGCCTCTCCCTTCCTCTCCCAGGTTATTACTGATGATGGTTAGATTGTCTTTATCTGAATTCACCAGTTCATCTATTAGTGTCAGTGGGGTCCCGGAAAGGCCAAAACCTCCGACCAACAATGTGTCACCACTATGAATGTGAAGCAGCGCGTCATCCAGACTTAATCGTTTCTTCATTTTGTTCCTCCCCTTGTTTTTGAGATGCCGAGTAATTTACATAGGCAGAAAATGATTTGATGGCTGTGCTTTCCTGGAAGAAATATGGCTTCTTGGTCTCCTTCAAAATATCGATGGCTAATTCATCGTTGTATCCCTGAGACATAAATATGGGTAAAAATATACAATTACTTTCTTTCATCAACTGTTGGATTTGTCCTGATAATATTTCATTTTGATAGTCTACTTGGAACGGAAACGGAACGATGATATTATCATAATCTCCTGATTCATGGAGTACCTCCAAGCAGGATGTCAATTTGGATAGATCGTCATAAACAATGGTGGTTACATCTAAAGGATTCATAAAGGATTTCTGAATTCCTGTTATGCGAATCATTTGTTGCTGTAGATCTTCAGATAGAGGAGTAAGTTCAATATCATATTTATCGCATAAGTCTGCTAAGTAAATCGAAGTAGCACCCGCCCATGAGAAAATGACGGTTCGCCCTCCCTTTGCCTTCTTGTATGAATCGAAAAACCAGGAAATTGACACCACTTCATCAATACTCTCTGCCTTTATTAACCCTGGATGGTTAACCATATCCCACGGAATCGCATAATCATTATTTCTACCAAGGTGATGCTTCACAGCAACTCTTGAAATTTTCGAATGACCAATTGGTAGTAAGACAACAGGCTTACGTTGAAGATAGGCTTGATGAAGAAGACGAAAAAACCGCTCTTCTTCTGAAATCGATTCAATAATTAAAAGAATCGTTTCTGTATCAGGATCATGAATCAAAAACTCAAAGCAGTCATTCATGTTAATATCCATCTCATTACCAGGAGAAAGCCAGTAGGAAAAACCAAGACCTTTCTCATTCGCATCCAGGACTGCCCTGCCTATACTTCCGCCATGACTGATCAACCCAACAGACCCTTTGTGAAAATTTTTAGGTTCAAATCGAGGTGAGAATGAGATCCCCCAATTCCCAATAAAATGATAGAAACCAGGTGAATTGGGTCCATAAACCCTTGTATCTGTTCCCTTTACGATATTTTTAAGTTCTTCTTCCCTGATGATTCCATCAGGACCGCTTTCAGAAAAACCTGAACTTAGGATGATCACATTCTTAACTTGTTTCTCTACGCATTCTTTTAAAATTTTCGGAGTATGTATAAAAGGAATGATTATACATGCCAGATCAATCTCTTCCTTAATCTCAAGTACGCTTGGATAACAAGCCATTCCTGAAATCGAATCATAATTAGGATTCACCAAATGGATTTCCCCAGCGAAATTTGATTTTTGGAGATTGACCATCACGCGCCCAGCATTTTGATGAAATCTTTCTGAAGCCCCTATGATGGCAATACTATTAGGGGAAACAATCGACTGTATTGTACTCATGATTTTAAAGGTCCCCCTTCTAATTTTTTTACCTTCCTAACAATTGTGGAGGGGTTTACTTTAAGTACCCGGGCAATGCCTCGATAAGATTTTTCAATAAGTGATGCCTTATAAATCAGTTCTCTTTCAAGCTCTTCTATTGCTTCTTTTAGTGGCAATATTTCATTTACAACGATGGCCTTATTAGTACTCGCTTTTTGCTCATCGATTTTATTGAACATAGAAAGCACATCCTGCTCACTAACCTCATGGTTTGTAGCTGTTACATAAATTCTTTCAACAATATTGACCAGTTCCCTAACATTTCCCGGCCATTTATAGCTACTAAGAACGTGTATGGCTTTCTTTGAAAAACTAAGATGCTTACCATATTTAGAAGCAAACATTCTTGAATACGTATCCACCAGGAGTGGTATATCCTCCATTCTCTTTCTCAAAGGAGGAATAGAAATCGGAATCACATTTAGCCGATAAAATAAGTCCTCACGAAAGTTTCCTTCTTGAACCAGTTCTTGCAGATCTTTATTTGTAGCAGCAATGACACGAACATCTATCTTTTTAGGGACTGCTGAACCCACCCGGGTTATTTCCATTTCCTGAAGAACACGCAATAATTTCACTTGAAGATGGGTAGGAATTTCTCCAATCTCATCCAGAAAAATCGTTCCATTGTTTGCTTGTTCAAACAAACCTGCTTTCCCCTTTTTTAATGCACCCGTAAATGCTCCACCTTCATAACCAAACAGCTCTGATTCCATGAGAGTTTCAGGGATTGCACCACAGTTCACCTTAATGAATGGCTGTTCCACCCTCGGACTTGCTTGTTGAATTAACTTGGCTATTTCTTCTTTTCCTACTCCAGATTCACCTGTTAATAAAACCGTAACATCTACTTTAGCCACCTGTTCAACGGTTTCGATCAACCTCTTCATTTCTGAAGATTCAGCAATAAAAGAACCCGTTTTCTCAGATATGTGCAGGGTCTCCAACAATGACTTTGTTTTCTCAAGCTCAGTCCTCAAAGCATCGAACTCAGTCATATCTTTAACATAGATGACAATTCTCTCAATCATTTGATTGCTGCTATTTTTTATTGGATTTGCGGATATGATTAATGAATTATTGTTGCCGATACTTGTTTCCATGACATTGTGCTGTTTGCCTTTGGCTACCACCTCACTGACAATCTCTTTAATAAAGTCAGGTGTCTTATTTTCTGTGTCGGAATCAAGATTAAAAAGTTGACAAAAGCTTTTGTTATTCTTAATAATGGTTCCTTCCCCATCTGTAATACAGATTCCGTCGGTTGAGTTTTCTAGTACACTTTCCTGTTCTCTTAATAGCTGCTTGACGGATTCCAGTTCATTTGAAACGAATTCTATTTCTGAAATATCCTGAAAGACGCCTACTGCCCCTGTAAGAATTTCACCATCATAAAGTGGTGTTCTGTGCGTTAAATACATTCTTCTTCCCACACGATATTTTTCTGTATGCCCTTTACCAGTCCGGATCACATTTAATAATCCACTTGGTGTTACGACATCCGTCAAAAATTTACCAATCGCTTTCTCTTTTGACGTCATGGCCATTTTTTCCGCAGGAGGGTTAATCGATGTGATTTTCCCCTCGAGATCAATCGAGAGAATACCATTATGTGCAGATTTGAAAATCGCGTCCCATCGGCTGACTTCTAGTTGAGAAAATCTTGCGAAGGTGGCTAAATACTGATCTTTCGTCAAAAATCCGGAAATCTGTCCGTTCTTATTGATTACCGGCCAGATTTCGTGATCAGTCTCGGCCAGATTTTTTAATTCATCCATTTCCTTAAGAAAATGAAAGTTCGTTTTATGAATTTCAGATAATGCTCTTTTCTTTTTTAGCATGCCAGTTAAAAGATCATTCTCTGTAAAACATCCCACCAACTCATCCTTAATGTTATAAACCAACCCGCCCTTCACTCGAGATTCTAGTAAACTATTTGCAACAACTTCAATGTAATCGTTTTCAAAATACTTTATAGAAGTACTAGTCATCGCATCTTTCACTAACAATGTGCTCGCTCCCTCTGAGTGATCCACTCATTTATTTCTATTGCAAGAAGTGTGCCAACATTAGAAAGTTCCTAAAATACTGATTATTCTAATGTTTTACAATATTTAAACTATAATGCAGATCATAAAATGTTGCAATTTCGCAACAATCGTTGCGTGAGTGCCATTCTTTAGCAGAAAATAAGTTTATAAAAAGGAAAAAGACTCTATAAGTCTTTTATTCAATAAATAAAACGTTGCAATTAAGCAACGTTTTACTTATTTTCTCGTTTAGTAGATTATCCGAAGCACGGGAAGCACAGGGACGGTTCTTATGCTTCCTCAAAATATAAAAAGAAGCACGATAATCGTCCCCGTGCTTCTTACACTCTCAATTAACTGAAGAAGCAGCCGCTTCATCAGCCTTCACACAATCAATCGCAATAACAAGTGCAATCATCATCGTTTCCATCTCTTCATTCATTACTTTCACCCTGTAACTGTCGCCCCAAGTGAACCACTCCTTGCCCACTTCGCCTACAACGTTGCCATGCTGCAACACCTGAAAATCCATATCCCACCAATTCCCCTGCACTTCAATGCCTGCCGCATCAATCGTATAGCGTGCTTTTAAAAAGGAGAATTCCTTCTTAATCGTCAGTACTTCTTGACCATTCACCTCAACAAAAAACTTCGGTAAAAAGCTGAACGTCTTCTTCGTAATAAGGGCCACTTCATCCCTGCTTGTATTCATAATGGAGAAAGTCTTCGGAACCTTCATAAAGCTTCCCTCCACATAATATCGATCCTTCTCCTCTTGATCCTTTACCGTGAATTTCCCGCTAAGACTGAATACTTTTTGCTTTATATAAAGTTGCCTCATGATTTTGCCTCCCACTCTTGAGTCTTTACCTTATTTACGTTTCAGATCGGCATTGGTTCCAAGATTTCGCAATCGCATAATCTCTCAGCTATCTACACCGCTTCCCCGGTCTTGATCTTACAAAGCTGAAACATCTGGAAAACATCGGGACATCTTTGAAGCTGCCTAATAAAAAAATCGAAGCTCGAGATTGTCCTCGTGCCTCTATTATATTAACGATTAAATCGTATTTATCTCTACTTAATTATATTATGACATTCTATCAAACCAGACTAAGAAGCAAGAGAACTACCCCCTTATACCTGGATAAAAATACCTATATCCTATTAGTGCCCCAAGAATTATAATATTCTAGAAATCATAAAGAGAAACCTAGGGGGACAAGGAATGAAGCAGTTAGTTTCTGTACTTTTGGCTCTTGTCATCGGCTTTGGAGTCTTACCTGTTATGACTTATGCCATTGAGCCGAATGAATCAGAGTTTGAAAAGTTTTTAAAGGGTATTGGCTGGAATAAGCAAGATTATATCGATTACATTGAAAGTAAAGAATGGTATTTAGAAGATGTTGAGTCTATTGATAATCTTGGTACCCCTCTGTCGGAAGAAGCCGTTGGGGTGGTATTAGAAGAATTCGGCCTTAGTCGCGAGGAGTTAAATGCACTTCTTGTTGAATATGGTGACATAGAAGAAGGGCAAGACGTATTAGAAGGAACATGGATCATTTTTGCTGAAGATCTTCATGAATATGTTGACTTCTATTTAAACGGTTGGGAAGGTACTCCGATTGATGAAGAAAATCTTCAGAAGCTTCTGAATGATTATGGACTTGATTCAGAAGAAGTATTGGAGAAGTTATTAAATGACAACGATGATTCTATGGAAAACTATGAATATATAGAAGATCTTGAGCTAGCCGTTGATTTCTATGTGAACGGGGATGACAGTTCAGACGAACTATTTGATCTATTCGGAGAGATTGGACTGACGGATGAAGAATTCGAGAAACTGTTTACACATCTTGAGACACTTGATTTTGAAGATCCTGCTTTAATCGATCAGATGATTGAGCTAAGTGAAAGAATGATAGCATTTGAGAATTTTGAAACGGCGGAAGAACTGTCAGTTCAACAAACGGCAGAGCTCTTTGATATTTTGAATGACATGCTTAATTTATTTGAATTGAAGACGAATTATTACCTTGTAAAAGACGGTGATAAACAACCCGTATCGATTGAATCTTTAATGACGATGGACACCACAGATGGGTATGATTTGTTGATTGAACTATACAACCATCAAGGAGCGTTTCTTGCCGATATCTTATTGACCGCTGACATGTTTGACTCCGGACTAATCCAGGAAACTGGTAAAGACATGATGCAGGCAGAGGAAATCGTGACAGAAAATCCAAAAGCATTAGAAAGCAAGACAGTAAAACCTCTGGCGAAAACCGTTAAAGGCGGTGAGCTTCCAACGACAGCTTCCAACTATGCCGGCAAAACATTCGTTGGGATTGCCTTCATCATAGCCGGTGTATTCTTATTCCGACGCATCGGAGTTAAAGGAATGAATCAATGAGAAAGCCCAACAAGAGAAGAAGCATGCGCGTGCTTCTTCTTTCCCTTTCTGTCTTGTTTATTGTATTTGGTCTATGGTTTGGAGGGACGAATGCCTATACGTTTCTGAAGGGGTATTGGCTCTCTCAAACAGGTCAAGTCGAAGCAAGGGACTATAAGGTAGAATCGGGTGTGAAGGAACAACCTAAAGAACGACAACAAAAGTCCCTTTACTCCAAACGTCCGGAAAAAGGAGAAAATATAGGTGAGCTTATTATTCCAAAGTTGGAGGCAAAGCTGCCAATCTTTCATGGAACAGATGAAGATGAACTGGAAAAAGGCGTGGGTCATTTTGCAGGCAGTGTGTTGCCTGGTGAAAAGGACAATTCTATTTTGTCAGGGCATCGCGATACAGTCTTTCGTAAACTTGGAGAAGTTGGCATAGGCGATCTGCTTATCGTTCATACCACAGCGGGTGAATTTACGTATAAGGTAAAGAAAGTACGTATTGTGGACAAGGACGATTCAACAGTCATTGTACCAAAACCTAAAGCAACATTAACGGTTTCCACATGCTATCCCTTTCATTTTATCGGGGCATCGCCTGAGCGTTATATCCTTGTGGCAGATCTAATTACTTCAAAGGAAAAGGGCTCTGATAAATCCTTATAATAAAAGCAGGTCCGGAAAACAGATGTTTTTCTGGTACTGCTTTTTTTGATGTGCAGAGGATGTGCACAGGGACGGTTCTCCTGCTTCCAACGCACAAAAAAAAGAAGCAAGAGAACCGTCCCTTTGCTTCCCAACCTTTACTTCAAACTCTCGGATAACTCTGTAAAAATAACCCCCAGCGCATATGCACCAGCATCCGGATGACCGAGGCTTCTTTCCCCTACTGTACCGGCACGTCCCATCCGGGCAACGATTTTCTTGGTTTTCTCGGCTCCTTCTACAGCAGCCGCTGCTCCTTTTTCAAAAGCGGTCTTGAAGTCATCACCGTTTGCGGCGCTTTCTGACCAGGAGTCCGCACAAGGGACGAGTGCATCCACGAGGGTTTTGTCGCCGACTTCTGCTCCTCTGCCGAAGGATCTCTCGCCTGTATCCTGGATTCCCTTCACGGCCGCATGCAGCATGTCAGCGAATTCTTCAACGGTTAGCTCCATTCTATCTTGCGCCGCTTTTCCTGCAGCCCGGAATGAGGATCCCCATATCGGACCGGAAGCACCGCCGCAATACTCCATGATGACCATGGAACTTGCATCTAAAAAGCTGCCGATTGTCAGGTTCTCTTGACTAAGGATGTCTTTCCACTCCCGTTTTAATTGCTTGAAGCCTTTGGAAACGCTCATTCCGAAATCTCCGTCCCCGGCATGTGAATCCAATTCACAGAAAGGTACTTCATTCTTAATGATGATGTCGCTCATTTTATCCACGAGGTATATGATGTTCTCAAGTGTTGCCCTATCATTCTTGATCACAGCGTTCTCTTCCGGTGTTTCCACCTCAAATGATACCGGATTCGGTTCATCATCCTCCTCAAGGTCGATGTACTCAACACCCGGAACCGGTCCGTCCACTCTGAACGCAGGCGCCGTACTTACGCTTGATAGCAATGTTTTCAACTCTTCGTCCAGCTTCATTACTGTCAGGGAAACTCCTGCCATATCGATGCTGGTCATGTAATTGCCAACAAACGCACGGTTAATCGCGATCTTTTTATCCGATAAGATTCTGGTAACGGCATTGTTGAAAAGGTAGAGTTCTTGCAGCGGCGTACCCCCAAAGCCGTTGACAAGGATCGCAATTTCGGATGAATCCCCATCTTCCATTTTCAGATCCTTCAGAAGGTCGTTCACCATACGCTGTGCCAATTCATCAGCGGACGCGATTTTTTCCCGTCTTGTCCCTGGCTCACCGTGAATCCCGACGCCATATTCGATTTCATCATCATCCAATTTGAACGTCGGAGATCCGCTGGCTGGGACGGTACAGGATGTCAGTGCGAAGCCGATGCTGCGGACATTTTCAGCAGCCTTCTCCGCCACGGCTTTGACTTCCATCAAGTCCCTGCCCTCTTCAGCAGCCGCTCCGGCTATTTTATGTACCAACACAGTTCCCGCAACACCGCGGCGTCCCACTGTATAAAGGCTGTCTTCCACGGCAATATCATCATCGACTTTGACGTATTCCACCGGGATGCCATCTTCTGAAGCTAAGTGAGCGGCATTTTTAAAATTCATAATATCCCCGCTGTAATTCTTAATGACGAGCAGGGCTCCTTTTTTACCGGCCGTCGCTTTAATCGCCTGATAGACCTGGATCTGAGAAGGCGACGCAAACACATCACCGCACACAGCAGCATCGAGCATCCCTTTTCCTACAAGCCCCGCATGTGCAGGCTCATGTCCGCTTCCCCCGCCGCTGATCAAGGTTACCTTATCTTCATTCAAATCCTTTTTCTTCATGACCTTATACTTTTTCATAAACTCGAGCTCCGGATGAGCCATGGCCATCCCATTGCACATTTCCACGACCAGATCTTCAGGTTCATTCATGACTTTTTTCATTGATAACTCCTCCTCCAGCTATTGGTTTCTCAAATTATCTCACTGCCCATGTTAAAACGAAAGCATATCATCTTATAGGACAAAATCTTTTACGTTCAATATTTCTTTCTCTATTCTATAACCGTTTTGGGGGTGATTGAAAACCAGGAAGCGTGGAGACGGATCATCTGCTACTTCCTCTTAATGTAAAAAGAAGCACAAGGTCCGTCCCCACGCTTTCGTTAGTTTTGTACATAAGAATAGGAACATAGCATAAATCGCTAGGTTCCTTAGAGAATACATTTAAATAATTATTATTCTTAGCATTTTTTTCTTAAAACACTTTTCACCGCACCAACACTCTCCCTATCATCAATCCTATAAACGAACCAACCTCACCTTCCCCAAGCTCTTCCCGAATCCAATCAAACTCGTTCTCAAAGAGACTCGCAATCTTCCGCACAGCGTCCCCTTGACGAGAAGGCGTCATCTCCTCATAAATCTCCACCTTGCATCTCTTTTGGCAAATCCCTGTGAATCGTCTTCAAGCCAAGAACTGCCCGCTCCTTAGCATATCGCGAGAGCAGAATAATCATCACACTCCTCATAGAATGCCGCAAATTACCAGTAAGTGATGGGATCAAAATAAAAAGAAGCTGCACCTTACGACGTATGGTGCAGCTTCTTTAATATGGTCAATTTTTCATATCAGTTTTAAATGACTTTTTTAATTGCTCGTTCAATTGTTCTCTTATTTTAGAAATGCTTGATAATAGCGTGTCATCGCGACCGCAAAGTCTCCACGCGTGACTTTTTCTTCTGGATTAAAGGAAGCCTTGATCACTGGTTTCAAGTCATAAGGTCCTTGTACAGTTGAAAATTGTGCATTAAGGATATTTAAGTCCAGCGCAAGCTGCACATACCCTCTTAACTCTGCCGGCACAACGGAAGCATCTTCGATTGCAATCCTTTCATCTTTATACTGAACCGTTAATTCTCCTTCAAATTGTTGTGCTTCTTCTTGTAATCCAATGGCTTGAACAAGGGAATAAGCAAGATCTGCACGATTTACACTTGCATTAGGAGAAAATTTACCGGTGGTTTCATCCCCACGTACAACTGCGTTCTGGTTATGACTTTCATCACGGAAAGCACTCCCCTTGGCAGTCACAGCCTCTACAAATGCTTTATCCTCCGATTTCACATCAGTGAAGGTACCACTTGCATCGAGAGGTAAAGATTGACGGATTTCAGCACCCATCACCAAGTATCGGGCAAGATGCTTTCTGTCAATGTATGAATCAGGATTGAAATTGCCATTGGTAAGACCATCAAAGAGACGTTCCTTTATCCCCATCTGGATGGCAGAAGCAGCTGGATGTCCGCTAATATCGTTCAATCCCGTAAACCCACTGACTTTTGAAAATGCAAGAGTTCCATTAATCGTTTCAGGAATACTCACACCAAGCGGATTGGATTCACTTCCTTTAAGCCCTCTTAATTCCACTTTCCATTGACCAGGCTGAGGAGAATTAACAGAGACAGTGCGATCAGTATACAATGGAAAAAGCACGCTGATGCCTGAACTGTATTCCTCTCCATTCGGTGCAATAAGGATGAGGTTAACAGGGTTTCCTGTTTCTTCAAGCAGGCCTTTAGCATTGATCTTTGCTGTCAGGGAAGTTAAGCCTTCTTCCACAGTGAACTCATGCTGGTTAGTAGAGAGTAAAGCAGCTGGATCATAGTCCACAGTAAAGTCTTCTCTTTGTGTTTCCGAATCAACGCTGCTGTTGAAAGCCTGATTCACATTAAGAGTCTGACCATATTCCTTTCCGTTGTAAATGGCATCAAGAGCTGCATATGCGTTCACATACCCTGCTCCCACCTCCCATGTTTCGTATCCTGGCATATTGGTCGCTGTTTGTTGAAGAATCTCTTTTACTTCTGCTGGTGACAATGTCGGGTCTGCCTCGAGAATGAGAGCCACAATTCCCGCTACATGCGGAGTTGCCATAGATGTTCCACTCATTGTTGTGTAGTATGGCACATGTGCTGGATCAAGGGTCTCGGCATCCTGGTCAATCGCTAGACTGGAAACAGGGGCCAATACCCTAGTCGATACGATATCTACACCTGGAGCTGTTATGGATGGTTCATCCTTCCATGTCCATTCCTGGCCGTCCATGACGAACGTTCCGCCTGCTTCCTTTGTGCCACGTGATGAGAAATCAGCAAGTGTACCGTCCTTCACACCAGCTGCCACCGAAATGACCCATGGTGCTTTTGCATACGGATTATGTGTATTTTCACCAGGTCCTTCGTTCCCTGCAGCAAACAAAACAGTGATTCCTCTGTCATATGCTTTTTTACTTGCGATGTTAATTGGGTGGTTCGGATCAAAATCACCGGAAGAGCCCCAAGAGTTAGTGATTACTTTAATCTGGTATTCCGGTTGATGGGTAATGGCATAATCAAACCCGCCGATCCCGTCAAGAACAAATAGTGCCGCTCCTGATCCATAACCAATCAAATCCGCTCCAGACGCTGCCCCTTCATACTTTCCGGAAGACATGGCACCTGTTCCGCCAACCGTACCTGCCACATGCGTTCCGTGTCCGGAATTTGTGTCTGTGTTCGGTACGTTTTCTTGATAAGTAATTGGTAAAAGAGACGGTTCAAGTGCGTTTAAATTCAAAGAGGCCATGACATTTTGGACAAGATTCCTTCCGAGTTCATGGTCTTTGTGAGTGCCGTCGACACCGCTATCATTGACAACCACACCAACGCCTTCACCCGTTACAGGGAAACCTCCGTTCTTCTCTTGAAAAGATTGATCCGTTCTTGCTTTGTTAACGCCAGTGATGGCTGTTGCATCAGCATTGAAAAATTCTAATTTCTCATTTAAGTAAATGGATTGAACCTCTCGAGAGTCTGCAAGTTTTTCAATTCCCGCCTTTGTGGCAATGATTCCGGCCATCGGAAGAGACTTCAACGTAACCCCTGTCGTCACACCTGCCTCTTTTAATAAGTCAAGATGATCGGCTTCAGGAGCACCGTCCCCTTTGAATGTAACAATAGCCTCTACAGTTGAAGCCGTTTCCAATACTTTCTGAATCTTCGAATCCACAACTGCACCTGAAGTACCTGTCGTCTCGGCAGCTGCCCCTCCGACAAAGAATGAAGGGATAATCAAGAACACCGCAAGTAAAACCAAACCAATCTTCTTCATAGTATTCTCCTCTCTCAAAGTCTATTAATTTTGTTGAAAAGCTCTTTCAACTGCCTTGAAGGCATTAATATAACCTGCACCGGTTTCCCATACTTCATAATCTGGCATTGGCCTGGCCGTTTTCTCCAAGATACTCTTCACTTCCAAAGGGGTAAGAGTCGGATTTGCATCCAATAATAGCGCAATGACTCCTGCAGCATGGGGTGCCGCCATCGAAGTACCGCTCATCGTTGTATAGTACGGTATATAAGCGGGATCAATGTATTCGGCGTCCTTAGCTGCTCCAAGAAGCGGAAGCGGCGACACAACGCGCGTCGAAATAATGTCCACTCCCGGTGCCGTGATTGTAGGCTTGTCAGACCAAGTCCACTCTTTTCCGTCGATTATTACTGTACCTCCTTTTCCTTGTTCTCCTCGTGAAGAGAAGTCAGCAAGTTCATAGGCATCGTTTCCTGCTGCTGCCGTTACCACCCAAGGGGCTTTTTTGTAATTCCCTGAAATCGTAGAAGCATCTGGTCCAGAGTTGCCCGCTGAAAAAACTGTTATGATCCCTCTGTCAAATAATTTCTTTGTGGCGATATTAATAGGATCATAGGGATCAAACTCTTTACCGGCCTGGCTCGTATCTCCCCAGGAGTTCGTAATGACCCGGATATTATATTCCCGCTGGTGGGTCAAGGCATAATCAAATCCCCCTATCGTATCGAGCATAGCCAGTGCCGCTCCGGAACCATATCCAATTAAGTTGGAACCTGGTGCAACCCCTTCATACTTCCCTCCCGACATGGATCCTGTACCGCCAACAATACCAGCGACATGAGTCCCGTGTCCTGAGTTATTGTCGGTGTTAGGGACATTCTCTGTGTATGTAACTGGAAGGATTGCATCCACTGCGTGGAGATTGGTGGAACCAAGCACGTTTTGAACCAGATGACTGCCGTATTCAAGGTCATTATGGGTTCCATCCACCCCGCTGTCGTTGATGACCACTCCGATTCCTTTACCGGACACAGGAAGACCTCCATTTTGTTTCGTCATAACTGGGTTGGTACGTACTTCATCCACACCCGTTATGGAAGTGGCATCTTCATTTTCATATGCCAAATCTCTATTTAAATAAATCGAAACAACTTCCGGGGATTCCGCAAGCTTTTCCACCTGAGATTTGGTGGCCAGCACTCCTGCCATTGGCAGGCTTTCAAAGCTGAAACCTGCATTAATACCGGCTTTCTTTAAGATGTCTGCCCTATTTTCATGTGCTCCCTCTTTAAAGGTGACAATCACTTCAACAGGCTCCAAAGCTGAGGCCATCTCCTCAACTAGGTTCTCATCTACAACTGCCTTACGGTCAATGCTTGATGCCTCATGATGAGCCCAAGATGAAGAAAACATCGATATCATCAACAAAAGTGAAATGAAAATCGTTTTTAACTTCATTTTTTCAACTCCTTTCTTTAAAATTATTTTCTCATTTTCCTAATCTTCCGACTATTATGCAACTGTAGTAAATAAACAGAGCATGAGCAGTATATGATTACTACTTTAGTAGTAGATGAACTAGTACTCTTTGCCTCAAAAACGAACACATCAGGTGAGATGTCAAAGGGCAATCAATAGAGTGCAAACACAACAAAACCGGCCATAGGCTAAGGCCCATGGTCGGTTTAAATATAGCTTCACTTATTCCGCTTTCAAGAACTTGGCGGGAAGGGCACTAATTTGTTTTGAACAGCATGGATGATCACCTGTGAGCGGCTTTTAACATTTAGTTTTTTAAATATATTGCTCACATGGATTTTAACCGTTTTGTCACTTACAAACAGCCTCTTACCAATTTCTTTATTGGTTAACCCTTCAACCAGACAAGTAAGAACTTCCCTCTCTCTTTCCGTGAGTAAATTCTCTTCCTTGTCCTTTCTTTGTTTCTGCTGATGGAAGGTTAAAAGTTTTCTAGTCAAGGAAGGATGAATAACCGATTCTCCATGAAACACAGTTCTTACTGCCTCTACCACTTGATCCGATGGTGCATCCTTTAAGAGATATCCGTCTGCTCCTTCTTTGATGGCCGACATAAAATATTCTTCATGGCTGTGCATGGTTAATATCAGAACCTTGATATGAGGGTATTGCTGTTTTAAAATTCTTGTTACCTCTACTCCGTTCATCCCCGGCAAATTGATATCCATTAGAATGATATTGGGAGCCAACTCTCTTACCTTATTCAATGCATCGCTTCCTGAAACGGCTTCCCCTATAACTTTAATATCATCTTCTGACTCGATGATTGTTTTCAGCCCATCCCGCAGCACAGCATGGTCATCCACTAATAATAATTTAATCATTGTCGCTTTCTCCTTCCAATCCCATTCTAGGAACAATAATGGTCACTTCCGTTCCTTCACCTTCTTGGCTGTCGATTTGAAGGGATGCATGGATTTTTTCAGCAGAATCATTGATTTGCAGGATTCCAAAATGAGGATTCTCCCTCGCATCGAGCATGGCTTGAAAAAGTGAAAATCCCACACCGTCATCTTTGACCCGCAGTAAAATATTCTCGGATTGATAACACAACAGAATCTCAACGGCAGTGGCCTTTGCATGCTTGATGACGTTCTGCAAGCTTTCCTGAAAAATATCAAACAATACTTTCTCAACCATGGAACTTAATTCCACTTCATCTCCTCTAACTTTGAAGGAGATATTGAGCGAAAATTCTTTTTTGGCTGCCGCCGCTCTTGCCTCTATAGCTTTTGACAGACCCACTCTTTCTGTAGGATACGGCCTCAAGGCATATATGGATTCTCTAACTTCACGCAAACCTTCCCGCAGCCCACTGACACTTTCATCCATGAGTTTCAGGGTTTCTTCAGGCTTCTTACTGAACCTTCGGCCGGCCGATTCTAATTTCATAACAGCCCCTGCGAGTGTCTGTGCAATCCCATCATGGATATCCCTTGCAATTCTATTCCTCTCTTCAAGTAAAATTCGCTTTTCCTTCTCTTGGAACAGCATTCGAGTCTTGATAGTGACTGCCAATTGGTTTGATAGTGTCGCAATCGATTGAACATCCTCATCCGTAAAACTTTTGGTTCGGTTCCTTGCAGCTACCAGCATCCCGACCGTTTCTTTCTCGATCCGCAAAGGGAAGTAAACATGGGCTTTTAGGCGCTTATCAAATAAGCTCTTTGATTTCATTTCATTCATGCTCATATCCCCATGAATAATGGGTTCCTTCACTTCTTCAAATTCTTCAGCCGTCTCCTGATCCAACTCTATCACATGAACTGAATCCCCTATCTGAAATTGCATGTTCCATTGTCCATTCTCCTTGACCCATAATGCAAATGCATCTGCATTGATAAACTCTGAGAAAGTAGTTTTGAGCTCATTCAGCCATTTTTCTCCTGGTACTAGCTGGTTGAGTTGGGAGGTGATAACAAAAAGGGATTTCAACCTTTTCTTTTCAGCCCGAAGCCTCACAATGGCTGAGCTTAAAAGCGCGAAACCGACCAGCGGCGAAAAGAAAAAGAAATAAGAAAATACATCTATCTCCCCTCTATTTTGGCTGCCAAGCACATATAACAATCCCCCATAAAGCAAGGAAATCAACACACAGTTTAACTCTGTAATGGTTTTTGTGGCCCAAGATTTTAAAGTATAAGCCTGCGGCCTGAGCAAAAGGACGATATCTACAATCAAATTATTTACCAAGAAAAAAAAGAGCTGCATAAAGAAATACTGAAATATCCCCTGCAGGAAAGATGTATCAATTGCCTGTTGAATAAAGGGGTCAAGCTCCTTCAGAAAAAAAGTCGCTGCCAAAAGGCTGAGAACCAATTGGGCAGGATTAAAAATAATGGTTCTTAAAGGTCGTTGATGCTTTACATTAACCAGCAAAACAGCCGCGGCGTATGTAATGGCTGTGACCGAAAAGCCAAACAACAAGAAAATGACATACACAATAGGAAAAGTAATGGCCGTAAATCCTCTCCATACAGGCATAGGATAATATTCACTGACAATAAGGAAAATAAATAAAAGCAAAAGGACAAGATAGTTTTCAACTGGCTCCACGGTAAGCACAGCTGAAATAACAGTCAGCCATCCCAGGAAGGAAATCATATATAAATAGACCCTTGAGTACATCTCCCTCTTCTCAAAAATTTCGGTTCCCACCTTCCCCCTCCTATCTATCGTTCTATTATTCTAATTTTCAATTAATTTTACCCCAAACCAGCCGAAATTCAAATATCAAAAGAACTCAGACGGTTACATGCTGCTGTTTGCGTTTATCCATCAAATTCAGTAAGTCTTTTTTTAGTTTACCAAACTTGAAGACCTCCCCAGTTATGTCAAGCTACTTTCTTAAATGTAATAACTTCTTATCCTCATCAGATCCCTTCCCCTACTGGGACTGCAACGATAAAATGTACTGTCTCAAACACACCTACTTATAGCATTGATCCGTGTCCATCCAGCAGCCTTCTTTTTCCCTCCCTTAAGTTTCGTGCTGCCTTTCCCTCTATTTGATCTTTACCAATATATTCATTTTATTATGTAGTTTTCTTTTCACCCATGTTAAGAAAAATGGGGCTGACCTCCCACTAAAAATTGGTGAAATCTGCTGAATCTTCCCTATTTATTGAAATGTTCAATTAATAAACATCCTTTTGTCCCGGGAATGACGACCCTCCTGTTCTATCCTCTGTTTACATTCATTTACAACAACTTAAAAATGGGCTCCTATAATATGAACTGTTCCATTCAATAGATTCATGAAGGGAGTCATCCACATGACCAATGAGAAATCGATGGAAAATTGGATTCAAAAACTTAATGAAGAGACCTTACATAAAGGGGTCGACCGTCGCAGCTTCCTTCAAGGGGCTGGGAAAGTCGCTGGCATTTCTTTAGGAATGGTGATGGCTCAATCGATGGGTGGTTTCTCTGTCTCTGCAGAAGAAGCCGAGTTAGAGGATTATCCGTTTTTACTTGGGGTAGCTTCTGGTGACCCGCTCCCGGATAGTGTCGTATTATGGACACGTTTAACCACCGACCCCCTTAATGGCGGCGGCATGCCTGATCGTAACATTCCAGTTAAGTGGGAAATCGCGAAAGATGAACATTTCCGTCGTATTGTTCAGCGCGGCACGGAAGTGGCAAGTCCGGCTCTCGCACACTCCGTTCATGCCGAGGTAGGGAACCTGGAAGCAGGTACGGTGTACTATTACCGATTTAAAGTCGGGAAGGATTACAGCCCGATCGGAAAAACGAAAACCCTTCCAGCCCTGAATGCTGACGTCGCAAGCCTGACTTTCGCCTTTGCTTCTTGCCAGCAATATGAGCATGGCTATTATACTGCCTATAAGCACATGGCCAAAGAAGACCTTGATCTCGTTTTCCATCTTGGAGACTACATTTATGAATACGGTCCTGATGAGTATGTAGCAAGTACAGGAAATGTAAGACAACATAAAGGTCCGGAAATCCGTTCGTTAGAGGACTATCGAAACCGTCATGCTCAATACCGTTCAGACGCGGATTTGCAGGCTGCTCATGCTGCTTTTCCCTGGGTTGTCACATGGGACGACCATGAAGTGGAAAACAACTATGCTGACATGATTCCTGAAAAAGGCCAGTCTGTGGAAGAGTTCGTGCAACGGCGTGTTGCTGCCTACCAAGCTTACTATGAACATATGCCATTAAGAAGATCTTCGATGCCTCATGGAACGGACATGCAGCTCTACCGTCAGTTCTCATATGGGAACTTAGCTAATTTTATGGTGCTCGATTCACGTCAGTATCGTTCTGATCAAGCGAATGGAGATAAAAGCTCTCCGCAGACGGAAGAATCCCTGGATCCTTCACGTACATTATTAGGCGGCGAGCAGGAACAATGGGTCCTTGATCATCTTGGCAAATCCACCACCTCCTGGAATGTACTTGCCCAGCAAATCTTTTTTGCCAAACGAAATTATGGTCCAAGCCCTGATCAACCTCGTTACAGCATGGATGGCTGGGATGGCTACACACCTGCAAGGGAGCGCATCACGGAATTTGCCCGTAAAGAAAACATGGATAACTTGATCGTCCTGACAGGTGATGTACACGCGAACTGGGCTTCGAATATCCTGGCAGACTTTGATGATCCGTCTTCCAACATGCTTGGAGCCGAGTTTGTCGGCACGTCGATTACATCAGGAGGAAACGGGGCGGACAAGCGCGCTGACACGGACCGTATTCTTGCGCAGAACGAACATATTAAATTTTTCAACGATTATCGCGGGTATGTCCGCTGTCATGTCACGCCGAACGAGTGGAGAGCCGATTATCGTGTCGTTCCATTCGTCTCGAGTCCTGGTGCAGATATTTCTACCAGAGCTTCATTTGTTTACGAAAAAGATTCACAAGGACTGAAGGAAATTTCAACGTCCACCGTTCCCCAAGGGAAACAGACGTCTTCTGAGGTGGAAGATGATCGTCATGAAGCGCACAACCGGGCCCATAAAAAGCAGGCCCAAAAAGGTAAACACATGCAAATGAACTAGCACCAAGGAGGCTGAGGCCATGAAAGATCGCAACCAGCAGCTGATCGGACACTTGGAGGAGCTCAGGAGCCGAGCCATTAAAACGGTACTCGCTTTTATTGGTTTCCTTGTAGTGGGGATGGCCTTTATGAAACCGATCTACGGGTGGCTGATCAGGGATTTAGACATGAAGCTTGCGATTCTCGGACCGAGTGAGATTCTATGGGTGTACTTGATGATTGCCGCTGTCTTCTCACTGGCTGCAACCATTCCTGTCGCTGCCTATCAAATTTGGCGGTTTGTCGCTCCGGGTCTGAGCCCGACAGAAAGAAAAGTCACCTTACGCTTCATACCCGCCCTGTTCTTTTTGTTTATTTCCGGCATTGGGTTCGGTTACTTTTTACTTTTTCCCATCGTCCTGAATTTTTTAACCACCCTGTCAGCCGGCCAATTTGAAACGATGTTCACGGCGGAAAAGTACTTTCGATTTATGCTGCATCTTACACTACCTTTTGGATTGTTATTTGAAATGCCTTTAGTGATCGTCTTTCTGACGGTACTTGGCATTTTGGACCCGGCCAAATTGAAGAAATCAAGAAGGATCGCCTATTTTTTGCTGATTGTCATTTCCGTGTTGATTACGCCGCCGGATTTCCTTTCGGATGTACTCGTCATCCTGCCGCTTCTCCTTTTATATGAAATCAGCATTACATGTTCAACGATCGCTTATAAGAAACGCGCTTCTCAATCGACGGAATCACATGCAGGTCAAGAAAATTTAGTTCTAAGGAGTGAAAAGACGTGAATAAACACGATATGAACAGAAGAGACTTCCTGAAAGCAAGCGGGATCAGTACTGCTGCCCTTGCCCTCGGTAGCACTGGATTAATGTCTTTCGGGGCAAATAAAGCATTTGCCGGCACATCCCAAAACAGGAAAACGACTGGCGGCTATGGTCCCCTTGTCAAGGACCCTGGCGGCGTGATGGACCTTCCCCGCGGTTTCCAATACCGGATCATTTCAGAGGAAGGCAAAGCATTATCGGATGGCAGACCCGTCCCTGCCAAGTTCGATGGGATGGCCGCCTATAGTGGCCCCCATAACTCCACCATTCTCGTGAGAAATCATGAATTGAGCGGAAATAGTCCATACCCCGTGATCGGGAAAAACCCTTACCGCCGTGAAGAATCGGGCGGGACCACTTCCTTAGTCGTCGGCCCTGACCGCCAAGTCATGAAGGAATATGTCTCTTCTTCCGGTACCATCCGTAACTGCGCAGGCGGGGCGACTCCGTGGGGCACATGGCTCACGTGTGAAGAAACGCTGGAAGAAGGTCATGGCTATGTATTTGAAGTGGATCCACATAACCCTGAAGACACCATCTCGAAAACCCCGATCCGAGACATGGGTGCCTTTTCCCATGAAGCCACGGCCATTGACCCGGCAACAGGGATCGTCTATTTAACCGAAGATGCTGGTCCCAGTTATTTGTATCGCTTCCTTCCGAACGACCGCAGTCAAAAGGTCGGTGCCCTGCAAAAAGGCGGCAAGCTTCAAGCGGCAGCCATCGAAGAGATGAGCAAAGACGAAACCAGTCAATTCCATACCGGTCAGAAATTCGGGGTTGTATGGAAAGATGTAAATCCAGAGAAACCGACCCTTGATGCAGGCAGACAAGGATGCATTGCCTTCAGCCGTCTCGAGGGGGCTTATTTTGAAGGCGGCGTGTTCTGGTTTGATGATACATCTGCCGGAGATAAAGATTTGGGCCGTGTGTACCGCTATATTCCGGCCACCAACACACTGGAGCTATTCTATGAATCTACTGCGCAGAATGATCTGGAAATGCCTGATAATATCTGCATCACTCCATGGGGAGACCTGTGGATCGCGGAAGACGGCGGCGGAGTCGATCGTGTCATCGGCATGACACCAGAAGGCGAAACGTACGTGTTCGCAGAAAATAAAGTAAACAATTCCGAGCTTGCCGGACCAACGTTCTCTACAGACGGCCGAACATTCTTCATTAATATTCAATCACCCGGGATGACCTTTGCGATCTGGGGACCATTCGCCAGAAAAAATGCAGCCCGCAGAAGGCTGATGGGCCATGCTGCACCGCCGGCTGCCTACGCACCGAGAATTTCAGACAAACTATCGGCCTTTGCAGAAGTTCAGGGAATGTCAGACTTAGAAGCAGCTGCGTTCGCACGCCATGGCATGCCCATTCTATAAACCCAACAGGAGGAGAAAATTATGCTAACGAATATCGGAATCCCAGGATTAATTCTCGTACTAGTCATCGCGTTGATCATCTTTGGACCTTCCAAACTCCCAGAAATCGGACGTGCTTTCGGAAGTACATTAAAAGAATTCAAAAGTGCTACCAGTGACCTTATGAACGGGAACGATCAAGAGAAGAGTACCTCTGCAGACGAAGGGCAACGACTGAAAGCCGTGGAAAAAGACAAACAACAGACAGGCAGCTGACATTCTTCACAAAAAAGCGTCCAGGGTTTCTTACTCTGGACGTTTTTGATGATAGGAATCCATTTCTCTATCTCTGACCGTTTTCCTCTTTCTCTCTCAAATAGTTTTTATATACCTCTCTTAAATTATCCGTTTTCGGCATTTTCTTTGATACTCTTCTATGTATGTCATTTAACAGATAAAGCCCCCTGAACAAACAACCTGCCACGATGCCGAAAGTAAGAATCCCGCCTACCCAGGGTCCCGATATAAATAAGACCAAACCTAGTATACTGGCTAAAAAAATTGATAGTATCAAGTACAAATGATAATTCCCCTTTTAAATGATTTGTTCCTCTTTGATCGTAAAGAGTAACACTTCAGCTCTACAACACTGACACGCCTGCCTCATTATGTCAAAAGTCTTACAGCCCTTCAAGCTTTTCTGGGAAGCATAAGTAGCATGGGGATGGTTTTGAAGATTCCCCAGAATGAAAAAAATAAGCACGAGAACTGTCCCCGTGCTTTTTCTTCCTTTGATGTTTCAAGTGTTTCTAGTTAAGTGGTGTAAGCTTTTTTCTATTCATCTAAGTACTACTCTAAGTTTGATTTATAAAGATTTTCAAGTTAAAAAAACACTAATGTCTTCATCGGTAACATTATTACCCTCTCCATGCTCTATCAGTAATTCATTAACTTCTTCATTAAATAAATATAGTAGAAATAGTTTCTTAAAAGCAAAGAAGAGAGCTCTTTTCTTACTAACAGGTAGAGTAGAGCTGATAGTCTTTCCATTTCCCCCTCTATACTTAACTATAAATCTATCATCTTCTGCCTCTACTATTATTCTATTGGTTTTTACTATTGTGTCATTTAAAGAAATCAGAGTTGGAGGAATACCTATTAGATAAATGGCTTCATGAAACTTTCTTTCATTAAATTTCGGACCACCAATATCAAATTCCTCATGTTCCATCATAAACGGACGGATTCTTTTAGCAAAATAGAAGGCAGACAGCCTATTCATTAAAAAGTACATTGCTGCATCCTCTTCTGATTTGAACAGTTTTATCACTTTTTCATTAGGGACTTCTTGTCTCTCGACCAACATTAAGCCAAATTCCCAGTCTTCCCCTACTTCTTTTAGATAGTGATAGTTTTCGTAAGGGGGATTTATTTCAACTAACTTGTCAGGTTCTATTGTTATCTGCTTTCCTGCCTTGTTCATGATTTTTGCTACAGTGATAATGTTCATTTCGTCACCTCACTGACTAATTTCACGTATGTAGCCGAGTCTCTCCAAATTTTCAACTGTAGCTTCTACAATTTCTCCACTTTGTACATCTAAAACCTTCTTGTTACCAATAAATAAATCTGGTCCCTCGCCAAGGTCTATCAATCTATGGGAAAGCACGGGGACAGTTCTGGTGCTTCCTATCAATGTAAAAAGAAGCACGAGATCCGTCCCCGTGCTTCCTCTAATTGTTTTATACAAAGAATTTCATTACTAAATAATTGTTTCAAGTGCATCACTTAACATGGAGTCAAAGCTTTTAAATGACTGAATGAAAGTTCCTGAGGGTTTATCTAGTTCTACATATACGTTCTCTTTTCTGTCATAACAATACCACGCTGTATCAGAATCCCCCATAAATATATACTGCTTTTGCCAATCATTTTCATACCAAAGCTCGTTTGTCTCAATAAAACCATGGATGTCATCATCTACTTCCTTTTCAAGTAGATCTTCATCAACACCGTAGATTACTAATCCATTAAAGTCTAACCCATTTACTTCCTTCAAAAATTCAATATATGACTCGGGTAATATGATGTTTCCTAACTTCTGCTGAATGGTATGATTCATTTTTATGATTTCTGTATCTGATGCTGGATTCCTAAGAGAACTTCCATATTTTTCTTCGATTTTTTCAATTTCTATTAACAAGTCTTTCCACTGAGGCATATCTACTCTTCCCTTCCTTTAAACGATATTGGTGGATAAACATCATCCTCAAATATTGGCCAATTTATCGCTTTACTTTGTTTTGGGACTAATCCTCTTGTTAGAGCGTTTTGTTCATTGGTCACCGCTTTATGATAAGGGTCATTCTTTATCAAAACTAAGTTACTGAAATCATTTGTACCACCATCATCTAAAGGTAAATTATGATGGACTTGCCACCCTTTAGGGTTAAGTCCGTCTTTCATTCTAGCAATATCATCTTCGCCTAAACCAGCTTCTCTAAGAAATTTTACTCTTACGAGATTGTTAGCAAATTCTTTAAGGAACGTTTTCCTAATGGAACTATTAAATTCCTTTCTAAGCTTAGCTGTTTCTTCTGGTAGTCTCTTTGTGTAAATAATTTCTTCTACCTTCACACCTTTTAAATGAATTTTCTCTCCTTTTAGGGTTCCTATAAAGTAATTATCTTTTTCCTCGTTACCCGTACCCCTAGTACCGACCCTATCGTCGGTTCCTATTTCTCTCTCTTTAACCGTCCTCTCAACAGAAAACCTACTCCACCCAGGCTCCCCAACCCCACCTATTAACATCCCATTGTCAGTCACCATCATAGGCCAGTTATAAAGATCATCAATCCTCAAACGGATCTGATTCCATCTATGAGTCAATGAAACTTTTGGAACTGCCTGAGTTGCAGGAGTTGATATGTGAGTGCCGCATTTAACTTTGAGTCCAGGTTTGGCACCGCCGGCAAGGAGCGCTGCCAGGCCAAAGCTGTTCAACCAATGTTCCTTTGAATAAGTGTCATCGGGATTTACAGCTCCGTTGAAGAGATCCATGCCACCCATCGTCAGGTAGTTGATAAAGTCAGAGCCGGAGTCGGTTGCTACTTCAGCGCGTTCATTCAGACCACTCATAAAGCCCTTGCCTAGATTAAGCCCGCCGTTGGTTATATAGTTTCCAAAATCATAGAAGGAGTCAAACTTCTCTTCATTTCTTTTCTCCATCCCGGCCCACATATCCTGTGCGATTTCTTTGAAACTGTTGAGGGATTCTGTGATGGGATTTTCATTGACATCTTCTTCCGGAATAGGTTTGGGCTCTCGTGTTTGTTCCTGTGCTTCTTTGAACTTCAAATAAGACTCTGTCTGTGCTGTGATGTCGTCTGTAAGCTGATAGGCATCACTGGAATAATAAGCTGCCGCATTAAAATACAGCGGCGATATGTGATTCCCTTGCCTGGACGATTCCATTAACTCCCTCATGAGCCCTGAGAGTATCTGTTCGCTGACCTCTATATGTTGATATTCCCTTTTTAATTCTTCATCAAATCGATTAACGGAGTCAAGTGTATCTTCTCGATGCCTCCTTGCTTCTTCCATATGAGTATCGAATCGATCCCGCGAAAAGACATTCAGCGGATGGATGTCGCTTATGCGATTGAGGATTCTTTGGAGTTCTTGCTGCTGTGCAGCGATCATTTCATCTGAACGTCTTTCGCTTTGATGAAGATCTTCCTCCAGAAATGGGAGTTCCACCGTTTCCCCGCTAAGGTTGCGCCCTTCTGCGTCACCTTGAATGCCATTGAAAAAAGCGATGTTACTTTCAGCAAGTTGAATCCAAATCTCAACGACATCGATTTGAGCGCCGAAGAAGCCTTTAATGGCATCGGCACCTTTTCCCTGGAATTTATCGTCAAGTTCCACAATGGCTTGAAAAGAACTTTTAAGTGTAAGAAGTTGGTCTCTTAATGTCTCATATTCATGTCGACGTGATGACATTGCGTCGAGTAAAGTGGGGGCTTCATATACTTTCAATGGTCGCGTCTGCCTTTCTATCAGGATCTTGTTATGGCTTCATCCTGTTGTTTTAAAGCTTCTACATTTGCTTTTGTATCTTCAATATTCTTTTCTACTGTGGCGATATATTCCTTTAATAACAGTTGAATGTTCTGTTCGCGCTGAATCCATGCATCCGTATAATTCAGCTTGTTCCGTCCCAACTGCTCCTGTGCAGGCGGATTCAGCTGAAGCCGTTCCAGGGAGTTGATCGCTTCATCCAGTTTCGCCATAACCGCAGTATGGTTGAGCTTTATTTGCTGCGCTGATCCACCGCCAGATCCCGGGTTCACATTCATTTAAAATAACCTCCCTTTCAAGTCACTGATTTTATGGGAGACCTGTTCATAGAAATCTTCACCTTTGGAAAGTAAATATTCTGCATCATTGGCCAAATTTCCATAGAAGCTAAAAACACCCTGCTGCGCTTCCAATAAATCAATCTTTGATTCTATCGAACTGACATATTCGTCATAGTTTTCATGTCCTATTTGCCTCATCGCCTGAAGGGCAGAATCCCGTTCCGCATGATAATCTTCGGACCTCGGACCCGTCCAATTATTATGTAATTCCGGCTGCTGAATTTGCTTCATTTCATTTAGAAGTTGACTTTGCTCATTCAGAATGGCGCTTTTTGCTTCCCTCAACCGAGAAATCTTTTCCTGAATATCGCTCGATCGGTAATGAATCACACTTTGAATGTAACTCAAGTCATTGTAAAGTCCCATACCGGCATCTCCTTTACAGATTATTCCACTAATGATATAGTACCACCCTTTTCTTCACCATTCTAATTAGAAATGAACTTTTGACAAAAAAAGGAAAATATTCATCGTTCTTTTATACCGCTATTATCATTGTTCAAAACCTATTTAACCACTTTTTATGACTTTAGAATCATTTCTATCACGGACAGGTTCCTCGCCCCATTCACCTGATGGCCCATAACTGAAACAAGGGTGTTTTAATGAGTTCTAATGTGCCTGTTAGGTGCTAGGGTGGCAATACTGAAAGAAAGCACGAATATCACCACATAATTAACCGCAATGGGAACAATCGGCTCATCCATGAACATCCCCGCCATTCCGAGACTTGAGAAAATCACCAGCAGCAAGCATAAAAACCGAATCGTTTTCATAGAATACCTCCTTTTACCTCTTAACACTTTCCCTATCATCAACCCCATAAACGAAACAACCTCACCCTCATAGAGCTCTTCCCGAATCCAATCAAACTCGTTCTCAAGGAGACTCGCAATCTTCCGCACAGCGTCCCCATGAATAGAAGGCGTCATCTCCTCATAAATCTCCACCACCCTGTCTTGCATCTCTTTTGGCAAATCCCTGTGAATCGTCTTCAAGCCAAGAACTGCCCGCTCCTTCGCATAGCGCGAGAGCAGAATAATCGTCACACTCCTCATAGAATGCCGCAGCATTTCCACTGCCCATGTATGATTGCCTCTGGCCGCAGCTTTCTGATGTTGAAACAGGAACCAGGCTGCGCGAGGACGTTATCCCTGAACTGCTCTTTGGAGATGGTCAAGTTTTGGGTAGATTCGTATTTTTCCATCAGATTGTCAGGGTCATATAACACAGTAAAGAAATCCTTCTCCTGTATCGTCTTTTCCGTTACCGTAAACAGATCGATGTGCAGCCAGTCTTCATAGATGGCGATGATCTGTGGCGCAATGATGAAGATATCATCATGAAAGAGGAGGTCCTTGTACGCCTTCAAGTGATCGAGGCGACGAGTAAGGAATGCCTTCTCTTCCCCTTCGTAAAAAAGTATATTACGCCATTATACCAATTTTTTCATATTAAAGTAAGGTGAAAATTAAAAACAGAGCAGTTCCATATTTCCTCCATATTAATTGAAACATCAACATTTTCCTTCGATTTCAAAATAGAACCTCAACCTTACTAAAAATTCAAAAAGGTCACCCATTAAACTAAACACATCAGGAAATGTTTTACATTTTCACTTTAAGAGGAGGAATTTTTTATGAAGAAGATTATTTGTATACTATTCGCTGGTGCAATGGCCCTCATGCTTGCAGGCTGCGGAGGTGATGCGGCTGTCGAGGAACTGGATAAGAATGATACGGAAAAAGCCGAGGCAAAGACTGCAATTGCTTCAAGCAAGGAAGAAAAACCTGAGAAAGAAGCAAAAGAAGAAGATATTTGGACGTATTACAATGATGCAAAATGGTCGGATGATTACAGTGGCTTGAAGATGGAAATCCAGAAAGCTGTCGTGACCGATAAAGCCCCTACCATGGAAGATGAAAACGCAGAGACGTCAGCTGTGGGAGTGAAATTCAAAATGGAAAATACAACGGATGGCAAGTTCACGCTCTACCCGGACCAGGCCGTGCTGGTCACTAGCACCGGGGAACAGATTGATATGCCCGATATGTGGGTGTCCGACAACATCGGTGGAGAGATCGACAAAGGGGTCATCAAGGAAGGCAATATTATCTGGTACCTTGAAAGAGGCCACGCTGAAGATATCGAGTGGATTAAGATGGAGTTCTCCGGCCATCAGGGAGCTGAGGATGACTTTGAAGCGGAGATGAAGGAGTATGAGATTGAGTTGCAGTTGAAGTAAGGTGACAGGATAGAGCTCCCTCCAGCTTGAATGGGAGCTCTATCCTTTTTGATGCCCCACTCAGACTCATTTTATATACAGGCGCCATCACTGCTTTCATTGAATTGAGAAAAATGAGCACCCTTTCAAAGGAGCGTCATGAGCCAGAGGGACAGGCAACTTGGTCCGTCATCTCAAAAATAGCCAAGGGACCAGTCCCCTTGGCCCCGGTACTGCTGTTACTATTGCCCTCACCCTTCAATTCGTTCTTGCTCATACGGTCGCTTTCCTTGTTCGATCTTTTCGTTGATTTGTTCAATCAGCTCCGGCAGCTCCTTTATGGTTCTAATGGTAAAGTCTGCTCCATTCGCATAAAAAACCTGTTCTACTTTGGCCCGGACCTGGTCCTTCTCCGTCTCTGAAAGCCGTTCGAATTCCTCCAGGGTCAACCCCATTTCCGAGCTTCCTTCAATCACACCCACGGTCCAGACTCCCGCATTGACTCCTTCTTTCATATCAGATGCCGTGTCACCGACTTTTACGACCTTCCACGGGGCCGTCAGCTGCAGAGCCTCCATGTTCCGGAAGATCATATAAGGGTAAGGTCGTCCGAGCGAGTTTGTGTCGTCCGCCGTGATATAGAAATCCGGTCGATACCCTTTCTTTTCTGCATGTGGCACGACGATCTCCATCATGGAACCTGTATAGCCCGTCGTGGATCCAATCTTCAGCCCCATATCTCTGAGGGTTTCCACCGTGTCAATAACATGGGGAATCGGATCCGTATAGTCTGCAAGATTCGTTAATAGAGCAGTTTCAAAGTTTGAATAAAGAGCCTCTACATCCTCTTCCCCAAACGGTCTGCCGTGCTCTTCTTCCCACAGACGGGAAACTCTCGGCATGGACAGCATCTCCCTGATATGGTCGATCTTCAGCATCCCCATTGGGGCACGCGCTTCCTCCATGGTCACCTCAATGCCTTCCTGTTTGAAGATATCCATAAACACCTTTACCGGGGCAAAACATCCATAGTCTACAGTCGTTCCTGCCCAGTCAAAAATGACAGCTTCTATTCTATTCATTCCGTCTCATCTCCCATGTATTCTGCGATAACGTCGCAAAGATTTTGAATATCGTCTTCATAGATTTCACCGATGTTGCCGATTCTAAAGGTATCCACTTCCGTCAGCTTCCCGGGATAGATCACATAGCCTCTTTCTTTTACATATGTGTAGAAGTCTTCGAAGTCAAATGCGTCCGACGGGTACACAAACGATGTGATGATCGGCGACTGGTGCTCGTCTGCAATATAGGTTTCAAGGCCGATTGGGTTTAATTTTTCTCTTAAAACCCGATTATTCGTTTGGTACCGTTCAAACCTGGCGGAAATGCCGCCTTCCTCCAGCAGTTCATCGATCGCTTGTGAGAAGGCTGCAACGACGTGGGTCGGGGACGTGTATCTCCATTTTCCGTCTACGTCCATCCCTTTCCACTGATCATATAAATCGAGTGACAGGCTTCTGCTGTTTCCCTCGCAAGCCATCAGCTTATCTCGTCTTGCGATGATGAAGCCGAAGCCGGGAACGCCCTGGATGCATTTATTCGCAGAGCTGATTAAGTAGTCAATCTCAAGATTCGGAACGTTTATCGGGATTCCACCGAAGCTGCTCATGGCATCAATGATGAGGGTTTTCCCGTATTCCCTCGATACAGTTGAGATCATCTCTAATGGATTCAGGATCCCGGTGGTTGTTTCACAATGCACCATCACGATATGGGTAATATCAAGATCTGACTCTAGTATTCTACGGATTTCTTCTTCCTTCGGGACTTCATCATACTCCACACTGTACTGGTTGAATGTCATTCCGATGGCCTCAGCCATTTTGACAATCCGCTCCCCGTAAGCACCATTCGTGATCAAGAGTGGCTTATCCTGTTCAGAGATGGCGGTCATCATGACGGACTCTACCGCAAATGTGCCGCTTCCCTGCATGAGGACAACCGTATAGTCCTCATTTCTGCAACCTGCCAGTTCAAGGAGCTGAGATCGTATTTTTTGAGTGATGTCCTTATAGTCTTGATCCCACGTGCAGCGGTCAACAAGCATCTTCTCTTTGACCGTGCTTGAAGTCGTTAAGGGACCTGGTGTTAATAGCTTATACCTATTCATTCCTACCCTCTCCCTTCCCTTATTTTGCAGACTTAAAGAAATCCTGATGTTTTTTCAACAAATCGACGGTCAACGGCTCTGAGAATGTCTTCGAATGAGCCGGTTTATTGCTCTCAGAAACGGTTTCACCTTCATAGAGCGCCACAGGATAGGACTCGATTAACTCTTCTCGGCCGTCTTCAATGATGACCTTCGCCATTTCCTGCGCAAGCTCCGTTGTCGCTTCGTCCTTTTTCACGACCGCTACCGATTCAGTTAATGAGAAGTTCCCTTCTGTCGGGTCGACAAAGTCGATAGGCTCTCCATTTTCCTTAGCGGCGACTGCCTGGTGACGGAGTCCGAATCCAACGGCGACCTCGCCTGCCTGTACCTTCTTGATGGGACCGGAGCCTGAGCTTTCAAGATGCGGTCCGACATTCGCAATCAATTGTTGTAGTATCGTTTTGCCTTCTTCTTCACCGTACTCGCTTATGATCGATTGGACGAGGAGCCATCCTGTGGAGGAATCCATAATGTTTGGAATTGATACGAGATCTTTGTATTCCGGTTTTACCAAGTCCTTAATGGACGTTGGCATCTCTAAGCCTTTTTGCTTCAGGATTTCCGTGTTGACAAAAATGGAACCTGTATTCGATAGAATCGGAGTATAGTAGGCTGGAGCAGAGTCCAGTGCCTTCGGTTCGAACGTTAAATCAGCAAACATGTCATACTTTTTCTGAGCACTTTCAATATAGTAGGAACTCATCATAATCAGATCAGCATCCGTTTTCTCTCCCTCTACTAAAAGCTTTCCGCCTAATTCAGATGTTCCGAGGGATTGAACGACATATTTCCCTTCATAGCCTGCGTCTTTCAATGCCGTTTCCATCGCTTCCACCGCTTCATCATCCCCATTTGTGGAAATCACCACTTTTTCTTCTTCCCCTGATGCCGAACTGCCGCATGCTGCCAGTGTGGCAACACATAATACAACCATTAGATCCAGGAACCTTTTTTTCATTTTGCTTAGCATGTTCATTTCTCCCTTTGAGTTGATTTTTTATTTTCAAGGCTTGCGACCGGTATGATGTGCCGCTACCTTTCAAAACGTTTGAAGTGATGCTCGTTTTTGAAAAAAGCCAAGCAGCAGCTTGACGATCAGATTGGTCCCGAAAATCAGCAGGGACAGGACAAAGATCTCGTTAAATTTCGCAAAGTGCTGAAGCTGCTGGATTTTACTCGAGACCAATGACGTTTCGGCCGTAATCAGAAAGATGATTCCGCTGATGGTGACCATCGAGTTGATGAAATAGTAGCTCGCCATTTCAAGGATGGTCGTGGCTGAGTTCGGAATGATGACCCGGCGCACGGTTTTGAACCAGTTGTCCCCGAGGAGCTCACCCGTCGTCTCCCAGCCTGGATTCATCTTCGACAGAGAATGCTTCGCCATTAAATATGGGGTCGTGAAAAAGTGAATCAAATTACAGAAGATCAATATCAGAAAGGTGCCTTTAAAGCTCGTCCCATTGAATAGAAGCAGATAAGACAGTCCCAGCACCATCCCGGGAACCGTATTCGTCACCATGGCAATCCCGTCCATGACGGATTTCCCCTTCACAGCAGTCCTTCCATTGATCAGGGCCGCACCATAGGCGACGATGGTTCCGAAGATCGCGGTCAGTACGGAAACGTAAAGAGAATTCTTATAGACCACCGTTAAATCATTGGAGCTGAACGTGTCGATGATATGCTCCCAGGTAAATGTATTGTTGAACGGATATTGCTTCAGGAACGGAGCAATGAACATAATCGCAAACGTCGCGACCATCGCTGATAAAATAAGAAAGGCCAGTGATCCAAGGACCGTGTCCCGCCATCGGTTTCGCATCAGCTCCGTGTCCGTCACCCTGTCATAATGAAAATTCAATTTCTCCAAATAGCGAAGGAGCAAGATCCCAAGGACAGCCGGAAGCAGCATCAGTACGGCAATGACGGCCCCCTGATTGAAGTCCGGGATCGAACCTAGCATCACCTGATACAAGAGGGTCGCAACAACCGTGTACGTTCCTCCGATGGAAGCGGGAATCCCGAAGTCTGTAAAGCTTAGAATGAACGAAAGGACAAATGCCCCTCCGAGCGTCCCCCACAGCAGGCGGATAATCGTATTCATAAAGCTTCTAAGCGTGCTGTCCCCCATCAGCTTGGAGACGATGATAAATTTCTTGTCAATGTACTGAAACGAATTATGAATGACGAGAAAAGCGGGTGGCAATGTGTAGATCACGTAACCGATGAGCAGCCCGTTAAAGCCATACATATCAAAGAACGGCCTGCCAAACAGCTTCGAAAACAGCCCTTGATTTCCAAAGGAGTACATAATGGCAAACCCGTATGTAATCGTCGGAAGCAGCATGGGCAGGAGTATGCCCGTCTTCAACACACCCTTGAAGGCTGGATGAATTCTCGTTGCGTTGATCGAGTAGGCCATCACAAACGCAAGGATCGTTGTGATCAATGCGGTTACGGCCGATACTTTAAAGCTGTTCCCGATCGCGGTTAAAATGTCCTCATTCGATAAGGCATCGAGATACGTCGAGAACGTAAACCCCTGATCATTTTCAAGTGACTTCATCAGTAAGAATATAAGTGGCAGGACCAAAAAGATCAGAAACAGTCCCACTGCCGCGTAAAAGATGAACCTCATTTCCGGCTTCACTTTAATCATGGCTATCACCGAACAGGGCATAAATATTATTTCGCTTAATTTGCAATTGCTTTAATATAAACTCCCTGACGAACTCATCCTCTGGCTGTTGGATAATTTCCTTAGGCGTTCCAAACTGGGCGACCTTTCCTTCATTAATAATGAGAATTTTATCGGAAAGCGTCAGTGCTTCCTCGGGATCATGGGTGACGATGATCGTCGTAAGCCCCAGCTCCTTTGCGATCGACTTGATCCGATCCTTGATGGACTCTTTAATCACGCCATCCAGTGCACTAAGCGGTTCATCCAGTAACAACACTTTCGGCCTGGTCACAAGTGTCCGTGCAAGGGCGACTCTCTGTTTCTGGCCGCCTGACAACTCGCCGATTCGTTTGTCCAAATGAGGCTTCAGCTCCAGGAAGTCAATGTATTCCTGCAGTTCTGCCTCTGAGATTTTCGTTTTCTGGTTTTTAAGGTCATACACGATATTTTGATAGGCGTTCAAATTTGGAAATAACGCATAATCCTGAAAAACGATGTTGAATCCGCGCTTTTTCATCGAGACGTGTGAAACGTCCTGCCCGTTGAATAAGATTCGTCCATTATCCATGTTGGTCAGTCCGAGGATGATGTTGAGCAGCGTCGTTTTTCCGCTTCCGCTCGGACCCAGAAGCGAAACGATCTCCCCTTGGTTAATATCAATCGTGATATCCTCTAACACGACTTTTTTATAGAATTGTTTGCGAACTCCATGTAATGTAAGCAAACGCGTCACCTCCTCAATCACACCCTCAGTATAAAAACTTTGTGTAAATAGACGGCACGTTTTATGTAAACGTTGTGTAAATCTGCCCATATCTTTCATAACTTATCATTAATTCATGCATATATTTACAGAGGTGTTTTTTTACGGTTTCATGATTGAAAGTTTTCAGCAATACCCTTACACTACAAGTAACAATTCAGAATGGGTGAGGTTATGTTTCCACTGGAAAGACGTCAAAGAATCATGGACTTATTAAAAGAAAAGAAGGTACTAAAACACTCAGAACTTACGGAAGAGTTAGGCATATCCATTGATACACTTAGGAGAGACTTAAATATCCTTTCTGAAAATAGAGAGATCGAGAAGATTTATGGAGGAATCAAATTAGTTGAAACGGACATGGGAGAATCCGCGATGGCTGATCGAATGGTGAGCCACCTGGAAGAGAAGGAAAGCATTGCCCGACTATGCAATGAACAGATTCAAGAGGGAGATTGCATTTACATCGACAGCGGCTCCACGACCTACCAATTGGCGAAAGCGATCAAAAACAGAAAAAACCTGACCGTCGTGACCAATTCTCTGCCTGTCATCACGGAACTCATCAACAGCGAAGTCGAACTCATCATTATCGGCGGCAAAATCAGAAGACACGAAAGCTCCGTCGTTGCCTACGATTATATATTTAATTTCGATGAGCTTAACATTGTCAAAGCCTTTATTTGTGCCAGCGGAATCACAACCGAGCGAGGTATATCGGATTATAACCTTGAAGAAGCCGTCACAAGGAAGAAAATCATCGAGCTCTCGAAAGAAGTCTATGTGGCAGCGGACCACACCAAATTCGGCAAAGAAGTCACCGTCCGGATTGCCCCACTTGAAAAGATTGATTATATTGTCACCGATCAGAACGTAAGTCCCCATTGGATTGAGGAATTTAACAGTTGTAAGACGAAGCTGCTCGTTTCAGAGTGATTTAGTTTTCAGTGTGAAAAACCGCGACTGGCTCCGACGTCGCGGTTTGTTTGGGTAGTTATTCCATTGTCGAAAAACATCAGTCCTTAAAAGAGGCGTCATGATCATTCAACATGCTACAATGATGTTGATTACATTAAGGGAGGAATTGCCATGTTCACAACAGTAAATGATTTCTTACAAGAATGGAAACAAGAAGCCGCAGTAACCCAAAAGGTCCTTGATGCCCTGACGGATGAGTCATTGAAGCAAGAAGTTGCACCTGATCTGTACAGCATTGGAAGTGTCGCCTGGCACGTCACGGGAGCCACTTATTACTTCCCTGCTCAGCTCGGAATTACCTTTGAGGTCCCTGACCTTCGGAAAGAGGCACCAACATCTGCCTCAGAAATCAGCGAAACGTATAAAACCGTAAGCACGCGTCTTTCAGAAGCCGTTTCTGAACAGGTTTCGAATGAAAAGATGAACGAAATGGTGAATCTATTCGGGATGGACATGCCGGTGCAAGCCGTATTCCGCCTGCTTATTCAGCATCAGGCCCATCACCGTGGACAGTTGACGGTCCTTATGAGACAGGCTGGATTGAAGGTACCGGGTGTGTACGGTCCAAGTAAGGAAGAATCGGAAGCGATGAATGCTCAGAAGAGTTAATGAGTGTGATAAACAGCCGGCGGGAGCCGGTTGTTTTTTTCTCCCTAACATACCTACAATGGTATATACTAAGAGTAGACTCCTATAATTTCTTTAGGAGAATAAGAGATTGATAAACGAATCATCTATCAATTTGAATAACCTCTCACTAATGAATAGGATGGATAACAGATGAAAAAGAGTTCTATTTTTACAAATAATGAAGAAGCCATTACAAGATGTAGGGACTCTTCCAAACACCAACAGGTTCTATATAAACGTACGTTGATGATCATTATGATCGCTCAAATCTTTGGAGGCGCAGGGCTTGCTGCCGGTATAACGGTAGGGGCGCTTCTCGCTCAGGATATGCTGGGGACGGACAGCTTTTCCGGCATGCCAGTTGCCCTGTTCACTCTGGGTTCAGCCGGGGCTGCCCTCTTTGTTGGACGGCTGTCCCAGCGGTATGGAAGACGAATTGGTCTTTCTGCCGGTTTCTTGATCGGAGGGATCGGTGCAATGGGGACCGTCGCTGCGGCTGTATCCAATTCGATCATCCTTCTTTTCTTATCTCTCCTGATCTATGGTGCGGGTACTGCCACTAACTTGCAGACGCGCTATGCAGGCACAGACTTGGCAAAACCTTCACAAAGAGCCACTGCTGTCAGTTTTGCCATGGTTTCGACCACATTCGGTGCTGTCGCCGGTCCTAACTTGGTTGATGTGATGGGCAGTTTCGCCGAATCAATCGGTATTCCACCTTTGGGCGGTCCATTCATTCTGGCATTTGCTGCCTACACCCTTGCCGGGATTGTCATCTTTATCTTTATGCGCCCAGACCCATATATGGTGGCGAGAGCTCTTTCGACACCACCGAAAACAAAGGATGACGGAATTGAGACTGAAATAATCACTTCTTCCGAAAGAAACAAACGGGGCATTTTCCTAGGGGCGACAGTAATGATCTTGACTCAAATCGTCATGGTCGCCGTCATGACCATGACTCCTGTCCACATGGGTCATCATGGACATGGGTTAACGGCCATCGGTCTAATCATCGGCATTCACATCGGTGCGATGTACCTTCCTTCACTTGTTACCGGGGTCCTTGTTGATAAGATCGGGCGGATGCCCATGGTTCTTGCATCTGCCCTTACGCTTCTTGCTGCCGGAATCCTGGCAGCGATGGCACCAACCGATTCAATCCTGATTCTTGCCGTTGCACTCGCACTTCTTGGACTTGGCTGGAACTTTGGATTGATCAGCGGCACAGCCATTCTTGTCGACTCGACAGATCCTGCTACCCGGGCAAAAACCCAAGGAACGGTGGACGTCTTCGTCGCCTTATCCGGTGCTGCTGGCGGTGTGCTATCAGGAGTCATCGTTGCTTTCTCCAGTTATCCTGCCCTTTCGATAGGTGGGGGAATTGTTTCACTTGTCCTTATTCCAGCAATGATTTGGTTTCTTGTAGTTTCCAAACAAACTGGCTGAAACAAAGGAGTTTCATAATTATAGTAACTGTGTCAGGAGATGAAGGGCCAGACCCCCGATACACTACCACTTTAGCGTACCGGGGGTCTGGCCCCATTTTCCTAAACCATTACATCTTAAAGCCCGATTTCCTTAAAATAAATAAGGATGTAATCAAGATAATGCCGTTACCCTGTGCTATAGTATCCTAGTATTCAACTAGAACGGAGTGATGAAATGAATACGACTGTTAAAGAAATTACGTTAATTATTATAGGATCCCTGTTCTTTGCCCTTGGGGTAAACTTGTTTGCAATCCCGAACGAACTTGGTGAAGGTGGCGTTACGGGTATCTCCATGACCCTTTATTATGTATTGGGATGGTCGCCGGGTATCACAAACTTCGTCATGAACGGCATCTTATTAGCCATCGGGTATAAAGTGCTCAATAAACGCGTGACATGGTATACCATGCTTGCGATTTTCTTTACCTCCCTCTTCATTCAATTGACAGAAGGCATGGGGAACTCCGTCGACATCATGCTTGGGACGGTCTTTGCCGGTGTGTTCATCGGTCTCGGTCTTGGGCTTGTGTTGCGTTCAGGCGGTACGACGGGAGGTTCCACCATCGTTGCCCGCATGCTCAATCAGCATTTCGGCTGGAGTGTCAGTACATCGATGTTTGTGTTCGATATCCTTGTCGTTCTTGGTTCATCGTTTGTCATCGGGATCGAGAATACGATGTACACCGGAATATCCATCTATATCAGTACGAAGATATTAGATTACTTGATTGATGGTTTCGATACAAGAAAGGCCGTCACCATCATTTCTCAACATACGATCGCCATCGCTGAAAAAGTGAGCGATGAAATGGATCGCGGGGTTACCGTCATTAATGCAAGAGGGCATTATTCGAATGAATCAAAAGATATTTTGTATGTTGTCATTAATAAACAGGAGTTATTTCTCTTAAAGAAGGCGATCCAACAAATTGATGAGAAAGCGTTTGTTGTTGTCCATGATGTAAGAGATGTGTTTGGGGAAGGATTTACATTTCCGAAGACATAAGAAATGATGTCTGGCCCGTGGCGGTTGCCGCGGGCCAGTTTACTTGGTCCACCTCATCCAGAGACTTGTCTCCTACACTCTAATTTTATATAAAATAGCTCGTTTTTTGATTCAAATCGTATGAAACGGCTCTATTTTCATGTCAAAAGGATCGTCATGAGGATTTTTTAAAGGTCTACAGCCCCGATTATCACCTCCTCACCCCTTTTATGAACCGGTTTTCACTCTTTATAAACCACTTTTCAGATATATGAACCGGTATCGGGGATTTATGATCCGGGATTCTGATATATGAACCAGCTTTTAAGTTATATGAACCCTTTGTCGAAAGATGTAGTTTCATAGCTCTTTTTAAATGAGGGCATGAACAAATATCCTTGATCAATAATACAAAAATATCCAAATTATAAAAAACGACATTGGAGGATTGAGGTCATGCAAACCTTTTCACTTCTTGTTGAAGATCGGAAACTCATCAAAAATGACTAAACTAAAGAAGGAAATAAGGCATCTTTGAAGAATATTACAATCGGATACTGTTTTTTTACCGGACTGTTGATGCCCTTAATGCTTTTAGGGTCTATTCCGGATATCATGCCCGCCTTTCCGCGGATGAAGGATGGGCTTATGCCGGATTTGTCATCGATTCGACGGGTGGGTGCCATGTATTCAACTATAGCAATGGGCGATCTTTGGATATTTTTCATTATTGGGTACATTTTGATTGCAGGGTCCAATATTTTTCACCAAAAAAAGCGAAATACCGTTTTAGTAAGTCATTCGAAATAATTTAACAAAAATGACTGGGAGGAATGAAAATGTCTAACAACACTATGAATTTTAGGGTGGAGAATAATCGGGTACTTGTACTGGAACGAATTTTCGATGCGCCGCGCGACCTCGTGTTTAATATGTTTAAAGACCCCGAGCATCTCAAACACTGGTGGGGACCAAGAGGCTGGGAGCTTCCTGTTTGCAACGTGGATTTCCGGTCGGGCGGTGTTTGGCACTACTGCATGAAGTGCGTGGATCAAAACCAAGGTGAATTTTACGGTATGGAATCTTGGGGGAAAGGGGTTTATAAGGAGATCATCGAGCCGGAAAAGATCATCTACGTCGATTCCTTCTCGGATGCTGAAGGCAATACGAATGATACCATGCCATCGACTGATATTACATTAGAATTCATCGATTTGGGCGGCAAGACGAAGCTGATCAACCGTGCTGTATATGCTTCGGCAGATGCTCTCAAGACCGTTATGGACATGGGCATGATGCAAGGAATCACCGAAACTTGGGACCGCCTAGAAGAAGTTCTTCAGCAATTGAAATAAGAAATATCACGCGCACGAAGTCGAGTACGGTAAAGAAACCAGCACCAATAGTCATGATTTGGAGCATGGAGTGTGTAATTACTTATTACCAGGGAGTGGAAAAACCAATGATCAGTAAAGTCGGTCAAATTATGTTGTATGTAAATAACCAAGATGAGGCCATAAACTTTTGGACAGAAAAAGTAGGGTTTAGCGTAATTTCCGATGAAGATAACGGTCAAGGAATGAGATGGATTGAAATGGCTCCAACAAAGGACACAGAAACAAGTATCATTCTGCACAATAAGGAATTCGTTGCTAAAATGTCACCTGGATTAAATCTTGGTACACCTTCGTTAATGTTTTTCTCGGAAAACTTTGATGAATTATATACCGATTTATCCAATAAAAATATCAAAGTCGGTGAAATCGTCAATATGCCTTCTGGTAGGGTATTTAACTTTGCCGATCATGAAGAAAATTACTTTGCCGTCATGGAAAAAAAGTAAACCAGATTGAACAAACGGACGCTTTTCAGAAATTGAGCTGCACCTCCAAATGTTAGACATATCTAACATTTGGAGGTGCAGTTTTTTATGGTCAAATTTTGCAGAATTGGATCATTTTTGTTTTCTCACTATTTGCTAAAAAATTTATAAGATCTTTGCCATTGCTCTAACCGGAAAGGTGCCAACCCCTTTCAATTTTGGTGGAAGTGCTGTAAAGGTAAATCCTTCATCTGGAAGTTGATCAAGACAGCATAAATGCTCAACAATCGGAATTTCTTCTTGAAGTAGTAGCGAATGAACCGGCCTTGATTTTCCTTGTGTATTATCAATATTCATAGAATCAATACCTACTAGTTTCACTTTACAATCTATTAGGTATTGTGCAGCATCTTGGGTAAGGTACGGATGGTTTTCAAAATACATTTCACTATTCCAATATTGATCCCAACCCGTGTTCACCAGTACGGCTCTTCCTCTTATTTCTTTTCCTCTAAAAAAGTCAGCATCTATAGCCATTGTTTTTTTATGGTCAACATGGATAACAATCCCATCTAAATCAACAAAGTTTACTAGATTCATTTCTGACAGATCTTTGCCATGGCTATATCTATGAAAGGGAGAATCCAAATAGGTTCCTGTGTTACCAACCATTTCAACTTTGCCAATCTGGAACTCAGTTCCTTCTTCATATAGATCTCGTGATTCCTCTCTACTTAAATAATCACACATAATAGGAGCAGGTAATCCTTTGTAAGTGACTAGTCCATGTTCAATTGTATGACTTAAATCAATATATGTTTCCTTCTCAGATTTTTCGTTAATAGGTCTGCGTTTGTGTTTTTCAATCATAATTTTTTTGTTAAGAATTCTCACCTTACCAACCATAAGTAATCTCATATCCTGTACGATATAATTTGCTAACTCCTGATCAGATATCGTATCTTCCGTAATATCTAGACGGAATCCCCGTCCTTGAATCCCACCGCCATTGGTAAATTCAATGACAAAGTCAAACTGAACTCTTTTATCCATTTTATTTCCTCCTTTGAAATTTATTCTATTCCTTTTTTTCGCAATATTTCCAGTATTCAGGCTAAAATACAGATGAAATGGTGAAAGATTGTACTAAGGAGAAGGTTGAAGAAGAATGATTATGTCCCTCTGGTCAAATATATGCCAAACTAAATTAATAAAGCGTTGATAACTAAAAATATGAAACGGCAGTCATCACTGCCGTTTTAACTACAATTAGGTGCCCTACCGCATACCCATCAAGCTAAGTTAAAACAAAGTTCGATAATTTTAAATAAAGTTTGATTTTATATAAGATACATTGAAACAAAGATCTATTATTGAGTTTAATGATAGGATGTAAACGAGAGAGGATTGTATTTCTTTTTTTCACACATATCGTTTATATAAGTGGCTAATTGTTGAATACCGAGATGGATCTTATCTTCCTTTACTTGTGAAATGCTTAGTCGAATTGCTTGCTGTTTGTTTTCAGCTAAGTACATTCTAGAAGCGTTGTCTACATAAATATGTTTTTCATGTAATAGGTAAATCAGCTTATCGACCTCTATATGTGAAGGCAAAAAGATGGTGAGATAAAAACCACTTTTTGGCTTTGTAAATTGTATATAGTTCGGTAAATACAATTTACAAGCTTCTAGTAATGTTTTCATTTTTTTCATGTACAATTTTTTTGCATTTTCTAAATGATATAGAAACATACCATTTTTCAAATAGATTTCTAATGCTCCTTGTGAAAGTGACGATGTATTGAAATCAGCGCTAAATTTATAGCGTACGAAGGGGGCAATCATTTTTTCAGGGAGTACAACAGTAGCAATACGTAACCCTGGTAAGAATACTTTCGAAAAACTCTTTACATAAATGACTCTTCCGTTGGGTTCATACGCAAACAAAGGGTCTGTTTTTGAATCTGTATCTAATTCTGCTAAGTAATCATCCTCTACAATGTATACATCGTATTTTTCTGCAAGAACAACGATTTTTTTCTTTTCTTCATTTGTATAATGATGACCAAGCGGATTATGGCATCTTGGAATGATGTAAAAGAATTTTATATCGTTGGTACGAAATAAATATTCAAGTCTTTCAAAATCAATACCCTCCATTGTTAATTCAATTCCTAACGTTGTAATCTGATTTAACTGTAAGGTATCTATCATGCCAAAGTAAGTAGGCTGCTCAATTAATACATTCTTTTTCCCATTCGGAAACGGCATGACAGACAGAATATGAAGCGCTTGTTGTGAGCCAGAAGTAATGGCAAGTCGATCAGGTTTCGTGAATACTTGTAAATGCTGTAAATAATTCGTAAGCTCCTTTCGTAAAGAAAAAAGTCCCTGTTGCTCACTATAAGTAAATAATTGCTCTTTATAATGGTCAATCGCCTGGTTCATACAATGCTGAAAGTCCTCATAAGGCATGATACGTTTATCTGGACCAGCAGATAAAAAATCAATATCATTTTCATGTGGACTAGGTGTTTGATAATAATCAACAACGTAATAGCCACTTTTGGGTTTAGCATAGACAATATGTTGTTTTTCCAATTCAAGTAATGCCTTTACAACCGTATTTTTACTACATTGAAATTGTGCAGCGAGCATCCGAATAGAAGGTAATTTATCTCCTGCTTTTAACTGCTCATCCTCTATTTGTTGTTTCACCCATTTTAAAATACCTCTATATTTTGTTGTCATATATATTCTCCTTTGTATCTGTCCCATGACAGATATAGAATTCTACTGTATTAAAAAGAGTTTATATCCATTACAATCATGTTTAATTCGCTTATTCCGTTTAACCATGATTATGAAATACATTTGTATGCTTGTGAAGGGGGAATATGAGTGGAAAACAACGTAAAAAGAGGAATGCTACTCGGTTTTATTGGCATAGTTTGTTTTAGTCTTACATTACCAGCTACAAGTATCGCTGTCCCTTATTTTGGTGCAACAATTGTTGGGTTGGGTAGGACAGTTATTGCAGCGATAATCGTAAGTATCATTTTTATCATAAAAAAAGAATCATTACCTAATAAAAACCAAATGAAAAGCTTATGTATTGTCGCTGTTGGTGCCGTACTTTCCTTTCCTTTATTAACAACATTTGCAATGAAATCACTGCCTGTATCACATGGCGCAATTGAACTGGCTTTACTTCCACTTGCGACAGCTGGTTTTGCTATGTGGCGTGGAGGTGAGCGACCTTCGAAACGCTATTGGATTTCGAGTATTATTGGGGCGATAACAGTGCTTCTTTATGCCGTGTATTTAGGTTTAGGTCAATTACAAAAAGAAGATATGGCACTAATTGTAGCTGTCTTAATACTTGGATTAAGTTATGCAGAAGGTGGAAAACTATCAAAAGAGCTTGGTAGTTGGCAAGTCATCGCTTGGGCTATATTAATTGGAGCCCCGTTTTTTATAATTCCTGTTGGCTTAAGCATATCAGTTGATATGTTACAAGCACCTATCGAAGCTTGGATAAGTTTGTTCTTTTTAGCTGTTGTAAGCCAATTTTTAGCGTATGTCGCTTGGTATGGTGGGATGTCTTTAGGAGGGATTGCAAGAGTAGGACAGATTCAATATTTACAGCCCTTTTTAATGATCGGATTTTCTGTACTATTCTTAGGAGAACCAATTACATGGCTAACGATTGTTTTAGCGATTATTGTTGTGATATGTGTGATAATTGGAAAAAATACACCTGTAATAAAGAAAGAGTCACATCATAAAAATAGTGTTCTTCATGATATAAGTAGATGATTTTTATATAAGGGGCGCAATTTACGATTATTTGCCTACCGAAATAATCAATCTTTATTATAAAATGTGCTATACAAGTATGATAAATAGCCCCTATTTTGATCAAACTTTGTTCAAAATAGGGGCTATAATTTTCTATTAATAATCAGCGTTTGCCATGGCATTTTAATTAAACTTTATTAAAAATCAACAGTAAGAAGTTTACGAGAAGGATGGTGTTTTTTATGAATATGACACAAATGATGTCTGGTCTAACCCCTGATGAAACGATAGAAATCCCCGAGGCATACATTGGTCAAAGTCAGAAGCTTCCAGCACGTGTCATTATCCATCGTTTAGCCGACGAACGCAGCACGCCTGAAAAATCAAGCGATACGTGAAAAGAAGAAAGGCATTGTCATGAATGATAAAAGTAAACGTTTAATGGGCATTACTTTCCGTTACTGGTTCAGGCGATAGCAGTTGACACAGAAGGACTTTTGAAAATTCTTTATCGCCTTTATCAGCTGCTAAAAAAGAACGGTCGTAAATATCATCGATATAAGAAGATGACCGTTTTTGATATTCTAGGGATTGTGTATGAAACGACGGTGAAGCATAGACATGCTGCCTAGCAAAAAAATCGTGTTTTAACAGCCCTCTTTGGTATGCCTATTTTTCCAACATTCGCTAGTTTTGAAACAAGGATTATTTCGTATCTAGTAATTTAGTTTGTAAGCTTGATGGGCATGGGCCCTGCCGACAACGTTCATTTTCTGATGCTATCCCTTGTTAATTTCCTTCAGTTTTCTCTTGCTGGTAAGTTCCATAATCTTTAATATTTAAATCGATTTTTAAATTAATGTTATATTGCGGCCATTCTTCCTCCCACTCATTTCCTTGATATGTTTGTGAAAATGCCCTTTTTGTATGTAACCCTAATTGCAATGGGTCTATATTTTGATTCTGGAAAGACCTTAATAAATCTAATGTCCTTTTATGAATGTCATCTTTAATTTCTTCCTTCAATATCAACTGTTCTTTTCTTTTAGATAAATCCCTTTCTCCCTGGTATTCACTAATAATTCCTTTAAGTCCAATAATTAAATTCACTGTTTTATTGGTTTCATTCATTTTTATTTTCAGATCTGTATTGATGAGACCAATACTTACATGCAAATTTTTAAGAGGAATTACTTCTTGAAATTTTGAATTATCTAAAAGAACATCAAAAAACTTCGCTTCTAATAATGTGATATGATGAACCATTTTATGGTTTTTCATGAAGGCAATCCCATTATAATGCAGATCTTTTTCTGTCATTGAATAATACGGTATGTATGGATTGGCATAATTTGAATTAACCGCTTTCAAATATTGGTGCATGTCCGTTACCATTATTTCTCCGCGCTTTTCATTATGCTTCATTTCTTTGAAAAGAAAATAATCTGCTATTTCATTTTGATAAAGTAGTTTTTTGAAATCACCTTTAATGATTCCTAAAAAAAGTCGATCGGAGATAGCGGGATCCATATAAAGAGCATTGATAATTTCTCTAATCCCTTCTTCTTTGGCTAATTCTTCACTGAAAAAGACTAATCTTAATTGACCATCCTTCACATCACGAAAGTATTGATTATTTAATTTGTTTTTAACATCTTTTAATAGCGTTTCTTCTGTTGACAACACAACTCTCTTTTCATTCTTAACAGGAGGGACCATCGTGGACACTTGATACTTTTCACTCTCTCCTTTTTCAAAATAATACAAAATCGTGGGAGCAATGTCTTCTACAATATTGTTAGGATTACCAGCACAAGATGTCAAAAAAACAATTGGTACGAAAAAGATAAAACAAGCTAATTTCCTCATATTTTCTTCATCCTTTTTATGAGAAGAAATCCCAGTGGGAGAAGTGAGTATAATATGGCGGTAGTATAGATATAGCATGAAATCCATACTCTCTCCTGGAAACTTTCTACCCAATAATTACTTTGAACAAAAAGTATGGTACAACCAATCAATACGAGAAAGGAAAAAAAGGAAATATCGTTTTCCTTGAACCTTAATGAATACTGCAGCCCTTTATATATATAAAAGTTCACAAGTGATAATGAGAAGATCAATGGAAATGAAAAGAAAGGAATAATAAACATTTCAAGACGGTCAATGAAAGGGGTGTGAATGTACCTTGCCATCGTTACGAGTGGGTATTCTACCTTTTTCAAATAATCGGAACCGTAAAAGAGAACGGCTAGTATAAATAACAGTGAATATTCTATAAAGGTAACAGTGTTCCCAATGGTTAAATATTTATAGGTCTTTCCATCATCTTTTATCCGAGCTTTCATAAACAAAAGGAGCTCAGGACCTGAAAAGGCAGATAACACATATAGAAAACTATGGATATCTCTTCCGGAATTAAATTCACCGATTAATGGGAAAAATTCTCTGATTGATACGTTAGGTGAAAAGAAAAATTGTATATAAGCAAAGATAATCCAACCTGAAAAAAGAAAGGCAAAAAAAGCAAACTTGGTTATTTGATGAACCCCTTTGGATGTTAAATATGCAATAACAGTGAATAACACAATCAATATTATGTATTGCCTTTGTTCCGGTAATAGATAAATTTGAATGATCTTTGTATACCCTATTATGATCACGAGAAATTTGATAAGCAAAATGGGTATACCTATCATAACGATTGGATAAAGGATGGGTTTAGGGAGTAAGGATTTTAGCTCTATGGGTTCTGAACCATTACGGTTGTTAATCCATTTACTTATCAAAAACAGGTTTACTTGTGAAATGATAAAAGCCAAGAGGATGATCCAGTAATGATCTCCACGGACTAATTGAGTTGGTAATAATAACACTGTGTACCCTACTTGAAGACGATTCACGACAAACACCAAAAGCCACCCATTAATGGGAGAAGATGCAGTCTTTGTATGGTTTAAAGATTTAAAAAAATATTGATATTTCATCATTAACCCTCTCCATAAACTTTTCTTAGGAACTTGGCATCAAGTACGGTTTTTTAATGGAATAAATGGAGTTCAAATGGATGATTAAAAAACAAAAACCGATAATCACACCATATAATCCAAATTGAAAGGATAATACAAGAAATAGTAACCGTATAATTTTTGATGAAACACCCATTAAATAATTGGGAGTAACAAAGGAAGAGACTGCCGTTATACCGATTATGACAATCAGTACATTACTTGCAATTCCTGCCTGGATGGCAGCATCCCCAATGATGATACCTCCTACCACTCCAAGTGTATTTCCGGTCTTTGTAGGCATCCTTTTACTTGCTTCCTTTAAAATCTCTAAAGTAAGAAGCATAAGTATCGATTCCCAAAAAGGAGTAAAAGGGACATCGGATCTGCTTTCAATGATGATAAACAATAGCTCAAGCGGAAGGGCTTCATAATCATGAGTGGTAATGGCAACATATAATGGCACTAGCATGATAGAGAATATATAGCCAATCAATCTAAGGATTCGAATTAGAAATGCGGTTCGAATGCTATATATATAGTCTTCCGTGGATTCAAAAAAATCTAAAAATGAAACAGGACCAATAAGAGCAAACGGATTTTGATCAATGATTAACACAATTTTTCCTGAAGAAAGGGCAAGACTGACTAAATCTGGTCTGTCCGAAATTTGGTATTGCGGAAAACTGCTAAAAGGCGAATTTTCTAATCTGCGCCCCAAAAATGCGGAATTGATTATGAATTTTTCATCTACGTTCTTCATTTTCTCTTTAATCAACTCTATCTCATCTTCATTAGCTAATCCTTCAATTTGCAGCAAGGCTATTTGACTCTTAGATATCTTACCTAGCTCAAATATCTCTGATTTTAAGTCTGCTGTGGGAAGAAACCTTCTAATAAGAGTAAGATTAATATCAAGTTGTTCTGTAAAGCTTTCTAACGATGTATAAAGGCTAAACTCTTGATCAGACGATTCAATGCTTCTCCCTGCGTCAGACGGGAGGCTAATCGACCAAAAGAATGGTTCATTTTTTTTACTAACAATAATATTTCCTCTTAAAATTTTATTCTCTGCATTTTCTGTTGAGGAATCTTTTTCGATTTTGGTTACAGGAAACTTAGAGACTTCATTTGAATTATTTTCAAGCAGGTGTTCTATTATATATTTATTGACGTCTTCTTTTTTTACCAATGATGAAATAAAAAATATTTTATATGCATTCAATTCACGGAAGGAAAAATCACTTAATCCCTTAAACTTTTCCATTAAAGAAATCTCTAGGTTGTCTTGGAACATGGATGTTTTTCTCTCCTGCCTCTAGAATTCACCAAATTTTAGATAAACATTGATCATGTGTGCCCAATCATTAGTATGGATGTTCCAAAAATTTTTATTCGGTATATTAAATTCATATATTAATCCATTGTGTATAAAATTTGATTCAGAAATGATCAACCATTTCTACCTATTTGTAGACATTGATATAAACGATACTAAACACTCCAAATGTATGAGTTCCTTCTATACAGTACATATAGGGTAGGAATAAAAAAAACAGTCTAATCGATGTGAAACTAGACTGTTTTTATACTAGGCAAGTATTAGCGTTCCGAATTATTGAACCCACTGAACAATTTCTTCAATGGATTGTCTCGTTTTTTCTCGAGGCTGATGTAAGCGAAAACCAAAAGCAACCATACAAGCTATACCAAAGTGATCCCTATCCAAAAGGCCTTCTTTTACGAGGATATTCTCTGCCTCAACTTTATTGAAACCTTCTATAGGACAGGAATCGATACCGATTAATGCGGCAGAAGTCATCATATTACCAGCTGCAAGATAAGTTTGTCTGGATGACCATTCAAACATAGCTCTTTCATTTGTAAATATATTAAAATCAGTTTGAAGAAATTTCTCATAAGCAGAACTTCTTTGTTCTATAATATTTTCAGGTAATTTGTGAGTATGACGCATGATGTCCATGACATAATCCGAGTCAGAAGACATATCATTTTTTGTCCGTGCCAGTATGATGACGAAATGGCTTGCTGTTTTGAGCTGCTTTTGCCCTCCCCAGGTGACCGGACTCAACTTTTCACGTATATATGAATTTTGTAACAGGATAAATTTCCATGGTTCGAAACCAAATGAACTCGGGGATAATCTTGCAGTTTCTAGAATAAAGTCAAAGTCTTCCTTAGCAATCTTTTGCGTAGCTTCAAATTCCTTGCATGCGTGTCTATAGTTAAATGCATTCAATACGACTTCCTTATGCATTGTATCTCCACCCCTTTTGTTCTAATTTTGATTGATTTGAGATATCCATATATCAGGAGTTTGAATAAAGAAAACTCGATACTTCTTTCATAAGGGCTTCACCTTTCTCCCAAGGAACCAAATGCCCGGAGGCAATTTCCCTGTATTGAGCTCCTTTTATTAACGAGGCAAGTTCTTTCGTTTTTTCAACAGGGACCATGCGATCGTATGTTAAACCAATGACTAAGACCGGTGCGGTAATACTGGTAAGCAGGGGACGAATATTTATCCGTTTATCAAGTTCTGAGTGGTTATCTGTTCCCGTGGATAGAATCCCTCCAAATTGGTGTGCCATTTGATGCAATTCCTCGATACTGCTGAATCGATGATAAAAATCCGGACTAAATCCGGTATGAATCAAAAATTGGGCAAACAACGTACGATCCAAATGATAAAGTTTTTGCCATAGGTCAAATTGAAAGGTGGATGATAAATTGCTCTCTACCCATCCGGCTATCAGTGTGACTGATTTCACCCGGTCCGGATATTTAGCCGCTATGGCTGCAGCAATCTCTGCCCCAAGAGAATAGCCGGCTACATGGAATTGCCCGATACCTTCTTGCTGAACCGCTTGTATATGCTGTTCAATCAAATCATCCATTTGCAATTTTCCCGTTTGATCCTTTGTGTCACTGGAACGGTTGTAGTTGGGAGAAATAATTTTATAATTTCCAGATAGAGACTGGATCATATCTCCCCAAGTATTCTCATATGTACCACCTGTCCCATGGACCAGCAGCAATCCTGGTCCGTCTCCATTCACGGAATAGGCTACATTCACATTACCAAACCTCACAAATTTATCCATGTAAACCTCCTTGAAACGTTTTTTTATTTTACAAACCAAATGTTACCTAATAAACTATTTAAAAGTAAGTACGCACTTTTTCGTTTAATACTTACTAGAAAGGAAGTAATGGTTATGACGGTATCTCATGAAATGTACGAAATAAACGGAAAACAATTTCATTGCCCCATAGAACTTTCGGTCTCTATATTTTCAGGAAAATGGAAAACCACAATTATTTGCCAACTTCTCGAAGGAAAAAAGCGATATGGGGAGCTTCATCGAAACATCGTCGGGGTTACCCATAAAATGCTCGCAGAACAATTACGGGAACTGGAGGAAGCAGGAATTGTCCACAGAGAGGTATATCCTGTTATACCACCTAAAGTGGAATACGAGTTAACCTATCTTGGTGAAGGTTTGAGACCAGTTGTCCAATATTTGCAGGAATGGGGCATGAACTTCGGATCCATTACGACAGAAGAATGATAGAAGAGGATAACGATCAAAAAATAAACTAAAGATAAATAGTAGATTTTCGGGAGAATGGAAGGTCTTTGTGAAAAATAGTGTTTGGATGAACCATCCATTTTATACAGATGTAAATCCTAAATCGTCCTCCCACCCAACTCCATAAACAGTGCCTGACTTCCGGTGCATTATTGTAATAACGCACCGGAGGTCAGGCACCGGAATTTTTATATCATTAGAGTCATATGCCCACTCTCTCATGCTTAAGACGGCTTCGTTCTGTTCAATATCCCTAAATATTCCTTCCAAGGTCCCACGTCTTCCATATAACGATTGGAAAATACCCTTACAATTTGAGAGAGATGGGTCAAATCATGGACCACCCAAGTGGAAACTAATTCCCGGGCGCTGACCTTGCCGAAAGCAGGATGCATACCCGTCGCATCAAGGGAGTACCCGTGATTAGCCAATAACGCCTTTAACTCATTCACATTCGTTGATCTGAGTGAAGCAAATTCCATTATCTTCTCCTCAAGACTTCCTTGAACACTCTCTTCTAAGTGTGAAAAACGATCAAAAGCAGGAAACACCGTACTTTCACCCTCTTGAAAGATCATTTTCAACCTCGGTATCCAATTATGTTTCTCCCCTTCGATTAAATGCTCCACAACTTGAATGGCATTCCAGGTCTCTTCACCTTCATCACACTCCAACCATCCTTTCGACAAACCGGCAAGTAAACATTCAAGGGTCTTCGGGGTTCTCTCCAAGACCTCAATTCCTTCATTTAATTCAAAGTTCATAAGCTTTCCCCCTAGAAATGATTTTCACGAGAGCATCAGTTTCATCCTTGGCCCCACCTCCATAGTTTCCGGGTTTAAGTAACCCACACATAGAAACTTCATATGAACGACTCCATTTCCTTTTAATCTCTTAAGTAAAGTTCGACGCAGGGGGATGAATTCCTTGTTGCATTCAGGAAAGAACACAAAAGAGACGGTTCATATGCTACTGAAGCATAAGAACCGTCACATCGTTATCATAGTCACTTAACACCTCACATACTTCCGCTTAAACCCAATCTTCCCTCTCTCTACTTGCTTCTGAATATCATCGGCAGCCTTCAGGATACTGTTCTTTTTCTTATCCCGCTTCATTTCCACCGGTCCGATCCCTTTTGCCGTCTGGAGGGCCCGTTCATGAAGGCGGACATAGGAAACCCCTACTGTAGTGACGAAATTATTCATCGCTGATTTCGTCCGTTCAGGCGCATCGTGGATGGTCTCTTTCACCTTTGCAAGCATACCCTCAAGCTTCGATTCCGAAAACTCTTCATCCTTGCGATTCCCTAGCAGCCAGCAGTAGCAGCTCCACCCCGCCGACATTTTCAGTTCTTCACCGCTTGCGATCCATTTATCGGCAACGTCTTGTGCGATATCTGCTTCAGCCAATGTGACCGCCACCACGTAATCGGACAGCATATAAAAATACGCCCCGTCGATCCAACGGTCGAAATCCGCCTCCGTCATGGCCTTTGGATCGGCAATGATGCCGGCAAAGTACATGGCATCGTAGTTCCCTGTTGCGTATAACTCCTCAGCCAACGCCTGATCCTTCTTGATTTTCTTGGCGATTGGCTTCATCGCACCTGTTGCGACACCAAATACCGGCTCATGAGCACCATTGGATATGTATATTTTCTTGGTTCGTTCCTTCCCAAGTGCTTCTAGCTCCTGCATAACCGTTTGTAAATCCATTCTATCCACTTCCTTTATTTTATAGGTTGTCCATCTTACCATGACTACACTTTTTTGTTTCCAGCATCACCTTTTAAAACCGGTTTATGATTTTTTTACAAAAGATAGCCCTTTCTCTTTAAGAGCCTCATTCAGTATTCTCACTGCTTTCGGTCCAACCCCATGAATCTTCAGAATATCGGATTCCGACACTTTGGTAAACTGCTCAAGGCGATAATACCCAGCGTTATGCAGCTCTCGGTTCGCGGGCTTACTCATCTTGGGCAATTCGCTTTCTGGTGGTAGGTTATTGGTCATGTCCCAGTTCCCCCTCTCATTTCATCACCGTATTGGCCATCTGTTTTGCATTCAGCTTTACATCTAATTCGAGTACTCCTGTTTAGTATAAGTATTCTCCCTAAATATTGCTGTTCCTTTATTTCATGACACAAAAAAGAGCTGCCACAATGACAGCCCTTTTTATCAGGATGAGACAGATTACATTCAATCAAGGGCAGGGGCAGGCTTGCCCGCTTCGATTAACACTTGGTCGCGGCCCAACATGATGGAAAGAAGGATGGTCAATACGCCTGTTCCGATGAGGAGCCATTCAATGGCGATGACATCTGCTAAGGGTCCGAATATCAGCATTCCAATCGGCATCATCGAGGTGGAGATCATCCCCATGACCCCGAAGACTCTTCCTAAATAATTCTCTTCGATTTTCTCCTGCAACAATACCATTGTCGGTGTATTGAAAATCGGCATGGCCACTCCGAATATAGCCATGAATACGAGATAGAACCAAAAGACCGGAACGATGCCAAGGGCAAAGGTGCAGACCCCCATAATCAGACTTGCGAATGTCATTGTGGCAATCTTATTCTTAAATCCGCCCCAGGAAGCAATGATTCCACCGCCTGCCATCATCCCGATGGAAAAGGCAATTTCGATGGCCGTCAGTCTCCATATATCGTCCCCGAAGCTCCGGGTGACCTGCAGCGGAGTCAAAAAGGCTGCCGGTGCCATCAGAACAAAAAAGATGGAGAAAAACAGGAAGAACTTCTTCAGGAACCCATGGCTGTTGACATATTGCAAGCCTTGTTTAAAGTCACTGAAGTAGCTTGTTGTTTGTTTGTCCGCTGCCTTCTCATGCACCGAGATTTTTAAAAAGGCCAGCAGTGTGATAATCGCAATGGCTGCCGTTATGACATCAATAAAGAAAATGATTTCAATCGATGCCATCCCGAGTAATGCCGCACTGACCATGGGGGATACGAACATGATGACAGCCTGAATGCTTCCATTTGCCCCGTTCACCTTCGTCAGCTTCTCCTTCGGGACAATCTGCGGCAAAATCGCTCCGACAGCAGGTGTCTGAATCCCGGTTCCAAGGGCACGGACCGCTGCCATGACAAACAGCAACCAAATCGAATCATACCCCATTAAGAAGAGAATCGCGAGAACCAACGTTGAAGACGCGATCAGTCCATCCGATAAAACAATCAGCAACTTCCGGTTATAGCGATCCGCCCAAACACCCGCAACCGGGGACAAAAGGAAGGTCGGAATAAAACCGCAAATGATGAACAACGTCATCATCAAACCGGACTCCGTCGTTAACGTGATATGCCACATGATCGCATATTGTACCAGGGACGACCCAAATAGCGAGATTGTCTGACTGCTTAGAAAGAGAATGATATTCCTTAACCAATTCTCCTTGTGATTTTGATTTACTATGTTCATTTCCCACCAACTCATTTCTATTATTTAGTATAAAAACAAGCCTTGCCTATTAGTTTTTTAAAGACACAAAAAAAGAGGGGATACTCCTCCCCTCTTTAAAAATACCGACAAATACAGGTTTCCTTAAAAATAGACAGATCAATCCCATTGCTCTGAACATAGGCAGAGCTTTCAAACGTATTCAATTAACGAGTGAAAAGCGGGAAACGCAATCTCATTGATGCTGTCAACAGGAAAACCTCCATTTCATATATAATTATAATGATCATAGCAGAGGAACCCTGAGAGCGCAATTGTTTTTGGGGGAAGAGTCATTATTCTCCAAGTGGTATATGGGGTCTATAAACGCTTTAGTTTGAAGGGCAGCAGGGAATCAAAAATGCTGTATAACATATAAAAGAATACATAGGAGATCGGTTCCTCGGCTAATTCTATGCCTCACGCAACCTCTTAATGAAATGTTCCCTTGAATTTCTTCGGCATTTTTTACATACCCTTCAATCCAATATGGAACTGCGTCCTCTATAACCTATATTCCTCTTAAAAACTCTTATCTTGAATTGGCTTTTTTCATTTAATATGGGATATTTTTCAGACAATGAGCGAAATGAGTTAATAGAAATAAGGAATTGGGCTCATACACCCACATCTATAACGTATGAAAGTTACTGGACAGTTCAACTATTTTAATGAAATGATTTGGGATGTATGTGTCACTTCCGGTCCGAAGCTGCATGCTGATTGGAAAAGAAAACGTATAGGAAAAGCTGAATTAAACTGAACTTCAAAAGGACATGAGCGGTATTACACTGGTATCATGCCCTTTTAACTCTGTCGTAAAACCGTTTATGTTTAGAGTAGCGGTTATACTTTCCATGCTTTGCTTTAAAATGCTCCAAACTTTCAACTCCCTCTAAATTCACTTTCATAAGTCTAAGAAGTCCTGAAATCACGAGAAACTAAAAAAGGTCCGTCCCTCACCACGGTAAAACTTTACCGCGATGAGGGACGGACCTTTTTTCTATTCTTTTATCATTGTACTACCCATTATGACATGGATTTTATTCTACCTTTTAATTTTAAATTGCCGATCACAATTCCACATAAAATGATGACAACTCCTATCCATTGTGAAAAACTGACAACTTCAGCTAATATAAGAGCCGACATTGTTACAGCTACTGGAAGTTCAGAAGCTGTTAAGATTGTGCCAAGTCCTGGTCCAACATGGGGCATTCCAATTGAAAATAAGAGAGGTGGTAACGCAACACCAAAAAAACCAAGCACTAAACCATACTGTGCAACACCCGTCAAGGTAGGTAAATCAAATAAAAACATGGGTGGATATATTAAAAATACGACAATTAAACCACCTGTGGAAAGGAAAGCACTTTTCAAGACGGGTGGAGAATCTTTTCCGACAGAACTGCTGAGTGATATAAAAGTGGTAAACGTCAAAGCCGAAAGTAACCCCCAAGCAGTTCCTTGCATTGATAGAACAACTTCACTTTTGGCAACTGCACCAGCAGCTAAAATGGAGCCGATTATAAGAATGCAAATTGAGAAGATTTTCCCTTTAGTTGGTTTTTCTTTATAAAAGATCCACTCGAAAAGCGTGCCAATCCAAACAAATTGAAATAAAAAAATGATTGCAAGCGAAGCATTAAGTGTCTGAAGCGCTTGATAATAGAACACACCCGTTAGTCCAAATGGAACTCCAGATAATAATAGTTTGAAGGCTTGATTTAAAGTTATATTTTTTTTATTTGTAAACAGAACTAGCACCCAGGTAAGCAAAGCTCCAAATAAATATTGGCCACCTGTTACCTCTGTCACTGAAAAACCTGCTGAATAAGCAAGTTTGACAAATGTAGATAATACCCCATAACAGCATCCACCCAAAAAAACAATTGATGCATATTGCCAAGTTTTCATTTTTTCTCCCCCTTTTCTTCACATAAAAAAACCACACAATTGTCAATTGACAATTGTGTGGCGAAAATAGAGCTAACTCTATAAAAATCCACTTCCTAAAAAGGTTTTATTATTCCGATTAAATAAAATGTACAAGATAAAACAGCTAATCAATTATTAACTTTCAAAATTGATTGGAGTGGAAAACAATCACTCACTTTTTTATGAAAGGAATAAAATTTACAACAAGATATTTTTATGCTAAAAAATTATACCATTTCTGATTGGAACTGTCATCATAAAACTTCCGAATCATCTCTCAACAAATGATAGTTCTTCTAATAGATCTCGTCAATTAGACCGTCCCCTCCCTACTGGAAGAAGTATGTTTGTGGCGGGTTGGGACTTGGATCTCGTTTCAGGGGTGTAACCCTGCTTTGGCATCATCCGGACACCGTATGACATTGATTTTTTCCGAGAACTCGTCACTATTTGGATTTCCTTTTCCCTTGATCATGAAAAACTTCTGCTTTGGGACAGTGACCACTTCAGGTGATTGTTTCGGCAGATATAAATTCTTCTCTTTTCTTCTCCATTCGTGTTTCATGAATGATTCTCCTGTCTGTCGATTTACTGGGACGTTCGTAGATTCAGGAGCTTGCCACTTTGGTTTTTTCCAGATAATCTCTCAAGGAATCCAAATCCTTTGCGCAAGCCTTCTTAAATGTGCCTACCATCAATTTGCCGAACCATTTTGACAGGCCGGTCAGTCCTCTGATTTCACCAAGTAACGTAACTTCTGTTTGATCACCTGATGAAGCCAGTAAATAGGTAAATACAAATTCTCCTTTGCCTGTCGTTCCCTTCGTTCCGTCGCATCGCAGAACTATCTTATCCGGTTCTTTAAGCTCCACTACCTCAAAATGTTCCGAAGCCTCTTTGCCGAACATTTTTCTCGTTTCTTTCCACTGACTGCCTTCACGGAGTGGCCCTTCGTCCATTCTCTCTATTTCCACTAATCCTTGCATCCAGTGTTTGGCAGAATCAAGGTCTAATAGACTCGCATATGCTTTTTCTTTGGAAACCTGAAAGTTTCTTTTTACTTCGAAAGGGATACTCAAATGGAATGACCTCCTAAGTTATATCGTGCTTTTGAATAGATTTGACAACTTCGTCTTATTTCCTTCTTTTATTGGTTATAATTTCAAGTAATGTCACACCATAAAATAGTTATACCAGGGAACCGTCACCGCCTCTTGCATCTCCCTAGCGTCAATACCCCAAGGAAATGACCAAAAGAGTTTCAGATAACAGTTGCACCTGGACAGCTTGAAAAATTCGAAAGCCGCACTAATTCAAGCGGCTTTGATATTGGACACTTCCCCCGGCTTCGGAATCGTTTATCTCAAACACATTGAGTCATCATTTAAAATGTTCACGTTATGAAGGATGGTCTCCTTTTTCAAAGTCATATTGAACCTTTCATCACTGCCCTTGAACTATAATGTTTGAAACATAAAGTAAAACCCGTCCTAAATCAAGTTTCTCCCATCAGTTAATATTATAAATGGACTGTTTCACAGACAGAATGATCTCATCAAAGGCCTCTAGAGCTGATTTAGAATTCCGTTCACGAATCGCCTGAAGCAGCTTTTCATGGTAGGGGTAGCTCTGATCAAAGATGTCATCGATGCCAAAAGGCTCATTCCAGAACTCGTGAAATGCATCCCAAACGGAGTCGATGATGCTTTCAAGCATTATGTTTTTTGAAGCTGTGTAAATGGCCTGATGGAAACGTGCATCGGCTTGGTTTGCAAGCTGTCGTTGCCCCGTTTGGAGAAAATGGACATATTGCTGAAGGTGATAAGTCATTTCCTCCACATCTTCATCATTCGCTGCCTTCACCGCCAGTTCGACTGCCTTTTTCTCGAGTGCCTCCCTTACCTCCAGTGTTTCAAGGAGAAAATTCTTTTTATCTTCTACTTCGAAAGCCATTTGGATTTGAAATGGTTTACTCTCCCTGATGAACGTCCCTTTTCCATTCAATACCTCGATGACCCCTTGTGATTCAAGGAGTTGCAGTGCTTCCCTCAAGGAAGACCGGCCGATTTGCAAAATGTCTACAAGCTCAGCCACGGGAGGCAGGCGGTCCCCGTATTTTAATCCTTCATCCTCTATATATTTCTTTATTTCATCTGCTCCTATTTCTGATAAGCGTTTTTTCTTTATAGCTTTCATTCCTTCACCCCAACGAATAACCTATTTTTCTCATTATACTATTGATAGGTTTGATAAGAAAATGGACTTATTTTATATTCTGAATAATCTAACCTTTCATACAGGTTGACAGTATGATAATATAATAGCAAATAGAGTCAACAGAGGAAAGGCAGATGGCAAAATGGATAACTACGATACTCAAATTTGTACGCAATATGGCGATCACCCTTCTGAACATAAAGGAGCGGTATCTCCTCCGATTTATCAGACCAGTCTTTTTGCGTTCGAAAATTTTGAAGCGTTTTCACAAGCACAAACGAAAGAAAGGGAGAACTATGTTTATACACGCGGTGTGAATCCGACAACCGAACTTTTAGAAATGAAACTAGCTAAACTTGAGCGCGGAGAAAAGTGTAAGTGCTTTGGATCAGGGATGGGTGCAATTAGTTCCGTCTTCTTTTCGCTCCTGAAGAGTGGGGATCATGTGCTTTTCGTAAATGACATTTATGGACCGACAAAACAGCTTCTCGCTTTTTTCAATAAATTCAACATTACACATACCACTACGTTTGACGATGTCGAGTCACACATTCAACCAAACACAAGGGTCATTTACGTGGAAAGCCCTGGGACAATGAATATGAATGTCATTCACTTGGAGAGCATCTCTGCGCTTGCGAAAAAGTACGGCATCTATACAGTTATCGATAATACATGGTCGACCCCCCTTTTCCAAAAACCGTTGACCCATGGATTTGATCTTTCCATCCATTCTTTGACGAAGTATATCGGTGGACATAGTGATGTAACCGGCGGAGCTGTCATCGGGAGTCATACCCTTGTTGATCGGATCTTTGAATTCGGCTTTCAGCTGAATGGATCCACCCTTTCTCCTCACGATGCCTCTCTCATCATTCGAGGATTAAGAACATTGCCCATTCGGATGCAGCAGCATCAGCAAAATGCTTTGATGGTGATAGATTATTTAAAAACGAAAGAGGAAATTGCTAAGCTTTATCATCCAAGTCTTCTTAAAGCGGAAGAGTACCCTTATATGAAAAATCAAATGAAAGGTTATTCAGGTGTTCTTAGCATTGAACTCAAGGAAGGAGGGTTTGAAAACGTCGCTGCATTCATTAATTCATTGACGTTATTCAAAATTGGAGTAAGTTGGGGTGGCTATGAGAGCTTAGTCAACTCACCAATAAAACCACACAACGCAGATGAACTTAAAAAAGCAGGGATCAGCACAGGCTTGGTTCGTTTTTCTATCGGTCTTGAAAGCCCTATTTCCCTGATCAGTGATTTAGAAAACGCATTCCAATCAATATCTCTTACCAAATCTTAAATCGAGGAGATGATTCATAATGAGTAAAGAGGGTATTAGACGTCCATCCGTTGGCATGGCCATGATTCCAATCATGATAGCCCTTGTCATTTTCATTGGAGGAATTGGAATTCTGAAATATCAAGCTGAGCTGATGTTGATATTTGCAGGCGTCGTGTTTTCCATATACGCCATTTGGTGTGGGCATAAGTGGGAAAAGATCCTTACCGTCATGGGGGAAAAAATCAAAACAGCACTGCCCGCTATCCTGATTCTATTTAGCATCGGACTGATCATCGGTACTTGGATGTTATCGGGTACAATACCATTTTTCGTCTATTATGGTCTTGAAATCATCCATCCTGGTTATCTCTATGTATTAGCTTTCATCGTTACCGCCATAGTATCTACATGTGTTGGGACATCCTGGGGATCTGCTGGTACGATCGGGGTCGCCTTGATGAGTATTGCCCAAACAATGGACGTCTCACTTGCGATAACTGCTGGTGCCGTCGTTTCCGGCGCTTATTTCGGGGACAAACTTTCACCGCTATCCGATACGACAAATATGAGCTCGTTAGCCGCTGGTTCCAACTTGTACGAACATATACAGCATATGATGTATACATCAATCCCTTCATCCATCATCGCCACCCTAGTCTTTTATTTTGCCGGTCTAAGCATTGAATCGACGCCGGGTCAACTTAGTAACATCAAAGAAATGCTTCTAGGGATCGATCAACTCTTCAACTTGAATATCCTTGTCCTCTTGCCTGCTGTCATCGTCATTGCCGGCTCCCTGATGAAGAAAAGCCCGCTGATCGTCTTGTTCAGCTCTGCCTTGACGGCAATGGTCATCGCGTTCTTTTTCCAACAAGCTACAGTTGCTCAGCTGTTCACTGCTGCTGTTGAAGGATTCAATGTTGAGATGGTGACGGAATCAAACCCGGGTATTGATTCAACTGTCATTTCAGAAGCGATGCAGGGTCTCCTGAATCGCGGCGGCCTGTATTCAATGTATAATGCCACTTTCTTTGTGTTTTGTGCCTTTTTCTTTGCAGCAGCCATCGAGGTTTCACAGGCTCTGAATGTCGTCCTTGAAAAAATCATCTCTTATCTAAAGTCAATAGGCAGTGTCATTTTTGCGTCACTTGTCACTGGCTTTGCCGTAATCAACTGTACGTCCAATGCCTTGGTGACATACTTTTTAATCAAAGATATCTTCGGAGATGTGTACAAGAAGAAAAAACTGCATCCAGTTAATCTATCGAGAAGCATGGAAGATTCCGTTACCATCACAGAAGCATTGATGCCATGGACGGTTTCAGGTGTCTTCATGGCCACCACCCTTGGAGTGAGCAACTTCGAATTCTTACCTTGGGCAATTTTCAACCTTGGCGGGTTTGTCTTCTCCCTCTTATATGGCTTCTTGGCACCATACTCGAACAATTTCGGGATTCGAAATTTGACTGAAGATGAAGTTGAAAGAGACATGGAATCCAGTAAAAAGATTATCTAATAATAGCTAGCTCCCTGGCTCAAAAAAAGGACATTCCCTGTATTTTAGAAATTCCGTAGAAAAAAAGAGGCTGTCTCAAAAGGTAATCCTTTTGGAGACAGTTTTTCCGAATACTTTCCACATTTGAATCATTATATTGTGGGGCGCAATCAATCATTTTCACCTTCCCTCCACTCCCCTTCACCCTCAAAATGTTCATTTCTTTTTTCTATTTTTCAAGAACGCAACAAGAAGAAGGAGGATAGGAATGATCACGAAGAGAGGCAAATGTAAGACAAACATGGCTATCTTTAATCCTTCATGGATATGTTCTTGAAAATTGCTCGCAATCGTCATAGACATAAATAGAACGATTAGGCCCAAAGGATAAGACAGTCGTGAAGGGGTTTTAATCTTAAATAAGCTAGCAGTTCCTATGACAGCTGCATAAAACAACACGCTTATCTTAAAAAAAATACCAATCACTAAGGCAAGCATAAAAAACACATCCAGGCGTTCTAAAAAATCTGCTACTTGGATGGTCTGAACCGTACTAAGAAGGGGAAATTGGGAACGTGCAGTCAGACCCACACCAAGCACACTAATATTAACGAGCATCGTAATAATCAAATTGATTCCACTTAATCCCGTTGCACATATCATGGTCATCTTTACCTTCTTGGGATTATTCAAATACGGCAAAATCATCGTAAATACAATGGCTTCTGTAAACGGGAAATATAAGGTTTGAGTAAAAACCACTTTTAGGACAGGTACAATCCCTTCTTCAAGTACCGGTTGTAAGTTGGTAAAATCGATTAAACCAGAACATACAATCAATATAAACCCAACGACCGAAAGCATAAACATAAGCATAAAAAGCAGTTCTCCTGATCGGGCGATGACCTCAATTCCTTTTCGAACCGTATAAATAATGACCAGCATTAACAGTGCATTCGCGATGAATAAAGGAGTTTCCGGATAGGCAAAGGTTAACAGCATTTCACCAAAATCACGAAGAACCCTGGAGGCATCATACATAAAGTAAAAAAGATAGAGAAAGGCAAGTACGGTTCCTATCACTTTACCTAGAATCTTTTGCATATACTCTGTAGGCAAAAGATCGGGATAATACCAATAAAGTTTATGATAGACTATTAAAAGAACGAAACTGAATGCCATTCCTAGCAGAATAGCTAACCAGGCGTCCTGTTTTACGTCTATCGCAAGAGGTACTAGTAAAGCACTCCCCAGTTCAAACAGAACCATTAAGATAAAGAGCTGACTGGCACTGATTTTTGCTTTCTCCACTCCACTGGTGCCTCCTTTTCCTCACTTTTGTTTTTCTTCTATACTTGAAAGAAACGATTTATTTCGTAAGCCGGCACGACGGATGTAGGCTTCCACCGTAATATCCACCTTTAATTCTGGAAAGTACACATCGTTCCACATCGGTTTTAGTCTTTTCCAGTCAATTGGTCTGGAACGCCGGATGGCTTCTCCAAATCCAAAAATATCTGCTTTATTTGTTTGAGCCTGTTCAATCGCTTTTTTAATTTCTTTTTTAATCTCTTTCTCCAATTCTTTTTCCATCTTTGTAATAACCTTTACATCTGTGATATCTACAGGTACATTCATTTCCCCTATGCTTCCTTCTACGCGTGTATGGATAGAGATATAGGGTTGACCTTTCTTCACTTCTGCAGACACTTTTGTTTTTTGACGGACAGTTTGATATGCGATAGCTTCTTTTTTTCCTTCCCAATCTATGTTGATGGTTGTTCCTTGGATTTTATCCAGGATCCATACCGTTCCTCTAGCTGCTCTGCCATACCACCAATCGACTAACTTTCCTTCTTTTAAAACGGCGATTCCACTGGCTTGAAGGGTAGATTCGGGCTCACTTTCTTGAATGTTCTCTAACTGGCTGGCATGCTTGGGATTTCCTATAAGACGGAATCCTGATACCACGGTTACCTCATTAGGGGATTGCAGGCCTTTCATCACATCTTGGACCGACGTCTTAATACTCTCTCCCCATTTCTTTTGGGAAAATTCTAATGTTTTCAGCACCTTATTCGCTGGAATCTTATCAACGGGTGTTAATGTTTTCACGAGTTCTTCTGCAGTTGATTGATGCGTAATCACCATGGTTGTAGTGATTCGAAATTCATGATCTCGATCGATTGCATCGATTAAAGTAGCCAATCCTTCTTCTTTTGCTAGGTTCTCACCAACGACCACCAGGTTGGTATGAGCATAATATAATCTTCGGGAAATTTTGCTAGATGCACTCCTACTTGCTTCTACTAAATTAGTACCAGTAGCCGAATAGATCGTAACAGGTGGGCTTTGAGTACCACCACCACCTCCACGCATGCCTCCAGCCACGTTCCCAGGATTAATAATTTGAAGTGTTATGGCATATTTTCCATCTTCCGTTTTATCTACTCCCATGGCTGCCACGATAGCAAGATCCGTTAACTCTTTTTTGCTCCAACAACCGGAAAGCAAGACGGTCATTGTCATCAATAAAATAAGGAAAACCAGCTTATACTTCATTGTTGTCACCTTCTTTAAGATCCCGATTGACCATACCACGAGATGCAGGAGGTTGAGGACGCTGATTCTTCCCTTCTCGAACGGTATTTGCACTAATTAAGCGTGGTCTTTGTCTTAGTGTCCACCATGGTAATCTTATAAATGTATCTCCATTATCTACGGGTATAAAGGGAGCAAATGGGGCCATATAGGGCACACCAAATGAACGCAAGCTGCATAGATGGACGACCATCATCAGAAGGATCAAAATGATTCCGTAGAAACCAAATATTGCTGCACCGATCATAAACAAAAACCGAAGTAAACGGGCTGAAATGGCCATATCAAAGGAAGGAGTGGCAAAACTGGCAATCGCTGTGATCGATACGATAATGACCATAGCCGGTGACACAATGCTCGCTTGAACGGCTGCTTGTCCAATAACAAGTGCACCGACAATGGATACCGCCGAACCAATCGCTTTGGGCAGGCGAATCCCTGCTTCCCGTAAGATTTCAAACGTTATTTCCATAAGAAGGGCTTCCACGAATCCGGGAAAAGGAACGGCTTCCCTCTGTGCTGCAATGGCCACAATGAGCGTTGTGGGCACCATTTCTTGGTGGAAGGTTGTGACTGCCACAAAGGTAGCAGGGGCAATAAGAGAAATGATAAACATCAAAATACGTAAAAGGCGAATCGATGTCGCAATATCAAAACGGATATAATAGTCCTCAGCCGATTGGAAAAATTGTATAAACACTGCAGGTGCAATCAGTACAAAAGGTGTTCCATCGACAAAAATAGCTATCCTTCCCTCAAACAAATTCCCTGCCACCACATCGGGTCTTTCGGTGTTGAAAATAGTTGGGAAGGGAGTCATTGTTTGATCTTCAATTAATTGTTCGATATAGCCTGATTCCAATATGCTATCAATGTCAATCTTGTTTAATCGCTGACGAATTTCTTCAATAACTTGATCATTGGCAATGCCGTGTATGTACATAAGCGTCACATCTGTTTTGGTTACGCGACCAACCTTCAAGGACTCCATCCATAAATCAGGGGTCTTAATAATGCGACGTACCATGGATGTATTGGTCCCAATCGACTCTGTAAACGCCCCTTTGGGACCACGGACCACCATTTGAGTGGTAGATTCTGAAATGGGACGTTTTTCTCCACCTTTCGTGCTTGCACTGAGAGCCTTAGCTATTCCATCCACCAGGACAAGGGTATCACCTGCCATTAAGGATAAAAACAGGTCATCCCAAGTATTGAAGGATGACACGTTACCAAATGTCATCATGTCTTCAGAAATCAGATCTAACGCATCGTGCTGAATCAATTTTTCTTTATCATCGTCTTTCATCATGGATTGCAGTAAGAACTCTTGAATCGATTGATTGTCTACTATTCCTTCGATATAGACAATAGCTGTTTTAATATCGGAGTTTCTCCCCATTTTTAATTGACGCACGACGATGTCTGAACTGTTTCCTGTTTTCTGTCGAATGATGTCAAGGTTGACTGACAATGAATCTTGTATATGTTCTTCTGAGTGAACTGTAGCTTGATTTTCAGCATCCGGTTGTTGGTTCTTTTTTGGTTTTCGACCTTTAAAGAACGAAGGCATATATTCAGGCACCCTTCTTTTATTTTTTATTACTTTAACCATATCAGGGGTTATTATGTAATTATTAACAAAAGATATTACTGTATGATACAAGGCCAAAGAGAAAACCTAGTAGGAGGAGAGTGATAAGCATGAAAATCATGGGTATTTCCCTTTTAATGATGGGATGTTTAATGGCTTTTTCTCTAAGTCTCGATATTCTCCAAGGGTTTGATGTTTCGCAAGCATTGTATAATGCTGTCAGTCCTTTTCGAGTAATGGAAGTGGCCGAATTATTCGTGCTCTTTTTTCTTCTTTTTCTTTTTTTTGTTGAATCTGCCTATTTTTTTATAAAGAAGAGAAACGAAGACAAATAAGTATATAGCGAAGCAAGGGGAGGGATCACAAAAAAAAAGATGAGCCTCTAAAGGCCCATCCCTTCTCTTCTATATATTCTCTTGCTTCAATCCTTCAATGATATTCTGCTTCTTGACCTTTCCGATTGAATATAGCATGGCCGAGCTGACAATGATGAATATCGCCGCGATGACAGATAGGATATCGATCCACGGCAGCACGAACCCGTAATCGAAGGTCTCACCGACAGATCTGTGGATCATATACATGACACCGATACTGATCGGCAGCCCGTACAGCAAGGCCTTGACTCCGTAAAAAATGCTTTCATAGTTGATCATTTTATTAAATCCTTTCGGGGTCATCCCAACGGATTTCAGCATGGCGAACTCCCGTTTTCTCAAGGTAATGCTCGTTGAAATCGTATTGAAGATGTTCGCGATGGATATCAATGAAATCAGTGCGATGAACCCATACGTAAAGACTGACAGGAATAGGATGAGCTGTTCTTCCTGCTGCCTATTTTGATAGACATTGTAGATATATAGATTCGATGGAACGACTTCTTCAAGGGCTTGCTGGGTTTCCATCGGATCAGTACTATTCATATATAATTGGCTGCGGACTTCCTTTTTGATCTGGTCATCCATTAAGGAGTCCATCGTTTTCATCGGCACGATGACATCCAATCCGCCCATCATTGAGGTACGGACCCCCATGGGCACTTGATCTGTCAAGGCCCCAATCGTCAACGATCCCAAAGGTTTCGATTTCTCTGTAGCATAGTCCGTGAAAATCAAATCAAGGACGTCGCCTGGTGACGCTACGATCGATTTGGTCTCGATGAACTTGGACGTCGTCGGATCCTGATAGGAAATCTGATCAATGACGATGGCTGTTGGCTTCTCGGGATCGTCGAACATCTCAAGATCCGCGTCTGCTTTCTTGGCAAAGTCTCTAAAGCTTTGTTCATCCAATCCATGGAAATTAACATAGTATTGATACCGCCCATCATCAAGGGAGATGTTATCCCTTTTGATCATGTCTTTCAATTCTTTAGGAAATTTGCCTTTGTCAATAAGCACAGTTGGATTTAGGCTTTTTTGGATGCTGTATGTTGTGACATTTTCCAGGTGAACCAAGTCTTCTAATTGCTCTGTATCCCCATTATTCGCGAATACGGAAATATCGAAATTCGTGCTCTCCTGGGACATGAGCACCGATTTCTTCAGGTTATCAGTAAAGAAAGACACCGATAAGAAGAGAACGATACTGATCACCAGGGAAAAAATCGTCGCATGGTAACGTCGTTTATTCCGTTTCAGATTCTTCAATCCGATTTCCGCTTCCAGCCCGAACAGCTTCCGGACGAGCTTGGACGTTTTGACCGTCTTACCAGTCAGTTTGATATCCTGCGTCTGCCGGATCGCATCGATCGCTGAAATCTTCGATGCTTTTCGTGCAGGCATATACGTGGAGATGAATATCGTCACGCTTGAAATCAGGCATGAAACCAGAACCGTTGCCGGTGTGACGACGACTTGAAGCTTCTCCGAAATGCCCAATGCCCCGTCAATGTAGGTATTGATAAACCAAAAGGTAGCTCCGATCCCCAAGGCCCCTGCCAATAGACCAAGCGGAATGCTGATGACTCCGATAACTGTACCTTCGAAAAAGACGGAATTTCTCTTCTGTTTCTTCGTCGCACCCACACTCGAAAGCATCCCTAAGTGTCTTGCACGTTCGGATACACTGATGGCAAATGCATTATAAATGAGCGATACCGAACCGATGATGATGACTGCCATGATGATCCCGAGTAAGGAAAACAGGGTGAAGCGAAGGTTGTCATTGTCCGTGACACCGTAGTAGCGCAACAATTCATCGTTGAAAGCTACTTTCTCAATGCCATTCTCTTTTGCCAGTTTCTCAGCATGCTCAAATACGGATGAGTTCACTTTGTCCAACACCACAATCGCATCCACCATATCCGACTTATTCATGGAACTCTTATCGATATAGCCGAGCACCGTATAACCGGGAGACCATGCCGGTTCCCATGATGGACTTTCTATGATGCCCGTAACAGTGAAGGTCTCCATGGAGTTCACTTCAAGCCTTTCCATAATGCCCTCTTCATCCCGTTGGAGCGGGTCATTCTGTCCTAATGGCTTGCTTTCCCCCTCCATCATCCGGCTCCCGATATCCAGTTTGATCTGGTCCCCGATCTCGTACTGAACACCGGCATCACTCGCGATCTGCTCGGAAATGACCACTTCCTGTTCATCGGAAGGCAGGCGACCTTTACTCAACTCGATCGGAAACTGCTTTAAGCCTTCTTCATTATATTCTTTTATAAATAGGTAAGGCTTCTCTTCCACCTTTGCCCCATCGAGTTTTGCATACCCCAAGTCATTAGATAGGAGCAAGTCTCCCGTATCTTCGTCATTCGCTATCGCTTCGATTTGATCGAGGCTGACATTTTGATATTGGACATGCCACTCGCCATTGTCGGCTATCGATTGTCTTTTCATAATGTCCAGGAATGAAACGCCGAGTGTCGCAACGGCCATGATCATCGACACCGAGATGATGACCCCGGTGATTGTCACAAGGGTCCTTCTTTTGTTTTCTTTCAGATGCCGTAACGTCAGTTTGTTGATGATATTCACGGGCGGATCACCTCATCCTTTGCGATCCTTCCATCTGCGATTTCGATCACACGATCTGCCTGCAGCGCAATCCGTTCATCATGGGTAATGATGATCAATGTCTGATTATAGGTTTTGTTGAACATTTTTAACAGATCGATGATTTCTGTAGAGTTCTTGCTGTCGAGATTTCCTGTCGGCTCGTCCGCGAGAATGATGGCAGGATTACTGACAAGCGCTCTCCCGATGGATACACGCTGCTGCTGTCCGCCGGATAATTGGTTCGGTAGATGGTTCAGCCTTTCATGAAGGCCCAATGTCGACACAAGATCAGTCAACTGCTTATGATCTACATTATGCTGATCCAATAGCATGGGGAGGGTGATGTTCTCTTCCACCGTCAGGATCGGAATCAGATTGTAGAACTGATAGATCAACCCGATCTGCCTTCTTCTGAAAACGGCCAGCTGGGTTTCATCCAATTGATAAATATCGGTTTGATCGATTAGCACTTTCCCGCTTGTCGGTCGGTCGACGCCTCCAAGTAGGTGAAGCAAGGTAGATTTCCCCGAACCGGAAGGACCGATGATCGCGACAAATTCTCCTTTCTGCACAGAAAATGAGACATCATCCAGTGCCTTGACCGCCGTCTCCCCCTTGCCATATATTTTAGACAGATTTTCGATTTGCAAAATATTCATTTGGTACCTCCATAATGTTAATGTAGACCCCAGTATATCTGTCCAATATGACTTTAAGGTGACTAAGAAAGTGACAATCTATTCACTTTAGGGGTACGGGGGCAAGAATAAGTACCCTATACTGAATCCTATTTATAAAATTTAATCGAAAACTCGGTGCCATTTCCTTTTTCACATCGGACCTCAAGATCCCCCTGCTGACTGGTGATGATGCTGTAGGCCATCGCCAGACCGATTCCGACACTGTCTTCGCTTGCATTCTTGCCTTTGTAAAAACGCCTGAATATGTATGGAAGATCTTCTTTTGGAATCCCGGCTCCATTATCCGCAATGGTGATTTCGGTATAGAGCGGATTCTCCAAAAAAGAAATGGAAATCACCCCTCCATCTCCCGTGTGCTCCGCAGCATTTTTGAGAATATTGATGAGGGCTTCGGCCGTCCACCGCAGATCACCTGAGAAAGTGACCGAATCGTCCCCGCTCACATTCAATGTCTGGTCTTTAATATCCATTGGAATCAAGATAGGCTGCACGGCATGCTGAATCAGATCCCGGACGCTCACATTGTCTTTCTTAAACGAAATGGTTCCTGCATCGATTTTGGATAGTTTCAGAAGCGATGAGACAAGCCACTCGATTCTTTCCAATTGCACCCGGATATGTTGAGTGAATTCGGCACGTTTGGATTCCTCCAATGTGCTGTCACTTAAGAGATCGGCCATCACCATCATCGAAGTCAAAGGTGTCTTCAACTGATGCGAGATATCAGACAGGGCGTTGGTTAAAGTGAGTTTGTCCTTCTCTAAAGATGAACGATGCTCAGACAGCATCAAGGTCACCTTATAGATGTCATTCTTTAATATGCTGAGCTCTCCTTCTTGGTTGTCACGAACATCGAGGCTGTCATTGCCGCTGCTGATCTTCCTCAAGTAACCCGAAAGCTTTTCAATTTCCCGATATCGCCATCTGGTAAAGAAAAAGCTGTATCCAGCGAGCAAGCCGGATGTGCCCAGCACAAACAATGCAACCCAAATCGAAAATAGAAAACCTGCCAATCCCGATGCCGCAAGACTAATGAATAAAAGGCTGATGAAAAGCCATTGAACTTCCCGATTCCTCAACATATCAATCACCTGCCTTATATCCCATACCGCGAACGGTCTTGATGATCGTTGGTCGCTGCGGATGGTCCTCCAACTTCTCACGCAGCCTCTTGATATAAACGGTCAACGTGTTATCATTGACAAAATCACCGGCCACGTCCCAAATCCGATCAAGGAGCTGAGCCCTCGTCAGCACCTGGCCGACATGATTCGCAAAGATGAGGAGAAGTCGATATTCCAAAGCGGTCAATAATACCTCGTCACCATTCTTATACACTTTGCCCTCCAACGTGTTAATTCGGATATCCTCAATATCCATCCACACGTTTGCCTGTACCGGCTGTTTATGATACCGCCGGAGCACCGATCGGATACGGGATAGCAGCTCACGGACCCGGAACGGTTTGGTGATATAATCATCCGCTCCCATATCCAGCCCCATCACGACGTTCACTTCGTCATCAAGCGCTGTCAAAAAGATCACCGGCTTATCGTCCCGCTTCTTCACCATCTCACACAAATCATAGCCACTTCCATCAGGAAGCGACAAATCAAACAAACATAAATCGATTTCCCCTAGCCGATCATCAATCATAGCTTTTGCAGACTCCGCATCATAACAAAGAATCGTCTCATATTCCTCTTGGCGCAACGAATACTCCAAACCAGCTGCAATCGTCCGATCATCCTCCACCAACAACACTTTCATATACATACACCCTAACCTTCATTCATTTCTGTCAACACATTTTATCATGGAAGAGGGATGCAGGGACAAGTTTCGGTCAACCGATTCATTCCCTTATCCTGGAGATCTGTTTCATTTCAAGTTATTCCCCGTCGGTTTACTCTTATTCTATAAGGAGCCTTCTACTTGATACAATTCCTATTAAAAAAGAGTCGATTCAACACTTCCCACTTTGAATCAGACTCCCGGTCCACTATAATATAAGTAAGAATTATCATAATAGTCTAACTTTTTACCTCTAGCAAATTGTCATGGTTTATTCGACCAAGTGTCCCATATCTGAAAGGAGAATGGTAAATGGAAAACAACAATCGCCCAGATCAAAAGGAACACACAGCAGCATCGGGCCAGTGCCCTGTCACCCATCATAAGGATAGCGCCATCACAACGACGACGGCTCCTGGTGGTACGACGAATAAAGACTGGTGGCCGAACATGCTGAACCTCGGCATCCTTCGCCAGCACGACAGGAAATCGAATCCAATGGGGGAAGACTTCAATTATAAGGAAGAATTCTCGAAGCTGGATTACGATGCCCTGAAGCAGGATCTTCACAATCTGATGACAGACAGTCAAGGCTGGTGGCCGGCTGACTATGGTCACTATGGTCCATTCTTCATCCGGATGTCTTGGCACGCAGCAGGTACATACCGGGAGACGGACGGACGCGGAGGCGGTTCATCAGGTTCACAGCGCTTTGCTCCACTCAACAGCTGGCCGGATAACGTCAATCTTGATAAAGCCCGCCGTCTGTTATGGCCGATCAAACAAAAGTATGGGAATAAGATTTCCTGGGCGGACCTGCTTGTGTTGACAGGTAACGTTGCCCTTGAATCCATGGGTTTGAAGACATTCGGATTCGGTGCAGGACGTGAAGACATTTGGCATCCTGAGGAAGATGTGTATTGGGGTAATGAGAAGGAATGGCTTGCTGACAACCGCTATTCAGGCGACCGTGAACTTGAAAATCCACTCGCTGCCGTCCAGATGGGTCTGATCTACGTCAATCCGGAAGGCCCGAATGGTGAACCAGATCCACTGGGAAGTGCCCGTGATATCCGCGACACATTCGGACGCATGGGGATGAATGACTATGAAACTGTCGCCCTTATCGCAGGCGGTCACACATTCGGGAAGGCCCATGGAGCTGGCGACGCTTCTCTTGTTGGTGACGATCCGGAAGCGGCGGAAATGGAAAATCAAGGGTTTGGCTGGATCAGCTCATATGGAAGCGGGAAAGGCCGCGACACGATTTCAAGTGGTGTCGATGGTGCCTGGACGACGAATCCTACCCAATGGGATAACGGCTACTTCGACCTCCTGTTCGGCTATGAGTGGGAGAAAACGAAGAGCGCGGCAGGTGCATCCCAATGGGCACCCGTCGGCATGACGGAAGAACATATGGCACCTGATGCCGAAGATCCATCCATCAAAGTGAAGACGATGATGACGACTGCTGATATGGCCCTACGCATGGATCCGGACTATGAAAAAATTTCACGTCGTTTCCATGAGAATCCGGAAGAGTTTGCCGATGCCTTCTCCCGTGCTTGGTTTAAATTGCTACACCGTGACATGGGTCCGAAAGCAAGATACTGGGGTCCAGAGGTTCCGAAAGAAGAGCTGATCTGGCAGGATCCGGTTCCTGCGGTGGATTATGATCTTTCTGATAACGAAGTGGCTTCTTTGAAGGAAAAGATCATGAACACAGGCTTAACCGTGAGCGAACTGGTGAAAACCGCATGGGCATCCGCCAGCACGTACCGCGGTTCCGATATGCGCGGAGGCGCGAACGGTGCCCGTATCCGCCTCGCTCCTCAGAAAGACTGGGAAGCGAACGAACCGGAGCAGCTTGAGAAAGTCCTTGGCGTTTACGAAAACCTTCAAAGCAAGCTCGATAAAAAAGTCAGCCTGGCAGATCTGATTGTTTTAGGCGGAAACGCAGCCATCGAAAAAGCCGCAAAAGACGCAGGCTTCGATGTAACCGTTCCATTCTCACCTGGCCGCGGTGACGCATCAGCCGACCAGACTGACACTGAGAACTTCGGTGTATTGGAGCCGGTATCAGACGGATTCCGTAACTACCAGAAGCAGAAATATGCTGTCAGTCCGGAAGAAATGCTTGTGGATAAAGCACAGCTACTCGGCCTGACTGCGCCGGAAATGACCGTCCTTCTCGGAGGTATGCGTGTTCTTGGCGCCAACCACGGTGGCACGGATCATGGGGTTTTTACCGATCGCGTCGGTGCATTGACCAACGACTTCTTCGTGAACCTGTTGGATATGGGCATCGAGTGGAAACCAGCCGGCTTCAATCAATATGATGGCCGCGACCGTAAGACGGGTGAAGTGGTGCGCACGGCCTCACGATTTGACCTGGTGTTTGGTTCCAACTCTGTGCTTCGTGCTCTTGCAGAAGTGTATGCGCAAGATGACAATCGAGAGAAATTTATCCGTGACTTTGTTGCCGCTTGGGTGAAAGTGATGGATGCGGATCGGTTCGATTTGAGATAAACTTAACACGCCTCATCCCTGTTGGGATGAGGCGTGTTTTTTCACATGATTCTCCTGCCTATGAAAGCAGTTAAAGTATCCTTTTCGCTCCCCCTGGATGTGCAAAGATTTTTCGACAAAAGGATCATAAAATGAAAAAAGGGATCATAAATCAAAATTCCGGTTCATAAATAGCCGAAAGCGGATCATAAATGGTTATTTTGGATCATAAGGAGCGAAAACCGGGTCATAAAACTGAAAGAGGCTCCTATTTAAAATAGATATACCCTTGAAATGACTCTAAACCTCAACAACAGAACACTTTTCAAACTTATTTGATAAAAACCATCATGATTCCCATCCAAAAGCAGTATTTTCTTTCAAAATGCGGCATAGGAATCTGAATCTTTCTCATGTAGCTCCCCTATCTCCAATAAAAAAGGTCTCTCCCAGCAATCACTAGGAAGAGACCTACTTTTTAAGCGGAAACCATCAAGCCCCCACTCTCTCACGTTCACGTACAACATCCTCTTTCTCATCCGTCCGCTTCTCCAACTTATAAACCAACACCCCACCAATCAACAATCCAATCCCAAGCATCTTCTCCCAGGAAAGGGCAGACGGTTCAAACCCGAACCATCCACCTGTATTGACGATAAATGCGATGGTGATTTGAGAAATAAGCGCGATCGAGATCGCATACGCCGGTCCGATCAACGTGACTCCCCTCATCAGGAAGAACACGATTCCGACTCCGAACACCCCGCTGAACAGAAAGACGGGATTAACCCCGCTGAAGTCCAGTAGACTTTTATCTTCCATTGTATAGAATACCGGCAGTGAACAGACAAGACCAAGGCCGAGGACCAGGCTCGTCGTTGCCCATGGGCCTGTTTTTTCACTGACTCGTGCATTGAAGACATTTTGCAAACTGATTAAAATTCCTGCGATGATGGCTAATCCGATTCCGATCATTTGAGACCCTCCTTATTCATAGATGTTTCCTTTCGCAAGGATGCTGAGTTTTTCAAGATCTTTGATGGTGATGGAACCGTTGACCCGCTCGATGAGGTCGTCCGTTGCCATCTTCTTTAGTACCCGGTTCAGGTGACGGTAGCTGGTGCCGATCCATTCGGCGAGCTCCATGAGATTGGACGTATGCATTTCCTGATGGAACATGGTCCCTTCGCCCGCTTCTGAAATGGATAGCAAATAGCTCGCTAATCGTACTTCGACGGGATACAGCATGTGCATGCTCGTCGCATGGGATTCTGTGTAAAACTTATGAGCCACCGTATCAAACAAGAATCGGATGATGGCCGGATGCTCCTTTTCAAGCCTTGCCAGGTCCGTGAATGGCACGGATAGGAACATCCCGTCCGTGACGGCTTCCACCGAATTGATGACCGCACTGCCTTTCGCATATTCCACATCCCCGATCAGAGCAAGGGGACGCTTGAACCGGTTGATCAATAGTTTCCCGTCAGGTGTATGGGTGAAGATCTTGATTTTCCCCTCCATGAGGAAGTACAGTTCAGTGAGCTCTTCCCCCGTCGAAAATAAGACATCCCTTTTTTCAAAAGAATACATCTTGATATGCTTTCTGAAATGGTCTGGAAATAACTCATCCAGCTCGTATTGTTTTATATAATGGTCTGGTTCCGCGCATTGTATTTCTCTCATCGTTTGACTCCTTCTTCTACAATTGGAAAAGGATGACCCCTGCAAGCATCATCGTCAGTCCGACAGCCTGCCTCAGTGTAACCGGGATCTTCTTTTCCCCGAACCATCCCCGTGATTCAATGAGGAATGCCGTCCCGATCTGTGCCACGAGAAGGATCGCAATGGCCGATGCCGGGCCGATCATGTGAATCGCCGTCAGTTCCGAGAACACCACGATCACACCGAACGATCCCCCGATCAAATACAGGAACGGCACCTGCCTGAAGCTCTTTCCTTTTCCATCTCTTACTTTCATATATATCGTCACCGCAATCGTAAAGGCAACAAGATGAACCATCGAAGTCGTATGCCACCCGCCGATCGCGTCACTCATCCTTGCATTGAATATCCCCTGCATGGTGATACAAAGTCCCCCAAGCAGCGCAAATAAAGCACCTTTCATCGTTCATCCTCCTATTCTTTGTTCTATTAAATAGGAGGACTGATTTTTGTGAAAGGACATATGTCCTAAGGGTTGCCGATTTTGTGATTTGGTAAACCATGGTGCCAAGGGGACAGGTACCGTGGCTACTTTCGAAGCACCGAGACAATTTTCCCCTGGTCATTTCCTCAAATGAAGTACAACAGATTAAAAGGATGAAACTTGGGAACAATGGTAGTAAAAAAAGGATGAAAATAAATGCAGAATCTCTTTGAAACCGCTTTTGATTACTTACGAACAACCTTTGATACGGAACCAAAGGCACCTCCACATATCGGTGAAGCGATGGGCTGTTGGATCTATTTCACTGCCTTGGCAGAAGAAGTACCTGTCCTCGAAGCTTCATTAAATACAACGACAGACAATGAATTAATCCAACTCATTAACAAATCAAAGAATCTTGGGGAACACCAATTGAAAATACTTCGACAATTCATGGTTGAAGAAGGGATACCCCTATCGCAAATTTCAGAAACCAGACCTAAATCTGACCCCAACAGTATTCCCTTAGGGGCAAAAATGACAGATGATGAAATCGCTAACTTTATTTCCATTAAAATTGCCACGAATGTAGTGATGTGTGCCACAAACATGAGCCAAAGCATTCGTACTGATATTAGTCTCATGTGGGCGCGATTTCAGTCTGAAAAAATGGTGCTTGGTATGGAACTGAAAACAGCTATGCGAAAAAGAGGGTGGCTAAAGGTACCACCGTACTATTATCCTCCAGGCGCACCTAAAAATTAGGAAGCACACTCATATGAAAAGAAGCTGAAGATCCCCTTCCTGATCTTCAGCTTTTGTAGCTTATTCTCCCTTAGATGAAAGAAACTCATGGAATATTTCATGAGATGAAAAAAGGCACAAGGGGAAAGGTACCTTGTCCCACTTTGACCAACCTATATTTTACAAGAAAGTAATGACTGAAAAAAAGTCAATCAAAACCGCTATAACTTCTCAGAAATCAAAGTAGAAGCAACTGATAAAATCATTGAAACTTAATAAGATTGTGGGATTGATTCCTGAGCTTTAATTCTAGGTACGACCCTTGATTCTCCAGAAATCCATCACCATCAACACCATCGTGATCATAACAATGACATAAAAAATACTGCTATTAATCATTTGCATCACCATTTGAAATCCAACAAACAGCAGCAAAAACGACGTCTTCCAGACCCATTTTATCCTACTTACCTTCTCCTCACTAATACCTTTACTGAATCTGGGGTAATAGATCCCCAAACCGAGTAGGATCAGGATTGTAAATAGATTAATAAAAGGTGTTAAATTTCCAAACAATTTCAATCGACTGATAGAAAAATAGAAAATTATTGAATACAAAACTAGCAGGAACAGGTTGAACCTTATTATGTTTGTCATTTTATTCCCCCTAATTTGCCCGGATTACACCTTACCCATGTCTACTTCCTCTTTCCGCTTCCTTCCTCTTCCGGATCAATCCCCCCCACCAAACGATCACATATATATAACCGAACAGAATATATAAAGCCCACAACTCCCCTTTTCCCAGGTGGCTCAGCCATTGCTCCAGTTCATTCTGATTTTCCTCTCGATAAATTCCATTCACAAAGCCGACAACCGGAATGGAAAGGGTGACAAAGAGGGTGACCAACGCGCTCCATATATCCCTTTGTTTTTTTATCGAAAGTACGGCTACTGCAATCGTTAATAAAATGAGAGAGTAATAGAAAAGCCAAAACCATTGTGGCAGGGTTTCTGTAGAATACATGTATCTTCACCTCTTTTGCTTTATGCTTAGAATTCCTCTTCATGCTCTATTTCGACGGTTTGCATACTAATCCTGCACCTCTTCACAAAACTGAGTTTTTTCGACAAAAGGTTCATATCTCGAAATTTCGGATCATAAGTAACGAAAATTGGGTCATAACGTGGGATAAAGTATGATTTTTTAAGTGTGGTTAGTCAAAATCATCTACTTAACCCGTCAATCCACTTCCTTTTTCCGAAAAATAGAACAATAGGATCCTATTTCAGGCCAAAAGCAGGGTGAACGTTTCTTCATGAGGGTCTGACCCCTGCTACACACGCCATCATTGCGGCCAATTGTTCCATCTCAATTCAGAAATTCGGCTTTCATGAATGAGTCATGATGCCGTAATAATATTCCACATCCTCTAATGCTGTCTGCACTCCTATAAAGATGATCTCGGTTTTCCTGGTTCTCGTCGATCGTCAGCAGGTGATCTTGATAACCGATTTTCCAAGTGAACGTATTTTCTCCTTTTATAGTTTTGCACTAATAACCACCCGCTTCTCCTTCCCCTATCACAAATGGTGACGCTGCATAGATATGGACGGGAAGCAGGGTGGAAAGCATTATAAACAGGACCAGCACTCGTTTCTTCAATTCCACCTTCCTTTCTATCAGAACCTCAATCTTTTCCCTTGACAAAAAAACGTATATATATAATAATAAATATCGAATTAGAATTATTATAATCTATTAATGATTCTCAATCACACACATTACTAGGAGGAATTTACACTATGTCATTAATCGGTTCACAAGTCGTACCATTTAAAGCAGAAGCATTCAAAGACGGTGAGTTCATCACTGTGACAGACGAAAGCCTGAAAGGTCAATGGAGCATTTTCTGCTTCTACCCTGCAGACTTCACATTCGTATGCCCGACAGAACTTGAAGACCTTCAAAATAACTATGAAACTCTTAAAGGGCTTGGCGTAGAAGTATATTCAGTTTCTACAGATACTCACTTTACACATAAAGGCTGGCACGACAGCTCTGAAAAAATCGGTAAAATCAAATATGCAATGATCGGTGACCCGTCACAACGCATCACACGCGGTTTCGATGTATTAAATGAAGAAGATGGTCTTGCTGACCGCGGAACATTCATCATCGATCCGGATGGCGTTATCCAGGCAGTTGAAATCAATGCAGGCGGAATCGGCCGCGATGCAGACATTCTAGTAAGCAAAATCAAGGCGGCACAATATGTGCGCAACAACCCAGGCGAAGTTTGCCCGGCTAAATGGCAGGAAGGTTCTGAAACCCTTAAGCCAAGCCTTGATCTAGTTGGTAAATTATAAGGAGTGCTGAGAATGCTTGAAGCAGATATAAAAGCACAATTAGAACAATACCTGCAAATGATGGAAGGCGACATCGTCCTGAAAGTCAGTGCGGGCGACGATGACATTTCGAAGGACATGCTGGCTCTTGTCGAGGAGCTCTCTTCCATGTCATCCCGCATCAGCGTAGAAAAAGCAGAACTGACAAGAACACCAAGCTTCAGCGTGAATCGCCCTGGTGAAGAGACCGGAATCACTTTTGCAGGGATTCCTCTTGGACACGAATTCACATCCCTGGTTCTTGCTCTCCTTCAAGTCAGCGGCAGAGCGCCGAAAGTGGATCAAAGCGTCATTGACCAGATCAAGAGCGTCAAAGGCGAACACCACTTCGAGACGTATGTCAGCCTAAGCTGCCACAACTGCCCTGATGTGGTGCAGGCACTGAACATCATGAGTGTCCTGAACGCGAATATCACGCACACGATGATTGACGGAGCTGTCTTCAAAGAAGAAGTGGAACGCAAGAACGTCATGGCGGTCCCTGCTGTCTACCTGAATGCTGAATTCTTCAGCGGTGGACGCACGACTCTAGAAGAGATTCTTTCTAAAATCGTGGAAGGCCCCGGTGCGGAAGAGCTATCGGATAAAGATCCTTATGACGTCCTTGTCGTCGGTGGCGGACCAGCGGGAGCCAGTGCGGCGATCTATGCTGCGCGTAAAGGAATCCGTACAGGAATCGTCGCGGAACGCTTCGGAGGTCAAGTTCTTGACACAATGAGCATCGAGAACTTCATCAGTGTGAAGCACACGGAAGGACCGAAGCTTGTGGCTAGCCTTGAAGAGCATGTGAAGGACTACGGTATCGATGTCATGAACCTTCAGCGCGCAAGCCGTCTTGAGAAAAAAGACCTTGTCGAGCTAGAACTTGAAAACGGTGCTGTCCTGAAAAGTAAGAGTCTGATCATCTCGACAGGTGCACGCTGGCGTAACATCGGCGTTCCTGGTGAACAGGAGTTCAAGAACAAAGGAGTGGCGTACTGCCCTCACTGTGACGGACCACTGTTTGAAGGCAAAGATGTCGCTGTCATCGGCGGAGGAAACTCCGGAATCGAAGCAGCCATCGACCTTGCAGGAATCGTCAAGCATGTTACGGTCCTTGAGTTCAATCCTGAACTGAAGGCAGATGACGTCCTGCAGAAACGTCTTCATAGCCTGCCGAACGTCACGGTGCTGACAAACGTCCAGACACAGGAAATCACCGGTACGGATAAAGTAAACGGGATTACCTACACCGATCGTGATACACATGTAGAGCAACACATCGAACTCCAAGGGGTCTTCGTCCAAATCGGTCTCGTTCCAAACACAGACTGGCTCGGCGACCTTGTGGAACGCACGAAATTCGGTGAAATCGTGGTTGATAAACGTGGTGCCACCAACGTCCCTGGCGTATTCGCCGCAGGAGACTGTACGGACAGCCCATACAACCAAATCATCATCTCCATGGGATCAGGCGCGAACGCCGCACTAGGCGCATTCGACTACCTTATCCGACATTGATATAAGCTTAAGGTCCGTCCCTCCATCTTGAGGGTCGGACCTTTCTTGTATTCAGTACAGCTTCTTCCGAAACAGACTCCTTACCATTCTCCCTGGCAAATCATCATGAAACCCCAGTCCAGCCAAACCAGGATTAAATCTTAAGTACAATACCGCGAATGAATAAATCACTTATTTCCTCTAATACTACTTAATAATATCATTTCAAATCTATGGGGGATGGACCGGCAAATATTTAACTATTATATACACCAAGGGGTCAGGAGGGAAAAATGAGCACCGAACAAAAAGCCCAAAAAATATATGAAACCATGCACCAAACTTACATAGAAAAATTCCACTTATGGCAAGAAGAAATTGTGTTCGGGTGGCAGTGGTGGATAGGCGTTTTTCTGACAATCATTCCTTGGATCTTATGGGCCAAATACCGCCCCAAAGAGAGCACCCACCGGTTATTATATATCGCCTTTTGTGTCATGGTTATCGCGATTTGGCTGGACAGTATCGGGGTCCAATTAGGATTATGGCATTACAATTATGAGGTTCTTCCCTTCTCCCCGTCTTATAAACCATGGGATATTACACTAATTCCTGTATTAACCATTATTTTCATTCAAATCAAACCAAATGTAGGTTTCCTTAAAAAAGGGATACTATATGGTTTTTTGATTTCATTTATAGCAGAACCGATATTTGTGTGGAGTGATTTTGTGGTTTATACAGGATGGAAATACATTTATTCATTTCCTATTTATACAGGAATTTATTTCATCTCTCATTATTCTAAAATCACTTTAGTCGGATACAAAAGAAAAGTAACTTTTGATGCTTAGAATCAAACCTCTTGCTATAGAAAAATGAGGTACAGAAAATCCTATTCCATTCTGCCAGTTTTCAATGATCAAAGGGGCGAATTCTCCTGGCACGGTATTGTCTGTACGTACCATCGCTCCCTTCTTTACGAACATAAAAAACACCATTGGGGGCAAGAATAAAGGAAACCATAACGGAGCGGCAGGTGAACAACAAATGAGTCCTTCTAATAAGCTGTCAAAAAAAATGGAAGAGAATGTAGAGGTCATTCGGTCTGCCCTCTATGAAACAGAAGATTTGAAGACGAGGGATCTCATCTTCCTGAATAAGCCTTGCAAACTTGTCTTTATCGACTCACTAGTGGATAAAAAGCTGATAGAAAGAAATATTATAGAGCCGCTTCTTGAATGCAAAGAGGAGACTGTCCCGGAATCCGTGGTAAAAAATGCGGAGTATAGTAGAACGACCGCTCTTGAAGTGACCGTGAATGGTCTCCTCGAAGGGAGCTGTGCCCTGTTATCAGAAGGTGTAAATACCGCCCTTCTGATGCCCGTTGCCGCCGGTGATGATAGGTCCATTCAGGAACCGGAAAATGAACACATCATCAAAGGATCCCATGATGGCTTTACGGAGAATATCAGTAAAAACATCTTCTTAATCAGACGAAGAGTTAAAAACCCTTCATTACGAATTAAAAATTATACGTTGGGCTCTAAAACAAATACAAAAGCATCGATTGTCTATATTGAAGAACTGGTGGATCATGGTCCATTAGACGTATTAGTAAAAAGGATAGAAGCGGTGGATGTTAAGGAGCTTCAAACTGCGGGGGAACTGGAAGAATTAATTGAAGACAACAGTTATTCTATATTCCCACAAATATTATCAACTGAAAGACCCGACCGGGCAGCATCCTATTTATTAGAAGGGAAATCACTTGTAATCGTGGATGGAACTCCACATGTACTCGTTTCTCCTATTACATTTTTCAGCTTTTATCAGTCACCTGATGACTATAATAGTAGATGGATCATCGGGTCTTTTTTCCGACTCATACGGATATTCAGCTTTTTGGTGGCCATCTGCTTACCCGCCATTTATATCGCAGTCGTTTCCTTCCATTCAGAAGTTCTGCCCATTGGGATTCAATATGCGATCAGAGTTCAAATTGAATACGTCCCGCTGCCACCATTTTTTGAAGCCATTGCGATGCAGCTTGTGCTGGAACTGTTGAAGGAAGCGGCGATCCGCCTCCCCTCACCAATCGCACAAACAATCGGGATTGTCGGCGGTTTGGTCATCGGGACGGCAATAGTAGAAGCCGGTTTTGTTTCCAACACGATGATCGTAGTCATTGCACTTACTGCCATTGCCTCATTCGTAGCACCTGTCAACCAAATGGGGACGGGTGCCAGAATCATGGCTTTCCCTATTATGCTCGCTGCCACTTTTTTTGGCTTTTTAGGCATTGTCCTTGCTCTTACAGTATTACTGATACACCTCTGCAGGTTGGAGTCTTTCGGAAAACCTTACTTGGAACCCGTAGCCCCATTACACTTCAAGGGAATTAAAGATTCAATTATCAAAAGCAAAAAGAGGAATAACACTTTAAAACAAACGTAGGTAATCTAGAATGGAAAGTGTGGAATAGTCAATGTCACAGACAGGATACCTAACGAACTTGCAGATATTTTTTCTTATGATCCAAACTCAGGTCGGATTCGCCATTCTTACACTGCCAAATACCTTGCAAAGTACAAGCAAAGGAGACGGCTGGATGTCGGTTCTTTTGGCAGGAGTGGTTCTCCAGCTGTTTCTAGTTATTATCTGGCTATTATTGAGGCGTTTCCCAAGTTTAAACTACGCCGAAATCACAATAGTCTTACTGGGGAAATATGTAGGAAGCTTTGTAAAAATAATCACGTATCTTTACTTTATCGTAACTGCTTCGTTTGTATTGCTTCAGTTTACGTCCATCATAAAAGAACATCTGTTGACGAACACTCCTTATTGGGTAATCGGATTGCTGATGATGCTTACCTGTACGTACTTAGCTATCAGTGACATTCGAATTATCGCCAGATTCTTTGGGCTCATATCCATTCTTTTTCTTTTCTTATTTGGAATCTCTTTTTTTTCCTTTCTTCTGCCTGTGGACTTACATCATATTCTCCCTTTAGGAACCACCGGCATAAAGGAAATTGTCATCGGCAGCAAAGATTGTCTGTTAGCCATTTTAGGATTTGAGGTGATCCTGTTTTTATATCCCCTCGCCTCAAAGAAGGGAACCTCATTCTTAAAAGTGATCACATGGGCCAATGTCTTTGTAACAGGTTTGTCTACTTATTTTGTCATTCTTTGCATCATGATTTTCAGCGAATCAGTCCTGAAACAAATTAAATATCCCGTTATCTACTTTTTGCGGCCCCTTCATTTTCAAATGGTAGACCGTGTCGATTTACTTTTTATATCGATATGGATTGTTCCTCTGGCTGCATCAATTGTCATATATATATACCTGGGCAGTAAAAGCCTTCCTTTTTTCAAGGGCAAACCTTATAAACTGGTTTTGATGAATAGCACATTGATTTTCGTCCTATTTACGATCGCAAAGAAAGATCCCGACTCCCAAGAACTCTATTCCAACTATGTTGAATATTTGAGCTATGCAGTCGTATTCGCCATTCCATTCATGTTGCTATTGTTTTCTTACCTAGTAAAAAAACGGGAAAAGGAGGTTTCCTATTGAGAAAGATTCCGGTTATTTTCATTGCTACCTTCCTTCTGGCAGGGTGCTGGGACCAGAACCAGCTAAACGACAACAGACTAGTTAACGGGATCAGTTTTGACAAGGCTGAAAAGTCCGATCATATACTGGGGACAGTCCGGGCGATTAATATACGCAGCGCTGGTGGAGGTAAGTTTGAAGTTAAGGATGAATTTTATGAAACTGAGAACGAAACGGTTACCCAGCTAGCGATAGATCTTCAAAACAAAGTATCCGGGAATATGGATGTTGGAAAAGCATTTGTCATAATTGTCGGGGAAGAATTGGCCCAAACCAAGGGCATCACTTCATTAGTAGAGCCCATTCTTCGATCCACTAGGGGATATATCTCCTCGCGAATTGTTATAAGTGAAGGAAAGGGCAATGAAATCTTGTCTTTGAAGCTTGAAGATAGTCCCATTGTTTTCGAGGTGGATAATCTGCTTACCGGTGGGACAAAAGAAACATCTATTCCTAAAGAAACAACGTTTACTGTTTGGAATGATATATCAGACAAGACAAAGGATGTCTTTCTTCCCTATATTAAAAAAGATAACCAAGACAAGGTGTTGCTGGCAGGGTCAGCTTTATTTAACGGTGATAAATTCACTGGTGATACACTTACAACAAGCCAAACCTCACTGCTGCTCATATTAAGGAATGAATTGGAAAAAAGGGCGCTATTAAGTATAAAATCAGAAGAGTTAAGTCAGCCTTTTACCATTGCCATTAATAATGCCAAGACAAAAATGGATGTCAAGATAAAAAACGGAAAAGTGACATGCACGATTACCGCTGATCTACACGCAAGGATACAAAGCTATTATGAAGAAAAACCTTCTGAGGATCTCAAGAATTTAAATACAATAGCTTCAAAGAAGCTCACAAAAAAAGCAAAGGAACTTACCGATCTTTTAATCAAAGCCAATAGTGACGCTTTAGGGATTGCCCAAGAACTCTCCACGAAACATCCTGAATCCTGGAATGCCGAATCGTGGAAACAGGACTATCAACTAGTGACGATAAAGCCAACGGTAAACGTTGAGATCATCGGGACTAACAATCTTAAGTAAATTCATTGATTAAGTTTAAAGCACAATAACTCAGTTCCTTTTTCATGATTTTAAAAAATTACCCCTTACAACAAACAGGTTTGCTAGCTTTTTTTAAAAAAAACCGGCCAATTCCGCATTGGCCGGTTATCCTCATCAAGTGTTCTGCACTAAATGATATTTCAATTACTTATGCCATGCGCATGGCAAAAAATTATTTTTATTTACCATTGGATTAGTTTAAAAAGTAGCCTGTACACTCCATCGTACGCATTGATTTAGAAAGTTATCTTAGTTTAGCTGGTATTAAATCTATGAATAAGAACCTATCCTTTTTAGTGAGATAATCAGGTGTCACCCTTTCTTCCCCTACTACATACTCAACCGAAAACGCAAAGTTAGGACCGTCAAATACAAACGAATGGAATTCCCCATTCTCCCCGCATATATCGTGAGTCTCTTCAGGATAATCCCGTATAAAGGCCTCATCATACACTCTGCCTGCGAAAGATCGATCCAATTGATCCATATCCACACAAGTGAGCACGGTTTGAAACCCGAGGTCAATGAATTCACGGCTCAATTCCCCGACTGGTCGTCCCCAAAGAGGAAAGACCGGAGTGATCCCCGTTCCCGAAAGCATCTTCTCCCTATACTCCCGAACATCCTGAAGGTGAATATCCCCGAAGACCATGTGTGTGACCCCGTCTTCCAACATATCTGACACCGCTCTCTCCATCCGTTCCTGATACATCTCATTCGAACACGCTTGCGGGATCCAGACCTCACGAAGCGGAATCCCGAGCGACTCCGACTGCATCTTTAATAACTCATACCTGACTCCATGAATCGAAACCCGGTCCAAACCTTCCGTCAGGGTCACGAGCAATGAATCAATCTCGTATTCCGGATTTTGTTGAATATTAAATAATGCCAGGGTGGAATCCTTCCCACCGCTGAATGCTATCACTGTTTTCATTTCGACCTCCACTGTTTACGATTTTGTATATCCCTATCAACCAGCTTCATCCTGGCCACTATCTCCATATCAATTATTTCAAAAGCAAGCAATGAACTCAATCATTACTTCACAAAAAAAGCCAATCTGATTTTAGATGAGCCCCCTTAAAGAATTTATTTTATCTTCTTCATTTCCTCAATCATCAAAAAGGTCGAAAACACAATGGTGGCACACAGGAAGAGAATAGCAAAAATCAAAGCCATCATCGCTGAGTTAAACGTTCCACTCGTGATGGGTCCGTCTCCGCTCCAAAGACTTCCACCTAAGAAAATAGTAAACACCAACCCTATCAATAATACTGAAATGGAATAGATAAATTTCTTCATTTAAATCATCCTTTATCATTCAGTTTCGGAAGCATCACTCCCGTCCCTGCACTTCTATTGATGCCGAAAATCAAACTCCTCGCCAGGCACATCCAACGACACCCCATTGATCACCACCGTATCCTCATCCGTCCACGTAATCTCTGCCTTCTCTTCCCGGTAGTCCCAATAGATATTTTTAGTCTTGTTCTCTTTTTCGTTATATACTAACTCGCCTCTGACAGCATAGGAAGTCGTCGCTCCCCCATTCGTTACGTATGTCCGCAATGTGTATTTCCCGTCCGGGGACGATTCTTCCGTCAGATATTCTCCTATCGGCAGCCTTTTCATATCATAAAAAGCCCAATAGACTGCATATATCCCGAATGCCACGACACACAAACAAAAGATGCCCAATATAGTGAAGACTACTTTCTTTTCGGTTTCTACACCCGGATTTGATCCCATCTTATGTACTCCTTTTGGGAAGCATCGAGACTGCTCTCTTACTTCCGTTACTTTTAAAGTTCTAGTCATTTTCACAGTGAAAATTGACGATTACGCAAAAAAACGTTCCCTGGAACTCATAGGGAAAGCTTATATTCTCGCTAATCGCCAGAAATGCCCCCGTAATTTCTGTCTTTAATAGCCTCCATACCCACTTATCAGCGAAAAACAGATTTTTTCAGCGATTTTCAAATATATCAGCGAATCCATTGGGTACAGTTCATCCTATCCTAAATCCACGATTTCCCTGGCTTGATAATCAATCTAAAAATGCGTCAAGAAACGGCTTAAACGTATGATCGTTCAGCATAACCTCCTTAAGTATGTTACTACCAATTATTTCAAAAGAAAGCCGCGAACTCAATCCCTCATAAATAAAGAGGCTCAACCTATTTAGTCGAGCCCATCATAATACTTCCCAATCTCCCGACCCTGGGCAGAGTATCGTTCATTCCCTTCTAAGAAGAACTCCTCCCCGCAGGACGTATTCGTCACCTGGAATTCATCATATACAATCTCCCCGCCGTCGGATCCGGTCATGGCTCCACCGCCACTATGGTGAATGCAATCATCTTAGAGGAGGGTTCGCTTTCCTTCTTCATCCACATAGAAATACTGACTCTGATTTAGATTAGTCCTACCTCTCCCCTCTAAATACCAACTCGACCACCCACCTGATCAAGTACGAAAGAACGATATAGATGACAAAGGACCACCCAATCTTCCAATGATAGATATGATAAATATGTAACCATTCAAAAACAGGCTCGGCGATAAACGATGCTCCTGCCGAAAGAACGATATTCGCATACAGAAACCCTTTTCCTTTGGGAAAGTATTTATACAAGAGCATATATGTGACAGGGATCAGCGCATAGTCAAAGACATATGCTTTTGGAAGTATGGGGAGTAGCTGTCCCGGATAGCCCCATAAGCCAAGGTCAAACCCCATCCCGTCCAGGTTTGCAGCAACCATGATCCAAATCAATCCAAGAAAAAGAAGCCTCGGCAACTCCTCTCTTTTCGTTAAGCGAAAAAAGATGACCCAGGATAGGATAAAGAGGACGACTATAAACCACCAGCGTGGAGATAGAAAGCAATGGTCCAGCCAATACTGGATGTATTCATGGTTAAGGGCTACATCTTTTTCTCTTATTTGATCATACTCTCGCATACACGTCTCCTATGCTGAAGAATTTTTATAAAAAAGACCCTCTACAAGTTAAGAGGGCAAAGAAAGTTTATGAAGGGTGTTCATTTATAGTCTCTACCAATTAAAGGACCCTTATTCATACATACTTTCAGGTAAGAAACACGACTTTTCTCCCTTACAAGCAACTTATTAGTATGTTAAAATCATCCAAAATCAGACAGTTTTCTTCCCTTTTTTTTAGAAAGGAGATAAAGATGATGTCAAGAAACTGTGAGCTGCTTACCATTTTGCAGACGCTCCAAACCTTTTCAGATTGTGATATCACCCAGTCATTTTCTAAACATGATGCTGAAGTATTGCTGGTTTCTTACTCCAAGGAATTAAACTCATTCGTCATCACTCAACATGACTCTGAGAAAAGCTATCATGATATCGACTCCGCCTTAGCCTTATTAGAACATGTATTACACTCTAAGCTTCTTATCAATGACCCATAATTCAACTCAAAAAGACCCGTCGTCGATCGACAGGTCTTCTTGAGTTTCAGGAAACCACCGGTGGCTATTTATTGCTGTTGGAATTGCTTGAACTATTGGATCTACTTGAACTGTTGGAGTTATTTGAGTTGCTGGAGTTACTGGACTGGCTTCCGCCTTTCGCTCCAATTTCCTGATAGAATTTCTTGTCATGATTTTCTGAGGTTGCTTCTCCACCCTTTTCTCCGATCTCTTGGTAGAATTCTTTGTCATGGTTCTTAGCCGTTTGTTCGCCGCCTTTACGACCAGCTTCTTCGTAACTCATTTTGTTGCCGTTATTATTGTTGTTACTGTTGCTATTGTTGTTACTGTTGTTACTGTTGCTATTGTTTGCCATAAATAAAATCCTCCTTAAGTGTAGTAAAGTGGTGTTGTACGTTTGTACATTGGTTATATACCTCCGTGAGATAAGAATCAAACAGAAAAAGGGGGTTTTTAACATTTTTGTAATTTAATTTATACAGGAGGATTGGCAGGATGATTCATGCATCCTTACTATTAGAAGTGCTTTCAGAAGAAGTGTACGATGAAGGGATCAAAGAGAATAAGTATAAAAGGAGTCTTGCTACATGGATTACATCAAACGGGGAACACCGGACTTCAAAAATGCAAACCTGGCCCTGTTTGCAGTCGGATTCAGCACCTTTGCCATCCTGTGGGGAACACAGCCCCTGCTTCTTGGACATTGCTAGTGAGTTCGATATCTCACCAGCCACCTCAAGTCTAAGCCAGTCGTCCACCACGATTGCCCTGGCCATCAGTCTATTAATCGCAGGTTCGTTATCCGATGTCTATGGAAGAAAATCCGTCATGACTTTTTCATTACTGGCATCTTCCATTCTTGCCGTTTGTACAGGATTTGCATCAGGCTTCCATATGCTCGTCGTTGGCCGGATCCTGCAGGGGATTACACTCGCCGGGCTTCCCGCTGTCGCCATGGCTTACCTGGGTGAGGAAATCGAAGCGAAGAGTCTCGGGATGGCCATGGGGTTGTATATAAGCGGAAACTCCATCGGGGGAATGTCCGGTCGGATCATCAGCGGCGTCCTTACCGATTATTTCAGCTGGCATATTGCCTTGATGGGAATCGGAGTCATCAGCCTGCTATCAAGCATCATCTTCCTTGTGCTCCTTCCCCCGTCTGCCCATTTCAAACCGCAGACATTTCAGCTGAAATCATTGGCCGGATCTCTGTTCATCCAATTCAAAGTGCCGGGACTCACCTATCTCTTCACCATCGGATTTCTACTGATGGGCGGATTCGTGTCCCTCTACAATTACATCGGATTCGAGCTGATCGCACCACCTTACTCACTAAGCCAGACCGTCGTCGGCTTTATCTTCATCGTCTATATCGTCGGCACTTTCAGCTCGACCTGGATGGGGATGCTCGCCGATCAGTATGGAAAAACTTCGCCGGTCACTCCATCGCCAGCAGCTGGGTCGGACGCTTAGCCGTCCACGATAAAGCACAGGCCTCTGCCCTCTACCTATCCGCCTATTACGCGGGATCGAGCATCGGCGGTACCGTCAGCGGAAGCTTCTATCACCATTTCGACTGGCCCGGTGTGGTGTGGATGATCGTCACCCTTTCTTTGATCTCGATCGGGATGTCCATGCGGTTGGGGAGAAGGAGCGTGGCGCAAACAAACTAAAGAGGACTTGCCCCAAGTCCTCTTCACTGGTCGGGACGAGAAGAAGTTATCCTTTCACTCCCTCTTTCGAATCCCACGAGCCCTGTAATTTTCTGATATAAAGAATTTGCCCTGCATGGTAAGTGGTATGAATGGTGAGGTGGGCAATGTTAGTCGCCCAGTTATTCAGGTCCGCTTCATCGGACTCTTCAACCGCTTTCTTCCAGTCATCCATCAATTGATCAACCCGCAGTGCCGTCTCATCCCAACTGATACATTCCCTGTTCAAGAACGTACTCTCACCTGTACTCTCTTCATTCTCAATACCTTTCAATCGATTTAAATGGCGTTGATTATAGTAGATGAGATGATGGATGATTTCAGAGATGGAATTGGTGGCTTCATTTGGCTTCCACTTTGCTTGTTCCTCGGTGAGACCGTTAATGGAATTGATCAACGACACAAACCAGGTATTTTCGGTGTGGCAGGCATCCAACTGCATGAGTAATACTTCCTTCGCATTCATCTTTTTCCCCTCCAGTATTTCCATATCACTTATACTTTCAAGATGGAGTGGTGCGTTTCCTCTTTACATATGGATTCTCCATGAAAAAAGATCCACTTTTTTTAAAAAGGGACCTCCACTGTTTCATGAAAAGACAACCCGAAGTACTGATATTCGATCATCACACGATTGACTTCTTCATCATGAAACACATTCACGGCATAAATGGTATCGTCTTTCGTCGTAGCCCCATCGTCCAACTTCCCCATTTGCTCTGAATGAGATGGCCCCGCTTTGATCGATACATCCTCTATGTTCTTGAGTCTTATTTCGTCTGGAAGCTTATCTCGATCATCGTCGGTTATAGAGAAACCTTGTAGGAGATTACTAACCTGCATCCTCGCTTTTTCGGGAGCTTTATCATTATTGACCGTGACTCTCACAACTTGAGCTTCACGGAAACCATGATTGGTTACCTCCACCAGGACGGACGTCCCATTTTCGTTTTGACCAATGACGCCGATTTCGAGTGGCTGATTCCCTCTCAGCCAGAAATAAGCACTCCCTACCATGACAGCAAGCACCAGTAGGACAACTGCAATCCAACGTTTTTTCATCAGTTGATCTCCTTTTTCACAAACGTATAATAGTGCAGACCCTTTATTATCTTCCAAAAAACTCCGGCAGCTGTACGCCAAGATCGAATAATGCGCTCGTCACCAGAAGAATCAGCACCGGGATCACACAGAGAGTCACGATCACCGTCCAGAATTTATGGGAAGAGTCCTCACGCTTTTTCTTCCGGTATAGGTGTTGAACCCGTTTTTGCTTTTCGTGGTTATGTTGGCTCATGTGTTCCTCCTTATCTATCGCCATCTTTGATACTCCAATAAATCTCCGTCTCGTCTCCTGCTTTCACTCTAAAATATTCGCCAGCCCATGATAATAATCCTGTTTTTTCCAAGTACATTAAGTCTCCGTATCTATGTTGGGAGCCGTATATCGGCATAAAAAAACGATCCTATGTGTGGACCGTTTCTATAAGCAGTATGGTTCCCTCCGCATTACAAAAGTGTTCCGAATGAACGACCGCAAGTCTATGGACACTTTTTCATAATGAAGAGATTTAAAACCCGGACCCCCTCAACCCAATCATAAACAGTACAATAAAAATCAAAAACCCAACCGGAAGTACCACCAAAATCGCCGCCGATGCCTTCCTCCAAAATCCCGGCGCACTATACCATGAAGCCAGGACCGAACCGACATATCCCATTCCGATGATCCACACCCACAGATGCCCGATTTGTTTTCCAACGAGAGATTGTAAAATCAAGAAGGTCACAATCAGGATGAAGATCGATACAATGCCAAAGTATTTTCTCATCTTCGTATCCCTAATCCTTCAAACGCCATTCATACTGAATATCCGGCAGATTCTCCTCATTCTCCTGCCCTCTTCCGATGATTTCAAATCCATTCTTTTCATAGAATAATTGGGCATTTTTATTTATTTCAAATGTGTACAGGGTTAAGCGATCACTTGATTGTGCTTTCGCTTTATCCAATAAGATCTGACCGATTCCTAACCCTTGATATTCTGTATGAATGTATAGCTGACCGATTTCCGTTTCATTATAAGCTGCCATTCCCACTACCCTCTCTCCTATTAATGCTAGATCAATATGAAATTGTTCAGGCAGGATACTCGTTAAAAAATAGAGGTGGCTTTCAAAGCTATGTTTTTCTTTTTGGCCAATCGCCCGTTCTTTACTTTCCCTCCACATTTTTACGGTTTCTTCGGCATAGTGGGGTTGAAACGGGATAATCTTGATTTCGGATTTCACCCGTGCACCTCCTTAGGATTTCTTTATGAACTGAAACGCCAGGCTCGATAAAATGAATGACACTGCGAGGAGTATCGGCGTCACCACCAAAAGCCCTAATAGGTCGGTCTTATAATTCCACGGCACGAAAGCATCCCATAATACGGCCATCCCTTTCCATAACACGATGAAGATAAAGAGTGTGAAGACAAGATAAATGAGCCTTTCTACTAATCGTTTCATCATGGCCTAAACCAATACAGAATAAAAAGAATAACAAAGGGCAATGACCCCCGTCATCATTCCAAGACTTTTCATGTTGTCTTTATTAGCCATCATAAAGAAAAGACCTGTACAGAAAAAACCGATGAAAAATCCACCCTGAAATTGTAGTAACCCATGGAGGGCAGCAAGTGTATTTTTTTCATTAACACATTCGATCCCTTCTCCGAGCATTATTTTTTATTTCTCAAAATCGTAAATATCAAAAAGGAGATCAGGATTAAAAAGACAATGCCGACCCCACTCAGGATGTCGATGATGCCTCCAGCAAGAAAAATCATCTGAACCCCCCATTCATTCGGATACCCTAATTATTTCAAATATTGGAATCTTTCTCAATCTTTTTGCGGATTACAGTTCGAAGATGTTTGAGAATGTTCCAGTCGAAAACCGCGATATTTCGACAAACGGCTCATAAAATTGAAATCTGGCTCATATATTAAAATTTCGGCTTATATATCCTGATTCCGGCTCATAAGTAGCCTAAAGTAGCTCATAAAGTGTGGAAACCGGCTCATATATTGGACTGGAGAGGGACGGATGACTGTTTGGAGCTTCAAGATCCGGTATATATGGACCTCTAAGCTGAAAATTGGACATGTTGGTTCGATTTCGCTCAAAATCAAGCGTGATCCGAACTTCAATCATGAAAAGAGCTTACCCTCATATCAGATAAGCTCCCTCATCTTTATTTTTCCGGAATAATGCGCAGTTTTTCCAAAACCTCCACCGTGAGATTCTTCGCTTCTGTTCCGCTTCCGTCCATGTTGACGGCAAATACCCAGTTGCCTTTGTCCGTTTCGACATAGCCCGTGTACCAGCCGAGCCCGAAATCCGATAGCCGGGTACCTGTCTTGCCATGGAGGATATAGTTATCCTGCTCTTCATTGATCATGATGCGTTTCACCGTTCTCATCTGCTGCTTGTCGTAGGGGAGGTTTTCTTCTACAAGACCTTCGAAAAAGTCGGTCTGTTCACGGGCCGATATTTTCAAACTGCTGTCGAGCCAGAAGGAGTCGATGCCTCCTGAGATGTCTTCATTCCCATAGTGCATGAGCTCCAGGTTTTCTTCCATTCTCTCTTTCCCAATATCCCGGGCCATGGACTGATAGTACCAAATCACGGAGTATCTCATACCGGATGCGAGGGTGTGGTCCCTGTTCCAATCGGGAAATTCCCTCACTGTCCCGTCCCATCTTTTCACCTCGTATTCATCCTTGACCGCTCCCGTCTTCAATCCAATCAATGCATGGGGCACTTTATAGGTCGATTCCGGGGTATACCTCCGTTTGCTTCGCGCCTTGTTATAGATGAATTCTTTGTCTGTCTTCAGGTTACGGATGATGATCGTCGCGTCTTTCCCATTTAGCATGTCGGTTATTTCTGTCTGGATATCTGTCTTGGCATCGGCATACGTTCCCCCCATGACAACAAGGGCAACGCTCAGTACAAGTACGGCCATTCGTTTCATTTCGTTCCTCTCCTTTTAATTTCCTAGAATGACAGGCCAATCGTCATGCCTCCCGTTCTTGTTTTCTAGTATACTGACAGGAAAGGAAGGCCCCAACGCCGTTTTTCATAGACTGTACCCATACAGATTAGGAGGAGATCCAGATGTCCCCTGCAAAGTTTGAAGAAATCATATGTTACATCGAAGAGCTGGCCGAGTCCGGAATTCTCAAGCCCGGAAGCCGCCTGCCTTCGATCAGATCCCTCGCTGAACAGTACTCCTGCAGCTTGAATACCGTCATCAAAGCGTACAAAGAATTAGAGTTCAGCCACAAAATTTATGCCGTCAATAAAAGCGGATATTATCTTGTCGAAGACTTTCCTTTCAAGAGGCAGCGCGATGCCACGGTGCCCGTTTATGACTTTTTATCTGCGGGTCCCGATACCCATGCCATGCCCTATCTTGATTACAAGCACTGCATGAACCAGGCAATCGACCGGTACAAAGAGGATATGTTCACCTATTCCGAACTCCTCGGGCTTTTCACCCTCCGACAAGAACTTGCCCGGCACCTGCGGGATCTTCAGGTGTTTGCGGTCCCGGAACGAATCGCCGTTACGACGGGATCCCAGCAGGCCCTTCACATCCTGATCGGCCTTCCCTTCCCCAATGGCAAACAGACCATCTGCACCGAGCAGCCGGCTCATCCGAGTTTCATAGAGTCATTGAAGAATCAACCCGTACGAAGCGTCGGTATTGAAGTCGGCAGGGATGGACTGGACCTTGAGCAGCTCGAGACCCTTTTTAAAAACGATGACATTAAGTTCTTCTATGCCGTATCGAGATTTCATAATCCCACCGGCCACAGCTACACCAACGGGGAAAGAAAGAAAATCGTCGAGCTTGCAGATCGATATGATGTGTACATTGTGGAGGATGATTATATGGGGGACCTGGATCCCGATTTAAAGCAGGATCCCATGTTTGCCTATCAACCGAACGGGAGGGTTATCTATACAAAGAGTTTTTCCAAGACCCTCCTCCCCGGTCTCCGCCTCGGGCTTGCTGTCCTGCCAGAGGAACTGATCGAAGGATTTACCCGGGCCAAATTTGCCTCCGACGTCCACACTCCCGTCATCACCCAGGGAGCCTTGGAGATTTACTTAAAAAACGGGATGTTTGCTACCCATATTGAAAAGATCCGGAAGCTGTATCGGAAAAAAGGAGTTTTGCTTCGTAAGGCTTATCAGACCTTCATGCCGGAGGGGACGATCTATAGATGCCCCGCATCGGGATTCTACTCCACAGTCAGACTTCCTTCCCATTTGAAAGCCAGTAAACTGATTGAACGAGTAAGGGAAAAGAATGTTCTCGCTCAGAGCACGGAATCGATGTATCTACCGGATTGGGAAAGAGAGGACGAGCTCCGTCTCAGTGTGTCGCATGTGGAGGAGAACATGATCGGGGATGGCATCGAATTGATAGGGAAGACGATTCAAGAAATGGTGGCTGAACGGGAGAAAGGGGTGGTTTGGAGGTAGTGGATCCGGGTCGGAGAATCCTATAAGCTGGGTTATGAATGGATTGCAGTTCTTAATGAAGAGGTTCTTGGTTCTGCCCATTTTGGAAAAGATTTTGACTATGGCTGGGCAGTTTTTTGAACTTTATGACCAGTTTCCTGTTACAACTGAAGCCGGTTCTGCCCTTTTCGAACGGGTATCGCCATCCATGAGCCGGTTCCAGTACTTTTTTAGCCGTTTGTCGAAAAATCTTTCTATTGGAACCACCTCCCCCTTCCCTTTGCCTAGTACCAAACGTACGAAATCCGGAAGAATCCCCTCTCCCGGATTTCCCGCTCCACTATTTAATAATCGTCGACCCCTGCAGCAACTCAGGCTTCGCACCGAGGATCAATAAGAACAATTTCGAATCGCTGACTTGGCGGTGTTTTTTCATAATGTCTATCAACTGAACGATATTCGGGTTCTCTTTCAGCTTCCGGACTTCCTCCTGATAGAGGGATAGGATCGAGTCTCTCACAAACTGCGGCTCATAATCGGGCAAATCCTGATTTCTCAATAATGACCCCATATATCCGTACTTCAATTGTAGTTGTCTCGTCAGGCTTGCGACGTGGACGAGCTGCTCATTCAGTTCTGGGTATTCCTCCTTGAGCGATTCCACATCTTTTTTGGCTTCGTGCAATTCGTTCATTCCTGCTACCATTGTTGTCATGATGCTTCCCCTCCCAAATTCCATGGTTTTTCCAATCCGATGATTTCATTGAGTCGTTTACTTTGTTTCCGGCGGATCCGTCTTCTTTCAGCCCGCTCTTTTCCGGATTCAAAGAGGAATTTCTCTTCTTCTGTTTCCGGTACGATTTCAGCAACCTTGACGGGCTTTTTATTCTCATCGAGTGCCACAAAGGTCAGAAAAGCCGTTGCCGCCATCCTTCTTTCGCCCGTAATCATGTCTTCGGCGATCACTTTGCAGAAGATTTCCATCGATTTATTCCCGACATATGAGACGAAGGATTCCACGCAAACGGAATCCGACTGATGGATCGGGTACAGGAAGTCGATGGAATCCGTTGATGCCGTCACACACTCCTTCACCCGAGCATGACGTCTTGCAGATAATGTCGCATTGTTATCGAGCTTTTTCATCAATACTCCCCCGAACAGGGTATTGTAATTATTTAAATCATTGATCATAACCTGGTCCGTGCTGACGACCAGACTCTCTTTCGGATGCTTTGTTTGTGACATGAAGAACAAGTCCCTTCTTTTGTAAAATGGTTTCTCAAACGTTTGATACCCAAAGTGTACGCCTCGAAGTACGATAAGTGAAATGAATGTTCCTCATCATCACCATAGATAATGTCTATGCAACGGCTTACATCTAAATGGTATCAATATCCACTTTTCCCAAATCGGGTGCAAAAAAAAGAGCATTCCTCAGTCAGAAATGCTCCCCATCAATCGTTCCTGGGTAAATGTCAGCCACTCTTTCGTGGCATACGATAAATATTGATTTTTTCTCCAAATGATTGCGAGGTCCCATTCGATGACGGGCTTCACGACCCGGATGGCGACCAGATCCTCCTTCAACTGCTCATAGACACTGTACGGCAGGATCGAAATCCCGAGTTCGGCCTCGATCATCTTCCCTATGAAATCCCATTGGGAGCTCTCTGACACAACCTTCGGAAGGAAGCCTGCTTCTTTGCATGCCCCCCGGATCCGGTCATTTAAGGCAAAGTCCTTATTAAAGAGAATGAGCTGTTCTTTCTCCAGCTCATTCAGTTTGATCTGCTTCCTGCCGGAGAATCGATGCGTCCTCGGCACCACGATCCGCAGTTCTTCTTTCATAAAGGAAAAATGGTGGAAATCCTCTCCGGCAGTCGGCAGGACCCCTACCCCAACATCCAGCTGATCAGCGAGAATACCTTCTTCGATCCGCTTCGTCCCATTCTCGATCAGCTGGAACGTGATACCCGGATACAACGCATGGAACTCCCCAAGGACCCGGATGAACTGACCTGCATCCATGATCGGCGGCAGTCCGATGCGGATATGCCCCCGTTGCAGGCCGATCAGGTCGTCGAGTTCATGCTGGACATTCTCGAAGGCCTTATCAATCGTCTGGGCCTGCTTCAAAATCGCCCGACCCGCATCCGTCAGCACCAGCTGTTTCCGCGAACGATCAAACAGCTCCACCCCAAGCTCATCTTCCAAATTCCTGATCATCTTACTGATCGTCGGCTGGGTCACAAACAAATGATCCGCCGCACGGGTGAAACTCTTAAATCGCGTTACTTCTATAAAATATTTCAAATGCCTGATGTCCACTTGCTCACCTTCTTCTGTTGGATAGCATGGCACCATATTACCATACATGATGCTTTTTCACTTTTCGTCCAACACAAAAAAGCTTAGAGCGGATGATTCTTGCTCTGAGCTTTTTTGAACCGATAAAAATAATAAATGATTTTTCCCAACACCATTTTCATCTTATTTAACCCTTACGTGATTGCGGTTTTTCCTGTTTTTTAAAAGACAACCCATTCTCCCCCAACACCTTCCGAAGCTTCGGTATAGAAGACGGTCCCATACCGTGAAAGGCAAGAACCTCTTTCTCATTGAATGTCGATAACGTCTCTAAAGAGGTAACCCCATTGTTTTCCAATGCTCTTCTGGCTGGTGCAGGGAGGACGGAAAGAAATCCTGTTTCGGGTTTTCGTTCGTTCTCACAAATGGGACAGGTCGGGCAATCGCTCTTTTTCACATATCTGTGCCCTTTGTCGCATATCCTCACATTTTCATTTGGAGTCATGATAACATCTCTTTCTTATTATGTTGTGCTCCTGTTACGATATACGATCAGAGTAACCGTATTAATAAGATTGTTACAATGAGAAGCACTGATGCGCTGACCACCATTGTTTCCGTTATATCCATAAGAGCGGATCAGTCCTCGATCGTGACCAGATGATAGTGGTAGAAAATCTGGAAACATAACGATATTGCACACGCACTGAGGCTCATAACGGAAAGGGCGACCAAACTCCTCTGATCATTCTTTCCATACCGAATGAGATTCACTACTGGAAGAGTCCAGGCCAGTAAACCCAGTATAAGGCTGCCAATATTTAGAAACCAAACATAATAATTCTCCACCATCTGCTGACATATTTTTTACTCATATTCTCCAAATCCATGATGACATCAGAAGAATCCCGCCTACAGATGCACCTGCCATCTGGTCTACCAGGAGATCACCCGTTTTGACAAAATGAATTGTAAGTCGATTGGTGTTAAAAACCCAACAATTAATAGAATAATAGCCAATACTAACAAGCCTATAATCATTCATCCCCCCTTATCGTGAAACCGAAAACCATTCCCCAAACTTCTTAATACCGGAATCCTCTTTTACCCTGTTGTATTTTATAAAATCCTGCTCATTAAATTCGGCCAGTGTTTTATGGAAATGCTGCGGGATAAATAGATACCAAAGATCGGACCATTTACTTTCATTCTCAGACCCTCTTATCTTCTCTGCGATGATTCCTGGAAATTTACTTTCAAAGAATCTCATTTCCTCTCCACCATAATAGGCCAGGCAGGATCTAAATTCACACTCCCGGTTCTCTTCACTCCCTAGCAATTTCAAAATCCCCTCGATGCCGATCGTATTCAACATTGTTCCTGAATACTAATCGTAAAAGTTGCTTTCCTTCAGGTTTCTCTACTCAATTAACTATAATCTCGAAACCTTTTAACCTATCATTAAAAATACGTAATGATCATGAAAATCAAACTGGTAAGTGTAAATAACACGGATCCATAAAACACTGAACCTACATTTGTTTTCAATTCATTATCCTTTTGTATTTTCCACCCTGCCTCACTCGCTTCCAGAGCGGCCCCTTTGGATAACGCACCACCACTACTGTTAAAAAAGAAAAGTCCCACCGTTATTCCGAGACCGATGAAAAAGCTCCACTCCCCGTAAGAAAAAGAGAACAGAAGGCTCCCGATCCAAATACCAATAGCAAGTATCGCAGCCGTCACTAATGACGTTCGTGTTATGAATTTCTTCACATATATTCCCCCTCGTATTACTAATACTTACGAATGGACTTGTTAAATAGTTTCAATTTTCAGTCAGATATCATTCCGACTCTACTAGATTCATATTTCAATTCATTCTTGGCATAATGCTCACTCTACACACCAGAGGCTCCCCCATCTAGTAACATATGATTGAGAAAAGGCAAAACACGGTTGCTACGCTTCCGATAACCTTTGAACTTCTTGTCACGCAATCACCCACTTTAAAATGAATACACAACCAATTTTTCCGATATATTCCATTTTACTCAACCATTCATTTCAAAAAAGAAGCTTACCCATTTCCCGATAAGCTTCCACTGATGAATGGACTACCATTCCATATCTTTCTCCACCCAATACCCCTCATCTGAATTCCTTACTACCACATCAAAATTCTCATGCTTCGGGTGCATAAAGACCTCGTATTGAATTCTCCGCTCGTCGTGGGTTTTTCGTAAATACTCCACATCCATGCCTCTTTCGGAAATATCTCGGATTCCCCTTCTCACGAGCTCCGTCTCACCATCTGTATAGAAGTAAATCTTAAGGTCGTAAAGATCGGGATTGCTGAACGCAACGGACATCCCTTCTACAATCGTCAAGTTGTTTCGGGACGAGATGAGCTGACTTCGTTCATAGTGGACGTCCAGGGTGTAGAAATCCAATCCCTCCCTCACCATCTTGACGTCCCGATCGAGGGCGAATAGATGATGGGCCGCAGGATGGCAGGCGGTCATTTTGGATTGATGGATTTCATTGTTGTACTCATATTGGATGGAAGTGTACTTTCTGACGTCGGAATTGACGATATAGGGATCGGTGTTGATATAATTGACCCCTTTTCCTTCCATGAGCGTCAAAAGCTTTTTGGCAAAAGTGGTTTTACCGGAAGCACCGTGTCCTGAAATACCGATGATCATTCTTCCATCGTGCTTGTTTAATAGATTGGTTATGTTATGTAAAGTCTTATCCATGAACTCTCTCCTTATTCCTTATTCTAATCCTCAATCATCTCCGCTGACATCAATTTCTGAATGATCCTCGTCCTCATCTTCATGCTGATCAAAATTCCGGTCTGGATGATCCAGTTCAAACACCGATTCCGCACCCTTAATTGCTTGATGATCATTACCAGGAGGAAACCGGCAAAGAAACACACAATAATAGAATAGAAGGAAGGGCAATTAGCAATTGAAGCTTTTCATCGGGAAGCTGCCAATCTCACAAACTCCTCGCTATCCTCTACACATAACCTCATCCCTTTTTCCCAAAAGGCTTCCTTCGTAATGTCTTCCCCCAGATGCTTCATGACGAGTTCTTCTGCCGACATGCTTCCTGAATCCCGCAAGAGGTGCATGTACTGTTCCTCGAATCCTTTCCCCGTTTCTTTCGCCCTGGCGAAGAGATTCAGTGCAAGTAAATAACCAAAGGAGTAAGGAAAGTTATAGAAAGGAGATTCTGTTTTATAAAAATGGGGCGTCCATACCCAAGAATGAACCGGAATCTCATCAAGGGAGCCAGCATAGCCCTCTTCCATAGCAGACTCCATCAGTTCGTTCAAGCGTGCCGGGGAGACGAACCCCTTTTTCCGTTCTTCGTGAAAGTTCTTTTCAAAGATGAATCTTGCATGGAGGTTCATGAAGTTCATGACGCTTCGCTTTAATTTTTCATCAAGGAGAAACAGCTTCTCTTCGTCAGACTCCGCTTTCTCCATGGCCGCTTCCAGGATGATCATCTCTGCAAAGGTCGACGCCGTTTCGACCAAGCTCATGGGATAGGACTTGTTCATCCCATTTACCGATTTCATCGCATGGTTATGAAAGGCATGGCCCAATTCATGCACAAGGGTCAATACCCCTTTGAAATTGCCATTGAAGGTCAGGAACACCCTGGACTCACCCGTTAACGGAAACCCTGCACAAATGGGAACCGCCGACTTATTCGGACGATTTTCTGCCTCGACCCAGCCTTCACGGAATGCTTTTTCCGCGAACTGTCCCATTTCCGTTCCAAATGTGCGAAATTGCTCCTCGATCAACGCCGCCGCTTCCTCGTATTCGATTCCTTGATGATGGTGATTCATTGGGGACCAAAAGTGATAGGACTTCATTTTGTCATAGCCATTCATTTGTGCCTTCACGTTCAAGTATTGGGCAAACGGTTCTTTATAAGCATCCATCATCGAGAACATCGCATTCAGTGTTTCCCTCTTCATCCGATTTTGGGCGAGAGGAACATGGAGGACGTCCTCGATCCCCACGCTCTTATACATATTCAACCTGAAACCTGCCAGATGGTTCAGGATTTGCGCGAATTGCCCCTCATGTTCCTTCCACTTTTCCACCAATGCTTTATGAGATTCTTCTCTCACCGACTCATTCTGGTGCGAGCGAAGGTTGATTGCCTGTCCAACCGAGAGATCCTGATCATTCACCTGGACCTTGATACTGCTCATGAACGATTGATAGAATTGCCCCCAGGCGTGGTACCCGTCTGCCATGAGTTCCGACACTTCCTGCGAAGACTCCCGGTCCGCTTCTTCCCGCCATTCTTGGAGGATGAATCGATACTCCTTCAGATCCTCTGAAGCAAGCAGGCTTCCCCATACCGATTCCTCCGTATCAGCTAATTTCCTTTTCATGTTACTGTTGATAGAGTCATATTTTGATTGAAGAGCCGTGGTTTCGCCTCTGTAGAATTGTGCACCCTGGTCTTTCGGATTTTCTGAAAGAAGACATATGGCGTAGGATCTTGCTTGTGATATGGACATCTTTATTTCTCTAAGACGACCAAGAAAAGCTGCTAGTTGATCAGAATCGCTTATTGGCGTCGTCCACTCTTTCACGGTCTCTTCCAGCTCCAAAATTTTGCCTTCCGTCTGTTTCATATGTACATGTAATTCAGGTGAGGTGCTCCCACCTTCAAAGATACTGTCGAGATTCCATACTGGTTTATATTTTGTATGAGTCATCATAATCTCCCCCTATCAAGTTCCAATGAAACGTATGTTCTTATTTTACCTTTCTTTGAACTATTTTCCAACTCTTACTTATCTAAAATTCCAAAAGTTTTAATCCTACTAATTTGAAGGAAAGATCATGTCATCCCACTCACAACAAGCGCAAGGAAGGTTCCCTTACTTCTGAGTCAGTAAAACCCTCACGATTTTTCGACAAAAGGATCATATATTCCGAAACCGGGTCATAAATCATGAAATCCGGGTCATAAAGTGCTGAAACCGGTTCATAAATCCCAAAAGCGGATCATAAGGATCGAAAGCCGGTTCATAAATTCCGAGAGACCATGGTTTCTCGATGAATGAACCATCAAATCACCCCACAATGCCGCTCTAGAGCACTCTTTTAACGCAAAACAACTGATTCATCACCCAAAAAGCAGGATTTCAACTCAAAAACTCCGTAAAAATCCTTTTAATAAGAATCCACCATTTTCTCTTCTACTTTTATCTTCAGTAATAGTACCGTATCATTTTGCTTGATCATATTATTGACTGATTCCTCATCTTGATAATCAATCGTTCTCATTGAGTTACTCCCGGTCTCTCTATAAGCCGCCAGAATTTTCGTTTCTCCTAGTTTTAATTCTACTTTTTCTTTTCCAATGGCATAATCCCAAGAAGAAATGACATCCGTCCTAAAATCTTTTTCAATTCTTGATGGTTGTGTGCTTACACCAGGTCCATAGAGAAAGACTAATGTATCTTCTGCGTTCGGATTGATCATCCCAAACCCCATTCGTCCCTCTTCCATTTCTTCTGGGCTATTGCCGTATGATAGTTCCGTTAATGACTGAGGATCTTTAGTTCCAGCGCTGTATCGTTCCACCCAAAGGTTTACCCACCTTTTATCCGCATTAGGCAAATAAAAGTCAAAATCAAATAAGACCCCTAAGTTTAAGCCTTCAAACGTATCCTCATATTCAGAATCTGTTTTCATGGAAATAGTAGGTTGATCGGTCTCGCGATCATCAGAACATCCCACACTAATCAGGATTAATAGAATGACAAACATACAAGATCTTTTCATAGTACGCTCACCTGCCCCCATCTTTTTGCATCAAATGAACTACTCTCCAACAATCTTCATATCCTTAAGCGGATAAAACACAACATTCGTAGTCCCTACAATCTTCTCCATGGGAATCGCCCCAATATGCCTGCTATCCTTACTATCCCTTCTGTTATCACCCATCACGAACAGATGACCTTCCGGAACGGTCGATTGTCCGACAGCCGTATCCTCCAAGGTAAAAGGCATTGTCAATTCACCCTGTACATTCTCTTTTTGTTCATCCAGGAAAGGTTCCTCATACGCTTTCCCATTTACATATAACGTGTCCCCTTTATACTCGATCTTATCTCCAGGAAGGCCAATCACACGCTTAATATAATCCTGTTCCTCATTTGCGTGAAACACAACGATATCAAAGCGCTCTGTATCCCCTAATTTAGACACAATCATTCGCTCCCCGTCTTGCAGAGTCGTATTCATGGAAGACCCCTTCACCATGATAGGAGTGACCAAGAAAGTACGAACAATAAATACAACGACTAACGCTATAACCAAAGCTTTAATCCATTCTAAAAGCACATTTTCCTTTTCAACCACGCTCTTCATCCTCTTTCCTATACTTAAAATGAACCTTTCACACTGCTGCCCATTCCTTTGCCGCTTATTTCTTACACGCATTAGGACAAACAACTGTCGCAGAGTTTTAACTGATTCCCTTATTTTGATGCATATAAAAATAAGGTTTCGACCATTGCACAACCTGATACAAATAAGATGGATAGAAGTCCAATGGCATCCACCAGATCAACCCTTTCTATCTATCATTTGGTTTTTTCTTACATACGTTTGAATCCGGTGAAAGTTTCATTTATTGGAAATTCATAAAAAAAGCTGAAGATCAAATGTCTTATTGAACTTCAGTTTTGGGACCCTTAATTTTTAATGTAATATCCCCTGTTCCCTCATCTTTTTTCTGATCCTTATTAAATATGATTAATCAAACAAACCAAAAAAATCCGTACTGAAAATCAATAGCAACGACAATGACAGTAAGACTAACTGAGAAATGGTGAATTTATAATCATTCCTATTTTCTGCGTATCGCTTCTCCACAACAGCTCTAATCGTTTCAGACACAATGACAGAGACAATAAGCAAGATATGAGTTTCAAAGAACCAAATTCTTTCTAGTGGAGGCTGGGTAGCATTGTATATACCGCCAACGACAATCAGGGTAGCGAAAGTAATTCTGATCATCCAATCTATCTTCTTATGTTTTTCATTCAAATGATGATAGGAGAAGAGCTTTTTCTTTTTTACTTTAAACCACTTTCTCATTCCTTTATTAAACAAAAATATCAACAATCCATAACTCGCTATAAACAGAAAAAATCTCAACCAGAATTGATCCATGTAATCGACTTCCCCCTCCCGCATGTATTGAATTCTATAATTCTAGGGATTCGATGATTTCCCGAGTATCTTTACGCAGCAACTTAACCTGTTGATCATTAAGATTTTTGTAGCTTTCAAAATACCAAAGATATAGCCCCTCCAAATGATATTCCTTTACTACTGAGGGGGATAAAATGGTCAAATTTAATACCGTAGCTTCTTGATCATCAACGGTCACCACTCTCTCATCACCTTTCCTGATCATTCCATAAACCAAGCCCTCTCCATGTCCTTGAATTCCTTGCAGCTTTTCATATTCTCGATTAGGATCTAAGGGTCCCCAGGTAAACATCCCGCTTTTCCAGCCGAATATTCCCTTTCGAACGACCGTAACCCCAAGGTTGGTTTTATCTTTAATGACAAAGTACAGGGACTCATCCCCCACCTTATAGGCAGGAATCAACTGGAGTTCCTTATCAACCGCCTGAATGGCTTTGTACGGTTCCGAATAAGAGTCCTGGTCTTCTGTATAAGCCCAGGCAGCCATTAGGGCAATAACAACTATAAATAAAAATACATATTTGAGAATTGTAGAGTTTTTCACGTTTTCTCCCTTCTTCATCTTAGGAAGGATCACCCGAAAATCTGTGCAGTGATTTCATATAATCCACGGTATCGATGTAGCTTCATTACCTCGATCTGCTGAAGATCATCGATGGTCCAGTTATGTATAAATCGAGAACTTCGATTCGATAGATATTCCCTGCATGAGCCCCTTCAATTACCTGCATCCGAAGCAGCTTCAAGTTTCGCTCCCCTAACTCTTGCTCTAAGTGCTTCAACCAACATCCCCCTTTATGAAATAAGTTAACATTCCAATTAATTCAAATTATTGATTCTAACTCATTAATAGTATTAAAATTATGACTTTATTTTACGGAAGACCATTTACTCCCCCTTATTTATATGGTGAACGATAATTCCAGGCCAAGTCCCCTTCCAGTTCTTCTTCCTTATCCGCTCTTCATAAATGGAAACTAGCTCTTCTGTCTCTCTAAAAAAAGGGGTAGGCTTTACTTCTAAATTGATCACATCATCTAGGCCACAAGGAGCCGTAAGGACCAACTGACCTTCCCTGTCCATCTTTACTCCAAGAGCAGTGGCTGTCTCAGGAAACTTTGAAATCGCATCCTCTGAAGAAGTGTAGGGCGGAAGATCGTTTACAACATGCATCCTTGCCTCATTCTTAACAGACCAGGGGATGGCAGGCATGATGGATCGTAATTCTGCTTCAAACCTTTTTTCGATTTCTTCATCACTATTTTTTTCATCGAAATAGATGACATCCACATCTGGAGTATAGGTCCTCTCTTTATATCCATGGAGAGTATCCCATATTTTCGAACGTACAAATCCAGCGCATATCCACCAATCCGGTAAATCCAATGAGCCTGCAGCCTTAATAATCTCTATCATGCCAGGATCGTTCCCAATCAACTTGATGACACCTTCTTTATTTTTCAGCACTTGAACATCCCCCTCCAGCTATTCATTTCTCTCTATCCAGAATAAGGTAATCTACGGCTTTTCTACATTCACAACAAAACTGGTTAATTCTTCTTCATCAACAAAAACGTCAATCCCAGGGCGAATTTCGCACCACTCCTGTTATTGTCGATCCCCCATTCATATAGATGAACTGTTTCATTGGTTTCCTTATGAGTGGCTAACATCTTATACTTCTTTCCATTAACAGCAATTGAATCCTCCCGAAAATAAACATCATAATGTCTTCCCTCACCAACCGGAAACTCTGGTTCATCCCCTTCACCGTTAACCTTAGTCATTCCGAACACACCCTCGGTTCCATACAGGGTTACGTTTTCATGTTGAAAGGTTTCAGATTCCATCCACGTGGTTTCATCCTTCTCTCTGCTGCAACCAGAGAGTATGATACCGACCAGAATGAATAGTGAAAAAAATACCAATCTCCTATTCATAAAAAACCCCCTTTTACGATTGGATATCATGCCCTCCTGTGTAGTCTCCTTTCAGTAAATATTTCTACTCTCTGAATGATTTATAATCCTCCATATAGAAAGCCACATAGCCGCAGTTTGAACAAACAGCTGCTTTAGGTTTTGCCGAAACTTTATTAAAAAAACCTTTCCGTTTTTCACTTATTTTTATTCCATACATGACACCTTCAACATTGACGTTACACCCTTTTACCATTTCATTTTTGCAATGAATACATTCCATTTGACTCCCCCTCGAGCTTGTTGTTCAGGACCGTTATAACCCCATTTTGTCTTACTACCAATTATTTCAAAATAGGATGTTAATCACAATCATTAATTTTTATAAAAAAAGAATGACCACCCTCAGGATGATCATTCTTTCTTCTCAAATTATACGTTTCGAACAGCCTCTTCAATCCCATCATTTCCTGAAATCAAATCGAAGCCCTTGTTACATGTACGTTCTTCGTCCAGGCTCGCTACGATCGTGCCCGCTACATCTTCCCGCGGAATCGATCCTCTTGATAGATTCTCTCCTGCGGTCACCTTCCCTGTACCTGCTTCATTTAATAACCCGCCCGGCCGGATGATAGTATAGGTTAATCCGCTCTGTTCCAAAGCCCGATCAGCAAAATGCTTCGCCACATAATACGGCTTCAAGGACTCGTTCCAATTCTCACGATTATGTGCCTGCAGGGCACTCACCATGATGAACCGGTCGATTCCTGCCTGCTTGGCCGCCTCCATCGTTTTGACCGCTCCGTCTAAATCGATTAGAAGCGTCTTATCCGCACCCGTTTTACCACCGGACCCGGCTGTGAATACGACGGCATCGGCCCCCTTCAGACCATGTGTAATCTCATCCACCGTACCCTCTAGATCAACCAGTGAAGATTGGACGTCATCCTGTTCAAAGGCCTGGGCTTGCTCTTTCTTTCTCACAATGGCCCTTGGCGTATGCTCGCTGCTTTCTATTAAGAGCCTGATCACTTGCTTCCCGATTTGTCCGTTCGCTCCTACTACTGCTAAGTTCATATCCTCATCTCCTTATTCTGATGAATTGAGTATGAATAAATCATCACATGTTTCGTGAATGATGACAAATCTTCTGTTTGGGCAGTACGTGGCTAACCTAATTGCTCTATCAAAGGAATAATCCCATTTATCTATTGATACGTTATATAAATACATCATAATTGGTTAGGAGAATGTCCGATGAAGAAAATCATTTTGTTTGCGGATCCCGGCATTGATGATTCCATTGCCATCATGTACGCCCTGCTGAACCCCGACATTAAAATACTCGCCATCGTATCAAGCTATGGGAATACATCAAAAGAGCAGGCCACGGATAATATCGCCTATTTGCTCAAACTTGCAGGACGTGAGGATATCCCGATCATCGGGGGAACCAATAGTCCCTCCACAGGGGAAATCCCAACGTATTATCCTGAGATCCACGGAGAGGAAGGGCTCGGTCCCATCAGACCCCCTGAGAGCTTATCTGGTGAACTCACCAATTTCTCAGAACTTTACAAAATCATCAAGGACCAAGACGATATCACCATAGTTGACGTTGGGAGAAATACATCCCTTGCCTCCCTTTACTTATTAGGTGAAAATATCGTCGAAGACATCAAGGAATTTTACATTATGGGAGGCGCCTTTTTGGTTCCTGGAAACGTGACCCCCTCTGCAGAAGCGAACTTCTATGGTGACCCCATTGCATCACAGGTGGTGGTCAGGGAACTGACCAATCTTTACATCGTTCCCTTGAATGTCTCGAACAAAGCCATCATCACCATGGACCAAATCCGTTACATCCAGCAGATGTCAGATAACCCATTGATAGAGATCATGGATGAAGTCATGGAATACTATATTGAAGCATATAAGAAGCTCATTCCTGGTATAAACGGTGCACCCATGCACGATGTCGTGACCCTATCCCTGATGGCGAACCCGGATATGGGGCGGTCCATCAGAAGGGAGGTCAACATCTTGACCACGGGAATTGGAATGGGAACGTCCATCGCAGATTTCAGGGCCAGTTCCAAGCCGGCTGAAAAAAACATCAACATCTTCCTTGAATTGGACTATCCACGGTTTGTCGAGGATTTCATCACGGTCATGGGAAAAGCAGATGGAAAACCCTGAAAAATCAATGGTCGATTATCAGGAAAGGAACGGTACGTTTCCTCACACCCGTGTATCTTCTTGATTAAGAGTTCAAGTCCAAACAATCCGCTTTCGCACGATTCACAATGACACAACTTTTCCTCTACAAGAACCAAGTAAACTATAATCTTTCAGAAAAGCTGTTTTCGTAAACTTTGTTGTTTTTAAATGTATGAGATTAATATGGTAAAATTAAATGATAATTGGATTTTTTGGGTTTGTTTGATGGGAGGATTGGCAGATTGAATAATAAGTTTTGGCGCTTGTTTCTGCTTATAATAGTATTATTGTCGCTGGTAATTAATAATTCAGATTCGATTAGTTATATGTTTAAGAATGTATTTAATTGTCTTTCAATTGCTACATTCGTTATTGTTGGACTCATCTACTTGTTTGGCAATACAAAAAGAGATAAAAAACTAAACTAGATAGCAGAAGTTGCTAGTGCCCCCGATACTCAGGAGGCACTGCGCTACGATAACACATCGTCATTAACCAAATGGACGCCAACATATTTTCGAAATCAACATATACCAATTTTCAGTTCGTGGCAAGGAAAATCAACAAGCCTAATAACCCATTCTACGCACCGCCCCATCTAATCCTGATTACTTAAATTTGTCATTCATTGAACTCTGTGTTAATGTGTTACTATCTTGAAATTGACCAACTCATGTGAAAAGCCACCCACTGAATTCAGCGGGTGGCTTTTCTCTGTCCATTTACAATTTACCATCAAATTCTGACGTATCCATCCACCCTAAAATTATCCAATGAACTCAATCATAAAATATCTTAGGTAGAGGAAGAGCGACTCCAAATAAATCATATCGAATTAGAAGTTCAAACCTCAAATGATAGAATACAATTCTTCCACACTCGTCATAACATAATCAGCATGAGGATTCTCTTCAACCTTATCCGTAAAATAACAGGCACTGATCCCTGCATTTTTTCCAGATAATAAATCCAAATCCCGATCCCCGATCATGATCGCTTCTGAGTGGTCTATATCATGCGTACGTATCAAATGCTGTATGGCATCCGGACTCGGCTTTCTCTAAAAACCCGTGCTGAGAGGTGATGAAGTCAGAAAAGTAGCCCGTCAGCCCATAACTCTCCAGCATCTTGATCGAAGGCTCGCCCCTGTGGGTGTACAAATAATTTCTTCTGCCCGTTTCATGAATATACTTACAGAGTTCCACGATCCCTTCAAAGGGCTTGGACAAATCGAATTCCACTTCTTTTCTGCGGGAATTGTAGGCTGTGACAAATTCCTTTCCAATCCCATACCTTTTTTCATAATGTTTCAGAGTGGATGTGATCGATACCTTCATCTGTTTCATAATTTCCTCTAACGGCTCTTCGATTCCATGTCTTTCTAGCGTTTCCTTGAAGGTGCCCGCCATCACGGGATATGTATCAAAAAGAGTGCCATCGAAGTCCCATATGATGTGTTTGTACATGTCCATTCCTCCGCTTATGTAAACTATCCTAATTTTACCACAAGTAATGGTCTTTTCGTCCATAATGGAAAAAGTACTCATGCAAAATAGGAAAATTATGCTAAACTATTTTTAAAGATAATCAAAGGGGGAGCTTGATGATTCGTTCACAACAAACGATTTTCCTTATAAGTTCGGCCGCCCTGTTTTTCGCAGGAATCATCCTTCTTTCATATAGAACATACGATTGGGGACTGCTGCCGCTACTGGGCCTATTCATCCTCTATCTCTCTACTAAAAAGAACCGGTCCGTAATTTCCCTATTCCTGTTCTTCCTGTTCGGGTTACTGGTATTTCAATTCACAACAGGCTGGATCAACGAGTGGAATGTTTCAAAAGAAACGAAAATCCTGTTGAATAGAAGTATTCTTCTATCCATCCTGATGGCTTTAGCAGTCTCACACTTAATATCAAAAGAAAAAATTCGTTTCTTCACTGTGTTCCCGAATTGGAGAAGGCGCATCTCTATGCCCTCCCATACCATTTCAACGCCCTTATTTTTACTGATTGGGCTATTGGGATCCAGTACCATCCTCATCCCATTGATCTGGTCTGCGGGAATCAGTGATGTGAAATCCGTATTCTTATTCGCTATAGGGTTTGCCATCCTGAACGCTATATTAGAAGAGCTCATTTGGAGAGGGATCATATTGTCATCTCTGATACGAAACGTCTCCACCCTTTATGCAGTAGTCGTCACCAGCATCGGATTCGGAATATTACATATATCCATCGGAATCCCTGTACTCATCAGTCTCCTCTTCTCTTTTGGGGGCCTATTCTATGCCATGGTGGTTTTAAAGACGGATAGTATCTATCCTTCAATCGTTTTTCACATGGTGATTAATGTGGGGATGGTGTTGAATGGATGGATTGTTTGAGCGCCACTAATCGAATATAGGAATTGAATGTCATGGAACTCTTTTTAATCTTTATAATCGTTATCGTTCTTATAGTTTTTCTCTTTATCTTCTACATCATTGTTGAGCGAGCCGTTCGAGAAGGCATTAACAACTCGGTCATCGGGCGACTCCTCGAAGAAAAGCATGGAATCAAAGAACCACAGGGGGACGAGGATTTATTCGACGATAAGTAATCATGAGGGGTGATCCGTTGTTTGGAATGTCAGTTGAAGAAACACTGATCTTAGTGTGGTGTGCAATCTTATTGATCAACAATGTCGAACTGATCTTCAGATATCGCTCGAATAAAGATAAGTATATAGAATTCTAGGATTCCGGGGCATTCTTCCCTATAAGTCAATTCAGACTGACAATGGGAATCCTGATCGGCACGTTTATCTTTAAAGGACTTATCTATATCATAGCCGCTTTTGTCCTCCACAATATCTATGCGATCGTAATAGGATTCCTTCTGTTGGTCTTAAAGCTGATCATCGGCATTCAAGATGGGGAGACGTTCCGCAAGAGCAAATGGGATCTGGTGATGTTACTTCTTGAAACAATGTTTGTACTGTACTTCATTCTGGCTTACTTCTTTTTTAATTGGTGAAGTGAAAAGGAGCTTATCCGATAGAGGGTGAGCTCCTTTTTCCGTTAAATCTCCTATACTCTCTTCGCTTCCATGTTTAATACCACTACTTTCATCTGCCCTACCTGTAACATAACTCTCCTTCTCTTCGACTGATCCATTGAGGTGAATCGAATGAAAAGAAAAAGCTTATTGATTCTTCTAGTGACAAACCTGGTTCTTCTTATTGGTTGTGAAGGCGTACACCCGGACAACGCAAGCTATGACGACTTGTCCGACGACAAAATCATTCACGGAAAAGTCATCCAGAAACGTTGCAAAGGCATAACTCTGGAACTAACCGGCGAGTCCAAAGAGACATTCTCTGACACCATCCGCGTCGGTGTTGCGGATGAAGAAAAGTTCAACAGCATAGAGGAAGGACAGAATCTATCCGTTTGGTATGATTTCATTCGCGAGTCCAACCCTCCACAGACGAAAGCATTAAAAATAGATGGATATTCTTCACGATCGCAACTAAAATATGGTACTATTAATTAACAATAATTGGAATAAAAGGAGAACACACGATGAAATACCTTAAATCCTTTTTAGCTTTTGAATGGATCACGATCATTGGGGCTTCAACCGTCCTCTACACCCGCTGGGACTTCCCCCTCTCTGTTTGTATCGGCATCGTAATACTTGGGGTGATCCTTACGCTTTACTTTACCAAAAAGTATGAGACCAATGATGATAAGGTGAACGATATATAGTGGATATGGGGAGAAAGAAATCTCACTAGAATATGAACATCATCCCACATCACACACTTCACAACGTTCGTCACCTTGGTCAAACGTGGACATGAAGTTCGTATTAAAAAAAAGCATCATCAACATTTACGTCAATGACACTGAAATCTTCAAGGCATTTTATTTTTCCCCTCTTATCTCACTACAACTTCCCATCAACCTCAGACGTATCCACATCCTCCCCGAACCAATCACTCAACTTCGCCTTAGCCTTACCTTTCACCTCGTCATCGATATACATGGCCACCTGCAGCAAAGCCAGACCCAACGCACCAAGGTCATCTGTAAACCCTACTCCCACCGCCATATCGGGAATGAAATCTGTCGGAAGGATGAAATACCCCAGAGCCCCGATAATGATCATCTTCGCCTTCACGGGAATATCTGGCTTTTGCAGGACAAAATAAAGAAGTAAAGCCGTATAAACGACGGAATGTCCCGCCTTCAAGCCGTACCTTTTCAACTTATCCCAAAACTTTTCCTCTGAATAGTGCTTTTCGGTATTATCCATTTCACTTCCACCTCCAGTATGAGACGAGCTGCCATCTCTTGTTCCTTTTATTGTAGAAGGTTTGGTGGAAATAGACAAATGTTTGGAAACGTGGATTCTAAGCCCTGATCTTCGAAAGTACGTTATAATCCAAATACATAAACTTATATAGGAAGTGATCCACATGCTAAATGCCATCATATTATTCTTCCTTGCCGGAATCGCTGAAATAGGAGGAGGCTACCTCATCTGGCTATGGCTTCGGGAAGGGAAGCCAGTCTATTGGGGAGTGGCCGGCGGAATCTCCCTTGCCCTGTACGGCGTCATCGCAACCTTCCAATCCTTCCCTTCATTCGGCAGGGTCTACGCGGCATATGGGGGAGTATTCATTGTCCTGTCCGTCCTATGGGGATGGGGAATCGATAAGAAAACACCTGATTTGTATGACTGGGTTGGTGCGGGGATTTGTTTGGTTGGGGTTGGTGTGATATTGCTTGGTCCGAGGCAGTAAGCTTCCATTTCACTCGTTACATCAATTTTTATGGACAAACAAGAACACTTGTTCTAAAATGGATGTAAATGGAATTTCAGGAGCTGGTATGATTGAGACCCCCATTAACAAAGAATACACCCATTCAAGCGTTCAAAGAGTATTACTGGTTAAAGGAAGAGCTGCAAACATTTAGCCGGGCCAATGGAATCAGTGCTTCAGGTTCGAAGGTAGAGCTATCAGAACGGATTGAGACCTTCCTGCAGACAGGTGAAATCAAAAAGCCTGTTAGAAAAAAAGGAAACCGGAAATCAGTACCTCAAGTAAATTTAAATCTTGATACCCTCATTACAGAACATCATCGCTGCAGTCAGGAAGTGAGGGCATTTTTCAAGTCGGTCATTCCGGCATTTCATCTCTCGACCTATATCCAAGACTACTTCAAAAACAGTACAGGGAAGACCTATCGTGATGCAGTGGAAGCATGGTATGAAGAAGAAAAACGAAAGAAAGACCTTCATACAAGAAACAGATTGCACCACAATTCGAATACAATCAATTCACCCGCGACTTCTTTTCCGACCCGAATAATCGGGGCAAAAGTAGAACCGAGGCCATTGAAGCCTGGAATGAAATAAAGAAGCTTCCTGGGAGTAATAAATATGTAGCGGATAAGTAACGTTAAGAAGGTCCGTCCCTCGAAATGAGGGACGGACCTTCTTCATTAATCAATCATTAGATCCTAGAAACCGTCTGTTACTTCGTCGTGCTTATTTAAGAAACTATCTCTGTTCGTATCATAAAATCAAGGAACACAGAATCATCTATGATTCCTTGGGTATTAAGATAGTTCGTTGCATTCTCAAGGTTGTTGATTTCTCGATTGCTATGCTTCTCTTTCATGTTATACCAATTATCCAGTTGCCTTTTGATGGTATACAAAACATTCAATGTCATCATAGTATCATCATGACACTGTAACCAAACCTTCGCATATCCGCCGTCTGCTTGAATTCCGTCGTCAGGTCCTCATGACTTCTCGCGTTGATGTAATTCCCTCCTGAAGCACCGGCCATTTCCTTTAATCCCTTCATCATACTTGCCGAACGGATAAACCTCCTCAATCTTCGAACAGGAAGCCTTCTTATCCTTATCACTACCTGTGCCGACATGCCCATAGACCCTAATCTGGGTTGATGTCTTTTTCATCTTATGTGGATATGGAAAAAATAGTATACTAGACGGTGAAGAATAAGGGGGCAAGAACATGATTCGAATACAGCAAAATTCCAGTACGGTTACGATAGTCATTCACGAGATTTACGGAATCAACCAGCATATACAGAACTTTTGTGAATTTATTTCAGAACAGGGTGTGGATGTCATCTGCCCGGATTTATTAGAGAGGGACACCCCTTTCGATTATTCTCAAGAAGAACTGGCGTACCGTCATTTCATGGAGAATATCGGATTTGCTCGATCTTCACAAAAAATAATGGAAATCCTGTCAGATTGCAAACTTGAATACAAAAAAGTGGTGACCATCGGATTCAGCGTAGGAGCAACGGTTGCTTGGTTATGCAGTGAAGATGAAAAGATTGATGGAGTCATAGGATACTACGGTTCACGCATCCGAAACTATTTGGAGATCACACCACGATGCCCTACTCTATTGTTCTTTCCTGAAGATGAGCCATCCTTTCAGGTTGATGAAGTCATTTTGACGTTAGAAAAAAAGAATATCGAAATTCAGAAATACAAGGGGAAACACGGGTACAGTGACCCTTATTCGTCAAACTATAATAGAGAATCCTCGCAAAAAGCGAGGGATAGAATCATAGGTTTTCTTAATGTAAGTAAGGATTAAACAGAAATTTCGCATGCCCGGGGATCATACTCCAAATTTTGATGAAGGAGCATATTCAGGTGAATTTGTAGTTTTGTTTGCATGATGATGAGGTTGTTAAAGTTATGGCCTGATTCCCACCGTGTCACCTCATTTTGACCTCTTATAACCGGTACCTGACCATAAGGGGTCTGACCCTTATATTGAACCACTTCACCAAAAACACCCTTTAAAATTTTCATTAGGGTGTTTCATCACGAATGTTTTCGAAAATTAAAATACTCATAGTTATTGAGATGATCTTAGCTTCTCCACCTTCAACTTCTCAAACGTCACTTGTCCCCCTTCCGAAAATAAAGAAATACATTGATCCTCAGGTCGTGGAAAGACCAAGTTAGTATGAACGGTTCGACCATTGTCAATAAAGACCTCGACACTCGTCTTATCAACAAAAATGGTGAGATGAGCCTGTTTAGCAGCGGAATCGAATGGTGCCTTGCTTTCCACAAATGTCCCTTCTCTGTCCGGTTGATCGATAAAGCTCCGGTTTAGGTATGAATAGTCGCCTTCAAGGGAGATTCCAGCATCGATATGTCGGGATTGATCTTCGGACTCGCGTAATCTGAAGCCGACTTGATCAGCATCCTCCCAAGAAATATCCGCCTCTATCCGATAAGTCTCACCTTCAAAATCCAGCTTCTCCATTCCGTCTTCAACAGTAATACCCTCAAACGTCTCTGTAGATTCCACCAACCCATCAAGCGCTTCAATAGGCTTCGACACAAGGTAATATCCACTCCCAGCATCACCATCCAACCTGATTTCCCGTAAGATCGAATCAGTCCCATTAAACCCATCATGCTCCATCGTCGGAGTGTTATCCGCATACGACCACTTATTCATCCAGGCAAACGCATACCTCTTCTCTTCCTTATCCTCAGCCTTACCATCTTCAAACGTCACCCCACCATACCAATCAAATCCATAATCCAGCCACTGGGGATCAGCTTGATCGGCTTCAAACGTACTGCCATTGAATTCCCCTGTCCAGTAGGCGTACGTATTCGGTTCCCCGATCGCTTCTCCATTGGCACTCACTCCGAGCACCCACTTCACCGTGCCGTCGGGCGCCTTCATTTTAAACAAATCGGGACATTCCAACACGCCTAAGTCCGATGTCTGAAAATCCCCTGTAAACGTCCAATCCTTCAGATTCTCAGATTCATAGAAACCGACCTTCGAACCTTCTGCCATGAGCATGACCCATTTGTCCCGTTCGTGATCCCACATAACTTTGGGATCACGAAAATCCTTCGTACCAGGATTCTTCAAGACTGGCTCATGACTATAATTTTCAAATGTCTTTCCTTCATCGTTACTCACCCACATGTATTGTTCCTGCTCACCGGTCTCCCCGGTTGGCTGGGTCACGATCGCAATGAAGGCATCCTTTCCGAAACCGGCTGTATTCTCCCGGTCGATGACGACGGAGCCGGACCATGGATCGCCGTTTTCATTGGTGTATTTCGGGATCGCCACTCCCTGGTCTTCCCAGTGGATGAGGTCCTCGGATACGGCATGACGCCACTCCGTCCCGTTGCCGTCCGGGTAGTCTTTGTTGTAAAGATAGTAGTAGTGGTATTTCCCTTTATAGTAGACCGGCTTTTGCGGGTCGTTCTTCCACTTGTCGGGGGTCGTGAAATGGTAGGATGACCGGTACGAAACATTCTTTTCAGCCTCAGGGCGTTCGTCTTTGTCCTGAGATTTCATCCACCATGCAGACGCTCCAACCATCAGGACGATCAGAACCATTAGCATGACGATTCCCTTCTTTCTTTTTACTGGATTCATTTCTTTCCACCACCTAATAAAAAAGAAAATGCCATCTCTGACATTTTCTTTTTTTGAAGTTTGCTATTATTGTTCGTCGTACGTGATTTGACCTTGCTCCAGAATGCCGTCTTTCACAACAGATGATTTCTTGTTGTTGATATCAAGAAGGAATGAAGGAGCAAATGTTGATTTGTGATCTTGGAAGAAGCCACGGTTTGTCATATAACTCGTCACAACGAATTGATCGGAATCCTGCTGCGGGATGACATAGTGTGCGTACGTCCATGTGAGATCGTTAGGATCCAGATCCTGATGCAGGACGATCCCTGTTTCGTTCATTGGCTTGAAAGGACCTGTTAATGAGTCCGCAACATAACCAAGCATGTAGATATCTTCATCATCAGCGCCATCGATGGTCATTTTCGATCCGCGTGTACTAGTGAATAAGTAGAACTTGCCATCTTTCTTGAAGATGTTCGGGCGCTCGATTTCGTCCGTCACCGTGTTGGATACAAGAAGCGGCTTCATTTCTTTCTTGATCGTGTAGTCGTCGTTGATTTCGATGATTCCCATTGCGCCGTTAGCCAGTTCAGCCAGATCTTTCTTCGGGCTTACCTGAAGGGCTTTGAATTCCTCCTTGAAAAATTTCATTCCTTTTCCGTAGTAAGCTCGGTTATACAGGGAATCTTCACCTGAGTAACCATACTCTGTACCTGTGTTTGCTTCGAATACTAAGTATTTTTTGCCCTTATCTTCGATGTAGTGCGGGTCACGGAGCGTGTGGTTGTTCATGAAGTTGCGGTCTTCGAATGCTTGGCCCACGGTTTCATAGGTTTCCCCGTCTCCACCGCTGTAGATGGATTTGTGATCCTCGATACCGTCGATTTTCAATTCACTTTTCGCTTCTTCTGATACGTTGACTTGGGCAGTGGTCAATGTTTGACGTCCGAATAGGCCTTTGCTTTCGTTGAAGTCTCCGCGATTCGTGTAGAATAAGCGGATGTCACCGTCTTCTGTGAAGAGGGCTGATCCCGACCATTCTTCTACCTGACCCTTTAAGGTTTCGTCGTTCGCTTTGTATTTATCTTCATCGTCGAAAACTCGTCCTGCATTCTTCCAGGCATCGATGGAATCATCGCCGACTTTCTTATAGAACATGTAGACGAATGTATCATTGGCGTTTTTCGGATCACCGGCAAGTCCGAAGACGATGTGGTAGCCGTTGTACTCAGCCACGGTGCCGTCTGCGTTTTGAAGCGGCCATGTATCCCATACATCCATTTTGATTTCGTTTCCGTTTTCATCCACCTTGGTTGCCGATTCTACATTTTTGATGGAAGAAGCGTCAAAGGAAGGAACGGTGAAGCGGTCATCCCCATGCTGCTCGACCATGTTTTTCATATCCTGGCGGGTGATCTGTGACGTGCCGTACGTTTCTTTGTATCCTTCTTCCCCAGCCCCGTTGGCAGAAGCAGATGTGAAGCCGCCTCCGAAAAGAATGGCTGCACTTAACGAAACAACGGTTGCTTTGCTTGCAAATTGACGATAGTTCATTATGTACTCCTCCTAAATGATAGTTATAAGTTCCGGCGCTCTAAGCTCGCCTTACATATATCAGTATAAGAGGGGGGGCCAGAACTGGATATGGCATGGATTGATGTCATTTTCGTCTTAAATTGATAAGGGGGAGGATAGGCTCATATGGGGGGATGAAAGTCATGGAGACGATTAACAGGGAGAGGGACCTACCGTACAAAAAAACGACCGTCCATCCCGACGAGTCGCTTTCCATGCTCGATCACCCAGCCTAAGAGGAGGATGACAGGCACGCCCCTTCCTTCCAAGCCCTGTCGAATTCCTCTAATGCTTCCTGCCCCGAGTTCTCTTCATCGATATAATCCTGCATGATTCCTCCCATCTCCTTTTTGATACATGGGGAAAAGGAGGACCAGTTGAAGGTGTTCGTATCCTTGATCAACTTCAGGGTTTCCTCTCCGAGTGGACCAATGTCCTGGACGGGGATGTCCTTGAAGGCCGGAATGAAGTGAAACTTCTCCGTCATGTATGCCTGTCCTTTCTCTGATGACACCATCCAGTTCAGGAACTTCTTCGCTTCCCGTTTTTCCTCCGGGGAGGATTGGGAATTAATGACCCAATAGCTCGGGACGCCTGCTAGGATCCTGCCTTCTTTACGATCATTGAGAGGCACGGGGAACATGCCCACAGAAACTGCCTTGCCTTCGAGCAGTGGCTGAATCCAGTTGCCCTGCAGGATCATGGCGGCCTTTCCCTCTGTGAACTGTTCTAGCTCCGTGTAATAGTCGGTGTTAGTGGGGCGTTCATTTCCGTAACGGACCGTCAGATCGAGGAGGGTGAATAGATTCTGGAATGACGGATTGTCCCGGAAGCTAGCTGAACCATTATCCAATCCTTGAGGGAATCCCTTGTCTGCTTGAGCAAAGGCGACACTCGCCATATGATGGCCGAGCTTCCAATCCTCATAATAGCCGTTGGCAAAGGGCATGATTCCCTTACGGTCGAGCTTAGCAGCTGCTTCCTCAAGCCCCTGGTAGGTCGATGGCGGGGAAGTGATGCCCGCCTTTTGAAAGAGATCCCGGTTGTAGACGATACCGAAGCCTTCTATATTCATCGGCATCCCGTATACCTTATTATCCAACGTAATCCCGGCTAGCACATTCTCAGATGCCCGGTTGACCCACGGCTCATCTGACAAATCTTCTAAAAACCGTCTCCACTCCTTCGCGGCTTCCCGTCCGAGATTGGTGAAGATATCCGGTCCTTCACCCGCTGCAAGCTTCGCCGTGATATCGGAATAATCATCCGCCGCTCCCCCAACCGTCTCCACCTTGATGGCGACTCCCGGGTTCTCTTCCTCATAAGTGGATACCATCTGTTCGAACTCGTTGGCGATTTCCACCTTGGGATTCCGGATCGTGAGGGTGACCTTTTCTTCTTCAGGTTCCGATTCTTTTTTCTCTTCTTTGGACTCGCCGCAAGCAGTGAGTGTGACAGAGATGAAGCCGATGATAAAGGCTTTGAGTAGTTTCTGTTTCATTCTGATCCCCCGCTTGACCGGAATTCAAACGGCGTCAGTCCGGTCACTTTTTTAAATAGTTTGGAAAAGTATTTCTCATCTTGATAGCCGAGCATGGTGGCAATCGAATAGATCGACTCCTCCGTCTCCACGAGCCACGACTTCGCTTGCTGGATCCGGAGCTTTGTCACGAACTTCGACAGGGTCATGCCGGTTTCTTTCTTGAATGTCCTTGAAATATGCTCCCTGGTGAGGAAAAACATTTTCGACAGCTTTTCAAGGGAGATATCCTCCATATAATAGGTCTCTACATAGGAAACGATCTCCTGGATACGCCTTGCCGCCTCCATTTCATCGGGACGGCGGATCGTCCGGTACTGATTCTGTTCGAGCTCGCTGGATAATCCTTCGAACACATCCTGGATGCTTCCCAGGGAATCGAGCCCGTTCTGGACAAGACGGACGGGGACTGTCATGTTTTCACTCATCCATTCTTCCACATAGAGCCACTGATCCTTCGACGTGATCACGATGCACAGGCTCTCCCCATTAAGATAGGTGAATGCCCTGCCGATTCTCCGGATACCGAGCTCCTCATCCAAAGCTTCTATATGTATTTCCGGACGCTCTTTCCCATAGAAGGAAAGAAGCGTCATGTCCATTTCCTTTTCATCGGGGAGAAGGGGCGCAATGGTGTCTTCCTCCATGTTCTCCCCTGAACAGATGGCGGTCATGATCTGATTTCCGCGCAATCTTATCGCTTCTTCCAGGATCTCTCCCTGCTCGATCACCTCTGCTGCTTCCTCTTTCACTGCCTCCACCACTTTCTCCAGGACGGCCTGAAACGCTTCTTCCTCGATGGGCTTCAGCAAATAATCGAAGCTGTTCAACTGGATCGCCTTCCGCATAAAGGTATAATCGTCATACCCGGTAACGAGGATGATCTTTCCCTTGAAGGACAGCTTATTGATTTCTTCTATGAGCTCCATCCCCGTCATCTTCGGCATTTTGATATCCGTGAATATGATGTCGGGTTCCTCTTGCTTGATGATCCCGAGTCCCTCGACTCCATTCGCCGCCTCAAAGATCTCCGTGATGCCGAGCCTCTCCCATTCCCCGAGCTGGCGGAGGACATTGCGAACATTCCGTTCATCATCGACTATCAGTGCTTTCATTCGGTTTCCTCCTCTCCAGGAATGGAAGCGTCATGGTGACCCTGAAGCCGTTCCCCTCCATTCGGTCAATGTCAAACAATGCTTCCTCATTGAAATTCAACTGCAGGCGTTCATAAATATTCTTCAGCCCGATCCCACTGTCTCGAGACTGTTCGGCGGGGGCTTTCCTGTACAGAGATGCCTGGATCCATTCCAGCTCTCCTTCGGTCATGGACGCACCGGTATTTTGTACGCTGAAGGTAATGGAATCCCCCTCTCGTTTCCCATGGATGGCTAAGGTAGAATTCTCATATCCTTCTTCATAGCTGTGCTTGAAATAATTCTCCACAAGGGGCTGGAGGATCATGCTCGGAATCGATGCAGGAAGTACGTCCTCTTCGACGATGATATCCGCGCGGACCCCTTCCCCGAAGCGTTCCTTCTGCAGGAAGAGGTACGACTCGATATAGGTGAGCTCATCCTTGACCGTGACCCACTGATCCGCATGAAGGGAATACCTCATCATCTTCGAAAGGGAAGTGATGAGCCTGTACACATTCTTCGCATTGGACCTGAGGGCAACAGCGCCGATCGTCTGTAAGGCATTGAAAAGGAAATGAGGATTCACCTGGGACTTCAAGGCACGGAACTGATTCTTACGGCTTTCGATCTCCAGTTTATACTCCCGGTCGATATGCTGATTGATCCGATGCATCATATCATCCATATGTTCCTCCAAATGCCCCAGTTCATCCTTCCGGGAGGTTGTGAAATCGATGTCCAAATTGCCGCCTTCGATGGACCTTACCTTTTCACTAAGGTGGACGATGGGCTTCGTGATGATATGAGAAATCACCATGACCATGATAATCCCGAGGCCCACTACACCGATCCCCAATATAATATTTGAATATGCCGCTTCATTTACGTCCTTGAACAGGGAATCCTTTGATATGATCTTCACCAGTTTCCAGCCTTCCAGGTTCCCCTCAAACTTTTCTTGGAGGATGAGTTCGTCAGGTGACGGCTTCCCTTTGAAGGATTCCCCGATAGTGTCTTTACGGTTGGAATAGATAATGGTGCCCTTCTCATCCAGGAGCGCCATTCGTGCATCCCCCGTATCGGACAGATGCTGGATGATCGACCCGTACGAATTCACTTCGATATCCATGGACAGGAATCCAAGGAACTTACCCGTAAGGATATTCCTCACCTTGTGATGGATGGTAAGCACCCTCGTCTTATCCGATTCCGGGATGATCGCCGCGTTTCCGACATTCTCGATCACATGGGGGGCTTCGATGAGATAATTCCTCTCTGACTGATACAGCTTTTTAAAAAGGGGCTCCTCAAGGACATCCTCCTGCACTTTCGGGGCACTGAAATTCGAGCGATACACCGTCATCGCCTCTTGATCCCGATTGAAGTAAAAGCGCAGCTGCCGGATGTCAGGACGCGTGACGGAGAAAATCTTCATGCTTCTCTCGAAGGAATCCTCCTGATCTCCCTTCAGTCCCTGTTCGAATACCTGTAAAACATCAGGGTCGTTATAAAGGGCATAGGGAAGGGAAATCATGTCCTCGAAATACCGCTCCAGCACCGCCCCGCTCTCCTGCAGCTCTTCCCGGCTTGTCTCGATTTCATGGTCCTCGACACTTGTCTTCGTGTTGCTGTAAATGATGAATACCGACAGAAAATACGGCAGGATAATGAACACGATCAGCATCCCGAACAACCGGCTGCGGACACTTCGCATCGGCACACCCCCCTTTCTTCATGACAAACACACTATAATAGAGCCGGATGACCGTCAATGATCCGGAAGTCGCAACCAGTGGGAAAAGATAGCCAATTTGTATTAGGTTGCACCTGGACAAGTGGGTTTATGATTCATGATGGGGTCATTCCACCTCATGCGCGTCCGCCACGCCCGCGGTGCTCTTATCTTTTATCTTTTTCTTTCTTTACAAGCTTCTACGTCTATCCCGCAACTCATTCTTAGCTGATTCACGTCGAGAGGACAAATGAACTATCGCTTTTTCTTTCCTTCAGAGGAAATAAGGATTCTGCTCCTGAGTAAAGACCCCTGCCTTCCGTCATTAAGTTGATAGCAGACTCTAGATTCAGGAAGCCCATGCTTAAACACTTCATTCCACCGGATCGTCCTCGGAAGATTCATCCATCCATTCATATGTACGTGCATCCCATTTACTCCCCTATATGTTTTCATCCTTTATATAGCGGTTTGATTAGGGATTTACACAAGATTCAGTATGAAATCGGGAGACAATCATACTGTTCTCATTATCAGAAAATTAACTTTATTTTTCTTCATACACATCATACAATGAATGTATCGACTCAAAAGGAGGCTGTTTTCATGAAAAACATCGCTATGATAACCGTACAAACATATAAGGGTGGAACACCTTTTTAACGTTGACGGTCTTCCCCCTTATATGTGTTTCGTGAAATAACACATTAAAGGGGTATATTATGAACTTTCCAGTGAAAAAATTCATTTCGTATTACAAGCCGTATCGTTCGATTTTTCTTATTGTATTATTCTGTGCTTTGATCACATCGTCCCTGACCCTCGTTTTTCCTTTGCTCGTTCGCTATGTGACGAAGGAAGTCCTGGCAGGAAGTCTTTCCACGGCTTTTGTGGAAGTGCTTTGGGTTGGCGGTCTGATGATTATCCTCGTGATTGCCCAAAACATCGGAAATTATATTGTGGATTACAAGGGGCATGAAATCGGGGCACGAATGGAAAGTGACATGAGAGGCGAATTATTCTCTCATCTGCAGAAGCTTTCTTTCAGCTTTTATGATAAAGAGAAGACAGGCCGGTTGATGACCCGAGTGACGAATGATCTCTTAATGGTATCCGAGCTTTATCATCACGGACCGGAAGATTATGTGAAGTATCTGGTTCGTTTTCTTGGAGCGTTTGTGATTCTGTTCTTTATCAATGCTCCTCTTACTCTTACCGTTTTTTGTTTCTTTCCGATCCTCGGTTTCTTTTCGCTTTATTTCAATAAGAAGCTGAACCGGGCGTTGACGGATAACAAAGAGCGGATCGGCGATATCAACACCCAGGTGGAAGATTCCTTATCCGGCATCCGCGTCGTTCAGTCGTTTGCCAATGAATCCCTTGAAATCAGCAAATTCAACCGGGAGAATCAACGATTTCTGGAGAGCCGGAAGGGAACCTATCAAGCAGAAGCTTACTTCTATAACGGGACGGAAGCATTCATTCAACTGATTACGATCACCATCGTCATCTTCGGGTCCATTCAGATTGTGGATGCGTCCCTTGACCTGCCTGACTTGATCACCTTTCTGTTGTATATAGGCTTTATGATCGAACCCATCCAGAGGCTCACTCATATGAGTACGCAATTCCAGGAGGGGATTACAGGTTTTCAACGGTTCATGGAAATCATGAATACAAAGCCTGACATCGAGAATGCTCTTGAATCAAAACCTCACTCAAACGTTGTCGGACACATTGCACTGAAAAACATATCGTTTCATTACGACACGGCCTTAGAACCGGTATTCGAAGATTTGACTCTCGAGATCCGCCCAGGTGAATACGTAGCCATCGTTGGACCATCCGGAGCCGGAAAGACGACCATTAGCTCCCTGATCCCCCGCTTTTATGACGTCACGGCGGGTGGAATCTATGTAGATGGTGAAAATGTGAAGGACCTGGACTTGAAGTTCCTCAGATCCAACATCGGTATCGTGCAGCAGGATGTGTACCTTTTTTCCGGAACCGTCATGGATAATATCCGATATGGTCATCCGGAAGCGACAGACGAAGAGGTGAGGATGGCTGCTCAGCAGGCTAACGCCCACGAGTTCATTACACGTTTGCCAAAAGGGTATCATTCCGAAATCGGACAGCGTGGCGTTCGATTATCCGGCGGTCAGAAGCAGCGGCTCAGTATCGCCCGTGTCTTCTTGAAGAACCCGCCCATCCTCATTCTCGATGAAGCCACGAGCGCCCTGGATAATGAAAGTGAAAGCATCGTCAAGGAATCCTTGGAGCTGCTGGCAAGGGGAAGAACGACGCTCGTGATCGCCCATCGTTTATCGACCATCCGGAACGCCGAAAGAATTGTTGTTTTGTCAGATGGAAAGATTGTTGAGGAAGGAACCCATGAAGCTTTACTCGAACAAGAAGGCCCTTATTCCAGACTGTATTCGAAGCAGTTTGAGATTCAGATGTAAATCGTGAAGGCTCTCCCACCATGGTGGTGGGAGAGCCTTTTAGATTGAGCTATTTCATTTCCACATAATTCCCGTCTCCCTGCTCCCAGCTGGCTAGTATATGATAAACATATACCCATTGTTACCCATTCAACCTCTCCCGCTTCATAAGCATCCCCATTGGAAGATACGTCACGAAAAACACCATAAGTGCCGCTATTTCCAGATTTAGATAATACACGACTCCCGACCCAAAAAAGGACAGGATCGTTTTAGATTCCGTCGGATTGGCTAAGTAGAAGAAATTCGTTTCGAGAAAAAGATTAAGAAAGAAAATCGGCAGGGCGAGAAGGTTGATCATCAGGAAACCGGTCCATACAGCTTTTCTTGGTACCCGGTATCCCTCATACATGATGAAATAAAGGACGGACCACCCAATGGCTGCATGATGGAGGAAATATTTCAGAAAACGGTAATGAGGAAATTGGTAAAACATTTCAGGCGTCACCATACTTAAAATCGGTGGAAGCAACCCGATAAAGAACAGTAAATAAAAAGCTTTCTTATTCGGTTTCAAGAACAAATAAATCGAGATAAATGTACTGATGGAACAGAGCTGAAGTGGCAGGTCACCCACCTCCCATGTTCCCTTTGCCACGAGCCAGATATGCCATGTCACTTCGCTAAGGATCAAGATCCCGAATAATGTCCACTTCATGATTGACTGATTAGGCTTCAGAAAACGTCTACCATAAATCAGGTAAAAAGATATAGCCACAAACATCAAAAGCACAGTCATATGGGGAACAGAAAACAACTCGAATGTACGCATCTCTGTCACCGAAAACATCATGCCACCCCTATTCCTTTTGAAAGTGGTTATCATGAATAGTCTATTCGGCTTAGATGGGGGTTAAGACTGGATTTCATCAATTGAATTTGTCCCCCGGACCCTTAATCCAGAGGACAGATTCAACCTGCTACATCGTGAACGGTGGAATATAACGTCCATCCACATCCGTGAACTCATACTCCTTCGCCAGGTCCCCTGCTTTTAACACCTTTCCCGTCTTCTCCATCACCACTGGATCCATCGCCAGCGCCGTGATGGCACGTCCAACATAATAAGGGGTTTCGGATTTCCTTAAGTCTTCCGATTCCTGCCAGTGTTCCTCGTCCACTCCCATGTGCTCGAGTACAAGCTCCGTCCTCATAAATCCAGGTGAAACAGCTAGGACCGCGATATTGTCCCCTTTTAATTCTTCTGAAAGTCCGTACGCCATGCGAACGAGAGCATTCTTGGCCAGATCATAATAGAACTGTCCCGTGTACTTGCCATCATCCCAGAAGGTCGTGTGAATGATGAGGGCTTCTTTATTCTCACGGAGTAACGGGATGGCAAAATGATTGGTCGCCAGTTGAGCCCGCACACCGGCCGTGAACATCGTATCCCAATTGGTAAGGGGCAGCTCCCAGAATGCCCCCGGGTTAACCCCGATGTCATGAGCTCCCCACACATTATTGATCAGAATATCCAGCTTTTCCTGCTCCTCCCGAATTTGCCCGATGACCGCTTCCGTTTCTGAATCAATCGTATGGTCACAACGAACGGCAATCCCCTTCCCGCCAGCCTCTTCTATTTGCGAAACCGTGTCGTCAATCGTTCCTGCCCAATTCTTCGTGGAATTCCCTTTGGTGCTTCGTCCCGTGACATATACTGTCGCCACGGCTTTTCCCAATTCAATGGCGATCGCACGTCCGGCTCCCCTGCTTCCTCCTGTTACGAGTGCAACTTTTCCAGTCAGTGATTTCATCCAACCCATTCCTTTCGTCTAGTAAGATACGTTTATTATACGATCCTATTCTTGACATCCACTGTCATATTTAATTAAATAAACTTAATAAATTCAGGAAAAAGGTGAAGCAGATGACCGCAAAAGAACTGTCAGAGAGATTGGAGGTCTCCGAACGGACGATTTACAGGGACATGGACGCCCTGAGCGGAACAGGGATCCCGGTGGTGGCAGAGCGAGGGAAAAACGGAGGCTGGTCCTTACTCGAAGATTACCAGACGGATCTGACCGGGTTGAAAGAATCGGAAATCCTGGCATTGTTCGTATCACCGTCAGCCCACCTCCTCGATGATCTCGGCTTGACCCGTACGTCTGAGGAAGCCCGGAACAAACTCATCGCTTCCCTTCCATCCACCTACCGTGAAAATGCGAAAGGCGTATGGAACCGGATTCACATCGACACCAGCTCATGGCGGAAACAGAAAGAAAAAACAGCCTCCTTTGAAGTGATCAAAGAGGCCATCTGGAAGGAACACAAACTGAGGATCACCTACCAGCGAGCAGACGGAAAAACAGACGACCGCATTGTGGAACCACTCGGACTCGTGGCGAAGGGTGATCTCTGGTACTTGATTGCCACCAAGGAAAATGGTGACATCCAAAATTACAGAGCTTCCAGGATCCAATCTGCCGTACCTCTGGGCGAAACATTTGAAAGACCAATCGACTTTAACCTGGCTCAATACTGGAATTCTTCAACAAAAGCCTTTATAAAGAAATTGCCCTCATATGAAGTGAAGGTGGAAGTCACCCCCTCCACCCTGTCGAGGCTGACTTTCACCGGCCGCTTTGCACGAGTACTTGAAATTGGCGATAAAACCAGTAAAGACTGGATACCCGTTACCCTCTCGTTTGATACAGAAGAAGAAGCAAAAGGGTATTTGCTGGGATTTGCAGATCAGGTGAAAGTCCTCAAACCTAAAGAGCTTCACATGAAGATACTTGAAATGGCAAAGGTCACGGTTACGTTCTATAGTCAGGAGAAATGAGAAGACATTGAGAAATAAATGTAGTAAGGAATAAATAAATGGTTCTTATAGAATAATATAAATGCCATAGAATTCAAATTAAAATCAAAGCTTGGTGAAGAACTTTATAGATAGAATATATGGCATACATGACATGAGGTGAAAATTACATGCCACTGTTGGATATTGAAGGGACTAATGTACATTATTCAGTTAAAGGGAAAGGGACTCCAATCATTTTTATCCATCCTCCCACTCTAACTTCCGTTAACTTCGAGTATCAATTAGAGGAGTTATCTCGAAGTTTTCAAGTCATCACTTTTGACATTAGGGGTCACGGTCGAAGTCAGTACTCAAACGACCCCATCACCTATCAGCTGATTGTTAGAGATATGATTCAAATACTGGATCATTTACATATTGAGAAAGCTTTAATATGCGGTTATTCCACAGGAGGTTCTATTGTATTGGAATTTTTACTGACTTCATCAAACCGTGCTTTAGGTGGCTGTATAATAAGTGGGATGTCTGAAGTAAGTGATAAACTTCTAAAGAATAGAATTCGGGTTGCAACCAAGCTTGCGAGGGCTGGATTGGTTTCTGTTTTGGCATGGTCTATATCAAAAGGCAACTCGAATAATCAAGAACTGTTCAATAAGATGTTCAAAGATGCCAAACAAGGCGATTCCAGAAACATCGAGCAATATTATACTTATAGTTTGATCTATAATTGTACCGATCGTCTGAAAAACATCATTCTTCCAACACTATTGATATACGGAAAAAAGGATAATCAATTTCACCATTATGCTGAGATATTACATGAAAAGTTACCTGTAAATCAATTGGAATTCATCGAAAAATCGGATCATAGAATTCCCACAAAAAAAGCTAATGAATTAAATTCATTAATCAGTCAATTTGTTAATATTCATGAGAAAAAGTGAAAGGATACAAAAGGGCATGGAGGAGTAGAAATGGCTCGAATAGTCGGGGCCTGACCTCCTTACTATGTGCTCGTCTATTTTAATAAATGAGGATAATCACTATTTTGAATCAATTCCACCGCCTCTAATTTGATCAACTTGTTAATTTTTCCGGATTATTTATTTTTAATAACTTTGAGTGATTTCGCACACTTGTCAATTGACCATAATGTGATATCCGTTGAACGATTGCCCTCTATAAAGTCGACAAATCGTTCTGGATTGGTAGGTTTCCATTTCACTTAGCAAACAACATCCTTATTTAACACACGGAGACAATAAAAAAACACGCCCTGAGTCAGGACGTTTGTTGTGTGTCACTTATTCATAAATTCTTTAAGGATCTCTGCCATCTTCTCAGGCTCTCCCATTTGGATATAATGTCCGCGATCAAGGAAATTCTCACTCTCTCCATTTTCCATTGCCTGTTCATACATTCACCAGTTATCTTTAAAGTTTTTTGTCATACATGTTGCCTGATCCACGGCAGAAGGTCAGGCAACATCATTTTTATTAACCTAAAACAATCCTACTTCGCATCCTTATCCGGCTGATGAATCCCAAACACATTCCCTTCCGTGTCAACGTAATACCCCTGCCATGCCATTCCTGGCAGGGCATACTTAGGCATCGCTACCTTGCCGCCATGGTCAAGAATGAGTTTCTCTGTTTCATCATAATTCTCCACGCCCATCGTACATGTATACCCGTTCATCGGCTGATTCGGTTCTGGTCGAGGACTTTGACGCTGCATCAACGCACCATTGATCCCCATGTCATTTTCATCCCCTGTAACCGCACCAAAGTAAGGCATTCCGGCGAATTCACTCCAGTCTTCGAACTTCCAGCCGAATACTTCTCCATAAAACGTCTTCGCCCGGTCCATTTCATCCACATGAACTTCGAAATGTACTAATCTTCCCATTGTTCATAACCTCCCTGAAATCTATCATTCACTATAATCATTCTATTTCTGAAGGAATAACCCTTCTTTTTCCTTAAGGACTCTACAATATAAAATAGAATTCTGTGAATCTATGATCCAAATATATTAGAATGCGTATCTTAATGCCTCTGTGTCAATAATTCATAAGGGAGAGACCCATTTGTGTGAGAAATATGAAGAACAATTGTCCATTATGTTACAAGTCAACATTTTTTCACATTTCTCAACAATCATTCTCTTGAATAAACTATGATCCTTCCATACTATTTAACTATAAAACGCTATCATTCGAAAGGACGATAACTATGCTGCCTATCGACAGACAACAACATATTTTAACATGGTTGGAAGAGGAAGGGACACTGCGTGTATCGGACATCAGCTCCCGGCTTGATGTCTCTGAAATGACTGTGTATCGGGACTTGAAACCTCTCCTTGAAGAGAACATGGTCCGCAAAACCTCCAATGGCATTTCAACCATCAAGGATCAAGGCGTACCAACAAATACCTGCATCTACTGCCTGAAGCCCGCCAATTCCAGAATATCGGTTCAATTAGTGAAGAAGGATCACACGATCGAGCAGGCCTGCTGCGCTCACTGTGGATTGCTCCGTTATGAAGACATCAAGGATGAGGTGGTGCAGGTCTTTTGTCGCGATTTCTTAACGGACATGACGATAAGTGGGAAGACCGCCACTTTCCTGATCGATGCGGACTTGAACCTGAACTGCTGCCAGCCCCAGGTCATCACATTCAAATCGAACAAGCAAGCCCATCAATTCCAATCAGGTTTTGGTGGACATCTTCACAACTTTCAAGAAGCCATCTCTGTCATCTCAGAAGAAATGCAGGGTACGGACTGCTGTCATGACTAAGAAAAGAGGAATCCACTATGCGTAAAAAATCGAACATGTCTCCTTATCAAACGATTTGGAGATGGCATTTCTATGCGGGACTCATCATTTCCCCGTTCTTGCTCATCCTGACTGTGACAGGGTCCATTTATCTATTCAAGCCCCAGATCGAACAGAATCTTTACACAGAGTATTACGAGGTCCAAGCACAAGGGGAGAAACTTCCTGCTTCTGAACAAATCGAAGAAGTGAAGAAACTCCACCCGGATGCACAAATCACTAAATATCGTCCGGGAGAAAGCCCCGAACGCTCCAGTGAAATCGGTATCATCACCAACGATGGTTCTGCCACCGTCTTCATGGATCCCTACACGGGGAAGTCACTTGGCGAGTTAAAGCCCGAAGACCGGATCATGAATAAAATAGAAGAGATCCACGGAGAACTGATGGCCGGAACTCTCGGAGACCGCATCGTTGAGCTTGTCGCCTGCTGGGCCATCGTCCTGATTGTCACAGGATTATTTCTCTGGTTTCCACGGAAAAAGGAAAAGCTTTCCGGTGTGTTCTTTCCCCGTTTCCGGAAAGGCAAGAGCATCCTTCGCCGTGATCTTCACGCTGTACCGGCTTTCTGGATTACATCGGGAATGCTGTTCCTGATCATGACAGGCTTGCCGTGGTCGGGCTTCTGGGGCACCAACTTCCAGAATCTCATGACCCATTCAGGTGCAGGATATCCTCCATCCATCTGGACAGGCGATGCACCACAGTCCGTGCAGGAAACAAAGGAAATCGCCGACGTCCCTTGGGCAGCGGAAAACCTGGACGTTCCCGTATCAGCACTCGAAGGTTACACTCCTGTATCCATGAACGATATTGTGAGCATTGCCGAAAGAGAAAGAATCGATCCCAGCTACACGGTGTACATTCCCCAAGATAAAAAAGGCGTCTATACTCTATCCGCCTTTCCTGCCAAAGCTCAAAATGAAGTCACCATGCACCTTGACCAATATTCAGGAGCTATCCTGGCTGATTATCGCTTTGACCACTACGGTATCGGCGGGAAAATCGTCGCGATGGGCATTACCCTGCATACAGGCACACAATTCGGTTTCATCAACCAATTGATCAGTCTCTTCCTATGCCTCGGGATCATCCTGGTGGTGGTGAGCGGATTCTATCTATGGTTAAAGAGGAAACCGAAAAAGGAAATGGGTGCACCGAAAGCACCCAGCATCCTGAAAATGAAGCTTTTCCTGCTTCTCATGATTGTCTTGGGCATCCTCTTCCCACTGGTTGGAGTTTCCTTGATCGTGATCCTGCTTCTTGACTGGCTGGTTATCAAACGGATCCCTGCCTTAACTAAATTCCTCGGTGCGGAATAAGAAAGGACGATGCTTCATGAAAAACCGTACGAAATACCTTAGTCTCATCTTCATTTGCATGATGCTCGGAGCCTGTTCACCGAAAGAGGATGCAGCCGAACTTTACCGTCAAGAATCCCCGCTTCAGGCGGATATCACCATGCCTGAAGACTTATCCGGAAGTGAGCCGATCAAGATTGCGCTCACGCAAAACAGTCAGTCGGTCGATGATGCCGATTTTGTCCATGTCGAAATATGGAAAGGTGACGGCTCCTTCCATGATCAGATGGAGGAAGCCGAAAATGCCGGAGACGGGATTTATACATTCAACAAAAAGCTGACGGACGATGGCCTCTATTACATCAAGGTCCATGCCGCAAGCAACGGATCCACCATCATGCCGACCCTGCCTTTCGCTGTCGGTGAGCTGTCCAGGACTGATGTCGAAGCCCTGAACGATCAAACCCCTGATGATAGTGGAAACCATGATCATCACCATTGATTGATTTAGACAAAAGACCGAAAGCAGGTACTCGCTTTCGGTCTTTTCTTTTGAATAAAGGACTGACCCTCCATATTAATTTACCTATGATCATATTAAGAAAAAAGTATCCCCCCTATATTCTTCCCGGTAAGATTAAGAGAGATCAACTTTGCTATAATGGATTCACAGACAACCCACAGAAAGGAGCCCCCATCATGATTATTCGGGAAACCAAGGATTCATTTATCATGATCAAACAGCACGATCACGCCTTTTTATCTGGCGAAACCATCAAGCACTTTAACCGGAATCTACTAAAATCAGATCAAGTCTTTGACGATGCCTTATATGCGGCCTATCAACATGACCGGAGCTGGATCGGTTTGGACGACACTCCAATCTGGAATGACAGGGAAAAGATTCCCTACACCTTTTCAGACTATCCTCTCCTGCCGAAACTGGCATTCTACAAAATCGGTGTGGACGAGATTGAGAGAGTGAACACCTATGCGAGTCTCCTGTGCAGCCTTCACTTCTGCTCCTTCTTTTCCCAATCTGAAAATAAAGACTGCCTTGTCTTTTTAACAGGAGAAGCCAGAAGACAAATGAGACTTAAGGAGTCGCTTCCTGACCTTGATGAAGAATTACTACAGCAGCATTTCCGCTTACTGCAATTCTCAGATAATCTGTCCTTATATCTTTGTCTGAATGAGCCGGGTGTGGATAAAGAAGACGAGCATCCCTGGTTTAAGAACGGATTTAAAAACACGGAGACATTTCATCCCCAGAATCAACCCCTTATGGCTCAATGGGGAAAGGCGAACGAAGTCACATTGGATCCTTTTCCATTTGACAAGGAATTTCATATTTCCATGCCATACAAAACCGTATCCAGGAGTGCGGTTGCAGAAATGGGGATTGCCAAGGCTTATGAGAAGAGTGAGAGGGAAGAGATGAGGATTTCCATCCGTAAATAGACAGCCTGTTCCTCATACGCTAATTCGATAACATGTACCACAGTTTAAGTCATTCGTAAAACTTGCCTTCTATTCTAAAGAGAGAGTTCATGGAAGAATAGTTGTTCCTATTTCATCGTTTTTTAATAGAAAATACAATGCCAGGGAGATCATTCTCTCCCTGGCATTATGATTGACCTACTAGTCTCTATTACTTTAGTGTTTAATGGTGGTGATGTCCCACTGAAGAATTCGTTATTTCATATCCTTCTTGTAGATAACCCCACCTTTCATCTACTGTATATCAACCTATCTTGCCCATATGCATTCGATGTAAATAGCACAACTCTTATCTTTCTTAGCATTGCAGACTCCCCTTTAACCAAGGGCGGGGTTGATAGGGACCAACCGGAATTTGAATTAGGCTGGTTTCTCCTTGTTTATCCATCTTATAAATCTCATCACACAGTTTCGCATTAAACCCAAGCAATGGGTGTCCTCCCATCTCAAGGGCTGATGCCGCCAAAAGTAATCGTTGCACTAGCATACCCGCTTCCATTTGTTGAATACGATATCCCCTGTATCCCAATTCCTCTATGAAGTGACCTTTATCTCCTGCCACATGAAAACAGAGCGGTGTTTGAAATAAATTTACATTTCCTGCAGACATTCCGTATTGCAAAGTTAATCGGTGGTCACCTAAACCGACCTGTCGTAACACATGATTTGTGTTGTCGTATTGATAGGCACCATTCGGAATGCCATCAATATTATTCAAACAGACATACAGTGAGACACGAGGATTATCATTCTCATAGGTTTCATCCAAATCACTCCGATACAAATACGCCGATGTTGCTTCATGGAGCAGGGTGGCTAACTGCGTTTGACTTACCTTTCCAGAGAGAAAATCCATATCAGGTGAAAATCTCTTGTGACAAACTGATGCCAGATCATAAGAAAACTGATTCACAGGAGGCAGAGTCACGACTTGACCTTCGCCATTCACCCTCTCCTTCCCCTTAATTCCCCGAAACGATTGCGTGGATTTTAGGATCGATGCCTCATTCATCTTCGTTAACATCGGAAACGATTTAATCTCTTTAGAGCGCATGTAGTGTTGATTTTGAATCATTTCCAACTCCTGACACAGTTTGGCAGCAGTAATAGGCTCGTTTCTGCCGCTCCCATTCGGAAACCAGCTCATAGGTTCCACTGTTAGTGGGATAACTGCGTACACACTCTCCTCTTCTTCTGAAAGTCCCAGCAAATGGTTGATCGCGGAATCCAGGAACTGAAAGTAGATTCCCGTAGCAAAACCAAACCGTTTTGCTACTTCCAGTAACTGTCCAATCATCACACCAGCATCTAACCCTTGCAGTCGGTAGGCGAAGTTATTGTATTTATAAAAATTCTTCCAAAACATCGTCGATACAAAAACAGTTCCAAAACAATCAGATACCTCACAGCTATTTCCCAAAGCAAGGGCTATATAAGAATCAACATTTCCTTCTCTCAATAATACCAATCGATGGTGGGCCACATCATAATGGTACACCCCGACAGGCACTTCCTCTATCTTCAGATACACATACAGTTCGTTCGGATACAATGCGCCGCCAGAAGGAACAAATCTCCGAAACGACTGCATAATTTCCGGCGCTTGATCGGTGGCAGACAAGGCAGACTGAGTAAGTTGTGTAAAGCCGAATACATACCAAAGAAAATGACCGATCCCCTGAAGGTTAGGTTGTTCTGGTACTTCGCATTCCTCAAGTGTCAACGGAGTTTCCAGAGATAAAGGAAATACTGGAAGCTCACGATAGAGTTTATACGGAAGAGGCGCATCATCCCAGTCAATTACCCAGTCTTTAGGGCTTACCTTTTCAATATCAAAATGCAGATTGTGCAGAAATGTCTTTAGATCCATCCTCCCGCCCCTCCTAGTCACCGCTTATGGAAATGGATGTGGATACGGATTGAGCTGTTCAGGTGTCAGCGGCTGCCTTACATAACCAAGTTCCATCGGTACCCGCAGCACCCTCTCCAAACCTGTAACTCTCGTTAGATGATGTCCGAATGTCATTGGCAGCATTCCCGGAATCAGTACTTTCACACAATACAGTCCGTTTCGTTTCGTTTCTGGTGTCGACTGATCTACCACAATAACATCAAGGTTCAATTGACGAAACTTCTGAAGAGTGTCCCGCAGATCTTCGGTCAGATCAGCCTGAGCCTGCTTCTCCTTGAATTCCTCTTTGAATGATCTCATCGGGCGATGATCGTCTAATAAAAACTGCAGTCTCTCTTCCGCTTGAGGTAATCCATATAACATCCCATGATCATCCATCTTCTGCACCAAGGATGAATCGTGCAGCATTCTCACAAATTCCTCTTTGTTGCTTTCAAACTTCTCATCAAGCGTTAACATCATGGCAGCCAACTCGTGAACCGTGCTTTTCACCGCTCTTACGGGATCCAGGTGAGCTCCAGCAGCACAGATAAGATTCAATCCCTTTTGCTTTCTGTTTTTTGCAATGGCAACAACGCTTGGAATTCCGTGCTCCATCGTCGAATTGTAAAAGTGAAGTTCATATCCACCCACCGTGCGAACACGATCGATCATCAGCCTCAGTTCTTTATCGTTCAATGAATCAGGGTCAAGGCGCGGCAAAGGCAGCTCTGCATACCAAGTCATCAGGAAGGAGTCACGTTCAACCACTTCCATTATCCCGTAGAGAATGGCTTCCTCCAAACTTCCACCTAACGCACATCCGTTGGAAGTTTCATAGACAAATCCTTCTCCACTGCACCCCAAGCTGTAATAAGCAAGTAATTCTGGAATCAACATGGGACGCTCTTCCAAAAACGAATAACCCCATACCCATTTCATCGGGTGATCAGGATGGAACTTTTCAAATGGAAAATCCAGCCGTGCATACTGTTTCTCAGCGTGCACCCCTACTTTTAGAGGATTAAGAGCCTGTTCATTAAGGTTACGATAACTATCATAAACCACTGTTCGTTTTCCCCGGGGTGATAGACCGCAGGACCGCTCCAAGCCCTCCAAAATTGCCGTCAATTCGCTTGCCGCGAACGAATGAGTCCGCCCTGCTACCCCCTCGTCTCCTGAGAATAACGGTAAATTGACACCAACATCAGCGAATATCGATACGAAATCATGCATTTTCCCATTCAAAATGCCTGTCCGATGATCCAAATATTCTTTCACTAGCACTTTATTTAGGTCGTCCATCGAACGGCAGCGGTAACTACCTTCTATTTTTGGACTTGATTTAAGTGAAATTGCTGCAGCAGCGGGTGAATCGTCAGGTAATGTACTGCATACAGTACATAACGGATCAGCCAGAAAAGGATGCCAAGAACTCTTTAGTGTTTTCATGTTCATTAAAAATATTTGTCCTTCTGATAGGACCTTATCCCCTTGCAGAATCCTCTGTGCCTCTGCCGCTACCTGATAGGCGATTTGCAAAACCCCCGTGCTCGATGCCCACACGTCACGTGAAATTCCGTCAGTCGCTTCTAACCGCTGCGGCATTTCCGACATCTCTTTACGTTCGCGTCCTGCCATGAGACGTCTCATGTCCGCACATCTGGAACACCCTGGTGAATCTGAAAGGACTATTGGGCCGACGACACCTTCCCCAAATGAAACGAACCCTCGGAGCCATGGAATGCCGATTGGACGTAATACATCCTCCGCTTTTTGGTGAATCGATGGATTCCAGGCATCATGCAACACTAGAACTAAATCTGTGTTTTCAGGTATATCTTTATCGAAATCAATATGACAAACTACCTGGTATTGGGGTGACAATTCTTCACATACTTTGGCGGCTAAAGTACCTTCTCCGACTATGACTACCACTTCACTCACAGGGATTCCTCCTCTCGAAGAAATACACCATACACCCCTACCACTTCCTTATTAAAAAGTGATTCCAGCCCTATTTCTAGAGTCATTAGTTGCTTGCGGTTTTTTTTCAAGACTTTCATGGCAGACTTTAAGTCCTCGTAGGGCTGTATTTTTTCGCTTTTAGGGAAAACAATGCTTTGTGAGGTCTTTTCTTTCAGAACCACAGATGCATCACACAATGCTTGATTTTCCCCGTTTATAAGCACCTGTTGCAACGCTTTTTGTAACGCTATTGTCCGATTCAAACCTGTGCTGGCATACCAACGGTCCTTCATGCCAACCCAAGCCACAGGGAAGCCTGACACTTCCTTACCTAAGCCTATGATTGGAGTACCCTGCAACGTGGAAAGTGCCTGTAAATAATATTGGCAGCATTCATCTTCTATATCGCTTAAGTGTACATAAGAGACTGTATGCTCCTTATCAGCCAGTTGTTTGTTAAGTTCCTCTGTTAAACACTTTTGCAATCCACGGCAAATGCTTTCTACAATGTTTTCTCCCGCTCCGACACCCACAAATTCATTGTTCTTTATTATCTCTGCTTTCTGTTGTGGAGGAAGAGACTCAACGAGGACATCAACCATTCGTGATACATACGCTTCAATTCCAGATAGACCTGCTTCTTTCCGTGCCTGCTCATGTGTCATCCCTGTACAATCAATGCTTGGTAATAACCCTGCAGGTCCTTGCGATAACGGGTCTACTACCTGAACGCGGCACTGTGACAAAGGCAACTGCATTAAATCTTCTTCGTCTAAAAGATGAAAGATACCGGATACTGCCGATGTCAACTGGCTAAGGTTAAGAAGCAACCTGCCCGGTTCCCCTCTGAATAAATTCTGTTTAATCTCCAAATCAATTTCTTGAATCCGTTTAGCCGTAAAACGCCCAGTCACAATCGGATGAGGCTTAAACGTATGCCAATTTCCTTCCAACGTATCCAGATTAAGCAAGAATAATTGATTCTTCTGATTTGATTCAGTAACTCCTGTTATATCTTTAAACAATTCAAACACAATGACATTTGAAAGCATGGCACCAGCAATGGAAGAAAAACGGTTTATTTTATCGTCATTGCCTAAAACGGGTTGGTGGATGCTGCGCCACGCAGACTCCCAACATCCTTCAGATTCTGGATGAACGACGGGACCTGCCATACCCACTTGGTTCAGAAATATTGCAGAAGTGAATATTTTCTCCTCTTCCCTGCAACTCTGGTGAAGTGCTCGCAGTTCCTCTACATCACCTTCCTGCGACACATACAAAATCGCTTCAAACGATTGTATGATGTCCCGCCAAGAACCTTCCCTCCCCTTATTCATTTTTACCTCCTCCACTACTATTTCGGGGTCTGTTTTACGTGCACTCACAACAATTTCTTCCAGCCGGAGCCGATTTGTCTGGACTTCATCTGTAATCAGCACACTGAACGCGGGCAAACCAGATTCAATCAACGAAGACACCAACGAGATCATAAAAGGCCCAGAGCCAATAGCCAACACTTTTGCCTGACGATATGCTTGAAAACGGTATGCACCTGAATCGGAAAGATTCTCTAAAAATTCAATTTGAGAAGCATATTTTTTAACCACATGATCCGTCAATTGATGCGGACAATCTTGACTTACATCCCGAACAAAGCCGTTTTTATACAGCACTTCTGCAATTTCATACACCCGATCCCGATAGGGGCCAGACAATCCGTTTGTCAAATCCCCCAATGTGTACTCCCCATTGAACATGGGGATCAGCTTGTTAATCCACTGATCTATCATACTGCCTTTCATATGAAATGAACTTGCATTATTTCGAAAATACACACCTCTGTTTGGATCAGGGAGAAAAAAAGTGTCTCTTTTCACCTTTAAACGCATAGAAGGGAGCATCTTTGTCATCTCGGTCCTCCTTCTCTGTGAACATTCATTGAATTTTTTCTTTTCACTTTCATCCTATGTAACTGAATTTGTCTCTTATGTCTCCTTTATAGAAAGAAAGACCCCTGCATGAGTTTCAGGGGGTCTTTCTTTATAGATTGCCTTACATTTCATAAGAAATCAGAATCACCGACCGCCGCAGCGTCCGCCACCACCGCAACGTCCTCCGCCACCGCAACGTCCTCCGCCACCGCAGCGCCCGCCACAGCGACCCCCGCCGCCGCAATTACTGCAACGGAAGCAGTTAAAGCAGTTAAAGCAGTTAAAACAACTGAAGCAACTAAAACAACTGAAGCACCTAAAGAAGAATCCTATTTGTCTAGGATCTTGATCGATATATTGGTTTTGATCCCAAGGGATCGCCTCGTTTGCTTGGAAATCACCAATATTCAACATTTGAAGTTCATTCTGAAAATTATTCATTTTTCGTTCCTCCTTAATCAAATAACTAGGTGTACCGACAACGACATAACGAAAAGAACAGTTCAACAAGAGATTGAACGATACTTCGATTACTCTTCTCAACAACATATGAACTCTGCTTGGGTATAGTTACTGATTCAAATGCCTAATTAACTGGTGTTCAATATTGGTGCCTGACACGGTTGTATTTTCTTGATAAACAACAAAGCTCAGTCCTATGACTGAGCCTGATTCTTAAATTCATTCTGAAATTCCAAGGTGTCCTTTTTTTATTTTCTTCCAGCAAATCGATAAAGTAAGACATCCCGTGACGATTACGAAGAGCTTTTGGAATCGATATTAAAAAGCGAGATTTTAGATGGCAGAACGAATCGTTAAAGAAATGATGGGTACCAGCTTATGTCTATGGAAACAAAAAATGAATGGGGGCAGATGATCTTGAAAACGTTTGTAGATGTTTTGTTCGGAACCCTGAAGGACGAAAAAGAAGTCGGAACGAGCCAAACCGAGAAGGATTTAGAGAAAAGGGCATAAAAAAGTCCAATCGGGTCTGAATGACTCGATTGGACCTTCTTTTCATTATTTCACTCCCACTTAAACACATAACTAGCCAGCGCAAACCCGCCAACTAGCCAAGCCCCCAATATAAGCGTCTCCGTGCTCAATTCCATAAACGGGGTCCCAAGATTCATCGTCTCCCGCAACGCCGAACTCAAATGTGCAATCGGCAGCACCTTCACAATCGGCTGGATGAGATCCGGCATATTGTTGATCGGGAAGAACACGCCACCTAGGAACAGCATCGGAAACGTGACGAAACCTGCAATCGGACCGGCACTTTCAGGGTTCTTCGCCATGCCGGCGATGATAAAGCCGAGTGCCATAAACGCAAGGGTTCCTAGTATGATGAAGAAGATCATGGCGAGCCACGAACCGGCGACGTTAATGTCAAAGATGAGATCGGCAATCAGGACAACGAGCAATGCCTGGGTTCCGTTCAGCATCAGGCGCGCCGTGATCTGGGCTGCGATGAACGTGGATGCTTTCAATCTGGTTCCCTGCATTCTCCGAAGGATTCCCCGTTCACGCCAGGCGGAAATTTGACCAGCCACCCCGTTCATGTTGTTGCTCATGATCATCATGGCGACGATCCCCGGTACTAGGAAATCAACATATCGGAGGTTCAGAGCCTCGATTCCTACCTTCTCAACCGTCACTAACGGCTTATAGTCAACCAGGTCCTTGCTGTATTGATCGATGATGCCGTTCACCACCGTCAATCCAAGCTCTGACGTGGTCAGGTTTTTCTCGTTATAGTACACAGGAAGGGAGAAAGCCTCGTTCCCGTCTTTCAGGTTCGCTTCATATCCTTTCGGGATTTCGATGAGAAGCTGGATATCTCCATTTTCAACGGCTTCTTTTCCTGACTTGACGCTCTCATATTTCGTGGTCTCGATTCCCTCATTTTTATAAAATAAGTCCTTTAAGTCCTTCGAAGCTTCGGATTGATCCCCGTCGATCATTCCTACTGTTAACGAGAGCGAATTTCCCCCACCTGCAAATGACCCGAGTGCCACCATCAGAATGACCGGGAAGAGTAACGTAAAGAAGAGGACTTGCTTGTTACGTCCAAAGATCCGTAATTGTGCCAAGGTTAACTGCCAATAAGCTCTCATGATTCCCGCAACTTCCTTCCTGTCATATGAATGAATACATCCTCTAATGTCGCCTGGCGCGTCTGGAGATCCTCGATTTTCAGATTGTGTTCCGTCGACACGGAAATCAGGGAGGTCAGCGCCAACTGAAGTTCATCGGTATAGAGCTGGACGAAGGTATCCTTGATGGCCGCTTCCTCCACTCCATCCATTTTCAAGAACCACTCCTGTTCAGGAGGATTGTTGAGATGGAATTCGATCGTACTCGTTGATTGCAGGGTTTTCACCAGATTCGTCGGCGTGTCAAGGGCGATCAATTCCCCTTGATCCATGATGCCTATTCGGTCACAGAGCACATGAGCTTCATCCATATAATGCGTAGACAAAATCACCGTCTTCCCCCGCTCCTTCAACCGCAGCACAATGTCCCACAACGTCCGTCGCGCCTGGGGATCCAGTCCCGTCGTCGGTTCATCCAGAAACACAATCTCCGGATCATGAATCAGCGCCAGGGCAATTGCCAGCCGCTGCTTCTGACCGCCCGAAAGCCCCTTGATCCGGTCCTTCCGCTTCTCAGTCAGGAGCATATCCTCAATCAGTTGATTGATGTCCACATGACTCGGATAAAAGCTCGCATACAAATGAAGAATCTCCTCCACTTTCAACAACTCAAACAACGAGGTCGACTGAAGCTGAACCCCGATCACCTCTTTGACCTTATTCACCTCTTTGCGAACGTCGTATCCCGCCAGTGTGGCTGTCCCTTCATCCGGCTTTCGAAGTCCCACGAGCATCTCGATCGTCGTCGTCTTCCCGGCCCCATTCGGACCAAGCAAGCCGAAGATTTCACCCTTCTCTACTTGGAACCGCACTCCCTTCACTGCCGTAAAGGAGCCATATCTTTTCACTAAATCTTTTACATCCACCATGACTTCGTTCGGCATAATGAGCCTCCTTTAACAAAAATGTAACCGCCCAAGAGTGAGCGGTCCTTCTGTGTTGTTTATACGCGATGATGATCTGCACGCCAATTTTGTATCGCTTTTTTAATGTCTTTGGCAGTTAAGTTCTCTGTTAATGTACGTTCCACTAATCCTGGAAATTCTTCATCAGGAGCAAAGCGGAGCGCAATCATTTGCTTTACGGATAACGTATCATCCAACGAATTCCCCGTTAAGCGATAATAGCGGAAATTTTCTTCCGTGCGGATGATGCGATCCTGTAGCTGAAGAGCATAGGTTCTTAGCTTTATCCCTATAAGGATGATCGTCAACACAACAAACAGCACCACAAAACTTAGCAAAGTCTCTGTCCCAACATTCTTAACGAAAAACGTAATCGTCAGAATGAGTGTGATGAGTGATAATAGCGCAATCCCAACATGATATGCGGGATCGATCTTACTGTGGTTTTCATAGTTTTGCTGTTTCATATGTACCTCCTGAGGATTATAGGTTCATTATAACCTAGTTGCGGAACAAAAAAAGAGCACACCTAAGAATATTATTCTGGCTTGTGTTCTCGAATTCCTTATAATCTAAATTTAATTGACACCAAGTTCATGGGCTTAGCGGCAATTCCATATTACACCCGCATTATCATCTATATTTTTCATATAATAATGGTAAGATAGTAGCAGAAGCAAAGCAACACTTACAGGACGTTCACCTGCTTTTACCTAATAAGGTTTAGAAAAAGGAGGTTTTCAAAAATGGTTTGGCTATTCGTTTTGATTCCCTTATCCTTCATGGCTGGGGTCGTCATCGTGGGCAGTATCAAAGAAACGTACTTTTCTCAAGGCTATCTCACCGGTGATTGCTATGATACACACAAAAGTGAGGGCTATAACGCTTATTGCCAGGGGCAGTCCAATCAATTCAAGTATTATACTGGCGGGCGGTAATTTGATAAATAAGAATGCGTGTTTGAAAGGCATTGCTGAGTGCAATGCCTTTTTCTTATTGAGTAGGCGGGACAAGTCCTCCATGATTCATTTTTTCCACAATTGGGTAAACTATCCTTATCATCATAAAGGAGGTCAATGTATGAATAGTAAAACAACATGTATCTTCGCTGTTCTGTTCTCGTTGGTTCTTTTAGCTGGTTGTAATGATAAGGAAGAAGTAAAGAACCCTCCTGAAAATGCACCAGTTGAGGATACTGCCAATAATGAGGGAGCGAAAGATGAAACTTTTTCTTTTACGAACTTTGATTTAGAAGTTGATTACAAGGAGAATAAAACAATCGACGTGGATTACGAGAACGAAAAAGACTCAACGGAAGCGAAATATCAGGATGATCTCCATGATCAAAATCTGACTTCTAATGAAGCGATGGATAAGCTTACCCCAATCTTCAAAGATTTCTCGTTTGATCAGGATACCGATGAACAAGAGGTCATCAAACAAGTGAAAGAAGCATTTTCAATTGAGGATGGCTATGAGAAGTTCGAGCTGGAGATCAAATTCCCTGGTGGGACGGAAAAAGAGTACAGAGAATCGTAAGCACCTGCTTTCTTTCAAACAAAGGGACGTTTCAAACGCTTTGATGTAATAAGCGTATGAAATGTCCCGTTTTTTACTTTAACTTATTTATTTGTTCTGTCAGCTCTTTGAACTTTCGATCCAGTTCTGCATATTCCTTATCTCCCGGCACCATAAAACTAAGCCTCCCTAATACTTCCTGCCTCTCCGTCTCGAGCTTCAACCGTAATTCCTCCCGGTCATCCCGTTCTGAAGTAGGCTCATTCAGCTGCTTTTGAATCCTGCCTTCCGCGATCACGAGTTTCGTACTCGTCGTTTTCTCAAGAAAATAACGGTCATGTGACACGACGATCAAAGTTCCATTGTATTGTGAAAGGGTGTCCTCCAGCTGTTTACGGGAGGCCAAATCGAGATGATTCGTCGGCTCATCCAGGATCAGCACATCCCGTTCCTCTAAAATATACTTCATCAGCTTGCACTTTACGCGCTCACCCATACTCATATTCCTGATCGATTCCCGCCAGTGAGTCGTCTGGAATCCCAAGTGTTTCATGAGCGTCTGGACTTTCCCTCTTTCCTCGAACGTTTCCTTATGGAAAAGCTGCTGGGGCGTTTCGTCAAGCGGAAGATCGTACACTTCCTGCGTCAGATAGCCGATTTGGGCAGATGGTGAAATCCATACATCACCGTCAGCCGTCTCCTGCCCCAGGATCACCTTTAATAATGTCGTCTTCCCGCTTCCATTCGGTCCGATGATCGACACTTTTTCCCCATGCTGAATCGTGAAATTGGCATTTCTGAATAGTATTCGTCCCTCAAAAGCTTTCATCAGATCTTTCACTTCCAAGAACCGCTTTCCTGTCTTATGCGTGGCCTGAAGCGAAAATCGCACAGAATGCTCTTCCTCAACCGCATCCACCTTTGCTTTCTCAAGCTCTTTCTCTAGACGCTTCTGCTTCGATTTCACCTGGCTGTCCGTCCTTTTCGCTTTTACCCGGTAGTATTCTTTATATCCTTCCTGTTTGGTGGACTGGGCGTGGGCTTTTTGTGACCATGATGTAAGCTCTTTCATCTGATTTTCAATCCGTTCCACCATCTTCTGCTGCTTCTCATATTCACGCTGCTGCGTGAGCCGTCTCTGTTTTCGTGCCTCCATGTAGCTCGAATAATGGCCTCGATGCTCAATCAGCTTCCCATGTTCGATCGCCCAGATCTTCGTCACCGCTTCATCTAAAAAATACCGGTCATGGGACACGAGAATGATCGTCCCTTTATACTCCTTGATCTGGTTCGTCAGGAGTTTCATGCTCCCGTGATCCAGGTGGTTCGTCGGTTCATCCAATAGAAGAAGGTCGGCATTCTTCGCAAACCCTTTTGCAAGACGGGCTTTCAGCTTTTCCCCGCCGCTCAGCTGCTGGAACTCATGATTTGGCACATGCCATTTTTCCAAAAGCCTGGCTTCAGAAGGTGACGCGTCGTAAAAGGAATAGGACTCCGTTTCCTGCTCGACCATACCGATGTTCAAGTCGTGCTGCAGCCACTGGAGTGTGCCTTTCGAAGGCACTAAATCCCCGTAAATCAACTGCAGCAGCGTAGACTTCCCGGCGCCATTCTGCCCGATGATCCCGATGACATCCCCTTCCTGTACACTTGCATTGATCCCTTCAAAGATAGGCTGATCCATCATTTCATAGCTTATATTTACTAACTTCATTAATTCTCTCATACCATCTTCCCCTCTCATCAAAGGGAGAACAAAAAAATCCTCCCCATTCATCTGGAAGGATTAGCCGTACCTGTCGCACTCAAAGAAAGCCACTTGGAAATCAATAGCTCAGACGACGTATAAAAATGGGCAGACTAATCCTATTTTGGTTAATTTGAAATATAGAATTTCAAACGTCTCGAAAATAAGATCAGTACTTCATCGTCCACCCATCACTCCTGTCATATTTAGTAAATTCACTATACCATGAAATTATTTGGAAGTGCAAAAGGAAATTGGGATTATCTAAAAAAATCCAATCCCATAAAGAATCAGATTCCAAATCAGTGGTATGATAAACACTGAGGATTTGTTTTACATTAACAGATTCAGCTTTGTGTGTTGGGCTGGATGTTTATTGGAAAGGAGCACTTTATTTGGAATCAATCTGGTTAGAATACGGATGGACATTACTGATCCTTATCGGCCTTGAAGGCTTGTTATCAGCCGATAATGCCCTTGTCCTTGCCGTCATTGCGAAACATTTGCCGGACGATGAGAAGAAAAGAGCCATCAAATACGGGATCTTCCTCGCTTTTGCCTTCCGGTTTGGTGCCCTGTTTGCGATTTCCTTTATCGCAAACGTCTGGCAGATTCAGGCGATCGGTGCAGCCTACCTTCTTTACCTGGGCTTAAAACATGTCATCAAAGCACGTTTTGGAAAAGAGAATGAAAATATTCGTGAAGATACAGAAGAAGAAGCTGCCGGAAAAGGCTTCTGGCCGACAGTAGGAAAGATTGCGTTGGCAGATCTTGCCTTTGCGATTGATTCGATTCTCGCTGCCGTGGCTCTTGCCCTTGGTCTCCCCGATTCTCCTCTGGGGGATTTCGGCGGAATGGACGGTGGACAATTTATCATAGTTGTCCTCGGAGGAATTGCCGGGCTTATCTTAATCAAATATGCGGCAACCTGGTTTGTGCAGCTGCTTGAAAAGCGCCCTGCTTTAGAAACAACCGCATATGCCATTGTCGCCTGGGTCGGGGTGAAATTGGCCGTCATTACACTTGCCCATGAAGATATTGGGGTACTCGATCATGATTTCCCTCACAGTACCGTCTGGAGCCTCATTTTCTATGGTGTCCTTGTGGGAATTGCTTTATTTGGGTGGTTTGCTCCTAGGAATAAAGCATCGCAGCATAGCAATGATTGAGGAATGAATATTCAATAAGAAAAAGCCCTGTAAGGATTCACAGGGCTTTTTCCGTTTCCATTATTTTAGGACCAGCTTCGCCACAACTTCTACATGCGCCGTCTGCGGAAACATATCTACAGGCTGCAAATACTCCACACGATACTGCTTCTTCAAATAATCGATATCCTTCGCCAGGGTCGATGGGTTGCAGGATACGTAAACGAATGTCTTGGGCTTAACCTCTTTCAACGTATCAAGTAATTTATTGTCGCAGCCTGTACGTGGCGGATCGACCACGACTACATCCGGACGCCAGCCTTCGTTCTTCCACTTAGGCAGGAGCGTTTCGGCACCTCCGACGAAATATTCGGCATGATTGACTCCGAACTTCTTCGCGTTCTGCTTTGCGTCATCGATCCCTTCTTTGATGACATCCATTCCACGGATTTCTTTGGCTCCGTCAGCAAGCCATAATCCGATGGTCCCTACTCCACAGTAGGCGTCAACCACTTTTTCTTCACCTGTAAGAGCAGCTGCTTTCTTCGCTTCATTATACAGCTTGCTCGTCTGGATCGGATTGAGCTGGAAGAATGCACGTGCCGATAGTTCGTAGGTGAATTCTTCCAGCCGCTCTTCGATGCTTTCCTTTCCTGATAGATGGATCGTTTCATCTCCGAATATGAGGGCCGTCTTCTTAGGGTTGATGTTTTGGGCGATCGATACGACTTCCGGGAGGCGTTTCTGAATTTCCGAAATCAGCAATTCCTTGCGTGGAATCTTCTTCTCTGCAGTGACGAGTACGACTTGGACTTCGCCTGTTTCAAAGCCGACACGGGTCACAATCGTTTTCAAGATCGGCTTCTTCTTTTTATCATCAAAAACAGGGATGTTGAAGTCGTTGATGATGCGCTTGATTTCATTTGTTACTTTATTTGTCAGCGGGTGCTGAACGATACACTCATCGATGTCTATCAGCTTGTTTGAGTTCATGCTGTATAGGCCTGCGATGGCCATGCCGTTTTGGGTCCCTACTTGGAATTGGCTTTTGTTCCGGTAGTGCCACGGGTTGTCCATTCCAATCGTCGGACGGATATCCAAGTCTTCTAATTTAAGCTTCGTGTGACGCTCGAGGGATTGAAGCAGGATGTCCCGTTTTGCATCCAGTTGTCCTTCATATGAGAGATGCTGAAGCTGACAACCTCCGCATTGCTCGTATACCGGGCATGGAGCTTTTGTGCGCTGGGATGACCTCTTCCGGATCTTTTTGATGCGGGCTTCGGTGAATTTCGGGTGGACCTTAGTCACTTCGACCACCACTTCTTCCCCTGCAAGGGCTCCAGGTACGAAGACGATCTTTCGTTTAAAGAACCCGACTCCTTCACCGTTGATGCCGATTTTTTTTATCGTTAGAGGAAACTGTTGTTTCAGCTCGATTTTCACTTCATTGCTGTGTTGCTTTTTTGCGTACTGCTTTTTCATTGGTTCACGTCCGTTCTATTCGATACTTCTCCATAAATACAAGGATGCATAGCTTAAATAAGGATGCCAAGATGCACTGAATTGGTCCAGCTCGTCCATGGTCGGTTTCTGATCCATTTGGAATAATTTCTTGATGGCATTTTGGATGCCGATATCCGCTTTCGGGAAGAGATTCGGCCGTCCCAGTCCGAATAACAGAAAGCTTTGGGCTGTCCATGGGCCGATGCCGCGGATTTTTGTAAGTTCCTTGATGACTTCCTCGTCTGGCTGCTTGGCTAGTTTGCCCAGATCCAGTTCTCCGTTAGATACCTTCTGTCCGATGCCCATTGCATATTCCGCTTTCCGCTGACTGAATTGCAGCTCCCGCAGTTCTTCCACGGTGAGCCCGGCGACTATTTCCGGTGATGGATAGAACCAGACCCCGTCCTTTTGCCAGCCATATTTCGTGACAAAACGATGGGTCAAGGTGAAGGCAAACTTTAGGTTTAGCTGCTGATGGATGATACTTTTGATAATCGTCGCAAACGGGTCGAATTCCAGGATGATGGGCGTTCCGATATGCTCCTCGAAAATGGGCTTAAGGTCGGTCTGCAGGAAGTGCTCGTGCATATCGCGAAGACCAGTGTGCCACTGGAATATGTCCGAAATCCGGTTCTGCTTTTGCTCAAGGTTCTCTTCATTTTCAAAGGTCATGTTGAATTCAGGCTGATCGGTGGTGCCTGTTGCCTGAACCTTGATGACCTCGCCTTTCCCATCAGGGAGATAGTATGGAACCTTCACGCTTCGGTCTTTCTGATCCACTGCGTTCAACGGATCCAGCGCCAGCCTCTCCAGTACCCGGTCGAAATTATACGGACCCCCAACTTTAACATTCCTTATCACCATCGTCCTCATCCCTCCGCACAAAACTTGTATGTGTATTATAGCATACCGCGGGTGTAACAATTCAACGTTGTGGTTCGTCTGATACAATAGCTGAGGGACGGACCTCTAAAAGTAGAGGTCCGTCCCTAAATGGATTTTCTGAAAAGGATGATTTGGGAAGAAATTGATGTTGGCTGGTTTGTTCCTTTTGTCGGTCGCTGGTTGTAATGAGGCCGGAGATCAGGTTGAGGTTGGTTCAGGTAAGCAAATGGCGGATTATGAATGAACCTGCAGAGACGGATGTTGTAAATACACATGGTGATGTTCAAAACCTCGATCAATTTGTGGAGCTTTACGGTAATGTGAAGAATGGCGTGGAGGATCGTGTCCGAATTGTAAGCTATACGGAAGAAGGCGATCCAATCTTGCATGACCTTGCGTTTGATGGAACAATGATTCATTCAGTACGAGATTCTCGTCGGGATACATTTGGCAACGGTGAAATCATGGAGATGACATGCAAGAAGATCGAGCATGTCGAAGATGGAACAATGGCGAAGAATATGTATAACCTGTCTTATTGTAACAAGAATGATAGTGTGCTTTGGTATTGACTGTTTGGAGGGACGGACCTTCCTTCTTGACTGAAAATCAGATCTGGTACATGGGAAAGCGTGAGACCCTAACCTGAATACGAAGGATCTCACCCTTTTTGCTCTCTTTTAATAGTTAGATTATGCTCCACCCTATTTAAACTGGCAAGAGCTTCCGTTTCAAATTCTGCCATTCGCTCTTCGTACTTTTTCGTTTTCTTCCTTATGAATAGTAGCAACCCAAAAATGATACCTACCAATACGATAATAACTGCTGTAAGTATGACTGTGTTTTCCATGAATTAGCCTCTCCTCTATATTCTTTTCATTCTATTCATCCAAAAAGAGAGGGAAATGTCCCCCTCTTTCGGAATCCTTGCTCTAGAATTTCATACAATTACTGCTTTTGATCATTGACATGAAGCACTTCCACTTTGGTCGGTGCATAACCCGCCTCGTCCAGCCATGATACGTAGACCCGGTAGGTTTCTGTTTGTGCCTTATTCGTCACTGTAGCAATGGCACTATCAGTACGATCGCTCTCCACCCACCAGAGAATCATATCCTCTTTTGATAAAGCAACGCCTTTTGAAATGGCAGCCGTCATCTCCTCCCAATCCAGGGAACCTTCATCCAATGTGACTCTTGTATGGTTTTGTTGATTGGTAGGTACTGCCTTCCAATCTTTCGTGATGACTTTATCCACGTTCGGTTTGTCGCTATTCTTGACGGTTATCCCGTCCGAATCTTTATTATCTTTTTGTTTATCAGACTCTTCCTTTTCTTTCATTGCGTCATCACTGGATGTATCTTCTTTCGATACGCTTGATCCCGTATCGCTTGGTTTAGGGGACGTTTCTTTTTCCTTAACATGATCGGGCTTATTCCCTGAACTGTTTGTTTTCGGATCTTTTTCTGGCAGCTTTGGATCACCATCAAGCTCCAAGTTCTGTTTCAGCTGATCAGAAATGTCATGGAGCTTTTCCTTATCGGGCATGTAATAGTACGTACCCTTCATGGTTTTGTCTTTACCGTCGATTTTGTGCTCCATGATGTTTTCTCGAGCGCCCTTATAATTGGATTGAATATTCCACACCTCGATCAAGGACATGTTTGTTTTGATATTTTTTTCAAGGACCTTGACGACTTCACCGAATTTCGTGATCGATGATATATTCTCCCCTTTTTGCATCAGAGCTTCAATGACTTGGCGCTGGCGTTTTTGACGGCCAAAGTCTCCTCGTGGGTCCTTTTTTCTCATTCTGGCATAGATCAATGCCTCTTTACCATCCAATCGAATCTGACCTTCCGGGAAGTGGACATGTTTGTCAGTGAACTCTAAATCATTGTTCACTTCCACCCCGTCAAACGCATCAATAATGCCTTCAAAGCCCTCCATGTTTATTTGCAAGAAATAATCCACGGGTACATCCAGGAGGTTTTCGACAGAATGGATGGTCTCCTCTGGCCCCCCCACTTGATAAGCACTGTTGATTTTGTTCAGGCCGCCTTCTATATTGGCATACGTATCGCGGGGGATACTGACCATATGCATCGATTGGGAATGAGGATTGAGCGTTAAGAGAACCATGGTATCGGCTCGTCCGCCTTCTTCACCCGGTCTCGTATCGACTCCCATCAACAGAATTGAGATGGGGTCCCCATCCTTCAAGTCGATCGTTTCCACATGTTCCTCAAAGGATTCTTTCCTGTCGACCTCTTCTTCCATGCTAGCTCCGATCGACGTGACAAATTGAAATGTAAAGCTGATTACCCCCAGAATCAATACTGTCACAGAGGTTAAACTGAATAGCAGAAATTTTTTACCCATTATCTGTCCTCCACACTAATACCTGCTCACCATGATGTTGGCTCGAAAACGTGCCTGTGACTATGCTGCGGGTTTCGAGCCTTCCTGATGATAATTCCGTCCTGTCCGGGACACTTTGTTCCATTTTTTGTTAAAGAAATAGGAGATGCTTCCATACATGACAAAATACATCGTGACAAATCGGTAGATGAAAATATCAAATAGAATCGCAAAAAACAGGCGGAAACGATCCTGTATAGAGAAGGTGAAACCGTACCGCTTCCCTTGGCGTATCGCCACCACGTCATACATGAACCCAAATAAGAATATCCAAAACAAATAAAAAAACAGATAATCCACATACGTGTTCTGAGGGTCGTATATCATATTGTAGATCACGATTCCTGTCATGATATAAGAAGCAAGGGTACCGATCAGAAACGCTTCAAATATATAAAAGAAAGAAACGGTCTTCGTAAATAACGTTTTTCCAAAGAAGGAGCTGAAATGAATGATACAGTCGATATAGGCTTTCTGCCAACGTAACCGCTGCTTGGTTAAGTCCCTCCATGTTTCCGGTAGTTCGGTGTACCCGACGGCATCGGATATGAACTTGATTCTTAAGTTTTTATGTTTCGCGATGAGTCTATGGATACGGAGGGTGATGTCAATATCTTCACCTATTGTCTTGCGATAGCCCCCTACATCGAGTAGTGATTGCTTCCTGAAAATCCCGAATGCCCCGGATATGACGGCTAAAGCTCTGAAGCGTACAAGAGATAGTTTTGAAATATAAAATGCTTTAAGAAAATCCAGCACTTGAACCCTTAATAGCATGTTTGTATGCCTTAAAGACAATCGGTTCGAAGGTTCATTTGTCTTTGCTTGCAAAACATGTACCATCCCGCCTGCAGCAACGATGTTCTTATCTTCGAACGCATCATTGACAGCTGATAATGCCTCGTCGGCCAAAATCGTATCAGCATCCAATGTGATGATGATGTCATGGCTCGCATATTCGAGACCCGCATTTAAAGCGTCCGCTTTTCCCCCGTTCTCCTTATCAACCACGTAGAAATGAGGGTAAAGCTCCGATTGGTAGATCCCTTTAACTTTTTCATATGACAGCTTTCCGATTGGTTCAATGGAACATGATTTCAACTTAAGCCGTTCCTTCAAATAACCCATTGTCTCATCCGTTGAACCATCATTTATATACACAACCTCCATTTGAGAATACGGCAATGATTTCATGCTCTCAATGGACGTCTCGATTATACCCGTTTCGTTATAACAGGGAATCAAAATGCTCATTCCCTTTTCATCTTCATGCCCATGATCGATCAACCACTTTTTCAAAGCAGGGTTTCGCTTCGACCTTTCGTCAGGATCACGGAACAATGGTAGACAATGATATAAATGCAGCACTGGGAACGTCACACTTAAAATAAAAAACACGATGATGACTATTTCCAAAAAACACTCCTCCTTTACCGAATATCCAGCCTGATTTTCTATCCTAATCCATGTCTCAAAGCAGGCGACTATCAAGATATTATAAAGAAACTATGCGACGAATCACATACACGAACATTCTCACCCTTTTAAAAAAGAAAACGCCCTCCCAAAAAGGAGGACGAGTATTTATCATTGTTAAAATGATAGCACACTATGGAATGGAACCAATACAGTAGAAGGATCTAAAAAAATACCCGGCATATCTAGTGCAAACTGTGTTTATCACGGTAACCTTTTCCTTTTCCCCCACTCACCGTAGGCATTTCACATTACTTCATTAAGTAAAATTGGAAACAAATACTTAATCAAGGTATTTATTGAAAATCGCGGACCATTTTCATTGACTATTTTTCTGAAATTAAGTGTGCATGTGATTCTTCCTACTTACAATATTCTAATGATAGGGTTTTCTTTATTCATAACAATAAGCGTTGTAAGGAAAATTGAGCATGTCCTTTGTCTGAGCATTGAGGGACGGACCTCTATTCCCTCGATAATATCCTAGGAATGAAGGTCCGTCCCTCTTATTTTTTCATCATTGGATGTTCATCCAGGCTTTTGAAGGTGTAGCCTCTTTTCTTGAGGTCTTTTATCGCTTTTTCCATGGCGTCTGCGTTGTCTTTGGAGACGGAGTGCAGAAGGATGATCGCGCCTGGATGGACCTGGGCCATGATATTGTCGTACGAGTATTGCCAGCCTCTTTGCTGATCGGTTTTCCAATCGATAAAGGCGAGCGACCAAAATACATGAGTGTAACCTTCCTCTTTCGCAATTTGGAGAGTACGTTCAGAGAATACACCTCTGGGTGGTCGCAAGTAGTTCATTTCTTTTTGACCTGTCAATTCCTTCGTTTTCACTTTTACTTTTTCCAGCTCTTCCCGGATTTTCTGGTCGGAGCTTGCCGTGAAGTCCGGGTGATGCCAGGAATGGTTCCCTACGATATGTCCTTCTTTCACCATTCGCTTGACCAGGTCTTCAGCGCTTAGTAAGTAGTGACCTGTCACGAAGAAGGTGGCTGGTACCTTTTCCTGTTTCAATACATCAAGGATCTGTTCTGTGTAGCCATTTTCATACCCATTATCAAAGGTCAGATACAGGACTTTTTTATCCGGTGATCCCTTGTAAAAAGCATCATATTTATCAAGCAGCTGATCATGCTGAGCCCCTGCTTCTGCAGGAACTTCATTCTGACTCTTCTTAAATCCCCAGCCAATCGGGTTATTCGAAACTGCATAGGCTTGTGCCGGGATGAGCAATACTAAGATTGATGCTATAATCAACACTTTTAGTGAATTTCGCAAAATTGAACCCTTCTTTCACATTCCGTTTCCCTTAGTTTTTGAGAACGGGGAGGATTCATGTGTACTAAAAGTATCCAATAGTTAAAGCGGTTATCATACTCCAACCTTCATTTCGTTTGCAAACTCGCTTCAAACAGATCGATGATTTCCAGGAATCGTTCTGCTTCTCTAAATGTGTGGTCAGCCAAAAGTGGATGGATATTACTTTTGATCCTGCATTCTTCAATTAATTCTCTTGCGGTTTTCTTGAAATCACGTAATGACTTAACAGAAACCTTATTTTGATTCAGAAATTGGTTCAACATCGGCTTTGTTTCGGATTGTGGACGCATAGAGTCTAAATCAATCGCTTGAAAAACCAGTTGATCGAAATCCTGGCTGAACTCTCTCGCCTGCTCAACTAATTTCCGTTCGGAAGGATCCAATAGATGCCCGATAAACTTCGCGTGATCGGCCATGATTTTCAAGAAGAATACATTTTCCTGAATTATGCAATCCTGTTCAGGTACAAGTTTCCCCTCATTCAATTCCTGCAGACGTTTGGCAAAGAATGCAGCCTCCCTGCTAATATGATCCACTAACAATGGATAATTATTAGAACGGATTTCACATCGCAATGTCAAACCTAATACTTTCCGCTTATAGTTCCAAATTGCAGCTGCCGCTTGATAAACTTCGCTGTTAAATGCCTGAATTTGCCGTAAGTCCGTGTTGATGGAGTATTTATTCAGTTTCTCCTCGATTCTTTCAAAAACCGTAATGAACTGCTGTGCTTCTTCAATCAATTGCTTCTGATCATACGTGAATCCCAAGCTCAGAAACAACGCATGCTCCTTCATAATTCTCGACCAGAATTGAATCTCATCTAAAGATCGAGCCACGATCGGATTTGCCATTTTGTTCTTCCCCCTCCACTCTCACTCTTCCCCCTCATACTTATGTAGAAGTATTCAAAATAATACTTTGAATAAGTTGAATTCTCGTAGTCCATAAGGAAAAAGCAAAAAGATTCCTTCTTTTGGTACAAAAGGAATCTTCGACAATGAATGACAATAGAATAAAGTTTAGATGATTATATATATCTTGTATGACCATAATGGTTCTACAAAAGATTGGGTTTGTATCCGGGCAAATGTCTCAGGTCACCTGATATTTCACCTTCCGTCGAAGTGTGACACGTTTCGACATAAGGTCCGTCCCTCACTCAAAAAACGTCTGATACTTCGTTGCCATTTCGGTGAGTTTTCCGTTATGTTCATCGATGAATTCAGATACAATCTTTTTGTCCCAGATCGCTTCGCCTGTTGGGAATTCTTCAAATTCATCTTGGAGGTTCTTGACCATTTTGTCCCTTGAAACGGATACCATGGATTCGTCTACTTGGAAGTGATATTCTTGGGCATTCGGAACAAGAAGGGTAAGGTAGATGGCGTTGTAATAAAAGTTCTTCCGGTCGGCATGATTACCGTCAAACCAAAACTCATCCACGTCACTTTGAGAAAGGCTCTCTTCTTTATTGCCATAGGTCACCTTTACCATTTCCCCTGAAAGATCGATTTCTTGAATGGTTTCTCCACCAGGCAATTCCTGAAGGATCGCACTGACCTTGGAGTTATCCCCCACATAGGTTCCGCTGTTTTCTTTTAACATATCAACGTTCACATCTTCAATTGAAGTGATATTCGATTTTTCATTATTACTTGCACACCCTGTTAAGAACACCATTAAGGAAAGAAACAACACGCTCACTAATTTATTGAAAATCATCGTAGCCCTCCAGATCCTGTTTGTATGTAATACGAAAGAACGGTCTTTATGGTTTCATATTTTAACATAAATACCCAATAGAAAAACCACCCCGCATCTATAACGAGGTGGTTCCTTTCATTATTTAAAAACAGGCTCTTTAAACTGAGCTAATTTTTCCAATGACGATTTATCCACTTCTTCATGCAGGCTATGTCCATGGGAATCCATTGTTACAACCGCTGTGAAGCCTTCCACATTCAGGTGCCACATCGCTTCAGGTATACCGAACTGCATCAGATCCACTCCGTCTACGCCTTTGATGCAATCTGCGTAGTACTGAGCCGCTCCACCGATGGCATTCAAGTATACTCCGCCATGATCTTTCAAGGCAGCAAGTGTTTTCGGACCCATTCCGCCTTTACCGATGACCGCCCGGATTCCAAAGCGCTTCATGATGTCCCCTTGATAAGGCTCCTCACGAATCGATGTTGTCGGACCAGCCGCTTTCACGTGCCAGTTGCCTTCATCGTCCTTCAGCATAACCGGACCACAGTGATAGATGATTTGGCCATCAAGATCCACTGGTGCATCATTCTCACTTAAATGCTTGTGAATCGCATCACGGCCAGTGAACATGCGGCCGTTGATTTGAACCACATCTCCCACTTTCAACTCACGGATTTTTTCTTCCGTGATTGGAGCTTGGAGTACCACAACGTTTGGCTGTTCCCCAGATGAAGCCGCTGCCGTTTCAAGCTCCGCCTCTGATCCTTGAGTAAGATCGATCTTCTCGCCTTCCTGGTAGAACCATTCCTCGATACCGCCTGATTCTACATCAAGCTTCACCCCTAAACGACGGAATGCCCAGCAGTTATAGGCAACGGATACGAAGAAGCTTGCAGGGATACGATTCATCACGCCGACTTTACAGCCAAGTAGAGTCGTTTCACCGCCGAATCCCATCGTGCCGATTCCAAGTTCATTTGCATTTTCCATTACGTACTCTTCTAACTTACGAAGATCTTCATTCTGATTCACATCCTCAACAGAACGGAATAATTGTTCTTTTGCCAGATCATAGCCTGAAGAACGGTCTCCACCGATTCCAACGCCGATGAAGCCGGCACTGCACCCTTGCCCCTGAGCCTGATATACCGAATGCATCACGCATTTACGGATTCCATCCAGGTCACGTCCGGCACGGCCAAGCCCTTCAAGCTCACATGGAAGGCTGTACTGAATGTTTTTATTTTCACAACCGCCGCCCTTTAAAATCAGACGCGCATCAACGTAATCCTTTTCCCACTGCTCGAACTTGATGACCGGTGTCCCTAGGCCAAGATTGTCTCCTGAGTTTGCCCCAGTCAATGAATCAACGGAGTTCGGACGAAGCTTCCCGTCCTTCGTCGCCTCTACCATGGCAGCATAGATCGCTTCTTTGATCTCAAGCTGGTTCACGCCGACCGGTGTTTTTATTTTAAAAGTCGGAAGTCCTGTATCCTGACAAATCGGTGATACATTGTCGTCCGCCATCTTTACATTGTTTGAAATCGTGTCCAAGCTCATCGCCGATCGCGTACCGGCGTTCTCACGGGCTTTCGCTGAGCGGATCGCACGTCGCACATCCTTTGGCAAGTTCGTGGATGTTTCCACAATCAAATCGTACATACTTTGCTGTAATGTCTCTTTATTCATCGTTCTCCCCCTCTAAAGATCTCAAAAACAGTCTTAATTTTCATACATCATTATACTCCTATAAGAATAAGATTGAAAGGGATTTCACAATGGAATTTCCTTCTCGAAATAACATGAAACCTCGTCTTCTTCCTTATAGGTGTACCCGTTGTTTAGGTAAAAACGGATGGCGTCCGACCACTGTTTGTTGGTTTCGAGGATGAGGTTTCGAGCCCCAAGGGAGTGTGCTTTTTCTTCCAGAAATTTGAGCATGATGCGGCCGAGACCACGTTTCCTGTATGGGGATTGGACTGACATTCTCACAATCTGATACGTATCAGGTGATTTTTTTCGGATGGCGCCTGTGCAGATGATGTTTTTGTTCTCTCTTCCTATAAAAAAATGATGGTGCGTCCCATCATACTCTCCTGAAATATCATGGATATCGGGATTCAAGCTGTGATCGATGAACCCGAATCGCTCGAGGAAACCAGAGAGGATCACATCTTTGGCTGCTTGGCATTGGTGTTTTTCGATTGGTGTGATGATCATATGCGTCACTCCTTTTTTTATAAAGTTTGACGTTTTGGTGGGGAAATCCTGCTTGGCATTCTTGTCTACTTTCCTGCATAGGATGAAGGGTGGGGTTTACCGAACGTGGTTGGTGGATTTATCGACCGTTATTTGAATTTATCAACTGTTATTTCATTTTATAGACCGAAATCATACATATATCGACCGGTCTACAAAATCCAACGAATTTCGCACACCATCACCACCTCACAAACCAAAGTCAATTTTCAAAGGTCCGTCCCTCCCCAAAAAAAAGAGCCCCATCCAGGACTCCTACTCACTCTTCTTAAATTGCTCGCATTTTACTTCTATATCATCGATCATCGCGATCAGGCGATCGATATCGTCAATGTCAGCTTGTTCGGGGTCGATTGAGTCCAGAACGTCGACGAACAGGTTCAGGCGTTGTTTTAAATAGCTCACTTGTGAGTCTTTATCGTTGATTGCTTTACCCAAGAGTTCTCTCTCCTTTCAATACGTTTACTATGGTAACCAATTACTTTCCGATTGACAAGGGCTGACCCTTTCTCAATAATGGATAAGTGACTTATTTATAAAGGAGCTTTTATAATGAAAACTGATACTCTCTCCAAGAAAATGTCGATTGACCATGATCCTTGGGAGGCTTACTTAGATGTGGATGAGCATGGTGACATCACTCTTTCCAATATAGAATTCACCACCACGACACTCTGTAACATGAGATGCGAGCACTGTGCCGTCGGTTATACATTATCCCCGAAGGATCCAAGCGCCCTTCCCATAGAATTGATTCTGCAGAAGCTCGACGATATCAAAACGCTTCGTTCCCTTAGTATTACCGGCGGAGAGCCGATGCTTTCAAAGAAATCCGTTGAAAATTATGTCTTACCATTACTCAAGTATGCACATTCCAGAGGCGTACATACCCAGATCAACTCCAACTTGACCCTGGACCTCGATCGCTACTTGTTAATCGCCCCATACCTGGATGTCCTGCACATCTCGCACAACTGGGGGACAATCGATGAGTTCATCGACGTCGGCTTTGCCAATATGGAACGAAAGCCAACAAGAGAACAGCGCCAGAAGCTGTTTGACCGCATGATCGAAAACAGCTGTGCTCTTTCTGAACGTGGAGTCCTTGTATCGGCAGAAACGATGTTAAATAAAAACACCCTGCCTTACTTGGAAAAAATCCATCGTCAGGTAGTTGACGAAATGAAGTGTGGTCGTCACGAAATTCACCCAATGTACCCTTCCGATTTCGCGTCAAGCTTAGAAACCCTTTCATTGGAAGAAACCAGGGAAGCAATTAGAGACATTCTTTCCTTCCGGGATGAAAACGTGTGGATGCTATTTGGAACACTTCCATTCTATCCATGCAGTTCTTCACAGGAAGACTTGGATTTTCTGACGGAGCTTTATGCGGCTAAAAATGTCAGCGTCCGTAATGACCCTGACGGCCGTTCCCGTCTCAATGTAAATATTTTCACTGGAGATGTCATCGTCACTGACTTTGGCGACACGCCCGCCCTTGGAAATATAGCAAAGGATACCCTGCCTGCCATTTTTGAAAAGTGGAAACAACAACCTCTTGCGAAAGAGTTGAATTGCCACTGCCCAATGGCTCGCTGCCTTGGCCCAAATGTGCTTGTGAAGTCTATGTATTATGGCGATGTGGACTTTTCGAAACGTGAAGCGAGGATTTCTCAAAAATAGTGTGGAGGCTCAAATCTATTATGGATTTGGGCTTTTTTCATGGAAATTGGGATCTGATATTCTATCTGTTGACTAACTTTCAGGTCTTGTTGTCCCAGTTCTCACCAAACTTGTGCCATTTTTCGGGTTTGTTGTGCCACTTTCCCACAAACTAGTGCCACTTCTGCCCAAACTTGTGCCACTTTCCAGGTTTGTTGCACCAAACTGTGAACAAACCGCCACTTCCTCCTATCCATAAGGTCCGTCCCTCTCCAAAAAAACAAAAAAAGAAAGCACAACGGACATTTCATCCGATGTGCTTTTTATCCGATTGGGCCGCGGTGTTTATCTTTCAAGGGTTTGTCAATCTTCTGTAGTGCTGGGTCCATTACGTTATATTTTTGATTCTTGAGGTTTTCGGCATATACTTTTGCCCTTTTTGCTCCAAACCAAATTCTCATGGCTGTATACGCAACCAGAATCCCACCAAATATAAGTAGATACTCCATGATATCCCTCCTTCGATTCTGAATATTCTAATTATTATAACATATCAAAGAAAATAATAAAAGAGTGAAATAAGTTTTACCCCATTTCACTCATGTTTAAACATTTATCTTGGTGTTTCGCTTGCCATGAAGCCGAAGTGGACGTGATCCTGGACTGGAATCCAGGCTCCTACTCCTTGGGATGTAACATTTTTCACGACGACGGAGCGTTTTGTCCCTTTCATCACAAGGAACACTTCACCGTAGGTTACTTTCCCTTTTTCGTTAATCGCCGGAGCGTAGGCATAAAGGTAGCCAAGTCGCTTAGGTGAGATGTTGTACACCTGATCCTTTTTCGTTCCTGCTCCTACAATCGTTTGGAATGCAAGTGGAAGCTTTGATTTATCCATTGCTTTGATGAGCATCATCTTTTCTACATCATCTGCGTGTGGTACTTTAGCCGTCAATCCACCCTTCACTACTTTTTGTGCTTCCTGGACGTAGTGAATTTGATAGTTGGATTTTCCGCCGCGGTTATCGAAGTAGTTCGTGTTGACCTTTTGATACTCCCAGTTAGGGGATGTCTCGGTTGAAGCATAGTTTAAAGGCCATTCCCCTAAATAGATCGTTGCCCGTAATCCAATGGTTGGTGCTTTATTCATGGTGGATTCATTCAGCATACGGATCAGATTCGGGTTTTCAATTTTCACATTCGACGTTTCGATTAATTCCTGAGACCATTCACTCGGTTGGAGATACGGTTGATCCTGGGTTGAATTGGGATACGTATTTTCCTTTGCGATGTTTAATACTGAGTTTGGGGCCTTTACGCTGGTATCTTCAATTGGTTTCGGAGCTTTCTCCGTCGATTCTTTGCTTTCTTTTTTAGGACTATTTTCAGCGTGAATACCCGTTGTTGCAACGCAGAATGCGAGTATGACCATAAGAACAGTGCGCATGATTTTCATGAATTTGACTCCTTTCAAACTTAACTTAAGGGTTTGCCGTTAGTTTTTCCTAGATGGAATAGCTTATCCCCAAATCTTAATTTGAAAGAATATTTATAATATTCAAATACATCAGGGCTTCTACGTACAAAGCATAGTGACCGTTTTCAATCATTCCTACATTCTCTAAAAAAAACAGCGGAGTTCATGATTGAACTCCGCTGTTTTTTTAATCATACTTACAGGAGCACTCTTCAGGTGGACAGACACATTTTATGTGCACGTCATATGGTTTGGTGGAGATCTTCTTGCCATCAATGACGATGAAAGCTTGGATTGTGATACGATCATGCATTCCGTTTTCAGGAAGAATTTCTGCTGAATAGTTCCCTTCCTCGTCGGTAATGGCAGGGTTGGGTGCGATGGTAACCTTAAAGTCCTTTTCTTTCACTTCAAAGTGAACCTCGATATCTTCAAGTGGCCTGGAGTCACACAGCACTCTCCCTTTAATGCTGGCTCCTTTACATCCCACATACGGCGGCACTTGACACGTTAGTTTGACTTCACTGCATTCCAGGCAGCCCGCATAAACAAAGGCTTTTTCTAAGATTTCCTTATCCTTCCCTACCACGGCGCTTGCCGAGTACATACTGTCTTCGAACGGCGTGTTCGGCGGCACTTTGACGTCACTGGTAAACCTCCCATTTTCATCTGTAGACACAACATCAGGTTCAAACTGTAAAACCGGACTGGACAAATTCACTTTCACATCATGCAAAGGTTCCTTGTCACAACATACTTTACCGCTCACCTTTCCACAGCAGTTTATTTCATTAACATGATCCAGTTCAATGGTCGGATCTTTGCATTGGCAATGGATTTTGACCGTTTTGATCATCGACTTGATTATCTTGTCGCCAAAGACTGTCGTCGCCTGAATTGATATGTCTTCAGATTTTCCCGAGACTGGAGTGATCATTGTTTCATATTCACCTTGCTTATTGGTCCGGGCAGGATTTGGATTCACTTCCACAGCACCTGGTGATGAATCTATGATAGTAATCTTGATCGCTGCATTTCGAATAGGGATTCCGTCACATGTTAATTTCCCGGTCAATTTAGTGCCTTTACAAGGGACGACCTCGCACGGCACTTCGAGAGTAAGTTTAGGCTTTTCACACCTGATACAGCCTGCAATGACTTGATCCGTGTCCGCCACTGTTTTTCCATCCACCACTGCTTCCGCTGTATAGAAAGCAGACTGAAACTTAGTTCCATTTTTCACCTTGACGACCGATGAAAATTCTCCTTTCTCATTGGTCACTGGGGTAGGCGGCCTAAACTTCAGAATTGGTGAGCCGGTTAATGTTACTGGAACATTCACCTGTGGTACGCCATCACAGGTAACTTTCCCACCCACGATGGCACGGCAATCGATTTTCTTTAATTTATTTAACTTTATGTCCGGATTCTTACATTTGACGCATCGAACCTTCACTTTTCTAGTTTCTGAGGTAACCCTTTTACCGCCGATTTTCGTTGTTGCTGTAATGGTAATGGTCTCATTCACATCAGGAAAAAGAACCAGGGTTGCCGTATATTTCCCGTCACCCTGAGTAATCGCAGGATTTGGTGTGATAACTACACGCTTGGATTGTGATTCAATGATAAATGAAATGGCAGCATTCCCTATTGCCCTTCCATCACAAATGAGTCGTCCAGATAGTTGTGCCCCCTTGCACCCGACTGGCTCCTTGATCGGATCTAGCATAAGTTCAGGATGTTTACATTTAATACAGTCCACTCTTACTGATATCGAATCCCTGATGGTTTTCCCGATGACCACTGCCGTTGCGGTCACGATTACGTTAGGTATAATCGAAGTGCCCGGAACCACAATCACCCTCGTTGAAAACCGGCCGGTGCTGTCCGTAACCGGTGTCGGATCATCAAATATCAGTCCCGGGAACGATGACGACAGAGTAACCGTGACACCTTGGAGGGGTTGATAATCACATAGCACTCTTCCACTGATGATGCCTTCACAGCTGATCATGCCAATTGCATCTAATTGTATAGTTGGATTCGTGCATCCTTCAAAAGGGAAGATCCCTGGACATCCTCTGGGAGGTAAATTGATATTGCAATCAATGAATTTGACTAAGGTCGGTTTTTTCTTTTTTCTCACCATTATCATTCCTTTACACAAAAATTCTCCTGTTATCTTATTCAGGAATGAGTAGGCGGTTCTCACAAACTTTTACAGGACAAAGAAAAGACCCGACAGACTAATCTGCCGGGTTCTCCATTTTTTTATAGTAGATAAAACCCAATCCCCATGATGAAGTAGGCTGCCAAAAGGGTAAGCCCTTCAAACCAGTTCGTCTCCCCGTCATTGGATATGACGATCGTGACAAGTACTGCTGATACCATGGCCACCAGCTCCGGTAACGTAAACACAAGCGGCATACTCGTTTCGAAAAACAGTGAAATCAATACAAGAACCGGCGCAACAAACATCGCGATCTGCAAAGTAGAACCGACTGCAATCTCCACCGCGATATCCATCTTATTTTTATAAGCCATAATGATCGCCGACGCATGCTCAGCAGCGTTTCCGACGATAGCTACGATGATGACCCCGATGAACAGCTCGCTCCAGCCGAATGTGTTTCCGACCTCTTCAAACGTATGGACGAGACGTTCCGATACATAAGCAACGGCTGCAGTAGAAGCGGCAAGGATCAGCAACGCTTTCCCCTTACTCCACTCCGGCTCTTCATGAGCGTGCGCACCCTCTTCGCCTTCATGCTGATACACCCCTCGGTGAGTGACCAATTTAAAGAATAAGGCAAATAAATAAAGGGCAATTAAGATGACCGATACACCGATGGATAGGGACATGGTCTTTGCTTCGTTCATATCCTGTGCGAATACTTCAGGAATAACGAATGCCACGATGATCGCAAACATGAGCAGCCCTGAGTTGTGACGGGCATCAAACACATTAAACTTCTGACGCTTGAACTTGATTCCCCCTACAAAAAAGGACAACCCTGCAACTAAGAGAAGATTTCCAAGCACGGATCCAGTTAAGGACGCCAGTACGACCCCGATCAAACCAGCTTTTAACGCAAAGATAGAAATAATGAGTTCTACCGCATTTCCAAAGGTCGCATTCAATAATCCGCCGATACGGGGTCCTGACACAACGGCCAAGCTTTCCGTCGATCTTCCCATAAAAGCAGCAAGGGCAATGATCGTGACACAGTAGATCACGAACATGATAACACTAGGCCAATGAAGCAGAGAGCCGATAACCGAGATCGGAACTCCTGCAAATACAAGCAATGCAAATACTTTATTCATGTGTAAGATCCTTCTTTCTAAAAGAAAATTTGTTAAATCAAGCGAGATTAGACACATTATAGATAGATTCCATTTAGGAGGTACAACCCATGGAACAAACCTTGAAAGATAAAATAGCAGAGCTGTTTTCCCACCATAAAATCGGCACCCTTGCCACGATTCGCGACAACAAACCGTATTCACGCTTTATGATGTTCTACCATGAAGACCTTATTCTCTACACTGCAACCAATGAGCATGCGCACAAAGCGGAAGACATCGCACAGAACCCTCATGTTCATATCCTTCTGGGCCACGACCGCGATTCTGATCATGAGCACTATGTAGAAATCGAAGCAGAGGCTACCGTCGAAGAATCCAGAGAGCTGAAAGAAAAATCCTGGAACGAACAACTCAAATCCTGGATCGCAAGCCCCGATGACCCGGAATACATGCTCCTCAAACTCACACCCAAAACCATCCTCTACTACGAAAAAACAGGCAAAGAACCGCAGGAACTAAGCCTATAGAGGGACGGACCTCTGATCAGATGAGAACCTTGATTTAATGGGGTTCATGCTGAGTTAGAGGTCCGTCCTTTAACATTTTACTGTATTGAGGGACGGACCTTCATCTGGCTATAACTTTGATACAATGGGCCATATGCTGTTTGGAGGTCCGTCCCTCAACACTTTACTGAACTGAAGGACGGACCTTTATCTAGATCTAGTTATAAGCTTTGATACAATAGGGCTTATACTTCTTGAAGGTCCGTCCCTCAACGCTTTACTGCACTAACTCAAAGGTTTCTTCGATTTTGATGCTGTCTTGTACGGATTGAACCATGGAGCAGTTTTTGCGGGTGAGCTTCATGGCTTTTTCGATTTTATTTTTGTCGAGGTCCGTCCCTCTAATCGTGAAGTGAAGGGAGATGGCTTCGACTCGGTTTGCTTCGGCTTCGTTGCGGGTGACGTCGGCTTTGATATGTATGTCGTCAAATTGGATGCGCATTTTCTCAAGGACTTTTCGGAGCACTCCCCCGCTGCATACGACTACGGATGAAACCAATAATTGGAATGGACGAAAGCCATACTCTTCGTTACCCGAAACCTCCAGCTTCCCAAACCCTAAATCTGTATAAAATCCCCCTTCTTGCATGTTAAATTCCATTTTCACATCAATCCTTCCTTATTATGTTAGTAGATGTTTTGATTTTACTCTAATCGTTTCGTATTGCCAAACAATGAAATTGGGGGTACCATCAAAGGAGCTATTATCAATGATTGGGAGTTTTTGCAAATGAATCAAACACTAACCTTCCGTTTCTGGGTCCTTGTGGGAATCGTGGCAATTTCGGGATTCTCACAAGGGATGCTCCTGCCGTTAATCGCCATCATATTCGAACAAGACGGCGTTTCTTCTTCCCTTAACGGATTAAACGCAACCGCCCTATATATCGGAATCTTACTCGCCTCTCCTTTAATGGAAAGACCACTTCAGAAAATCGGATACAAACCGATGATCATCATCGGAGGAATCGTGGTAGCAGCGTCACTCTTACTGTTCCCGGTCTGGAAATCCTTCTGGTTCTGGTTCTTCCTTCGTCTTTGCATCGGAATCGGCGATCACATGCTCCACTTCGCCACCCAGACATGGATCACATCGTTTTCACCAAAAGAACATCGCGGACGTAACATATCCATCTACGGGGTCTCTTTTGGAGTAGGATTTGCCGTTGGCCCGATGATGACGCAGCTCATCACCATCCATCAAGCACTGCCATTCATCATCTCTTCCTTATTAAGCCTGACAGTCTGGATGTTCGTCTTTAAATTGCAAAACGAATTCCCAGAACAGCAAAACATCGGAAGTACCTCATTCATTGGATCGTTCCAGCGCTTCGGGAAGGTTCTCAAATATGCATGGGTCGCCCTGCTGCCTCCATTAGGATATGGATTCCTGGAAGCTTCATTAAATGGGAACTTCCCTGTTTTCGCACTGAGAAATGGTCTTTCCATTGAAGCCGTCGCGATTCTACTGCCCGCTTTTGCAGTAGGAAGTATCATATCCCAGGTTCCACTGGGAATTCTGAGTGACAAATATGGCAGACAAAACGTCCTGCTCATCGTCATGATGATCGGTTTCCTCTGTTTTTCCGCTGCAGGATTCGTGGCAGAGTCCACTCTGGGCTTATTTATTTGCTTTACTTTAGCAGGGATGGCGGTTGGATCGACTTTTTCACTCGGTATTAGTTATATGACGGATCTATTGCCAAAAGAATTACTTCCTGCAGGGAACATCATGTGCGGAATCTTCTTCAGCTTTGGAAGCATGATCGGTCCATTCGTTGGGGGGATTACCATCGACTGGTTCAAAGGCTCGAGCTTCTTCTATTTGATTGCCTTTATGATGCTGATGATTTTTGTGAGCCTCCTCGTCTTTTCCCTTCAAAATAGACGCGGGGAAATAACCCAGAATCACTAGCACAAAACTCTTTCCATTATCATATACATGTGATAGTATTAGATTATAATAATTATAAATTAATAACTTCATATAAAATAACTAAGAGCACGTGCAGTTTTGCTGTCACCTTTCACTGGTGGCAGCTTTCGTCGTTTTATAGGGGTAATGACGTTGATTATTATTCTCAATGAGAATCTCGTATTTTCATTTAACTGAAGGAGGAATACGCTATGAGCTCACAATCCAAAGTCTTATCCATGGGGACACCTAATGAAAAAATTAACTTCTTTGAAAAAATAAAACCTCATGCAGAATTGGTCGCCGCACTGGTCAGTGGTGTGTTTATTTTACTGGGATGGTTGACGTCAAACGACGACTCCACCTTAAGCATCATTTTCTATCTCCTCGCCTTTGCCATCGGCGGGTTCGCCAAAGCCAAAGAAGGAATCGAAGAAACCATTGAAAACAAAGAACTGAATGTAGAAATGCTGATGATTTTTGCCGCTGTGGGATCTGCCATCATCGGTTACTGGACAGAGGGCGCAATCCTCATCTTCATCTTTGCAGTCAGCGGCGCACTTGAAACGTATACAATGAACAAAAGCCAAAAAGAAATCTCCGCTCTCATGCAGCTTCAGCCTGAAGAAGCATGGCTCGTGACAGGATCTGGTGAAAAGAAAGTCAAAGTTTCAAGCCTTGAAATCGGCGACCATATGTTAATTAAACCAGGTGAACGCGTGCCAACAGACGGTGTTGTCTTAAAAGGAACAACGTCCATTGATGAAGCAGCCATTTCAGGAGAAGCAGTCCCTGTAACAAAAGATCAAGGAGATGAAGTGTTCGCTGGTACGGTAAACATCAATGGTGCCATCACCATTGAAATGACTAAACCAAGTAGCGAGACCCTTTTTCAAAAAATCGTTGATCTTGTGCAATCCGCACAAAGCGAGAAATCGCCTTCACAGCAGTTCATCGAACGCTTTGAAGGAACTTATGTAAAAGTCGTGCTTGCCGTTGTCTTCCTGATGATGTTCCTGCCCCACTTCCTACTGGGATGGAGCTGGACGGAAACCTTCTACCGGGCAATGGTCCTGCTCGTTGTTGCTTCACCTTGTGCCCTGGTTGCCGCGATCATGCCAGCGAGCTTGTCGGCCATTTCAAACGGGGCGCGTCACGGAATTCTATTCAAAGGCGGCGCCCACTTAGAAACCTTAAGCAACATCAAAGCGATTGCCTTTGATAAAACGGGGACGTTGACGAAGGGGAAACCAGTCGTAACGGATATAGTGGTTGCGGATCATGTGGATGAACGTGAAGTCATGACTACCGTTGCTTCGATTGAAAACCAGTCGAATCATCCACTTGCTCAAGCCATCGTTCGCCACGCAACCCTCGAGTTAAACCTGGAACTCTCCCAGCCTGATTCCCTTGAAGACGTATCCGGTTGGGGAGTCAAAGCGCTTGTGGACGGAGCCGAATGGAAAATCGGGAAAGCAGATTTTGTGGATAAAGTGTTAGCAGAACAATTTATGGATGGTGCCTTTGGACGAATCGCTTCTGAAGGAAAAACGACGGTCTTTGTTGCCAAAGAGAATGAGATTGTCGCATTGATCGCATTGAAAGACGTGGTTCGGAAAGAAACCATCGAAGCGCTAGAACTATTGAAGCAAGAAGGCGTCCAAACCATCATGCTGACAGGGGACAATGAAAGGACAGCCCATGCCATTGCAGTAGAAGCCAAGGTCGCATCCTTCATTGCCGAGTGCCTCCCGGAAACGAAAGTAGACGAACTGAAAAGGCTGAAACGCCAATTCGGTACCGTCGGAATGGTCGGGGACGGAATCAACGACGCACCAGCACTTGCAACGGCCAACGTCGGAATCGCCATGGGTGAAGGAACCGACGTTGCTCTGGAAACAGCCGATGTCGTGTTAATGAAAAATGATCTTACCCGTATTGCTGAAGCTATTAAACTATCGAAAAAAATGAAGCGGATCGTGCACCAGAACGTGGTATTTTCGATTGTTGTGATCATGCTGTTGATCGCGTCGAACTTCCTGCAAATCCTGGATCTTCCTTATGGGGTCATCGGGCATGAAGGTAGTACGATTTTAGTTATATTAAATGGTCTGCGATTGTTGAAATAATGGTGAAAAACATCCAATCTTGAGAGATTGGATGTTTTTTTAAAATGGTCTAGTGGGGTCCCATGTCTCTTTATGGAATTTGTGAGGGATTTAACTGCAATGGTTGAAAATTAAGGGCGTTCCTAAGAATTTTCGACACTTATCCACACCCTATTCCATCCACAATAAATCAACCAATGTCTCCCCCTTAAAATTATCCACAGTTTCAGACTCCTCCCCCTTCCACCCGGTAGTTATCCACATTTCTGCCACACATCTTCCCCTATCAAGGTCCGTCCCTCCAACTAATGATATTTTACTAAAATAATATTTTGTGGTTGCTTTCTTGAAAGGGATATCATAGAATGTGTTTAGTTAGTGCAAACGGTTGCATCTACTTTCATGTTACATAGCACTCTAAAGATGAAGACGCACCCATTAGCATTTCATTTAATCTGAAATGTAAACGCACACATGTCATTCAATTTAAGTGATATAGTCCAATAGATTGATATTAAAGGAGGAAACGGGTTTATGAAGAATTTATTGTCGTTTGATTTTTGGCAGAAGTTCGGGAAAGCATTGCTTGTAGTAGTGGCCGTCATGCCAGCTGCAGGGATCATGATTTCCATCGGTAAGTTGATTGCGATGATGGGTGGAGACATCACACTAGTGCAAACGATTGCAAGAGTTATGGAAGATATCGGTTGGGGAATTATCACCAATCTTCACATCCTGTTCGCCGTAGCCATCGGTGGCTCGTGGGCGAAAGAACGTGCGGGCGGTGCCTTCGCTGCACTGATCGCCTTCGTCTTGATTAACCGTATTACCGGAGCGATCTTCGGAGTCAATGCAGATATGCTTGGAGATCCCGAAGCAACGGTCTCTTCTCTTTTCGGACAAACGTTAATTGTTTCTGATTATTTCACATCGGTTCTTGGTGCACCTGCTTTAAACATGGGTGTATTCGTCGGAATCATCTCAGGTTTCTTAGGAGCCAATCTTTTCAACAAATATTATAACTATGATAAATTGCCAGATGCCCTTTCCTTCTTTAACGGAAAACGTTTCGTACCATTTGTCGTTATTGTAGGTTCTGTTGTAATCGCTGTCGTGATGTCCATTGTATGGCCATTCATTCAAGGGTTACTCAATGACTTCGGTCAATGGATCGCAACATCCCGTAACACAGCGCCAATCATTGCACCATTCATCTTCGGTGCGTTAGAGCGTCTATTATTACCATTCGGTTTGCATCATATGTTAACGGTTCCAATTAACTACACGGAACTCGGAGGAACATACAAAATCCTGACTGGTTCAGGTGCAGGTTCGACGGTTGCCGGACAAGATCCACTTTGGTTAGCTTGGATCGCTGACTTAAACAATTTCCTTGCTGCAGGAGATACAGAAAGCTACAAACAATTATTAAATGACGTCACACCTGCCCGCTTCAAAGTAGGTCAAATGATTTTATCCACAGCTGCCCTGATCGGTATCGCCTATGCCATGTACCGCAATGTGGATAAAGACAAGAAGAAGAAATACAAATCTATGTTCCTATCAGCTGGTTTAGCCGTATTCTTAACAGGTGTTACAGAGCCAATCGAATTCATGTTCATGTTCGCAGCCCCACTTTTATATGTTGTGTATGCCATCATGACGGGAATTGCTTTCGCGATTGTGGATATCGTCAACATCCGCGTTCACTCTTTCGGATCCATCGAACTGTTGACTCGTGTTCCGATGATCCTCAAAGCCGGCCTATGGGTTGACCTTGTGAACTTTGTGATTGCTTGTATCGTATTCTTTGGCCTTAACTTTACGGTTGCCAATTTCTTAATCAAAAAGTTCAACTTCCCGACGCCGGGTCGTAACGGAAACTACATTGAAGATGAAGCTGCAACCGGCGGTGGTTCTGTAAAAGCGGATTCCATCGCACCGAAAGTCGTTGCCATGCTTGGTGGAAAAGACAACATCGTAGACGTGGATGCATGTATGACCCGTCTTCGTGTAACAGTAAAAGACACAAGCCTTGTTGGAACTGAACAGGAATGGAAGAAAAACGGAGCATTGGGACTCATCCTGAAAGACAAAGGCGTACAAGCCATCTATGGTCCGAAAGCAGACGTCATCAAGTCTGACATTCAAGATCTACTGGGAGCGTAATACATGAAATTACTCACGTTGAATTGTCACTCATGGCAAGAAGACAACCAACTCGAAAAAATCTCGATCCTGGCAAATGACATCGCGGAGAAATCCTACGATGTCATCGCCCTCCAGGAAGTCAGTCAGCTGATCGAAAGTGAACCAGTGGAGGGCTTAGTTAAAAAAGACAATTTTGCCCTCGTCCTTTTTGGGGAACTGAAGAAACTTGGCGTGACGGATTACACACTCGTCTGGGACTTCGCTCATATCGGGTACGACGTATTTGAAGAAGGCGTGGCGATATTGACAAAGCACCCGGTCATAGAAGAACACCGCTTCTTCATCTCAAAAAGCCATGACCCATCTTACTGGAAAACCCGTAAGATCGTAGGGGCCACGATTTCATATGAAGAAAAGCCCCTCACCTTCTACTCCTGCCACCTCGGCTGGTGGATGGACGAAGAAGAACCGTTTAAGTTTCAGGTTGACTCATTGATCGAACAAGTCACTCCTGAATCCCCCTTCTTTTTAATGGGCGACTTCAATAATAATGCATGGGTTCGTGAGGAAGGGTATGATTATCTTCTTTCAAGAGGGCTTGTGGACACATTTAATGAGGCTGTTGAACCGGACAGCGGCGTCACCGTTGAAGGGAAGATTGCTGGATGGGATGAGAATATAGTCGATTTAAGGATTGATCTTATACTATCCAGTGAGAAAGTGGACGTTAGGTCTTCACGGGTCATCTTTAATGATGTGAATAAGCCTGTTGTATCGGATCACTTCGGGGTTGAAGTGGTTTTGGGTGACGGAGAAAGCAGCTGATCTTGGATTGGCTGCTTTTTTTTGTATTTCGAATGGATTTGAGTTGTTTTTGGGGCAGTTTGGGTGGGAATCGGATGAGTTTTGGGTTTTGGAGTCGTTCTTGCCGGGGTGGTTGTGGGAGCTTTGGGGTTTATCAACCGTTACAGAGATTTATCGACTGTATTTTCAATATATCCACCTTATTTTCATTTTATCGACCGTTATTTCATTTTATCAACCAAAAATACACATATATCGACCGTTCTACATTTATCGACAAAAACCACGCCACTGTCCCCTCTCTCCCGACCGATCACTCAGTCAACACACGGGTTCCCCCCAATCCAAAAAACTAAATGAAACCTCTCCACCCCCTCATCCGTATATACACTATAAGCAGAAACACAACCTTGAAAGGGGAACAATATGGTAAACATCTTATTATTTTCAGTCATTGTCGGATTGGTCATGGCCTTACTGCTCGTACCGATGGCAATTATGAAAAAGCAGAATAAAAAAGAGGGGTATCCATCATTTGCAGCACTATTCGGAGCCACCCTCCTTATCACGACTATCATTGTATTCGTCTTCTATTACATTACGAATCTCGATCAGAACTTTACAAGCATGTGGATCTTACTCATCGTTGCCGCAGGATTTGGTGCCACACTTGCAACTGGAACCGAACGAATGGTGAAGGGCGCTTTGTTCCTTGGAAGTCTCCTTGTCGGGGCTTACTTCCTAACCGCCTTTGTGTTCAACGCCGATGAGAAATTTGAATCAGCGAAAATGGACGTAAAAACGGAAATCGAAGCGTTTGATGAGAAGGAAACGCCGGCAAGCGTCCCTCCACAATTCGCCCGTAACAAGATGAAGAAAGCATTCGGTCAGGTTCCGAATACGAGTTACTATGAGCTTGGACGACTGCAGATTCAAAAGGTAAATGGGGAGTACGTCTACATTGCACCGGTTGAATTCTCCGGATTCTTCAAGTGGTTCAAGGGAGATGAAACACCTGGTTACTTCACCCTAAGTGCCACCGACTCATCATCAAACCCTAAATTCATCAAAGAAGAAATGGTCTACACACCTTCTTCTTTCTTTAATAAAAAAATCGAGCGACACATCCGCTTGAACTATCCGAAGCAAATCTTCAATGGTGATGTTCAGCTTGAGATCGATGACGAAGGAAAGCCATTCTATATTCGAACGTACGGTGAGTTCATTTCCGCACGTAACGGATTTGAAGCAAAAGGAATCGTCATGGTGGATCCAAAATCCGGTGATACCAAGTCATATAAAATCGATGAAGTCCCGACTTTCATTGACGGCGCGATTTCACCAGAAACCGTCAGCCTCCAAAACAGTTATTTCGGTAACTACGTTCAAGGATTCTGGAACAGCCGCTTCGGTAAATCAGACGTCAAGCTTCCTTCTGATGAAGGGACCGAAGCCAATGTGAGCCCTATTTTTGACGAAAATGGTGACATGTACTACTTCACCGATTTCACCTCGCCAAAAGAAGGCGTCGATTCCATGCTCGGTTACTCCTTAACGAACTCAAGAACGGGAGAAGCGACGTTCTACACAGGAAATCTTGAAGACTCCTACATGGATTCACAGGGTGCCCTGCAGATCATCCAGAAGAAATTCATCGAGAAAAAATGGGATGGCGAAATGCCGGTACTGTATAACTTCTACGGAGAAGCAAGCTGGCTGACACCAGTGCTCGATGCGAATGGTTTCTTACAAAACTACTTCATAGTCTCGGCAGCCAATCCGGAAATCTCAGCCTATGCCAACACGCCAAACCAGGCATTGAAGCAATACAAAACCGCACTTCAACGAGGTGGCGGAAGCGTTGACGGTAACTCGAAAGCTGAGGAAAAACAGACAAATGGTACAGTCGTCCGTGTCTATAAAGAAAAGACAGGTGACTACACGGTCGTATCATTCTTACTCGACAACGGCAAAAACTATATCGTCTCTTCCGAAAACAGCTTACTTGCGATCTACCTGAAGGAAAATGACAAGGTGAATGTGAAGTACATGGATACAGGGGAAGAATTCCTGCCAGTGAAAGAACTGACCATCGAAGGCTTATAATAAAAAACGATGAGGGCCCATGAGCTCTCATCGTTTCTTCATGACTCGCCTGCATTCACATAATACACCAGATTATCCGTCCACTCCCCAAACTCATAAATGAAACCTTTCCGCGTGCACTCATACTGCATGCCGACACTTTCTGCAAGGCTGATCGATGGCGCGTTATCCAGATTGATATGGGCCTCTATCCGGTGAAAATTCAATTTCACAAAAGCCAGTTGGAGAGCTGCCTTCACCGCTTCCTTTCCGTAGCCACGGTTCCAGTAGCGATTATGTATCGTGTAACCGACCCTTCCCCAGTTAAAGTTGTACCGCATCAGAGTTGAGAAGTCGATGGTCCCAATATTCGCCCCACTTTCTTTAAGAAAGATCCCTAGAATATAGACCTGGTCCCGATCAATCATCTCTTCATGCTTCTCAAGCATGTCCCGGAACCAAAACTCCGTGCACTCACTCATGTCCTGATAGCCAACGTCATATTTATGCTGGGATGGGAGCCTGTTCAGATGTTCCCTTAACCAGTTTTCATAATCCCTGTTTACGAAAGGTCTGATTACCAATCGGGGTGTTTCGATGGTTAAGTCCTTGTGCTTCATCCTTTCCCCTCCCTTTTCATTTATGCATGCTTCTATTTTTCATAGTATCAACCTGCCATTTAGAATGGTAGTCCTTTTTCAAATAAACGGAAGGCGTCCCTCTGCTGAGAAACGCCTTCAACATTACTTGTCTTTATTCCATTCTTCCTCTAATTCCTTCTCAATCTGCTCATCGGATAAGTATTCTTCATCCAACTGCTGCACATGCTCGGTGATCCGGTTGAGCTTGGAATGCACGATCCAAAGGCTGATTACCACGACTGCCATGAATAAAATGATAATGAGTCCCCAATCCATATAATCGACGCCTCCTTTACCTATATTTATTAAAGAAACATAGGAAAAAGAAGGCTTTAGGAAGAAAAAGTCCGGAAAGGTCCGAAAGTCCCCTCCTCATCCGGAACTCACGAAATACCAGTGTTCATCCAGCTTCTCGATCTCGTTGAAATCCCCTCCAAAGTCACCTGTACGGGGTTTCTCCCCTGAAGACGAATAGACAAACCCGGAGAAGCTATCCAGTATCCCCCGAAAGGTAAAGAAAAGGACCTTCATATCCTCCTCCTTCTCCTCTACCAGAATATCTCCTCCACCTCTAGACAAATCATCGTATTCCCTGGGGAGGTGAATGATAGAATCCTTGTAGGATACATTCTGGGTGAGTGCCCCTTCCTTTATTTTTTTCACCACGCTCATTCGATCATCATGATTTCTCTTGAAATCCATCTCCAGTGTGACCTTTGTAAATGGGAAAAAAATCATGAAGATAACGGTCAGTACTTGAATGAGGAGCGGTTTCCAGTTCCTGTTTTTAAAGACGGCTATGACGGCAAATATGGTTATGACAAGGAAATAGCCCCCTGCTGTCAACCAAAGAACAGGCATCAAAAATGGCGTCAGGATGGAAACGAGTTCCCACTGAAAAAACGCCAGTGACACCACCATTACACTGCTGACTACAGACATTATGAGAATGACATTTCCCTTCCTCAATACGCTTTCGCCCAATAAACCAAATGTTTCGCATCCTTTTCACAGCACACACAAGTATCCGCCACCTGCTCCTGCTCAAAGGGCATGCACCGTGATGTGGCACTCGTTTCTTCCTTGATCTTGTCTTCACAAGCCCTGTCTCCACACCACATCGCTTTGACGAATCCGCCTTTTTCCCTAACCGTCGTTTTGAATTCTTCAAACGTTTTGGCTACCGTTGTTTTTTCATCGCGATGAGCTCTCGCTTTTTCTAAGAGATTGCGTTGGATGTCTTCCAGTAGTTCAGCGACTTTCCCTTCCAGCTCTTCCATCTTGACCGTGATCTTCTCACCTGTATCACGTCTCGCTAATACCACCTGCCCGTTCTCGATGTCCCGTGGACCAACCTCCAGGCGAAGTGGGATCCCCTTCATTTCATATTCATTAAACTTCCAGCCCGGCTTTTTATCACTCGCATCGATGGCAACGCGGGCAACGTTAGCAAGCTGGCTTTTCAGATTATAGGCAAAATCAAGGACGCCTTCCTTGTGCTGGGCAATCGGCACAATCATCAGTTGAGTAGGTGCGATTCTTGGTGGAACCACCAGCCCCCGGTCATCCCCGTGCACCATGATCATGGCACCGATGATGCGGGTCGTGAATCCCCACGACGTTTGCTGCACATGCTGGAGCTTTCCATCACGGTCCGTAAATTGGATGCCGAATGCTTTCGCAAATCCGTCACCTAAATGGTGGGAAGTTCCTGATTGCAAAGCCTTCCCGTCATGCATCAGGCTTTCGATTGTATACGTATATTTGGCACCGGCAAACTTTTCTTTTTCTGTTTTTTGCCCCTTGATGACCGGAATCGCCAGCAGCTCTTCACAAAGCTCCGCATACACCTCCAGCATTTTCACCGTTTCATCATGAGCCTCCTGGTCCGTTTCATGACACGTATGCCCCTCCTGCCACAGGAATTCCAATGTTCGCAGGAATGGACGCGTGGTCTTTTCCCAGCGAACCACATTGGCCCACTGGTTATAAAGCTTAGGCAGATCACGGTAGGAATGGATGATGTTTTTGTAGTGCTCCCCGAACAATACCTCAGAAGTCGGACGCACACACAGCCGTTCCCCTAACTCCTCTTCTCCTCCATGGGTCACCCATGCTACTTCAGGCGCGAAGCCTTCGATATGATCCTTCTCTCGTTGCAGGAGGCTTTCAGGTATGAAAAGTGGCATATACACGTTTTCATGCCCTGTTTCTTTTATTTTTGCATCGAGGGCATCTTTGATATTTTCCCAAAGTGCGTACCCGTAAGGTCTGATGATCATCGACCCGCGGACGCTCGAATAATCGATCAGCTCCGCCTTCGTCACGACATCGGTATACCACTGAGCGAAGTCTTCCTCCATGCCCGTTACATCTTTTACAAATTCTTTTGCCATTTTGAGCACCTCATTTTTTAGTGGGATTGGTTATAACGGCGAAATCACACTTATATCGGCGAATCGCCCGATCGACCCGTATATAAAACAAAAAAGCCCTGCTTCTCATCAGGGACCATTTCTGGCGGTACCACCCTGATTCAAAGCAAAGCTTTACACTCATTCCATGATAACGGTATCGGACCGCTGATATCTTCATTCGATACAGAACTTAGAGGCAGGTTCAAAGGTTCATCCATAGGAGCTTTTCACCAAACCGCTCCCTCTCTGAAAAGACAAGATCCCTTTACTGATCCTCGGCAATGTTTCAGTTATTTTAGATGATTATATATAGATATGCAGAGGCTGTCAATATTTGTTACAGAGAATACATTTTCTCCATCTCCCGACTAAAGAAATCGTTCCCATTCCTCCCATCAAAATCCCCGGCTATCTCTTCCGAAATCTCACTCATCACATCAATAACAAATCCCGGACGATGGCCGGCTTCGACAAGCTTTCGGTGAAGGGTAATCGCACTCATATAAAAGTAGAACATCCCATAAGGATCCTTCCCACTATCCGCATACTCGATGTGACGCTCCAATACTTTGATTCCCCTCACAGGTTCGGTCAGGGCAAGGAACCTGATATGTTCGGAAGCTTCGACTAAAAAGTGTGGTTTATCATAAATGAAAAAGTATCCCTCTGACTGATAGTGCGAGGCTTCCTCCACCCGACCATCTTCATGATAAGGCAAGAGCAGCTTACTATAGGTCAAGTGGGGGATTTCACCACATGTCACTTCTTTTGATAATAAAAGCTTTTCAATGGGTCGGGCTTTTTCCTTTTCCCCGGTAAAATAATAATACTCAAGCTGTGTCTGGTATTCACAGGCTTCACAGTCCGAAAGGGAATCCCTTTCGGCTGCTATCCACTTTTGATAATACTCTTCCGCTTCTTCTGCAGCCCCTGTTTTCAGTGCCCGTTTATGCTGATGTTGATAAAAGGGACGCAGACTATAGCCATAACGGTCATAAGCTTCTTGAAAGTCACTGAAAAAGGCATCTAACAGTTCCGTGTCAATGCCGGGCATCTTCACCAGATGCTCCGCCATCCATTTATAAATCCAGAAGAAGCTTTCCACCCAATCCTGCAAGTTCTCTTCATTATCTAAAAAGAAGCCGTTGCACCACTCGAAATGGTCGAATAATTCCTCATACTCCCCAAGATAGTTGACGGTCCTCATGATCCCGAACCGGCAGCAAAACTCCTTATAGAGGTCCTTTTCTTTCTGCGCAATGAACAACAGATCCTCTAAACCGTTCCACTTCTCATAACTTGCTTCTTCCCGGCCCATCAACTCTTCCCACCGGTCCCAGTACTGATCAGCCGTCATCTTCATCCACTGACCCCCTTTTGTCTTTTTTATTTATTATAACATTCAGAATTACGTCTTAACTGTTTTTTCCAAGAATTCCTGGTCGAGCTTATATATAGAATCACTGTGACCCCAAGCATGATCATCGAACCCGCTGCCACAACAAATCGAATCGACACCACTTCGGCTCCCACTCCAATAAGCACCGTAGAAAGGATAACCAATATCCCTTCCAACAATCCATATATACTGCCTACCCGTCCCATGATCTCAACCGGAACTTGTTCTTGATAAAAGGTTTCAAACCCTGTCGTGGCAAAGGCCAACGCGAAGGATAAAACAGCGAATCCGATTGCCGCAAACAAGAAATCATCTGAGAAAGAATACATCAGATATCCTCCGGAAACGACCAGAGAACCAAATCCCATAAGGTGCATGTGATGGAGTTTATGGGAAAGGATCGCGTTCAGGATCGATCCCAGTACAAACCCTCCCCCTGCAATGCTTACAAGATATCCATACGTACTGTTCGAAAGGTGCAAAACCTCTTTAGAAAAGGCGGCCTCAAGGGAATCAAGCGCTGCCGTCATCACCAGCATGCTACTGAACAAGACGTACAGAACCATCACATAGGTAGCGCGCCGGCTGAATCTCCACACCTCATGCCAATCCCCTTTAATGACTTCCCATTTCGTACCACCCGTGTGAACCGGGAGTCCATCCTTAAGCTTCGGTAGAAAGAGGGTGATCACTCCTGATAAAAAGAGGGCCAGTGTATTCATATAAAGGGCAAACGTCGGTGTCCCCATCATGAACATCAGCCCGGCAATTCCCGGTCCAATGAGAAACGCTCCCGATCCGACCAGCCCCCGGAGAGCATTGAATCGCTGTCTGTTCTCTTTCGGAATAAGGGTCGTAATGTACGTCATGGACGTCGGATAAAAAACGGCACTTCCCATATTGATGATCAACACAACCAAATACATCCACCAACTCGACGAGAGAAAAGGTAAGGTTCCAATCATCACGCCTCTGAAAATATCGAGACCCACCATCAGATTACGCTTGTTGACCCGGTCAATCAAGCTTCCGGCCCAGGCATTCGTCAAAAGGGCAGCCAATGGCTTCAGCACATATAATATCACCACTGACAGAGGTGATCCCCATTCATCCAATACAATCAAATTAAGGGCGATCAAATAAATCCACCCTCCGATATTCGAAATCCCGATGCCTGATATCAACAATAAGGGATACTTCCAATTGCCCATTGTTTATTCCTCCCCGCGATATGTTTTGTAAAAAAAAATCCCACCCCCAAGACGTTGATCTTGGGGGCGAGATTATTTATCGCGGTGCCACCCCAGTTCGTTAATATGTCGCCATACTAACCTTTTCGGGTACGGCCAACTGGCTTATACCCTAGCCCCATAACGGGAGCTCCCGTCACACCATCCCCTGACCGGTTCCGATGCACTGCTCAGAGTCTTGGTTCAATACCGTCCCTCTTGCTCCTTTTCAGCTGCCGGAGCTCTCTGATAAAGAATTCAGGATATCTACTCTTCTCTTCATAGCATTTAATTGAAATTTTTATTATGGTATCATGATTGAGGAAGGAAGTAAATGGAATATTCACATCGTCAGTCTCTGTTTCAACATTTCTTCATACCCAGGCTTTCGTTTAATGATGGTGATGATAAGTTCGCGAAGTTCGTCGAGTTCCCTGGTGTCTGCTGTCGTATGGCAGTACGAATACCGGTACTCATAAAAATCATTGTTCCTTCTTATTTTCATTACGTAATTTTTAGTGGACAGTATAGTGCAGTCTTCACGGTCAAAAAGCTCTTTCTTTAAATTAAGGCTCTCTATTTTTATATAAATTTCACTCATTTCGCTTTTTGTGAAGGTTAGCGCTTTTTCCTCACCTTCTTCATTTATAATCGTGTCCGTAAAAGTACTTATGGTGGTCCCCCCATCGTAGCGGATCTCCACATCAAAGTTCGATTTATTCGTAAAATAACCACTCAGTTTCTCGCTCCCCAGTAATCCCCATTGCTCTCCCTTCACTACGGCAAACACAAATACGACGATGAAAACAATGGCGAAGCTGATCAATGGAGCATACCACCTGCGCCGATACTCTTTTTCCTGCTTCCCCCCAGCTACTCTTTTCCTTACATGAGCCTTCATTTGGTTGTTAAAATCGAATTCTTGTAGTCCTTCATCCGTCATTTTTCTAACCTGTTGCTGAAGCTCCCTATCCATCCCTATGCACCCCTTTTGGATACATCTTTTGCAGTTTTTCTTTCCCTGTTTTCAATCGGGTTTTAGCCGTATTGATGTTGATCTCCAAGCACTCGGCAATTTCCGTGATTTTCAGCTCCTCGTAATAATACAAAAATAGGACTTCCCTGTATTTGATTGGCAAGGATAATAACTTGGTATGCAGCTCCCTGCCCGTTTCCTTATGTATAGTTTGAGATTCCGGCCACCGACTCCTGCTCTCCTGAATCCATTCATTAAGCTTATTTGTAAAAAGAAGCTTTCTCGTCTCCCACTTCTTGAGATGATCCTTACTTTGATTGATTGCAATCCGGATAATCCACGTCTTCAACGAGGATTATCCCCGAAACGAATCGTACCGTTGATAAAACCTGACGAACACCTCTTGAGCGATATCCTCAGCAAGACTTTGATCCTTCACGTAGGAATAAGCGATATACAACACCTCTTTGCCGTATTCATTCATTACTTCTTCCAGAAATTCATCCTTCGACTGAGTGAATTCGCGCGCCTGGTCTACATTCAAAGGGAGATTTCACCTCTTTTCTAATACTTTGACGACTGTGGAAAGGAAAAAGTTTGATTTATTTAGTGGGATTGATTTTTGAAGGGAGTTTTGGCGGGATGATGAGGTGGACTTTGGATTTATCAACCGTTATTTGGATTTATCGACTCTTATACGGATTTATCAACCTTTAATTGAATTTATCGACCGTATTTTCAATATATCAACCGTATTTTCAATATATCGATCACTCCTCATAAAACGACAAACTCCGCAAACTTACATAATATCGTAACCCAGGCAGAAGTCGCTCTGGACAAATTTATCTGCCATTCTTACGAATTACGTGCCATATCTCAAATTTACCTGCCGTTTTTTCATTTTATCTGCCATATTCCTGATATATCTGCCGCTTTACACACATCGACAAATTTCGCAAACCCAACCGACCCCCAGCAGCAGCAGCACAAAAAAAAAAAAAAAGAGCACTCCCCAATTCCCGAGCGCTCTCCCCCATTAACTCCCCATCTTACGACGAGTATTGCTAGGCTTCTTCGTTTGTTGACTTTGCATGCGTTGATTGGTAGCCAGACCGCCTGTTGCTTGTTTGCCACCTGCTTGTGCTTCCTTTTTCTTTGCCAGCTGCTGCTTCATCGCTTCCTGCAGGCTGATTTTTTTCTTTTCTGGCTGTATTTGCTGATCATTATTATTTGACATAATGGAATCTCCTTTTGAGACTACTAAATTTTTGAAACTACATCTATTATAATACATCCACCACCAGAAAACATCTGCGTTCCAAATAAAAAAGCCAACCCGTAAAGGGTTGGCCGTCATTTTCTAGTGGTATCCATTCTGCCCGTTAGCAGAACCTGATGTTTTCTGCTTCGGTTTGTGCTTGCCGTTTTGCTTTGTGCCGCCGTCTTTTTTTGTTTTCTTTGTCATGCTGAATCACTCCTAATAATTAGTCGTCATCAAGAAAACTTGTGGTTTTTGAACCATTCTTATTTTGTGCCAAAAAAAGAAAAGAGTCTCCCGGTAATTACCGGAAAACTCTTTCACCATCAGGCTACTGATTGAGGAACCTCTTCGTCGACTTGAATGACCGTTCCATCGTTTAAGCGCTTTCTTAATGTGTAAATAAAGGCTAAGATTGCTGCGATGGTTACGATTGTTGCTCCCATATATGCTGTACCCATGGATAAACCAAATCCGATTGGTGCGCTCAGGATGTACGTGAATGTCACCATTGTCATGAAGATCGCTGGAATCGTTGCGACCCAGTGCGGTTTCTTTTGAAGGGCAAGATACATGGCACCTACCCAAAGAGCAATCATTGCTGTGGATTGGTTCGCCCAGGAGAAGTATCTCCATAATAGGTTAAAATCGATTCGTGTCAACACGACTGAGATCACGAACAATGGAATCGCAATCCATAAGCGGCTTGAGATTTTCACTTGTCCTACTTTGATATAGTCGGCAATGATCATACGCGCACTTCGGAATGATGTATCACCAGAAGTGATCGGAAGAATGATAACCCCAAGGATTGCCAGCGTTCCACCGATTGATCCAAGCATAAGAATCGATACTTCACTTACAACCGCTGCAGGTCCGCCTTCTTTCAAGATGGCATTCAGTTCACCAGGCTGGAATAAGCTCATCGCAGCTGCTGCCCAGATCATCGCAATGATCGCTTCTAAAATCATCATACCGTAGAAAATTTTGCGTCCGTTCTTCTCATTTTGAGTCGTTCTTGAAATGATTGGTGATTGTGTTGCATGGAACCCTGACAGTGCCCCACAAGAAATCGTCAAGAATAATAATGGGAAAATCGCTACTGATTCAGGATGCATATTCGTTAAGCTGATCTCAGGAATATCCGCCCCTGTAATCACTAATCCTGCACCGATCCCAACTGCACTCACTACAAGCAGTGCTCCGAAAAGTGGATATACTTTCCCGATGATTTTATCAATCGGTAATAGGGTTGCGACAATATAATAAATAAAGATTGCGGCGATAATGACACCTAACGAAATCCAGGCTGGCGTCAGATTCGCGATTAATGCTGCAGGTGCTGTAACGAAAACCGTACCCACCAGCACTAATAAAAGAATCGAGAATGCGTTCACCACATGCTTCATCGTCTTACCAAGGAATCGTCCGGCAAGCTCCGGCAAATGAGCTCCACCGTTACGGATCGAAATCATTCCCGTTAAGTAATCATGAACCGCTCCTGCAAAAATCGCACCGAGTACGATCCAAAGGAAGGCAACCGGCCCATAGAGCGCTCCCATGATCGGACCGAAAATGGGTCCTACACCTGCAATGTTCAACAGTTGAATCATGGAGTTTTTACCTGTCTTCATTGGAACATAATCGACTCCATCCGCTTTTGCATAAGCAGGAGTCGAACGACTTTCATTGATTCCAAAAATCTTTTCAATTAATTTTCCATATGTGAAATAACCGATAATTAATACAACAATCGAGACCAGAAATGTGACCATGCTTATGATCCCCTTTCGTTCATTTGTGAATACGCTTTCATTATAGCAATCATATTCACAGTTTCGTCACATTCTGTTTAAGATGTCGGAAATCAGGGTTGAGGTGTTCTGAACGAGGATTAACATGCAGGGAGTAAGAGATGGGTGCCGGGTACAGATGACCGATTTGGTACCTGGCACCCAAAACCAAAATTGTACCAGGTACAAACACTCCTTATTGTACCTGGTACAATCAAAAAAAGGTACACTCATTAAACCACACTCACCTACAACTCCAACCGCTCCCTCAATTCCTTCACATAATTCCGGCTCACCGGAATCGCCTCATCCGCTCCATGAACCTTCAACTGATACACGCCGCTCCCCCACGGGATGAGCTCCTCCACGAAGGGCAGCTGAACGAGGTAGCTTTTATGAACCCGGAAAAATGGATATTTACTGAGCTTCGATTCCAATTCCTTGATCGGCAAGCGGCACGTATACTTCTTTTTCTCCGTACAAATAAAGGTTTCCCGCTCTTCTCGGAAGATATATAGAATGTCTTTCGGGCTGATGAATACAATTTTGTCTTCATCCTGAACAGCAAGTTTCCCCATCGACGGGCTCTCGCTCTGCTCCTTCACTCCCACTTTCAATAGATTCTTCAAGCGCTCCATCGTTTGCGCGAGCTGATCTTCTTCAAATGGTTTCAATAAGTAGTCAATGGCTTCCACACGGAACGCTTTAAGGGCATAATCCGGATACGCTGTGGCAAAGACGATTTCCGGTTTGTGCTTCATTTTTTGCAAGGCTTCCGCTAAGTCGACCCCGCTCATGCCCGGCATTTCAATATCAAGAAATAAGACGTCGGGTTCTTGTGTTAAAATGATTTCCAATCCCTTTTCAGCAGAGCTTGCTTCTCCGACTACTTCCACCCATGAATAACCGCTTAATAGATGCTTCATTTCCTCCCGGCTATATGGTTCGTCATCAATAATGGCGACTTTCATTTTTTCTCACTCCTTACCATAAATTCAACGGCGGTTCCGTTTCCTATTGATGATCTGATCGATAGACCTGCTTCTTTCCCCATCATCATTTCCAATCGCTTGTTCACGTTATAGAGTCCGATACCTGTCCCGGACTGTGATTCTACCGGCTCAAGCAAAAGCTTCTCCACTCTCTCTTCATCGATCCCCGCACCGTTATCCTCAACACGAACAGTCACCTCATCACCATTCAACTCAATCGAAATCTTCAACACAAATCCTTCTTCCACATTCTTCATCCCGTGCTTAATCGCATTTTCAACAAGAGGTTGCAGGGTAATCGAAGGGACTTTCGCCTGCAGGGCATCTTCGTCAATCTCATAAACCACTTCCAGCCGGTCAAAAAACCGTGCTTCTTCAATAGCAAGATAGGCTTTTACATGCTGTCCTTCTTCTTTAAGGGTCGAGGTGGATTTCGTGCTTCCTGTCAGATTCTGACGTACAAATTGAGATAGTGAAATCAACAGGGTCCTCGCCTTATCGGGATTGATCCTCGTCAACGACACGATGACATTAATGGTATTGAACAAGAAATGCGGATTGATCTGTGCCTGCAGCGCCTTTACTTCTGACTCTTTCGCAAGCTCTTTATGGGTATCGATTTCAGCAAGCTCCAGCTGGTGGCTAAGAAGGGTTGCAATCCCCTTTGTTAATTCCATCAGGATCGGTGAGATTTCTTTTTCCGAATGAAAATAGAATTTAAGCGTTCCGACAATTTCATCCCCTTTTAAAAGAGGTGCCATGATCGCCGCTCCTAATGGACATCCATTCCGGTCACATTGAATATCCTCTCTTCCCACCTTCATGAGCTCTCCCGTTTCGATGACCCGTTTCGTCGCTTCGGTTTGAATCGGGCGCCCTTGCTGGTGATGATCCGAAGCTAGTCCGACATGAGCCAATATGCGGGAGGTGTTCGTGATCGAAACTGCCAGAGCGTTCACATCTCTCATCAGAATCTCACACGTTGCCTGTGCAGAGGCTGCATTCAATCCCTTTCGCATATATTTCACCGTGCTATCAGCCAAGCGTAATGCTTTCTGGGATTGAACCGCTCCCATCCGCTCTTCTTCATAAAAAACACTTTTAATGATCAGCAGGAAAATTCCGGTTCCGACTCCATTTGCAATGATCATCGGCCAGCCTATGTCGGAAACGAGTAAATAAGCATCATCAAATGGCTTCGATAATAGAAGAATGAGAAGCATCTGCATCCCTTCTGCCACAAAACCAACCAAAAACGCTTTTTGAGGGGAAACAAGCCTGTTCTTTTTTTCCCGCTTCCCGATCCACCCCGCCAGTAATCCCGCTAACACCGTCGAGATCCCGCACGAGAATGCCGTAAATCCGCCGAGAAAATACCGGTGGACTCCAGCGACCAATCCAGCTCCAAGTCCGATCCATGGACCACCCAGTAACCCGGCGACCACGACACCGATCACCCTGGAATTGGCAATCGCTTCATTCTGCTGAAGATGCCACTGCCATTTTGTATATTCTTCTTGAAATGGATTCACAATCAATCCTGTATATGTACCGACGATCCCGAAGAAACCAAACAGCAATATGAGGAGCAGAGTCTGGGTTTTCTTCACATGTGTCCGCTTCTCGATTAAATGACGGAAGAAACTGATCCTCGTCATCACAAAGGCTATGGTCACAATGATACCAAGCCTCTCCACCATCGCAGCTATCAACATAGGCTCCACCTCGCTTTCTATTTCACATCAAAAAGGAAGACCCCCTTAAACACGAATGTTTAATAGAATCTTCCCCTACTTGTGCCTGTACTATGTCCGGGGAGTGATTTCCCCTATTTTAACACGAATCTTTATCTTTAATCGTTACGAGTGCATTGATTTCTCCGCCGATCATAATGATGATTCCCGTTAAGTAGAACCAGATCATGAGGACGATAATCCCTCCGATGCTGCCGTATGTGGCTGAATAATTCCCAAAGCTTCCTACGTAATAAGAAAAGGCTAAGGAAGCCAATACCCATCCAAGCGTCGCAAAGATCGCTCCGGGGAACGCACTTAAGCATTTAATCCGTTTACTCGGAGCAAAGTAATATAATCCTACGAAAATGATAAAGAGAATGATGGGACTGATCGCCCAGCGAATCCCGTTCCATACCGTTAAAAATTGCTCTGAAAATCCGAATTGAGAAAATAATAATAGACCAATCTGTTTTCCGAATACCGGAAGTAAAAGAGCTACGACAAATACAAGAATCATGGCTAGTGTCAATAATATAGACATGAGACGGGTCGCAATAAATGATCTTGTTTCCTCTACATCATAGGCACGGTTTAAACTTTTCACGATGGCATTCATCCCATTGGAAGCCGACCAAATCGTGGCGATGATACTGACAGACAGTAAACCGGAATTCCGGTTAGACATGATGTCCTGAAGGGTTTCCTCGATCATGGACATCGTTTCTCCTGGTGCAAAATCCCGGACCAGACCCAGTATGTCCCCCTGATCGACGGGAAGGTATGGTAAAAGTGTTACGATGAAAATCAGCAGTGGAAAGAGCGATAAAAGAAAGTAATAGGCAATTTGCGCGGCTAGCCCCGTTACATCATTCGCACTAATATTTGAGAAAAGATTTTTAGAAAATCCTTTCCATCCTCCTTTGACCGTCTCATCCGACATGTTCTCACCTCATTTCTCGTTAATACCCCTTAAATGAAGACGCAATAGGTTGACTCTCCTCGTCCTGAGTTGTTAGTTCATTGGATATTTCCCTATCTGAAAACGTATCTTTATAAGCTTCTGAAGAGTCTTCAAAGGTTTCTTTTGTCTCCTCTATGATTTCTTTCACCTGTGGAGTCATCCCTTTGATTTCATCTACTTTTTCACTGATAAACTGAATATCCCTGCTGACTTGATCGGCTGTCGTACGTAATTTCTCATACACTTCCTTCGATGACTCGACCAATGCTTGAGGATTCTTTGAGTACGTTGAAAGATAATTCCCGCTGTTCTTTAGAGAGGCCCCCATTTCCTGTCGAGTCGTTCTATCCAGCAGAGAAAGAAGACCTCCTGCTACGGCACCTAACAAAACCCCTTTAATAAATTTATTGCTTCCCATATGTATTACCCTCCTTCAAATGATTGTCCTTTTTTATTTTTTCTAATAATTGGCTGCAGCCGGACTCCACTAAATTATACACTTCATGAAAATTCCCCGTATAGTACGGATCGGGAACATCTTTCTCCCGGCTTTCTTCCACTAAGTCCAGGAGCTTGAACACCTTTCCGTGATAATCATTATCAAGGATTTTCTTCATGTTTTGTTCATTCGAAGTGTCCATGGCAACGATGTAATCATATTTCTTATCTTTTCCATGAAATTGCCGTGCAGCCAGGCCTCCACTCTTTATATTATTTTCTCTAAGAATGGCTAAAGTTCCTTCATGAGGTTTCTTCCCAACATGCCAATCTCCCGTGCCTGCGGAGTCAACCTCAATCACGCCATCCAGATCCTCCTCTTTAACCTTTGCCCTGAAGATCGCCTCCGCCATAGGGGAGCGGCAAATATTTCCCAAACATACAAACAACACAGATACCATGAACGTACCTCTCCTAACGTTTTATCTTACCTACTCATTTCCCATTCCTTAATAGTGTAAAACATTATCCGAAAAAAATCCTTCTCGGGTAGAAGTTATGTTGACAGGGTGGAGAAATCATGGAAAGATAAATGTAATGAATGCACGTTAGAAAGGACGATCCCAAATGGATTTATCTCAAAACACAACCGAAAATATTGAATTCATGGTCACTGCCATTAAAGAAAAATTAAAAATAGTCAATGCTGGTGCCGTAAAGCCTGAAGATTTCAATGAAGAAATGTATGAAGATCTTCATGACCTTTATGTAATGGTTGATCGCAAGGACAGATTCAGCCCGAGTGAAATGACTGCAATCATTGAAGAAATGGGTAACCTGCGTAAATAATATTCAACCACGATATGTAAAAAGGGGACATTCCCTCAAAGGTACAAAATACCTTGGGGAATGTCCCCTTTCATTTACTTTGTCCTATTTAGAAAGCAGCGCAAGTGATTCACGGTTGAATGCAGGAAGATCATCCGGTGTTCTGCTTGTCACAAGCTGGTTGCCGCATACGACGACTTCTTTATCCTCGTACGTCACACCTGCATATTCCATATCTACTTTAATGGACTGGAAGCCTGTCGCTTTTCGTCCTTCCAGTACTTTTGCCGTGATTAGTATTTGTGGACCATGGCAAATCGCGAATACCGGTTTTTTCTCATCCATGAAATGCTTCGTGAATTTCACGAAACGGTCATCTGCACGCAGCTGATCCGGAGAGAAACCGCCTGGTAATAATAGGGCATCAAAGTCTGCAGGATTGACGTCTTCGATGCTTTCATCGATTTTCACCGTAGCATCGCCCTGCTTCCCTTTGACAGATTTTCCTTTTTCTTTTTCAATCGTTACAACTTCGTGACCCGCTTCTTTAAACGCTTTTTCAGGATCTGTAAATTCTACGTCTTCAAACATGTCTGTAATTAACGTTGCTATTTTAGCCATAAAATTGAAACACTCCTAGTTATCGTTTGTTTTTTATCACACATGTACTTTACCCTTCATGCATAAATTCAAACACGACTCCTTATTTATCCGTCGTGAATTGAGAAAAAATCGTGTTCCTCTGCACTTCATACACTTCTTCACCAACGATGTCATTGATGATTTGAATATTCCGGTCCACAGCCAACCCTAAGTTCGTTGCCCCTGCACCGTGAGAATGCTCCAGGCTCGTCACCGTATAGAAATGATGACCCCGGTCTGGGTTCTCTTTAAATTCCAGCTGGGATGACAGTATGCAGACAACCACGTGGATGCTTAAACATAATCCTATTTCATCTCTAAACAACTTCCCATACGAAAATATTATTTTAGTTCTACCCGATCTATTAGGACAGGCCCGAAATCGAAATTCCAAAGAGTTCTTCATAAATTGGTGTAATTGGATTGAAAATTATACAAGATGGAACGTATATGTAATCGATAGAAGGAACAAAGCCTTCAAACTTCATAACGGAAAATTCCAACGTATTCAAAGCAGCGTATCTAAAGGTACGCTGCTTTCACTTTAATAAAATATTAAATTAGAGGGGGATTTCCCATGACGATTACCAAACATGTTATAGATAGATTTCAAGAACGAATCACTTCTGAGATTCAAGAAGTGGTTCGTTTTTTCATTCAAGAAGAAATTCAAAAAAGTACTCAACTGTACCGTCTTAACAAAAAAGAGGGAATGCAATGGAGTGATCTACCGTGCTCGATTGCACTAATGAAGCAAATCCAATCGTCTTGACGTTATATCTCAAATAAAAAGGAGGAAAACTAAATGTTAATTAGAGCATTTAAGAAATATATTGTATTGTGCGAAGGACCAGACCACAACTTATACAGGTGGAATCTAGATGTTGTCCCTGGTAAAAAAGCATGGAGGGTAATAGATGGCGCCTTTGATGAAAAGGATAAAAGGATCATACATGTTAGTCCTGACTAACATGTATGATCCTCAAAAAATAATAAAGTGCCAAAACTACCAACCATAATGCTCTAAACTAAATTCTCTATATCACATTTCCAGTTCATCAAAATCAATTTTTGGTGGTTCTTTTTTGAAAAAGTCTGTTGAAAATACCATATACACCACACCCAGCAGGGTCCAAACAAGTCCAATTATAATAGAAAATAAATCAAGGTTAGCCCATAGGTAGATAATAAAGACTAAACCAATTAGGGGACTTATCAAATTTCCTAAGGTAAATCCTAAAGTGCGTGAATCTTTAGACCTAAAATAGATTACAATTAAACATATATTAACTGAAGAAAAAGCTGTGAAGGCACCAATATTAATAATAGATGTTGCCATCGTTAAATCTAAGAAAAGTGCTGACAAAGCTAGAACCCCAATTAATAGAATGTTTGGTACTGGTGAATCAAGTCTAGGATGTAAATGTCCAAAAAAACGTTCAGGTAAGACCTGATCTCTTCCCATAGCATATAACAATCGGGAAGCACTTAATTGTGCTGCCAAACCGGAGGCAAATACTGAAAATAAAGCTCCAGCAGTGAATATTGAGAGGAATAAATTCCCACCTATGATATAGGCTATTTCAGGGGAGGCACCACTGATATCGTTAAACACAGATATATTAGGAAAAAGGGATTGCATAAAGTAGGTAACTGAGAAGAAAAAAATTCCGCCTATTGATGCAACTATTATAATAGCCCTTGGAATATTCTTTTTAGGTTCAACGGTTTCTTCAGAAAGTGTTGTTATAGCATCAAAACCTATAAAGGACAAAGCCAGTAGAGCAGCTCCTGCAAATACTCCGGAAAATTCCATATTAGAAGGGAATAGATCATTTAAAGGTATAAAGTGTTCAGGTCCTTTTGTTATTGAACGAACAGTAAGGTAAATAAAGATTGTACCAACTAAAAACTGAAATACCACGAGCAACATATTAATTGACGCTGCGAGCTTAACTCCAAAAGTATTTAAAAAACTGATAATAACAATTAGCCCAACAATCCATAACCACTCAGGCACCTGTGGTAATGCTGCTGAAAGATAAATTTTTGCAAGTAAGGCGTTAATCATTGGAAGAGCTAAATAAGCGATAAAAGTGACCCATCCCACTATAATACCCAAGTATGGATTTAAAATATTTTTTGTGTAAGTGTAAACAGAACCTGCAGTCGGATATCTTTTTACTAATTTCCCATAACTTAAAGCGGTAAAAAGAATTGCAGTAAAAAGGACAATATAAGCTGCAGGCACATGTCCTGAAGATACATCTGATGCAATGCCAAAAGTATCAAATACAGCAAAGGGCGACATATATGCGATTCCTATTGCTACCACATGAAATAAGTTTAACTTTCGTTTTAGTTTATTTGTTTCATTCATAACACCATTCCTTCAAAAAAAATGTTTATTATTTTATCGACCGATTTAATTTCGTGAAGAGTTGTCAGAATCCCTTTTTTCAAATAGTGGTATTTTGTATCCGTTTTCAAATCAGATGGTTTTATTACCGAATGATAAATTGCACCTAACAATTTCTATTTTTTATAGAAAATTGTTAGGTGAGTTCTATTAATCTAGATTTACCCAAACGCTCTTGACTTCCGTATAATTGTCTAATGCGTAGGATCCCATTTCGCGACCGAAGCCGGATTGTTTATACCCTCCAAAAGGAGCGGCAGCATTTGTTAAGTTATAGCAATTTACCCATACCGTTCCTGCTTTTAATTTTCGAGAAATGGTGTGAGCAGTTTTTAGGTTTTCTGTCCAGAGTCCTGCTGCCAATCCGTAGGGACTGGCGTTTGCCCGTCTGACAACCTCATCTACGCTGCTATAGGGCATTGTTGCAACAACAGGTCCAAAAATTTCTTCTTTAGCAATTGACATGTCATCTTTCACATTAGCAAATACTGCCGGGGTAACAAAGTAGCCTTTCTCTGACCTTTCTCCTCCAACTAGTAGGTTTGCACCTTCATCAACACCTTTATTTATATAAGAAGTTACGATGTCTTGTTGCCTCTCGGAGATAAGTGGTCCCATTTCAGTTGTTTCATCAAGTCCATTACCTAATTTAACTTTTTTCGCATAATCTACTAGTCTATCAATCACTTCATCGTATAGATGGTCTGGAATAAATACTCTTGAGCCAGCGCAACATACTTGCCCTTGGTTAACCATGATACCAGAGAAAACACCAGGGATTGCTTTATCTAAATCAGCATCAGGTAAAATAATATTTGGTGATTTTCCACCTAATTCCAAGGTTACCCGCTTCATCGTATTCGCTGCTTCTTTCATGATTGCTTGCCCTACAGGGGTAGACCCGGTAAAAGCAATTTTATTCACTTTAGGATGTTTGACAAGAGCATTTCCAGCCGTTTTCCCAAATCCATTAATAATGTTTATGACTCCTTTAGGGAATCCAGCTTCCTCTATCAGTTTGGCTAAATATAAGGCAGACAAAGGTGTTTGTTCAGCAGGTTTTAAAATAATGGTACAACCAGTCGCCAGAGCCGGTGCTATTTTCCAAATAGCCATCTGAATTGGAAAATTCCAAGGGATAATTTGTCCAACAACACCTACAGGCTCATGTTGTGTATAGTTTAGAAAAGAACGAGAAATAGGGATTGTTTGTCCTGTCACTTTTGTTGCCCATCCAGCATAATACCTAAGATTCTCGATAGCATTTGGTAAGTCACCATTCACCATCTCATTAATAGATTTACCATTATCTAATGTATCTAGTTGAGCTAGAACATCAAAATCTCGTTCTAATAAATCAGCTAATTTATTAATTAATTTCGATCTATCATACCCACTCATTTTCGGCCAAAGTCCCTCGTCAAAAGCTTTTGACGCAGCCTCAACTGCTATGTCAACATCTATTTCGCTCGCCTCATGAATAATTGCTAGAACTTCTCCAGTAGCAGGGTTTATGGTATTAAATGTGTTCCCTTTGACGGATTCAACCTCTTTACCATAAATAAATAATCTTTTTGGTTCTTTTAAAAATTCAATCACTTTCGGGTGTAATTTCAGTGCGTTATCTATCACAGTGAACCTCCTATTCAAAATTTGTATTCTATTATTTTTCACTTACAGTTTTTTTGAAAACGCAGCTAGTGAGTCATCTACAATATGAATAATACGTTCTAACTCATCCTTCGTAATGATAAGAGGGGGAGCAATCGCTACAATATTCATTCCTGGCTCAAAATCAAATGGTCTGATTAGTAATCCTCTTTGATAACATTCATCAACAAGGGAAACAGATGCTTTTACAGATTCATCAAATGGAATGTTTGCTTCAGGATCTTTCATTAAATCAAATCCAGCTAATAAGCCCTTGACCCTTGATTTTGTAACGAAATCATATTTACCCTCTAAATAGTGAAGTGCTTTTTCTAATTCGTGTCCCATTTGTTTCGCATTTTCAACAAGACCATCCCGCTCTAAAATTTCAATATTTTTCAAACCGACTGCACAAGCCGTTGGGTGTCCACTGTAGGTAAATCCATGTGCTAGCATCCCATCAAATTGCGTAATCACATCTCTAATATTTTCACGTATTACTACGCCACCAAGCTGAGCATACCCACTTGTAATCCCTTTAGCAATAGACATAAAGTCAGGAACAATATTCCAATGATCAACACCAAACATTTTTCCAGTACGACCAAAACCACAGATAACTTCATCGGCAATGAGATGAACATCGTTTTCATCACAAAGTTTTCTAATTGCTTGTAGGTATTCTTCTGGTGGAATATGAACTCCGCCCGCTCCTTGAATAGGTTCGACAATAATAGCAGCAATTTTATCTTTTCCTTCTTTTTCGATAATGCTTCTTATACTGCCTTCGTACTCCGGATGGCTTTTGTCACCGAGTTCGCATTCGGTAACATGTGCTTTTGCGTTTACAATGTCAGGGTCAATTGAACCAGAAAAATTACGATACACATCAATTCCTGTTGCTCTTTGTGCTGCCACAGTTACACCGTGATATCCTCTTCTTAATGAAATGATCTTTTTCTTTTCCTTATATCCTTGTAACTGCCAATAAAATCTTGATAGCTTGAATGCTGTGTCATTTGACTCCGAACCACCAGAAGTAAAGAAAACGGTATTTAAATCTCCTGGTGTTAGAGCTGCTATTTTTTCAGCTAAGCGGACAGTGGGTTCATTGGCATATCCGTAGAAAGTTGAAGCATACGCAATATCTGTCATTTGTTTATAAGATGCATCTGCCAACTCCTTATTTCCGTGTCCTAGATTCACATTCCAAAGCATCGATACACCATCGATATAAGTGTTACCTTTCATATCATAAAGATTGATCCCTTTCCCACCCGTGAAAATAATTTTTGGCCCAAATTTAACTTGAGCTTTTGGATTGGTAGATGGGTGAAGAAGATGTTTACGATCAAGTTCTGATAATTCAGTAGCAAGGGATTCGAGATTATTCTTTTCAACAATTTGGTTTTGACTCATATATATCAATCACTCCTAAGTTATATTTTTCATGTGAAATATGATTCATAAGTGTTAATTTAATGGTAGAATTATAGGAATTTACTTCGTATTGGCCAATCTATTAAGAACATATAGAAGAACGTTTGCTCCTCTTTCAATATCATCATCTAACGTAAGTTCCTTTTCATTATGGCTAATTCCGTTAATACTTGGCAGAAAAATCATTCCTGTATCCGTAATTTTATTCATATATTTTGCATCATGGCCAGGCCCACTAAATAGTCTTAGAGACGAGTAACCTTTCTTATCTGCTCCTTCTTCTATTGCCTCAATCACAACGGGCGAAAATTCAACAGCATCAGAGTGCCAATCCGTTGTAATTGTTACCTCGACGTTATTCATTAATGCAATTGTACTTAACTGCTCTTTTAGTCTTTCAATGGCCTCAAATCTAATTTCATTATCCTTGTGCCGTATATCAATCGTAAATTCTACTTCTCCAGGTATTACATTTGAAACATTAGGTTTAACATTCACCATACCTACGGTTGTTTTTAACCCATCAAATTCTTTCGTCAGCTCATTCACTTTTGAAATCATTTTGGATGAAGGTACTAAAGCATCTCTTCGATTTTCCATCGGTGTTGGCCCGGCGTGGTTTGTCTCGCCAGTTACTATAACATTTAACCAACTCATGCCTTGAATTCCTTCCACAATTCCGATTGACTTGTTTTGGGACTCTAAAATAGGACCCTGCTCTACATGGAGTTCAATGAAATACTTTACATCTTTTGATCGATTCTTTTCATCCCCCATGTAATCAATAGTCTTTAATGCATCTTTGTAAAAAACATTAGCTTTATCCTTCCTGTTGTATATGAAATCTTTTGTGAATTCTCCTGCAATTCCGCCTGAACCAAGCATTGGAGGTGCAAAACGAGCACCTTCTTCATTAGTAAAGTTAATAATTTCGATTGGGTAATGGGTTTCAATATTATTTTCATTTAATACCCGGATGGCCTCTAATGCTGTTAAAACTCCAAGAATTCCGTCATAACGCCCCCCGCAAGGTTGGGTATCTAAGTGAGAACCCACAGCTATAACGGGTCCATTATTGATTTTCCCCTTTCTTCTTCCATAAATATTTCCAAAGTCGTCTACCCTAACTTCTAATCCTTCTTCATGTAGCCATTTTTTAAAAATGTCTCTCATGGTTTTATCCTCTTCGGTTAAGGCAAGACGATTAAGTCCTCCATTTTTAGAAGATCCAATCGAAGAGCTTATGTTAATTGATTCGAGTAAACGTTTTCTATTTACCTCTAACAGTAATGATTCCATTATGCTCCCTCCTCAATATTAACTCATGCAAGTTGCATGCCAAGAAAACGATCGGGTAAAAACCTACCAGATCATGGACTTTTAGTCTGAAAATTAGTACTATATAAACAATTGTGAATCGGTTTCGAATTATATTGAAGCGATTTCGATTCATTTTGGTTAGGAAACTCACAAGGGGGGATTTAAGTGGGGAAGAAGTTTTTTGAAGACCGACATTTTTATCATATTTTTAACAAGTTAAAAGACGGAATTTTCATAGCAGATAATAATGGAGTGGCTTTATGGGTTAATGATACGAGTACAAAACAGCAAGGTGCACCACGATCTAAGATAATAGGAAGATCGGTAACGGAGCTAGAGAATAATGGTATGTTTACTCCTTCTGTAACAAAGATTGTATTAGAAAAAAAAGAGACTGTTACAAAGGTACAAGTATCAAAAGGGAGGCAATATATAGCAACGGGATATTTAGTGAATATTGAAGAAGATAACACTGAATATGTATTAGTACATGTAAAGGATGTCACAGAGACTGTAAAAAACTCTCTTAAGCTAGAACAAGCAGAAACACTTCTTCAAAAATATTGGGAGCAACTCCAACAAATAAAGCGAAAACAAAATATAAAAGATGACCATCAATTCGTTATTGGTAAAAGTAAGCAGCATGAGGAAATGCTCGATTTAATTAGTAGGGTTGCTACTGTAGACGCAACCATCCTATTAAACGGCGAGACTGGTGTAGGAAAAAGTATGATTGCAAGGGAAATTCATCAAAGAAGTAATCGAGCTGAAAAGCCTTTTATCCAGATTAATTGCGGGGCAATCCCTGAAACGTTATTGGAATCTGAATTGTTTGGCTATAAAAAAGGCGCGTTTACTGGGGCAAATAACAGCGGAAAAGTTGGATTAGTTGAAAAAGCAAATGGTGGGACACTTTTTTTAGATGAAATTGGAGAACTTCCATTGACACTTCAACCGAAGCTTCTTCAATTAGTTCAAAATAAATCCTTTATTCCCATTGGCTCAACTGAACTAAAAAAGGTAGATATTCGAATTATAACGGCTACCAATCAAAATCTCTTGCAAATGGTTGAAGAAAAACGTTTCCGTGAGGATTTATATTACCGAATTAATGTTGTTTCTATTCATATCCCCGCACTGAGGGAAAGAAAAGATGATATTATTCCCTTAGTCTTCTATTACTTTGAATTATTTAAGACCAAGTACGGAAAGCCATCGGTTTTAAGTCAAGAATTACTTGATTATTTACAAAATTACAGTTGGCCAGGGAATATTCGTGAATTAGAAAATATGGTAGAGAGACTTATTGTTACTGCAAAATCAAACGTTATTGGGAAAGCAGCTCTTTCAAATAAAGTATTGGAAGAAATTGAACATAAGGAAAGCCCATACTTTCATTTAAATGGGCAAAGTCTACCGAATTATTTAGAAAAAATTGAAAAAGAAATCATATTTGAAGCTCAAAAGAAACATAAATCTACGCGGAAAGCTGCACAATCATTAGGGTTAACACAATCCTCTTTCATGAGAAGAATTAAAAAGTACAACCTTTAAAATTACAATTTTGACTCGATATCGGTTCAATTTAATCTTGAAATTTGCTTACTTAATGGTTATCCAGTTATAGAAAAACCGAAGATTGTATCGGAAATTTGAATTCCTAAGTGGGTTGAAATATATGGCACAAAAATTGCATGAAGTTTAATAGACCTATCCAAGGAGGAAACTTTTGATAACAGTAATTAACAGATTGCAATTTTAATCAACTAACCTTTCGATAGGAATTATTAAGACAAGGGGGATCAGATATGGTTTTCACCATAAGTAGTACACCAAAAAAAGATGGGTTTAGAATGCCTGGAGAATTTGAAGAACATAAGGGGACGTGGATGCTTTGGCCAACGCGAACCGATACTTGGAGATCCGGCGCAAAGCCGGCTCAAAGAGTATATATTGAGGTTGCTAAGGTAATTTCTCAATTCGAACAAGTTACCATGTGTGTCAAGGCGGAGCAATATGAAAACGCACGTGCTCTATTACCAGATAATATACGCATCGTTGAAGTTTCATCTAATGATGCTTGGATGCGTGATATTGGGCCTACCTTTGTTAAAAATGATAAAGGTGAAGTTCGGGGTGTCGATTGGGGATTTAATGCTTGGGGAGGGTTAGAGGAAGGATTATATTTCCCGTGGGATTTGGACCTACTTGTAAAACGAAAAGTAATGGACATTGAGCAGGTAAGCCGATATGATGCCACGGATTTCATTATTGAAGGTGGAGCTATTACCGTAGACGGGGAAGGAACACTAATTACAACAGAGCAGTGTGTTTTAAACTCCAATCGAAATAAAAATCTATCAAAAGAGGAAGTTGAAGAAAAACTAATTGAATATTTAAATGTAGAAAAAATTATCTGGATAAAAGACGGTTTAGTTGGTGATGAAACTGACGGTCATATTGACGAAGTTGTCTTTTTTGTTAAGCCAGGTGAGGTAGCGATTGGTTGGACAGATGACCCAGGTCACCCACAATACGCTGTACTTCAAGATGCATATAAACGATTGGAAGAGGCAACGGATGCCAAAGGAAGAAAGTTGAAGATTAATAAGATACAAATGCCAGAACAAATTTCCTTGAGTGAAGCTGAAAGTATGGAAATTGATTATTCTAGATATAGTTACGACCGTTCACCTGACGTAACATTTATCTCAACTTATGTAAATTGTTATCTATGTAACGGGGGAGTTGTATTACCTACGTTTAATGATCCTCAGGATGAAAAAGCTGTTGCAACTTTTAAAAAAATGTTCCCAGATCGAAAAATTGTCACGGTTAACACGCGTGAAATTTCAGTTGGTGGGGGAAACATCCATTGTATCACGCAACAGCAACCTTTACCGTAATATCGATGTCGTATAGTAAGGATTCGCAACAGTTGGGTTTTGCTAAAAACTAGCTGTATTTTATATAGTCACGCTGTTAAAGAACATTATTGATGTTATTTAGCTAAGTGAATAGAGGAGTTGAAAGATGGCGATAAAGAGCACCAATTTTTCGGAAGGTGCTCAACTCCCAAATTGATCAACAATCTATTTATCTAAAAAGCAGATTACAAAACTGGCATGAATCTTGCATTGTTTATTGGTGTAAACAAATATTTATTTGGAAAGGAAGGTACTTGTAAAAAACATAGTCAAACTCTAAAGGTTTTCATTTAAATTTATGAGATAACGAGGTGAGTATCATGAGTGAAAGTAGAATTTCACTTCAAGAATTGGCAAATCTTGATAAGAAACATTTTTTACATCCAACCTCTCCAATTCAACAACAACAACAACAAGGTCCAGCGTTTATTTTCACTAAGGGTGAGGGTGTACATCTTGAAGATGTACACGGAAAAAGAGTGATTGATGGGATGTCCTCTCTTTGGAATGTGAATATTGGACATGGTAGAAAAGAATTAGGGCAAGTAGCGATGGAACAAATGAATAAGTTAGCTTTTAGTTCTTGTTTCGCAACATTCAGTAATGAGCCTGCTATTCGGCTAGCGGCAAAAATGGCTGAGATAGCTCCGGGTGATTTAAATACGACCTTTTTTACATCTGGAGGATCAGAAGCGAACGATACTGCCTACAAACTTGCCAGGCATTATTGGATTTTAAAAGGAAAACCCGAAAAAAAGAAGATAATATCCCGGAAAAGATCCTATCATGGAGTTGCAATGGGAGCAACGAGTGCAACGGGTCTTAAACCGTTTAGAGACTTCACAAATTCATTAGCACCAGATTTTTATTATACAGAAAATTTATCTGCTCAATCATTATGTGATTTGGTTGAAGCAGAAGGACCTGAGACAATTGCTGCTTTTGTTGCAGAGCCTGTGCAAGGTGCTGGGGGAGTTCATATTGCACCTGAAAATTACTTTAAAAAGGTAAGAGAAGTGTGTGATCTCTACGATATTTTATTTATTACAGATGAAGTCATTACTGGATTTGGTAGAACAGGAAAAACATTTGGAATCGAACACTATAGTGTTACCCCAGATATGATGTGTTTTGCAAAAGGAGTGACAAGTGGATACGCCCAACTTGGCGGGGTTGTTTTATCAAAATCTATGTTTGAAGAGTTTAAGGAATTGTCAGTTGGAACCCTTTTGCATGGTTATACCTATAGTGGTCATCCGATGGCATGTGCTGTAGCCTTAAAAAATATTGAAATAATAGAGAATGAAAACTTAGTAGAGAATGCAAAAAATATGGGGGAGGAAATGCTAAAAGGCTTTAAATGGATCCAAGGGGAAAGAAAACTTGTTGGCGAAGTTAGAGGTCTCGGTTTAATGGGGGCTGTAGAGATTGAAAGTAATCTGTATTCTCAAGGTCCATTATCTCCAATGATTGTAAATGAGGCTGCAAAACAAGGACTTATTTGTAGATCCGTTGTGTTCGATGATATGGATACGCTGGTATTTGCACCGCCATTAACAATTAATAAACAAGAGATAGATAGATTAATTGAAATTCTTCATAATTCTATTTATGCAATTGAACAAAGGTTATAAGTAATTGTTATTTTTTAATCGTATCTTTTCTATACTAATAACGTTCTGGAGAGTGCTGATATTAAGGAGGTTAATTTTGTGATAAAAAAGCAATTGTTTATCAATGGGGAGTGGTGTGAAGCAAAGAATCATACCCCACTTTTCTCTCCATATACTGGGGAGTTGATTGCAAAGGTCCCAGAAGCAACTGTGGAAGAGGTAGATTTAGCTATAGAGGCTGCCTATCAAGCAAGAAATACGATGGAAGAAATGCCAAGCCATCAACGTGCTAAGATTCTTGAAAGTCTTGCTAACTTACTTGAGGAACGTGCAGATGAAGCTGCTATCCTTATTTCTAAAGAATCTGCCAAACCTCTTAAAGATGCAAAAGGAGAAGTAGCAAGAACGGTACAAACATATAAATTCGCAGCTGAGGAAGCAAAAAGATTAAATGGAGAAACAGTCCCAATGGATGCTGCTCCGGGTGGTGAAGGGAGATTAGCTTATACTTTAAAAGTACCACTTGGGGTGGTTGGCGCCATAACACCTTTTAACTTTCCTATGAATCTAGTTGCGCATAAGGTTGGTCCTGCAATTGCTACTGGAAATACAGTCGTCTTAAAACCAGCAGGTCAAACCCCTCTTTCCGCCTATTTTCTTGCCGAACTTTTACAGGAGGCGGGATTACCACCGGGGTGCCTTAATGTGGTAACTGGGAGTGGTTCTGTAGTCGGTGGGAAGCTTGTCAAAGATGACCGAGTGAAGAAAATTTCCTTTACAGGGAGCCCAAAAGTAGGTATTAGTATCCGGAACCAAGCAAAGTTAAAGCCTGTTACTCTTGAGTTAGGATCTAATGCAGCAGTTATTATCGATAAACATGTTGACATTGAGAAAATCGTTCCACGCTGTATTACGGGAGCATTTAGTTCCCAAGGCCAAGTATGTATTTCTCTTCAAAGGATTTATGTTCATAAAGATTGCTATGATCGTTTCGTAGAAAGATTTGTGAAAGCAACTAGAGGTCTTAAAGTAGGCGACCCATTAAATCCTCATACAGATGTTTCGGCATTAATAAATCGTAAGGAAGTAGATCGAACACTCGCATGGATTGATGAAGCGAAACAAAAAGGAGCAATAGTTGCTGAAGGTGGTACAAGTGAGGGAAGTATTTTACATCCAACAGTCTTACTAGAAGTAGAAAAATCAGCAAAAGTTTCTTGTCAGGAAGTTTTTGCTCCAATTGTTTTAATAAATAAAGTTGAATCTGTTGAGGAAGCGATTGATTTAGTAAACGATTCACGCTATGGACTTCAGGCAGGCATCTATACGGAAAGCGTTCATACAGCTATGCATGCTTCTAAGAAATTACATGTCGGAGGAGTATTGATAAATGATATTCCAACCTTCCGAGTTGACCATATGCCCTACGGTGGTGTCAAGGAAAGTGGAGTTGGGAGAGAAGGAATCAAGTACGCAATGGAAGACATGACAGAGCTTAAATTAGTAATCTTTAATAATAATTAACTTTTAAATTTAAGAAAAAGATTAAAGGGAGGAAATTCAAATGATTATTGGTATTCCAAAAGAGATTAAAAATAATGAAAATCGAGTTGCACTTACTCCTGCTGGTGCTTTAAGTCTTATAAAAGCAGGACATCAGGTAATCATTGAATCCGGGGCAGGGCTTGGTAGTGGATTTGAGGATGAGTCCTATCGTGAAGTAGGAGCCTCTATCCAGACGGATGTATCGAAAGTTTGGTCGGAAGTGGAGATGGTTATGAAAGTTAAGGAACCAATTTCTAGTGAATACCAATACTTCCGAAAGGGGCTTATCCTGTTCACTTACTTACATCTGGCAGCAGAACCTAAACTCGCAAAGGCACTTGTAGAAAAAGAAGTCACAGCGATTGCCTATGAAACAGTTCAAGTAGGAAGGACATTACCTTTACTAACACCGATGAGTGAAGTAGCCGGACGGATGTCTGCTCAAATTGGAGCACAATTTCTTGAAAAACCAAAAGGCGGAAAAGGGATTCTTCTTGGAGGGGTACCTGGTGTAAGACGTGGAAAGGTAACTGTAATTGGCGGTGGAGTTGTTGGGACAAACGCGGCAAAAATTGCAATGGGTTTAGGCGCAGATGTAACTATTATCGATTTAAGTCCAGATCGTTTACGTCAGCTTGATGATATTTTTGGCGATCGTATCCAGACGCTAATGTCAAATCCATTAAACATTGCTGTGGCAGTTAAAGAATCTGATTTAGTAATCGGTGCTGTATTAATACCTGGGGCTAAGGCACCAAAACTTGTAACAGAAGAAATGATCAAATCTATGAGCCCAGGATCAGTTGTTGTTGATGTTGCAATTGACCAAGGTGGTACTATTGAAACAGCTGATAAAATCACCACTCATGATAATCCTACTTATACAAAATATGGGGTTGTCCATTATGCTGTTGCAAATATGCCAGGTGCTGTTGCTCGTACATCCACAATAGCACTTACAAATGTAACGGTACCTTATGCATTACAGATTGCAAATAAAGGTGTTAAAAAGGCAATTGCAGATAGTGATGCACTTGAGTTAGGATTAAATACAGCTAACGGTGCTATCACATACAAAGTTGTTGCAAGGGATCTTGGTTGTGATTATTTACCTCCAAAAGAGGCTTTAGCCAAAATTAAAACTTTAGTTTAATTCAAAGTAGAATAAAACCTCCTTACCTTCATTTAATAACAGGCTTAGGAGGTTCTTATTTTAAGTGGAAAATCTATGGTGGGACCTGTAATTACTTGTCGAATCTACAGAAACGGGTTTAAACAAACCGATTTTGTCGTAATATAGCAGAGTCTGAATAGAAATATTATTTAATTTATCAACTTCCCCTATTGAATAAAGCTTAAAAAGCATAATTAAATGCAACATTCAACTGACTTAGGCGTGTTTGATGCAGATGGCATAATGTTAAACACTATAGGAACTGTTCAAAGGTTTTGATGTTTAAGGTTATTTTAAATATGATAACCGTATTCTATTAAAAGGGTAGTTTAATTGGAATGTCAGTACAAACATTCTATCGTTAAGCTTTTATCTTCCTAGTGATCCTGAATGTCGTCATAAAATTGATGGAACAAATAAATAAGATAAGAGTTTAGTTCAAAACGATCTTTATAAGTAAAATTAGACAACGTTAAATTCCTTTTTTCCGTCACTACTTTTCCTCCTTTTAATTTCCGTTGTCTTTTAAGGATTACCAAATTATTATTCGCCACTTATATTATCGACTAAGGATATAACGACACAAATCGACACAATCCTCCACACGCCCAAACAAAAAAACCAATCCTCGCTACAAGGATCCGTTCTTCCTGAAAATCATCACATACCATCCGCCTTCTTTCACGATCGGTTCGACGGACTCCACTTTGAAATTTGTTTTACCAGCCAATGCCTCCATCTCCTTCTGCGACGGAATTGGATACAGGTTCTGGAAGGTCATAAAGAAGCTGTTGAAGGCACTGGAAAACTGCTTACCATGCTTTGATTTCTGCATCGGGGTCAGAACAAAGAACAAGCCTTCTTTTTCAAGCCACGAGGATGCTTTTTCAAAGAATTGCAGGCGCTCAGACGGATCGATATAGTGAAAGAGATTATTGGCCATGATCATGTCAAAAAACAGTTCAGGCTCATATTCATGGAGGTCCTTACAAAGGATTTCAATATTTTCAAAGTCTTGAAGCGACTCTTCTGCAGCCTTTGCGACGGCTTCATGAATCTCGATCCCTACCATTCTCTTATCAGGATAGCGATCTCCTATTCTCTTCACATACCCGCCTTCACCACAGCCTAAATCCAATATAGAATTCACATGGTATTTTTTAATCGCCTTCTGTACCTTTGGAAAGGCAAAGCGCTCTAACAGAATCGACGTTTTCGCTACAGTAGAACCATGTACATCTGAGTTGAAATGCTGCTTCGTTTGATTACGCAATAATTGTGGATACGACAACAAGGCCGGGATGTGCAGCTCCATCATTTCTTTCAACAAAATGCCTGATGAATGTGGGTCCCTCTTTGATGTCGGCAGCTTCCAGCGGTTCCTCGTTGTGACTTTCCCATCATCCAGCCGCTTCATATGCTTGATGGTGATTCCGACCTCTACCCACTGTTCAAGGAGGTCCATTTCGATATTTTTTTCAAGCGCCACTTCCTGAATGGAGGCAGGCTTTGTAAAACTATCAAACAGATTCATTTCATACCCTACATAGGCATGCCAGCTGTACAGAAAGGGCACATTCTTTTTCATCCATGTTCTTGCCCGCCATACTTTCACCATTTCTCCGATCATAGTAGTGCCTCCTTTCCTTTCCAAGGATAATCTTGGATTTCCGTAAATTTAGTGTTTGATTTCTCTTCTTCTGTCAACGAATCCTTTCTGATTGGGAGCACTCCCCCCTGGACCATCCGGTCGTATAGGGTTTCTCTCCACATGCCGAGACCGGATATGTTCAGCATCTGCTTGTAATGGGAGATCGAATCCCTCTCCATGCGCTGAAGGCTCTTATTTCGCAGCCAGCCAACCGGGCGATAAGGATACGAATAAACGAGGGCCGATAAATGACTGAGATGCATTTGATGGGCAACCCTTCTTTTCCGCACCTTTGGGTACCACTCCAGATTAGCCGGATCTACTTTACCGGCCGAATACATATCACACAACAATTCTCCAAGAATGCTCCCATCCTGTATGGCCATATTCATTCCTTCTCCTGCCATGGGGTGAACCGTGTGAACCGCATCTCCAATCAGGGCAAGATGGTCCTTCACATACGTTTCCGCATGATATTTCAGGGGCACCATCAGCTGGATTTTCTTCCAGTCCTCTATTTGGTTCACATACCCTTCCAGATCCGGGCACATTTGAATATAGAGCTTATGAAATTCTGAAATCGGTTTTTTTCGAAGAGTCTTGTATTCCCCCGCTGGAATGAGATAAACGGATCGTACTTCATCGTTTGGTAACGGGAATAGACCCAAGAATGATTGATATGTAGAAATGATACGTCCCTTCACCATTTCCTTAGGCCTTGGAAATGTCACCGTTAAGAAATGATGGTTGTACTTTTTTTCCTTCACATCCACTTCCATATAGTCACGGGTGACAGAGCTTCTTCCTTCTGCCCCGATAATGAAATCACTAAGAATCTCTTGAGCCTCTTTCGTCTCGCGATCCTCGATGATCACTTTATGAGCGTCTATTTTCTTACAAACTGTATTCGATCGATAATGAAAGGAAGGATACTCCTGACCTTTTTCTCGCAGAATCTCCTTTAACGTTTCATGATGGATCATTAATGAATAGGAATATCGACTGGGTAGAATCGAGTAGCTCATCGTGGAATTCTTCGCTTTTGATTTCTCACTTTTCAATTCAATGAGTTCCAAATCGGATATGATATGGCCGTTTTCGAATACGGAGTCAATGACCCCCAATGAATCAAATATTTCCAAGCTTTTGGGCTGGAGGAGCTCTCCCTTGTATACGGAGCTCGGACCTGGTAACCGTTCCACAATCGTTACGTCTATATTGCACTGTGCTAATTTCAAGCCGAGTGTCAGGCCGCCAATTCCTCCACCACTAATAAAGACGTTCGTCTTCATTTCTTTCACCTCTTTCTCTCTCTTTAACCTTTTCCCAAGATGTTGAAACGTGGCGATGTGCTCCAATCCAATCGCCATGAGTAGACAAGTTCTTAAGAATGAAAAGAGAAATACGAAATTTGTAGAACGTACTATTTCCCGGAAAATATCAGCGATCTCAGCTTTTAACCACTCCCACTATTTACAGTTTTTGTCGGATGATTTCCCTTAGTTAAATCGACAATAGCTGGGAAAATAAAAAAACTCCACAGCAAGAGTTCCCTCTCACATGTGGAGTTCTTTCTATTTTTCATTTGCAATCGGCAGCAAAATCGTAACGGTTGTTCCTTCCGTTACATTGCTTTGAATCGATAGTGAGCCGTGATGCTCTTTGATGATTTTTTGGCAAATCATCAATCCGAGACCGGTTCCTTTTTCTTTCGTGCTATAGAACGGTTCTCCTAAATGTTTCATGCGCTCCGGCGGTATTCCATTTCCGTTGTCCTGGATGGAGATTTTCGCATAACCGTCCTCTTTTTCAAGTTGAACACTTAGGAGACCCCCATTTGGCATGGCTTCCAGGGCATTTTTCATGACGTTTAAAATGACCTGTTTCATTTGATGGGAGTCACAATAAATTTCCGCTTCTTCCACAGAGAACCTTACATCGACTCCTTGCTTCAGGCATTCCATCTTAATGAATTCGACAGAGCTTGTGAGCAGGGTCGTTAAGGACATCAGGGAAAATTGAACGGCCCTTGGTTTCGCCAATGCCAGAAATTCATTGGTTATGATTTCGATTCGATCGAGCTCTCCCTGGATGACCCCTAAGTAAAAGTCATCCTTCGCATTTTCTTTCATCAGTTGAAGAAAGCCTTTCAGTGTCGTCAACGGATTTCTGATTTCATGGGCCACTCCGGCTGCAAGCTGTCCGATCATCGCTAATTGTTCCGATTTCTTCAGTAAGTCTTCATTTCGTTTCTTCTCGGATAAGTCCCGAATGATGGCTGAAATACCGATCAGATTTCCATCGCCATTTAAGATCGGGTTCATGTTAAAGGCAATTTCGATCGGCGTGCCATCTTTTCGGTACCGCACCGTCTCATAATCCTTTATTCGCTTCCCGGCCTTGATGGTCATTAAATTCTGTTTGAATTGTCCTACCTGGTCTTCTTGGTGAATAAAGGTAATTTTTCGTCCTGTAATTTCATCCTTATTCCAACCGAACATCGATTCAAACTGCTGATTGACCTTTAATACGCTTCCCTCTGGATCTAAAAGGACAATTCCGTCTCCGGCATGTTCGAAGTACGCTTCCAGTAATTCTTTCGCTTCCTTTAGTTCTTCTTCCATCTTCAGTTTTTCTGTAATGTCCTGTCCAAATCCATAAATTCCGATGACCTTGTTTTGAACCCGGATCGGGATGTTGGTGACCGCTACATGGCTTTTGCCACCTTCTCCATTCTCGAAGGTGGTGACAAACCTTGACGCTTCTCCTTTAAGGGCGACTTCAAAGTGATTGACGGCCGAATGCTTACTGCCTTCCGCGATGAATTCACTGAAGTGACTACCAATCATTTGAGGAGATATATGATTCCACTGCGTTTTCACAGCGGGATTTACCTCCTGGATGATCCCTTTTGTATCGACCATATAAATATTATCAGGACTGTATTTAACAATCGATTTATACTTTTGCTCGCTTTCGAACAGTTTTCTCTGAATATCTTTGATCAGGGAAATATCTGAAATGGAGCAGATGATTTCCACGACTTTTCCATCTTGCACCACTGGAACGATGGAGGCGATATATTCTAATTCCTTGTATTCATCCTCATACGTCAACTCTTCCCCTGTTTCCCATAGGCGTTGAAGTTTAGGTTGGATTTTCCCTAAGTGATGGGAATCGAACACTTCTTCAATGGTTTTTCCAATCACCTTTGAAGGAGTCAGATTTAATTTTTTCAATAGCTCTCCTGCCGCCATCTCGATCACAAATTCATTGTCTTTCTTGTTGATTTTATAGGTGATCGTCTTTTGGAGCCGAAGCGTGTTCTCAAGTTCCGCTTTCAATGAAACCAGTTCGTTCTCATAGTTTTTCTTCTCTGTAATGTCATGAAGGATGATTCCGACACTGTCTACAGTTCCGTCACTTTTGTAATTTGCCGGGGAGATTGTAATATTGCATGTAATCTTCCGTTGATTGTCCATTCTGAAGGTTACTTCTTCCCCTGTTGTATTCACTCCCCTTAATCCGTTCATCACTAGATTGATAAAGGATTGATTCTGAAGGGGTGTTTGATTGCGCAGGGACTCACCAAGAACGGTATCCGGTATATGAAACAGCTCCTGAAAGGACTGATTCATTTCCACGACCTTCCCTTTTTTATCAAGGATACAAACACAAGTCGGTGTGTTATAAATAAGAGACTCGTATATGGCCGAGCGGGAATTATTCGAATAGTCATGGGAAACATGCTTCTCTCCACATGCCTTTGGAACAATCATCACTAATTCTTTTTGCTCATCTATCTGTTTTCGCTTAACTATGTAGGTATAATGATTTAAGCGAATCGAACAACTCTTTTCTTCTAAAATTTTTTGAAGTAGATTATCTTCTTGCAAGGTCAATCCTTTCCATTCTTCATTCTCTTCTATAAATGATTTGCCTTTCACATCTATTATTGCAGCCGGGACTGGAATCGAATAAACACTAAATGCATGATAGGGTTGCATATCAGCCATATTACCTTCCTTTTTTGTAACTTTATTTACCACCATTTTACCCTACCTCTTCTTACATATAAATGGCCAATATATTTCATATAAAAAAACCTGGACTTGAAAATCTGCCCAGGTTTCACTATTTTTACATAGATTAGAAGCTTTCTACCTTAGCTAGCCTGCTGTAATGAACCGCAATTTCCGCTCCTACATGAGCATTATTCTTCACGAGGGCGATATTCGCTGTAAGGCTCTTTCCGTCTGTTAATTCCTTTACTTTCCCCAGTAGGAATGGCGTTGCTTCCTTTCCGGCAATCCCTTGTTCTTCCGCTTCGTTTAACGCTCTTTCTATGATACTATTCATCTCGTTTTCATCCAGTGCATCCTGGGCAGGGATCGGGTTAGCGACCACCACGCCCCCCTTTAGTCCAATATCCCATTTCGCTTTTAAAATATCAGCCGTCTCTTCGGGGGTCTCTACTTTATAGTTCACTGAAAAAGGACTACTTCGTGTGTAAAAGGCAGGTAAGGACCCTGTTCCGTATCCTAAAACAGGCACTCCTTTTGTTTCAAGGTATTCCATTGTCAACCCTATATCCAGAATGGATTTTGCCCCTGCGCAGACAACGGCCACATTCGTCACGGCAAGCTCTTCAAGGTCCGCCGAAACATCCATCGTCACCTCTGCATTTCTGTGAACACCGCCAATGCCTCCTGTCACGAAAACCGAAATATCAGCAAGCTCGGCGCAGATCATGGTAGCAGCAACGGTAGTCGCTCCGTCCTTTTTAGAAGCAAGGATATAAGGAATGTCGCGGCGACTTGCCTTGATTACGTCTGTTGCCTGCCCTAAATATTCAAGCTCTTCATGGGACAATCCAATCTTGATTTTCCCGTTCAAAATGGCAATCGTTGCGGGAACTGCCCCCTTTGAACGAATGATATCCTCTACATCACGGGCGGTTTTCACATTTTGTGGATAAGGCATTCCGTGAGAAATAATCGTTGATTCCAATGCCACAATCGCCTTTCCTGTCTTTCTGGCTTCTGATACTTCCTGCGAGTATTCAATATATGAGTTGATATTCATGTACATTTCCCCCTTCTCAATAGTAATGACTAAACTCTTGTTGAAGATTGGTCTTGTTCAGTGTAGGTGCCACCGTAAATTTGGATTGCAGCGTAATGGACGAGCAGATCACTCCAATCCGGCAAGCTCCGTCTGTATCGGATCCTTTTAAATATCCAAATAATATTCCCGCGACAAGGGCGTCTCCTGCACCGGTCACGTCAGCGACTTCAACCTTGGGAGGTAAAACCGCTCTCGCCTCTTTATAAGTAGTGTAGTAGATTAACCCCTGATATCCCCGGGTAATCACGACCCTTTCCGCCCCTCTTTTAGTGATGGCTTTGGCCGCTTTAAAATAGTCATCCTCTGTCTCAATCGTCATTCCTACATACGTTTCCGCTTCCCCTTTGTTACATATGAACCAGGATACCCCTTCCAATGATGTAGGCAGCTTCAACACTTTCGGTTCAGAAACCGGGATGATCGTAAGAGGCACTCCTTCCGTTTGACACCTGCGGATGATGTATTTAAGCACATCCTCTGGAAAATTCGTGTCGAGCAGCACCATTTCCGATGAAGAAATCAACCCCCATCTCTTATCAACAAAACCAATGTCAACGCTTTCATAAATGTTCATATCAGCCAAGGCAAACAGCATTTCCCCTTCTTCGTCCAGTATGGCGGAGTAAGCCCCGGTGCTTTCATTTAGAAGTCGTTGGGATGCAGATACATCGGCAAACGATTTCGTTTGAGATAAAAGCCTGCTTCCTTCCGTATCTTCTCCTACCACCGTTATCAAATTAGCCTGTTTTCCTAACCGTCCTAAGTTCTCGGCTATATTGCGTGCCACGCCACCACTGGATTGCTCTGTTTTCGCAGGATTAGAGGTTTCTGCAATCAATTTCCCGTCCAACTGAAGCTTCCGGTCGATATTGGCTCCCCCTATGCACGTGATCCCGTTTTTCTTTGGAAGAACATACGCACGCCCCACGATTTTCCCCTGCTTCACCAGATTCGAAATATGCCCCGCTACCGCTGATCGTGACATCCCACTTCGCTCGGACAATTCCTGTTGAGTCATAAATGGATTTTCCTCAATATACGTCAACAAAAGCTTTTCTTTTTCGTTCACAAGCTCCCACCCCTATAAAGAAAAGTAACTTTTGTTAATATTCTAAACTTTTGTTTGAATTTAGACAAGATAGTAAATAAAAGAAAAAGTGTCCCGTCTAATATGGCGGGACACTTTTTTCTCTTATTTAGGGTGTATTCGTACCATTGTTGCTAAGCGAGTAATGGTTGATTTCCGCTACAGGATGCTCGCTTTCCGCGGGGCGGGCGGTGAGCATCCTCGTCGCTCTACTCCTGTGGGGTCTCACCTGTCCCGCTATTCCCGCAGGAGTCTCGCACCTGCAGCGAGAATCAACTTACTAGTATATATTCCCTTATACTAAACCTCTTTCAAAACAACAATCTTTAGAAAAGAACCTTTATTTATTTGCTTTTACCTCATACACATCCTGACCGGACTCAAGAATATGGTCGGGTTTAGGTTTGCCTGCACTCGCTTTATGACCTGCAATATGCTCAGGGCTCTTCTCCCAATTTTTCCAATCGGCTTCCGATTCCCATTGAATCATGACAAGGACTTCTTCGTCGCCACGGCGGACTTTTTTAACGAACACCTTTAAGTCGATAAACCCTGGCTGCCTGTCAATTAATCCCTCACCAGAAAACCTTTCAACCACTTTTGATGATGTTCCTTCTTTCACTACCAATCTCTTTATTTGATAAAACATATTATAAACCTGCCTTCGCATCTTCAACCATTTGCTTCATCGATTGAAGTCCGCCTCCTGAAAGGTACCATGGGCCGCCATTCAGATAAACGATTTTTTCATTTTTGTAGGCGTTCGTTTTTTGTACAAGTTCGTTTTCAATTGAATCTTTGACGCTTGCGTTTGCATCAAAGGCAGCATCACGGTCGATCACAAACAGAACATCAGGATTTTGTTCCAATACATATTCAAACGTCACATTTTGCCCATGAGTGGATTCTTCTATGTTTTCATCAGAAGGTTTAAATCCAAATACATCGTGGAGAATTCCGAAACGTGATCCCGGTCCGTATGCACTTACTTCTCCTTCATTCCCCATCAAGATCAACGCTTTACTATCAAGGCTTCCGGTCTTCTCTTTAATGCCGTCGACTTGAGCTTGAACAGCCTCTAATTCCTTCTTCATTTCATCTTCTTTATCAAAGATTTCTGCAATAGTTTCCATGTTGTTTGTGAACGATTCCATGTAATTTGTGTAATCCGTTTGAACATACACGGTCGGAGCGATCTTCGTGAATTCTTCATACATTTCCGATTGGCGGGCAGAGATGAAAATCACATCCGGTTTCATCGAGCTGATCGCTTCAAAATCCGCCTCTTTCAAACTTCCTACGTTCGTATAGTCAGAACTGCTGTACTTTTCAAGGTATGGCGGGATCGTTGCTTGCGGTACACCCGCTACTTCCACTTCAAGCTCATCTAACGTATCAAGGACACCAAAATCAAACACGACGACCTTTTCAGGATTTTGCTTAACCTTCGTTTCGCCAAGTTCATGCTTTACTGTGATTTCTTTCGATTCTTCATTTCCACCTGAATTCTTCATTTCTGTCGTTGATTCTTCCTTAGAACCGCACGCTGCCAATACTAGTAAGACAGTAAGCAATATTGTTATAAATGACCATTTTTTCATTTTCTTTTCCCCTCTTTTTTATGAATTAAAATAAACACAAATCCGATTGTCATTCATCTGTTGTACAGGAATATCCATATCATAGATTTCCTTTAATGTTTGGGTTTGTATGATGGTATCTGTTGAACCTTCTCTTATGACCTTTCCGTTTTTCATCGCCACGATTCGGTCTGAATAAACTGAGGCAAAATTGATGTCATGCAGGACGATGACGACCGTCTTTCCCAGGTCATCCACTAATCTGCGCAGGATTTTCATGATCTGGACGGAGTGCTTCATGTCCAGGTTATTCAGGGGTTCATCCAGAAGAATATAATCGGTATCTTGGGCGATGACCATGGCAATGAAAGCACGCTGTCTTTGCCCCCCGGATAATTCTTCTAGGTAATTCCCCTCTAAGTCCACCAGATTCATATAGTCAAGCGCCTGGTTAACTGCCCTCTCATCTTCTTCCTTTAATCGGCCTTTCGAATAAGGAAATCGTCCAAAGGATACCAGTTCTCTCACCGTCAAACGGACGTTAAGAAAGTTCGATTGCTTTAGAATCGCTACTCTTTTGGCTAGATCATCTGAATTCATTTTCTTAAGATCGGCCTGATCGAGTATGATTTCACCACTATCTGAATCGAGCAGACGGCTTACCATTGATAAAAGGGTCGACTTCCCGGCACCATTCGGTCCAATGAACGAAGTGATTTGACCAGGCTGAATCGTGACGGTCACATCCTCAACCACCAGCTTTTTCCCGTAAGACTTGGACAGCCCTCGAATGTGTATCATTTGGCTTTACTCTCCTTTAACAAAAGATATATAAAGTACATTCCTCCGATGAAGTTCACAATCACACTTAGAGTCGTGGAAAACGTGAAGATCCGTTCTACCACCCACTGTCCGCCAACGAGGGCAATGACACTCATCAAGCCCGCCCCGGTAATGAAAATGCTGTGTTTGTAGGTACGAAAGAATTGATAAGCTAAATTCGCCACGATTAAACCGAAAAAGGTGATAGGCCCGACCAGAGCGGTTGAAACGGCTATGAGTACGGATGAGATCACAAGCATTTGCCGCACCATTCGATCGTAAGGGACGCCAAGATTAATGGACATCTCCCTTCCCAATGACATGACATCCAAGTAATGAATCCATCTCCAGCCAGTCATCATCACGATGGTGACAACGATAAGGGCAAGCCAAACCAGATCAGCATTAATGTTATTGAAACTCGCAAACATCTTATCCTGAACCATTAAAAATTCATTGGGATCAATCAACACTTGCAGAAATGTAGTGATGCTTCCAAAGAATGTACCAACGATGATTCCGATTAACAATAAAAAATAGATTGGTTGATTACTTTGACGGAATAATAATTGATACAGGATAAGAGCAAATACAATCACGGCTGTAACCGATACCAAAAAGTTAATATTCTTGTTTATGACAAGAATGTGATCCGATCCCAGGAAGAAAATGATCACGGTTTGAAGAAGGAGATAAAGAGAATCAAGCCCCATAATACTCGGTGTTAAGATCCGATTATGTGTGATCGTTTGAAACACGACCGTTGAATAAGCGATTGCGACTCCCGTAATGACCATGGCAAGCACCTTCATCCCCCGTCGAGGCAGCGCATAATCATAGCTTCCATTTAGCTCGTAAAATAAATATATCCCACAAAGCAGCAGGGCAACGACCAGTAAAATAAGCATTTTCCAACGATTACGCATATGCCTTCCTCCTTACCAGTAAGTATAAGAAGATGGCACTACCGATGACCCCAACCATTAAACTAATCGAAATTTCATAAGGGTAAATGATAACCCTGCCTAAAATATCACATATAAGAAGGAATATCGCTCCAAGTAAGGCCGTATGAGGCAATGTCTTCTGTAAGTGATCTCCCTTAAAGATGGAAACGATATTGGGTATGATTAACCCCAGAAATGGAATCATCCCGACGGTCAATACGACTGTCACCGTAATGAGCGCAACCAGAACGAGACCGATATTCACTATTCTGCGATAAGAAATACCAAGGTTCTTGGAGAAGTCCTCCCCCATCCCGGCGACAGTAAATCGATTCGCATAAAGGTAAGCCATGATCATAATGGGAATGCTTATGTACAAAAGTTCATATCGACCTTTCATGATTAATGAAAAATCACCCTGAAGCCATGCCGCCATATTTTGAATCACATTTGCCTTGTAGGCAAAAAACGTCGTCACCGAAGATAACACATTCCCAAGCATCAACCCGACGAGGGGAATAAAGACAGCATCCTTGAACTTGATCCGATCGAGTATTTGCATAAAAAGCAGCGTGCCGGCTAACGCAAATGCAAAAGCAACCACCATCTTCTCAAGTAAAGAGGCGTTCACAAACACAATCATAGAAACAAGAATTCCCAGCCGGGCAGCATCAATGGTCCCCACTGTGGTAGGGGATACGAACTTATTTCGACTCAAGCTTTGCATAATCAACCCTGCAATGCTCATTCCCGCACCAGCAAGTAAGATCGCCAGTAATCGGGGAAATCGACTAATGAGAAAAATCTGTGTCTCTTCGGATTGAAATTGAAGTAAATCCATAGGTGTAATATGGCTCACTCCCACAAATAAAGACAGGAGTGATAGCAAGATGAGCGCAATAAAAAGGTAACGTTGTTTCATGACTATCCCCAAAACTTTCATTAATATTTACTGAATATGATTGATACTGAAAATCATTATCATTTAATACAACCCTATATTACAATAAGATTTCAAGCAGTGTCAATAACTAATTGAAAATGATTATCACTAATTCCATAATCATCCACAGATGAAAAGCTGGCTAAAATACGCAGTGTAGCCAAAATTCAATAAAAAAAGACCTGCTTCCCCTCTCGAGAAAACAAGCCTTTTGGACTATGATATTTTCTTTTCTTTTACCTTGCCAGTGTCTTTCAAGTAATACTCATCTGACGTAAAGAATTCATGTGTAAGTCTCTTCACTTCTTTACTTAAGAGAAGAACCGCAATGATATTCGGAATTAAGATCGCTGCGAGTGCCAAGTCAAGGAATTGCCAAATGACTTTTGCTGCTCCAACTGAACCAAGCACAATCGCCACCGTATATACAATCTTGATTCCTTGGGCCGCTTTCCACCCGAATAGGAATTCTGCTTGCTTTGCTCCGTAAAAGACGATGACGATAATCGTCGATAGAACGAAGAAAATCAATGAAATCGTAACGAGGATTCCACCAAATTCCCCGAAATAACTTGTGAATGCCTCTGTTGTTAGTGCTGAAGGATCATCCAATGCATTCTCAGCAGTCCAGACCCCTGAAGATAACACGACGAACGCCGTTGCTGTACATACAATGATGGTATCAATCACGATTCCAACAATCGCCCAAAGTCCCTGTCGAACGGGATGGTCGGTTTGTGCCGCCGCATGGGCAATCGGTGCCGTTCCTAGTCCGGCCTCATTGGAATATAACCCACGGGCAAATCCCCAACGGATCGTCTCAGCCACTGCTACCCCTGCGAACCCACCCATTGCAGACATGGGTTGAAATGCGTTCGACAGAATCAGACTGAAGAATTCCGGCACTGCATCAATATTCATAAATAGAATGACCAATGCGCTTCCTACATAGATCAGAGCCATGAACGGTACAAAGATTTCCGTCACTTTACCAATACGCTTTATGCCGCCAAATACGATTAATACAACGATGAGGGCAACGACAATGCCCGTGATAAGTCCATTTACATTAAATGTTTCTTCTACCGTTGATGCCACAGCATTCCCTTGCACCATCACACTCGGAATCAGCTCGATCATAAGGGCAAAAGCAAACCATACACCGAGCCATCTCATATTTAATCCTTTCGTCATGTAGTACATGGGACCGCCAACATATTCTCCCTTTTCGTTCTTCTCACGATAGCGAACCGCAAGTACACTCTCGGAAAACTTAAGGGCCATTCCAATTAAGGCAATCACCCACATCCAGAAGATTGCCCCTGGTCCACCAAACATGATCGCTGCCGGTACACCGACAATATTCGCTGCCCCGATGGTGGACGATAGAGCCGACGTCAAGGCCTGCAACGGCGTCACCGTTCCTTCACCTTTTGGCTTCTTAAAGACGCTCCCTATCGTTTGCTTAAATATGTAGAGAGGATAGCGAAACTGTATAAATTTCAATAAAAATGTTAAGTACAAACCCGTTGCACCCAGGACAATGATTAACGGAGGCCCCCATAACCATGCCGAAACTTTACCTATGATGTCAAAAAACGTATCCAATCGTGCTCCTCCTTTTAGTAGAGGCAGTGGCTAAGGTTTGGAATTGTTGGATGGGGCAGACGTAAATGATCGTGCAAAAGTATGTATAATACCCTTCTTTCTCATATTTGAGACCCCTGTTCCTGAAAAATTAGCCACTACTTCTAAATGCTTTTTCAAACTTTTCCCTAAATTGGGTGGTGTGAAACATTCTGTTTGAAAATGAGGATGGATGAGGATAATTTATTTGGTGAAAGCCTATTTGAATGGGTTTTGGGACGGGGTTTGTGTAACACTTTGGGATATCGGGTGTTTTGGGATTTATCAACCGTATCTGAGATTTATCAATCGTATTGTCATTTATCAACCAATCTTTCATTATATTGACCGTTCTCCGGAATACGACAAATTCCGCCGATTGCCCTCCTCACTCCAGTTTCCCCCATCCATATCATCACCCATCAAAGACCATTCGACAAAACCCGTTCATTTCCCTGGAAATACGGCAACTTCTGCCCAACGAAAAATCTGCAGCCAACTTCTGACTGCAGATCCTGTTTCTTATTCTGGTACCCTGGGCAGAATTAACACTTCCACCCGGCGATTTTGTCCCCGACCTTCTGGTGTATTGTTGTCGGCAATCGGTTCAAATTCTCCGAATCCTTTTGCACTGAACCACTGAGGTTCAAGCTTTGGATTGTCCAAAATGATTTTCATGAAATTGACTGCACGCATGACGCTGAGCTCCCAGTTGGAGTCATATTCAGCATTACTGATCGGGACGTTGTCCGTGTGACCACTAATGATTATGTTCCGTGGCGGATTCATTTCGAGTAGTGCAGATAATTCCCCGGCAACACTCAGGTCACTCCCTTGGACTATGGCTGATCCTGAATCGAATAATACATTGTCCCGGATCGTGAGAAGCAATCCTTCATCGGTAAGTTTCGTGACAAATTGAGCTTCTAAATTATTCGTTTTGATATACTGAATGATTTTTTCCTGAATTCCTCTTAACTCTTCCTGATCCTTAAGGAAAGCTTGCTTTTCCAGGTCTTCTATCGTTAATTCCTTCTCTTTTTCCTCATCATTCCCAGAAGAGGCCGCCTGTTTGCTTTCCTGATCGCTCGACTGCTGAGGAGCTACGGGACTGGGATATTCCATCATTCCCGTTCCTCCCGTGAAGATTTCACTAAACACCTGGGAAAGTTCCCTGAATTTTTGAGCGTCCACCGAACTTGACGCATAAAGGACGATAAACAGAGCCAGTAACAGAGTTAGCAAATCCGCGTAAGGTATCAGCCAGGACTCATCCATATGCTCGTCGTCATGTTTCTTCTTACGCCGCCTCATCCTCATCCCCCTTTAACAACAATAATCGTTCACTTGCCGGTAAATAGGATGCCAGCTTCTGTTCAATCACTCGTGGCGATTCTCCCTCGATGATCGATAGAATCCCTTCTACCACCATCATTTTCATCTGCACTTCACGTTTTGACTTGCGCTTCAGCTTGTTGGCAAATGGGTGCCAAAGAACGTACCCAGTGAAAATACCGAGAAGCGTAGCAACGAAGGCCGCTGATATGGCATAGCCTAGTTCATCCGTATTGTCCATGTGACTGAGAGCCGCAATAAGCCCAATCACTGCTCCAAGTACTCCGAGGGTCGGTGCATAGGTCCCCGCTTGAGTAAAGATGAGCGCTCCTGCACTATGTCTCTCTTCCATCGCATCAATTTCTTCATGCAGCACATCCCGTATATAATCGGCACTTTGTCCATCCACCGCTAATGAAAGTCCGTCCCTCAAAAAAGGATCCTCGATTTCATGGGTTTTGGCTTCGAGTGCAAGCAGTCCTTCTTTTCGGGCAAGATCTGCTAATTGGGAGAAAAATTGAATTGTTTGTTTCGGGTCCTGCAGTTTTTGTTCTTTAAACAGTATGCCAAATAGCTTCGGTACTTTTTTAATTTCATGGGTCGGAAAGGCAATGGTCACTGCTGCCACTGTTCCAAGTAAAATAATCAAAATGGCTGCAGGGTTAAGCAAGGCAACAGGGCTTACTCCTTTGAAAACCATCCCCACTCCAACCGCTATCACTCCTAAAATGACTCCTATCAAAGACGTCTTATCCATCGATCGCTCCACCTTACTCATCGTAGTCTACTACTAATATCGGATGGAACTTCTAATTATTGAGAGGCAAAAGAGTTCGAAATTTTCTCATAAATTACCGTAAAACGTTATGAAGCACAACTTATTTTTGTCGATATAGGTAATATATAGGTATTTATATTAAAGGAGAGAACCGTCATGACCCCAAAGCAATTGAAAGAAATCGATAGTAAAAGGAAAAATCTGCTGCTCCTGATCACATATTCCATCAGCCTGGTCGCAGCCCTGACGTATTCCATCATAAATGAGTCAGGAATCATTACCGTAACGGTTTTCGCTTCTCAGATTATCTTTCTGGCGGCATACTTCATTGTGTTGCAATTAACGTTGAAAAAGCCACATTCCTTTGTTTATTTTAGCATTCCTACTGTTTACATCATCATCGGAATCTGGCTATTTTTAGAAGGATCTAATCCTAACGAATTAGTCATTTTATTATTTTTGGCCGTTATCAGTGCGATTCATTTTAATCCAGTGATCTTTGGAATTGGTTATGGGTCCGGACTTGCCTTGTTCATCTTAAATGGAACTCTTGCGCCTGCAAACGACCCGATTTTCACGAAATTATTTATTCCGGCTTTGCTTGTTTATGTACTATTGGGGACGGTCCTTGGAGTGGTGATTCACTTGAACCGCAATCAATTCAAGCAGCTTCAGGAATTTATCAAAATGACAGAAAGCGAAAGCATGAAAAAAGAAGAACAACGAAACTTTCTACAAAAAGAATTATCAACCATCTCTACAAGCATTCATCAAGTAAACGAGCAGATTCAAACTCACCTCGTCTCTCATGATGAAATGAGAACGGCCGTGAATGAAATATCTGCAGGAAGTGTCACGCAAAGTGATCAGATTAACAACATTGCTGCCGTTTCCGAAACGACGATGAGTAAAATGGAGGAGGTTTCCAAGCTTTCAAACAATCTCACTGTTCATTCTACTCAAGCGAATTCCATTGCTGTTTCAGGCAGTGAGCGTGTCACTTACTTGCAGGAAAACATGATTGAGTTGAAGAATATCATTGAAGGCCTTCGTCAAACGTTCAGCGAATTAACAAGCAAAATTGAAGAAACGAATACGTTCATTGGAAGCATTCAAGACATTACGAATCAAACCAATTTGCTCGCTTTAAATGCGTCCATTGAAGCGGCGAGAGCAGGAGAAGCCGGGCGGGGATTCAGTATTGTAGCCGATGAAATTCGGAAGCTGGCAGAGATAACACGAAACACAGCCACCCGTATTAACGACAATCTAGCTTCCGTTAACTCAGTGAACTCTTCTGCAGTCGAAATCATGAACCTCAGCTCAGAAAAGCTGGATGAAAATGTCGGAGCAACCGGTGAGGTAACAGATTATTTCACGACACTGCGTCAAAAGCTTGCTTCACTATCAAACGAGTTCAAGACGTTAACCTCTACGGCATCAGAAGTAAGAGGCCAAACCGAAGAAGCTGAGCTATCGACAAAAGAGCTTGCAGCTGTCATTCAACAAACCTCTGCAGGACTTGAGGAAATCAGCGCTACCATTGAAACCCTTCATGGTGATAACCGTATGATTGCTCAATATGTTCAAGACACCGCCACAAGTGCAGAACGAATTCAACGCAGTGTCGAGGTCTAAAATATGATAAACTAAAAGCATCATTAGAGTACTAAAGGATGTGGCACCTTGAAACGAAGAATCGTCATGATGATTCCCATCATGTTTATCGTAGCCGTGGTAGCAAATTGGATGCTCGGTAAAGGATACTCAGAAATTCCTTCCGAAGCCAAAACCATGATCATCATTGGAGCGGCACTCTTATCCGGAGTGATCTCATTCTTCTTATTTAAAGATGAACCCGAGAAGAGATAAAGAAACACCACTTTCCTTGTCGAAAGTGGTGTTTTCATTATTTCAGGAGCTTGTTTTCTATTTTATGCTCATAGTTTTTAAATAAAGAACCATTCGTTTTGATTCTTTTCTTTGAAAGCATCGCGTTGTATTTGAGCATGTTTTCACTCAGGCTTTTCTTGAGCTCCTGCTTCTCCAAGTCATCATCACATACCCGTAACAAATCCTCAATGCGCATCATTTCTTTTTTCACATTCATTTCTTCCGTTGTATAGCCTGCATTCTTCATCATCCGAGGGCCATCTTCAACTCCTGGGGCACTCCTAAATCATCATCTAAATTAAGCGGTTTACCAAAGCCTGGCAGATCTTTAAAGTCGCCATCCTCATATGCCTTCTTAATTCGTTGCTCGGACATGATCATCGAAAAATCCATTCATAACCCCTCCTGCTTTAAACTAAAGTGGACGCGGCTGGCCTTTGACGTATCGATTACTACCCACTTGTTACCATTAGTATATCCATTAGACTCCAGGTTTGTATGCGTAAGATACGTCTATTTTCTGACAATTCCTCTTCACATATTTTCGTATGAGCTGGAAAAACTACCTGTATCACGGATGAAAAGGAGTGGCTGACATGGCACGTGGAAAATCGTTCGAATCAAAGAAAAAGGGACATCCAGGAAACTTCCCTCAGAATAGTACACCAGAGGGAAAACACTCAGAAGACCCAGCCGGGGATGAAGAACTGATTGTGACCCAGGAAGCGTTTAAAAATCGAGTGGATAATGACGAGCATCGTTTATAAATACGAAAAAACGCCAGGATTTCCTGGCGTTTTTCTGTATGATTGGCTGAAATCGGGGCAAATCAAGATGTGAAAGGGACGAAAACTTAGTTTTATTTTCAATTTCATCACTTTTATTTTCAACTTTTCGATTTTATTTTCAATTTCGGCCCACTTATTTTCAACTTTCCCATTTTATTTTCAATCCAATTCCCGAACTGCTTTTTACACACTCACACTTTCCTTCTTCGATAAATCCATCGCTGGTCCAAAGAACTCGAAGTGAATGTTAGATTCAGGAACTCCCATCTCTTTTAACGTTGTGATGACAGCTTTCATAAATGGTACCGGGCCGCATACATAGCATTCCGTTTCTTCATCCACATATTGAGAAAGGATTTCTTTGGTCACATATCCTTTAAAGTGGCCTTGAGATTCGTCACGGGGATTGTCGTAAACATAGCACGCTTCCCCATTCATTAACTCTTCGATTAAACCGTCGACATCTTTTCTAAAGGCATGTACCCCTTCATGTTTACTTCCATGAATAAAGGCAGTTGGGCGTTCCGGCTTTGTTCGCGCGACCGTTTCAAGCATACTCATCATAGGCGTGATTCCGACACCTCCGCTTATAAAAGCAACAGGTGAGTCGCCATCCGCTAAATAGAAATCGCCGGCAGGAGCACTGACTTCAATTTCACTTCCTACGGCTACTTTGTCATGTAAGAAATTAGACACCTTTCCTTTAGGATCAAATTCTGCTTCTCTTTTAACAGAAATTCTGAAGAAATTCTCCATAGGCGCACTAGATAAACTGTACTGACGAATATGGGTGAACTCTTCACCAGAGATAGTCACTCGTACAGAAATATATTGACCCGGCATGTAGGTTGGGACACTTCCTCCTTCTTTTGGTTGAAGATAGAAAGAGGTTACACAATCACTTTCGGCTACCTTTTTCGCGACGATAAACGGTTTAAAGTCTCTGTATCCAGCGTCTTTGTTCTCCGTTTCTTTGTACATCTCTTCTTCTACATCAATAAATACTCCGGCGATGACACCGTATGCTTCTCCCCACGCTTCAATAATCTCATCTGTCGCTGCATCACCAAGTACTTGTTTGATTGCTTGAAGTAAATGCTCCCCAACGATCGGATAATGCTCCGGCTTAACTCCTAAACTTCTATGCTTATGAGCGATTTGCTTTACAACCGGCAGGATCATCTCGAGCTTATCAATATTCTGTGCAGCTGCATACACCGTATTGGCTAATGCGGTTTGCTGTCTTCCCTTTTTTTGATTGGCATGATTGAAGATATTTAGTAGTTCTGGATGATTAGTAAATAAATTTTTATAAAAAGTAGACGTAATTTCCGTTCCTTTGACTTCTAACACAGGTGCAGTTGACTTCACGATTTCAATGGTTTTTTGAGATAGCATTTTGGTCACCTCTAAAGATATATTTTAAATACATCTTTAACGTACTCCTCTTTTTAACACAAAGCAATATTCCAAATACATCTTTAACAAAACAGCCACATTTAGACACAAACAGGCTTCCTTCTGTATAATAAACGTAACGGATCGGAAAGGTGAGATAAATGAGACTAACTTTATACACTGACTACTCACTGAGAGTCCTAATCTTTCTGGCATCAAAACCAAAAGAGGAGCTCTCTAATATAAAAGAAATCGCTGATGCCTACAGCATCTCAAAGAATCACCTGATGAAAGTAACGTATGAACTGGGGAAAAAAGGTCTGATTGAAACGATCCGCGGCAGAAACGGCGGTATCAAACTGGCACAAGCCCCAGAAGATATAAATATCGGAAAACTCGTCCGGACCACAGAAGAAGACTTCCACCTTGTCGAATGCTTTGACGCCAAAAATAATAACTGCGTCATCACTCCCGTCTGCGGATTAAAGCATGTCCTCGGCAAAGCGTTAAACGCCTATCTCTCTGTCCTTGACGAATACACCCTGGTCGATTTGATCCAAAACCCGATGGACTACCGATTCTTATTTCAAGAGCAACAGCAGGATGAAGCGTCAACCTAGGTATGAAAACTCCTCTCCATTTCGATGGGGAGGAGTTTTTTTGGGATTGGAGTGGAGTAGTGCCTGGCACCTTTGGTCCAGATTGTACCTGGTACATTTTACACGATATGTACCAGGTACAACTTATCCACAAATCACTCACCACTCATACCAAAAAGTCTGTTTTTCAACTGAAAACAGGCCCCTCTCCTACTTCTTACTCTCACTATATTTAAATGTCAAAAATACGAATAGGAAAAAGCTGAGTAATAACGTGCTTCCTCCTACTATATAGAAGACCATCGTGAAGCTCCCTGGCAGGTTGAATGGATTTAAGTTGTACATCCACATTCCGACGGTTAATCCGATCGAACCGATAATTGCCGTCCATACGTGAGCAAATGCCAGTTTTGAAGATTTCGGTACTTGATAGGAACGATAATAGGAAGAATATGCAAATAAGCTTAACCAGCCCACTACCAAAATATGAGCGTGAATCGGTTTAAATGCATATGATCCGGCTCCTGCCATATGAGATCCGAGAAACGCTCCAATAAACCCATAGATGGCGGACATTCGTAATAAAAGGACATTCCACGGCACTATTTCTTCCCCCTTTTTTATCTGGAGTATTGCTTCAATCATTATAGTATAGTTGCCCCTTGGTTCGCTATGTTTCTTGTTGGGATGCCACAGAACGTTCATTTTCATCGTGTAGCAAACAAATACTTTTCCGTTCTTTCGCATACGATAGAAAGATGGGTGTAAACACTTGCAAACGGTGTAGGCACTGATACAATAAGAATGTAATAGAACATTCTGAAAAAAGGAGAATACATATGTCTAATTTCCAACAAAATCTTGAGAAATACGCTAGCCTGGCTGTTGAAGTGGGCGTCAATGTTCAAAAGGGTCAAACCCTGGTCATCAACACTTCCATCGATTCGGCAGAGTTTGTCCGCTTAGTAGTAAAGAAAGCCTACGAAGTTGGGGCTAAACATGTATACGTTAACTGGAATGATGATGTGGTGAACCGTACGAAATATGATCTTGCTCCAGACGAAGCATTCCAGGAGTTCCCTCAGTGGAAAGCAAGAGAAGTCGAAGAGCTTGCTGAAGGCGGAGCTGCATTCATGAGTATCGTATCTTCAAGCCCTGATTTGCTAAAAGGGGTCGATCCAGATCGTATCTCAAACTTCCAAAAAGTAGCTGGAAAAGCAATGTCCAAATACCGTCAATTCATTCAATCGGACAAAGTAAGCTGGTGCGTATTGGCCGCTCCATCTAAAGATTGGGCTGCAAAAGTATTCCCGGATGCTTCTGAAAAAGAGCAAGTGGACCTATTATGGGATGCCATCTTTAAAGCAGTCCGTGCCGACCAGGCTGACCCTGTCCAAGCATGGAAGGATCACGACGCAAACCTTCACAAAAAAGTGGTATACCTGAATGACAAAAACTACAAAAAGCTACACTACACGGCACCAGGGACGGACCTTACCATCGAGCTTCCTCAAGGTCACCTGTGGGTAGGAGCTGGAAGTGTGAATGAACAAGGAACCACTTTCATGGCGAACATGCCAACGGAAGAAGTATTCACGGTTCCATTAAAAACAGGTGTGAACGGAACAGTATCAAGCACGAAACCCCTTAGCTACGGTGGAAATGTAATTGACAACTTTACGATTACATTCGAAAACGGTCGTATTGTGGATGTAAAGGCTGAAGAAGGCGAAGAAATCCTGAAGCGCCTAGTGGATACAGATGAAGGATCTCATTACCTTGGGGAAATCGCCCTGGTTCCCCATCAATCCCCAATTTCTCAATCGAATGTGTTATTCTACAACACATTATTCGATGAGAACGCATCAAATCACCTTGCGATCGGAAATGCCTATGCATTCTGTATCGAAGGCGGAAAGAAAATGAGTGAAGAAGAACTTGAGAAAAACGGCTTGAACAACAGTATCACTCACGTTGATTTCATGATCGGTTCTGACAAAATGAACATTGATGGAGTGAAAGTAGACGGCTCGACTGAAGCAGTATTCCGCGATGGCGGTTGGGCGTTTTAAGATTTAGCTGTAGGAATCCCAGAAGGTGGTTTGGCTGCCTTTTGGGATTTTTATTTTGGGAGGGGGATTGGTCAATAGTTGTTGTTGACTGAGCGCTCGGTCTATTGGGTACATTTGTTGAAAAACGCATAAATTGAAATTTTGACGCATAAAATCCGAAAACGACGCATAAAATTTTATGTTGACGCAATAACCCTCCGAATTGACGCAATTAATCCGTACTCTCAAGAATGTGACAAGTTCATCCATCTTCCTTACCCTATCTAACTACGAAATAATCAGGATCTATAGGTCATTTTCTCCTCATTTTCAATAAAAAACCATCACTTTTCCTACTCCCGGTATCAAATTCGTCTACCCAAACTGCTTCGTCAACGCAATGGCTGCAATCGTCGCTCCCGCTGCCTGGGCATAGCTTCCGAATGCGGTAATCTGTAATCCGATATCCTCCATTTCCTTTAAAATATATACTTCTCCTATTGCTTCAAGTGCTGCACCAAGGGATTGAAGTGAATTTCCGGCTGCCAGAAGATCTGAAAACTCCCGCGTACTCAACGTGGCCCCAAATGCTTCCAGTCCTGCCCCCACGGATTGGACAGTGTCTCCAAATATATCAAGATTCAATCCTTCCTCTTCTCTTCCTGCGAATTGGAGTTCAGCTGCTGCGACATTTGTTACGTTTCCTGAAGCTTGAATCCAACCACCGATCACTCTTAACGTTTCTCCAAACGAACCGTCAGACAGCTTTTCCGCTCCCACCCCCAGAAGTGCATTTCCTGCTGCTTCAAATCCGTTTCCGATGGAGACTAAACGAAACCCGAGAGGCTCTTGACTGTTTCTTTTTTCTTGTATGACCATGGTTTCTCCGATTGCTGCAATCACCGTTCCGATTACCTGCGTCCATGCACCAGTAACAAGGATAAGCCTATCGATCACTTCACCCACCGCTCCTTTCCATTCAATACTTTTAATGTATTCAGAAAGGAGAAAATGGTATCTTTAGACGGCACTTCTTCATGAGTAAATATTTTGTAAATACCAGTAAATCAGTCTTGTTTATTTTGTCCTATCGAGCTATGATATTCTAGTTCATCTAGCGTTTCATGAGGGGAGGAATATAGATGAGGATTCGGGATTGGGATCGTAATTTAAAGGTCCGGCTGTTTGGGGAAGCAGCGATTAACATTACCTTCTGGATGTTCTTTCCGTTTTTGACGATCTATTTTACAGAGTCATTCGGAAAGCAGACAGCAGGATTATTATTAGTTCTTTCACAAGTATTCGCCGTACTCGCGAATCTGATGGGAGGCTATTGTGCAGACCGCTTCGGGCGTAAGCGGATGATGGTCATTTCGGCCTTCGGGCAAGGCTTTGCCTTTTTAATCTTTGGACTGGCCAGTTCACCTTGGCTCGATTCAGCCATGATCGGCTTTATCTGTTTCAGTTTGGTCGGGGTATTTGGTTCGTTTTATTGGCCGGCAAGTCAGGCGATGGTGGCCGATGTGGTGGATGAAAAGGACCGCAGTCATGTGTTTGCCGTCTTTTACACATCCATTAATATTGCCGTCGTGGTAGGACCGATACTTGGCGGGATCTTCTATGTTCATTACCGCTTCGAGCTTTTAATTGCCGCTGCGCTTATTTGCATGCTCTTAGCTCTTCTTTTATATAAAATGACGAGAGAAACAGCACCTCGAGACACTAGTAAGCTATTAGTGACAGAAGGAAAAAAGAAAGTCTGGCATAGTGTGATATCTGATCAGATGAAGGATTATAGCGTCATTTTTAAAGACAAAACGTTTTCATTATTTATTTTAGCCGGGATTCTCGTGGGTCAAACGTTTATGCAACTGGACCTGCTGATTCCCGTATATATTAAAGATGTGATGGATCAGGCCACATTGTTCAGCTTCGGGGACTGGTCATTGACCCTTGTGAGTGAACAGGTATTCGGGTTAATTTTATCTGAAAATGGATTCCTGGTTGCCCTTCTTACAGTGGTCATCACGAGATGGATCACGAAATTCCGTGAGCGTAATGTGTTCATCCTATCCTCTGTCATCTACGCCGTTTCAATCTTTATGTTTGGACAAACGAGCTCAGTCTGGATGTTCGTTATTAGCATGGCTGTGTTCACATTCGCGGAGCTCATGACAGCCGGTATCCAGCAAAGCTTCGTTTCAAAGCTTGCTCCGGATCATATGCGGGGGCAGTACTTTGCCGCAGCCAGTCTGCGCTTCACAGTTGCGAGAACGATCGCACCTCTATCCATCACTCTATCGCTTTATGTGGGATATGATTGGACGTTTATCATCCTGTCGATCCTTGCTCTAGTGAGTGCGGGACTCTTCTTCATCATGTTCGAGCGCTTTGAAAAAGAAGAACTGGAATTGAAGAAAGCTGTTCATTAAAAAAGGAATGATCCGCAATGGATCATTCCCTTCTTTTTACAGTCCTAAATTAAAACCTTCTTCATCAGACTGAGGCATTGTATTTAGACCAAGATCTGTAGAAAGACCAAGGTTGAACTCGCTGTCTGAAGACTCTTCATTTCCCACAAAAAAAATTTTCAGAAAAGGATGAATCCAAAAAATTCCCTTTTCCCCCTTTTTTCATTAAAAATGAGATGTTACAATGTACAACCGTAAGCAATCTTAACGTAGCTCATTAAGAGTTAGTCGGAGATTCCACCCAATAACACACAAAGAAAGGATGTTTATTTCAATGCATATCGGAAGCAAAGGCTGGTACGTAGAAGAACTAAAAAAAGCGGGAGTACGCCGCTACGAAGAACGCAAAGTAGAATCCTACAAAAAACACGTTCTTGCAAACCTATTAGAACGTACAAAATAAGAAGATATTAGAGAGGGACGGACCTCGATTCCTATGACCTGGTCATAGGAATGAAGGTCCGTCCCTCTTTTTTATTCCAGCAGTTTCGAAGAGTAGATCGGATTCAGGTTTTGTTGCAGGGAGTATTTTTTGGTCCGGTTTAGTTTGTATGGTTTGTTTTTGAGCAGGTAGGCTTGGTATTTCTTGTTCCAGCTTTTTAGTGACCAGAAGTTAAGGCCGGTGGTTACGACAACTAATCCTCCAGCTGCAGGCCAGAAATAGGGTGAAATGACACCTGATTCATAGGCCAGTCCGATGGTGAAAAGATGCTGTATTTCCTCGACATCATATCCACCTTTGGATTGTATCGATATTCATATGGCTTTTTCAAACGGCTTCCACCAGCCGATTGCTACCATCAACACAATCTCTGAAACAAACAGGATTCCATATATATGAATAAAGTTAACATTGATAGAGAATCCAAATAGATCCGCCTGTTCCCCATACAAGCATATAATACGTGAACACGTGAAGAATGATCACTGTTTTGGCGGCTAAAGCAGGGATGCGTTTTGAGAACACCCCAACCAATAATACGACGATTATCGGGATGTTAGAATCCTGTGAACTTTCGAATCAGATCCCATAATGAACACACAGGACAATAGTGTAAATAGCAAACCACTTTCAAACATGCATCCTCTTCCCTTCATATTTATACATGTGTTTGCGAAAGTTCCCCAAATGTTATACTAGTAAACTATTATTTTTGGAATTTTGTTAAAAATAGTAAAAAGGAATCACCACGTTTTTCCATGCTTTTCTTTTTAAAAAACTATTGTGATGGTATTCAGACGTGTGATAGAGTAGAAAACATATTTCAAATCAACTTCATACGAATTCCTTATATATCTATGGTGATATGGACCATAAGTCTCTACCTGGCAGCCGTAAAGTGCCGGACTATAAGGAAAGTCTTTTCTATATGCTACTGGTGTATGGAGACTTTCCCTATTTTTTAGAGAATGTCTTCATGCACTTTTTTTATTTTTTGAGAGGTCTGACATCATACGACGTAAACTTGAGAATTCGTTGAAGATTACAGGTTGGGGGATTGGTATTGTGAGTTTAGTATATGGCGTCTTATCATTACTTGGAGTTCTATTTTTAGCATGGCTGTTGAGCAGCAACCGCTCAGCGATACAATGGCGTACGATCATCATCGGGATCTGTCTGGAGTTCCTGCTTGTCTTATTTGTATTAAAAGTCCCATTCGGACAAACCATTTTGAAAAAAGCTGCCTTGGGCGTACAGAAAGTCATCGACTATAGCAATGAAGGAATCATGTTCGTGTTCGGGGGATTCTTTGAAAAAGGTACGAATATTTCATTCGTTTTCGCCATCAATGTTCTAGGTGCTATCATCTTTATTTCTGCACTCATTTCAGCACTATATTACTTACGCATCATCCCGTTCTTTGTAAAATATATCGGAATAGGGTTGGGTAAAATCCTTGGGACAACAAAGGTTGAATCGTTTAATGCGATTGGAAATTCCTTTCTTGGTTTAGCAGAGGCTCCCCTATTGATTAAACCTTATTTAATAAAACTGACACGTTCTGAACTTTTTGCCGTGATGGTCGGGGGAACAGCTTCAGCAAGTGGTGCGATATTAATCGGATATTCATTGATGGGAATCGACATGAAATTTCTTCTTCTATCCGTCTTTAGTGTACCAATCGTCTCTCTTGTGATTGCCAAAATCATCGAACCTGAAACAGAAGAATCCAAGACGAATGGTGATATTTCATTAGGAAAAACCACACATACAAATGTGTTTGAAGCTATTTCAGAAGGTGCCCTTAGTGGTACACAGCTGGCCATCAATATTGGTGGACTACTCATCGCGTTTATCGGAATTCTCGCTCTCGTCAACGGATTACTGGGTACTGTCGATATGAGTCTTTCCACGGTCTTCGGCTACCTGTTTTATCCACTGGCTTTATTAGTCGGTATACCAATGGATGAAGCGTTCCGTGCTGCCTCCATCATCGGGACTAAGCTTTCTGTGAATGAATTCGTCGCATACAAAGAACTATCAGGAATGATGAGCGAGCTTTCACCGAAGACTGTTGCGATTCTTTCCGTTGCTCTTTGTAACTTTGCGAACCTGTCTTCGATCGGTCAATTGATTGTTGGCTTGGGTTCTTTAGAGCCGACACAGCGTCCAACAGTCTCTAAGTTAAGCTTGAAGGCCATCGTAGCTGGTACACTGGCTAGCTTCATAACGGCCATTATCATTAGTATATTTCTATAACTTTTTCTCGCAATTATGTTTCTTCTGACCCCCTTTAGTGAATAGTATAAGGTAGCAATATTTTTTCATATTGACAACGGAAGGTGAATTCATTGAGAGAAAAAAAGTTAATGAAAGAAACGAAAACAAGTAAAACGACCCACGTTCTTCCACCCGACACCAACCATCATGGTACATTGTTTGGTGGAAAACTGATGGCCTATATAGACGACGTGGCCTCCATTGCCGCTACCCGTCATGCCCGCAAGCCCGTGGTAACGGCTTCAACAGATTCCGTTGACTTCCTGCAGCCTATCAAAGTCGGGGATGCTGTGACTTTGGAAGCGATGGTCACGTATACCGGACGCAGCTCCATGGAGGTTTGTGTGAAGGTCACTTCAGAGGTGCTTTTAACAGGAGAAACCAATGTGGCTGCCATCTCCTTCTTGACCTTTGTTGCTTTAGAAGACAATAAACCAGCCGTCATTGCGGAAGTCGTACCGGAAACCGAAGAAGAAAAATGGCTGAACGAAACCGCCAAGAACCGTGCCGAACACCGTAAAGCCCGTAAAAAACATAGTCAGGAACTTGCGGAGTTTTTCCGTAAAGCGTATTGATGAATGGGAGATGCTTGATGAGAGCATCTCTTTTTTTGTTGAGAAAGAACTTGAAAGTTGTCTGTTCGCCGTTATATTTAGAATTTCGCCGTTAAAATGGGATTTTCGCCGTTATCTTGGATTCCGTTCTCCTGCCGCTTATTAACGTACGAGAATTCATAGTCTTAATTAAGACGGGGAATCAGCCGTTCGCTGAAATATGTGGAATTTCGCTGATAAACGATACGATTTCGCTGATATATCGAAAATTTTGCCGATAAAATGTAATTTCCTAAAATGCTTCTCATTTCTGTCCAAAATCCATCCCCTCCCCCTTTTCCGATTATTTCAATAGCGATTCTACCCGAGAAAATTGTAATTTTCCATTTTAGTTGCCGATTCCCCCCAGACAATTGTGAATTTCCAAATATCATTGCCAATCAAAAAAACACCAATGTCCGATAACCATCATCCAAACCACTCACTCCATAAACTCCAGTCACTCCCACAACACTTTTTTTCCCTCCTCCCCTTCAAAATAGGTCCGTCCCTCCGATAATACAGAAGTACGGACATGTGAAATGTCTCAACATTGACTTATTTGGAGGTAGCGTTTTGAAAAGAATAATCAGCATGTTTCTTCTTGTCATGCTTGTTGTGGCGGGATGTTCCACACCCATGACGGAAGAAGCGAGTATAGAAAAGCAGCAGAGTATTGGAATCCTTCTCTCTGACACAGGGCTTGGAGATGGATCGTTTAACGATTCAGCATTTAGAGGATTAGAACGGGCCAGGGATGAATTAGGTATTTTATTTGATTATAGAGAAGCACCGGACGGGAACTTTGAAGAAGCACTTCAGGAGCTTGTCGATCAGAAGCATGAGCTTGTGATCGGCCTTGGATTTTCGATTCAAGATGCGATTGAAAAGATTGCAAAAGAAAATCCTGACCAGAAATTTCTATTGATAGACGGTTTCTCTGATGTGGATAATATCACATCCATTACGTTTAAAGAACATGAAGGCAGCTTCCTTCTCGGTATGGTGGCAGCTATGAAATCAAAAAGCAACACGATTGGATTCATTAGTGGAGCCGATGTTCCTGTTATTCAACGATTTGAAAAAGGGTTTGAACAAGGAGCTCAGTACATCAATCCTTCCATAAAGATATTGAAAGACAACGCCGACAACTTTGGTGACGCTGAGCTTGGCGGGAAAATAGCTGAGAACCAAATGAAACGAGGCGCAGATTTTATTTATCCTGCCGCTGGTTTTACAGGAGTGGGAGCGATTCAGGCTGCGCAAAAAGCAGGCATTTTGTCTGGAGGGGTCGACTCGGATCAATACTTCATTGCCGAAAAGTCGGTTGCCACGTCCATGGTCAAAAAAGTGGATAACGCGGTTTTCAACGTTACAAAAGAACTCATTTCAAATCAAAAAATAACTCAACAAGGCTATGAGCTGGGTCTCAAGGAAGATGGAGTGGGATTAGCCCCCATTCGTGTCACCAGCTTGTCTCCTGAAGAAACCAAACAACTAGAAGACGCTAAAAACAAAATCATCTCTGGGGACATTACAATTAAATTGCAATAAATCTCATCTAAGGAGTATTCTCATGGCATTAAAAAAACGTTTACTGATTTTGGGACTTATCCCCCTTATCCTTTCGACGATTATCATTGGGTACATCGTCTCTCAATTGATTTCTCTTCAAAATTCTGCAAATGAAGATGTACAAGTGCTTCTTGAAACAGAGACATTGCGGGGAGATTTGATTGTGGCAAAGCAAGCACTATCCAATTACTCCGTCAATTCAACAGCAGAAAACAAACAAATGGTAGAAGGTATGCTGGAAGAAACCTCTTCGCAGATCTCAGATTTGAAAAAGCTTTTGACAATTAAAAATCAGCAAGAAACCCTTTCATCTATCGAGACTAAATTCACAGATTTGAAGACTGCCTCAGATGCAGCTCTCACTGAAATGAACAAAGCGGAGATTAAGCGCCAGTCAATCCGTATCTCTGGAGTCCTGAACGATATGTATCTATTAACTAAACAAACAAATGATTGGTATCAAAACCTATTAAAAGAAAACAAGAGGCAAATTGAATTTATTGTATGGGTGTCAGTGATCGGATTTATCTTAACCATCATCCTCTCTATGGCAGCATCTACCTTACTGACACAACGAATTGTGAAGCCTTTAAACATAATGGTGGATAACGCTGAAAAGATGGCCAATGGTGATTTAACGATTTCAGTTGAATCGGTTAAAGAGAAAAACAGTAAATTTGAAGTGGACAAACTCCAAACGGCTTTTCACCATATGGTTCTGAACCTGCGGAGTACAGTTCAATCCGTCCATGATATCGGATCAAATGTAGAGAAGTTCACTCAGGATGTACGCTCACAAATGACGAGTTTGGCAGAAAGCAGCAACCAGGTGGCGGTTTCGACCGAAGAATTGGCCAAAGGAAGTCAATCCATCTCAGAAGACATCCAATCAACGGCTGCTTTCATGTCTCTGATGGGTGATGATTTTGCCAAAAATGTACGACAAAGTGGAGAATCATCCGCTAGCAGTAAAGTGGCATTAGATTCGGTTGAGCATGGACGAGCATCCTTAAATAAGCAGCAGCAATTTGCTGAAATGATCGCCAAATCTTCTTCATCCATCATGGATTCCATCGAATCTTTTGCCCAATATACCGGTGAAATTGAACATGCCTCCCATGCGGTCAGGGAAATTGCCGATCAAACAAATCTCTTAGCACTAAACGCAGCAATCGAAGCAGCCAGAGCCGGGGACGCAGGAAAAGGATTCGCCGTCGTTGCCCAGGAAGTCCGAAAACTGGCAGAAGACTCATCTGTTGCAACCGAGCGAATAAGTAACATGGTCGGAAATATCAAAAATGGCATCCACTCTATTATGGAAGCTTCTCAAAAGGGAAAATCCCTTTCTACTCAGCAAGTGGGCTCCATGAGTGTGACAGAGCATGCGTTTAAAGAAATCTCCGGAAATGTTTCAACAATTTATGAAAATTTAGTGCAACTTGAGAATGGCATGCATGCTTCGAATGAGCGTACCAACCAGATGATTGCAGCCATTGAAAACATCTCGGCGATCACAGAGGAAACGGCTGCCGGGACTGAAGAAATTTCTTCATCTACAGAAGAGCAGCTGAGGTACTTCGAGCAAATGAATGAACAAGTAGGAAAATTGAACGGAATGACAGAAGAAATGAAAAAAGAATTGGAGCGATTTACGCTTTGATAATGGAAAAATGCCTCTTAGTGGGGCATTTTTTTGTTTGATAGAATGATTGATATTGACGGCGTATCGGTCGTTCGAATTGCGATTCCACCAAGATAAAAGGGAATATCCAAATACAATCGTAATCAAAAGAAATACGCTAATCTGCTTCAAGAGTCCCACCTCACATCCTGCCCCTCCATTTTCACCTAAGCACCATCCCATAGGACCATCCCCGCACCCGCAACGATCCCTTCACCACCATTCGACTACTCCAAACATCCCCATCTATATTACAGAACGTTTAAATTTTTTTAACGAACAAAGAATCAAGGTCTGCCCCCACGTACCCCAACAGGTATATAAAAACCCTCCATCATACACTTTTGCTTTTTTCAAAACGCTTTCACTTCTGTCATACTTTGTAACAATTTGTCGGTGGTAAATATCTCCACCTTCATAACCCTCAAAAATCTCCTATACTGTATAGAAGGTTATACTGTCTAGAATTATTAAAGTTGGAGGAATATTGATGTTATCAAACTCTGAAATTGGTATTGATTTAGGAACTGCAAATATACTTGTATACAGTAAAAATAAAGGAATTATACTTAATGAACCTTCTGTGGTCGCGATCGACACAGAGAATAAAACGGTATTGGCGGTTGGAACCGAAGCCAAGAGCATGATCGGGAAAACGCCAGGAAAAATCGTAGCAGTACGCCCGCTTAAAGATGGTGTGATTGCCGACTTTGACGTGACAACTGAAATGTTAAAACAAGTGATGAAAAAAGCGAGTAAAAAACTTGGATTCTCTATCCGCAAGCCAACGGTTGTTGTTTGTACTCCTTCTGGTGCTACAAGTGTCGAGAGAAGAGCGATTCAGGATGCCGTGAGAGGAAGCGGCGCGAAATCCGTTACCCTTATTGAAGAACCTGTAGCTGCTGCCATCGGTGCTGACTTGCCTGTAGGCGAGCCTGTTGCCAACGTAATCGTTGATATCGGTGGTGGAACAACGGAAGTAGCGATCATCTCTTATGGTGGCGTTGTTTCCTGTAACACGATCCGTATCGGCGGAGACCAAATGGATGAGGATATCGTTCAGTACGTTCGCAAACGTTACAATCTCCTGATTGGTGAAAGAACGGCTGAATTAGTGAAAATCGAAGTAGGTCAAGCACTGATTGACCATGAAGAAAGAACGATGGATATTCGTGGACGTGACCTGGTGACTGGTCTTCCAAAAACGATCGAACTATCATCCAATGAGATTCAAGATGCGTTGAAAGAGTCTCTTCTTCACATCTTAGAAACGATCCGTGCGACATTGGAAAATTGTCCTCCTGAACTAAGTGGGGACATTGTGGACCGTGGTGTGATTTTAACTGGTGGCGGAGCACTTCTGAATGGACTTCAAGATTGGTTAAGCCAGGAAATCGTCGTACCTGTTCACTTGGCTCCAAACCCGCTAGAATCAGTAGCAATCGGAACAGGACGCTCTCTATCCGTGATTCACAAATTACAAAAAGTAAAATAAGAAGAAGATATCCCCCATTTGTTTGGGGGATTTTTTTGTAATCAATTCCAAGCTGCCCTTGCAACAATGGCAATGCAAAACGGGATTGACGGATCAGAAGATTTCGATTCTTCTGTTGGTGCCCTGAATGCAAATACTGAAGACTTATCTGCAGCGAAGTGCCTCATCTTTTGAACAACATTAGAAATGAAAAAATACGCTACACACAAAAAATAATTTTAAAAGATGAGAGGGACGGACCTATTAAGGTCCGTCCCCCAGTGTGAAGATGAAAGGAGTGGCTTCACATAATGTATACTATGAGGGTTGTACTACTTGTGCTTGTACTATTGCCCATTTCTGCTTGTTCTGCAGGAGTTAAGTTATCAAGAGGAAAAAGCGACCACGCAAACAACCGAAAAGCAAGGGGAAAAGCCGAAAGCTCAAATGGCGAGTACCACCACTTCCCCTTCCCCATTTGCGGATACGATCATTAAAGATGAGCAAAGCGTAAATCGTGCCAACGACCATTGAAAACCCTGCAATCGATTTATCGGCACCAGTAGAAGCTGTCGTTAAAAGAAAACGGGGAAATGGCTGTAACGGAAAGCTTTGAGAAGACCGGTTGGTATCAAGGTGGATACAAGCCGGGGGAATCAGGAAATGCCGTCATCGGCGGCCATGTGGACAGTCGAAATGGACCGGCTATTTTTATAATCTTAACAAGCTTTCAAAAGGTGATGAAATCATCGTCACTAATAAAGTAGGCGAAAAACGCATCTTCGTCGTGACAGATATGAATGAATATCCATGGGATCACGCCTCTCTTCAATCGATCTTAGGATACTCTCACGCAAGCACCCTTAACCTTATAACTTGCACAGGTGACTTTGATCGTTCCTCAAGAAACTACAGCAAGCACCTGGTCGTTTATACCGAATTGAAACAATAGACAAACAGCACGGACTCCTTCCGCTGCTGTTTTTTTATGGATATTTTTACAAGATAGAGAAATCCTACTAGTAAGGAAGGTGAAGATGATGAACGAACAACAATTGGAAGATCTGTTTAGCTTTTATGGATATGAGGATCTATACAAACGATTCAAGACGCCTCTTTATGTGACCGGTATTATGGATGATGCTGACGCAGAATTGCTTGAAGATTTCTTTGAGAATTTCACATTCGATGGTCCTGTTTTATTTGATGAATTCAGGTTTTGGTTTCAATATTATGAAGTGTCCAAACGCCCGCCCTTTACGTTTTAAAAAAGCTGCTTTCTGTACGAAACAGAAAACAGCTCTCCTTAATAAGGCGCATCCTGGTAGAAATAATTCGTCGAATTCCACGTATTGTCGTACTCTTTATGAAATATATGATTCGTTGCCGGCGATACAGGCGGAATCAACCATGTCCAATCCCCGGTTACATCACGGTCAGCGCTCTTCTCGTTTTCTTCAAACAAGCGGAATTGCTGAGCAGCCGTATGATGATCCACGATGCTGACTCCGTCTTCTTTAAAGGAATGGAGTACGGCGATATTCAACTCGATCAGCGCTTTATCTTTCCACAACGTTGCCGCTCTCGACATATCCAACCCCATACAGCTCGCTACTTTCGGCAAAAGATGATAGCGGTTCTCATCCGCAAGGTTCCGTGCGCCGATTTCCGTTTCCATATACCAGCCGTTAAACGGAGCTGCTTTATATGCGATGCCCCCAATTTTCAATTCCATGTCAGAAATGATCGGAACTCCATACCACTTCAACCCCAAATCCTGGAACCAGTCAAATTCAGGGTGACGGAGAGGAACCTCCAACCTAAGTCGAGCTTCAATCTCTTTCCATTGTGGAGGTCCGTCCCCGATCTGCACTACGAAAGGCAGGACATCAAAGTGAGTCCCCTTCCCTTTCCAGCCGAGCTCCTCGCATTTCTTCGTAAAATCGATGGAATGTGGATCCCCTATATATTGACCATCTTCCACATAGCCAGCATATCTGATCAATTGATGATTCCATATTCGGATGTCAGGCTGATGTGGCTGAGAGGGTCTGAAGATGGTAATCGTCGGACGGATTCTACCATTATTGGAAGCATAGTCAAGGTGGCGCTCTAACGCTCCGAACACCTCGTCCTCCGTCAACGCTTCCCGTTCGTCAAACACGTTCAGCGAATTCCAGAACAACCGGCCAATACAGCGATTGCTGTTTCTCCACGCCATCTTGGCTCCGTGCACAAGCTCTTCTGTCGTATGAGTATAGGTTCCTTCTGTTCTGAGTTCATCTTCTATTTGTTGTAAGCGGAGCATCAGGTCCGTGTCGCTTTTATTTAATTCCTGATAACATTGCTTAATGAAGGCCCTCGCCTCATCCAAAATCGGTGTCAATATAATCGCTTCCCTGCTTTCTTATTCAGCGCATACTGTACCTTTAAGTATACCATTTATCCTTTCCTTCTTTCCTTAGTACATTTGAACAAGGATTGAATCTTAAAGAGTCAGTGCTTTCTCATAACAGCGATATTCCTGATGCCCCTCTGGTTTAGAAGTGAAATAGACCGATCCCCGGTACTCATAGCCCATTTTTTCATAAAGGTAATTAGCCCCCGTGTTTCTTGAATAAGCATCTAACCGGATGCTCCCGAATCCTCTTTCACGAGCGAGCTCTTCACACTTCTCCATGAATACTTTACCCAATCCATTTCCTTGCTGAAGGGGATCAAGAAACAATGCATGAATCACCCACTCGTTCTTAAGCTTCCATGGAATCTCGGACCATTCCGGGGACTGCCATTCATTCAGGGTCGCGGATCCTGCTATTTTTTCATCTATCATGTATACATAAAGATTTCCATTTATCAATTCTTCTTCAAAATATTCACGGCTTGGGTAGTGATCATTCCATTGAAGCAATCCCTTTTCATCCAGGTCTTTTTTACATCTCAAGTAAACGTCCATAATGGTGTCGAGATGGTCAGGGTTCGCTTGCTTTAGTTGTATGTTCATTTCATTTCCTCTTCTTATCATTGAATTTATGTACTCTTCTAGTGTTCGTTGATGATATGGTGGTTATACTGAATTCCCACAATCACCCTTTCACGGATCATGCCAATGATGATGATCCCTTCAGCTTTTCTGCCACTCTTTCTCCGGCTGAAATCCCAGATAAATAAGCACTTTCAAACCGTGTTCGTCCTGCTTCATCCTTTTCTCTTAAAAAAACATCTCCACAAACGATCACCTGCTGATGCCTTCCAAGTTCCACATAAGGAGAGCGAACGACTTCTTCTGCCTCAGCATATTTCCAACGTTTCAATTGAGCATCAACTATTTGATTTCCCTCTCCGAGATGAAGTTCTGCAACCTTCTGAATTTCACCCAAAATGGTGTCGTCCTCAAGGTCAAAGCGCTTCTTGGACCAAGCTCCCGTCATATACACACTCACCGTTACTGTAGAAGAAATTCCTTTCTTGTGATGATCTACCACCCGTTCTACTCCCGGGGGCAACTGTTCGTCCTTATGTCCCGGTGCAGGTACGATGCTCTCCTTATCAAAGGTGAACATACCTACAAAGCATGGAGCAAACGTGATAGTGTTCAGCTCCGTGCTCTCGATTTTAGAAAGCAGTTTAAGGCTCTGAGGTACAGGGGCAGTTACAATGATATGCTCCCCAATGATTTTTTCACCATTATCCAGTTCCACTTCCAGAGGTCCGTCCCTCTCATCACGGTCCCTCCCATCACGGATGGAGGAAACTTTTGTGTTGAGCTTTATAGGAAGTGCTTCGGCCAGTTTTTTGGCCAGGGCGTTCATTCCATTGACGGAGGTGTATCGCGGGTAGGGATTGCCGAACCACCTTTTGACCCAGCCAGCCTGAAGCCATTTCACAACGTCATTTTGAAGTTCTGTGGAGCGCACCGTGAAGAATTGCGCGCCGTGATCCGCTTTTCCTTCATCGATCCGCCTTGTGGCGAGTCTCCCTCCGACACTTCTACTCTTTTCAATGATGATGAAATCCGTTATACCATTATCCATTAACGTTTTGGCAGCCATGATTCCTGACAAGCCTCCACCGATGATGATCACTTCTTTTTTCGACATTCATTCTCATCCTCTCTTCTTTCATTATACAAAGGTCATTGGAAATAATGGAAGGGAGATGACTCTGTCGTCATCCCCCTTCTACACTAACCCATTAATTCTTCTAACTCCTGATACATTTTGTTTCGATTCTGCTCTTTCTGTTCTTTTTGCTTATACAGCTCCTGAAGGATGTCTACATCCTCTTGTGTAAGAAGCATCTTTTCAATGGAAAAAATCTCTTCTTCAACCCGTACAAGCATAGCCTCCACTTCTTCCATCGTCCGCGACGGCTTTTCCGGGGCCGCTTTTGGGGGTGCTTCTTTTTTCACAACGGCGGCAGGCACTTCCTGTGGAACAAGTTCAGGGAGCTTATCCTTTGCCCAGCTATAAGGGCCATCAAAGAAATAAAGTTCGCCCATATGAATCCAGTACGTTTTCTTAAATAACTTATTTAAAAAGTACCGATCATGAGATACAGCCAGGATCGTGCCTTTAAAGTCCTCCAGGGCATCCTCCAACACTTCTCGTGAATCAATATCCAGATGGTTCGTCGGCTCATCAAGGACAAGGAAGTTAATGTCCTGATACATCAATTGGGCAAGGCGGAGTCTCATCTTTTCCCCACCGCTCAGCTGACCCACTTTCCTGAACACATTCGGTCCATAAAATAAAAAACTGGCGAGAATATGCCGGGCATCCCCCTCTGTCACGGGAACCTCTTCCCGGAACGCATCAATCAAACGAACACTTGGATCCGCCACCGTAAAGTGCTGAGAAAGGTATCCTAACTTCACATTACTTCCGATTTTCACAACACCTGCATCGGCGGTCTCTTCTCCCAGAAGCATTCTGATAATCGTTGATTTACCGGTTCCATTCTATCCGACAATCGCGGTACGATCCTTGAAATGGACGAGGAGATCGGCGTCACTGAACAAGTTTTTGTCTCCATAAGACTTTGAAGCGCCCTCCATGGAAAACACGATTTTCCCGCTTCGATCCGTTTTCTCAAACTCCAATCCCATCTTCTTGCGGTCCAGAATCGGGCGCTTGATCTTCTCCATCCGTTCTAACGCCCTCTCCATGTTACGTGCCCGTTTATGCAAAGCTTCATTAGGCGGATTTGCCTGATTCGCCCATTCCCTTAACCGTTTGATCGCTTCCTTCATTTTCTTGATTTTCTTCTGCTGCTCCTGATAGGCTTGAAATTCGACCATCAGACGTTCTTCCTTTTCCTTCACAAAACCGGAGTAATTCGTATGATAAATCATCAATTCCCCGTCCTCTAAGTCATACACCTTTGTAATCACGTTATCGAGAAAATAGCGATCATGGGAAATACACACGACGGTGCCCTCATACTCTTTCAAAAAATCCTCCAGCCATTCAACGGCGCCGATATCCAGGTGGTTCGTCGGTTCATCAAGGAGCAGGAGGTCAGGCTTTTGCAAAAGTATCAAGCCTAAACAAAGTTTGGTTTGTTCCCCGCCGCTGCAGTCATTGAAATCCTTGTCTACCAGTTCACGGATTTCCAAACCATTGACGATTTTTGAAATATTGGATTCAATTTCATATCCCCCTGCGTTCGTGAATTGGTCTTGGATTTTTCCGTATTCTTCTAATAAACGATCGAGGATGTCAGGATCATGCTCCGTCCCCATGTGGATTTCTAACTGTTTTAACCTTTCACCTGTCTTGATTAAATCAGAAAATGCAGAACGTAATACGTCGATCCCTTTCGTTCCCTCCGAAAAGTGAGGGATTTGTGCGAGATAACCTACCTTGGCTCCCTTTTTTAAATGGACAAGACCTATATCAGGTGATTCGACTCCTGATAATAATTTAAAAATCGTCGTCTTCCCAGTCCCATTTCTGCCAACGAGACCGATTCTTGCTCTTTCCGGTATTTCAAAGGATAACTCCTCAAATATTAAATGTCCTCCAAACATCTTGCTTAATTCCTGTGCACTGCATAGTATCATTTTCCTCTTCCTTTCGGTCATCTATTTTAAGGTAAGAGGTTCCGTTTTTATCACAAAAAAGCCATGAGGAAGCAGAAGGCTCACCCATGGCTAATCGAAATACGATTGTACCGCACTTCCCCTTTTATAAAAGAAGGCATAAAAAAAGAGAGCGAAAACGCCCCCTTTTTCCGATTCTTTATAGAAAAGTGAATGGAATTGAGACCTCTTACCGTTCAGTATTCATATTCATTTGCTGAAAAAGGGCATACGTGTCCCCTTGAACGCAAATGCATGAAAAATTGCACGGCAAATGTAAATATAGTCTAAATACTTCCCACGCAATCCTACAGAACGATTCATCTCAATTCCACCTCCTTTTCCATTACACGTTAGTTAATACCACCATTATATAATTATTCTGAAAGCTTTTGCAATGTGTTTATTTCTTTTTATATAAAATTCTTGATAACACAAGACCAATCACTCCGATTGGAATCAGGATCATGGCACGGATCGTGAAATCCAGAAACACCAGATCTGCCAGGAAGAATTTAACCAATGCCAGAGCTAAAAAGCTGATCCCCACCCAGCGGTAAAACGCATCTTTCCTACTTTCACCGAAGATGAGATAAGCAATGGATAGAGCCGCAATCGCTACGGTGAAGGCGGTTGTTCGTGGGGTATAATCCCAGCCGATTACAATGAAATCCGTCAAACGTAACACGAAGAACATCACAAGCCCTGTCAACACGACTTTAATCGCCGTTTTCGATACGTTTAAGAAAGAGGACTCAATTTTATTATAATGGGAAAACAGATACACATACCCAAAAGCTATCACAAAAATCGGCAGTTCTATCGTGAAGAAATCATCGGGTGCACCGACCAGCACTCCGAGGAATGAACACATCATCAAAAGAATGGAAGCAGCCAAACCAATATAGCTTTCCCTTCTTCCCGCAAGCCATAAAAGGGCAGTAGCCTGAATGCCGACTAAGACAAAGCGCCAATCGTATTCGAATAGCTCAAATAAGAAGAGGAGCACATGCAGGAAACCTAAGACCAGCAGGACATCCTTTGTTTGTTTCTTTTCCTTCGGTTCAATGAACGATACGCCGATATACACCGCAGCGAAAGTCACATAATAAAAGAGCGGGATCGCTACGTAAATATCATTCAATAATCCAAGAAGGATGAATGAGCCTGATACCAAAGCAGGAATCATTTCGGCACTCACCCGCTCATCCCGGTTGAGCACGATCAACAGTAAAATATAGGCGTGCTGAATCGCAAATGGGATCAGAACGGTCAGCGTCATCGCCCCTACTCCAAAGGCCGCAAAGAAAAATAATGAGAAATAAAGTAAATAATAATGAATGTTCCAGGCAATCCGGTATCGTTTCACAGTACTGAAAGTCATCAACACAAAGAAAAGCACTAACTCATATCCGTAAAACAACCACTCATTCCGTTCGTCCCCTGCAAAAATAAACGGAAACAGATACGCCCCTGCCCCGATCAAGCACAGAACAACTTCAGAACCATGCTTATGCGAAGTCCACAGTCCGACAGAAATAATAACGATTAATAGTAGATTCGTGATGAATCCGCCTATATATCCATACAAAATGTTTGCTGAAAATAACGTAATGATCGCAAGGACGATGCTCCCCGATAGCAGCGTGATGGATAATTTCCTCTGATCCCGGCTATACCGTTCTCCTAAGTAATACATCACGATACTGATGACGGCCCCCGTTAACACCCTTAAACCGGGCGTAACCCAGCCATTTTGAGAAGCAGCCATAAAGCCCCAGATACTTCCTATCAAAAGAACAAATAGAAACACTTTCGGAAGCCAGCGTTCCACTGAAAAATCGAATGGTTCTTTTTCGATGAATAGCTCATCTTTCTCAGCAGGAAACTGCTTTTCAGGTTCCGTATACACTTCTGCTTTTTGAATAACAGGCGCTTCACTTTCGCTCTTCGCTTGTATCAACTGCCTTTTCACCAGGTATAACTCTTTTTCCAGAAAGCTGATTTTCCGTTCCAGGCGTTCAAACTCTTCTATCTCCATATTTCCACCCCCTACCTTCTATTTATACAGGAAGAGTGTAAAATTTTCCTTTATTTTCTGGAAAGTAGAACAATATTTTTTGACAAGGCTCTTTTCGTAAACATTACACAGAGAAAGTACGGCCGGTGAGCATCTCTCTTTTGGAATCTCTCCCACTGATTATGTGCAGATTCCCAAAAGGTAAATTTATCTTTTGAATGAGTAATAGTGTGAAAACATGGACCGTTCCTTTCCGCTTCAGGCACAAGATTCCCCGGGGAGGAAGTCGAGCCTCCTCGAGGTTCCGTCTGTTTGGGTCTCGACTTTTCCTCTATCTCCCGCAGGAGTCAAGTGCCTTCCGCTACAATCCACTCTGTGCTACTACATTTTTACTGCCTATAAGTATAGATAGACAAACACAAAAAGGCTCCTATTGTTTATCCATGTATGGAGCCCCAAGGCATATGGAACCAAATGTTTATCGCCATGATTGCCTATAACCTTTCCTTGAATAACAAAAATAGGATCGAATAACAATCTTATCTTTAGAAAGTCTTTTTTGCTCCCACGGTAAATAACCTCTTGTAAAGAGAGCAGTGATCCGTTTTCTATAGATTGTTTTTGTCAGTTTTAAGCTCTGTCGAACTGCGTAGACTCCTGCGGAAATACGGTCGTGCCGAGACCCCGGAAGCGATAGCTGAGGAGGCTCGGCCGAACGTTCGCGGAAAGCGAAGTAGTTCTCCTCACCATCCAGCAGATACTGATTGACAGAGCCGAAGCAGACCTTTTGTTAAAAAACAACAACCTTTGCGAAAAGAGCCTTTGACAAAGAAAAAGCTCCACCTTCTTAAGAGGTGAAGCTTCGTTTCTATGCCAATCGTTTGAAGTTTTGACCGAGTATTTCATTCATTGTATGAACGGTGATGAAGGCACGATTATCGACTTGGGTGATGAATCCTTTTAACTTGGAAAAGTCCTTTCGACCAAGGATGGTCGTGATGACTTCCTTTTCGTCGGAAGTGAAGGCTCCCGTTGCCGTATGAATCGTCGCTCCTTTTCCCAGTTCATGGACGATATAAGACTTGATTTCATCGCTGTATCTGCTGATGATCACGATTTCTTTGTTTGAATTGAATTGTTGCAATGCATAATCGATGACCAGTCCGTTTAGGATGACACCGAAGAATGCATACATTCCGACTTGCGGACCGAATAGTACAGCCGAGGACATTGCAATTGATAAATCTGCCAGTAAAACGCCTCTGCCTACATCTATATTGAAGTATTTATTAAAGATCAGGGCCACGATATCCGTTCCACCCGTTGATGCCTGCTGATTGAACACAATGGCCATACCGGTTGCGGCAATGCATTGACCGATAATCAATTGAATCAAGATATCATCACTTAATGGCGCACTCATTGGAGCAAATCTCTCTAATAACCAAACATAGAATGAAAGGGCGAAACTTGCGTAAATGGTTTTCGCACCGAAATTAAAGCCGAGAAAGATCACACCGACGATAAATAACAAGATATTGATTATGATCATGAACAGTCCAAGGGAAAGACCCGGAAATAGATCGTTCATGATGATTGACAATCCACTTACTCCCCCTGTCGCTAAATTATTAGGCGATAAGAAAAAATGGACATTCACCGAAACTAGAAATGCACCAAGATTCATCATTAAGAAGGAAAATATTCTTTGTCGCATCACCGCAACCTCCTTTTTCTTTAAAATTTTTTTGGTTTTCCGTAAATAGTTGAACAACGGGATTATAAAGCCCATCAAGACCCTTTGTAAAGGGAATCCGGTCAAAAAAATAAGGTTTAATAATTGTGAAAATTGGAAGGGTTTGCAGATGTGATGAGGATGGGATTTTGGTTTAGGGGTTAACCATTAGGGTATAGTGGGAATTTTAGCTTCCACCACAAAAAAAGCTCCCTTCACCAATGAAGAGAGCTTCCGTTTACCCAAATTGTTTCCGATTCCGGGCAGGTCCCATATGCAATTGAGGAATGGCAATTCCGATCAAGATCAGCAGGATTCCTATGAACTGCCATAAAACCACTTGTTCATGGAGAATCCACATGGCTGCCAGTATAGCAGCCGGAAGTTCCGCTGCACCGACAATCGTCGAGAGACTCGAATCGAGATGTGGAGTACCGATCGCGAAAAAGACGACAGGAAAGATACTTCCGAAGATACCGACGAGTAGTCCAAAGTCAGCCATTTCAACAATCTGAACAGGTTCCTGAATGAAAGAAGGACGAAACGCGATGAGGACTACAAGTAAACCGCCCAGTGAAATCATCATGCTCTTTTGAATCGTCGGCACTTCTTTCGCCACCTTACCGCTGAAAAAAATAAACAGGGCAAATGTGATCGCTGCAAAGAAACCGAAGAGAATTCCCATTCCACTTTCAGACCAACTGAAACGTTCAGAAGAAATGACCCCTCCTGCAAGCATAGTTCCCAACCAAAGGAACACAACGGAAAGCAGCTTCTTATTGGAAGGGAATTTTTTCAAATAAATCGATTCAATCAAAACGCCGATCCATGTAAATTGGAACAGCATGACAACCGCAATGGAAGCAGGAACCTCATGAAGGCTGAGCCCATAAAAGATTCCCGTTAAACTAAGAAGGATTCCGACTCCGAAGAGCGAGGCCCAATGCTTCTTTGTCATCTTTATTTTTTTAGTAAAAAGAAAGGCCAGGAATAACATAGCCACTCCAAATAAATACTGTATGCCCGTTACATCTGAAACCGAGTACCCTTCAGCAAATCCAAGCTTCACGACAGAAGCATGAATCCCGTAAGAACTTGCTCCAATTAATACACAAAGAGATGCGTTTAACGGCTTCACCCCGCTCCCTCCTTTTCTATCTTTCCCGTAAGTATAATCCCGGAAATTTATTTCGGCAATAGAAGTATTCGCCTATCGGTCAATAAAAAAAGAACGATTCCTGAAGCAGAATCGTCCTTCCCATCTTATCGATTATCAATCTTCTCCGGATACAAATCATGGTTCATCAAGCGGTGGTCTGCCATCGTTTCGTATTTCGTACCTGGCTTTCCGTAGTTACAGTATGGATCAATGCTGATTCCGCCGCGTGGGGTGAACTTCCCCCACACTTCGATGTAGCGTGGATCCATTAATTCGATGAGGTCATTCATGATGATGTTCATGCAGTCTTCATGGAAATCACCATGATTCCTAAAGCTGAATAAGTAAAGCTTGAGTGATTTGCTTTCTACCATCTTTTCACCTGGTATATAGCTGATGTAGATGGTTGCGAAGTCCGGTTGACCTGTTTTCGGGCAGAGACTTGTGAATTCAGGACAGTTGAATTTCACAAAATAGTCCCGGTTTGGGTGCTTATTGTCGAATGATTCCAAAATGTGTGGAGCATACTCGAACAGGTAATTCGTTCCCTGATTTCCTAATAATGATAGATCTGTTAAATCTTCGTCTTTTCTTCCTGACATGTAAAAAATCCTCCCCTTCAAAGTGCCTCGAATGAAGGAGGACATAGCATTAGCCTAAGAATCGACATAACAGGCAGGTAAATTACAAAAATTGTACTATCCTGTTACGCTTAAATGATAACATGTTTCAGAAAACCTCATGTTAGATTCATAGAACCATAGTTTTTTATAGAGGGTTAATGCTATGAACCTCTCTCAATAGCTGAGCGACATTTAGTGTTACAGAGGTTATATTAAATAAGATTATCGGGAAAGTCAATCCAATTATAGATTGAAATCTGTAGCAGGAATCTCAATTATATCTATTGAATATAGGAATTGGTATTTTTGCTAGGAGTGATCATATATGAATCAGCTGGTCCAGTCTTTCACCAAGTCTATCCTCGCGGGAGGCGTGCTTTCATTATTGCAATTACATTCGTCTTCTATTCACTCAAAAATAGATAATTTTAGTTTTTACGAGAACATTATTAAACCATCTATGTCTAGAATCGGTGATCTTTGGGAGAAAAATCAAATTACCGTTGCAGATGAGCATTTAGCTACTGCAACCCTTAAATATTTACTTGCTACCTTATTTACCCATCAAGAAGCTTTGGAAAACCATCCTAAAGCTCTTTTATTTTGTATAGAAGGTGAACAACATAGTTTAAGACTGGAACTCGCGAACGAAGTGTTCAAAGACAAGCAATGGAATACTCGTAACTGAGGAGCCAACGTTCCTGTAAAAGATGCATTAACCTTTATTAGTGCCTGGAAACCACACGCCATTGGAATTTCCATCGGGATGACAACGGAACTGATTCGATTGAAAGAGTGCATCGAAGAGATTAGAGAGCAAAATCAAGAAATTGAAATTCTAGTTGGGGGACGATTGATTTCAAACCATACCCTGGATTTTCTGGAAAAATCACAGGTAACCAGCTTTAATGACTTGTTAGAGCTCAATGCGTACCTGACGGATATGCCTGAACAGCTTGTTTCCCAGAAAGACTAGCTCCTTAATCTTATATAGCCAAACTTAATAAGGTTCAACTGAATGTTATCCCACATGAAATCTTCTCTGTAGAGAGGAACGGGGCAATGACGTCCATTTACCTTTCCTAAAGGAGTGATCATGTGGAAAACTTTCATTTATTCCCGATTCCTTACTACTATTGGATAGGCAATTTAATTTAATGGATGCTTCTAATTCGGGTTATGACTTTTTAAAACCTGGAGAAAACTTCATGTCTATAGTAGAAGAAGAAAGCTCGCCAAAGTTCGCACGGATTATTCATAAAAATTCCTCCGGTGAACTGGAATTGAATCTGAAGAAAAATGATTCATTCGAGCTGTTCGATATATTCTATCAGTTTTCAGATATGCAGCAATATTTCCATGTTGCCGTCATTTCTAAGGACACCCAATACAAGAAAGTGTCAGATCAAATAAATGGCTTATTTGATCTCATGGGTAAGTCCACATATCCACGAAAAGAGCCGAATTTAGAAGTACTGGCTAAAGTATCTTCTCTTTATTTGAAGCTTTCCAATACTTTTGATTGGAATCGACAAGAAATTATGGATAAAATAAAAGAGATAGAAAATCACCTTCAGCAAAATGTGAAGTGACAAAATTTTTTTTATAGGAGAAGACGACATGACTTTATTAACGAACATACTTGATTACAACCAACAGTTTGTACAAGAACAATCTTACGAAGAGTACAGAACAACCAAGTTTCCAGACAAACGCTTAGTCATTCTTACTTGTATGGATACCCGTTTAGTAGAGCTTCTGCCTAAATCCATGAATATGAAAAATGGCGACGTAAAAATCGTTAAAAACGCCGGTGCCGTCGTGAGTCACCCATTCGGTAGTATCATGCGCAGCCTCCTCGTTGCGGTGTATGAGCTCCAAGCCGACGAAGTACTCGTAATCGGTCACCATGACTGCGGCATGAGCGCCATTGACAGCCACAAAATCCTGGACAAAATGAAGGACCGTGGTATTCCTGAAGAAACACTCGACACCGTGAACTATTCCGGCATCGACCTGCACGAATGGCTGAAAGGCTTCAGCTCAGTAGAAGAAAGCGTGGCCCATAGTGTCGACATGATCAAAAATCATCCGTTAATGGATAAAAAGATTCCTGTACACGGACTAGTCATCAGCCCTGAAACAGGAAAGCTTGATTTGGTTGTTGAGGGGTACTAAGAAAAGCGGAAGGGCTTTGCTCAGAGGCGACAAGCATAAGATGAGGCACCCGGAAAGGCGCTTTTTGGCTTTTTGGGTGCCTTAGCTTATGACCTCGAGCCTCTAAGCCCTGGAGCTGGACATCTAGAAAAGCGGAGGCGGCTCGTTCAGGCCCGACAAGCATAAGGCGAGAGCGCCGTAAAGGCGCTCTTTGCCTTTTTGGCGTTCTTGACTTATGACCTCGAGGGACTAGCCGCCGGAGCTGGACATCTAGAAAAGCGGAGGCGGCTCGTTCAGAGGCGACAAGCATAAGATGAACCTACCGGAAAGGCGTTCTTTGCCTTTTTGGTAGGTTTAGCTTATGACCTCGAGCCTCTAGCCGCCGGAGCTGGATATCTAAAAAAAGCGGAGGCGTCTTGCCCAGAGGCGACAAGCATAACTTAAAAATCCCTGAAGGCAATTCGCCTTCAGGGATTTTTTTTTGAGGGACGGACCTTCATTTTTCACAAAAGCCCGTACCTATAGCATTTTTGCCAATTGATTATAAATTAAAGGTCCGTCCCTCCAGAGAAAATCTTTAATTCCTTCAGAATCGGCATCTTCTCCATTTCATCTTCGGTTACGTGGTCCCATTCGATGCCGTGTGGTTTTGGGTATGGGGTGTGGGTTTCCGTGATGTCTTCTTCGGTGATGATCCAGTCGACGGCCAGGTCATAGGAATCTCTTGGGATGTCGTCCCCTACAAGCTGCTCACTTTTAATGGTGGTGATGACCGGCACTGGTTTGTTTCCGATTTCACGCAGGATGGCATATTCACGATCGGCATATCCCTCTCCTTTTCCGAGCCTTCTCCCATCACGATGAATCGCAACGGAACCTACGACGATTAGGTCAATGGGAGGTATGTCCGTGAGCGGCACGACTTGACCGTAAGAGTTCATATGCTTGATACTCGCCGCCTTTCTCTCTTCTCCCCGGGGCACCCATTCAGGCTTAATCATGACAAACCCGTCCTTCAAGCGCGGTGTTGGAATGAGCAAGGTTTTCCCGTCCTTCAACACAGTTGCCCGAAGTGGAAGCTGAGGTGCATCTGGATTTACTTTTACCACATGAGCATCCTTGTAAATATCCATACTCTGAACATAAGAGGCTGCCTTTTCTGCCCCTTTGAAATTCGGAATCCGGCCCACTAACGGAAATGGAAACCTGCCTAATTTCTCTTCTGTCAGACGATTCCATACCTTATGCCTGATTTCATCTTTCCCACCCATGTTTTTCTCTCCCCTTTTTTAAAAAAAGCCCTGAAATCGTTAGAATTAAAACCTTTCAATATCATTATACATAATGCTGCAATTATTAAAACGACGCATAAATAAACTACATTTATCCCTTTCCTGGCTTTCATTATCCACCTTCAATGCAACATTTCCCCTCTCATTCACCACTTTTTCAGATCTTACCTATTATTTCTCTCAAAAAACAGACCTTTTTCTCCCCCACATCATTCTCATCATCACAAGCATGTTCTCTCCCCACTCTCATAAAATAGTGTATGTAGGGAGGGATTGGATGAAGATATCTCGGGCACGACTTTCAGATTTAGAAGGAATTGTGGACCTTTTTAATTCTTATCGTATGTTTTATCATCAGGTGTCGGATAGTTCTGGAGCAAGACGGTATCTTGAAGAACGATTATCTCAGGATGAATCTGTCATTTTTGTGGCGATCCAAAATGAAAGGTATGTAGGATTCACCCAGTTGTATCCTTCTTTCTCCTCTATTCACATGGAGCGAATTTGGAAGCTGAACGACCTCTATGTTTCTCAAGAAGCACGAAATCAAGGTACCGGACAGATGCTATTAGACGCTGCCAAAGAGCATGCTGAGCAAACCAATGCAAAGTCGCTTATTTTGGAAACCGACTGGGACAATGTTCATGCGCAGGTATTGTATGAAAAAAATGGTTATAAAAAGGAAGAGACGGTGTATCACTACACTCTTTCCCTGTGGTGAAAAGGTTGCCGGATCTCATCGACCTGGCTCATTTTATGTAGAGACAGTAGGATCACACAAAAAAAGAACCGAACGATTATAAAAATCAACTCGGTTCTTTCGTCTATACTGTCGCTTCTTTTGATGAAACATTCCCTACACTTTCTTTGTTTGGTGTTTTTTTAATTTTTGGTACAGGAATGAAATAACTGCTAAATGGAACCTGCTGAATAAGTCGGATCAACCCTACACAAATTAATAATACGGTGACAAATATTATCGGCAGATAAATCATGTTCCACGTAGAAGCAGGCAAATAAATTTTCATCAAGTGTAGAACAAAGGGATGTATCAGGTAAATCCCCATTGAATACTTCCCTAATAACGTCAGAGGCTTTTTCAAGACACTCCACTGAGAAAGTAAAGGATACATTCCAATAGTAGCAATGCTTAATAGAGGAATATTAAATAAATTACTCGCTCTTCTGTTCGTAAGATCTCCATTGATTGAATACTCTACGATTGCTCCTGCTGTAATGAGAAATGATAAGATTAACATCATCCAAGGAAAGTCGGTTGCAAAATCTCTAATATCCTCCCAGAAAAAGGCCAATAGCCCACCGAAAGAAAAATAGAAAATCCATAACGGCATGAATGATTTACTTGCCATAAAGTTTCCGATAAATCCTTCAATTCCAGGATCAAAACCTATCATATTGTAACTAATAAAAAATGAAATGACGGTTAAAACAATCAATCCCATTTTTGTTCTGAATACTTTTTGTAGGATAGGAAAGATAAAATAAAATTGGACGATAATAGCAATGAAATAGAGATGATAGAAGTGACCGCCTGTAAAGATTTTCACAAGTTCTGTTTTTATTGCTCCAATCTGTTGATTATCAAAATAATAGAGTAAGAAACGATAGACTAAGCTCCATAATATCAATGGCATAATGATTTTTGATATCCTGGATGTAACGAATTTATTAAAGGAATACGTGTTTCTTTTTACTTGATAGAATAATAGAAACCCGGCAATCACAACAAATATGGGCGTTCCAAAACGACCTACTTGATTTAAGAAGTATGAAAACCAATTAAACGTATTATCATTCATTGAGTAATAAGTAGCTGATACGTGAACTCCTAATACAGCTAAACAAGCAAACGCTCTTAAAAAATGTATTTCAAAAAGATATTTTTTCTTTTTAGTTGAAATGGATGACATCTTCTCTCCCCTTTCCTGCTGACAATATCATAGGTAATTGTAATAGAATCAGGCATGAAAATCCCTAAACAAATTTAAAAAGTAACTTTTGTTCTAAATTCTTTTAGTAGACTTTCATACCCCCATACCTCAAAGAATCCTTAGTAATCAGTATAAAATCTATTTAAATGAGAATTGCTTTACTTTATCATTTACAAAAATAAGAACAATGTCTTATAGGGTACACTAGCCATTTTTCAACAAATGGTGACAAATTTCAACATCAACTTACTTGAAGAAGAGGTAATAACTGGATCATAAGCATTCCTAACTCCAAATAAAATAAGACCGCTTGAACAATTCAAGCGGTTAATACCTAAATCCACGACCCTCGACACCGATTTATTCACACCGATCCCCCTGACACGTAACCCTCGTCTGCAGCTTCATATATTGATAAAAAAGGAAGGCGTGCCTTCCTTTTCGAGTCTCGGGATCAATTTCGTTCTTAAGCTTCCTCATGAACATCCGATCACACTGGCAGCTTGGACCGTAGCGCTCATAGCAAAGGTCATGGGCTTTGCATGCTGCGTCAACTGAATTGACGGGGGCACCGGGTCCGCTGCATCCTGGTCCGCACCACTTGTATTCTGGGAAAATACATAGATTTGGACCTGCCATATTTTTTCTCATATCCCTCGTCCTTTCTATTCACATTCTGCGCATTAGTACGTTTTGTTTCTCACATAAAGGGAAATACACTCCATGTAAGCAAAATAAATTACTATACTGTATGTATTTCAATCTGGTTAGGATTGTCCTAATGCCTATCTGACTAGAAAGAAAACAATAGGAGGAATGAATAATGGCAACTTTTCAATTAAATGATACGGTACCAAATTTCACGCTCCCGGCAGTTTCAGGTGAAACGTTCTCGTTCGAGGACCATCAAAAAGAACATCAAAGCTGGCATCTCATTGTTTTCTTCAGGGGCTCATGGTGCCCGGTATGCCAGGAAGAACTTAGAGAGCTACAAGCAAACAAAGAGGAGTTTGAAAAACATAATGTTCACATACTGACGATTTCCAGTGATAAACTGGAGGACTTACAGGAATTTGCAAACAAAGAGGATTTAACTTTCCCTGTTTTAGCAGACGAAAAGTTAGAGGCCATTAAAGCCTATGATGTGTTCTATCACGGTGAAGATGCCCCTTATGAGGATCATGGACAGCATGGTGAACCGGCTTACTTCCTTGTGAATGAAAAAGGACAAACTATGTACCAGCAAAGACAAACGAGTCCTTTTGGCCGTCCACATGCGAATGAACTGAGAAAAATCGTGAAGTATATTCAAAAAAACGTTAAATAATCAGAAGAGGGACGGACCTTGTGTTACTCACCAAGGTCCGTCCCTCTTATTAATGCAAGCTCTAAACTTCTCTGCGCTTCCACTACTGTATGAGGCTGCTTTTCATGATAGCCATAAAGAAGCAAAACGACGTTGGTGTAGATGGCTTTGAACCGCGCATATACCAACTCGACTTCCTCTACCTCTCCATATTCTTTAAAAAACAAATCCCGTCCCGCAGGATTGAGGTAACTGTACACGAGGTTTAAATCAATGGCTCGATGACCAATGTGAACGTCACCCCAATCAAGAACCCCTGATAAGATTCCATCCGTATTCACAACAATATTTTTAAAATGAAGGTCGCCGTGAACCAACGTGGTTTCTGATGGTAATGGTTTTTTTGGTACGTGCTGAAGGTAGTCTTTTAACTTATCAACCCGATGAAAAAGGTTTAGTTCTTCGATTTCATGAATGTTTTTTTCCAATGTAGGAAGCCGCATTTCAACCTGTAAACGAGCCATTTCGTCATAGGGCACTCCACGTTTCCCAACCTCTGAAACATCCATATGATGGAGATTAGTTAAAAAACGAGCCAATTCAAGGGCTGACTCCCCTTCTCTAACCACCTCATGTGCTCGGGGTGGAATCGTTCCTTCAACAAACCGGTAGCCTAGAAATGGCCATTTGTATTGAGGGGATGGCTCTCCCAAAAAGGTCGGAACCGGTATTTGGAGTCCGAGATTCTTTTCATCGAGTAGTGGCAAGAGCTTCCCTTCTGTTTCCAAAAGCTTCACGGCTATATCCCGTCTTGGGAACCGAAAGACCCAATCGTTGTTCACTTTCATAACCGTATTATCGAATCCATAGTCAATGATGTCTAATCTTGATGGATGAAGTTCCGGAAACTGATCCCCGATTAATAATCTTGCCTGTTCAATGGTGACGGCGACCTCCGAATCCCACCTACTCGCCACATTCACCCCACCTTTCTCAAGTGTTATTCTTTGTAGAACCTAAACTCCATGTGATAAGTTTCAAGTAATCGGAAAAAAAATTTTTAACTTAAATTACGAGGAGGAATCAAGATGTTACCCGAAAAACAGCAGCAAATTCAATTAGTCGCCCGTCCTGAAGGAATGCCTGTAAAAGAAGATTTCCACTTCAAAGAGATTGAAGTTCCTAAGCCATCCAAAGGTCAAGTATTAGTCAAAACTCTTTATCTTTCCGTGGATCCTTATATGCGCGGCAGAATGTCTGATGCCAAGTCGTATGTAGAACCATTCCAATTGAACGAAGCGTTGGCTGGCGGGGCGGTTGGAGAAGTCGTCGAGTCAGAATCTGAACATTTCCAAAAAGGGGAATTCGTTGTTGGAATGCTGCCTTGGCAGGAATATTCACTTGCCAACGAGAAGCAGGTTCGCTCCATCGATCCGAATGTCGCCCCTATTTCTACTCACCTTAGTATACTGGGAATGACTGGATTGACCGCTTACTTCGGACTCCTCGATATCGGTCAACCGAAAGAAGGCGAAACGGTGGTTGTGTCCGGTGCTGCAGGTGCAGTCGGCTCTGTTGTCGGACAAATTGCCAAAATCAAAGGAGCTCGTGTTGTCGGGATTGCAGGTTCGGATGAAAAAGTAAGCTACCTGACAGATACGCTTGGATTCGACGAAGGAATCAACTACAAAACAACGGACAACATCTATGCTGCGTTAAAAGATGCCTGTCCTAACGGCATCGATGTGTATTTCGAAAACGTTGGTGGTGAAATTGGTGACGCTGCCCTTAGTTTACTAAATAAACATGCCCGTGTACCAGTGTGCGGAGCGATTTCTTCTTATAACAAATCAGATCGTGATTTGGGACCACGCGTTCAAACAAAATTGATCAAATCAAGCGCACTCATGAAAGGCTTTGTCGTCAACGACTACAGCGACCGCTTCAAAGAAGGAGCAACAGATCTTGGCCAATGGCTTTCCCAAGGAAAACTCCAATACGAAGAAACCATCACAGAAGGCTTAGAAAACGTAACTGACGCCTTCCTCGGGCTCTTCCAAGGCAAAAACATCGGCAAGCAACTCGTAAAAATCGCAGAACCAAGCAAGTAACCCTTATGAGGGACGGACCTCCATTTTTACTCAAATCCTATTAAACCAGCGCTTTGGCTGAAGGATTGAGTAGAAAAGGTCCGTCCCTCTATCTTTACTGTTTCATTTTATTTCCAGAAGCGAACCGACAAACTCACTTAACCCCCTTTGTATCAAAGTCTTAGCTTAATATATATGAATGGAACGAGGTCCGTCCCTCACACATTCCCATGTTTACTTCTGCCGCTGGAACGGGAAAAGGAGAAGATATGTTACGAAACAGTTCTACAAGGAGGAGTAATCGTGAAGAAGTATCAGTTGTATATTAATGGTGAGTTTGTGGATAGTACGTCGAAGGATACGTTGGACGTGATCAATCCTGCGAATGAGGAGATGATTTCTTCCATTCAGATGGGAACGGAAGAGGATGTCAATCACGCGATTGATGCTGCTCATTCTGCTTTTCTCTCATGGGAGAAGGTCCCTTCTAAAGAGCGTGCTTCCTATTTATATAAAATAGCCGATAGCCTGGAAGAACGGAAAGACCAATTTGTTCAGATGCTCACAGAAGAAAACGGGAAAACATTGGATGCCTCAGAGGGTGAGCTCGATTTTACCATTGAGTATTTCCGCTACATGGCAGGCTGGGCGTTAAGATATGAAGGAGAAATCCTTGAGAGTGAACGCTCCAATGAAAACATCCTTGTATACAAGAAGCCGATTGGTGTCGTAGCAGGAATCGTGCCCTGGAACTTCCCTATGTTCATCCTCGCCAGGAAAGTTGCTCCTGCCATTGTTACGGGGTGTACGATTGTTATGAAACCAAGTCAATACACACCAAATACTGCATGTGAATTCGCTAAAATCATAGACGAAGTCGGGCTGCCGAAAGGAGTCTTCAACCTTGTAACCGGTAAAGGGTCCGATATCGGAAACCCATTGTCCCGTCACCCTAAAGTACGAATGGTGTCTATGACGGGAAGCTACCCGGCTGGTTCAAAAGTGATGGAAGCCGCATCGAAGTCCATTACAAAAGTAAACCTGGAGCTGGGTGGTAAGGCCCCTGCCATCGTCACCAAGCATGCAAATATTGATCTTGCCGTCGAAAAGATCAAAACGTCGAGAATCACCAACTCTGGTCAGGCATGTACGAACGCGGAACGAGTGTATGTCCATGAGGATGTAGCAGAAGAATTCATCAGCAAAATGACCGAAACGATGAAAAACACGACAGTCGGAGATCCAACCAACCGAGATAACGACATCGGGCCTCTTGTCAATAAGGATCGACTTGAAACCGTAACGGAAATGGTCAATACGGCTGTCGAAAATGGTACAAAAATCCTTACAGGCGGAAAGCCGATTAATGCGGATAAAGGTTTCTACTATGAGCCTACCGTACTTGTAGATGTCAAACAGGATATGAAAATCATTCAGGAAGAGATATTTGGACCGGTCCTCCCAATTATGACCTACAAGGATTTTGATGAAGTGATCGAGCTTGCCAATGATACGGAATATGGTCTTTCTTCATCGATCTTCAGTGAAAACCTCCATGAAATCATGAGGGCAGCGAATGAACTTCGATACGGAGAAACCTTCGTGAATCGTGAGAACTTTGAAGCCATTAATGGTTTCCACGCTGGACGCGGTCAATCCGGAATCGGCGGAGCAGATGGAAAACACGGCCTTAACGAATACCTGGAAACTCATGTTGTTTATCTTGAGTACGATGAAAACTATAAAGAATAATAACCAGAAGAAAAGCCTGCCCGCTTCCATTATGAAAGCGGGCAGGCTTTTTCAGTACAGAGTTTTTTCCCAACAAAAAAAGCCCTGCACTACACCAGGACTTTTCAACTGTTCGGTTAGGCTATGATAAAAAAATTCGCCAAAGCTAGTAATAATAGAATAATGGCAACTCCGGAACTCATCCAAATAATGTCGCTAAAATCCATGTTCATATCGGCTATTTTGTCCTTGTTTAGCAACGAACTTCACTCCCTTGAAGATTTTCAATAAATCCAATGACTTTAAAAATCGATAGGTCCAACTTAGGATCTGTAGATGTAGAACAATGAGAGCACTCGATTTGATTTACATTCATCGTTGTACGGAATTCATTCTCACAACGGGTGCACTCCAGTATATGTAAATCCTTTTTCTTCCCCTTACGATCAAATTGAATACGTTCTTTACCCTGGTTAATATAGCTCACGCTTCTCTCTCCCGTCGTGTGTTATTTAGTACATATTTACCCGATGTAAAGAACATAAAACATGATTTATCTGATTTCTTCAAGAAAATGGGCTTAAAAGCAATTGGAGATTTTATAGAAGAAAACAACTTCAGTCGAAAAAAACAACCAGCCCCAGCTGGTTGTTACAATCGTTTCTCCATAAAATACTGACTCTGGCCCTTAGGAAAATCTTTAAGGACTCCGAATTCCTTATACCCTAATTTTTGATAAAAATGAGGGGCTTGAAAACTGAATGTATCTAATATAACGAGATGGCAACCGTTGTCCCTGGCATAAGCTTCTATCCTGTTAATCAGTTTGGAGCCGTATCCTCCATGCCGATAGTCATCTGCCACCCACAGAAAATCAATGTGGAGATGATACCAGAACATTTCTCCGACCACTCCGCCAACGATTTCATCCTCATCGTTCCTCATAACAAAACTGATTTGCTCCAGAGGCGTCTTTGTCTCCTCATCTACTTGTGACATATTGTATTCGATTAACTTCTTACGTATGTAATCACTATCTTCCTGGACCCACTGTTTCACTATATTCATTGGTGCCCCTCCCTTCACTTCTATTTTTTCCTATTAAAATCCTTTCGTCAATTCCCTTTTTTTCACAAAACAATGTTTAAGAGGGATCTCTACCGTTTATATGAAAAGTAAGCATTCTATAAGGAGGAGTTCCATGTCTTTCAAAAAAACACTGAGCGTACTGGAAAACTTGTACTTACAGAAACCTGATAAATTATTGTCTGTTTATTTGAATACGGACCGCAGCGACCACGATCAGCAGGGCGGTGAGTGGAAGATTGCCCTCAAAAACGGATTCAACCGCCTGGAAGAATACCTTGAAAGTGCTCCCGAGGAAAAAGAAAGGCTTCAATCGATCCGCCCGAAGGTAGAAAACTATATATATAGTTTAGAACGTGAACTGCCAAGAAGCTTTATCATCTTCGCTTCAGCCGATAGTGGCATTTGGGAGACCTTCGAGCTTCAAGTACCGGTTGAAACGAATTTTTATTGGGAGGGGAATCCTCACCTCGATCAATTGAAATCCTTGCATAAAGAATATCCTTACACGGGATTGGTGCTTCTTCAGCAAAACCAAATCAAAATCCTCACCTCCGCCTTTGGAGAGATTCAGTCCAGCGAATTTATGGAATTCGATTTAGAAACAGATGATTGGCGAAAGCATGAAGGCCCCCACCACTCAGACGTTAGCATGGGAAGCGGCGGCGGAAAAGCCAATCAGCAGGAAGAATTCGAAAATCGCCTCAAAGCCAATCAACAACGCTGGTGGAAAAGCCTCGGCAGCATCCTTGACAAAAAGGCCGCTGATGAGGAGTGGGAACGGATCGTACTCGTTGGCGATAAAGAAGAGGCCGCTGTGCTGGAAGACAACATGAATAAAGAGGTTCATGAAACGATCGGCAAGAACTTGCTTAATGAAAATGAGCATAAGGTTGTGGAGAAGTTACTGGCTTAAAAATGCTTTAAAAGACCACCGTCTTAGGATGTGACGGTGGCTTTTTTATGTTGGTTATCTGCCATTCTACGTTTATCGCAAAATTCGCACACGACAACCACCACTCACCCCTCAAAAAACTATTCCTTCAAACAAGCACACACCCCTCACATAGTCATACACTGAAATAAGGAGGTGTGTGCCCGTGCTTTCACGAATTAAATGGTTATCCTTTTCTATCGAATTGTTTTTGGCTGTTCCGATCTTTGGCAATATTGCTGGTGATGCGATTCCTTTTCTCCTGTGTTTAGTGGCCCTTTGGCATGCGAGCGTGTTGTATATTTCAAGGTCAGAAGATCAGCCGATCCTTGGAAGTGCCCTCGGTATCCTTGCTTCCTTCTTAAACTTTTTCCCGGTCATCCGATTGATTGCCCATGCAATCACTGCAATTGTACTTATTTTTGAAATCCAGAAGGCTCCCGGGATGGAGTAAGCAGGAATTGGCACCAATCAAAAAGGATGGTTCTCAAAAGAGAATCATCCTTTTTCGTTCCATGCCATATTTAAGGAACTTTTAATCCAACCTACTGTACAACCCCGCCAGCATTCACATATCTTGCATTGAACTCCTGCAGAAATTGATTCGTGATGGCATCATCATGGATGATGAGCATGTTTTCGTCATTCACATTATTGCCGTTTTCACTCCAGTTGGTCGACCCTACGATAACGGTTGGATCACTGTTGGTGTCGGCATCGATGAGCATCGTTTTGGCATGAAGCTTGCGGCTTTCATTTGCCTTGTACACGGGTGCAGGGTTTGCCCAGCGCGTATTTGGATTGTTCGTACTCGTTTGTGTAGCCGTTCTTCCTGTCATTTCAATACTCGCTGACCACCATTGGTTCCAGAAGCTGGCATCGTAAAGACCTTTCACATCAAAGCCGGTCAACGTTCCCTGGTTATCCATATTGCTTCCTTCCCACTTATTCTTCAATTCGTCCACAAGGGCTTGGTCGCTCCATGCGAAAATAGTGAAATAAGCATTTTCGTCTGCTTCTGTTTTCACTAGCTCTGTCATACGTCCAACCGCATCGTCTCCTGAAGAGAAGTACACTTCTACCGTATTTCCGCCGATGGGCAACGTATGAGGTGTGTTATCGACTTTTCTTGTGCTAAAGTTCGATACTGTATTATTTGGAGTCGTGGATCCACTCCCCCACATTTCTTCAAATTCCGTTTTATAAATGGAGGCAAGTTCAGGAGAGTGAACCTCCACGACATGCTGCTGGTTTCCATCAAGGATTCCTTGGTTCATGTTTTCCTCAGAACCATATAAGCCTGTTACGGTAAAATTCCAGCTTCCTGTGAAAACCCATTTTCCATCCACAACAGCAAATTTATTATGCATTTGATTCCCTGGAGAATAGTAGCTGTCCGTTTCTTTCCATTCCCCTTCTACAAACATATAGCCTGTTGTCGCCGTGCTGCCAACCGTCACGTTTCGCTGTGGGAAATCGCTAAAGCTTGCAGGTAAATCGTAAGCTGCCCGCTTCACGGCATCTTCCACTACAAACATAGGGGAATCCGATAAAATATTAGCATCATCCGCTGATCCTACTACTCCATCCTGACCGCGGACAAGCTTCTCCAAGTGTAATCTCATGATTTCATATCGTTCTGCGTAATGAGGGTCCGATCCATCCTTGGCATCAGCCAGAATTCGGACGTCTACCCCTTGTGCCGCTTTATTCATCAACGTATCGACCACTCTAGGAAGATTGATTTCATACGTGGCGAAGTCAATTGACGTTGACGCTTCATTCAATCGTTCAATGAGACGATCTTCAAGGTTCACGTTGTAGTTTGCTTCGTTACCCGGCATGGCATATTGAGTCGATGCACTTTTGTTAAAGTAGACGTTGATGGCACCCGGCGCCTCGCTTACATTGGTAAGTGATTCACTTCCACTTCCCGAAGGAACAGCTGAATTAGCCGCTTTCGGTGTTCCAAATCCACCTTCATAGGAAGCCGTTGCTGTACTCCAATTCGTTGATACCGTGCCGCTTGCAGAGGAATCAATCCTTGCCATCGCTGCTTTCGTCGTATTGTCTCCTGCATACCAGCCGTTCACTTCATCGATAATGGAACCGGACGCATCCTTTAAATAAAGTACTTCATTGGAGTTCCCCAGACTTCCTGTATAGACTTGATCCGCTGTGACAGTTAAAATCGTGTCATCGCTTGTCCTTTCCAGTAAAAAATAACCCTGTGCCGGCACGGATCCGCTTAAAGCTATGCTCGGTGATCCGTCCTGTGTTTCAATGGTCCATCCTGCCAAGGAAAGATCAGATGAAGTGGAATTGTATAGTTCCATCCATTCATTGTTGTAAGAGCCCGTGGTCCCCATCCAGGCCACTTCATTTATTACTGCTGACTGAGGTGCAGCTGCCGCTCCCTTGTCCATACTTTCTTGAGGCTGAATGAAACCTCCAGTCAGTAAAAACAGAATACTGATAATCGATAATGAAATCTTTTTCGCCCTCATACCCTTTCCCCCTTCAGTTAAAAAACAAATATATTTAAATGATTACAGTACAAGTATATTTTGTCGCATTTTGTAATGTAATGGGATAATGGGCACTATTTTCCTTATTATTTTGTAAATTGTATTAGTGACTGTAAACCTCTATCACTATTATCCTACTATATTTACTTAATTTTCTATGTAATCATCTGCTTTAGTGAAAGATTGCTTTAATAGCCACAAGGAATCTTTATTAGGTATAAAGTCCATTTCATTCTGAAAAATAAAAAACAGCAAAGCCCTCCCCAGACTTTGCTGCTTTCTACAATTCAAATTCCCATTCTTCGCTTAATGCCAAGTATAAAAGGAGAAGGGTATCTTCAAGCTCCTCATACGTTTTATCCTGCATTTCTAATCCCAGTTTAGGATAGAGGATAAGAGCAAGTCTTTTGGTTAATTGGTTTCGTTCTGAAAGGGGGAGCTGAACAAATCGGTTGCTGTACGTTTTGACCAGATTCCATTCTTTCGCACCGAGCTGCTTTAATCCCCACTCTTCCACCATTAAGTTCTCTTTCCTTAAGCCTCGACGACGGATTTCCTTCTCGATGGCTTTTTCTTTTCGTTTTCCTTTGACGCGTCGCTCATGAACAACGATGGTTCCGGCAACGAGATCTCCCACCCTCTTATGCTTAGAATGCAGGAAGATCATGACCATACCAACGAAATAGGAGACGGGAAGCATGTCGATGATTCTTAATAGATTGCGAATGAAACAAGATAAGAGAGTGACGCTGTGTCCGTTTTCCTGCATCACCCGGATCCCCAGCAATCGCTTTCCTACAGTCTTTCCACCCCAGAAGAATTCTAAAGCAAAGAAATACCCCCAGTTGAGAAAGAAGATGGCGATGATGGTGATCCCCCAAAGTGTCGAGTTGATTTCCAACATACTAAATATGTCATTATTCCCCGACGTAATAAAAAATAGGAGTACAAGGATCAAGATGTTTACGATGGTTAACAGCAGCTGATCAATCATTAGGGCTGCAGCCCGGCTGCCTAATCCTGCAGGTTGAAATTGCAGGGAAACATATTCGGGGGTTTTAATATCGACTTGTTCTTCATGCAATACAATCCCCTCCTTATGGATGAATTTACCTTTAATGGTTTCTATTTTTTTCTAAACTTACTATAATAAGAGATAAGAAATTAAAAGAACAAGTAGGTGTCATAATGAACGTGAAGCAATTCGTTAAACAGCACCGGGACGACTGGAAGCAGTTAGAAGATCTCCTCGGTACTCTTCGCAAGAGGAAGAACACCACTGGCCCTGCCATTGATCAATTCAACCGTCTATATCAAAAGGCTGCCCAGAATCTTTCCTACAGCCAGACCTATTTTCCCCGCGAAGAAGTAACCGATTATTTGAACGGCCTCGTATCAAAGTCTCACAATTTATTATATAAAGACCAAATCTCAAGTGGAAAACAGATTAGACATTTTTTCTCCACGACATTTATCGGATTACTGCTTGAACAGTGGAAGTTCGTTGTAACGGCGATGCTTTTATTTACGATCGGTGCACTCGGTGCCTTCATTTCTGTCTTGAATGATCCTCTTCACCTTTATTCCATTCTACCAGCTGAGATGTCTCAAGGGGTGGATCCTTCTAATCTCGGGAAAAGTGACGGACAAGTGGATTCTTCACTTATGTCGGCTGCCATTATGACCAATAATATCAAAGTCGCCTTCCTTGCCTTTGCCGGCGGTGTGACATTTGGCCTGTTGACGGTCTATATGCTTGTGTACAATGGAATCATTGTAGGGGCCCTGGCCGCTGTCTTCTGGCACCAGGGAATGAGCTGTGAATTCTGGGCTTACATCGTCCCCCATGGAATGATCGAGCTTACAGCCATCTTTATTGCAGGCGGTGCGGGACTCTTGATGGGCTATAAGCTCTTTGTACCTGGACGTTTCACACGAGGCTATCAATTAAAGCAGCAAGCGAAACGATCCGTCCAGCTGCTCCTCGGGACGGTGCCCCTGTTTGTGATTGCCGGAATCATCGAAGGCTTCATAACGCCTGCTGCCATACCGCTACTCGCAAAATATATGGTTGCCTTTTTAACGGTTATCGGTCTGATTCTCTATATGACAATCGGAAGGCTTCGACTAAACAAAGCGAGCCTACAGTAACCCCCGGTTCATCATATCAATATAGTAAGAAACAGCCGTTGCGGCCAGTTTCTCTTCACGGGCCTCCACCATCAGGAGGCCCTGCTTTTCCCACTTGGCTTTTTCCCTTTTCTTCACGAGCATCTGCTTCTGGGCCATGCTCTTCATCATCGCCTGCTGAGAATCAACAGGCTCTGTCTTGATCCGTGTGACCAACGTTTCATCTTCAATCCCAATCGTTAAAAAGAGATGCTGTTTCCGCAGGCGCTGTAAATAAAACAGGGCACTGTCTTCATGAAGGAAGGTGTGTACGTCACTGAATATTAAAAGCAGACTCCGCTTTTTCTGAACCGTCTGAACATAGTGGAGGACGGCAGCATAATTGGACTCGGCTGCGTCCACTTCCAAATGATAAATACGCTGAAGAATCGTTTGCAGATGCGCCATCCCTTTTGCCGGAGGGATATAAACCTTGACATCTTTACTGAAAGCAAGGACCGACACATAGTCTCCGTTTTGAAGGGCCGCTGCCGTCACGGTCAGGGCAGCCTCCAGGGATTTCTCCAACCGGTTTCCTTTTTTCAGTTCCGCTCCCATCATTCTTCCGCAATCAATGAGAATGATGATGTACTTTCCATGCTCAGGTTCATATTCATTGGTCATCACTTCCCGGAGCTTTGCGGTTTGACGCCAGTTGATCTTTCTAGGATCGTCCCCGAGTACATAATTTCTAATCTTGGAGAATTCTCCGGCACCGCTTTGCTGCTTACGGATCTTTACCCCTTCATACAGTAGAAACTGCTGAGCACTTTCCAATACTTTTTTCGTTTCAGTGAGATCTGGAATGACTTTCACCCTATCATGGAGCTCCACTGTTTTTTGTTTTTCCCATAAACCGAGGGAGCTTCGATAGCGAAGATACAGCTTCGTCAGGTTATAATCTCCCCTTACTGGTGTCACCACATCATAGGTAAGGGTCCCTGTTGAATCCTGTTCAAGCTTCCCTTCTAAGGGAAAGGATGTTTGAAAGCTTTGCGGGGTACCATCCAGAATCCGAAACTCCATGCCACGGGAAGATCTGTTTATGATTTCCAGATCGACGACATAATCAAGACCCCTTTCCATTTGATCCGGGATATGGCGCTTGATGTCTACTTCCTTTTTGGATGGCGACAGAGTCAGGTCAATGAGACTCACGACGATAAATAAGCCGTTCAATACAAAAATGAGCGTCCATGACAGTCCAATAAACGTTCCTGCAAGAAGGATGACGGAAAATAGGATATACGAGATCAACAACTTCCCCGTCGGCAATATCCCCTTATCTTGGAACAGGAATCGACCCAACAAGCTCTTGGATGACTTGGTCAATGGTCACTCCCTCCAATTCTACGTGCGGGGATAGCTGTATACGATGTCTAAGGGCAGGTCTTGCCACGATCTTGATATCATCCGGTGTGACATAGTCTCGTCCTGACAGATAGGCCCATGCCCGTCCCGCTTTTCCAATCGAAATCGCCGCTCTGGTACTTGGCCCGAAGCGGATCGATTCCGTTTCACGGGTTTTTCTCACAATCTGCATAATATAATCCAACACCGCGTCACTAAGTGTGACCTCCCCGATTTCCCTTCTAATGGAGAGGAAGGTTTCCATGTCGAGAACCGCCCCCACTTCACTTGCATCATAATGATTCTCGATCACTTGTTTCAATACGTTTTTCTCTTCTTCAAAGGAAGGAAAATCGATGTCCAGCTTAAACAGGAATCGATCCTGCTGGGCCTCAGGCAGTGGATAGGTACCCTCGAATTCAATCGGATTCTGGGTGGCTACCACGAAAAACACCTCTTCAAGAGGATACGTTGCCCCTTGGATCGTCACCTGCTTTTCCTCCATGGCTTCGAGCAGGGCCGCCTGGGTTTTGGCCGGTGTCCGGTTGATTTCATCAGCCAATAGTACATTAGTGAAAATCGGCCCTTTGATCGTTTGGAAGCTGCTATCCTTCATATTGTAAATCGTACTACCCGTGATATCACTCGGTAACAGATCCGGTGTGAATTGAATGCGGTTAAAGCTTCCCCCGAGCAACCGGGAAAGGGTCTTGACCATCTGTGTCTTCCCTGTCCCCGGAACTCCCTCGATCAGTACATGTCCTCCCGCCAGAATGGAAGACAATAAGAGTTTAAGATTCGTGCTCTGACCTACAATGCGCTCTTCATATTTCTCCATTAAGGATGTGATTTCTGGTTTCAACGATCCTCCACCTCTTTCCTGAATAGTTCTATTTTTTTCGACCATAGTACGTATTCCTGTTTACTGATGCGTTCTTTCTCTAATACAGCCCTTATCCCCGATAAAACCGAATCGATTTCTTTTTTAGAAACGGTGGTTAATCTCCGTTCTAATGGTTCGTTCAATTCCGACCATTCCTTACTCGTCGGAATCCCCCAACGTTCCTGGAACAGAACTCTGACATACTCGGCTTGAATCCCGAAAGATTCTTTGTATTGGCGCCCTTTTAAGTACCAGGCTGAGAGCGCCTTGATTCGTTCATCACTGAATCGGACCGTCTCTTCCCTTGGTATGAGAATACCTCCAAATCGTTTCCCCCGCTTCCAGAGCCAAAGGACAGTGAGGATCAGCAATTGAAGGATGATAAGCAACAGCCACTGGGGATAAAGGGTAGTAAGGCTTGCCTCACTCTCTCCCCCGTGGAGGTATTCATCGACCAGGATCGTTTTCCGGTCCGCTCCACCGCTTTCTAATAGAGTGAGAACCAGCGGAAGATGATCCTTATCAAGAATATTCCCGTTCATCACCCATCCCGGTGTAGTAGAGACAATCAATTGACCCTTTCCCATAGGAGAGCTGTAGGCAATTGTTCCATCCAGATCATCCAATAGAACGGTATCGTCATCCGACGTTTCTAATCTTATGTCTGATAATAGATCTGTTTGATATGTATTTCCTTTTCCATCACGGATAAGAGGATGGCCGGCCCCTTCCCCTATTAAGACCGTCTTCGTGTCAAACATCCCTTTTGGATTATCCTTTAAAAGAAGAATCGTATTCCCTGCTTTCATGAAATTCTCGTAAGCTTCCATTTCTTCTTGTTCAGGAATTGAAAACGGTTCTATCATAATCAGTATTTGATCAGATTCAGCTACAGGCAGCCTATCAGGTGAAAAAGACCAGCGTTGCATAGATACACCGTCGTTTTCCAAATAGGTATAAAGGGCTTTTATTCCAGAAGGAGAGGGAGACTCGGAAACATAGGCTGGATACTCCTTAGGCTTTTCAGGAGAAAGAAATACGCCGATGATGATAAATAGGCTTAGAAGTGTGGTGAGCCAGACCCACGCCTTTATATTTGTTTTCAATGCTCGTTCCTACCTCCTTTCTCTTTTGCGTAAGGCTATGAATCCGTTTCATTTTCCAACCAGCTTAGAGCTTCCAGTTTATAGGGAAGATACTCTTCTTCCTCCACTTCCCGCTCACCATAGGCCACCTCATCAAACAGAAGTGCCAGCCTGTAGAATCGCTCTGCCCAATCTCGATTCACTTTACGCAGTTCATCATAATACTCCCAATTTGTTTTCCAGACCTTTGCTTCGAGATAGTCCCTTTCATGAAAGTATAAAAGGAGGGCTAAGAACATATGACGGGTTGCTTTCGAATAATCTTCGATCCCCTCTTGTTTATAAGCTTCTTCTAAATGTCTATCATAGGACCACTCCATCTCATTCATGGATTGAAGTGGTTTATTCGAACGGAATTTCCGTTTTCGGACTCCGTTTCGAATGGCGAAGAATGCAACAATGAGGAGAATGGCCACTACAATGACAATCAACGTCATGAGGATGCCCGATGCCGCCCCGCCAGTCGGTTCAAGAGAAGGGAACAGTTTTTCCACCTGTTCAGCCAGCCATTCCTTTGCCTTCCCCCACCAACTGGCCAGCAGTCCCTGAGACTCATCACGATAGGCCTTATATTCCTCCCCATCCAAGATTTCTTCAATTTGATCTCTTGCTCTGTTTTCATTCAACACTTACTTCACCTAGCTTTCAGATCAAAAGCCCGGAAGCATGAGGCCTCCGGAGCCAGACTTGGATACTTCATTCTTTCACAGAAGCATGATTCTATTGAATAGCGTTATAATCATCGATCATTTCATTTAAATCATCTCCATCATGTCTCGTTTTAAGGTCAAGGAACATAACCCCGAAACCAACGGCGAACAGCATCGTCGTAAATAAAGACACAACGTTTACAATCATGCCGTACAGGACACTATTCCCTAATACCAATCCAAACGTTAATTCGAAGGCTGAGCTTACGATTCCAATGATCAAGCCGAATACAATGAATAATCCAAGAAGGACCCATCCACGCTTCTTCGTCAGTCTCCAGCTCCTGCCGAGACCAGGTGCGTCATTTTCTATGGCTGCCGCTCCAAAATAGAAGCTCCAACGTGTTAAGAAGTAAGCTACCGCAACCGCGAATGCAAGCACCAGGACAATGCCGACAATCACAAGCCCGACACCCGGGTCCATGAGTGCAGCACCAAATACCCCTGCAATACCAAATGTGAAAATCGGAACAAATACGATACCGAATACAATCACCCCGAATAGGAGACTGCTTCCGATAATTGGCCAAAAACGGGAGAATGCCTCTTTGATCACAAGCTTCACCGTAAATTCTTCATTCTTTCTCATATGATTCAGGGCAAATAAAATCGCCGCTTGAGCGATTGGAGCCAGGATTATACTGATGAGCCCGATAAGACCTGTACCAAGCTCCGCTGCCAGATTCACTTCCTGCCCCCCTTCGGCCGTAAATTCGCCTGAAAAGCTGTTGACAATCCCATCGAACCAGGTTTCCCCTGTACCGACAGTTCTAAAGAAGCTTACCCCTGCTGCCAGTTCAATGAGTGCCTGCAGTAAATAAACAGGCCCTAACAGAATAAGGAAAATAAGAAAAAAGTCTTTAAAGCGGTTCTTACTTAATCGAAATGTGTGGTCCAGAATTTCACCGAACCCTTTAGGCTTACTAAATTTTGCGTTCACGTCATCGCCCCTTACCGGTTATTTTTCAATATTTGACAATATATCGCTTATTCTACCATTATTCCTCCTCCCGTTGATGAAAGATTTGTATTTTTTCACTCTTGTTACCAAAATGCACCAATACTTATTAGATGTATATTTCACGCTTGGATTCTCATGCTTGCCATTTTGGGGAAGGAGATTCGTTTTTTTCTTCTTTCTATACGAAAAAGTGACCCAAAAAGTTTTTACTTTTTGGGTCACTTTTTCTTTTTATTTAGCTAAGTCATGTTTAAAAGCATAAATCACAGCCTGGGTCCGATCCTGGACTCCGAGCTTGGAGAGGATATTGCTCACATGGGTTTTCACTGTTTTCAGGGCGATGAATAATTCATCGGCAATTTCCTGGTTCGTTTTCCCTTGTGTCATCAGGAGAAGGATTTCCAGTTCGCGGTTGGTGAGCTCTTCATGGGGATGAGAAACGGTCTTCTGTCTCATGCGTGTCATCATTTTCCCCGTGACTTCCGGTTCGAGAATCGATTGGCCGTTGTACGTCTTACGTACCGCTTCGGCAATCTCACTCGCTTTCGACGTTTTCAGCATATAACTGACCGCGCCGGCTTCCAGGGCTGGATACACCTTATCATCATCCAGGAAGCTGGTGACGATGATGATCTTTGCGTCTGGCCACTCTTGGATGATCTCCTTTGTCGCCTGGATGCCATCCATTTCTTTCATCACAAGATCCATGAGAATAATATCAGGCCGCAGCTCCAGGGCAAGCTGGACGCCTTCTTTCCCATCCGACGCTTCCCCGACGACATCAATATCCGCCTGAGCCGATAGATAAGAAGAAACCCCGATCCTTACCATTTCATGATCATCTACAAATACCACTTTAATCATTTTTTTCACCTTCATTCTCCACAATGGGAACCTTCACTTCCAAGCGTGTTCCCTTATTCGGAACACTGATGATTTTAAACGTACCACCGATTTCAATGGCCCGCTCTCTCATATTCTGAAGCCCATAGGAGCTTGTGACCTTCGATTCGTTCACATCAAAGCCCTGACCATCATCCACTACCCGTAAAATAATAATGGATTCTCTTTTTATCAATCGAATATCCAAGGAAGTCGCCTTCGCATGTCGCAGTGTGTTTGACACCGACTCCTGTAGAATCCTGAAGAGATGATCTTCGATTCCTTTATCAAGGCTCATGTCTTCTATTTTCCACTCAATATCAAGGGGAACCTTCTGAGCTAATTCGACCAAAAGCTCCTTCATTCCTTCTTGAAGATTCTTTCCTTTTAACGCAACGGGGCGAAGATGAAGGAGGAGAGCCCTCATTTCAAGCTGAGACTGATGAATCATCTGCTCCACCATGCCCAGCTGCTTTTCTTCATGAGGCGTTCGACCAGATGATGGTGTTTCCGTGATGGCTGACATCAGCATGGATGCTGCAAATAGTTGCTGACTGACCGAGTCATGTAATTCTCTCGCCAAGCGGTTCCGCTCCTGGGAAACAATTTCCTGGATTCTCTTTTCCTGCTCCTCCGCCTTTTCATTGGCAAGCTTCTGGGAATATCGCGCTTGATCCGTTAAATGTTTGCCTAACGCATCGACCTTTTTCCAAACCTGCTGCACTTCCGAGGTTGCCGTTTCTGGAAAGGTGATCGAGCGGCCCTGCTCCACATTCATAAGGGCATCTTCTATCTCCCTTAACTGCCGTTTATCCTTCAACCCTGTCCGGATGCCAAACACAATTCCGATAAGGATACTTACAACGAGGATAAACCCTGCTCCCGGTATATCCATAATCTCTACTTCCCATAATAGGGACCAATCCTCCAAGGGATACAAATAAAAATATGACAGCGATAAAAAGACCACCATCCCAAGGGAATAGAGAATGCCTGCAACAATCTGCTTACTGACTGTGCTCATATTCTCTTCACCTCTAAATCCCCGATCCACATAGAAGTGACAATCTTCACCCGCTGGACAGCCGTATCATATCCAGGGGTTTGATAATAAAGAGACTGATTTATCGCTTTCGGCTCCACTTCTTCAAAAACCTCAATCGAACCGGCAAGTACCGAGTGATGGACACTCACTTCCACATCGTATGGAATCAAAATTTCAATATTGCCTAAAATGTTTCGAATCGAAACGACGGACGTCCCTTTAGGGAGCACCGTATTTCCAATATCGATGACCGAGTCTCCGATCACACCCTGAATGTTGATATCATTCCATTCATATACGTCTTCCGGAGTCCGTTTCGGCCCGAACCATTCGTTTTGAAGAGCGGACTTTTTCATTACAAGTGGTTCATTCGTTTGGGTGAACGTTTCTTTAATCGTCGGAGTGATATATTTAGGATGTTTCTTGGAATCAGCAAAACGGACGATGATAAATAGAAGAATGGCAAACAATAAAAATTTAAACGCTACGGTATTAAAGATATTGATCGCTAAGCTGATGATCCCAAACCACAACAGGAGCTTTCCAAGAGTACTCGGAAGCTTCTTTCTTCCAATATAGATACAGAAGGCCGCAATCGAGAGAAAGACGAGAACCCCCCCATCGTAGAAAGATACTTCCAATAGTATTAAAAGGGTTCCTATTAAAATGATCCAGCTGATCCCGTCTGAGCGCAAACGATTGAACAAGGGGGTTCCTCCTTTCTGGTTATGTATTTTTAGGAATGAAGATTTTTCGACAAGAAGTTCATATATCGGGATTCCGGATCAAAAAGTTCTTAATGCGGATCATATTTTCTGATTTCGGGTCATAACTCCCAAATCCGGTTCATAAAATCAAAATTCCGGATTATAAAGCCCTCACCTTGACTTATATATGATGATAAAACGGGGTGAACCCATTTGGGCTCCCCCTTTTTATCGTTACTATTCGTTTTCTTAGATTAGAATACCATGTTTTACGAAGGAATGGCTTCTGTTTCCTCTTTTTTCACTTCTTTTTCTAATTTGGCGATCTTTGCGTCGATCGTATTTCGATAATAAGAGGAGTTCACACCATGCTCTAAATGATCTAAGTATGTTTCAATTTCATCGAATTTAGAGATCGCCTGGTTGTTATAACCTGAAGACGATTCAAGCACGTGATTCACCTTGTTATGGGCACGGGCAATGTTCTCTCTTCCCATCAGCTCCATTCGCTTGATGTACATATCCTTCAGCTTGTGTTTCATCTCTTCATATTTTCTCTCAAGCTCCTCAAGCTCTTTCGTTGCTTTCAGCTTGGATTCCTGGATGCGCACGGCACGCTCTTCATAGTATTTTTGTTCCTGCAAGGCAAATTCATACAGGCCTTCTTCATTTGCCTTCGATGCAACCTCAGCCTGGTATTTTCGTTTGTCAGCTAATGCAGAAGCCTGCTGATACTCTTTCTGGAATTCTTCTTTTAATAGATATTGTCTTTCTACCAGCTTACTTACTTTTTCTACTTCCTGCTCACACTGTCTTAAATAATGATTCAATACAGCTATTGGATTTTTCTTTTCCTTTTTATCTAATGCTTCGTGCAGGTCGGACATGACTGTATTTTTAATCCGTTGAAATAAGTTTGCCATAGTGTAATCTCTCCTTTAGTTTTTTAATTGAGACCATTCTCTTTCAAAATTAGTGAATGGATCCGATGACTTTTCTTCTATAATGACTTCTTCTTTTTTCCAGTTCTTGTAGATCACATATAGAACGTATAGAGCAACCAATCCGATGATCGCCGGGAAGTTGGAAATGGTCGCACTAAATGCCGCAAGTCCGATCAGTGCCCATAAGATTTTCTTCATTGTGGAATCTGTTTTCACAAACCCTTTAAAGCTGTAATACATGATCACTAAAGAGATGGCGAGCCCTACAATCGGTCCCAAATTGGCAAGTAGGACAATGGCTGCAATCCCTCCGGCTAAAAGCAATCCGAATTTCTTCATATGTTGTTGCCTCCTTTCTTCTTCATGTCTCTATCCTATCTATTTTCCGGATTTCCCATAACGAGCCAGAGCTTTATTTTCGTATCAGACTTGAGGCTTAGGAGTAGTAGGACTTGTCGTTTTTTGGTGTTTTGGGGAGGGGTCGCGAAATTTGTCGTTTTTTGAAGAAAGATCGATATATTGAAAATACGATTGATAAAATGAAAGAACGGTTGATAAACTTTTATAACGGCCGATAAAGCTGAAGAACGGTCGATACCCCCCCCCCATAACAGTCGTTCCACTCAAAAAAACAAGGTCCGTCCCCAAATTGGAACGGACCCTACCAGCATTATTCTGTTAACTCAAGAAATTCTTCCACATCCGCAATGCATAACTTGATACCTTTTTCCCAGAAGGCTTCTTTGGTAATGTCTTCACCGAGGTGCTTCATCGCCAGCTCTTCGACATTCATGACCGCTGTGTCACGCAGTAAGGCCATGTATTTATCCTCATAGCTTTCATCTGACTCCAGGGCTTTGGCGTAAATACTCAGTGAGAACAAGTATCCAAAGGTGTACGGGAAGTTATAGAACGGCACTCCTGTAATATAGAAATGAAGCTTCGATGCCCAGAAGCGCGGGTGAACCTCTCCAATGGAGTCTGAGAATGCTTCCTTCTGAGCGTCCACCATCAGTTCATTGAGTTTATCAGCAGATACAATCCCCCTCTTACGTTCTTCATAGAAACGTGTCTCGAATAAGAAACGGGCATGGATGTTCATGAAGAACGCGACACTCCTCTGCAATTTATCTTCCACTAGGGCAATCTTTTCTGCCTTCGTTTCCGCTTCTTTTACGGCAGCATCTGCGACGATCATTTCGGCAAAAGTGGATGCGGTCTCAGCAACGTTCATTGCGTAGTTACGATTCAATGTGTGCATCGGTTTTAACGCATAGGAATGAAACGCATGCCCTAACTCATGTGCAAGGGTTGAGACATTCGACATAGAGCCTGAATATGTCATAAAGATACGTGATTGATCACTTAACGGGAAGGATGTGCAGAATCCACCCGGACGTTTTCCGGACCGGTCCTCCGCTTCGATCCATTGGTTCTCAAATGCTTTTTCAGCAAACTGAGCCATCTCCTCACCAAATCGGGAGAACTGCTTCAGAATGAATTTTGCCCCCTCATCATATGACATGGTGCTCGTCGACTCTGCCACGGGTCCGTCCAAGTCATACCAATCGAGTCGGTCTTTCCCGATTAGTTTCGCTTTTCTATCGAGGTACTGAACGAAAGGCTGCTTGTTCTTTGAAATAGCTCCCCACATGGCATCCAATGTTTCTTGCTTCATACGATTATATTCGAGGGGTTCCTTCATCAATTCGTCCCAGCCACGCTTTTTATAGACATTCAAGCGAAAGCCGCCAAGGTGATTGAGGGTCCGTGCAAAGAGTTCCTCATTTTGTTCCCAGGCCTTCTCTAATTTTTCAAAAACCTCTTTGCGCGTATTGGCATCTGGACTGGAGAGCAGGTTATTTGCCTGACCGACCGATAGTTTTTTTCCATCGTGTTCAATCTCCATGGTCCCCACAATCGTGTCATACATCTGTCCCCAGCCGTGGTAGCCATCGACGGCTAACGCCTGAATCAGTGATTCTTCTGTGCTGGATAGCTTATCTTTCGCTTTTTGTCTCCACTCATTGAGGACGAAGGTAATTTCACTTAGCTGATCATGCTGAAGCAACTCATTCCAGACCTCCTCTCTGCACTCGGAAAGCTGCTGCTGAAACTTTGTAAAAGTTGAAGAAAAGTCGGCACTTATGCTCGTCACTTCTCCACGGAGAGAATCTGCTTTTCGGTCATGCATATTTTGAGCTTCAAGACAGCTCACGAAGGCACCTGCCTGACGCAGATATAGCATCACTTCTTTTGCTTCTTCAATCAGGTTCCACACCAGGTCAGCATCCTTTGCCGATTGAGGTGGATGAAAAGCCAGTGCATTTTCTGCGAAGTCATTTTTCTTTTTCTCTATCGTATCGAGATGCTTTCTGAATTCCGGTGATTCACTTCCTCCTTTGAAAAAAACATCTAAATCCCAAACACCCGAATATGTATGATTTGTACGGTCCATAATGTCCCCCTAATAGATTTTCTCATTGTCCCTATCCTATTTCTAATTCTCGATAAACCCCTTAAATCCTTCCCAATCTTTCACTAATCCTTTTTCCCTAACTCTCTTCATTTTGGTTTTTAATATGATAAGAGTGGAATAGTATTTTACACCACTACTTATAGGGGGGGAAACTCAATGAAATTGATCTTGAATATTTTAGCATTCGCATTAGTGATAGTGATGAATACGCTGGCTGTGACTTTGCCTTTGAATAATCAATCAACGGGGGAAATCAGTGACAGGCTCGATATCATGATTACTCCGGCGGGTTATGTCTTTTCCATCTGGAGCCTGATTTATCTGGTGCTCGCGATTTGGATCATCCGCCAGTTCCCTAAAGACAGAAGAAACCTCCCACTTTATCAGGAAACAAGCGGACTATTCATTCTGAGCTGCTTATTGAATTCAGCATGGATATTCGTTTGGCACTACCATTATTTTCTCATTTCCGTATTTATCATGATCGGACTCCTTTTAACTCTAATTGCCCTTTATAGACGGGTGAAGAGCACAGGTCCGCCTCTCCTGGATATAGCCCCTTTTTCGATATACTTAGGATGGATTTCCATTGCCACGATTGTGAATATCACGTATTACTTAACGGATATTGGCTGTGGCTGGTTCGGCATTTCTGAATTGGTGTGGGCTTATCTCGGACTGATTGTCGCAACGATACTTGCCTTCTTGTTCCGCATCGGGCAGCATGACATGCTCTATCCACTTGTCTTTGTTTGGGCATTTGTCGGTATCGGAGTAAAGAACATGACTGAACACTCAACCTATTCCTATACTGCCTACGCCCTCCTTTATCATCCTCATCTTTGCCCTGGTTTATAAGCGAACGCGTCAATCATAACTCAAACGAAGGTCCGTCCCTCAAAACGGACCTTCCTTTTTGTATAGAATGCATTCCCATGACTTACATTAAGTGATAGGGGGTGTGTTGTATGAAACAGCAGAAGAGAAACGTCACTCGTTCCGGAACGGATATTGATGAAGTTAAACGACTCAATCAGCATTCAGGGCTGACGTATAATCAAGTGAAACAGTTACTGGGGGAGCAATATAGCGGAAAGAAGTAAAATTCCACAAAAAGAAAGCGTCGACTTAGTCGGCGCTTTCTTGATTCGTTTCATTTTGAGCTTTTATGATTTCTTTTTCACGTTGAACGGTAAGCTTCTCCTGAATCTTATTCAGTTCCTTACAGGGTTGAGTGAGACTGACAATGACATCTCCCTGCTCAATTTTAGGTGAAGCACCTTCAGTGAAGAATTCAATTTTCCCTGTAGGTTTAAGGGCAAACATCAATAATGTGTTTTCGTCCCGCTCTTGCAGATAAGATTCAAAGGTGTACTTTTCAGTAATATTCGTTTTTCTGAATACGTCTCCCCGTTCGACACGTTTGTTCAGCTCTTCCCACGTCACGTGGTTTTGGAATAGGATCCGTCCGCCAATCGTATGAACCAAATCTTCAAGATCATCGTCCCGCTGGCTGCGCAGACTCAGTTGGAATAGATTATTACGGCCGATTTCCGGAACAAATGTCGTACAAACAAGAGCGTTGTATGAATCAAGCTCCGTAGCCGCAATCATGTATTCATACGGCGTCATATCCAGATAGTATTCCGTTTGTTCGGATAAGATTTCACCCCGGTAAAATGGGATCCCTGCTTTTCTGACTGAAAACAATCGCTGCCAGGATGAATCCGAAATTAAGACCGGAATCTTCAGGTCTTGAAGGGTTTTGGCAAATTCAGTACTGAATTTACTTCCTCCCACAATCATAACCCCCGGTCTTTCATCAATGGCAAGGTCCAATTTTTTCGCCAGCCATTTAATGGAGAAACCATGCGCACATACTGTAGAGAAGACGAGAGCAAAAGTTAGAGACGTTAGTATAGCCGCATCCTCAAAGCCTTTCTCTAGTAGTACTGAAGCAAAATAACTTGAAACGGTGAGCGCGACAATTCCCCTGGGGGCAATCCACCCGACAAGAAGTTTTTCCTTGTTAGAGAGGTCCGTCCCTATCGTAGACAACCAAATCGATAACGGTCGGACAATGAACAGCATAAGAAGGACGAATGCGACAATGTTCCAGTTAAAGATTCGTAAAAGGGTATCTACAGTTAATGATGCCGTCAGCATGACAAAAATGGTTGAAATGAGCAGAACCGAAATATTTTCTTTAAAGTGACGCATATCGTCAATGGATGAGATATGCATATTCGCAAGGGTCATCCCCATTGCTGTAACGGCTAACAGTCCCGTTTCATGTGTGATTTGATCTGATATTGTGAAGCAGGCAAGTACCAGCGCAAAAACGACAGGTGATTTCAAGAACTCCGGTACATGTCCATTTTCAAAAATATAGCCTGTGAATTTCCCTAGTGCCCATCCAAAGACAACGGCAAATAGAGAAGCTGCAAAGAAGAGTAATAAAGCTAATCCTGTGACTTCATCGCTTATAAAAAAATTAATGATTTCAAAAGCAAAAACAGCAAGCAGGGCACCAAATGGATCAACAACGATCCCTTCCCATTTCAGGATCGCTGCCGGTCTAGGTTTCAGCTTCGCCTGTCTGAGCAGCGGTAGAATGACGGTTGGACCGGTTACGATAAATAATCCACCAATGACAAAGGAAACAGCCCAGGATAAACCGGCCACATAATGAGCCCCGAGAGAACCTAATATCCAAGCGAGAATAGCTCCGATGGTGACGATTCTAAATAAAGGCTTTCCCAATCCCTTTACCTCTCGAAAATTAAGATTCAAGCTTCCTTCAAAAAGGATGATGGCCACCGCCATGGATATAATGGGTTTGAATACTTCCCCAAAATCGTCCTTTGGATTAATGAGACCAAATATAGGACCCACAAGCAGCCCGACAATCGACATGACGACGATGGCAGGTAGCCTGAACCTCCAGGCAATCCATTGGGAGGCAATCCCGAGTACTCCGACTAACATGATGTTGAATAAAATAGAATCGATCATAGCTTTCTCCTTTGAAGGTTATGAAATCAGCCATAACAGTAGAATGTATGTACGTATTATAGAATAAAAGGTCCGTCCCTCTTTTTGCAAAACAAATGCCTTCCGAGGGCACCATCTGTTTTTTTTAGTTTACATTTTAATTGCTGATTTTAACCAAAGAGTCGTTTCCAATTCTCTACATATTGTAAAGTAATGAAGCATGGTAATCAGAACAGCCCCTGCGTTCATGCCAAGAATGACTCCTTCCATCCCAAAACGGGATCCGAGCAAGTATATCAGTGTAAAAGAAAATACGCTCGACCAGACGGTATGAAGGAGAGCATCCTTCACCAACCCCAGTCCAATTAAAAATGCTTGGAGAGGAAACACCAAGAAGTGAAAAAGAAAATAGGGCCAGAGCAGCTTCAAATAATAGGCCGATGCCACGGAATGAAAGAACGTTTCAGTAATGTAGTCCCCAAGCAAATAGTAAATGAATACTGCCGGAACACCATATCCTAATGTAATCCACATTATCTGCTTAAGATGGGTCAGGATTCCATCAAAGTCCTTTGATGACACTTTTTCTGATACAGTCGGAATTAACACGATTAACATCGAAAATGCAATAAATGATGGGAAGAAGCCGATGGTAAGGGCAATTCCAGCCAGCATCCCGAAATGCTCATTCGCTTCCAACGCCCCCATACCGGAAAGAACTAACGCCCATTTGATCAAAAATGGCTGAACCGCATGGGTGAGAGCGTGGAAAATTCGCAACAACGTCGTCGGAATCGATACAGATAATACTGACTTTCTCATTTCAATTGTTGATAATGTAGAATGGCTCTTCTTTCTTTTACCCCTAATCTCCAAAAAGTAAGCATGAATTAAATAAACAAAGACGACCGCTTCACTGGCAATCATCGTCCCAAGGGCGATGAAGATCGATGTATTGATACCAAACGATAGAAAATTATAGATCGAAACTAATAAAAATAGCTGAATTCCTTTACGCAGAAAATTAGCCACTGCAATTTTGCCCATCTGCTGGATCCCCATAAAATAGCCTCTCGTAATCGAGGTAAACGCAACAAGGGGAATCACAGCCAAAATAAGCCAGCGAATCCCTGGATGGTACCCGTCGAACAAAGGAGTCCAGGCATATATCATCACCATGAGGATTAATAATACGCACGTGGTTATAACCGCAAATCGAAATGCATAATGAAGCATGCTCCTATGATACTTTTCTTCCCGTTCGGCAAAGAACTTGGAAAGACTGATCGGCAGCTCCATGCTCGATAAAATGACAATCAGAAACACAGTCGGCAGAATCGACATATACGAGCCAAGACCAGCTTCCCCAAGCTCACGAGCCAAAATCATATTGATCACAAACTCCAAGCACTCACCTAAAAAAGCCGTCACCACCAACACCAATGTACCCCTTAAAAACAAACTCATATGTTTGTACCCTGCCTTTGTTTTAGATGGTCTATTCTATGATGGTTGTCCGGGGAATATGTGAAGGGTCGCGTGTCCATCATGGAGTAAGCATAAAACTTTTGAAATCATACTAAGGGGTATTTTTTAAAAAAGAAGACGGTCGCGAGGTTGTTATGGTACTTTTGAGGCAATTTTCCACATTATTGCGGCACTTTTGCCGTTTGTTGCGCCAAATTGTGAACAACCTTCACAAACCCTATAAAAAAATACGAAAAAAGCAGCCCCTCAACAGGACTGCTTTCCTCGACTTACCCTTTTACTACCTTACGTTTACGTCGACTGGTCTTTCCTTTAATCTTCATCAGGATTTCATACACGATCGGCACAATGACAAGTGTTAATAGCGTCGAACTTGTCAGGCCGCCAATCACGGTCACACCCAGACCTTTCGAGATCAATCCGCTTCCTTCAAGACCTAATGCTAATGGGAACAGGGCCCCGATTGTCGCAATAGCTGTCATAAGGATCGGTCGAAGTCGGGTGGCACCGGCTTCTAGTAACGCTTCCCTTGTTGATAGACCTTCGTTTTCTTTATGAATCACCCGATCAATCAGGACGATTGCGTTGGTTACAACGATACCAATCAGCATGAGAGCACCAATCATGGAAGAAATACTGATCGTTTCACCTGCGATCAATAGTCCAACCAATGCCCCGATGATCGTAAATGGTAACGAGAACAGAATCGCAAATGGCGCAAGACCTCCGCCGAACGTGATCACCAGGATCAAGTACACAATGGCAATGGCTGCGAGCATCGCTAATCCTAATTGTGTGAAGGATTCCTGGATGTCTTCTGTTACTCCACCCATGTCTACGTTGATACCCGCTGGCAAATCAAGCTCTTCGATTTCTTTTTGAATGTCTTGCGAAGCTTTTGATACATCATCCGATTTTAATTCTCCGCTCACTTGAGCAAATACTTTTCCGTCCCTTCTTGAAACGGTATCAGATGTCTTACCTTCTTGAACTTCAACGACGTCTTTAATCGGAACTTCCATTCCAAGTGGCGATTCGATGGTTTTATCCGTCAAGTCGTTGATGCTTTCGTAGTCTTCCTTTTCAACGTCTAAATAGACATTTACCTCTTCTCCATCCTTCTCGATGGTGGTGAGGACTGGACGCTGACGTGTCTGACCAAGTTCCATGGCGATTTGACCCGCTGTCAGGCCAAGCTCACTCAGTTTTTCCTGATCTGCGATGAACGAATACTCATCGTACGATTCAGAGATACTTGATCCTACTTTTTGAAAATCTTTTTTATCTTCCATCATAGCTTGAATATCATTTACAACAGGTTCGATTTCTTTCAGGCTTTCACCGTACACGTACACGACAATTTCATTGCTGCCGGCACTTGCGGAGAAATCTTGTGAAGCCCATTCCCCTTTATCTGTTGTTTCTTGCAGTTTTTTAATGACTTGTTCTTTTTCTTCAGAGAATTTCTCTGTATAGTCGCTATATTGAACATAGAATATTGCATTGTTCGAGCTTCCCGGACTCATTGGGTTCTCTCCACCAACCGAGTACTGAATCGTTTCGGCACCTTTACGTCCTTGGAAATACTCTTCTGCATCTTGAGCGATCTTATTTACCTCTTCTTCTGTTTGACCCGGATCCGGTTTATACGTTGCCATGATCATCTTTTCTTCATCTGATGGAAGGAAACTTACTCCTATGAGCGGAACCAGGAACAAGCTTCCAACCAGCATCGCGACAGCCAGGATTGATGTGATGATTTTATGGTTCAGCGTCCAATTTAATACGCCCTTGTACCACTGGGCTAAACGACTTTGCTTTTCCACATGCTTCTTCCCTACACCCTTTTTAAACATCGAGTGGGCAAGCATCGGCACAATTGTTACTGCCACAAGAAGTGAAGCCAATAGGGCAAATACGATGGTCAATGCAAATGGAAGGAATAATTCCCCGATCATTCCTTGAACTAATCCTAATGGAAGGAACACAGCGATCGTTACAATCGTAGAAGAAGCGATCGGAACGAACATTTCCTTCGTTGCTTCCCGAATCAATTCTTTTCCTTTCAGCATTTCACCTTTAAGGGACATCCTTCGGTAAATGTTCTCTACTACTACGATGGAGTCATCAATGACGCGTCCAATGGCTACAGTCATGGCACCGAGAGTCATAATATTTAACGTGATATCCATCTGTTTTAAAAGTAAAATCGCGATTAGTAGCGATAGTGGAATCGATACGACGGAGATTAGCGTCGATTTAATATCCCGTAAGAATAGCAGGATGATGATGACCGCAAATATGGCACCAAATAATGCTTTGTTCAGCATGGTGCTGACTGATTCTTCAATCGGTTCACCTTGGTCAAAGGTAGAGATGATTTCAACCCCATCCAGCTCTTTTTCAAAAGCTTTCACTTCTTCTTTTACCGCGTTTACAACGTCTACCGTATTGGAATCTGCTGTTTTCACCACTTGAAGTCCAATGGATTCCTTCCCATTGGTTCTTGAAATCGATTCGGCTTTCCCTTTTAGTTCGATATCAGCAATGTCTGATAGTTGTACGGTTGGGATCTTGATCCCGGCAGGCGGAGCTTGAGGAGCTTGCCCCCCAGGTGTTTGCCCTTGTGGAGCTTCCACAGACCCACCAGTTGAAGGCGTCACAGGAATTTTCATCTCTTTCAAATCTTCGATCGTTGTAATATTTCCATCAACCATCACAGATTTCTGACTGTCTTTAAACGTGTAAAGTCCTAATGGTACTGTCACATCAGAACCTTTGATCATATTTTGGACCGTTTCTTCGGTTAAGCCGTATTGAGCAAGCTTTTCCTGATCAAAAACGACTTGTGCTTCTTGAACTTGTTGACCTGAAACTTGAACAGATGCTACCCCATCCACTCCTTCCAACTGTGGCACGATCGTTTCTTCTACAGTCGAAGTTAATTGAGCAAGAGATTGGTCATCATTTGCTACACTAAGTGCGATAATCGGGAAAGCGTTAAAGCTTAATCTTGATACTTCCGGCTCATTCACCCCTTCTGGAAAAGAAAGATCCGAAAGAGCTTCTTCAACTTCAGTCTTTGCTTCTTCCATATCTTTCGAAAACTTGTATTCTATCTGAACGGCTGAAGCATTTTGATAAGACGTGGAGCTGACAACGTTTACCCCATTTAAATTCTTCAAACGTTTTTCAATTGGTTCTGAAACCTTTTCGGCTACATCTTCAGGCGTAGCTCCCGGATACACCGTCGTAACACTTACAATCGGGGTATTAATGTTTGGTAAGGTTTCGAGTTTCATATTAAATCCTGAATATAAGCCTGCAATAATGACGATGATGGTCATTAACCATACGGCAAACTTATTCTTTAGTACGAAATTAATAATACTATTCACTCTTTATTCGTCCCTTCTCTCATTTCTCTGACCGACTAGTCATAACATAATCTAATATAACTGACCGATCAGTCATTAGTCAATATACTTATAAAATAAAAGGTTTATTTATTGTGACCAATCGGTCATAATAGAGTCAAGGAGTTTATCAAGGAGAGGAAAGCATGAAGGAAAAAGAGAAATTAATTATTGAAACATCGATTAAGCTGTTTGCCACGAAAGGATTTAACGCCACCTCGGTGCAAGAAATCGTGAACGAGTGTGAGATATCAAAAGGTGCATTCTATTTGTATTTCAAATCAAAGGAAGCTCTTCTGTTAGCCATCATGAAATACTATTTTAAAATGATCACGGCTAAAGTAAATGAGATTGAAAACGAGGATTTGCCTCCTTATGAAAAATTCCAAAAGCAATTAGAATGTCAGTTTATTGAAATTTGTAAACATAAAGAGTTTATCATTATGCAGATCAGAGAGAATGCCATGCCGTTTAACGATGAAATCCATGACCTCCTCAGTGAGATGAAAATGGACACCCATCGCTATTATAAAAGAAGATTATATGGGATATACGGAAAAAAAATCGAGCCCTACTTCTGGGATATCACCATGATGATTCAAGGTTTTTTCCATTCTTATTTAGAATTGGTGATGCTTGATAAAATCGAATTGGATTTTGCCTATTTATCCCGCTTTATATTGAAGCGTACCGATGATTTAGTGGAAGGTCTACTAAAAAGCGGGGATCAGCCTGTTCTTTCCTTTGAAAAATTGGATGATCTGGTGAAGGATTTCACTTTATCTAACAGGATAAATGAGTCTACACTTGTTCATATGATCGAGGACGCACGTGAAGTGGCAGAGGACGAAAATACCAAGATTTCGTTAGAAGTCATTCAAGAGGAAATTCAAAAGGATGTAACCCGGCCGGTCGTTATTAAAGGAATGATTGTGAATCTTGAAGAGGACCCGTCGCTGAAGCATCTCGTGAATGCCTTGAGACATTATTATACATTCTGACCACGAAAGACCCGCTTAGTTCAAATGCGGGTCTTTTTTATTTTATAGAAAAAGTAGTAGTTGATTTCCTTTCCAGGATGCTCGCTTTCCGCGGGGCTGGCGGTGAGCCTCCGGGGTCTCACCTGTCCAGCTACAGGGCTTAGGGGCTCGAGGTCATAAGCCAAGTCTGCCAAAAAGGCAAAAAGCGCCTTTCCGGCAGACTCGACTTATGCTTGTCGCCCCTGGGCAAAGCCCTTCCGCTTTTCGTACTGTCCAGCTATTCCCGCAGGAGTCGAGCACCTGCAACGAGAACCAAATTTCATAGTCTAGGTTTCTTATAATAATATCTATAAAACAACACTCTTTTTAGAAAATATCTTTAAGCTAAAACATTCTCTCTCAACTTTCCGATCCCTTCCTTACAAACCCCATACTTTAGCCAGGAGCAGCCTTCACATAATTGGTCAAGGTCCTCTGGCTTTACCTTTTGGGCCGTTACACTGATCAATGCCGATTTCATATAGACGTCACCGTGTTTCAAGCCTAAATGGTTAAGAACTTTGCTATCTAACGAAAGTACATGATCATTGGAGTCCGCACTTTTTTCACATGCTGATTTCCCCTTATGAGGACAGGCCTGGCAGGCATCATCGAAGGACTGAACAATCTGGATTGGGAAATCCAAATCGTCGTTTCGTATCTCTCTCACTATGTCAGCCATCACCTTAACAAATTCAGGACTGTACCCCATACCTTTAAACCCATGGGTGCAAAGGAGATGATGTCCTCTAAGTACTCTCTTCATTTTATCCTCCCCTTTTACAGCTGCTGAATTTGATCCGATTCATGAATGGTTACTTTTTCACCGCCAGGGCCATTGGCGGCACGGTACATTCCATAAGCCACCTGACGTCCCGAGATGCTTCTGTATCTTTTCAACCTGCCTATCATTACTGGACGGATGGCTCTGGAGAAGAGTTCTCCCGCTTTTTCTCCAAGGCGGAATTCATCTCTTTCCCCTAAAAGAAGGGCTGGCCTGAAAATATGCAGGGCTGGATAGTAGAGTGCTATTAAGTCTTCCTCGAGCTCCCCTTTCACCTTACTATAAAAGAACGGTGAACCTGAGCTCGCCCCAATAGCTGATATGACCATATATTGTTTGGCTCCATGATCTTTACCGAGCCTCCCTAGTTGAACGGGGTACTCGTAATCTACCTTTCTAAACGCTTCCTTCGTCTGCGCTTTCTTGATGGTCGTTCCAAGACAACAAAAGACATCATCGATTTCCTCGTGGGGCAGGAGCTTCATCTGATCGAATGGGATGATTCGTTCATCCAACTTTTCATGCTTCACTCCACTGCTTCTTCTCACGAACGAAATCACTTTTTTATACTCGGGACCCTTGAGTAGTATTTCAATCAAATGGGAACCAACTAATCCCGTGGATCCTGCTACCAACGCTACTTTCGACATTTTCATTCCTCTCTTCCAAGTAACTATGTCTAATACCTAGTATAGGGCTTTTTTATCTATTTAAAAAATACTTCAAACAAAAAAGGTGCCAATCATGTGACTGACACTTTTTTGTATAATGAAACAAAAGATTAAAGTTCTTTATTCTCACGTCACCTACAACTCTTCATCCTCAAAAAATTGCTGTAATTTCTCGTCTTGTTCTGGATCTGCATTTTCCGACGCATATGGATTGTCCTTGACTCCTGCCGTATCCATATTAGTTTTGATTGCGAGAAACGGTCCTTTTGGTTCCTCTGCTATGACACGGTCGTTTAACTGTTTGAAATCGGGCATGTCTTCATTTCCTTTATTCACTCTACCTTCCTGCTTCAATCGTTTCACCACCATTCTTATAAGCGATTAGAATAATATCCTCTTTCGTTTGCTGACGAAGTTCACTCTCCATATTCAACACTTGATTTAACGTATCTTCTGATAGGTTTGCCACCGGAAACTCTTTATTCATCTTTTTTCACCTCTAACTATTTTCAATGGCTTGTCCGATTTCTTTTTCTGCAATGAAACCGTTTCCTTCTTCTATTGCATGATGTTCCTCTACTGACTCTCCCGGCACATACACTTGACTAGGGTTGCGAACCTCATTGTTCAGTGTAAACTCAGGATTAAGCGGTGTGTCCATACGTAGATCTTCAGGTTTCTTATGATCTCTCATCTATTCCACCTCCATTATTATATTTAGTATGGCTACTGATAAAAGAATCATCCAAATTTCATGTGGATCAAAAAAAGCGTTAAGCAACTTATGCTGCTTAACGCCCCGATTCATCTTCAAACCCACGTATAATCCCTTCCCCAGCTATCCCGTGCAAGATCTTTAATTTTATCAACAATCTCATTTTCCACAGCAAAAGCATCTCCCTGTTCATAAGGATTGTAGTGGAAAGCGTAAAGCCTGGAAACAAACTCGTGAAATGGAAGAGAGCATTCTCCTTCTAGTTCCCCGTTTTCCATGACGGAAGGTTCGATACCCTGACCCCAGTTCTGAGAGCCATCGTTATTCGGATTATAGAAATAGATCCGATATTCTCCCTTGGGATCTTGAGTGATTCTCAGAATCGAAACGGCATGGAATCCAAGGAGCTTTCCATGAACATTTGTGATGAAGATCCCGACCGGATTCGGATAGATCAAGCCGTAGTCATCATTGTATTCGGGGTGGTGAGTGGCATAGAACAGGCGAACGAATCCCGGATAGTCAGAGATGAGACCTGTTAGTGAATCAATGACTGTGCTAAACCCTTTTTGAACCCAATCTCCATAAAATTCCGGATTCACCCAGCGGTGTCCATCTTCCCCTCTAAGCGATACGCGTCTCATCATCTCACTATAAATACGATCAAGATGAGGAACGAGAACAAGTGACACAGGATCAAGCTCTTGATGAAGCTCAGGCGCCAGCCCTCCACTTAAGTCTTTCGAATGGACCGGTGTACCTTCAAACATAATATCGATATCTCCATCCCTCGCAGCCCTTGGAATCAGTTCGAGTAAATATCCCGGAGCATGCTGTGCCCAAAGGCTGATACCCCGTGCTGTTTGACAGGTCGGATTTAAGCCTTGGCCTATCCCGATAGGTTGACCGAGGACATTGATGACGCCGGCAAGAAGGACAGAATTTGCTGTAATTCCGTCTCCAGTTTTACACGAATTAAGGAGCGTCTTCCGTACTTCCGGTCGAATATCAAGTTCAATCAGCCTTTTCAATCCCGGTGATACTGGAGATGATGATAATACTCCCCGTTCAAGCATAAGAGCGAGTCCGTAAACCGATTGCTTTGTGGCTGGATAGATTGCCACTTTTATGAGCTGGGAGACAAGCTCTGCATGTTCATCCAAATTTGCTTTTCCTTTGTCATTTAACTGAAGGGCAGCCGGAATAAGCTCTTGAACCTTTCTGCTTAGGAACCTTAGTAAAATCGCATGCTGAGGTGCGACGAGCCCCGTTTCACGCATGGATCGGGCAAAGGCAACAGCTTCCTTCTCCAGTTCTTCCTGAGACAAATTCATAAGCTTCTTACGGTATTCACCCGGTTGGACAATGCTTTTGCTTAAGAGGGACGGACCTTCAATAGCAGACACATACTTATCTAAAACAAGTCGTTCCGCTACGCTTAAGTCTGAATGAAGCATCTTCTTCGCTGTTTCAATCATCGACACTGTCCGCTTCACCATGATTGGACGTTGTGCAGTCAACCGTTCAATTTCTTTAATCAGTGTAGTCGTAAGTGCTTGATAGGAAAGCTTATCAGATAGAAATCGAAATAACTCTGTTGCTCTTTCACTCTGCTCTCCACCTTCAATCCTTGCTGCTTCTGTTGCTTCAGGGAAAAGCAGGTTCAGATTCAGAACCATTACTTCATTGAGGAAATCCTCTGCCATTTCAGTCGAAACATCGGGATGTTTATATTGACCTTCGGCAATGGATAGCATTCTTAACTCACTAAGAATTTCAATGATCGAAGGAAGCCCCTTCGCTTGAAGTGACCCGGCCACAAGAGGTGGTTGAAGCTTGGACGCCTTTTCCCAGGGACCGTCCTGAAAGACCCCGGCCTTTTCAAAGCGACTTGCGCTTCGATATAAAATTTCCAGTCCTTCATCCGTATCCAACAATCTTTGCGCTTCCTGATAGACGTCAGTTTGATACATTGATTTTGCAAATGAAGCCGCGCTCTCCAGATCATTAAGCGCTTGCAGAAATCGATCTTCCAGCTTAGACGTTAATTCAAATGCCATTTCAAAACTCCTTTATCGATCAGAATACCTGTGGATTATGGAATTAGATATAGAAGTTAAACTGTTCATATTCCTTTAATAGACCCCTCATGATTTCACTGTCTTCCCCGTAGAAGAAGATCGTTCCGTAATGATTACCGAAGCCGATTCGCTGAGCTACTTTCCCTTGAGCCGGACTGAACATATCATGTTTTTCAAAATAGGCATGGTTCTCCAGTTCATCGGGTACCTCCAGTTTCTCCACATAATTAACATGAGGATGGACCATTAAACAACCTGCATGGGCTTTTGCCTTTTCACCTGTAGAAGGGAAAAACTCTCTCAGCTCTTCTTCTGTTGTATTGGGATCACTACAAAGGATTTGAGCTTGATATGCATTAAATCCATATGCCCGCTCAATCAAATCGAAGATATGTCCGCCGGGGACTCTGGCTGCGACTTCACCGAAATGAAGCGTACCATCGGATGTAATGAAATATTCCGGATGAATAACACCGTATTCAATCTCAAACGCATCAATGAGCTGTTGAATCGCCTCACGGATGATCGGCCGCTTTTCTTCAAGGGTTGGAGATGCCGGTACGAAATTAGAGTAGCCTAATCGCACATACTCCGTTATATTTAAAAATTGGATCTTTCCATTATGAATAAACGCTTCACACGAGAATTCCTGTCCGTCTAAATGACTTTCCATCAGAAGCGGAAACTCAGACTCAGTGAGAGCATCGATATCTTCCGGATTCTCAATGGCACGGTGTCCGACAGACCCTGCTTTATCAAGAGGTTTTACGTGAATGGGATCGTTCTTATCTCCTTCGACTTTCAAGAGGGCTTCATTCACACGTTTCAAGAAGCGCCTTACATCTTCCTTGTCCCGTGCTTCTTCAAATACACCTACTTTGATTCCGGCAATTTGCGCTTTACGCTTCATCATCCCTTTATCTCTTAATAGAAGAGAACGGTTGAAGACGCGTGGTTCGTTACGGAAACGGGAATTTAATGCCCCGGACCACTCCACACACTCTTCATACAAAGGAACAGCCACTTCTGCCCCCATTGCCTTCAGCTGCTTATAAAGATGATCTGAACCTTCATTTAACCGATCGAAGTCCCAGCCGATAAAGGCAATTTCATGTTTTTCTGCATATGCTTCAAAATCACGCGGGCCGACTACGACGAAAGGTCTATTTAACTTCGTACACGCTTCGATTGCCGGCAGACTCCAACCGATCAATGCCGTTAGATAGGGTTTGGTTTTTTCCTTTCGATCCACGTTCTGTTCTGCTTGTTGCAATTCGAGTTGATCTAGTCCCATAATTCCCTCTCCCTTTTCACGTTTTAGTCAGATTCTTCTTTAGCATAACAAAGCAGATAGGGAGAATGAAGTATTTTGCTGAATTTTCAATCTATTCGACAAATAAAGTGGTAAAGTGACATAATCAGCGGGGATGTTCTTTCCGTGAGAGGGTTTGGTTTGATTGAGATTGGGGCTAAATTTTTTATGCGTCGTTTCCCGGATTTATGCGTCTTTTTTTTGATTTATGCGTCTTTTTACTAAAGTTGTGCGCCATTTAACAATATTAGGAAAATAACAACCAACTCTATCATAAAGATCCATTCCTTCTCCCAATAAAAAACCCCTAATGCGCTCAGCATCAGAGGTCCTTCATTCTATTACTCACCTAAATCAACATTATGATATACCTGCTGAACATCTTCCAAATCTTCAATCGCATCAATCATTTTTTCGAATTGAGCTTGACCGTCTTCTGGAAGTTCGACATCATTCTGCGCAAGCATTGTCAGTTCCGCTACTGTAAACTCAGTGATACCGGCACCTTTAAACGCTTCTTGAACCGCATGGAATTGATCTGGTTCAGCGTAAACGATCACAGCTTCATCTTCTTCAATAATATCACGTGCGTCTACATCCGCTTCCATCAGAATCTCCATTACTTCTTCTTCTGATTTCCCTTCAATACCGATAACGGCTGTTGCATCGAACATGTAGGCAACCGATCCGCTTACACCCATGTTACCGCCATTTTTACCGAAGGCAGCACGTACTTCGGAAGCTGTACGGTTTACGTTATTCGTCAAGGCATCAACAATGACCATGGAACCATTCGGACCAAAGCCTTCATAGCGAAGTTCGTCATAGTTCTCTTCTGAACCACCCTTTGCTTTTTCAATGGCACGGTCAACGATGTGTTTCGGAACACTGTATGTTTTCGCACGCTCAAGAACAAATTTCAGCGTTTGGTTAAGTTCTGGATCCGGCTCGCCTTGCTTTGCCGCAACATAAATCTCGCGACCGAACTTCGCATAAATACGACTAGTATTCGCATCCTTAGACGCTTTCTTTTCTTTAATGTTATTCCATTTACGTCCCATATTGTTTCACTCTCTTTCACATTTATCTATGACTACTGCTTCAATCTTAAAAGGTATTTTCATTTCTATTATACATGAAAAAAACTATTTTTGGCTAAGTGATTCCTTGCCACCATTACCTGAAAAAAGCCAACTCATATGAGTCAGCTTCCTTCCTGATAAGCACTAATCGCTTCATATTCTGCTTCTAATAAACGTGGCAAGCGAATAAAGATCGGCATGAGCTTACGATATGCTTCTGTAGCCTTTGGATCTGGTTGGTGAGAATGTACAGAACCGACCATTTCACTTACTTCTTCAAGTGAGTCGATCATTCCGCTGCCATACATTCCGAGCACCACCGCCCCGAGACAAGAGCTTTCGAAGCTTTCCGGCACTTCCACTTCCTGATCAAATACGTCGGCAAGCATTTGACGCCAAATTTTAGAACGGGCAAATCCACCGGTTGCCTGCACTCTTGTCGGCGTACCTATTAATTCTTCCAGCGCCAGAAGAACACTGTATAAATTCATGACAATTCCTTCTAAAACGGCACGGATCATATGCTCTTTTTTGTGATGCATGCCGAGTCCGAAGAAGGATCCGCGTGCTTTTGCGTTCCAAAGAGGTGCCCGTTCCCCTGCCATATATGGATGGAAGAGTAATCCTTCTGAGCCCGGTTCTACTTGAGAAGCAATATCCGTAAGGACTTCATAAGGATCTTTACCTAACCGGCCCGCCACCTCGACCTCTGCAGAAGCCAGTTCGTCCCGCACCCAACGGAAGATCATGCCACCGTTATTGACAGGGCCGCCAATCACCCAATGATTATCCGTCAAGGCATAGCAGAAAATACGTCCTTTCGGATCCGTTACCGGACGGTCCGTTACAGCACGAATCGCACCACTCGTGCCGATCGTAACGGCTACGACACCTGGTTCAATGGCATCGACGCCAAGATTCGATAGAACTCCGTCACTTGCTCCGACGACAAACGGTGTGTCGGCTGATAGGCCCATCATGTCCGTATACTCAGATTTCAATCCAACTAAGCTTTCAGTCGTTGAGACAGGAACCGAAAGTTGATCCTTTGTGACACCTGCCACCTTCAACGCTTCTTCATCCCAAGCCAGGTTTTCCAGATGAAACATACCTGTTGCAGATGCGATTGAATAATCCACGACATATTTTCCGAAAAAGCGATGGAACACAAATTCTTTAATGGATATGAATTTAGCCGCTTCCCCAAATAATTCCGGTTCTTCACTCTGCAGCCATGCAAGCTTTACAAGCGGGGACATCGGGTGAATAGGAGTCCCTGTTCTACGATAAATCTCCAATCCATTCATTTCTTTTTTTATCTTATCCGCCCATTCGGCACTTCGGTTATCAGCCCAAGTAATGGAAGGAGTCAATGGCTGGTCCTTCTCATCCACCAGGATCAAGCTGTGCATTGCAGAGCTGAACGACACAAACGAAATTTTCTCACTTGTATTCGAGGTCACTTCCTTTATACAACTGATGACGGCACGGAAGATCTCTTCGGGATCCTGTTCAGCGGTTCCCGGTGCTGGTGTATGTAATGGATATTCGACCCCATGACGATCGATCGCTTCTCCCTTTTCATTAAAAAGTACTGCTTTTGTACTGGTTGTCCCGATATCGACACCAATCATAAATTCTGACATCTTCGTTCCTCCTAAATAAATAGAGAAAGGAAGAAGCGACATGGCTCTTCCCTCTTCCACTATATTCTATCCTATTTTAACTAATGAAAATCCCTAAAATGAATACTACGGCAAACCCTACAAACCCGATGAGCGTTTCCATCATCGTCCATGATTTTAACGTATCTTTCACATCTAATCCAAAATAACGGTTCACTAACCAGAATCCGCTATCGTTTACATGAGAGAAGACAGTTGCTCCTGCAGCAATGGAAATAACCATTAAACCAAGGACCGGCCCTTCTAAACCAAGCGTGGAAATTAATGGACTCATTAATCCCGCTGCCGTCACCATGGATACAGTGGCTGAACCTTGTGCAACCCGTACCACCATGGCAATTAAGAAAGCTAGGGCAATAGGAGGTAAGCTTGAACCGGCCATCATTTCCCCAAGTACTTCACCGACACCTGAGTCGATCAGAACTTGCTTGAATACTCCACCGGCACCTGTAACAAGGATGATGATTCCAGCCGGCTCAAGTGCTTTTGTCGCAATATCCTGAACTTCCTGACGGGAATATCCACGTTTCGTTCCTAATAATGTAAACGTCAGTAGAGTCGCAATCGTTAACGCTACGAACGGATGACCTAAGAAAGTTAAGATCGAACGAATGGTATTTCCTTCATCTAGCAAAACACCCGAAAGCGTATTCAATAAAATGAGCACTAAGGGAATAGAGATAAGTGACGCAATCATCGCAAAGCTCGGAAGTTCTTTATCGTACTCAATCTCTTCCACTTGCATATAATCAGGAACCACTGCATGAATTCGTTTCGAAATGAATTTTGCAAAAAGTGGACCAGCGATAATCATGGATGGAATACCGGCAAGAGTACCGAATAAGATGACCCAGCCAAGATCCGCTCCAATTAAATCAGCAACAGCAATCGGTCCTGGAGTGGGCGGAATGAAGCTGTGTGTTACAGCAAGACCCGCAAGTAAAGGAATCCCATAGTATAATAGCGACTTTCCAGTTTTCTTTGCCAATCCATATACAATTGGTACAAGAATGATGAATCCGACATCGAAGAATACAGGAATGGCTACTAAGAAACCTGTAATACCTAACGACCACTGGGCCTTGTCTTCACCAAACTTATTAATCAGAGTTTGAGCGAGTCGTTCCGCTCCGCCTGAAACCTCAAGCATACGACCGAACATTGCACCTAAACCAACAACTACTGCGACAAACCCAAGGGTTCCTCCCATTCCGTTTTGAATCGAAGCAACAACTTCCTGAAGAGGCATCCCTGCGGCGATCCCTACAATTAAACTTACTAATAATAGGGCAACAAAAGCATGAAGCTTCGTTTTGATAACTAAAAATAATAGAAGAAAAATTCCGGCTAATGCAACTAAAATAAGCATTTGATCAGACATCTCTATCCCTACCTTTCTTTCATGACGACAGCTTGGCTGCCAGATTTTTTATAACGATTGATCCTGACTACCCGGGAAAGTAAAACGTTTACAATTTCCTCTATGTAACTTCTACTCTCTGACCTACTAAACGGAAATGGCTTAAAGGAAGTTCATTTCATAGTGTAAGATAATCAGGAAAATTATTTTCTGTATATCTCTATTATAAAAAATATTTTTCTTTTTGCAACCGTTTACAGAAATTATTTTTATTTTTCTATTATTCTTGTATAATAAAACTATGAAAACCCTTACAGGAGTGATGTCTATGAGTCAACATCAGCATTGTTTAGCCAGTATACGCTCACACTATCCTCAATTTAGCGTGACCGAGAAAAAAATTGCCGACTATATACTTGAAAATCCAACTGAGATTATTCATTCAACCATTAATGGTTTAGCAGAAGATTTAGGAGTCGCGGACTCCACTGTCTTCCGCTTTTGTAAACGAATCGGCTTTAAAGGATACCAAGCGATGAAAATCGCTCTTGCTTCAGAAATTGTGACGGGACTTAAGGATATCCACGAGCGCATCAATGAGGGGGATACGGCACAAACAATTGCCACAAAAGTATTCCGATCGAACATCAAAACCATCGAAGACACCTTAATGGTCGTTGATGAAAAGAAACTATTAAAAGCTGTGGATATTATGAGCAGCGCACGCTCAATCGAATTTTTCGGTAGTGGCGGATCAGGCGTCATCGCCCTTGACGCCTATCATAAATTCATTCGAACCGGTCTGCGCGTTCATGCTGCAAGCGACAGTCATATCCAGCTGATGACCGCATCCCAAATGACGAGTGAAGATTGTGCTGTATTCATTTCCCACTCCGGTTCAACGAAAGATATTCTCCAGGTTCTTGATATTGTCAAGGAAACAGGAGCCAAGACGATTTGCATTACGAATTTTGCAAAATCTCCTTTGAGCCAAAGAGTCGATACACCGCTTTTCACTGTCTCAGAAGAAACCGATTATCGCTCTGAAGCCCTATCCTCCCGAATCGCACAGTTAACATTAATTGATGCTCTATATGTCAATTTGATGATGAGAAGGGAAATGGAAGGTCAGGATGCACTCCGGAAAATGAGGAAAGCTATTTCGGTTAAGAGACTATAAAAGGTCGATCAGTGAAAACTGATCGACCTTTTTAGCACCATCATTTATTACCTAAAACTCATAAAGCAAACGCTAACATAGTCATTTATACCCAAAAACAGGTTTAATGATAGGTATAAAGAATGATTTTGCACTCTTTCCTTGTCATCATTTATTTAATATTTCTAATAATTCCTTCTATTTCTGTACCAATTGCCCTGTATAGGATTAAAGGGTAATCCATTTTTCACCACGACATCATCACCGTCTAAAAAACTTGTCAAATCAGGTTTTTCCAGCATTTTTTATCGAAACGAATATATGCTAAGGTTAATGAGAAATGTTTTTACGTGAGACAAGCATTCATGAAAAACATCACAACGATAGACATTTTCAAGCCTCTTTCTACCTCTAAACTCATAATTGATAGTTTTAGATTATTTAATTGTTAGGTAGAATCATTTATACCTTCCTTCAAGGCTAAAATGTGTGTAACATTTCACCGGTGATCAACATTGTGATTAAAAAATGAATCAACGTTCTCTCGCGTGAACAAATATTGTTCAGGAGATGATCGTTTTATGGAAATACAACAAAACCCACAGTTACTTTGGTTTATTGGAATTTATGCAGTACTCATGATTGGTATCGGGACGTATATGTCAAAGAAAGTATCCAGCAGCAATGATTTTATTTTAGCTGGAAAAAGTCTTGGTCCATTTGTATTAATGGGTACATTACTTGCTACATGGACTGGCAGCGGAAGTATATCAGGAGGAGAAACTTCTGTTGCTTACAACTTTGGACTCATTCCTTCGTTAATGCTTATGATTCCGACACTTGTAGGAATCGGAATTCTTTACCTAGTTGCTCCTAAAATACGTGCATTCAGTAAATATACAGTTTCAGCGATCCTTGAGGAGAAGTATGGTTCCACTGCACGTAATCTTTCAAGCGTCATTATTATCTTAGCTTATGTTGGTATCGTCTCTTACCAAATGAAAGGTTTCGGTTTCATCCTTAACTTAACAACAGGCATGTCTGTTGGACTGGGTACGACAATTGGTGCAGTCCTGATTATATTTCTAGCCATGATTGGCGGCTTACGTTCTGTCTCGCAAACGGATGCTCTCAGTGGATTCCTAATGGTCGGCGGATTAATCATCACTGTTCCTACCATTTTCTTTATTGCTGGGGGATGGGATGAGATTGTTAATAATGTACCAACATCTCATATGACAGCTACTGGAAACTTATCAATCATTCAATTAATCGGTTATTTATTGCCATCTCTATTTTTATTGCTTGGTGACCAAAACATGTACCAACGCCTGGCATCATCTAAAGGAGATTCTTCATCAAGAAAAGGTCAAATTGGATGGCTCATTGCAATGATCATCATTTCTCCAGCCATCTCCTTAATTGCCTTTGCGTCCCGTTCTCTATTCCCGGATATTGACCCGGGGATGGCATTAATGGCAACGACGGTTGTGATGCCGATTGGAATCGGAGGAATTCTTTTAGCTGCAGCGGCTTCATTTATCATTACAACAGGAAATTCGTACCTATTGTCTGCCGCAACCAATCTGACCTATGATATATACGGAAAATATATCAATTCAAATGCTTCTGATGAAAAACAGTTGAAGTTAACAAAGATCTTTATTGTTATATTGGGTGCTGTAGCCTTTATTATTATCAATTACTTCCCAAGTGTGCTGGATGTTCAGATGTACGCTTACACCGTCTATGGTGCCGGCATTACCCCCGCGGTCTTAGCCGTTTTCTTCTGGAAACGAGTGAATGCCGCCGGAGGAGTTTCTTCTATGTTAGCAGGGGTCATTTCTACATTAGTTTGGGAAATCGTCCTTCAAAAACCATTTGATCTAAACAGTGTTGTTATTGCTGTTCCGTTAGCTGTTATTGTGTTGGTCGTAGTGACTCTTATGACAACAAATAAGAATGATGTTCAATTGCAGCAAACTTCATAAAAAAATGTAAATAGGCATGACTCCCGGTACAATGGTGTACCGGGAGTCATGCCTTTCTCATGTTTGGGAAATATCAATCTAAATGGCTCATTAATAATTCTTCATATTCTGTTACTGCTTCGTCCAGCATCCGCAGTCCATCATCAATTTGTTCTTTTGTTACAGTAAGTGGCGGAATCATACGGATCACTTCACTATGATTGCCGCACAAGTAGAATAACACTCCTTTATCCAGGGCCCGATCAAGGATGTCCATTAAGCCTTCTTGATTTGGTTTTCCTGTTTGAGGATGAACGATTTCAATGCCAATCATCAGTCCGACTGATCGAATGCTACCGATCACGTTATGTTTCTCCTTCAAAAGCTCGAGTCTGGAAACGGCATAAGCCCCCATCGTTTTCGTATTATCGAGAAGTTTTTCTTCCTTCATGACTTCTAATGTAGCAAGTCCAACGGAACACGCAATCGGGTTTCCTCCAAACGTCGTCCCATGGCTCCCAAGAGGCCATTGTTTCATGAGCTTATTGGATGCGACCGTCGCGCTCAGGGGAAGCCCCGAGGCAATCCCTTTTGCAATCGCCATGATATCCGGTGTTACATCAAAGGTTTGAGCGGCAAACCAATTTCCCGTACGTCCAAAGCCTGTTTGGACTTCATCGAAAATCAGTAAAATATCGTGACGATCACATATCTCCCTTACTTTTTTGAGCCATGCTTTCGGAGGAACGATATACCCACCTTCACCAAGGACAGGTTCTAAGATGACACATGCTACCTCTTCAGGAGTGACCTGATGATTAAAGAGAGTTTCGAAATCCTTTTCAAGCTTCTCAACAACATACTGGACTGAGTCAAGTCCCTTAGGACACTCTCGTTCGTTCGCATATGGAACCTGATAAGTCAGGCCTGATGGCTGCATAAACTTTCGATACTTACTCTTAGAAGTCGTGACACTTAACGCACCAAGTGAACGTCCGTGAAAACAGCCGGTAAAGGAAACGACATAAGGACGCTTCGTTACATATTTCGCAAGCTTGATTGCTCCCTCAATCGCTTCAGTACCACTATTGGCAAAGAAAAAACTATCTAAATCTCCTGGAAGAATCTCCGCCAGCTCATCAGCCAATCGAAGGATCGATTCATACATGATCACACCTGAAGGGCCGTGCATCAGCCCATCTGCTGCATCTTTAATCGCTTGTACAATTTTTGGATGACGATGTCCTACATTCGTTACGGCAATTCCAGAGGTAAAATCAAGATATTTCTTTCCGTCCAACCCGTAGTAATAGCACCCCTCTTCTTTTACTACCGGTAAGTTCGGGTGATCCTTTGCCATACTGGGTGCCAGACGATTAGGCATATTTTGAATAAGCTGTTCAAATGTTTGTTCCATTCTAGTAACCTCCATATTTGTGACAGACAAATTTGTTTTTTATTGATTCTCTTACATAAAGAAGAAATGAGCCAATAAAGCTACGATAGGTAAAGTAATAAGCGTACGTTGGATAAAAATGATGAATAAATCTAAAAAGCTGACCGGAATCTTGGACTTGATTAATAGAATACCAATCTCAGACATGTAAATTAATTGAGTCAAGGACATGGCGGCAATGACGAATCTTGTTAACTCACTCTCAATCCCACTGCCTACTACAGCAGGTAAAAACATGTCTGCAAAACCAACGATCATGGCAGGAGCCGCATCTGACGCCTGTGGAATTTGCAATAGCTCTAATAGTGGAACAATCGGATAAGCCAATACATTAAACACAGAAGTATATTCCGCTACCACTAAAGCAATAGTTCCAAGGGCCATTACTAAAGGAATAAGACCAAACCAGATATCCAGGACGTTCTGGAATCCTTTTTTTGTTACCTCTCCGACACTTTTCACTTCTGATGCTTTTTCTACTGCTTTTTCAAAGCCCCATTGAAAACGAGATACATTTTCAGGAACGGTTTCTGAGATTTGCATACCAACCGGCTCATAATAGGTGTCTTTTTTGCGGGAAAGAGGCGGAATACGCGGACATATGACCGCAGCTGCTATCCCTGCAATAACCACTGTCGCATACAATTGAACAAACATGGATTCCAATCCGATGAAGCTGACAATCACAAGACTAAAAGCGATCGAAGCAACGGAAAAGTTTGTCGCAATGACTGCTGCTTCCCGCTTTGTGTAGTAGCCCTCTTCAAATTGTTTCGTTGTAATCAATACGCCGACGGTTCCACTCCCCATCCAGGATGCAAGAGCATCGATAGACGATCGTCCCGGCAATTGGAAAAGCGGCTTCATGATTTTCTGCAACAGAGTACCGAAGAAATCCATCAATCCAAAATCTAAAAGCAGGGGCATCAATAAGCCTGCAAATAAAAACCAAGTGGCTAAGACAGGAACTAACGAATACAATACGGTTCCTCCCGTAAAGTCAGAAATAATCCACTCGGGACCACTTCCATTTACCGTCATAACCGCAAATATCGAACCGAGGACACGAACAGCGATCCAAAAGTAGCCTACGTCGAATAGTCCTTTTAAGAATGATTGATTGACAATCCACTGAGGTTTAAAAACTTTTGTATAAATAGCCATAAGAGCTGATACACCAAAAACCACTGTCATGAATAATGGCAGTACCCCTTCCAGCATCCCTTGAAAATAAGAAGCAAATATCCCTACCCCGATTGTCATATTCCCTTCATACGTAACAGGCACTAAGAACAACAATACCCCTAATAAGGACGGAATGATAAACTTCATTGCTTCCCTTGCCGTTTTGCCTGACCGGGTTTCTAATTGGCTAACATTTTGTTTTCCTACTTCCATTGTCAAACACCCCTTTAAAATTTATCCATAACCCCTAAACATTCGAGAATCACTTATGCGTCGTATTAATATCCCCCTTCTCCACCTTTCAGTTCTTTTCACCTTTCTACCTGCAAGTTCCATGCCAATATTTTATTTAATTTTGTATTTTTTAAGTTTTCTGACTATTGAAGGTTGACTAATTCCTAAGTTTTGAGCCATTTGGGTAGTAGTCTTATGCTTCTCCCTCGCATTCTTTAATACTTGTTCTTCAACTGATTCAAGAATGTCTTTTAATGATTGACCATTGTGCTCAAATCCTGAAATATCAGCACTATGCTTTATGTATGGACCAGGCAGGTTTTCCATTTCAATTAATGGCTTAGAAGATGTTACAATCAGCCTTTCAATTAAATTCATTATCTCTCTGACATTCCCTTTCCAGTCTTGAATCAACAACTGGTGAACAACCCCTTCATCTAACTCTCTTTGGCGCTGATATTTTTCACAAAAATGGTTTACAAAGTAATCGATCATCGTAATAATGTCTGATGTTCGCTCTCTCAATGGAGGAATCGTAATAGGGACCACATTCAAACGGAAGAATAAATCCCTCCTGAATTCTTTCTCCTCTACAGCCGCCTCTAAATCCTTGTTCGTAGCTGCCAGAACCCGGAAGTCAACCTTCCTTTGCTTCGTACCGCCTACGCGGAAAAATTGTTTCTCCTGGATGAACTTTAGAATTTTGACCTGGTTCGATAGAGATAACTCCCCTATTTCATCCAAAAATAGAGTACCGCCTTCAGCGAGTTCTGCTAATCCTATCTTTCCTTTGCGGTCCGCTCCCGTAAAAGATCCGGGTTCATAGCCAAAGAACTCTGCTTCAAATAACGAGTCTGGTATCGCTCCACAATTGACCTCAATGAACGGGCCGCCTTTTCGCTGACTTTTGTTATGTATGAATTTCGCGATATGGGACTTACCGACACCGGATTCCCCTAACAGTAGGACGTTCACATCGACTTCTGCTACTTGCAGGGCAACCTGTAACACCTTTTTCATCTCATCACTTGAGGCAATGATCCCTTCCGAATAGTAATGACGGCTCCTTAGGATTTCAAGTTCGCTTTTCACCCTCTCCATCTCATCTTCCATTTCCGTTAAATACTTTTTCATATTCAATAATTCCGTTACATCATGGGAATAGCTTACGATTCTCACTAGTTCACCCGTTTCATTGAATACCGGGATCCCTGTAACAAGCAGTTTCTTACCTTCTTTACTCGTCTGGACCAACGTTATTTTTTTCTTTTCCTTTAGAACAATCGGAGTTAATATTGGAGAAAAAACGCCTGCTTTTTCCAGATCATATACAGATTTCCCTACCATTTCTGCCGAGTTCACGTTATATATGTCTCCGGTTGCGTCACTTACTTTCAAGATAATCCCATCTGTATTGGTTACTAAAATATCATCTTGCAGCGAATGAAGAATCGCTTCATTTTCATTCCAACTTTTTTTCATTTCAGTCACAGACAGCATCCCCTTTGCAAGTCTTGAAATTATTCAATTATGAATAATTATCCTGATTAATTTTATATTAATTCATTTATACCAAAGTTTTTTGACTTTTTATACATTTTTGAATAATATATTCATAAATAAATACTTTTTACTATAATAGGTTGAGAAATTATTTTACTATTCAAATCATTTCGATTATCATTTTGGTAAGACTGTTTAAGGTGGGATAAGGATGAAACATGGAGAGAAGTTGACGTTGGAACACGCTCAGGAACTGGACAGGCAGGACTCATTGGCCCATTACCGGAATGAATTTTACTTAAAGAAAAGTCACTATTATATGGATGGGAACTCCTTAGGCTTATTATCTAAACGGGCAGAGAAGTCGTTACTTACGTCATTGGAAGATTGGAAGGAACATGGGATCGATGGCTGGATGGATGGGCAGGAGCCCTGGTTCTATTATTCTGAGAAGCTTGGTGAAATGACGGCCCCTTTAGTTGGAGCAGAAAAGGAAGAAGTGATTGTGACGGGTTCCATTACGACGAACCTTCATCAGTTACTCGCCACATTCTACCAACCTGAGGGAAAACGCACCAAAATCTTAGCAGATGAATTGACTTTCCCGTCGGATATTTACGCGATTCAAAGTCAGCTGGAGTTAAAAGGCTACACCCCTGATGAACATCTGATTCAGGTAATAAGCAGAGACGGATACACATTAAGAGAAGAGGACATCATCGGGAAGATGACGGATGATATTGCTATGATTCTATTACCCTCCGTTCTCTATCGAAGCGGACAGCTCCTGGATATTAAGCGCTTGACGAACGAAGCCCATAAACGCGGAATTGTGATTGGATTCGATTTGGCCCATTCGATTGGAGCTCTTCCTCATCAATTACATGATGACGGAGTAGACTTTGCTGTGTGGTGCAATTACAAATATTTAAATAGCGGCCCGGGTGGTGTAGGTGGATTATTTGTTCATAACAGACATACAGGGAAAAAACCTGGTCTTTCCGGATGGTTCAGCTCCCGCAAGGATAAGCAGTTTGATATGGATCATACGTTGACCCATGCAGAGTCTGCAGGTGCCTTCCAAATTGGGACCCCGCATATATTAAGCAGTGCTCCTTTACTTGGCTCGCTGGAGTTATTTGAAGAAGCCGGCATTGAGAATCTGAGAAGAAAATCCCTTTCTCTTACACGATTTATGATGGATCTATTTCAACAAGAACTTTCACAGTATGGGTTTACAATCTGTAACCCACTTGAAGATGATCAGAGAGGTGGGCACATTAGTTTAAAGCATGAAGAGGCGGCAAGAATTTGTAAATCCTTAAAGGTGAACAAAGTCACACCTGACTTCCGTTCACCAAATGTGATTCGACTGGCTCCCGTGGCTCTCTATTCTTCATATGAAGATGTGTGGGAGACTATCCAAATTTTGAAAACCATCATGGACAAGGAAGAATATAAAAAGTTTGAAAATACGCGGAATGTTGTAGCGTAACTTCTTTTTGATTAGAAAGGATGAGACCGTTTGAAGATCATTGATATTTCCCGCCCGTTGCACAATGATACTCCTGTTTGGCCAGGGGACACTCCCTTTTCTTTCTCATTGAATTGGACGAAGGAGGAAACGGGATCCGTGAATGTAGGTCAGCTTACCATGAGTTCTCATACTGGAACACACGTCGATGCCCCCTTCCACTTTGACAAAGATGGAAAGAGAATATTGGACCTGCCATTAGAGAGGTTTATGGGACCGGCCATCGTTGTATCGGTGGAAAATGCTTCAGAAATAAGAAGTGAACTAATGGAGGAGGTCGACTTTTCAGGCGTTAAGAAGGTACTTTTCAAGACTCATGCCTGGAAGAATCCTGAGCAGTTTCCAGAACGCATTCCACCCATTGCGAAAGAACTCGCACCTTTTTTGAAGGAAAAAGGCGTGGACCTGATTGGAGTGGATCTTCCTTCAGTGGATCCATTGGATAGTAAGGAGCTGACTGCTCACCATTTATTACGGCAACATGACATCGGAATATTGGAAGGGATTGTCCTTGACCACGTAGAGCCTGGACGATATGAATTGGTGGCCCTTCCCCTCCCTCTTAAAGAAGGAGATGGATCTCCCGTCCGAGCCATTTTAATGGATCGAACATGATAAGATTCCTTTACAGGTTTTCCCTTCATTTTGTATAATATAATAGAAAAGTTCATTCATTAAATACAGAGTCCTGGCTGCCACCAGGACTCTGACAGTATACATTGCCGTGAGCAATTTTATCCTTTAATAAGATAGAAGTAACCTTTCCTTTGCAGTTGTCATAGTGGGTGGGTTACTTCTTTTTTTGTTGCGTGACTGCGATTATTGCTACTGTTAAGGTACCAAAGGCAATCATCAATTGCAGTACGTCTGCCGTTTCGATCATTCCCGCTCATCACCTCCCATCTTAAGGGAGCTGCCTCTTGCCCACCCAGCTATGTACACCGTACACTTATTTTAACATAAAAAAAGAACGTACGTTCTATAATTGTGAGCATATTTAGAAAATAGTTCCTTTTTACTGAATTTCCCCGCCTATAAATTGTTTTCAATCGCATATATTCCCTCCTCCTATTCATAGACTAACGATATAGATGTTTTGGTGAAAATGGGACCATAGCTAATTTAAAAAGGAGGCGGCACAATGGGAATCACAATCACTTTGGGTTTAATCGTGATGCTGGGAATGATTTTGGGTATTCTTATTTATTTCTTAAGACAAGCTTTGGATTCAAATGATTCGAAAAAAATTGACTCTCATGATCATGATCATTTTTCACAATGATGGTTTGTATTAAAGACCGCTGCGAAAATTGTCGTTTATTGCAGAACGGTCGATATCTTGAAAATACGGTTGATAAAATGAAAGAACGGTTGATATCTTTCTATAAAGGTCGATAAATCCGTATAACGGTTGATATCTTTAAGAAGGCGGTCGATCATCAAGGCAAAAAGCCCGGGCATCCTCTCTTCCAGGACGTTCGGGCTCTTTTTATTCAGTGATTTCCTTTTCACCCAGTTTCATTGAACTTGAGCATAGGGGACAAACCTTGGATTCCGTATCCTCATGGGTTTCCGGTCTCTGCCAGGCAATGCACTTGGTATTTGTGCAAACCCAGGCCAAGATCTTACTCACCTTCCCACTCCTCGCCTTTTTATTTATTTTCGGCTGATCCGTGTGGGGAGTATTCGTAAATAAGTCTGCAATAAAACGGGAGCATTTCCGCTGTTCACCTTGATAATAGGCAGGAGAAGAAATAAACAATTTCTCTTTTGCCCTCGTGATGGCTACATACGCGAGCCGTCTTTCTTCCTCTACTGCACCCAAAGTCTTTTCTTTTTGTTTCGGATCTTTGTATACCTTATCTTCAAGCTTATTGGCATTCAGTGCTGAGCTGTGGGGAAGGTTTCCTTCAATGGCGCCAATTAAAAACACGACGGGGAACTCCAACCCTTTGGAACGGTGAATCGTCATTAACGATACGCTGTTTGTGTTCTTCTTTTGACTCTGATTTGAATAGATTTCCTCATACTTTGCTTTCATCTCATCAATAAAGGTAATAAAACTCGAAATCGTATCAAAGCGCTTCGCCGATCCTTCAAGCTCGTCCAGCATTTCTTTAATAAGTTCCTTCTGTTCTGTTACCACATGTGATTCCTGGGCATCAATATATTGATGATAGAACTCTTTCCTGATCCGTTTGATAGCAGCTTCCGGTGACTGGTCTCCCATCGACTTTAGAAATTTCATCCGTTCTTTTATATTCTTCACCTGAAACGGCTTCAATCCTGATAATGTCGTTAAATGGATGAGAGGATATTTCTTTCTCTCTTTACGATCTTCCTCCAGAATATGAGCCATCCCCCGGTCCCTTCTTATAAAAAGAGTCGGCAGTAGTGATTCCATGGCTGAAAAATTCCTTGGAACAATCGATAACCGCAAGTAATCCACCACCGGTTTCACCGTCCAGTTTTCATAGAAGAGGGAATCCTTTTGATTATAAGGCGTGAAAGGAATCTCCTTTAATAGCAGTTGCTCAAAGACTGCCCGCCCGCTGCTCATGGTGCGGTGAAGAATCGTCATATCCCCGTACGTATAGCCTTCTCCTATTAACCGACGGATTTCTTCTGTGATCCAAACCGCCTCTTCATCTGCTGTTGCCGGTCTTGAATAAAGCGGCTTTTGTCCTTCCACCTTAGTGGCGATGAGTTCTTTAACACGACGGTGTTCATTCTGTCCGATCACTTTATTGCCCAACCCGATGATATAGGCATCAGATCGGTAGTTCTCTTTCAAAGTTACAACCCTTGCATCCGGGAACTCTTCATCAAAATCCAAAATAAATTCGTTTCTGGCGCCGTTAAAGGTGTAGATCGTTTGGTCATCATCCCCTACTACGAACAAGTTTCGATGAGCGGCAATCAACTTCATAAGCTCATATTGTACAAGATTCGTATCCTGGAATTCATCTACCATCACGTACTGGAAACGATGCTGAAGAGAGGTCAAGAGGTTAGGGTTCCCCAATAATAATTGATATGCCTCTGTCAAAATATCATCGAAATCCATTTTATGATTCATTCGCTTCCACTCTTCATATTTTAAGAGAATATCACGCACTTCTTTTTCTGATTTGGATTTCTGTGGAAGATCCCTGATATCTTTTTGGTTCAACTTATAATGAGAGAGTTTTGCGAGGAGCGTCTCCGCATCATAAGGGTCATATATCTTCATTTCTCTCTGAATTTGCTTCAAGATAATTTGTTTATAGCGCTCGTTCCCGATAACTTCTTGTGTGTAATGACGGGATCTTAATAAATAAAGAAACAGGGCATGAAACGTGCTGGCATGAACCTGTCCGCCAGCTTCCGTCCCCGGCAGACTTGAAATCCTCTGCTTCATTTCTTCCGCCGCTTTCTTTGTAAATGTCACCAGTAAAATATTCCTCGGCTCAATATTCTTCACGGTCATCAAGTAGCCTGCCCGGCAAACGAGGACCGTCGTCTTTCCAGTCCCTGCACCAGCCAGGGTTAAGCACGGTCCCTTCACATGGCGCACAGCCTCTATCTGAGAAGCATTCAAATGAATGCCTGCTTCTTCCATCGTCCGAAAGAAAAAAGAATCCTCTTCATGGGAGGATATCAGTTGTTTCGTCGTTTCCCCTTTATGGAGTGGCGCTACCGGGATTTCCTTCTTTTCCGCTTCATATGGATAAATAGAATAGTTGGTTAATACTTTATTCAAAGCTCATTCTCCTAGCTTTTCTTTACGATTCATAACCTTCTCATCATAACAAGAGCCCTTCGTGAATAGCAATGACAATCTCAGGATGATAGGGATAGACTACTAGATATATAAATACTGTTAAACGATTGTTTAATCCCTTGAACCCTAGTAGAATAAATGTTTTGAAAGACTAATCAAACGTTTGTTTAAATCGGATATGCTCCTTGAGGATTAACATATTGATAGAAAAGGTAATAGAACATTAGGTGATAAATGATGAATCTAACAAAATGGGGCTTTACCCGCTTCAACAGCATAAAAGCAGAATTTGATCTTTTCCCCCACTCCCTTGTCACCCTTAGGAAGATCAGAAACTATTACTTCGTCAATAAAGTTCACTGGTCCCACCTTGATCCTGTGGTGGAAACACATCATCTTGAGGAAATGGAACTCCTCGTTAACCGGGAGTTTGATTTGGAAATGAATTACCTTAATAGAAGATTATATTAATGGCTCTAATTTTACTAATTTCATAAACTTTGTTGCTAAATAGCGAGTAGTAGTTGATTTCCGCTCCAATCAACTTAGTGTAAAAATTACTAATAAGCTTTAACTTACCCTTGCTTTAAATGTCATTTCCTAATACTTTACATTCTTGTAGCTCTGTTCACCTTTAGCTCTTGAAGATTGTAAGGGAATTTGCGAGACTCCTGCGGAAAAACGGGCTGGGAAAGACCCCGCAGCGAAGTGAGGAGGCTTGCCCGCTCGTCCGCGGAAAGGGAGCGAATTCCCTTACAATCAAGCACCTTAACTAATTAAACAGAGCAACAGCACTTTCCTTTTAATCAAATAATAAGAAAGATTGAGATAAAGTGAGATAACCGACTATTTCATCGTAAAAAATAGCCCAAACCGCATTATATTGATTATTCTGAACATTTGCATTAATTTTATAATTTGTTAATATATAATTAATAAATGATTAACAAACACACAAACTTTAAAGGAAGGCGTGATTCCAATGAAGTAAGCTAGCAAAGCATGTCAGCATCACATCTCGCTTTTGAGATCGGCCCGTGAAAACTGATTTCAAGATGTGTGGATATGCGGGAATGCGCAATCTTATTTCAGGAGATGATTCCAATGAAGAGTGTAAGCGAAGCATGCTAACATCATGGTACGCAAGAAGATAGCCCGTGAAAACTATCTTCGTAACATGTGGGCGTGTGGGAAAATCAGCGGCAAGAGAAAATAAACTAAATAATACATGCAATACCATTAATTCAAAAGAATGTTAAGTATGTGTATTAGTAAGAAAGGATAGTAAAGTTAATTGAATAAGGTTTACTTAAGTTAAGGCGCTGTTTATGTGATATAGGCATAAGCAGCGTCTTAAATTTTGTTAAAACTCTTCTTTTAACAGGGAACAAACAGCTGCATCACAAAAGATACCCTTTTCATATGCCGCTTTTCTCAATACTCCTTCGAACATAAACCCTGCTTTTTCAAGGCATTTCTTTGAAGCCGTGTTCTCCGGATCATAAAAAGCTTCTATTCTATTAAGGGACATTTCTTCAAACCCGTACTGCATGATCGGTCTTAACACCTCGGTCATAACTCCCTGCCTCCAATACGTTGGGTGAACCTCAAATCCCACTTCGGCTTTAAAGTGTTCTTTTTCCCACTGATGAAAACCGCAGCTTCCAATGATTTCGTCTGTCTCTTTTAAAGCAATCCCCCATCTGATCCCTTCATTCCCCTGAAATCTCCCGTTCCATCTGTTGATGATTTCAATAGCTTGTTTTTCTTCTTGAAAGGATTCTAAATCATAATATCGAGTGACTTCCTCTTTTGAAAAATAGTCAAATACTTGGGGAGCATCTCCCTCTTCCATCTTCCTTAAGCGGAATCTTTCTGTTTCAAGCACCGGGAAGGTTCTTGTCAGCATAATCATTCTCCTTTTCTTCTTGTTCTCTTTTACTATTCAACATTGTATTTTTTAATGCCTTCTTGAAAATTGAAATTCTCATAAAATCTTATACTCGTGATTAGAAACATTGGTTTGTATTCTTTCCTTATTCTGGTTACAATCGATTTAATAAGATGAAAAGGATTGGAGAAGCGATGTTGGATCATAAAGCTCATAAAATCATTATAAGTAAAGCCATATTTACCGGAAATGCTTTAACCCCTTTTGATGGGTTCGTGGCTGTTCGGGATGACAGTATTATTGGAGTTGGTCCCCTCTCAGAGATGGTAAGCTTTATAGGACCGTCTACAGAAACATGGGATGTCGGAAACTGCCTGGTGACGGCAGGATTTCACGACTTTCATCTTCATTTGTTTTTAGGGGCAATGTTTGAGGGGTTCTGTCAGCTGACATTCGGGTATTCAGAAGATACAACAGCGAAAATGGTTGCGCAATATGCAAAAGACCACCCGAACGATCAATGGGTACTTGGATTCGGCTGGCATCACGTACGCTGGCCTGGTCAGACTCTTCCCTCCCGTCACTCTCTGGATCAGTACATTCCACACCGTCCTGTTGTGCTTCTGAATGAAGAAGCTCATAGCGCTTGGCTGAATACAGCTGCCCTTCAGAAATTAGGGATTCACCGTGATACACCCGAGCCTCCTTTTGGAAAGATTGAAAAAGACGAGCAAGGGGAGCCGACCGGCTTTTTGTATGAGACGGCTGTTCAGTATGTAATAGAAGCTTTTTCGTTTGATGAAAAAGTGAAAAACAGGCTGATGAACGGGATGCTGGCAAAGACTTCATCCTACGGTATAACCTCTGTTTCTGATATGCTTCCTCTCCCCGGATATACCTTAGGGGATCCAGCTTTTTATAGGACCTTTGAGGAAAAAGGAACGCTGACGACGAGAATTCATTTTTTGGATGTTTTGGACGGAAACCTTGAGCGTGGTATTCAATTCAGGGAAAAGTATCAATCCGATAAGCTTCAATTTTCCGGCTTGAAGCAGTTCCTGGATGGTGTCCCCCTCACCTATACCGGCTTTTTACTTCAGCCTTACTTTGACCGTCCTTCTGAAACAGGCGGCACCATCTATGATCCTCATGTGTACCAAGAATGGATTGACGATGCTGACCGTGAAGGTTTCAGGATTCGCCTACACGCATGTGGAGACGCAGCGGTCCGGTTGGGCCTGGATTTGTATGAGCATGCCCAGAGTGTAAATGGCATGCGGGATTCCCGCCATACAATCGAGCACATTGAAGTTTGCGATCCAAGTGACTTCGATCGGTTTGAGAAGTTAGGCGTCCTTGCATCCATTCAGCCTGAACACCTGACATCAGGGTCCATGGATACGCATGCCTATTTAGACAGGCTGGGTCCGGGAAGGGCTCGATTCACCTGGCCGATTGGGTCTTTGCAGAATCATAGGGCCCGTATCGCGTTCGGAACGGACTTTCCGATTGTGGACCTGAATCCCATGCTTGGTCTTTACCGGGCGGTTACACGTAAACACGAAGACGGCACCCCACATGGAGGATGGAATCCTTACGAGAAAATTTCAATGGCACATGCCCTGATGCATTACACGAAATCCCCTGCTTACGGTAACTTTAGAGAACACGACTTAGGAACAATCGAAGTTGGAAAGAAAGCTGATTTAGTTGTCTTGGATCGTAATCTCTTTGAAGGGAAAACAGAAGAAATCCTGGAGACTGGTGTTTGGATGACAATGATGGATGGTAACGTCGTGTATGGGGGATAGGGTTAAAATTTTGGATGGGTAGATGGTGGTGTTATAAAGATTTTTCGACAAAAGGTTCATATATTTGAATTTTGGTTCATAAATTGGAATTTCGGTTCATATGTCATAGAAATCGGTTCATAAATTAATATTCCGGTTCATAACTCATGAATTCCGGTCCATATATTTGAATTCCTGCTTATAACAGGCTAATAATTACAACCAAGATGACCCAAACCCAATCATACACTACAGTTTGACTTAATGTTAATAAAAATCTCACATCAAGCGTACTTTTGTCATCAAAAAACAGAGGTCCGTCCCTCAAAACCTGGGGACGGACCTCTACCTATTCATCTTATTTTTGTTCCGGTGCTTGAAGTCCCCCGCCTCGAATGGTTTTTTCTTGGAATGGGAGATTGAGTTCTTTGCTAAGTTTCTCGAGGAAGCTCAGTTCGCGTTTAGATACGAGGCAGATGACGGTTCCTTCCGCCCCCATGCGCCCGGTTCTCCCTGAGCGGTGAATGTACTGTTTCGTATCGCTTGGGAAGTCGTAATGGACAACGTGTGTGACGTCTGTGATATCAAGACCACGTGCTGCGACGTCTGTTGTCAGAAGCATGGACACTTTTCCTGAACGGAAGCGGTCCAGTGATTGCTTGCGCTCCATCTTGTTTGATTCCCCTGCCAGTACTTCCAGTTCGACTCCCTTATACTTCAGTTTTTCTTCTATTTCAGAGAGCTTTTCAAGTTGATTAAAAAATACAAGGGCCTTGATTCCTTTGAAATATGAGATGCTTCTTAGAGCTTCCATTTTGTCCCGCAGCTCGCTGTATACATACACATGATCCACTTTCGGGTTATCAAGGTTCGCTTCCATTTTGACGATTTCATGGTTTTGCAATAGGGATTCTGCTACGTTCTCGGTTTCGTCTGACAAAGTGGCCGAGAAGAATAGAACCTGACGCTCTTTTAAGGTGGCTTTGATGATATCCTTCACTTCACGGATATGTTCTGATGAGATCATTAAGTCGAACTCATCGACGACGATGGTTTTCACTTCATGCATCTTCAATTTTTTCATTTTCATCAGTTCGATCAAGCGACCCGTTGTTCCCACTACAATATGTGGTTTTTTCTTAAGCTTCTCGACTTGCTTTTTAATGTTTGCTCCTCCTATGAAGGCAGCACTTGTGACGTCGGTTCCCTTCGCCCATTTTTGGATTTCCTGGTGGATTTGCATGACAAGCTCTCTTGATGGAGCAAGTATCACAGCTTGAGCCTGTTTTCTTGATGGATCAATGGCTTGGATGATTGGAAGGAGATACGCCAACGTTTTCCCTGTTCCAGTCGGCGATTCACAAACAACATCTTTCCCTTCCATGATGAGAGGTACCACACTCTCCTGAACAGGAGTTAAAGAAGTGAATCCTGATTCTTCCCAGTTTTTTTGGATTGATGGGGTATTGATAATAGTTGGAATTGAGTTCATGCTATTAGTCCTTTCTTAATCGGCAGAGGCAGCAGGAATCTCTTCGTCCACGATTGTCAAGCTGATTTCCACTGCGGTTCCTTTTTCTTTTTCACTTTGAAAGTGTATATATCCTTTATGTCGTTCAATGATCTTTTGACAGATGGCCAGTCCCAAACCCGTTCCTTTTTCTTTCGTTGAATAGAAGGGTTCTCCAAGGTGGCCGATTCTCTCCGGTTCCATACCTACTCCGTTATCCGCCACTACAACATGGGCGTCATCTCCTCGAGTGACCAATGTAATCGAAACGATTCCATCCTTGTGATCAGGTATGGATTCAACTGCATTTTTAATAATGTTAATGAACACCTGTTTGAGTTGATTTCCTTCACCCAATACATACAAAGGCTTTTCCGCCAGGTTTTTATATTGAATGGATACATTATCAAGATGAGCCTGTGCTTCCATCAGCACCAGTACTTGTTTCAGGATATCATCCAGTTTTTCATGACGAAGGTCGAACTCCTGCTGTTTACCCAGAATCAGCATCTCCCCTGAGATCAAGTCAATCCGGTCGACTTCAGAGAGCATGATATCCAAATGATCATGGTTGATTCGATTACTGATTTGCATAAGTTGGATGAATCCTTTAAGGGAAGTAAGGGGATTGCGGATTTCATGTGCAACAGCCGCAGCTAGCTGGCCAATGACAGAAAGCTTTTCGGATGCGATCACCATTTCTTCATTTTTCCGGTGAAGTGTGATATCTCTTGCAATGGCAAACATTCCCGTCACTTTTTGATTAACAATAATCGGTACAAGTGAACAGCGAAGTATTTTCCGGTTGTTATTGGCTAAATGAATGGTCGTTTCAAAGGTTGACGCCCAGCCTTTGAAGGTTTGGAAAAAGTACTCCGTTACCCTTTTCATCTCGACTTCATCCAAAAATTTACTGAATTTCACTTCTTTCAACTCTTCATGAGTTGATTCCAGCAATCCTTCAGCTTCAGAGTTCACAGATACCACATTGCCATCCAGGCTAAGCTCTAAGACTGCATCCGGATTTTGTTCAAATAGAGAATGATAATGCTGATTCCTTATTTGAAGCTGTCTCTCTTTTTTCTTCAACTTTTCATTCGAGATTATTAATTCACTGGTTCTCCGATAAACCAATAAAAAAATGATCATACCTGTTACTAGTGTAAATAACCAGCCTTTATAGCGCTGAAAATAAATATACATGCTGAGCTTTTCATGAGCGATGATCATGGAAAAATAGTCTGATAATATAATCCACAGGATGCCTAATAATACGTAGGTGACGGAAATTTTCAAGGCAATGTCTTTTGCTTGTTTCATCGTTGAGAGTTCACCTAAATTCAAAATAGTCTTTCTCCTATGGTTTCTCAGTTCTTACCAATTTATCATAAATTCTTTGAAGACTTATTTTCCTTTCAAAAAGAAAGTCGTCAAAGGGTAAATTCCTATGCTTTGTATGATGAGAGAAAGCAGGATGACTCCAAATGTCAAGGAATGGAGTAGCTGAGGTCCTTGTCCATCTATACTTAGTAATAAGGCAACAGACATAGTTCCTTTAATACCGGACCAAGTTAATATGAATACTTCCTTCCATCCGTACTTTTTTCTCCAGGTTTTTTTCATTTTGACAACACCAATAATAATAACATAGCGAACCACTAAGGAGAGAATAAATAGGAAGAAGATCCACCCGGTTAGTGAGAAAGACAAATACTGTGTCGCCTGGATCCCGATTAATAGGAATAAAAAGGTGAGAATGGTCGGTTCCATGACTGTCCAGAAACCATCTAGATCCTTTCTAAAATGATGTTCTTTAATCGTTCTTCCGTATTCATACGAAAGCATGATCCCTGAGAATACAGTAGCCAGTACGCCTGAAACACCAAGCTCTTCCCCTATGTAAAAGGTTCCATAAGCAAGAATAATGCTAAGCATGATCTGATATCTGGAATCAGTTGTGAAGTGGATGGCTTTACTCGCCAGCCAACCGAGTGACACACCAATCGCGATTCCCCCTAAGGAGACCAAAAGAAATTCCAAAAGAAAAGAAGGCACTGAAATGGATCTTTCCCCAAAGTAGACTCCTGCCACAACCGTAAAGAGCACGATGCTAGTCCCATCATTGATCATTGACTCACCTTCTACAACATCTGCTATGTCCTGGTGATTGGAAGATTCTTTTAATATAGACACAACGGAAACAGGATCCGTAGGCGTCAGGATCGTTGCGATTAATAGAGCCTCTACAAACGAAATGGAAAGCCACGGATGCAAACCGTAATAAAAGAGCAGGCTCATCAGAAGGGTCGTAATGATAATCCCCACTGTACTAAGGATAGAGATGATTCCAACATGCTTTTTTAAGGCTTTTGTTGAAAGTTGATAGGCGGAAATAAATAATAAGGATGGTAGAAACCATTCAAAGATAATGTCTTTCGTTAAGTTGACGTCAGAAAAAGCAGGTACGTACGACAGCCCTATTCCAAACAGAAGTAAAACTACTGGAACAGGAACATTCTTTTTCTTATTATCAATGGTAAAAACACTGTAGCCAATTACAAGCAAAAACAAAATTTGGATTGGATCGATGATTCACACCTCCGCACTAGGGGTTATACCTTTTTATTCCACTGACCTCCTAACTTTAAACACACCCCAACCTTCTTCCTATTTTTTCAAAATTGTGTTTATATTTCATGGAAGAGGAAAAAAGAGAAGCAATGATAGTGAAAGCAGGTGATGCTACATGTTGAGCACGATGTATGGTAGCAAAACATTCAGTAAAAGCGGTACGATTACCCTCCCACACAAATGGCGAGACCAGTTTGGACTAGTTCCAGGAAGACTTGCAGAACTCGTTTACCAAAACAACTGTATATACATTAAGCGAGCGGTCAAAGACTCTACTCATAACAAGCGCTACGTCTCAGAAAAAGGAACCGTCCATATCCCAAAAGAACTCCGCGAAGAAATGGGCATGTCCCATCAATCACCCTACTACCTAATCGTAAATGAAACAGATAATTGTTTTATGATTTCAACAGAAAAATAACCATACGAACCAAGCTTTCTCCTCAACCAAACAAGGTCCGTCCCTCGCCTGTTTCAAAGCGACGAGGGACGGACCTTTAGTTGTTGGGTGGTGATGCTGCTTCCGGATGGTGAGATGGATAGTTTGCGGACGTTCATGCTTGGGAAGGACTGTTCCAACTGCCGTGCGAGCCATTCACTTGCTTCCCGTTCCACAAAGCAGGCAATCGTCGGGCCGGCACCGCTTAAGGCGACACCGAATGCCCCGAATCGGCCCGCTACCCCTTCTACTGCATCGTAGTGAGGAAGCAGCTTTCTTCGGTGGGGCTGATGATACCTGTCTCGCTTCATCATTTTCCCAACTGTTTCCCAATCTCCCGTTAGAAACGCTGCCACCAGTACATTTGAAATCGCTCCGGCTTCCACGGATTCGTCAAAGGAAAGACTGGCGGGAAGTACATTTCGGGAATCCGATGTTTTCAGTTCAGCTTTAGGAATCACGCATACCACATCAATGGGCAGATCGGGAATCGATAAAAGACTCACACCCTTTTCATGCTGACAGCTGACAACAAACCCACCATATAGTGAAGCTCCCACGTTATCGGGATGACCTTCAAATCGATTCGCAAGTGCCAGTTTCTCTTCCTGGGTCAGATCCAGCTCACACAGGGCATTGGCAAGCTCAATGCCCGCCACAACCGCGGCTGCGCTGGAGCCTAACCCTCTCGTTAACGGAATGTCACTGGATACGTAGAGGTGACAAGGAGAAGGCTTCTTACCATAGTCATCTGCCACCTCTTTCACGACCTCTACTATAAAATGAGACTCATCAGTCGGAAAGACCTCCAAGGCAGAAGAAAGGGGAATCACTTGCCAATCTTCTGCTTCATGTACCTCAACGGTTAAAAATACATTTAACGCCAAGCCCAGAGAATCAAATCCAGCGCCTAAATTGGCTGTGCTTCCAGGGACAATGATCTTCCAGGAGCGGGAGTCATGTCTTTTCATACGCCAATTGTCCCTTTAATATAGTCCTTCACCATTTCACGATCGTTTGGCAATTTCACCGGTATGACCGGACTGCATTCCATGGCCGTAACCGGATCCTTTAAGCCATTACCTGTCAGCACCGCCACTATCTTTGAACCTTTTTCGATCAAGCCTTTATCTAATGATTTCTTTATTCCCGCAATCGATGCACATGAAGCGGGCTCGGCAAAGATCCCTTCTTTACTTGCAAGCAGCTGGTAGGCCTCAAGAATTTCGTCATCGGTTACTTCATCAATATATCCGTTTGATTCCTTCAACGCGTCGATTGCTAATGTCCAGCTTGCCGGGTTCCCGATTCGGATCGCAGTGGCAATCGTTTCAGGCTGAGGAAACACCCTGTCATGGACCAGAGCTGCTGCTCCAGATGCTTCAAAGCCAAACATTCGTGGTAAAGTTGAAGCTTTGAGCTCATGATATTCTTTGAATCCTTTCCAGTATGCTGAAATATTTCCCGCATTACCGACAGGGATCGCAAGCACATCAGGGGCCTCACCCAACCCTTCGATGACTTCAAAAGCGGCTGTTTTCTGTCCTTCCAAACGATACGGATTCACTGAATTCACCAGAGTCACAGATTCGGTTTTACTCAACTCACGGACGATTTCCAGGGCTTCATCAAAATTCCCTTCGATGGAAATGATTTCGGCACCATACATGACGGCTTGAGCTAATTTCCCTTGAGCAATTTTCCCCTCGGGGATGACCACGATACATTTGATTCCTGCCCTCGCTGCATAGGCCGCTGCTGAAGCAGAGGTATTTCCAGTAGAGGCGCAAATGACCGTCGAACTCCCTGACTCTACCGCTTTGGCAACGGCGAGAACCATACCGCGATCTTTAAAGGATCCGGTAGGGTTTGCTCCCTCTACCTTTACATTCAACTCGATGCCCCATTCCCGGGACAGCGTTTTTAATTCAACCAAGGGAGTATTCCCTTCATTTAAAGTTAAAAGAGGCGTGTCATCATTTAATGGAAGATGCTCCCCATACTGCTCCAGTAACCCTTTCCATCTCATCCTTTGTCTCCCCCTTCTACACGGTATGAACTTTCGATCGAATGAACCGCTTCATAATCCTTCAGCTCCATCAAAATGTCTTCGTAATGATCAAGAGATGATTTATGAGTCACAAGGACAATTTCAGCAAACTCATCACTGTCTAACGGATTCTGCAGAATCTTCTCAAAACTGACACCGTGATTCGAGAAGATGGAAGTGAGTTTTGCTAAAACGCCTACTTCATCCTGAACGTGCAGACGCAAGAAATATTTTGAATGAATTTCATTCCGTTCTTTTAACTTTTTAGGGAACTGCGGGTTCACCGCACTCTTACCCGTGACTCCCAATCTCATATTCTTCATAATTCCTACCATATCTGATACGACGGCTGTGGCAGTTGGAAGACTTCCTGCCCCCGGACCGTAAAACATCGTTTCACCAACCGCTTCCCCGTATACGTACACTGCGTTATATTCATCATGAACGGATGCGAGTGGATGTTCATTTTGCAGCAGAGTGGGTTCCACGCTCACTTCAACACTATCTCCTTCACGGTGAGCGTAGCCGATGAGCTTCACTGTGTAGCCGAATTGCTCGGCATATTGGATGTCATCACCCGTCACTTCCGTAATCCCTTTCACTTTCACATCGGCTAAATCGACGTTCATAGAAAACCCTAATGTTGAAAGAATCGCCATCTTTCTCGCTGCATCCAAGCCGCCTACATCTGCCGTCGGATCCGCTTCTGCATATCCTAAGTCCTGGGCTTCCTTGAGAACATCATCGAAGGTCCGTCCCTCTTTCGTCATCTTCGTCAAAATAAAGTTCGTCGTTCCGTTGACGATTCCCATCATTTTCGTGATGCGATCGGAGGCAAGGCCATCTACTAAACTTCTTAAAATCGGGATACCCCCTGCAACGCTGGCTTCGTAGAATAGGTCACAGCCGTTTTCTGAGGCTGTCCTTAGTAATTCCGGCCCGTGAAGCGCCATAAGATCCTTGTTTGCCGTTACGATATGCTTCTTCTGGTGCAGTGCATGGAGGAGATGTTCCTTCGTCGCTTCGATTCCTCCCATTACCTCGACCACAATATCAATTTCAGGATCAAACAGGACGTCCTCAGGATTTAAGGTCAGTATGCTGTTTTCCATTTCCAGTCCTCTATCTTTCTCTAAATCCTGAACAAGGGCTTTCTTTACCTTCACAGGGCAGCCGATTTGATGGGACAGTTTATCCTGATGATTCTCTACAATCTTCACCACTCCGGCTCCCACCGTTCCGAGTCCTAAAAGTCCGATTGAAATTGATTCCATAAGCCGAAAACCTCCATTTGTTTATTTCATATGTACATTTGTTCTTGTATAGTGGACATTATAGTTGAAAAAATTACCTATTACAATAGGTATTTACGTATTTATTGAATGTAAGAGCTTTCATTATTCATAGATTGGGAGAATTATTTTTATACGAGCAAATTAAGACTGTGTTGCTAAAGTATCTGTCTTAAAATGTACCTTTCCTGCATAATGTGGTGCTATGTGCTAGTTGGGTTGGTTTCACTGCTTGTACATCGTCATGATCGCTGATATTGTGCCACTTTCGGTCAAACTTGTGCCACTTTTGCGATTTGTTGTGCCACTTTCCACCAAACTTGTGCAACTTTTACCGTTTGTTGTGCCAAATTGTGAACAAACTCGAACACCTAACAACTGCCCCAACGCTAGTAAAAACAGAGGACCGCTCCTAACTAACATGCAGTTAAGAGCCGTCCTTCTTTTACACAATATAGTGCAGCTGTCTGGCCATTTTGGATAGATCACGATACACAGGGATCTTACTTGGGTCGGCATTTCCTCCACTGATGACACAGCCGACTTTCTTTCCATGTACCTCGACCTTTTGGCACATGGCTGCCGCTAAGGATGCTGCTCCTGCTCCTTCAACCAGCGTTTTTTCCCGTTGAAGCATAAACATGATACTATAGGAGATTTCTTCATCCGTAACGGTGACCATATCGTCTACATACTGACGGATGATCGGAAACGTGAGCTCTCCAGGCTTCTTGACGAGGATCCCGTCCGCAATGGTGTGTACATGCTCCAGGGATCCTTTGTTTCTTCCTGTAAAAAAGTTATACGTAGCAGGGGCTCCCAGTGCCTGTACGCCGACGATTTGTACTCGGGGGTTAAAGGCTTTTACGGCCAGTGCCATCCCGGCCAACAGGCCTCCTCCGCCAACAGGTACCAGGATCATGTCTAAATCACTGAGTTGCTGAAGCATTTCCAGTGCGACTGTGCCTTGCCCAGCCATCACTTTATGATCATCAAATGCATGAACATACGTCGAGCCATTTCTGATTTTCTCTTCAAGTGCTGCCCCGTAGGCTTCCTGATAGGTGTCTCCAGTCAGAACAATTTCAGCTCCGTAATGTTTCGTTGCCGCTATTTTTGTGGAAGGTGTCCGTTTCGGCATGAAGATTTTCGACGGAACTCCGCGCAGGGATGAAGCCAGTGCCACACCTTGGGCATGATTTCCTGCAGATGCGGCAATGATGCCTCTACCCGCTTCTTCTTCAGACAATGACATGATTTTATTCATTGCGCCTCTTACTTTGAAGGAACCTGTTCGCTGCAGGTTCTCCATTTTCAAATAGATCTCTCCACCTGTGAACGTATTCAGCGTCGATGATTGCTTTAACGGTGTTCGATGCACCTGATGACTGATTCTTTCCATTGCTTCTACAACTTCAGTGTTATCCATTAAATTCCCAAGCCACTCACCTCATGATTTTTTTCGTATTCTTCAATATTTTTTCCGTAATGTAACGTCAAATCAATCTCATCCAGTCCTTTTAAAAGCATCGTCTTCCAGTAAGGGTCAATGTCAAAAGAGAAGCGAAGTCCTTCTGAATCACAAATGGTCTGATGCTCAAGGGACACTTCAATTTTATATAAATCTACATGATTCTCATTTTTCAAAAGTGCATCCACTGTTTTTTCATCCAGTTGAATGGGCAGGATCCCATTTTTCAAACAGTTGTTATAAAAAATATCAGCAAAGCTTTTGGCGATGATTACTTTAAACCCATAGTCTTGAAGGGCCCACGGTGCGTGTTCCCTTGAGGATCCACAACCGAAATTCTTTCCACCGACGAGGACCTCGGCGTTTTGATATTGAGGTGTGTCTAATATGAAATCGTCTCTTAGCGACTTCCCATCGTCTTCAAACCGCCAATGATAAAACAAGTACTGGCCGAAGCCTTTACGCTCAATCCTTTTTAAAAACTGTTTCGGTATGATTTGATCGGTGTCTACATTGTCTCTTCTGAGAGGAAACACTTTTCCTTCCACATGATTGATCGCCACCTTTTCACCTCCTAAGAAATCGGCATCTTTTCAAGCTTTCGTACATCTGTCAGTTTTCCAGTCACGGCAGCCGCTGCGGCCATGGACGGGCTCAATAAATGGGTTCTCGATCCGTTTCCTTGCCGGCCTTCAAAGTTCCGGTTGGAAGTCGATGCACAGCGTTTGCCTGGAGGCACGATATCATCATTCATAGCCAGGCACATGCTGCAGCCTGCTTCCCTCCACTGGAATCCGGCTTCTTTAAAAATGGTATCCAACCCTTCCTCTTCCGCCTCTTTCTTCACTTTAAATGAACCCGGAACAACCAAAGCGGTTACGCCCGGCTTTACAGTGTGGCCTTTTACCACCTCCGCAGCCGCCCTCAAGTCACTCAAACGAGAATTCGTACACGAGCCAATAAACACATAATCAACCTCGATATCCTCGATTCTCATTCCCGACTCGAGCCCCATATAATGGATCGCCCTTTCAACCCCTTCTCTTTCAGAAGGGTCTACGTACTGTTCCGGATGAGGGACGGACCTCGAAATCGATGCGCCCATTCCAGGATTGGTTCCCCATGTTACATGAGGTTCAATCTCCTCACCCTTCACCTCAATTTTGTGATCATAGGTTGCGTCCTTGTCACTCGTTAAGGATCTCCACTCTTCTTTACATTGTTCAAACGATTTATCTTTAGGAAGATATTCTCTTCCATTTAAATAATCGAAGGTCGTCTCGTCAGGACTGATTAATCCCGCTTTTGCTCCTGCTTCTATGCTCATATTACAGACGGTCATTCTTTCTTCCATGGATAGATTGCGGATCACTTCACCGGTGAATTCGATGACATATCCGGTTCCAAATCCTACCCCGTAGGTAGAAATGATGTTTAAGATCACGTCTTTGGCTGTGACACCGAATCCCAACTCTCCCGTCACTTCCACTTGAAGAGTTTTCGGCCTGGATTGCCAGAGGGTTTGAGTTGCTAATACATGCTCCACTTCACTCGTGCCAATCCCGAAGGCCAGTGCTCCGAAGGCTCCGTGGGTTGAGGTATGGCTGTCTCCGCAAACAATGGTTTTCCCCGGCTGTGTCAAACCGAGCTCTGGACCGATGACGTGGACAATCCCTTGATCAGGATGGTGAATATCGGCAAGAGTGACATCAAATTCTGCGCAATTTTTCTTTAACGTATCCATCTGCAGTCGAGCGATTTCATCTCTGATGATGTGACGCTCTCTCGTCGGTACATTGTGATCCATCGTGGCATAAGTTAAATCAGGTCTTCTCACCTTGCGATTCTTTATTCGAAGACCTTCAAATGCTTGGGGAGACGTAACTTCATGTACAAGGTGCAAATCAATATACAGTAAATCCGGCTTTCCCTTTTCTCTGTGCACAATGTGTTTTTCCCATAACTTTTCGATGATATTTTTCCCTGCCATGAACTCCCTCCTGGTTTGGTAAGATTTTTATTCAGTTAAGACTGTATTGATAGAATTGTTGCTAAGCGAGTAGTGGTTGATTTCCGCTCCAGGCACTCGCTTTCCGCGGGGCGGGCGGTTAGCCTCCTCGGTGCAAGCGCCTGTGGGGTCTCACCTGTCCCGCTATACTCGCAGGAGTCGAGTGCCTTCCGCTTCAATCAACTTCTTTATAATCTGTTTGCTTCCACAAAACCAATTTCAGTAACGCCTCTGCAAAATCCGACATGCACATTCTACCCTACAAGTAAGCCGCCAAGATTGAAGACAGCGCATGATCCGCTTCTAAGCGCTCTACAACCAGCTGGCTCATGGCACCCGTCCCTACAACGGTTCCGCGTCCCATCGTCCAAAGATCTCCTGTACGGTAGCCTGCATTCAATACTTCCTGGACGGCCATTTCGATCATTTCCGCTTCTTCTTTTAAACCGAAGGAGTGTCGCAGCATCATAGCAACCGATAGAATCATGGCCAGTGGATTAGCTTTTCCCTTTCCAGCGATATCAGGTGCAGATCCGTGTACCGGTTCGTAAAGCCCGAAGGAGTCCCCTCTTAAACTGGCGGAAGGGAGCATTCCGAGTGAGCCTGTGATCATGGAGGCTTCGTCACTCAGGATATCCCCGAACATATTCTCAGTTACTAAAACATCGAATTGCTTCGGCTGATACATCAGCTTCATGGCCGCTACATCGACCAGCATGTGCTCCACTTCCACATCCGGGTATTCAACGGCGACTTCATTCACGACTTCACGCCACATTCGACTTGTTTCCAGAACATTTGCCTTGTCGACGGACGTTAGTTTTTTCTTGCGCTTTTGAGCCAGCTTGAAGGCTTTATGAACGATTCGTTCGATTTCACTTTTTTCATATACAAGGGTATCAACTGCAACTTCGTCTCGCTTCCCTTGACGACCGGACGGCTGACCGAAGTACAATCCTCCTGTCAGTTCTCTGACAATCACCAAATCTACTTCTTCTACAATCTCCTGTTTTAGTGGGGATGCACCTAGTAAACTTTCAAATGCTTTCACCGGTCTCAGATTCGCGAAAAGGTTGAACTCTTTGCGGATCGCCAGGAGACCTTTTTCAGGACGAAGCTCTTTCGGAAGATGTTCCCATTTTGGTCCTCCAACGGCCCCAAGTAATACGGCATCACTATCTTTACAAAGCTTGATTGTTTCAGGAGGTAAGGGTGTACCGAAGCGATCGACGGCAGACCCGCCGATGTGACCTTTTTCGACTTCGAATTCATGACCGAACCAATCACCCACTGCGTTCAGTACTTCTAATGCCCCGTCCATAATCTCTTGACCGATACCGTCTCCTGGTAGTACAGCGATTTTTTTCTTCATTAGAATTACCTCCTGTTTTGATTGGTCTTATGGGAGAGCCTTGGTATACAAGGCTTCTCTGTCTTACAAGCTGGCTTCCACTGCTTCCTTCTCCATGGACTGTGATTTCCGTTGTGCTGATCGGTTCACTGCATTCAGATAAGCACGGGCTGATGCTTCTAATACATCCTGGGCGGTTCCTCTTCCACTTGTATTTTCTCCGTTATATTCGAGTCGGACATAGACTTCTGCAAGGGCATCCCGGCCCCCTCCGACTGAGTTGATCTTGTAATCTAATAATCTAGAAGGACTTGGCAGTATCTTTTCGATTGTATTGTAGATGGCTTCTACACTTCCTGAACCCGTTGAAGCGAGCTGGGTTACACTTCCATCCTCAAACTTCAATTCGATCGTGGCCGTCGGGATATTGTCCATGCCATATTGGACCTGCATTCTTTCTAACGTAAAGCCGACTCCATCGGCCATTTCCGTTTGCTTATTCGTCAGGATGCTGAATAGATCTTCATCGACGATTTCCTTCTTCTTATCCGCCAGATCCTTGAATGCATGAAATGCTTCATTAAGCTTCTCATCTGAAAGTTCAAATCCCAATTCAACTACCTTATTTTTAAAGGCGTGACGTCCGGAGTGTTTTCCCAGAACCAGGCGGGTTGCATTCACTCCAATCAACTCAGGGGTGATGATTTCGTACGTTGTTTTTTCCTTCAGCATTCCGTCCTGGTGAATACCTGATTCATGAGCGAAAGCATTATCACCTACAACCGCTTTGTTAGCTGGTACTCTCATCCCCGTCAGCTTACTGACAAGAGAGCTTGTTTTCTTAATTTCATCTAGTTTCAGGCGGGTGGTGGCTCCGTAAAAATCTTCCCGGATTCTAAGAGCCACTGCGATCTCTTCCAGAGCTGCATTTCCAGCCCTTTCCCCGATCCCATTGATCGTTCCTTCAATTTGATCGGCTCCGTTTTCAATGGCAGCCAGTGAATTGGCTGTCGCCATTCCCAGATCATCATGACAATGAGCCGATAGCTTTACTCCGTCAATATTCGGAACGTTTTCTCTTACGTATCGAAAGAGTTCTCCGTATTTTTGGGGAGTAATATACCCTACCGTATCGGGCAGGTTAATGACCGAAGCCCCTGCTGCAATGACTCTCTCCATGATCTTCACTAAGAAATTCAAGTCTGTTCGGCACGCATCTTCTGCCGACCACTGAACAACCGGGAAAAATTTCTTAGCATATTGAACGGCCTGAACGGCTGTATCAATGACCTGATCAGGGGACATCTTTAACTTATGGGTCATGTGAATGGGTGAGGTTGCAAGGAACACATGCAATCTTGGTTCCGCAGTACCCTTAAGAGATTCCCAAACCGCATCGATATCCCGTAGTTGGGCTCGTGCCAGCCCTGTAACAGAGCTGTTTTTGATCGTGGAACCGATTCTCTGCACGGCATCGAAGTCTCCTTTTGAAGCTGCAGGAAACCCGGCTTCAATTACGTCTACCCCCAGCCTTTCCAGCTGCTTTGCTACTTCAATCTTTTCAATCGTATTTAGATTTACACCCGCTGACTGTTCACCGTCCCGTAGGGTTGTGTCAAAAATCTCAATGGTTCGCATTCGCAACCACTTCCTTTTCTTTAGTAGAAGGTTTCTGAACAAATGGCATCATTTTACGAAGCTCTTTTCCAACGACTTCAATCGGATGCTGACTTTCACGCTGGTTGATGGCGTTAAACTCCGGACGGTTTGCCTGGTTCTCCAAGATCCATCCCTTCGCAAATTTTCCTGTTTGGATATCCGTTAATACTTCCTTCATGCGGGCTTTCGTTTCTTCGTTCACCACCCGTGGACCTGAAACGAAGTCTCCCCATTGAGCCGTGTCTGAGATTGAGAAGCGCATTCCTTCTAATCCCTGCTCATACATTAGGTCAACGATCAGCTTCAATTCGTGTAAACACTCGAAATAGGCGACCTCTTTTTGATAACCGGCTTCGACCAGCGTTTCGAATCCTGCTTTTACAAGGGATGTTACCCCTCCACACAGGACTGCTTGTTCCCCGAATAGATCGGTTTCTGTTTCTTCCTGGAAGGATGTTTCCAGGATTCCTGCGCGTCCTGCCCCTACACCTTTGGCATACGCTAGCGCCAGTTCACCGGCTTGACCTGAAGCATCTTGATAAACCCCAAATAGTGCGGGCACTCCGGCTCCTTCTTCAAATGTTCTTCTTACCAGGTGCCCCGGTCCTTTCGGTGCTACCAGGAATACATCTACATCTTCCGGGGGAACGACTTGGTGGAAATGAATATTGAATCCGTGTGCAAATGCCAGTGCTTTCCCTGTTGACAAGGCCGGCTTGATTTCTGCCTCATACACTTTCGGTTGATGCTCATCCGGCAGGAGTACCATGATGACGTCTGCCTGTTCACTTGCTTCCCGGACGGAGTAGACATCAAATCCGTCTTTTTCCGCCTGGTCCCACGACTTTCCTTTTCTCAACCCCACTACCACATCAAATCCGCTTTCCTTCAGGTTTTGAGCATGTGCGTGACCTTGTGAACCATAACCGATAACCGCTACCTTCTTCCCTTTTAAAACCTCTTCATTTACATCTCCGTTATAATATACCTTTACCATTTCCCTCATCCTCTCCATTTTTTGAATAATACGTTTTTTTAAAGCATCCATTCAACTTCTAATTCACGATTGAATACTGTTTTAAATCCGTTACCGATTTACCATTTCCCCTTGCGAATGCCGTGATGCCTGTTCGGGCAATTTCTTTGATTCCGTATGGCCTTAACAGATCGATGATGGCTTCAATTTTGGATGTTTCGCCTGTTACCTGGACGGTTACGCTGTCCCTTGCCACATCAATGATGGCGGCCCTGAAAGGTTCTACGATTCCATTGATTTCAGATCGGGTCTGCCCTGTACTTAACACCTTGATGAGTGCCAGTTCCCTTGCAACTACGCCTTGATCCGTGATGTCGGAGACCTTGAGGACATCAATTTGTTTATGAAGCTGTTTTAAGAGCTGTTCAATTTTGCGATCGTCTTCAACATTGACGACAAAAGTCATTCTCGAAATCCCTTCGACTTCTGTGTAGCCTACTGAAATGCTTTCGATGTTGAACTGACGCTTTGTAAACAATCCGGTCACCCGATTCAAGACACCGCTCCGGTTATGAACAAGAGCCGTTACAATCCGTTTCCTCATGGTTTCACTCCTAACATTTCGTGTAATCCTTTTCCTGGAGCCACCATCGGGTAGACATTTTCCTTAGGATTCACCCAGCAATCGATGAGTACCGGTTCATCACTTGTTAATGCTTCTTTTAAAACAGAATCCACGTCTTCCTGGGTTTTCACTTGATGTCCTTTGATTCCGTATGATTCGGCCAGTTTCACAAAGTCAGGCTGCATAGCGAAAACCGACTGTGAGTATCTTTCTTCAAAGAATGTCTCCTGCCACTGTCTCACCATTCCGAGGGTACCGTTATTGAGAAGCACCACTTTAACAGGAAGGTTCAACTCTTTTAGCAGCACCAGCTCTTGAAGAGTCATCTGGAATCCGCCATCGCCTACAAAAGCAACCACTGTACTTGAAGGGTTCGCTAACTGAGCCCCGATCGCTGCCGGAAATCCGAATCCCATCGTGCCAAGGCCGCCGGAAGTGACCCAATTATTCGGCTTTTTAAAAGAGTAATACTGTGCCGCCCACATTTGATGCTGCCCCACGTCTGTTGTGACAACCGCTTCCCCGTTTGTCATTTCATACACCTGTTCGATGAGGCGTTGAGGTGAAAGAACATCGTGGGCCTGGTTATACCAGAAAGGATATTCCCTTTTGTATGACTTGAGATGATGATGCCAGGCATCGAAATCAGGCTTCTCTTCCGCATGTTGAAGGAGTTTTTCCAGTGCCTGTTTGGCATCGGCTACGATCGGGATCTGCGTTTTGACGTTCTTCCCGATCTCAGCGGGATCGATGTCTATATGGACCACCTTGGCCCGTGGTGCAAAGGTAGCGAGATTCCCTGTCAGCCTGTCGTCAAATCGAGCACCAATATTGATAAGTAAGTCACATTCGTGGAGGGCCATATTGCTTGCATAACACCCATGCATCCCCGCCATGCCGAGAAACAACGGGTGATCTGCCGGAAATCCACCTAAACCTAAGAGGGTGTGAATCACCGGGATGTCATATTGTTCTGCGAAAGTCTTCAGTTCCTCCGTTGCTTTTCCGTGAAGGACTCCTGCTCCAGCTAAGATGACCGGCTGCCTGGATACCTTGATGGCTTCCACCAGTTTCTTGATTTGGAGTGGATTGGGATAGAAGTTAGGCTGGTACCCCGGTAAGTCCATTTCCACATCGTTTACCGGATAAGCTTGCTGCAGTGTCAAGTCTTTCGGAATGTCGACAAGTACTGGTCCGGGCCTGCCCGTTGATGCGATATGAAAGGCTTCCTTCACAATCCTCGGTAAATCTTTAATATCACGCACCTGATAATTATGTTTGGTGATCGGTATCGTAATCCCGACTACGTCCGCTTCCTGGAAAGCATCGGTTCCGATGACCCCTGAAGCCACCTGCCCGGTAAAAATAACAAGAGGCAGTGAATCCATCATGGCATCGGCAATCCCTGTTACTAAATTCGTTGCTCCCGGTCCTGACGTGGCAATGACCACACCCGGTCTCCCTGATACACGGGCATACCCTTCTGCCGCATGGATGGCTCCTTGCTCATGACGAGCGAGAACGTGCTTGATCGGGGCTTTGTATAGAGCATCGTAAATCGGCAAGACCGCTCCTCCAGGGTACCCAAACAGAATCTCAACCTTTTCCTCCTTCAAAGCTTTCATGAGCATATCAGCACCGTTGACGTTTTCTGTTAGTGTCTGTGAAGCCGGTTCTGCCTCTACCTTCGCTCTCATTGCCTATCTCCTCCTTAATCTGAAATGCGCAGGCGGCTTGGTCAGGCCCGACAAACATAAGGCAAGGACGCTTTAAAAGGCTCTTTGCCTTTTTGACGAGATTGACTTATGACCTCGAGGGACTAGCCGCCGGGACTCTACACCATAATTTCAGTTAACAATTTTCCTACCAATCAAATGTACTTAATGAGCTCTTTCCCAAACAAAAAAGACCTTTCCACCCACTACGACAGAGTTCATCTTTCGCAGGGGCGAAAAGGTCTTCATCCTTTCCACGGTACCACCCTAATTCAGAGACAACGGATATCATCTCCCTTTGCAGACTGATTGGTTTCACCAGCCTTTGTTTTTGTAACGAGTATCATCTACTCGATCGTTCCTACTTTTAGAGGTTCAGAACGATACTCAGAGGGGATGTCGGTATTGGATGTATTACTGGTTTGCAGCACCACCAGCTCTCTGAAAATACGATTTCCAATCCTTTTACCTCTTCAACGCTTTACTCTATTCCGTTTTCAAAATTCCACCTGTACTGGCTGACGTGACAAGCTTGGCATATCTTGCTAAGTAACCTTTTCTGATCTTTGGTGGGGGCTGTACCCACTCCTTTTGCCTGAACTGAAGTTCTGTTTCTGAAACCATGAGGGAAATCGTTCGATTCGTCAGATCAATGAAGATGGGATCTCCATTTTCAACCACACCGATCGGTCCTCCTTCGGCAGCTTCCGGTGAGACATGACCGATTGAAATGCCCCGGGATGCTCCTGAAAATCGACCGTCTGTCATAAGTGCGACTTTCTTTTCAAGGCCCCTTCCTGCAATGGCTGCCGTCGGTGCCAGCATCTCCGGCATTCCCGGACCACCCTTTGGCCCTTCATACCGGATCACCACTACATGCCCTTCTTTCACCTCTCCACTTTCGATGCCGGCAAGTGCGTCATCCTGAGATTCGTATACAATCGCTTCACCCATGAAGGTTTTAATGGATGGGTCGACTGCTCCGACTTTGATGACTCCACCGTTTGGAGCGATATTTCCAAAGAGGATGGATAATCCTCCGACAGGACTGTGGGCGTTTTCCCTGCGACGGATGACATCGTCATTTTGAATATGAGCATCCTTCACATTTTCATAAAGAGACTTCCCTGTAATGGTGATGCGATCTTTGTGTACAGCTTCCATTTCACATAGCTCTTTAATGATGGCGCTGACCCCTCCAGCGTTATGGACGTCCTGCATGGAGTAATCTGAGGCCGGGCTTATTTTAGATAAATAGGGAACTCGTTCAGCGACTTTATTGATCCGGTTGATGTCATAATCGATTTCTGCTTCATTGGCAATGGCCAATGTGTGCAGGACGGTATTGGTAGAACCTCCCATGGCCATGTCTAACGCGAAGGCATCATCGATGGTGTCTTCCGTTATGATGTCTCTTGGTTTAATATCCTTTTTCACCATTTCCACTAAATATTTGGCTGCATCCTTGATTAACTGATGCCGCTCTTCCGATGTGGCAACAATCGTGCCATTTCCCGGAGGAGCCATTCCAAGCATTTCCATCAGGGAATTCATGGAGTTTGCTGTGAACATTCCTGAGCATGATCCGCATGTCGGACACGCATTGGCTTCAATATCAAGAAGTTGTTCCGCCGTCATCCTTCCTGACTGATGGGCACCGACCCCTTCGAAAACGGATACGAGTGATAATGGTTTCCCTTCACTGGAAACCCCCGCTTCCATCGGCCCTCCCGATACGAAAACCGATGGGACGTTTGTTCGAACCGCTGACATGAGCATTCCCGGTGTGATCTTGTCACAGTTCGGAATGTAGAACACTCCGTCGAACCAGTGAGCGTTGATGACGGTTTCTGCTGAGTCGGCAATCAGTTCCCGGCTTGGCAATGAGTACCTCATCCCGATATGTCCCATGGCGATCCCATCATCCACACCGATTGTGTTGAATTCGAATGGAATCCCGCCGGCTTCCCGGATCGCTTCTTTTACCACTTGGGCAAATCCGTTTAAATGCATATGACCGGGAATGATATCGATGTATGAGTTGCACACCCCGATAAATGGTTTTTCCATGTCTTCGAGCTTGACTCCCGTCGCATATAGTAAACTGCGGTGGGGAGCCCGGTCGATTCCTTTCTTGATCATGTCACTTCTCACGTCATCACCTCCAACTTAGCCAACTTGAGCATTCTGTTTGTAAGCTTTTCTTCCATCCTGCGTGACAGTGTTTCTGAACTCCTGCAATAATTGGGTTGTATACTTTCCAGGTTTTCCTTCACCGATTACACGTCCGTCAACCTTTACAACGGCAATGACTTCGGCGGCTGTCCCTGTTAAGAACACTTCATCCGCTGTATACACATCATGACGGGTGAAGACTTCTTCCTTCATCTCGAATCCTAATTTCCCGGCAATCTCGATGATGGCATTACGGGTGATTCCTTCAAGGGCCCCTACATATCCGGGAGGCGTGAGGATCTTTCCTTTTTTGACAATGAAGATATTGTCTGCGGATCCCTCTGCTACATATCCTTGATCGTTCAACATTAATGCTTCGCTTACACCAGCGAGGTTCGCTTCGATTTTAACGAGAATGTTATTTAAGTAGTTTAAGGATTTAACCTTTGGTGAAAGAACATCTGCACGATTTCGACGGCTGGCCACCGTAACGATATCGATACCCGTTTCGTATAAGCTCTTAGGGAATAGGGCTAATTGTTCTGCAATGACAATGATTTGTGGCTTCCTACAAGAAAATGGATCCAATCCCAGGTTTCCAACACCTCTAGAAATGACCACTCGTATATAGGCATTCTCGAGTTGATTCTTTTTCAATGTATCAACGATAATGTCACACATTTCTTCTTTCGACACTTCGATATGCAACATGATGGATTTTGCTGAGTCATAAAGGCGATCAACATGCTCTTCCAGACGGAACACATTCCCATCATACATTCGAATCCCTTCGAACACTCCATCTCCATATAGAAAACCATGGTCGTACACAGATACAACTGCGTCTTCCTTTTTTACGTATTGTCCGTCTAAGTAGATCCATTGTTCGTTCATGTTAATCATTCCTTTCCTGGTTGAAGTTTATTTGATTATTCGGAATTTTATTTTTGCAACGAAAGACCGTTGACTTGGAGCTCATTCGTACAGCCGGCTTGATTCGGTATTCCTGCTGTTTACTGCTGGCTCAGATTTTTTTATTGAGGACAATATTACTCCCGTTTTTAAGGAAGGTCAACAGGCTTTTTATAAATTATTTGACTATTTAGATTAATCTGATTATAAGTAAACGCTTACATCTTTGTCCTTATAGAGTTTGTCGGGAGAAAAATTTTTTTGAAATTTTTTTATTTAATGGGGGAATGACGCTTCAGTTCTGGTGGGGATCTCTTTTGAAAATTTTTCGACAAAATCCTCTGAGAATGGGGTTTCGGGGAGTTTGTCCCTGTGTGTATATGACTGATAGATTCTCACTGATTATTCATAAATGAGAATTCACCTCTCTATTAAATAGAAAGAATGAATTTTTATTAACCTGAAAAACGAGCAGCAAAAAGAAACGGATTCCATACAACTCCTTCTAATCTTTTATTCCGTCATACTTTTCAACCTAGGATTTTTAGTCCACTTTCTCTACTATCATGAATAATCTTCCGTGAAGAAATATATTCTCCCAAAATGGAATTGACTCTTTTTTATACTTTATACAAATAAAAAAAATCAATCCAAGCAACCAGATGGTCTTTGGATTGATTCTTCTTTTATACCCATGTAAACATATAATTCGGATCTTCGACATCCTTTGCTTTTTTAACGATCTTCAACGGTTTGAAGGTATCGATCATCACGGCTAGCTCGAGGGTTTCTTTTTTCCCGATACTGGCTTCTGTCGTTCCTGGATGAGGACCGTGTGGAATCCCGCTCGGGTGGAGGGTAATCGAACCTTCTTTGATTCCCTTTCTGCTCATGAAGTTTCCTTCAACATAGTACAGCAGCTCATCACTGTTCACGTTGCTGTGATTATAAGGAGCCGGAATCGATTCCGGATGGTAGTCGTATAATCTTGGAACAAATGAGCAGACAACGAAGTTATGCCCTTCAAACGTTTGATGAACAGGAGGCGGCTGATGCACGCGTCCTGTAATCGGCTCAAAATCCTCAATGTTGAACACCCAAGGATACAGGTAGCCATCCCAGCCGACGACGTCCAGTGGATGATGATTTAACACATGGGAATGAAGCCCTCCCCTTGATTTGGTGATTACTTCGAATTCGCCCTCTTCATTCATGGTTGCAAGCTTCTCAGGTCCTCGTAGATCCCGTTCACAAAAAGGACTGTGCTCTAGTAACTGTCCGTACTCATTGCGATAACGGCGAGGGGTGGTAATCTGACTGAAGGACTCGACGATCAGCATCTTCGTCTCTTCTTCAGGAACGACACGGTAGATGGTCCCGATTGGGATCACCACATAATCCCCTTTTCCATAGGAGATCGTTCCGAACAACGTCTCCACCTTTCCTTTACCATAATGGATATAAAGCATTTCATCTCCATCACCATTTCGGTAAAAGCTTGTCATCTCTTCTGTGACATAGGCGGTTCCAATCAATAGATCCGAATTACCAAGTAAATACTCACGGCTCTTTAAGGCACAGCCTTTTTTCTCGAGTCTGTCTGTAAAGAAATGTCGATGACGTAGTGCACCCTCTTCCTCAAACTCCGGCATATAACTCCCTAAATATTCGGTTTTTGCCACAGCCGTCGGCAAATGATGATGATACAGAATCGACTGTGTTCCCGAGAATCCCTTCGTCCCCATGACCTGCTCTCTATAAAGCGTGCCATCGTCCTTTTTAAACATGGTGTGACGTTTGTGAGGTATTTTCCCCAGTTGACGATAGTACATGGTTTTCCTCCTCTCTTCTGCTTACAATTGTATTACGCAGAACACCTAATCCCGAAATCTCTAATTCCACTACGTCCCCCGGCTTCAACCAAGGATGCGTCTCAGGACCCAGCTCTAAAATGCATCCGGTTCCTACAGTCCCGGATCCAATTACCTCACCGGGATACAGGGTGACGTCTTTGGAGGCACGCTCGATCATGTCTGCAAATGTATAATGAATATCCTGATAATTCCCCTCGGATAAGAGTTTCCCATTCACCTTCCCCGTCATAGGCAGGTCAAAACGGTCTCCTTTTCTATAGGTCTCCAGTTCATCTTTCGTCACTAAATAAGGACCGAAAGAAGTGGCAAAGTCCTTTCCTTTTGCTGGACCAAGCCCTACTTTCATCTCATGCTTCTGGATGTCTCTAGCACTCCAGTCGTTCATGATGAAATAACCATAAATATAGTCTTCCGCGTTGTCTTTTGAAATGTTTTTTCCTTCTTTGCCAATCACGCAGGCGATTTCCAATTCATAATCCAGCCACTCACAGTCAGCCGGCTTTTCAATGTGATCGAGAGGACCCTTTACTGCCAAATGATTGGTGAAATAGAAGACGGGGATGTCATACCATTCCGGCACAACATCCAGTCCCCTCCGTTTACGGGCCGTTTTCACATGCTCTTCAAACGCATAGAAATCCCGGATGCTGACAGGCCTTGGAATTGGTGAATACAGGGTGACATCACGTAATGAATGCACTCCCTTGTCTTTTTCCGACAAGGTACCGAGCTCCTTCATCCTTTTCATGCCTTCTTCTCCAAGATCGATAATTGATAACATGTCTTTAGGGAGCGACCCATTGCTTACAGCATGGATGTCCACTATAAGATCATCCTGAACAATCCCTGCCCTTACTTCTCCTTCTTTTAAAAAACTAACCAGCTTCACGTAACATCACCTTTTTCGAATCAATTCAAATGAATCGGATAATGGTTTGGTGTACATCTGACCGGCAAGTCTTCCCACCGGCTTGAGTTTCTTTGAATCTATTTTTCCGTCGTAATAGAGTTCATCATCGATTCTCACACATTCTACCTTCCCGATGACAAGGCTCCCTGCACCAGGTTGATCTCCGAAGTGAAGAACCTCATGAAGAACGCATTCCAATTGCACCTTGCTTTCAGATACGCCTGGAGGTTTTACCGTAATGGACTCTTTCTTCGTCAGACCGACTTGCTCGAATTCATCAATTGTCGATTCAAATTCAATGGCACAGTTATTCATTTCCTCCACAAACTCTTCACTTACGATATTGATGACGAATTCCTTCGTTTTCTCGATATTTTCTAGGGTATCCTTTTTGCTGCCATCCTTCCCTCTTCTCATGGGGGAGAAGCAGACCAGCATAGGCTCTGCAGAAATCGCCGTAAAGAAGCTGTAAGGTGCCAGGTTCGCATTCCCATCTTCATCAAGGGATGAAACAAAGGCAATCGGCCGGGGCAAAATCGAGCCGATCATTAATTTATAGGCAGACTGCCACTCCAACGTCTGGGGTTTGATATCCATTTAGTTCACCCCTTCGTTTTGCAAAATGTCTTCCAGTGCTCCTACGAATCTCTTGTTATCGTCCTGTGTTCCAATCGTGACACGAACCGTGGTCGGATATCCAAGAAGAGTTCCTGAACGGACGACGAGCCCCCTTTTCACAAGTTCATATGAGACCGTGTCACCATTCATTCCCGTGTCGACCATGATAAAGTTCGATTGAGACGGGAAATAGGATATCCCCAGACGATCAAATTCACTTTCCAAATAATGACGCCCCTGCTCGTTCTTATGGGCACACTCCCTAATAAACGCTTGGTCTTCCAGGGCAATGATCGCTGACTTCTGGGCAACGGTATTCACATTGAAGACATCTTTCACTTTTCGAAGCTGTTCAGCTATTTCTTCATTCATGACACCGAACCCGACTCTTAAACCTGCCAGGCCATATATTTTTGAAAATGTTCTAAGAACGATCAGGTTTTCGAATGCTGACAGAAGAGGTAGGGTTTCTAGATAGTCATCGGTTGTAACGTACTCCATATAGGCTTCATCCACCACCACCAGGATGTGAGACGGTACGCTCCCGATAAAGTGCAGAAGTTCTTTCTTCCCGACAATGGTTCCGGTTGGGTTATTGGGATTACACACAAAGATCAGCTTCGTTTTTGGAGTGATGTGGTCATGCATCCTCTGTAAGTCATGGGTACCGTTTACGAGGGGGACAATGACCGGAGTGCCTCCCTCTAGAAACACATTGGTTTGATATCTAGGAAACGTAACATCGGCCATAATGGCTTCGTCGCCAGCGCTCAAATATGCCCTCGTCAGCAGTCGGATCACTTCATCCGATCCATTCCCAAATACGAGCTGTTCTTTCGGAACCCCTAGAAACGCTGAAACCTTTTGACTAAGATCGACAACAGCTCCGTCCGGATACAAAAACAGGTCGCTCCCGTTTTCTTTAAACCATTTCTTCACTTTCGGGGAGCAGCCATATATATTTTCATTTTCTGAGAGCTTTCTGATTGAGGTCAGACCATGCTCCTTCTGTAAGTCGCCAATCGTCTTCCCCAGCGCATATGGAGCGATATGTGTGACCGCTTCTCTTGTTTTAAACTTTAATGTCATACATGAATCCTCGCCTTCCTCATGGATGAAGGGGGTCGACTCACGTGTTAGCTTATCTTCTCGTTCAAATATGGTACCTGCAATCTGTACGATATTATAAGTAGAAGCAGCTAATCTTTTCATGAGTTAACCCCCTGACCGGTCCTTTGACCCCCGTTATATATGCTCTATCTATCTATTTTTAATTTTATAGGTTTCCTCTGCGTTCCTGCTCGCGCTCGATGGATTCGAATAATGCTTTGAAGTTTCCTTCTCCGAATCCTCTTGCACCTTTACGTTGAATCACTTCAATGAATAGGGTTGGACGATCGACGATTGGCTTTGTGAATATTTGAAGCAGGTAGCCTTCGTCATCACGGTCTACTAGAATATTCAACTCTTTGATCTTGGAGATCTCTTCGTCGATTTCTCCTACACGCTCTGAAAGCATGTCGTAATAGGAGTCAGGCGTATTTAGGAACTCTACTCCATTCTCTTTCAAGATACCAACTGTCTTCACGATATCCTCGGTTAAAATGGCAATATGCTGCACCCCTGGACCACCGTAGAACTCAAGATATTCCTGAATTTGTGATTTGCGTTTTCCTTCAGCAGGCTCATTGATCGGGAATTTAATGCGACCTCCGTTATGCATAACCTTGGACATAAGGGCTGAGTATTCAGTTGTAATGTCTTCATTTGTGAAGTGGCGCATTTCCTTGAAGCCCATCACTTTTTCATAGTACTCTACCCACTCTTCCATGCTCTCCACGTTTCCAACTACGTGATCCACAGCGATGATACCGGCATCTTCATGTTTAAGAGCGGAATCATATTTTTCAAAACCTGGCATAAAGATCCCTTTATAATCTTTACGTTCCACAAGGGTATGAATCGTATCCCCGTATGTACCAATGATGGCTTTTTTCAATTTTCCATTATCATCTTCTAACGTGGAAGGGGGCATGATTTCAATTGCACCGCGGGATACTGCTCCAGTGTAAGCCTTTTCAACATCATCCACCACAAGGGCGATATCTTTAATGCCGTCTCCGTGATGCTTCACGAATTGGGACACTCGGCTGCCTTCGTGCAGGCTTCCCGTTATAACCAAGCGGACTTTGTTTTGTTGCAGTACATAGGATACTGTGTCACGATTTCCTGTTTCCAACCCTGAATAGGCAACGGTCTTAAAACCGAATGCTGTACAGAAGAAGTGAGCGGCCTGCTTTGCATTACCCGTATAGTACTCTAAAAAATCAACATCTCTTACCGGGAAGACATCTTCTACTTTAACCTGCTTTTTTGCTACATTCTCTTGCATCCTAATCCCTCCATTAAACGTTATTATATTCTGAATATTATATTAAATAGTTTTGTAGAACTTCTCAAGAGCGGCTAGTAAAGCTTAAACGCTTCTCTGTGTAAAAGCGTCTCCTCACTTTACCTGGCCAGCTCTTTTTTTCGGGGAGGCATATGCACGGCGTCTCCCTTTAATCCTTCGACCGCTTCGAGTAAACTTTCATTCATACTTGGATGGGGATAAAGTGGAAAACGAAAGTCCTCATCTCTCGCTGCCATCTCAAGGCCGAGCACACCTGATGTGATCAGCTCGGCTGCTCCCTTCCCCATCATATGAATACCAAGAATCAAATCCGTTTCACTGTCCGACACGACTTTCACGAATCCATCCTTTTCATCCGTCAGCTGAGCGTACCCGTTTCCTCTGACAGGGTTCTCACTCACTGTAACAGAATAACCTGCCCGTCTTGCTTCTTCCTCCGTCAACCCTGCACATGCAATAGGAGGACTCATCTGCACCACCATCGGCACAAACTGCAGATCTACTTCCACTTGAAGCCCAGCCATTGCCTCGGCCGCCGCCTTCCCCTGTTTGATCGCTTTGACTGCGAGGGACGGACCTTCCGTGACATCCCCGATCGCCCAAATATGCGGAATGGAGGTCCGTCCCTCCCGATCTGTCCAGATATAATCCTCCTCCGTTAATTTAACACGGAGTCGGTCAAGCCCGAGGTCTGATAGGTTCGGCTTAACTTTTCCACTTATGACAAAGTGAGAGCCTTCGATTGAAACGACATCCCCGTTCCCTTTGTCTATGTTCACTGTGACTTTTGCTTCAGCTTGACTCGCAGCTTGCAGCGTAGAATTCTTGATTACATTGACCTTCTGCTTTTTTAACTGTCTGAACAGTTCTTTTGATAGGGCAGAGTCAAATGGAAATTCCCCGTTCAAAATAAGGGTGACACGGCTTCCCAATATGGAGAAAATAGACGCGACCTCCAATGAAATATAATCGTTCCCATAAATGATCAGCTCCTCAGGGATTTCCTCGAGCTGAAAGATTTCTTTCTCTTTTAGGACACGATCCGAGTCAAATTCAATTCCATCTGGGTACTGAAACTCACCACCTGTCGCAACGATTGCCTGTTTGAAATTAAAAAGGGAAAACTCATGACCGTTTTCAACTCCAATACGGGATTCTGATAGGAAGGATGCCGAGCCCTTTACCATTTCAACCTTATTCGCTTTGCACAGTGATTCTACCCCTGTTCGGAGTTGGGTGATTTTTTTATTTTTATAGTATTGAAGAGAAGAAAGATTTGCTTCCACTTCACCAAACTCCATTCCCATTTCCTTCAGATGCTTCGTCTTTTTATATTCCTGGGCAAAATGGGTGAATACCTTTGACGGAATGCATCCTTTATTTAAACAGGTCCCGCCTACATCCTCCCGTTCAATCAACGTCACCTGTCTACCGAGGCTCGCGGCTCTGATGGCTGCGTGATAGCCCCCAGGACCTCCTCCGATGACGACAATGTCTTTATCTTCCGTAATCTCTCCTACTACCATTTACATCAACTCCAAAAGCATGGATTGAGGTTCTTCAATCAGATCCCGTAATCGATTCGTAAATTTCACGGCTGTCCCGCCATCTACCACTCTATGATCAAAGGACATCGAAACATTCATCATGGAACGGACGACAATTTCATCTTTTTCGTTCACCATCGGACGCTTCTTCGTTTTATGGAAGGCGACGAGGGCTACTTCAGGCTCATTAATGATCGGAGTGGCTCCAATCGATCCGTTCAGCGGTCCTACGTTACTGACCGTGAAGGTTCCTCCTTTGATATCCTTCATCGTTAACTTGCCTTCCTGTGCTTTAACGGTCAGTTCCTTCATTTCGCCGTGAATGTCCTTCATTGTTTTCCGTTCAACTTGTTTGATGACAGGGACGATTAGTCCTTCGTCTGTATCTACAGCGATTCCTATATTGTGATGGGACTGAAGATCGACACACTCCTCCTGTTCATTGAGACGGGCATTGAAGATCGGAAACTCTTTTAAACAGACAGAAATGACTTTGATAAAATAAGCTCCCATAGAAATGGATTGACCACTCGCTTTCATGGTATCTTTCCAGGCTAATAGATTCGTAACGTCGACTTCTTCGAAATGGGTACAGTGCGGGATGATTCTGAGCGACTGTGACATTTTGGAAGCAATTTGTTTGCGTCTGCCCCGGAAAGGAATCGTTTTAGCGTCAGGTTCAGTCAGTGCTGCAGGGGCAACAGGTTTAGGTTCTTCAACCGCTACTTGCGCCGACTGACTTTCTCCATTCAGATAAAGGAAAATATCTTCATCAAGGATTCTCCCACCAGCTCCGGAACCAACCACTTCTTCTATATTGATACCCTTCTCCCTTGCTATTTTCCTCGTATACGGGGATGCAAGGATCCTTCTTTTCTTCAATACTTGAGTTGTTTGTGGAATGGAGCGCTCGCCTCCATACTCCATCACGTGTTCTTTTTCCATCAACAGAACCGTAGATCCCACCGGAATCGTTTCCCCTTCACTAACCGTAAACTCCTTGATCACACCTGAAAATGGTGCCGGGATCTCTGCCGTCATTTTATCTGTTTGTACCTCTACCAGTGGTTGATCCGCTCTCACGACATCCCCCACTTTTACGAGAAAGTGATTGATATTGGCTTCGGTCATGCCTTCCCCAATATCATGAAGCTTAACTTCCATGAACTCCCTCCTTGTCTAATAGCGGGCTACATTCTCCACTGCAGCCAGCACACGTTTACTGTCAGGCAAATAGAAATCTTCAAATCCGAAATATGGGACAGGTGTATCGAATCCCGTTACCCGTTCAGTCGGTGCTTTCTGATATAAAAAGGATTTGTCATTGATGATCGCCAGTACATCATTTCCTACTCCACCAGTGGCGTGTGCTTCATGCACAACCACGGTTCTCCCCGTTTTCTGAACAGAACTTGAAATGAGATCCTTATCAAGGGGATAGAGTGTTCTAAGATCGAGGACCTCACAGGAAATACCTTTATCAGCGGCTTCCTTGGCTGCATCCTCGGCTACTTTAACCATCGCTCCCCACGCAATGATTGTGACATCCTCCCCCTCTGTGACTACCTTGCCTTTCCCGATTTCCACCGTGTACTTTTCTTCAGGCACTTCTTCCCTGGAAGATCGGTAACATCGCATAGGCTCCAGGAATAGAACGGGATCAGGATCCTCGATGGCTGCAATCAGAAGTCCCTTTGCATCATATGGAGTTGCGGGACAAACAACTTTGATTCCCGGCATATGAGTGAAAAGTGCTTCGGTGCTATCGGAATGAATCTCAGGCGCCCTTACACCAGCCCCATACGGAGCCCTGATGACCAATGGACAGGTGAAGTGTCCCAGGGTACGGGCGCGGAGGCGGGAAGCATGAGTCATTATTTGCTCGTATGCCGGATAGATGAATCCTAAGAATTGGACCTCTGCCACTGGACGAAATCCGTTCAATCCCATCCCAATGGCTGCTCCAATGAAACCAGCTTCACTTAACGGGGTATCGAGGACTCGATCTTCTCCAAATTCCTGCTGCAGTCCGTCAGTCGCTCGAAACACCCCCCCATTGGTGCCGATATCTTCTCCCATTAAGAGGACATTGTCGTTTTCCTTCAGCATCACTCTCAGGCCGTCCGTTATGGCTTGAACCATCGTCAGCGTCTTCATTTTCGTTAAGGTGCTCATTCTACTCACCTCTCAATCGCTCAAGGAGCTTTTCTTTTTGTTCCTGGATCGTCCAGGTCGGTGTCGCAAACACATAATCAAAGATCACACTAGGATCAGCTGCCGGATATGCTTCCAGTTCCTCAACAGCAAGATCTACTTCCTTCGCACATTCCTTTTGAACAGAGGTCATCCACTCTTCGTCAACCCAGCCTCTATGCTTCATGAATTTCGTTAAGCGATCGACAGGGTCATTATCCTTACGTCGGGACTCACTTTCCTGTTGATCACGATACTTTGTCGGATCATCTGCGGTTGTATGGGCACCGTATCTCCAGGTCACGGACTCGATCAAGGTAGGTCCGTCCCCGTTTCGCGCTCTCTCCAACGCCTTCAACGTTTCAAAATAAACAGCAAAAATATCATTGCCGTCGATGCGTACGCTTGGAATGTCATAGGCAAGTGATTTCTGGGCAATGGTTTTGGTTTTCATTTGCTTGTGCATGGGAACGGAGATGGCGTAATGATTGTTTTGATTGAAAAAGACGACCGGGGCCTCCCAAACGCTGGCCAGGTTCAATCCTTCATGAAAGTCGCCTTCAGAAGTGGCGCCATCACCAAAATATACAATGGCTGCATTCCGGGTCCCTTTTCTTTTCTCCGCGTAAGCCGCCCCTACCGCATGTGGAAGCTGTGTCGCGATTGGAATGCCAGGAGTGAAAATATTCTTTCCTTCCGGAGGCACGCATCCTTCATTTCTCCCCTTCCAGAATAGGAGGATATGAAGCAGGGAATGACCGAATGTCATGGTAGCCCCATGGTCCCGATAGGACGGGAATAACCAGTCCTTCTCTTTCAGTGCAAGGGCGCTCCCCACTTGAGATGCCTCTTGCCCTTCAAATGGTGCGTATGTTCCGATCCGGCCTTGACGCTGCAGGCTAACGGCTTTGCGGTCAAAGGTACGGATCCTGATCAGATGACGATAAAAAGTGCGGGCCAAGTCTTCTGAAATGTCCTTTTCATACGCGCTTTGAACCAGTTGTCCTTGTTGGTCCATCACCTGGACCAATTGAAATTCCTCGATCATTTCATCACCTCTTGTGGTGCTTTATTGTTGAAGATTTGGGATATTCATATTTTTATTAAAAAGTGACTAGATTTAGATATTCTTGAGGTGTTTCATTCGTGAACGATAGGGTTCTTATAGAATGAAAATGGCTCTCTTTGATATGCTATTGGATAGATTATGTTGAAACTTGTGCCACTTTGGGCGTTTGTTGTGCCAAATTGTGAACACCCCTATTTTTTGCCCCATACATTACCGACTGATACAAACTACGTTCTCACAGACCACTTCGGACGTTTCGCATGGGAGAAGAAGCTGTTTCTTCTTGTGCGTGCATGGATTCTGTCCTCACAGAACCGGTTGGCTGCTTCGACTGTGGTCATATGCTGGTTTTCTGATTGCAGGTAAATATTCTGCAGGCTATTATAGATAGCGCTTGTTTTTTGCAGGACACGTTCTTTGTTTGGTTCGTACAATTCGTCCGCTACTTGAATCAATCCGCCTGCATTGACGATGTAGTCAGGTGCGTATAAGATTCCTTTTTCGTGCAGCTTCATTCCATGTGAAAGGTCTAATAATTGGTTGTTGGCAGAACCGACGACCGCCTTTACCTTCAACTGATCTACCGTGTGATCATTAATGATTCCACCGATGGCACAAGGAATGAAGATATCTGCATCAACCGAGTAGATCTCATCTCCGGATACGACTTTAATGGCTGCTCCCATCCTGTTTGCCTTGGCCACTAACTGATCAATGGATTTCTGACTGATATCCGTTACATAGAGGTCTGCTCCCTCTTCAAGTAGACGCTCGGCTACTTTAAAGCCTACTTTTCCTAACCCTTGAATGGCATAGCTTTTTCCATGAAGGTCTTTTGAGCCCCATACGTTTTGATTGGTTGCCTGTAAGCCGTAGATCACGCCCATGGCAGTCGGGATGGATGAATCTCCACTTCCACCGTATTCTTCATTGACGCCTACAATGCAATTCGTTTCTTTTAAGGCATAAACAAAATCATCAGGAGTCGTGCCCATATCTGTCCCGGTATAGAATCTTCCGTTCAGGGATTCAACAAATTGGCCAAAAGCACGGAACAGCTCAGGATGTTTGTCTTTTTCAGGATCTCCGATGATGACGGCTTTTCCTCCACCGAAGTCCACGTCGGCTGCTGCACATTTGTAGGTCATTCCTTTTGATAAACGTAAAACATCCTCAAGTGCTTCATCTACTGATGTGTAGGGTCTCATTCTACAGCCGCCCAATGCAGGTCCAAGAGTCGTATTATGTATGGCGATGATGGCTTTCAGTCCTGTTTCTTCATCATTGCAGAATACAACCTGTTCATGATTTTGTATTTTTTCGAACATATCCAATTCTCCGCCCCCTACAAGCTCTCCATTTGTAACCGCTTCCATTTTAGTGAATACGTTAGACACTTAAGCTTCCTCCTTTTACACTCCTATTGATGAAGTGGATCAAAACTAGTTCTCTTTTATTCTTTCATTAATTTTCTCTTTCGGCAGTACCACTTGTTTGACTTCACCTTTCCCAATGAGCCTGTCATTCTCTCTATCTCTGACAGTCACTTCGGTTACAATAATGTTTCGTTCATATTTAATTACGCTCGCTTTAATTTCAAGAGAGGAACCCGTTTTCGCCGGAGCCATATGCTCGACGTTCACCTTGGCTCCCATTCCCTCTTCATGATCTTCCAAATAGGGTAGAATGATCTTTCTTGATGCCCATTCCATATGGTAAACCATTGAGACGGTCGAATACACCGGGTGTACCACGTCTCCTTCAAACTGGGCATACATGCTGGGGGTTACTTCTGTCGTGACGACGGCGGTATGTCCTTCTGCTAATCCAGGCTTCATTGCTTTCCCCCTTTAAACCAACAAATTATATATTTTTATATAACGTTAATTCAACGATATAATAACATTTTGTTTTATAAATAGTCAATAAATTGTTAAAATTTAAAATATTATATTAATATAAGTTATGCAGAGGGACGGAGGCGGCTTGATCAGAGGCGACAAGCATAAGTCGAACTTACCGGGAATGCGCCCTTTGCCTTCTTGGTAAGTTCGACTTATGACCTCGAGCCTCTAGTCGCCGGAGCTAGACGATTCCCTTTTCCAGATAGGTAATCAAAATATTCTCAAAAATAAAAAGCAACGAAACAGAGTTTCGTTGCTTTTTGTAGAAGGTTGTTTATTGTTTTTATAAGCTTATGAGAGAAGTGCCCGGTCGCTGGCAAGTTTGCTTCCACGGATTCGCTGAAATTCGTGGAGAAGTCCTTCGACTGTGAGGTGTTTTTTCTCTTCTTCATTTACCTCTAATATAATCTGGCCTTTATCCATCATGATCAATCGGTTGCCAAGGTCCAGCGCCTGCTGCATATTATGGGTGACCATCAACGTGGTAAGCTTATACTTCTCTACAATCTCTTTCGTAAGGTTCGTAATGAGGTCCGCTCTAGCAGGATCCAATGCTGCCGTATGTTCATCCAGCAATAAGATCGACGGTTCGGTGAATGTGGCCATCAGTAGAGAGAGCGCCTGTCTTTCCCCTCCAGATAGCAACCCGACCTTTGCATTCAAACGATTCTCAAGCCCGAGGTGAAGGGTTTCCAGTACTTCTTTAAAAAACACTTTCCGTTTTTTGGTCACACCCATTTTAAAGGTGCGGGTACGATTTCTGGAATACGCCATGGCCAGGTTCTCTTCGATGGTCATAGTGGGTGCAGTGCCTGCCATTGGATCCTGGAACACCCGACCGATAAGCTTAGATCTTTTATACTCGGACACCTTAGAAACATCATGATCGTCAATCAGAACATTTCCCACATCAGGCAGCAGTACACCTGAAACGATATTCATCAATGTCGATTTCCCGGCTCCATTACTTCCGATCACTGTGACGAAATCCCCAGGTTTTAAAGAGAGTTGAATGTCATCAAGGGCGATTTTTTCATCGGGTGTCCCTTCATTAAATACTTTGTGGATTCTATTTAATTGTAACACCGCTCTCACCCTTTCCATCTGTGATTGAAGACCTGTCTAATCGTTCTGCCATTCGCTGGGCCTTTCGTTTCTTGTCCTTGTAACGGTCCATCACCTTAGGCATGACAAGGGCAAGGATCACGATTGTCGCTGTGATAAGCTTCATATCCCCTGTTTCCAGGAAATCGACGCGAAGAGCCATGGATACGACTAGTCGATAGATAATCGCTCCTCCAATGACTGCGAGCGTCGTACGGGCGATCGTCTTGGTTCCAAACAATGCTTCACCGATGATAACTGAAGCAAGTCCGATGATAATCATCCCGATTCCCATTCCGACATCAGCAAATCGGCTGTATTGAGCAATCAACGCTCCCGACAGTGCTACCATCCCATTCGATATTCCCAAACCCAGAATAATCATCAGGTTCGTATTAGCAGAGAAGCTACGGATCATTCGCTGATTATCTCCAGTCGCCCGTAATGCCAACCCGATTTCCGTTTTCAAGAATCCGTCTGTTAAAAACTTGATGACAAGCGTGATGATGATCATAATAAATAAAATGCTCCACGTCCCCGGTACAGGCTCACCAAGTCCCACTGCCATCCACAATTTATTGAGTACGGCATCGATCCCGAGAGGTGACCAAAATCCTTCCACCCCTGTAAAAGCAGTATCCTGACTTAGTAAAGGTACATTCGACCTTCCCATTATCCGGAGATTGATAGAATACAGGGCAATCATCATGAGAATCCCTGATAATAGGGCATTGATTTTTCCAAACGTGTGAAGTAGTCCCGTTATACATCCTGCAACAAATCCGATGACAATCGCTGTTATGGTTGCGATGACTGGATTTACGCCACTAACGATCATGGTGGCAGCGACAGCGGCTCCCGTAACAAAGCTGCCGTCGACTGTTAAATCAGGAAAATCCAATATCCGAAAGGACAAGTAGACTCCGAGGGCCATAATAGCGTAAATGATTCCAGATTCAAAGGATGCGAATATTGCTGTTGGCACGAATCATCATCCTCTCTTATTTCTCTTCGTAAAACTCTCCTAAATCAGACCATGCATCCTGAACTTCTACACCTTGCTCTTCAGCGGCTTGCTTATTGATCATTAACATAAAGTTCTTCGGATACTCAACATTGATTTCAGAAGTTTTCTTTTCACCTTTTAAAATTTTTGCAGCCATCAGTCCCGTTTCGTAACCAAGATCTTCATAGCTGAACCCACTAGCAGCAATCGCTCCTTTTTTCATTGAATCCAGTTCACCCACAAATAGAGGGATATCTTTATCATTTGCTACACTGATGACTGATTCCAATGCAGATACAACGGTATTATCAGTCGGAATGTAGATGGCATCCACACGACCAACCAGGGATTCTGCCGCTTGTTTTACATCTGCTGACGTAGATACAGATGCTTCCACTACCTTCGCTCCCTTTTCTTCAGCAAGCTTTTTCACTTCTTCAGCCTGTACAACCGAGTTTTGTTCACCTGAGTTATAAATAACCCCAATATTTTTCGCTTTCATTTCATCCGTAATAAATGAAAGCGTTTTAGAGATCGCTTCAGGGTGTGTATCCGTCGTTCCAGTAATATTTTCACCCGGCTCTTCGAAAGATTTCACTAATTCAGCACCAACGGGATCGGTTACTGAGGTAAAGACGATTGGAATTTCCTTTGTAGCATTTAATGCGTGCTGAGCACTTGGGGTTGAGTTTGCAAAGATGAGGTCGACACCATCACCAACGAAGTTCTTGGCGATCGTTTGTGAATTTGTAGGATCCCCTTGAGCAATTTGAACATCAAACTTTACATTTTTGCCTTCTTCAAGACCGTTTTCAGCCAAAGCCTTCTTAAAACCTTCAAATGCTGCATCTAAAGAAGGATGTTCCACAATTTGGGTTACCCCAATCACATATTGCTTTTCACCATCTTCTCCACCTGAGCTTGTATCACTACCACAGCCCGCTAAAACCAGCATTCCCAGCATCATAGAGATGACAACAAGTAATAAACTCTTCTTCTTCACAGAAATCCCCCTTTTTCTCTTCCTAATATATGATCAGTAGTCTGGTAGACTAGCAAATCCAAGTATGATAAAAATGAACACCAACGTAAATACAACGTTATATTATCACTCCTGTCACAAAATAGTCAATAATATTCCGAAAATTTAAAAATTAATACTAGTATAGTCGTAATTGGTGATGATTTCTAGAGGGATTGCGGGAAAATTTTTTTGCTATGGGGTTGGTGAACGTGATGAGGGTTACGGTTTTATCATTTTGATTGTTATTGGGACGTGGCGATTGATGGAGAATGCAACAAGAAAACGTAATTATAATAGGTGAAACGATCGTTAAAGTGTCACTATAATAACGTTTTCTATGAAAATCCAGCTAAATTAATGGTTGCGTACTATAGTATTCCCCTTTGAATCTCTCTTTTTTACTTTGTTGTGCCGGAATCTACTATACTTGTGCTACTTTAGCGCTTAGTTGTGCCATTTCACCAAAACTTGTGCCAAATTGTGAACACCACCATAAAAAAGACACTTCCCCAATCAAGGAAAGCGCTTTTTCACAACAATCTATTAAGATTCCACACCGCTGCCCGATAGCTTCTTGAAAATCCCCTGGGCATCGATCATCATTCTATCTATCAATTCCTTCACCGTCGGGACATCCGATACTAGACCGGACACTTGTCCTCCGTTGATAAATCCCTGATCCAGCTTCCCTTCAAGTGCTCCTACCCGGTGATAATCTTCGGAGGTTATTCGACTGAACTCTTCAACAGCGACCCCCATTTGTTCTTTTTGAATCAATTGTGCTGCATAGGGCGTTTTCATGACCCTTCTTACCCTTCCGACAGAACGACCGACGATGACGGTGCTATCATCTTTTGCTTCTACTAGTGTCGTTTTATAGTTTTCATGAAAAGGAGCTTCCTGTGTAGCGATGAACCGTGTACCCATTTGCACACCACTGGCACCAAGGGCAAGCATGGAAGCGAGCCCCCTTCCATCGCCAATCCCTCCTGCTGCCACGACAGGAATGTTGACCGTGTCGACGAGCTGAGGTATAAGGGCAAGCGTTGTCGTTTCTAGATTGGAGTTGATTCCTGCAGCCTCATATCCTTCCGCCACGATCACATCTGCACCAGTGTCTTCCGCTTTCTTTCCTTGCTTTTTCGAAGCGACAACACAGATTACCTTCACGTTGTGCTCATGGAAATACGGAATGAGCGGGGCAGGATTTCCTGCTGATAAGGAAACGACCGGTATTCCATGAGTGACCACTAATTTGATCATCTCCTGCAGGTATGGGGTGATCGAGATGGGAATATTCAGTGCAAAGGGAGCATTTGTCCGTTTTTTAGTTTCAATAATGATCCCTTCCACTTCCTCCACGCCCATAGTACCGACACCGATTGTTCCCAATGCACCTGCCTCCGAGATTGCCGCCGTCAAGGAGGCGTTACTGATATTTCCCATTCCCCCTTGAATGATTGGATATTTTATATGTAATAAGCCCGTTAAGTTATTCATAAAAATCCCCCTTCGTTAAATTAATGTTATACTCTTTCGAATTGTACGACAAGTACCGTACCGAAAGAAATTTTCATCAATTTGAATTTAACATTGACATTTTCTACCTAAACACATATTCTAAAATCAGCTACTTTGTAAAACAAGGTAGCTGTGTTTTACATCAGTACCTTGTATTGCCATGTATTAAAAAAGGAGGCACTATATGTCTATCCGCAGTCAGCTATTAAAGGGTATATTAGATGGTTGCGTGCTATCTGTGATTGAAAAAGAGCCGGTCTACGGATATGAACTTTCCAAAAAATTGCAGTCTTCCGGTTTACAGAATGTGAGCGAAGGGACCATTTATCCAGTGTTGTTACGACTCCAGAAAAATAATCTGATCCGTGGGGAAATGCAGCCATCTGATTCCGGACCTAACCGAAAATACTATTATTTAACTGATGAAGGACATTCAGCACTCTCTGATATATCAAGGGAATGGGAACAAATCGTATCACCGGTCACAGCACTATTAAAAAGGGGGAACCTTGATGATTGAAGCAAAGCAGTTAATTGAATTGAACAATCAGAAACGAATAGGATTGTCGGAAGAGAATGAGAAGTATTATTCGGATTTTTTGATATACATGCGCCTACAGCTTTCAATATCGGAGCAGCAGACCGAGGAAATATTAATGGAAATCCTGGATCATATTATTGACGGGCAGCGTGAAGGGAAAACAGCCAGAATGATTTTAGGGGATGATCCTAAGGCTTACGCTGATGATATCATTGAACAGCTCCCTACAGAAAGAAAGAGGAGCATCGTAACATTCGTATCATCTTTAGCTCTTAATTTATTGGGATATTTCTTGTTGATTCGAGGACTCTTATTATTGATTGGGCCGATGTTTAAAGATATAAACAGTGAAGTATATCCAGTCACTTCCGGCATAATGGCATTTATCATCTTCTGTTCCAGTTTGATTGGGGTAAAAATCATTTTCTCGATTATTAAACAATCTTTATTCAAGGAGAAACAAACCCCTGTGAAAGATTCCATCAAAGCAGGTACAATGGGTATGGTATCAATGGGCGTCATAATTTGCGCCACTTACTTCCTTCCTGACCTTGGTCCATCATTCCTTTTTCCATGGTATGCTTCTTTCATTACCGGAGCATCATTATTTGGTATCTCTTATCTTCTGAAAAAATAGAGGTCCGTCCCTCAAAAAACCACTTGCCAAACTGGCAAGTGGTTTTTATCAGTCTAATAATAATGGGTGGGTCATGACGTTGTAGCTCAGGTCTTTGTTTTTGAGTTCGTTGCCGTCTTCGAATACACTTTCGAAGAATCGTGATGCCGGTTCTGCGAGTTCTTTGTAGTATTCTCCGAACAGGGAGGCTGCGTGTGCCCCGAGCCATTTTTCAGGCAGCAGTTCTTCCGGCAGACCGGGATCGACAAAAAGGAATTTGCGATACTCATGGACGAGCTTGGTTCTTTCAACGAAGCATTCAGCGTCGCTCATTTGTCCTTTTCCGATTTTACTTTTATCGATCATGTATTTTTGGCTGTAGTGAGAAATGAATTCCTGATAGCGGTCATTGATTTCTTTCAGGTCCCAGCTTTTTTCGATCAAACGCTGATTCTCATTGGGACCTTCATATTCAGCAATGAAGAAATCGACATAGTCTTTAATCTCGTATTTCCCAATCAGGGATTGGACTTGTTTTTCCAGATTGTTAGGAGAGATCCACGTACTTGTAGAAAGGGTTCCAAAACCACTCCATACCAGTTCTTTCCTCAGTTCATCACGGATGCTTCTAATCTCTTCCGGAATCGAGTACATCAGGATTCTCCATTTACCGTCCCATTGCTCCGGCTTCAACTTGAAGATCCTCTTTGCGGCTTCTTCCATTCGAGTCACACCGCGTTCTGTGAGGGAGTAGTAGCTTTTGTTCCCTTGTTTCTCTGCCTGGACCCAGCCTTGCTTATTCATTCTTGAAATTGCTGCACGGACCGCTTGATCGTTGTGACCAAATTCATTCAGAAGACGTATCAAACTGCCGATCCATATTTTATTTCCGTAATGTCGAATGTAGTCCCCATATAGTGTAAAGATCATTGATCTTGTATTCATCGGTGCCTCTCCTTTAGATTCATTCCGTTTGTTTATGACGTTTAATTTACGTTTGATTTATATATTATCATAAACATTCTATGAAAACATATGAATATTCATGATTTTTAAGTTTGTATATGAATTTCAGGCACAAAAAAAATCAGGCTCCCTTATAGAGCCTGACCCTCAATGATACATCCTCAACATCTCCAGCATTTTAACAAATTCATACGAATTGACAACCTGTTCCTGCGACCAATTCGCCTCGATCCATCTCACAAGCTCTTCCTGACTGTTGAACACTTCCCCACTCGTATCGGCTTTCCTTATTAAATACCTTCCGTTATCCTCATCCGCGACTACGAGACAAGGAATCTCGCTTTCTTTTGTCATGATTTCAAATTCCATCTCACTCACCTCATTTCTATCTTTTCTAAAAAGGGTAGATTCTAATCACAAAAAGAGTCCTGCACTTACAGGACTCAAGCTATTAAGATTCTATATTCTCTATTAAAGTCGCAATCCCCTGGCCGACACCAATACACATGGTAGACAAGCCGTAGCGTACCTTTCTCTTTTTCATTTCATACAGAAGGGTGGTAAGGATACGTGCTCCACTTGCTCCAAGTGGATGACCGAATGCGATGGCTCCTCCATTGACATTGACAATCTCTTCATTCAACCCAAGCTCACGGATGCAGGCAATGGATTGTGCAGCGAATGCTTCATTAAGCTCCACTAAGCCGATTTGGTCAAGGGCAAGGCCGGACCGTTTCAGTACCTTCTGTGTGGCATAGATCGGTCCCAGTCCCATCACAGAAGGTTCAAGCCCTGAAGTGGCCGATGTCATGTAGCGGGCCAGCGGTGTAACGCCTAATGCTTCTGCCTTCTCCCTGCTCATTAATAAAAGAGCAGATGCACCATCATTGACTCCTGATGCATTCCCTGCCGTCACCGTTCCTCCTTGGAATAAGGGCTTAAGCTTCTGCAGTTTCTCACTATTGGTATCGGGTCTTGGGTGTTCATCGAACTGGAACGTAGATAGGTTCCCTTTACGGTCACGTAATTCAACGGGCACGATTTCTTCTTTAAACCGTTCTTCATCCATGGCACGTTTTGCTTTTATTTGGCTCCAGTAAGCAAAGTGATCTTGTTCTTCCCTCGTAATGCCGAACTGTTCCGCCACGTTTTCTGCTGTTTCCGGCATGGAATCGGTCCCGTATTTTTCTTTCAGACGGGAATTAACGAAGCGCCACCCGATCGTCGTATCGAACATTTCCATATTGCCTCTTGGGAAATCCTTTGAAGGCTTTGCCATGACATACGGAGCCCGTGTCATACTTTCAGTCCCGCCTGCAATGAAAACATCTCCTTCATTAGCCAAAATGGCTCTCGCCGCATAGTTCACAGCGTCCAGTCCAGAACCGCATAAACGGTTGATGGTGGTGGCCCCGACTTCAACAGGGAGACCTGCCAGGAGTGTCGACATCCGGGCTACATTCCGGTTATCCTCCCCGGCACCGTTGGCATTTCCAAGTACCACCTCTTCAATCGTATCCACCGGGACGAGGGGATTTCGTTCGATGAGCGCTTTAATAACATGTGCACCCAAATCATCAGGGCGCACCTCTTTTAAAGAGCCTTTGTATTTTCCAATCGGGGTCCGGACAGCATCGACAATGACAACCTCTCTCATGACTGATGCTCCTTTTCCTTTGTTTCAGAGTAATCATAAACACCTTTACCAGTTTTTCGGCCAAGGCGTCCTGCCTTCACATATTTCTCTAAAAGAGGGGCCGGACGATACTTTTCTCCAAGCTTTTCATGAAGGTACTTAAGATTATTCAATCGCGTATCCAGTCCGACTAAATCCCCAAGTTCAAATGGCCCCATTGGATAATTGAGGCCGAGCTTGATTGCTTTATCGATTTCTTCAGGAGAACCGAGTCCTTCCTGGAGCATGTAAAAGGCTTCATTCCCAACGAGGGCAGAGATTCTGCTTGTGACAAAACCAGGGCACTCATTGATGACTACCGTTTCTTTCCCCATCAGTCGGGCCACTTGCTGGATGACCTCCGTCGTTTCATCACTTGTTTCCAATCCCTTCACGATTTCAACGAGTGGCATTTTATGTACAGGGTTGAAAAAGTGCATAGCAATGACTTTGTCAGGTCGTTTCGTAAAGGAGCCGATTTCAGTCGGGCTCATAGTGGAGGTATTCGTTGCCAGGTAGCAATACTCCGGGGCATGAGCATCCAGTACTTCGAATACGCCACGCTTAATGTCTGTTTTTTCCGGAACGGCTTCGATAACCACATCGGCATCCCGTACAGCAATCGAAAGATTCGTTGAATAGTTCATAAACTCTTTTGCTTCTACGTACTGTTGCTGAGTGAGCTTATTTCTTTCAATTCCTTTTTGGAAAATGAGCTGAATCTCATTCCTGGCATGATCCAACTGCTCTTGTTTAATATCAACCAGTGTGGTCCGGAAGCCTCCAACTGCACTCACATAGGCAATCCCTCTACCCATTACTCCGGAACCAACTACCACGATATGCTGCGTCATGTTTGTTTTCCCCTTTCTTGTAATAAGGGGTTGACCCTGATAGGACCCCCCCCCTGCTTGTTTATGTCTTCTTACACACCAAAAGGATTTAACGGACGGCTTCCGAAGTAAGAAATGATACTCTTTGTTTCTGTGTAAAGATCGAGCGTTTCAACGCAAAGTTCACGGCCAAATCCGGACTGCTTGTAGCCTCCGAATGGAGTACCCGGGAATGCGGAGAACGGGCAGTTCACCATCACGATTCCGGCCTGGATCGCTTTCGATACTCTTGTCGCACGGCCATGGTTTTGAGTCCATACCGCTGAACCGAGTCCATATTCGCTATCGTTGGCCATTTTGATCGCTTCTTTTTCATCTTTGAATTTCATTACCACCACAACTGGTCCGAAGATTTCTTCTTTTACAACCTTCATGTCGTGATTCACATCTGTAATGATGGTTGGCTCATACCAATAGCCTTTTTCGAAGCCTTCAACCTTCGCAGGACTTCCCCCGGCTAAGATCGTTGCCCCTTCTTCTTTAGCAGATTGAACATAACCGTCGATCGTGTCCAGCTGCTCCTGGTTGATGATCGCCCCGATATGAGTTCCTTTATCATGTGGGTCAGCCAATTTCAGCTTCTTCGTCTTCTCAACGAATTTCTCCATGAACTCATCATAAATGTCTTCGTGAACATATAATCTGGAGCGTGCTTCACAGGACTGGCCTGTATTATAGAAGATTCCGAACAGGGAACCATCCACCGCTGCATCGACATCTGCATCTTCAAATACGATGTTTGGTGACTTCCCACCTAATTCAAGAGTAACTCTCTTTAGGGTTTGAGACGCTTTTTCCATGATGTTTTTACCGATAGGAGTAGAACCTGTGAAGGCTACTTTATCAACCTTTTCATGCTCAACTAAGTAATTACCGACAGAAGAACCTGCACCCGGGATGATGTTGACTACTCCTTCAGGAACGCCGGCTTCAATACAGATTTCACCCAAGACAATCGCTGTTAATGGTGTAAGAGTCGCTGGTTTCACCACAACCGAACAGCCTGACGCAATGGCAGGCGCAATTTTCCACGCTGCCATCATCAATGGATAATTCCACGGAATGATTTGAGCACATACACCGACCGGCTCTTTCTCCGCAACATTCATGAATTGACCTGGTACATTATTGACCGTTCCGCGATGGCCCACAATCGCTCCTGCATAGAATTCAAAGTCTTCGATCGCTTGCATCACTTGACCTTGTGCGGCGGATAGTGATTTCCCGCTATCCATGATCTCAAGAGAGACAAGTTCATTGAAACGTGATCTCATAATGCCTGCAATTTTATTGAGCACGCGGGAACGCTTATTGATCGGGAACTTCTTCCACTTACCGTAGTCAAACGCGTTTCTCGCTGCTTCAACCGCTTTTTCAGCATCTTCAACAGATGCCAGTGAAACGGTGGCAATCGCTTCACCTGTCGCTGGATTGTACGTTGTAAAGGTTTCACCTGAACCACTTTCCATACGTTGACCGTTGATCACCAATGAATAATGTTCTCTTTTCATTTCAAGGACTTCAAAGCTTTGCTCTTTTACTGTAGACATAACTCCATCTCCTTTTTGATTGAATTATTTTCCGTGAAAGGCTGGTCTTCTTTTCTCCATAAATGCTGTCACACCTTCGCGGTGATCTTCTGTCTGGCCTGCGATCCGCTGGGCACAGGCTTCTTTTTCTAAGTATTCGTTGAAGGATAGATCCGCGCTGCCCTTTAACAAACGCTTCATCAAGCCGATTGCCTTCGTTGGTATGGAGGCGATTCTTTCGGCAAACGCAACCGTCTCTTCCTGCCACTCTTCAAGTGATATGACTTTCGTGACAAGACCTAGCTTTTCTGCATCGATCGCCTTTATCTTCTCTCCAAACACCGCCAGTTCCAGCGCTTTTGCGTATCCAACAATCTTTGATAAATAATAAAGATTCCCTGAATCCGGGACTAATCCGACATGTACAAATGCTTGCACAAAGCTCGCTTTCTCTGACACGATCCTGAAATCACATGCCAAGGCCAGGCTGAATCCCGCTCCTGCCGCCACTCCATTGACGGCTGCAATGACCGGCTTTTCACACTGCTCAATTTCTTTCACCATCGGTCCGTAGTTATTTCGAAGGACCTCTCCATGATCCATCGATTCATCTACTTCGCTTAAATCCTGTCCCGAACAAAAAGCCCTGCCTTCACCTGTTATCACAATGGCTCTTACTTCTTCATTTCGTGAAGAGTCCTTCATGGCCTTTTGGATTTCCAGATTGAGTTGACGAATGAAAGCATTCAGCGTATCCGGGCGGTTCAAGGTAATCCAGGCTACGTTATTTTTCACTTCATATTTAAGGGTTTCGTACATGCTGCAGCCTCCTTATTTTCCTTTGAATTCCGGTTTGCGTTTTTCCACGAAAGCCTTCATGCCTTCTTTCTGATCTTCAGAGGCAAAGAGAAGATAGAAGTTCTTCCGCTCATATTGCATCCCTTCATAAATCGAAGAATCAACGGCTTTATGAACAGATTCTTTGATCAATCTCAAGGAAAGCGGTGGCTTTGCAGCTAATTTCTTCGCAAACTTCTCGGTTTCTTCTATTAATAACTCTTTTGGAATCGCCCGGTTGATGACTCCCCACTCGAGAGCTTGCGTGGATGTAAACAGGTCTCCCGATAACAGCCATTCCATAGCTCTTGATTTCCCTATCAGCTTGGTGAGCCTCTGTGTCCCGCCTGCTCCAGGCATGACCCCAAGATTCACCTCTGGAAACCCGAAGCTTGCATCCTCAGTAGCGAATAGAATGTCGCAGCAAAGAGCTAACTCAAACCCGCCTCCTAATGCAAACCCCTGGACCGCTCCGATGATCGGCTTCTTAATCCAGGCCAAGCGGTCCCATTCGGTAAATTGATTCAAGAGTTCTAAATCTATGGCTCCGTCCTCTGCCATTTCATCAATGTCTGCTCCTGCAGCAAAGGCTCTGCCCCTACCAGATAAAACTATTGCTTTCACACTGTCGTTCCGGTCAAATGCCTCGAAAGCATTGACTAACTCCGATACCATAGGACGATTGATAGCGTTCAGGACTTTAGGTCTATCTAATTCAATAAAACCAAGTCCGTCCCTCTCGCTCACTACGATATATTCGTACGCTTTACTCATTCACTTCTTCACCGATCATAAGAGTGACTAACTCTGCGGCGAAGCCCATAAGGTCCTTCCCGGAGGCTTTGCCTTCATCGGATTTCATGGCTGCTTTCAGCGCTTCATGATTGTCGTAATACATTTCGCACATTAAGTAGTATTTGCCTTCTCCACCCATAGGTGAACCGACGATTCTCGTTACATCCATCTTTTTAAGTCCTGGAATTTTTGCCGTGATCGGAGCGTGGGTATTGAAGTAATGCTCATCAAATTTCTCTTTGTTTTCAGGGTGCTTATACAATGCGATTAGTTTTACCATAGTGGAATCTCTCCTTTGATTTTCAAAAGTTTATTTTGGTGCTATTTGTAATAAGACATTAGTAGTTGATTTCCGCTACAGGATGCTCGCTTTACGCGGGGCTGGCGGCGAGCCTCCGGGGTCTTACCTGTCTGGCTCCGGAGGCTAGCCCCTCGAGGTCATAAGCTAAATGGTCCAAGAAGGCAAAGAGCACCTTCCCGGCCCATTCATCTTATGCTTGTCGGGGCTGAATAAGCCGCCTGCGCTTTTCGTACTGTCCCGCTATTCCCGCAGGAGTCGAGCACCTGCAGCGAGAATCAACTTTCTGAGAATCCGGTTTGCTTTAACAAAACCCTTACAAAACAACAATCTTTTAGAAAATAGCCTTGTAAAAAGATAGATTTAGATAAACGGTGCTAAAAGCTAAAACTTACTAAACTTCACATCATTGTTGATATTGGCTTCATGGCTTCGAACGGGTTGCGGCATTGCTTACAGTATAGAATGCTTCTGCAGGCGGTGGGACCGAACAGATTCTCCATTGAAGTATAGGGGGAATCACAATATGGACAATGAATCTCCCATTCTTCTTCCCCGGTGAAATGTTCAGGCGGGGGTGCGATGCCGAATTCCTTCAGTCTTTCCCGGCCATTTTCGGTTAACCGGTCGGATGTCCAGGGAGGAGAATAAACGAATTGTACCTGTACGGATTGAATTCCAAGCTGATCCCGACAAGCCTTCTCCACATTTCCTTTGATAATGTCCAATGCAGGACAGCCTACAAAGGTTGGAAGGAGTTCAATCATCACAGCATCTTCGTAATGATGAATACGATTGACCATTCCAAGATCCACAATGCTGATGGAATCTATTTCCGGATCTTTCACAGTTTGAAGAACATCTAAAACGGTTGCAGTCATTTTCCTTCATCCTTTACCAGCTTGCTGCGGGATTTGTGTTATAGACTTCGCTTAATGTGAAAAGTGCCGTATCCAGTTCAGGAGTGTGTTCACCTAAGCGTCCATTCCCTTTTTTCATGCTTACATTCGGAGGAAAGGATAGTTGAGTAGATTGGAAGACCGGTTGAAGGGCCAGCTCCCATCGTTTCGTTAAGCTTTCTTCTCCTTCGATCAGAGCCATAAGAGACATTTCTTTACCCATTGGTCCCAGGGTCAGGACTCCCTGGAATTCATTTAATACTCGTTCAATCGCCTTATTCATTCGCTCCCTTGCTTCCCCGCCTGCATTCATTAATTGAATGAACCAGGTTTTCCAGTGCAGCAGGTGATAATATAATTCTGTGTTGATTTTGATTGCCATGTCGGCAAGTGGTTCATAGGAGGAGTTCTTTAATGAGTCAATTCGTACCTTTTTGGCGACGCTGTAGAAATAATGTCTTACAACAGCAAAAGCCCAGTCGTAGCGGGGTTCTTGTAAGTAGTGTCCTGATCCATTCACTTCTTCCAGTAAGATGGCATTTCTTCGTTCTGACGCCTTCCTTCCATGTGCCAGATGGTCCTGATCCCCTTCCCCTAACTCTTCAAGGAGCTGATAAAACATCGTGGCATGCCCCATCGTGTCTTGATTAATAGATGAAAACGCGACATCCTCTTCAATATGAGGAGCGAGTCCCAGCCATTCAGAACCGCGATACGCAAGGATGAAATCATCGTCGGCCAGTTGATAGAGCAGGCTCAGAAGCGCTTCCTTATAATCTGCGTTTGGGATGTCATTTGGACTTTTCACTTTCATTTCTTCTTCACCAACTCTCCCCATGACATGATTTCTTTCTCATCGAGCATTTCCTGTTCGTACTGTCTCCACTTCTTCTTCAGATAACCGTAGCCTTTGGCGTTCCGGTAATCTTTATTATCAAGACGGCCAACACTCTCTCTTTCCTCAGGTGTCATCATCCGCACGTCCGACCGCTTCAGAACCCATATATCCGAAACCGGCTCTCTTCTCATGAAATTCTCTTGAGCCATTACCATGGCAAGCTCATGGTTGGGGGCTAACAAACTGAATTGATGCTGCATCTGTGCCCCGTCCGTTCTCTTACTAAACACTTCAAATTCCTGATAAAAGTTTTGCCCCTTGTCTGACATCCTTCTCATTCCCTTCTAACTTACTTGGTCACTAGGGCTTAATGCTTCTCGAACCCACGCATTATTGTCGTAGGATAATTCTCTTAAACGAAGGCGATCCTTTGATTTCGGCCCATTGTTCCGAATGATTTCCTTGAAACGGTTCCAGTCGGGCTGCTTATAGATCCATAAGTCCTTTTCTTCATCGAAGTACATCGTTTCATCAGGAAGAGTCAGTCCTAACGACAGCATCCTCGGAACATATTTCGTGAAAAAGTCCTGTCTCAGCTGTTCATTTGTTTTCGTCCGGATGTTGTACTTGATGGTAATATCTTGCTTAGAGGAACCTGTCGTTTTCGCATCACCCGGTCCAAAGAACATAAGAAGCGATTCCCACCAGCGGTCTACTGCATCCTGAACTAATGCCCTTTGCTCGGGAGTCCCTTCTGCAAGAGCCATGATGATGGCTTCACCATGCTGTGCGTGGAACACTTCTTCCGCACAAATCCGCTTGAGCGCCCGGGCATATGGACCATATGAGGCATGGAGCATATTCGTTTGAGTGATGATCGCTGCCCCGTCCACAAGCCAGCCGATTAACCCAGCGTCACCCCAAGTAGGTGCTTCCATGTGAAAGACGTTATGAAACTTTAAATCTCCTGAAAATAAATCTCTCATAATATGCTCTCTTGTTTTCCCATAAGGCTTCATTAAATCTTCCGCTACACGAAGCAGAAGTTGTCCATGGCCCATCTCGTCCTGTACCTTTGCCATGATACCAAGCTTCCTTCTTAGTGTAGGTGCTTTCGGTACCCACTCCTTCTCGGGAAGTGCCCCCATGATTTCACTTATCCCATGCATGGAAATCAGCTTAATCAGTGCATTCCGATATTCATCCGGCATCCAATCATCCGCTTCAATCTTTTCGTCATTTTCAATCTTTCTCATAAAATGAGCCATACGCTCTTCTTCTGTCAGTTGTTGATTTGATAATACGTCACTCATTGTAGCCCCTCCTTTATCACACAGTTACTACGTGGGAACTGTATTGTGTGATAACTATTTTTCTCAAAAAATTTTATTGAAACATGGCTTCTCCTCTAAGATCCACAATCCGAATGGCTTTTCCTTCTGAACGGGGGATTTCTTTCGGGCCCCTGATTTTCACATCCATGGAAACATAGCATCGCTCTTTCATGAGGCATTTCACTTTTGCTTCCAATTGATTGATTCCTTCATGTTTTAAATCTTGAGACATTCCTTGGTAGTATTCATCCGTGACCTCAACCTGCAGCTCCACCAAATCGAGTGCCCCTTTTTTCTTTAAGTGAACCTGATAATGTGGCGCAAGCTCACTTATCTGAAGCAGGAAGTGTTCCATTTCAGATGGAAACACGTTCACTCCCCTGATGATGAGCATGTCATCCACTCTTCCCTTAACACGAGACATCTTCACTGTCGTTCGTCCACATGAGCATGTTCCCTGCTGAACCGAAGCGATATCTCCGGTTCTATAGCGGATAATTGGAAAGGCTTCCTTCGTTAAGCTCGTAAAGACAAGTTCCCCGACTTCCCCCTCCGGCAGCGGCTCTAATGTATCAGGATGAATGACTTCCACGAGAAAATGATCCTCTGCAATATGAAGGCCATCTTGTGCTTCGTGACATTCCATGGCAACCCCAGGGCCGATGACTTCACTTAAGCCATATATGTCACACGCTTTAATATTCAGCTTTCTTTCCAATGTTTCTCTCATCGTATTCGACCAGGGCTCGGCCCCGAATATTCCATATCGTAAAGATAGTGAAGCCGGCTCCTTCCCCTGTGCCTCCATTGATTCTGCTAAATTGAGAACGTAAGAGGGCGTGCCGCATATGACCGTGGGCTGAAAGTCTTCCAATAAAGTGATTTGTCTGGACATGTTTCCACCCGAAACCGGCACCGTGATCATCCCCAACTTCTCACTTCCATAATGCAGCCCCAAACCACCTGTGAATAGTCCGTATCCATATGCATTATGCAGGACGTCCCCCGGTTTTCCACCTGACATGGAAATGGCCCGGGCCACAATTTCTCCCCACATGTTGATATCGTTCTGGGTATACCCTACAACCGTTGGCTTGCCACTTGTTCCGGAAGATGCATGGACCCTTACCATTTCTTCACGCTTGACTGCGAACAGGCCAAAAGGGTAATGCTCCCTTAAATCCTTCTTTTTTGTAAGCGGTAACATTTTAAGGTTTGACAAAGACTTTATATCCTGTGGCTTCAGACTTCTCAGGTCAAATTGTTCACGGTAAAAAGGGACTCGTTCATACACATAAGCAGCAATATGTTGTAATCTCTCTAGTTGAAGGCGTTCCATTTGCGATCGACTGGCAGTTTCAATCTCATGCAAAATCAACGTATCGGCCTCCTGACACTATATAAAAATATATTTATGTAACGTTATTAATTCGTTTATGTAATTATGTGTTATATTTATCTACTCAAAAGATAACGTTTCTGCTGGAAATTGTCAATATATTTTCAGAAAATTTCATCAAAGCAAATTCGGTGGCGGCTAGGTGAAAAGCGAGCTTGCGGAAGGGATCCTTCTTGGATGTAGGGCATAGAGTGTTTTTATCGGCGCGAGAATCCGTTTCGCCGTTATATTTAGAATTTCGCTGATAAAAGTGAGATTTCGCCGTTATGCTAACGTAAGTTTCTATGAACCAACTAAAATATCGATTTTTTTGATAAGTGAGTAATATGATTGTGTAATACTCTTTCTGAGAGTCTTTTTCTACAAAAATATCGGTTTTCTCGTATAGGATGCTTACTTATCCCAATCTAGGTCGAAAAAAACAACTAATAAAAAGCTTGCTTTGAATTTCAAAGCAAGCTTTTTATTATTATTCAGTAGCCGGTTTAAACGTTGTCTCCTCTTTGAGCGCTTCTTCCTGCAACTCTTTATCTCGTTTGATTCTTCCATTACCGACTGAAAGGGCCACTCCCACGCCAATCGCGATGAAGATTAAACCTGTTAAGAATACAGTTGTGAAAGCATCAGACCATGCTGTTTCAATGGAAGCAATGACGATGCTGCCAATCTCTTTCGGAACTTCCAATAAACCTGGTGTTACAAGCAGTCCGAACAGGGCATCTGTTTTCTCACTTAACCCTGCAAGGATCTGACTTGCAGCTGGATTATCCTGCTGTGCCGTCACTTCCTTCATATTCTCTTGAAGTGATTGATTCATTACGGCGTTCAATACTGTAATCCCAATCGTTCCACCGATTGAACGGAAGAAGGTTGCCGATGATGTGACAGCCCCCAATCGGGACTTAGGGAATTCATTTTGAACAGCAATCATAAGTGTTGGCATCACCAATCCCATTCCAAATCCCATGACCACCATAAAAAAGTATGCTGTATATTCTTTAGAATCCGGCCCCATCGTACTCATCAAGAAAAAGCCGACTACAGTAGTGAGCATACCTGCTGTAAGGACGGTGCGGTATTTCAGTTTCAGTAATAATCTGCCTCCGATGATACTTGCCATAATCATCGAGATCATCATTGGAGTCATGGTAGAACCTGCTTGAGTAGGTGTAACCCCAAGAATTCCCTGCATGAACATCGGTACAAACATAATCGCTCCGAACATTCCAAGTCCAAGCAGGAAACCTAACGCATTCGTCGTCGCAAACACTCTATTTTTAAACAGGCTTAGATCCAAGATTGGTTCTTTTGCTTTGTTTTCGATGAAACCAAACAGAAGCAGTAACACGATGGAACCACTAAAAATCGTAAAGCTTGTTCCTGACGCCCACTCGAATTTGTCGCCCCCGAAATTTAATCCTATAAGTAAAAGTACTAACGCTGGGATCAGGGTAATGATCCCTAAATAATCAATACTCACCTTCTCTGTCGTGCGTCCAACGTTTTCATACTTCAAACCGATGAACAATAGAAGCGCTGATAATAAACCAAATGGGACGTTAATTAAGAAAATCCAGTGCCAGCTGATTGTATCAACAATAAAGCCTCCAATAAATGGACCGATAACGGAGCTTAAGCCGAATAGCGCTCCAAAGACCCCCTGCCACTTGGCACGCTGCTCAGCCGTGAAGATATCCCCAATGATCGTTTGGGATAGAGGCATAATCATTCCTCCACCAATCCCTTGAAGACCACGATATAACACAAGCTGTTCCATGGAAGTGGCCGTTGCACACAATCCTGATCCAATAATAAAAATGATGACTCCGATTAAATACAATAATCTCCTGCCATATAAATCCGATAGCTTCCCTACAATTGGAGTAACGGTAGTGGAAGTAATCAGATAAGCCGTGGTCACCCACGCAAAAATGGAAAAACCGTTCAATTCAGCAATGATCGTTGGCATTGCTGTTCCTACTACGGTTTGTTCAAGGGCACTAAAGAACATTCCGATGATCAAGCCGGTCAGAACTAAGCGTTTATTGATTCCTGGTTGTACTGACATAATATGTTTCTCTCCTCATTCTTCTGTTGTTTTATTTTCCACGGCTAAAGCGAGCTTTTCATATATCATGACAAGTTGATTGACATCTTCTTCATCAAGAAAAGCCAGATAACGGGAAAAAATTTCTCTTCTTTTAGCTTTCGCCTTCTCGAAAACCTCACGCCCCGCTGCTGTTAGATCCAGTTTTACGATCCGTCGGTCCTTTTCATCCCTTTCCCGGATGACAAAGTCATTTTTGAGTAATCGGTCGATCATGACCGTAATCGCACTGGGCTTTACGTCCAACCTATCTGCAAGCTCCGTCGATTTTGTACCTTCTGATGCAGATAGGAGATAAAGAATGTAAAACTGAGGACCTGTTAAATTCATTTCTTTTAATGTAGAAGTCAGATCTTGTTGAATATGTCTGTTCGAGATTTGAAATGCATGGAACAATCGATCTATATAAGAATGCTGGATATGCTTCGAGTCCATCTTGCTCCTCCATTTCTTTTCATATCATTAATATTTAACCTATTTAAATATTAATTATGTTAGGTAAAAAAGTCAACGATTTTTCCTCCCCAAATCCGTTCAAAAAAAGTCAGAAAAAATCCATAATAAAAACTTTTATACGTAAATGCTTACATGGGAATTTACCATTTACATCGCAGTTTTCACTCTTTATAATCGGGTTGATTGTTTTTCTAACTACGGTTATTGAAAGGAGCTTGCTCCATGATGAAACAAGTTCAATCCTTATTAAACATCGCTCTTGGCGCTTTCTTGATTGCGTTGAATATACATTTTTTCTTATCACCAAATAAGGTTGGTACAGGCGGAACCAGTGGGGCGGGTATCGTTCTATCACAATTCATGGACTTACCTGTTGGTGTGATTATGTTTGCACTTGATATGATTTTATTTATTCTCGGCTTACTTATGATTGGCCCCAGCTTCGGTCTGAAGTCGGTCTTCGCAAGCCTCTCACTAAGTGGCATGGTATGGGCTTTAGAGGTATATCATCCCCTCCATAATCCCATTGGCCATGACGTTCTCATCCAAATTGTGATTGGCACGCTTATTGGATCCATTGGTGTCGCCATGATCTTTAACCAAGAAGCTTCTGCCGGTGGAACGGGGGTTCTTGCGAAGATTATTCACAAGTTCACTGGTCTTGAGCTCGGATGGGCAGTACTCGCTTCGGATATTCTAATTGTCATTTCATCTGCCTGGTTCTTCGGACTGCAAATCGGATTGTATGCATTCTTTGGATTGTTATTAAAAGGAATGATGATTGACCGGACCCTTCAATTTTTCAATGAAAACAAAGAAGTGGTGATCATCAGCGAACACAGTGAGGAAATTAAGCAGTTTATCGTCGGAGACCTTGAAAAAGGTGCCACTCTCCATTCAGCAAAAGGTGCTTTTTCAGATGACCAAAAAGAAGTCATCACAACCATTCTTGGTCGTAAAGAATTCTCGAAATTGAAATCATATATTCAATCAACCGATGATAAAGCATTTATCACCGTACACAGCATGAACGAAATTTGGGGACAGAATTTTAAATCATTTGCTTAAAAGGCTGATCTGGTCAGGTGTCATATTAGGAATTTGGAGACACCTTATTTTGGATCAGCCTCTTTTTCGTATATGATAGACATTATGAAATAATAGATTGAATGGATGATGAACGTGAAGAAGAGACAAACCGCAGAGTTTAGAGTGTATGGGCAACTGAAAGATGCCTTACTTGCCAGAAAAATCGCTCCGGGAACCCAGCTTGTGGAACAAATCATCTCTGAGAAAATGGATGTGAGCAGAACTCCCATCCGACATGCGTTGAAACGACTAGAAGCCGAAGGACTGGTTCAGATCATTCCGAATCGAGGCGCATTTGTCGTCCATCCTACAAAAGAAGAGATTATATCTTTCTTTGAATTAAGGAAAGAACTAGAATTCCTTACTGTAAAATACGGTCTCCCAAAGGTGAAAAAACCACATATGTCAAAGCTTTATGAGTTTCTTGAGAATGAACAGGAAACCTACAAACAAAAGGATCTCTTAAAATACGTCGAGCTCAATAAGCAGTTTCATTTATTCCTCGCAGAAGTCAGCGGGAATAAATTCCTGATACGATATATGGATGAAATGCTTACTCAGTCTAACGTCTATCTGTTTTTATTTGATGTGTTTTATCATGTGGAACCCGGTGAGAACGTCCGTATCCGCGAACATGAAGAAATGGTAAAGGCGATTGAAAACAAAGATCAGCAAACTTTGTTGGAACTGATCGACCTTCATATGAAGCATAGTTTTGATGATTTGCGATTGGAGGATAATGGGTATTCATCACTTGAGTCTGTTTTAGTAGATTCATGTACGTAAAAAGCCGGTTCCCACCTTGTCTTTGCGTGGGAATCGGCTTTTACAATTAGAATAATTTCGTCGTCCAGTTTTCACAGTTCCATACTTCTGTCGCCACATCCTGATAGAATTCAGGTTCGTGACTGATTAAGAGAACGGTGCCTTTGTATTCTTTAAGGGCCCGTTTCAATTCTTCTTTTGCCTCAACGTCCAAGTGGTTGGTCGGTTCGTCGAATACAAGGACGTTCGATTCTTTGTACATCAATTTACATAGGCGGACCTTCGCTTTTTCTCCACCGCTCAGCACTTCTACCTTGCTTTCGATATGCTTTGTCGTCAGGCCGCATTTCGCCAAGGCAGCACGCACTTCCGCTTGATTGAAGGATGGGAACTCATTCCACACCTCTTCAATACACGTGTTATTATTTTTTGTCTTGATTTCCTGTTCAAAATAACCGATATAAAGATAGTCTCCAAGCTCCACTGAACCTGAAATGGGTTTGATTTCTCCTAATATACTTCGTAGTAGAGTCGTCTTCCCGATACCGTTTGCTCCAGATAGAGCAATCTTCTGACCGCGTTCCATCTTGAGATTGAGTGGTTTGGACAATGGTTCATCATAACCGATCACAAGATCCTTCGTTTCAAAAATAACCCTGCCGGCGGTTCTTGCTTGTTTGAAATGAAACTCAGGCTTCGGCTTTTCGGCAGCCAGTTCAATCATGTCCATCTTATCCAGCTTCTTCTGACGGGACATCGCCATGTTTCGAGTGGATACTCGCGCTTTGTTACGGGCAACGAAATCCTTCAACTCGGAAATTTCCTGCTGCTGTCTCTTGAATGCTGACTCAAGTTGTTGCTTCTTCATTTCATGGACGCGTTTGAATTCATGATAATCACCCGCATAACGATTCAGCTCTTGATTTTCCATATGATAAATAAGATTAATAACACTATTTAAGAAAGGAATATCATGAGAGATCAGGATAAACGCATTTTCATATTCCTGAAGATAGCGTCTTAACCATTGGATATGCTGCTCGTCAAGATAGTTGGTCGGCTCATCGAGTAATAGAATTTCTGGTTTTTCCAGTAAAAGCTTAGCCAGTAAGACTTTCGTTCTTTGTCCTCCACTTAAATCGTGAACATCCTTATCCAAGCCAATATCATCTAATCCCAGACCCCGCCCAATTTCTTCTACCTTTGCATCAATAATATAAAAATCATTATTCGTAAGGGCGTCTTGAAGAGTCCCGGTTTCTTCCAGCAATCCTTCCAGCTCTTCTGATGTTGCCTCACCCATTTTTGCAAATAACTCATTCATTTCTGTTTCCATGTCAAAAAGATATTGAAAGGCTGTTTTCAATACATCTCGAATCGTCATTCCCTGCTTCAGCTGCGCATGCTGATCTAAGTAGCCGATACGAATACGCTTCGCCCACTCCACTTTTCCTTCATCGGGCTCAAGCTTTCCTGTAATGATATTCATAAAGGTAGACTTTCCTTCTCCATTGGCACCGATCAAGCCGATATGCTCACCCTTTAACAAACGGAAAGAAACGTCATTAAAAATTGCACGGTCACCGAAACCGTGAGTCAAATTTTGAACTGATAATAAACTCATATTGTAAACACCTTTTCTTTATATACTAAAATTCGCTCCCTTTATTATAAGGGTCCTTACGCTTAGAAGATAGGGGGAAATGAGCTGGTGTTTTTTCTTTCTTTACTCGATGGCCCCTGCTACATCATAGTCCGCAGGATCCAGTTCAGTAGGTTCACCGAGTGCAAGCTTCGCAAGCTCAGAACCAAGATATGGGCCGACCGTCAGCCCAGATGCTCCAAGTCCATTCGCTACCAACACCCCATCCAATCCTGGCATCGCTCCGAAAACAGGGAGGAAACCGGGAGTGAATGGGCGAAACCCCACCCTCGTTTCAATCACTGTACTGTCATGGATGCCAGGTGCTACTTCAATCGCTTTGTGAAGAACTTCATGTAAACCACCTGCTGTCACCCGACGGTCGAACCCCCTATCATTTTCATGTGTGGCTCCTGCTACAACCCTTCCCTCAGGAAAAGCAAGAAGGTATTGGTCATTCGGCGGCATGACGACAGGCCACCCACTCGTTTCTTCTCCCTTTACCTCTAAATGAAGAATTTGTGCTCTTTGGGAAGACACCATAAAGGTTATTCCCAGTGGCTCAAAAAGTTCCTTCGCCCAAACACCTGCTGTGACAATCACTTCATCTGCTTCAAGCTTTTCTTCGTCTATTGTGACGCCTGTGATCCTGTTATGTTCTTTCAGAAGCTTGGCATCCCCTTGTCGGAATGTCGCCCCGTTCTTTTTGGCTCCATTTATAAGCGCCTGCCGCATCGCTCTTCCATCCACTCGTGCAGCCCCACTTACATGAACAGCTTGATATTCTTCCGATAAAAGTGGGAAATGTTGACGTGTTTCCTCAGCCGTAAGAATAGTGAGTTCACCGATTTCAGGTGCATCCTCCCGGCGTTTTTCCGCTCTCTCCACCATTTTTCGAAGCTTATTTTCATCTTTATGCAGACTGATCGCCCCTACACGCTTATACCCTGTTTCTGTTTCTCCATCTGCTTCCAGCTGCTGAATGATGCCCGGATAATACTTCGCCCCACCTTTGGCCAGTCGATACCACACTTTATTCCGACGCTGGGACAGCCACGGACAGACAATCCCCGCTGCGGCATCGGTTGCTTGCCCAGGGTCCTTTCGGTCCACTACTGTGACATCTGCCCCGACCTTCGCAAGATGATACGCCGTAGAAGCACCAAGAATTCCAGCTCCAACAACAATATATGATTTCATTTAAAACACCTTTTCATTACGTTTTTTCTTTATTTTACTTGAGAAGAAAGGGGAACTCAATGGAGGTGCGGTTATCATGGAGAGTGATTTTGTTGTACCAGGTACAATTTGACCTTTTTGTACCTGGTACATTTCAAAGCATCCGTGCCTGGTACAACTAACTTCCTGACAACACCAAAAACCACCAACAATTCCAGACAATTCTCACTACTTTTTCGAAATACATTGACAAGTTGTTTTGTTTCATGATAAAAATTGTATAACCTAATATTGAATAAGCTTAGATGGAAACAAGTAGCGAACATTTCCCTGTTAAAGAGAGCCGGTGGTCGGTGTGAACCGGTACAAAAATGATTGGTGAATTTCGATTCCGGAGCTTCTTTTGACGAGATCAAAAGACGGTTAATGCCGTTATGTGTGAAGAGTGATGAGAATCGTTTTCTCATAACTAGGGTGGTACCGCGATATCCAAATCGTCCCTACGATATGTAGGGGCGATTTTTTTATGTTGGTTGAAAGCGCCCCCCACACATCAATAATAAACAGAAAGGAGAATGAGAATGAGTCAACGTGAACAATGGTCATCAAAGATTGGCTTTATATTAGCGGCAGCAGGGTCTGCGATTGGATTGGGGGCAATATGGAAATTCCCTTATATCGCTGGTCAAAATGGAGGAGGAGCATTCTTCCTGATCTTCATTCTATTTACTTTATTACTCGGACTTCCATTACTACTGGCTGAATTCTCCATCGGACGGACTGCCGGGACCAATGCCGTTGATGCGTATCGAAAAATCTCCCCCGGTACACGCTGGCACTGGGTCGGGATTCTTGGAATGGTTACATCCTTTATCTTACTCTCCTTCTACAGCGTGATTGGCGGATGGATTGTTGTCTATTTATTTAAAGCCATTACAGGTCAATTGAACAATCTTTCCTCGGACCAATACGCAGAAGTATTTGGTGCAACGATCTCAAATCCTGTAACAAGTGTATTTGTTCAATTCCTTTTCATCTTGATGACCATCATCGTGGTTGCTAAAGGGGTTCAAAAAGGGATTGAACTGGCCAGTAAAATTATGATGCCGGCATTATTTATTTTATTTATTCTTTTGGTCGTTCGTGCTGTAACCCTTGATAATGCGATGGATGGAATCACATTCCTGTTGCAACCTGATTTTTCAAAGGTGACATCACAAACGATATTAGAAGCGATGGGACAATCGTTCTTCACGCTAAGTGTGGGTGTATCGGTGATGGTGACATATAGTTCTTACCTGCCGAAAACACAGAGCCTGCCCAAATCAGCCATATCCATTGTGGCTATGAATATCTTCATCGTACTGTTAGCAGGCTTGGCCATTTTCCCGGCAGTCTTTGCCTTTGATTTAGAACCTGGGGCGGGCCCGGTACTACTGTTTAATGTTTTACCTACCGTGTTCAGTCAACTTCCCTTTGGGATCTTCTTCTTTATTGCATTCCTTGTCCTGTTCTTGTTCGCTGCGTTAACATCCGCGTTCTCCATGCTCGAGATCATTGTTTCGGTCATTTCAAAAGGAGAACCTGAAAAGCGCAAAAGATGGTCTTGGATCATCGGACTTGCCATCTTTGTTGTCGGTATTCCATCGGCATTATCATTTGGGATACTTGGAGATATCACGCTATTCGGTAAGACCGTTTTTGACTTGGCTGATTTCGCTGTCAGCAATGTGCTGCTTCCGATTGGAGCACTGCTTATTGCATTGTTCGTACCTATGAAAATGAAGAAAACAGCACTTTACGAAGAGTTGAAGCAAGGAAGTAGATTGAAGCGGGGATTATTCGAAACCTGGTTCTTCCTGATTCGTTTTGTGGCTCCGTTGCTAATCGTTATTGTAATGCTTGATGTATTAGGCCTATTCTAATAGATGATAAAAAAGGGTTGACCTGTCAATAAGAGGTCAACCCTTTTTCGTTAGATCCCATACCCCATAACGACTCCGCATGCGAGCCGTTTCCCCGCATCTCCTGAGGGCTGTGATCTGTAGTCATCCGGGCTTTGATGGATGATGACCCCTTTGCCTATGACGTCTTTCACTTTGAATTTATTCGTAAAAAAGGACATTTTTGCGTATCCGTCGTTTGAGAACAGTACAGGAAAATCACCCGCATGATTACCGTGAGGCTGATCGGTCGGATTCCAATGTCCCCCGGCAGAAGAAAAGGGTTCCTTTGCATCACCTATTTCACAAACTCCCTTTTCATGTAAGTGAAATCCATGAGGCCCAATCGGATTTTGATCACCTTTGCCTTCCTTATATGATGGTAAACCAGTTACCTCTGCATATACTTCCACCCCATTTTGCACTTCCCGAAAAAAAACATATCCTTGCAATCCTGGTGCTAATGGACCTCCCTGTATTTGAGCGAAGGCCATGTGAGGAGCGTTTCGATAATATGAATAACCAGGATAGCCATATTGGTAATAATTCATCATTGGATCACCTTCCTTCAAGACATTTTATGTAGAAAGTCTGGGTGACATGATGAAAAAAACAGAACGTCACTTTTTAACCAAACGTTTGTTTAATCTCTGAAAACCTTTTCTACTCAATGGTTCATCCTATCAGTCAAACGTTTGTTTAAATTCCCGCTAATGAGATTGACATATTGACTGCTATCCTGGAGGTTCTCACCCATTCTTCCATTGAATACTATCTTTGAAATTTTAAAAATCCCCTCCCCTATGCTTAAAGAGGAAAAAATATGATTGGTTTTATTTCCCTATTACTATTATCACTTTTTATTCTGTCCAAAAAATGTTATATTTTCAGAAACTTCAGATTTTTATTATGAAGTACTATTTTAGGAGGGATTGATATGCAAGGTGAAATTAGGTTAATTCCATATTTCATGGACGAAATGATTGTTGATGCAAATGAAATTCCTAAAGGCGTTGATTTAATCCAAGCTCCTAGCATGTGGAAGAATGGGTACAAAGGAAAAGGGACGACAATCGCCGTTCTGGATACAGGCTGCGATATGAACCATCCGGATCTGGCAGGGAAAGTGAGGGGTTTCCGCAATTTCACCGACGATGACAACGGTGCTGAAGATAACGTTACTGATTATAGCGGGCATGGTACCCATGTGGCGGGTACGATTGCTGCAAGTGAAAATGGTGATGGGGTAATCGGGGTTGCGCCACTGGCCGATTTATTGGTTATTAAAGTACTGGCAGGCAGCCGTGGGAGTGGTAAATACGATTGGATTGTGAACGGCATTCTGTATGCGATCGAACAAAAGGTGGACATCATCTCCATGTCATTGGGAGGCCCCACCGACCACAAGCCTCTTCACGAAGCGATTCAAAAAGCGGTAGATGCAAATATATCAGTTGTTTGTGCAGCAGGTAACGAAGGTGACTCGAACAGCAGCACCGATGAGTTTTCTTTTCCAGCTTGTTACAATGAAGTGATTTCTGTAGGAGCTATCGACCTCCAAAGAAAATCTTCTTACTTTACGAATTCCAATAATGAAGTCGACTTAGTGGCACCTGGTGAACAAATTTTGTCAACCATTCCTGGTGAAAAGTACGCTAAGCTCAGTGGTACCTCCATGTCAGCTCCTCACGTGTCCGGAGCATTAGCCCTCATTAAAGAATTCGAACAAGTATCTTTTGACCGTAAACTTTCAGAAACCGAAGTGTATGCACAACTTATTAAACGCACCGTTCCGCTCGGATTCTCAAAAACATTGGAAGGAAATGGTCTGTTGTTTTTAACAGCACCTGACCTACTGAGAGAGCATTTGAAAAAACAGCCGCTTGCTCAGATTGGGTGATGGATTTTAGACTATTTGATTTTGGGCTCATTTCCGCCTGAACGAAAAGAACCTCCGGCATAAATGCATTTGTGCCGGAGGTTCTTTTCGTTCAAGCGACCTTTCAACTATGCTGAAAGGCGAGTGAAACGGACGTCACTCGAATGCCTAAAATCGTGCACTCACTTTTCTTATTACTATGCTATTGAAAAGAACAGCCATCAATGACTGTTCTTTTTTCTACTATTGTAATCTACTCTCAACTTGCTGACATACTTCATCAGCACTTAGTCCACTTGCTTCAATCACGGATCCTTGAGTAGCTACATTTTGAATCCCCATTACATTGGAATCCATCCCTGTCACTACGCAGCAGTCACAGCCATTTGCGTCTGTTTCCTGTTTTAGTTCAACGACGTCATGCCCCTTTTCACGTAAGGCTTGCACGACGTTTTGTAAGGATTGTTCAACACCAATTCTCATGCCTTTACACCTCCTGGTTCTACATATAGGTTTTTCTTTCGGGGAAAAAGATATTCGTCATTTATTTTTTATTTACTTGTTTACCACTTTTTTTCTGACTTTGGCCTTTTGAATTCCCCACCTGAATATCAGATCCGAATTCCACATCATTCTTTGCCTTTTGCTTTGCTAACTGTTCTGATGTTTGGTCCATACTCTTTTTTCCCTGTTTAGACACTCTCATCCCTCCTCTGACTTTTATAGAATTAGAATCCCCATTTCCAGGCAAAATATTTGAAGGGTATTCGATTCATTTCGGAATGTTTATTTTTCACTTTGCCGGGTAAATACTTTATATAACAATAAATAAAAGGGTGGTATTCAAATGGATGACGCAAAATTAAAAGAGTTAATCGATGGATTAAATGAAGATTTAGCGAATGAATATGCTGCAGTTATACTTTACACAAACTACGCTGCTGTCGTGAGTGGTTTATATCGTCAAATCTTAAAGCCTTTCTTCGAAGAGGAAATCCCGGATGAACAGGGACATGCTTTATACTTAGCCGAAAAAATTAAAACATTGGGCGGAGACCCAACGACCACTCCAACTGCCGTTAAACAAACAGATGATGTGAAGGAAATGTTAGAGGAAGGTCGTAAAGCTGAGGCTGATACAATCGAACGTTATAAGAAGCGTAAAGAGCAAGCAGAAGAATTGGGTCTCGTTGAGCTTAGCATCAAACTCGATGACATGATTGCAGATGAAACCCATCACCTTGAAGAATTCGATCGCTTATTAAAGGATCCTTCTTTTAACTAATAGAAGAAAAAAGACCGCTATATCAGCGGTCTTTTTTCATGTAATGATTCGATAATCCTTCCATTCTTCAAGCAATAATGACTGGTATTTCGGTGACAGATAACGATCGTCGATCAATCTGAGGACTCCCGTATCCTCGTCTGAACGGATGAGTCTCCCTCCAGATTGAAATACTTTATTTAATCCCGGGTAGACATAAGTATGATTGAATCCATTTAACCCCAGTTCATTAAAATAGTCCTTAATGATTTCATGATCCCTGCTTGGCTGAGGCAGCCCTACTCCTACAACAATTACACCCTTTAATCTATCTCCTTTCAGATCGATACCCTCTGAGAAGATCCCTCCCAATACGGCAAATCCAATAACCGGACAGTCTCTGTCGCTTTGATACTCGTTTAGAAATTTCTCTCTGTCTACTTCTTTCATATCAGGCTCCTGAATGATGAATTCTGCATTCATTGCATCCTGATTCATTTCCCCGAAGGCTTCCCGCATATAGGCGTACGATGAAAAGAAGACCAGATAATTTCCTTTATTCTCATTGAACGCTTCTGTAATGGAACGTGTGATCGAGGAAAGGGTTCTTTCTCTGTCCTTAAACCGGGTTGAAATCGGATGAATCCCAACCTGCCATTGTTCTTTTTCAAATGGCGAAGGAATTAGAAACCGATAATCCTCTTCACACCCACCCAGTTGCTGAAAATAGTACGAAAAGGGGTGAAGCGTAGCTGAGAAAAATACTGATGATTGAAACGACCTCGTTATTTGTTTAATAAGCTTTGAAGGATCAATGCAAAATAGTTTCACTTCTTCATCTTTAGGCGTTTGATTGATCACAAAGCGATGTTCATCAGAAAAGAGGTTGGAAATCCTCACAAAATTTAATGCATCAAAGTACAATTGAAGAAATTCCTCAGTCCAATCCCCTTCCGCTTCTCCCAAGTATTTTTCTGCTATCTCAACAAAACTTTCCACCACATCAACTAACTCTGCATCCAACTCATTCCGCACATCGTCTCCTTGTTCTTTTTTCAAACGGAGGAATTGCTTATTAACTGCGACAATACTTTGCTTCAAGGCCACATATTCCGGATACATTCTTTTGATTTCTAAAAAATCGGACTTCCTCAGGGTGGTTGAATACATTTCCCTTCCCCTGCCAACAAGATTATGTGCTTCATCAATGAGAAGAGTCGTCTTTTTCTTACCTTCATCACTCATTCTTTTTAATGAAACCTTCGGGTCGAAGATGTAGTTATAATCACAGATGACACCGTCTACTAAATAGGAGAGGTCGATTGAAAATTCAAATGGGCATACCTGGTGCTTCCTGGCGTATGTTTCAACGATTGGACGTGTGATGATGGTTTCTTCCGTTAATATATCAATGAGCGCCCCGTTAATTCGATCATAATAGCCATTCGCAAATTCACAATACTCTTTCTGACAAATCGTTTCTTCTTGAAAGCAGATTTTGTCTTTTGCCGTAATAGTAATGGCCCTGTGTGTCAATCCTTCCCGTTCTAAAAGAAGAAGCGCCTCCTCTGCAACAGTACGGGTAATGGTCTTGGCTGTCACATAAAACCACTTTGAATGTCCTTTCATCATCGCTTTAATCGTCGGGAATAAGGTTGAAATGGTTTTCCCAGTTCCTGTCGGCGCATTAGTATACAAAGATTTGGATTCAGTAACCGTTTTATAGACAGCACCAGCGAGGTTTTTTTGCCCTTTCCGATAGGAAGGGTAAGGAAATACCAGGTCTGGAATACTCTTTATTCGGTTTTCCTGGTTGGTGAGTAAAAGTGAAGCAAATGGAGTATAAGCAACCAGGGTCTCGTCAACGATGTGCTGGAGCTCTTCCATTGTATAAGTACGGGTGAAAGACTTCGTTTTTTCAGATTCGACCTCTATGTACGTGAGCCGCACACCAATATTCTTTAGCTGCTTTTCTTTTGCCAATAAGTAAGCGTAGCATTCACCTTGAGCCCAGTGGACACGGGCACCTTCTTCGATCTGAGCTACAGTTCTTGCCGTTGATTTAATTTCTTCTACGATTACTTCCTCGTTTTCATAGAGGATCCCATCACAGCGGCCTTCCAGTTGATAGACAATATCCTCTACCACTCTTTCTCCTTTTAGAAAGACTTCTTTCTCATCACCTTCTTTGTATTCTTTCTGTAGTTTTTGATGAAGCTTTGTTCCTATGGTCATGGAAGAACGGACTTGAAACCTGACATCTATGCTTCCTTCTTTATACACGAACTCTACTAATTCCCTTATTGAAATCTTGACAGTTTTCTTCATGTGACGTCTCACCTCTGGCTTTCTCACACAAATTATCATTCTAATTTTTTTCAGTGAACATATATATTAGACAAGCTTTTTTGAACGGAGGATTCGGGGAATGAAGGCAAGATTCATTTTTTACTGTATAGGATTACTGGCATTATCATTAGGTGTTTCTCTTATTATTAAAGGTGATTTGGGGGCGGCTCCCTGGGATGCTCTGGCCGTTGGTGAATCTACTTTGTTCAACCTTTCAATCGGGACATGCATCTTCATTAATGGATGTATTCTCATCTGTATAAACGCTCTGTTATTAAAGGAGCCCATTCAATGGTTAGCTGCACTCTCCATCTTCGTCATCGGGATGATGGTTGATTATTGGATCACGATCGGTCTTAATACACTTGAAACGGACGGATTTGTTCAACAATTGTCTCTTGTGCTGACAGGTATATTGCTACTCGGCATCGGAATCTCCATTTATCTTCAAGCCAAGCTTCCTTCCAGCCCGATGGATACATTTATGGTGGCGATTCATAGACGGTTCGGTTTGAATTTACGAAATTCCCGTTTATTGAACGAAGCGATTGCCATTACGTTAGCCATGCTGTTTCATGGAGCAGTTGGCGTCGGAACGGTGATTGTCGCCTGTACGCTAGGTTTTATTATTCATATCTTCTATCCTATCATGGAACGTATGTACGGGAAATGGAGTTGATTGATATTTATTTTGTCTTGTTGCTCCATAAAAAAAACACTTAGTGATTTTCCTAAGCGTTTTGGTTGTTCATATATGTATTTGGGAGATTGGAATTAAATTTTACAACCTTATCACTATTTAATGGAAGATCGATCGTAACGACTGTTCCTTTATTAACCATACTTGAATAATGGATATGACCGCCCATGGCTTCGATGATGCGCAATGACACCGAAGTTCCTAATCCAGTACCTTGGACCTTTGTTGTAAAAAACAATGTGCCAATCCTTGAGATTTGGTCTTTAGTCATCCCTTTTCCTGTGTCTTCTACTGTGATGATGGCTTGTGTATCGGTGACTTCTAAATTTACGCTTACGTTTCCTTGAGGTGGAGTCGCTTCAATGGCATTCTTTATGATATTGACGAATGCTTGTTTCAACTTATTTCGGTCTGTCAAAAGAAATCCATCATCTTTTAGGTCCGCTTCAAGGTAAACCCCCTCTTTGAGGGCATACGCGTTCAGGAGGACCGTGACATCCGAGAGAACTTCTTTCACATTAATTTTCTCTATCTTTTCGAACTCAGGCTTGGCAAAATTCAAATAATCATTAATGATTTCCTCTGCCCTACCTAACTCACTCAATACGATTTTCAGATATTCATCGTGAGTCCCTGTCACTTGCTTCTTCATTAATTGAAGGAATCCCTTGACAACGGTTAGAGGATTTCGCACTTCATGAGCAATGGAAGCAGCAAGTTCTCCCAAGGTATTGAGCTTTTCAGATTTCAGGATCTCTTCACGTAGCAATCGTTTCTCAATCATCCACTCATTGAGTTGTGCAGCTATACCGACCCCCAACACCTGGATGCCGCCGAATATCAGAACGTAGATGCCCATTTCTTTATTACCCGAAACAGGAACACCCGCAATGAATGCGAATGAAAGAAGAATTCCCAGCATCACCAACGCTGGCCAAAATCCAAGTAACACGGCAAATGTTACCCGTTTCTTTGGTGGAAATGTCCAGAACCTATTTGAAATCAGGAAAGGAAGGGTCCCCGCAAGAAACGCACTTACAAATCCGAAAATGATGGCATCCCCGCCGTTGATGATCCGTGCGGCTAAAATAAATACAAGAACAATGACCCCAGCTTTTCTCCCTCCATATAGCATTGAAAGAACCAGTGGAATGTAGCGGAAATCCCAATACAATCCGAAACTTTCATAAGCGAATAGTAAACACATAAACGCTGCAATCCCATGTAATACACCGATGAAAACAGGTGATTTCCCGAGCCTATGGTTTTCAAGGAGTGAAGTTTGAATGAGAACAGGAGCCAATATAATCAATACATGTAATAATAATTTCTCGATAATCATCGATTTGTCTCCCATTAAATATAGTCATTACTTTACACATACGACAAAATTCTCGTAAATCCTCTTTCATCTACCACAAAATCAAGAAATAAGTAACGGAAAAGGGACGGATCTCGAGCGTTGCTATCGAAGTCCGTCCCTTAAGTGAAACTCTAATTTAGCTTACCTTTGTAGGTGAGATCTTTTGGCTCAAGGTGATTGTATTGTCCTTGGAGTATTTTTTGAATGTCTTGGATGGTCTGTTGGATTTGGACGGTTTGCCCTTTTGTTTTGGTGAATTCTTCTGCCACGAAGAATGGCTGGCTCAAATAGGCTTCCAGTCGTTCTCCTATCTGAAATAGATTTAGATCGGCTTCAGGTATTTTATCTTTGCCGATTGTATTCATGAGGACGCGAATTTCCTTGTAGCGTCTTAGCAGTTTCTTCGCTTTCTTGTGAATAGTCGTGTGGTTGGTGTCCAGGGCGTCGTCTTCAAGTAAAATCGATGTAGACTGCACTGGGTGGATGGCTGGGTACATACCCCGGGTAGAGAGATCTATATCGAAGTAACATAAGGTGTCAAGTGGACCGAACGGGTCATCTTCATCTACTGCTTCACCGGTGGGATCAAATAAAACAGTAGTGATTTCTGGATAGCTCTCTCCTTCAAATCGTTCTCTCAATTCATACAATTTTCCTGACACAATATAGGAACGGTCAACATATAAGAGAATTCTGTCTTTATCCTCAATAAGGCTAACTTCTGCAAATGCTTCATCAATCGAGTGGCATTTCGCATCAACAAATCCTTCAAGGTCACTCAAACCAGGATAGGTTTTATCCGGCGTCAATAAGATCGATTGATATCCTTTTTCTTTCAGTACTTTCGTCATTTCCGCTAAAACAACAAATTGACCGACCTGTGATCTCGCCACGAACCCATTCGTTCCACCTTGGACAATCGGGGCAAACAAATCGAGCGGTTTGATTCCCGTTTCAATCATAGTTAATTTCCCTCCTTGAATAATTAATTCATCCAGCGTACAATTTGCCAAATTTGCTAATGTTACAATTGTTTTTACTTCGGCACGTCCTACAGAAATTTTGCCAGTACATAGATTGGATACCGTTGCAGGTCTTAACCCTACTGTTTTGGCAGCTGATGTTATATTGGGTACACGACGCCGCAGCAATGAAACATTCAACCTTAGATTCTCTTTCATGGTAAATACCCCCTCCTTACTTCATAGAGTAATCTATTTTACTTCTAGAAGCAATAATTTTTATCATTAAAACGTAATTTTTTTACCTCAAGAAGTAAAACATCCAAAAAAATTTCACAAACTCCCTTTTCATCACAGGGGCCTTCACGTTCACTATTGGACGATTAATGACAAAAAAAACCATGGAAAAGCTCGTAAAAAGGGGCGCTGACGATATCATAACACCCTGATTTATTATTCGAAGTACTAGATAAAAGATGAATGATCCCCTGCTTTTCTAAAAGGTTGTTGTTTTATTTTGATTCTATTGGGTAATTCACGCTGGGAAAGTTGATTCTCGCTGCAGGTGCTGGACTCCTGCGGGAATAGCTGGACAGTACGAAAAGCGGAGGGGCTTTGCACAGGGGCGACAAGCATAAGTCGAGTCTGCTGAAAAGGCGCTTTTTGCCTTTTTGGCAGACTTGGCTTATGACCTCGAGCCCCTAAGCTCCGTAGCTGGACAGGTGAGAACCCGCAGGAGTGCAGCAACGAGGAGGCTCACCGCCCACCCCGCGGAAAGCGAGCATCCTGCAGCGGAAATCAACTACTACTTTCTTCTCTAAAATAGGAACAAGCTTAACAAAATAGTCATTTCCCTCTATCACCTAGCAATTCCATAAAGATTAACCCCCATATCACAACAAAAAATTACAAATATATTTGTAATTTTCACACTATTGACCTATATAAGTATTTGTCAATCTCTGTTAGGCTTAAATTAAGTCAAATGACGAAAGAAGAATGAATATGACAGTAAATGTATTTTTAGACGATTACCGCCACTGTCCTCAAGGGTACATTCTCGCGAAAGACATCGATGAATGTATTGACCTGCTTCTGAATTTTTCTATCGCTCATCTTTCATTGGATCATGACTTAGAAAGCAAGACCCGTAATGGATTAATGCTCGTACACTATATGGTAGAAAAGCAGCTATTTGCAGAACGAATTACGATTCATTCCGCCAACTCTGGTGCAGGTAAACAAATGTTCAAGTATTTAAAAGAGGCTCAGAGTGAACACAAGATGCCTAAATCAATCAAGATTATGTTACGTCCTTTACCTCTAAGATGAGTTATCATATAACAAAAGAACTGTTCCGGGAACAGTTCTTTTTTTGTCCATTCATTTCAATTGGGTTTTTCTTACTTTATAATGAAGGCGACAGCCATTTATAAAAGAGGGTTAAATCATGGAAATTCTGAAAAAATTTCAATTTGTTGGAGGTAGAATAGCTAAAACCGGTATTGCCGTTTTTTTAACGGCTCTTGTGTGTGAGCTTTTAAATTGGCCAGCGACCTTTGCCGTCATTACAGCCATAGTCACAATCGAGCCCACAGCCGCCAATTCTATCAAGAAAGCATTCATTCGCTTCCCTGCATCTGCGATAGGAGCACTCTTTGCCGTGATCATCGCTTCCACTTTCGGTGATCATCCGATTACATATGCACTGGTCGCGCTGCTCACCATCATCACCTGCCACAGACTTCATTTAGGGGCAGGTATCCTGGTCGCTACATTAACAGGGATTGCCATGATTCCCACCATACATGATCACTATGTAGCTACCTTTTTCATTCGCCTGGGCACCACGACCATCGGCCTGATTGTATCAACATTAGTAAACTTGTGGATACTCCCACCCAAATACTCGAAAACGATTACGACCAAAATTCATAACCTTTATTTCAAAACGGGGAATTTGTTAGAAAAAAGAGGCTCTGAAGTTCTTCAGAATCATTCTCTTCACCGGGATACCAAATTAATCTTCAATGATATTTTAAGGGATATTGAATCGACGGACACCCTTTGCGAATATCAAAAGGAAGAATGGAAGCTTCACCGCTCCAGTCGTGAGGAATTGCGTTATTTCCATTATGAGTACAAAAAGCTTAACCTTTTAAGGCAAATCCTATTTCATATTGGGAACTTAATTTACTTACCTGTTAAGTATTCATTCAGTGAAGAAGAGAAAGATCGTATCTTACATGCAACTCAATCGTTGAAAGGGATCATGCATCATCCCTCGTTTCACATACCTGAACAACATTTCACTCTTATGAAAGATTTACTCGAGGAATTCTGGGACGATCATGAAGGTCTTCATACAAAACCCTTTCAGTCCATGAAGCATCACTTTTCCTGTGAAACGGTCTTGCTATACGAATTACTATCCATTCACGACCTTTTAGAGGAGCTCAGTGAAATACATGTGTTAGAAGCTCAGCACCAAACCGTCCTAGAGAAAACATTGAACCCATAGACACTCAAAAAAGGTATAGACAAAACAGAATCTATACCTCTTCCTATGACTATTTATTTTAAAGCGTTATTCGCTAACATTCCTATCACCATATCATCCATTGGTGGATTGTGAAGACCGGCCCTGACATCACGATAATAACGCTGCATCGGGTTCGAGCGGAAAAGACTTTTTGCTCCAACAATTCTCATGGCGATGTCCACAATGTGAAAGGCGCTGTTCGTCACAACATGTTTTACAGTAGCAAGCTCCGAAGTCATGTCTTTCCGTTTTTCAGGCTCCTTTCCCCACTTATCAGCTACTGAATAGAGTATTTGTCTGGCCTTAAATAGTTCTAATTCTATTTCACCAATTTTCCGTTGAACTTCAGGTACATCTTTGATGGGCCCAGGCAGACTGTTTGGTGAATAGTCCTTCGCAAATTGGATGGCATAGTTGCGCGCGGCTATCGCAACCCCTATATAGCAAGCGGGTATGTGCAGGAGCCATGCTTTAGGGAGAGCATTCTTTCCTCTTGGATTTACACTATCACGTTCGACGAGGGCGAAAGATGGAAGATGAACATCCCTGAGAACGAGATCATCACTGCCCGTTCCTTTCATGGAAATCGTATCCCAAGTTTCTTCAATGCTTACTCCTTCCAGGTCATGATTCACCAAGAAGAATCCTTTCTCTTCGGTGTCACCGATTGTCGCTGATACTAAAGAATAATCCAGAACTCTCGCCATAGAAGTAAAGGATTTCCTTCCGTTTAAATTCCATCCCTCTTCCGTTTTCACTGCTTTGGTTTCGGGAAGCCCCCCACGAGTGGGGCTCCCCGTTGCCGGTTCGGATGCTGCCCGATTGATGAGCGCGCTGTTTGCTACAATCTCCTTACAGAGTTCCTTGAACACCTCTTCATCCCACGTCCGGCTTTCCGTCAGTTCCATTAATCCACCAAGATGCCAACCAATGGATAATGCCGTCGCTGCATCACCTGTTGCAAGCCTTTCTTGAATCATCACGAGCTCATATAAGCTGATCTCTCCTCCACCGTATTCTTTAGGAAGAGATAATGTTCCATACCCTTTTTTCTTCAGATCGTTGAAATTTTCATAAGGAAAGGCATCTTCACGGTCATACGCTTCCCCTCGTTCATCAAACGCATCAGCAAGCTCACCAGCTAAATCAACCAGCTGTCTTTGACGGTCATTCTGTATATACGGTTCATATAAATCCATTAAAACAGCACCTCCTGATAAAGATCACGTTTTTACTTCTTCTATTTATCATAATCAATTCACATGTCTAACTCAAAGATATTGTTTACTAATCTGATCGGAATACATTTTTATCGTTTTCCGTATAAATCATTTTCTAATGAACCATTCTAAGAGTATGATATCTCGTACCTTTAGGGGGGAATCACTGTGAGCCACAACAAAAATAAACTTTACATACTTATTCTAATGCTTATTTCTTGGGTATTTCTCTTATTTGCAGGAAAAGAGAGCTTAAAAAAATATTTACCTGCTTCTATGTTTATGTCATTTCTCGTGTATTCTGAAAATGTGATGGCAGAAAGAATTAAATGGTGGACGATCAAGTCAAAAATCTTCCCGAAAGTAAATGGCATTATGCCTTTTGTCATTGGGGTATTCCTGAGTGGTTCTGTATGGATCCTTAAATTCACTTATAAAAATATTTATCTTTATTTGTTTGTCAATGTTCTGGTTGATACGTTTTTTACATACCCTTTTTACTCCCTATTCAAAAAACTCGGTGTATGGAAGCTAATTCGATTAAAACAGTATCAGCTATCATTCCTGTTTTTTGTTAAATCATTACTTATGTATGCGTTTCAGAAGTATATCGGTGACCGGCTTTATTCTAAAATTGAAAGTCCGGTTTCTAAACAACAAGGTCTGTATTGAATGAAAAAACCTGCTGCCATATAGGCAACAGGTTTCTTTTATAGGTTAAGAAGCATTTTCTTTATCTTCTACTTTATACTCTTGCTCCCAGAACTCTGCATTCTTGATACCAAGCTTTGTAGAGTTAAATACCGGGTCAAGACCTTGTTTCTTCTGTTCTTCATAATCCTTGAGGGCTTTCAAGGCAGGTTTGGCAAGGATAAGAATGGCGATTAAGTTCAGCCACACCATGATTCCGAGACCGATATCACCCAATGCCCATGCTAAAGCGGCTTCTCTCACTGCTCCATAGAATGTGGCAGCAAGCAGGACGAACTTTAAGATGGTCATCGCCACCTTTGAATTCTTGCCTCTCAATAGGTATGCAACATTCGTTTCGGCCATGTAGTAGTAAGCCATAATAGTTGTAAAAGCAAAGAAAAATAATGCGATCGCGACAAATGATGCTCCGAATCCAGGGATGACTGATTCGATGGCTGCCTGTGTATAACCAGGCCCGGCTTCAATTCCTTCTAAATTGTTCGCAAGCATTGTTCCATCAGGAGCTTCTGTATTGAAGGATCCCGTAAATAAGATCATGAACGCTGTAGCCGAACAAACCAGAAGAGTATCGATGTAAACGGAAAACGCTTGAACCAACCCTTGTTTCGCAGGGTGGGAAACTTCCGCTGCCGCTGCAGCATGTGGTCCTGTACCCTGACCTGCTTCGTTGGAATAAATTCCACGTTTTACTCCCCAAGATACGGCCATCCCGATGATTCCACCGAATGCTGAATCAAAGCCGAATGCACTTTTGAAGATAAGCGCTAAAACTGCCGGGATTTCAGTAATATTCATTCCTACAATGATAAGAGATAGAAGAATATAGGCAATCGCCATAAATGGTACTACGTAAGAAGCCACTCCAGCGATACGTTTGACTCCTCCGAAAATGATGACCCCGATTATCACGACAAGACCAATACCCGTTACCGTTGTACTGAGTCCAAATGCATTTTCAAGACCTAACGCAATGGAGTTTGATTGAATACCAGGCATTAAAATACTCATCGCAAGCAATGTAGCAAGTGAGAAAAGAACGGCATACCATTTCCAACCGATCCCTTTTTCAATATAATAGGCTGGTCCTCCACGGTATTCCCCATCCTGCTTCACTTTGTAAATTTGAGCAAGTGTGGACTCAATGAAGGCACTGCTCGCACCGATAAATGCAATCGTCCACATCCAGAAAACCGCCCCTGGACCACCGAAAGCAATGGCTGTTGCTGTACCGGCGATGTTACCCGTCCCGACACGCCCTGATAACGACAGTGCCAAGGCCTGGAATGAAGATACACCTGCTTTGGAGCTACCACCCTTAAACATTTGAACCACCATATCTTTGATCAACCGCACTTGTAAAAACTTCGTTAAAATAGAAAATAGTAAGCCTACACCTAAACAGAAGTAAATCATGACCGGAGACCAAAGTATTCCTACCAATTTGCCAACTAATTCTTCCACGGCATTTCCCCCTTTTCTTTACAAAAAATTGTCCAACTATTAAGAATTATATTTTATTTGACACAAATTAGACAATCTTTTTTTATTCTTCTTCTTTTTAATAGGAACAAAAACCCTTATAAGACAGGCTTCGTACTACCAAAAAAAATTCTGGGCAATCTATAAAAAAGGGGTGATATTATGTCGAGAAGAAAACTTCTTGTACCTGAATCCCGGGCTGCGATGGATCAATTAAAAGCGAAAGTTTCTGGTACGCCAGATCCTAAAGAAGCGAAATATGAGATCGCCAAGGAACAAGGTATTCCTCTACAAAGAGGTTATAATGGAAAATTAACGTCTGAGCAAGCGGGAAAAGTAGGTGGAAGAATTGGCGGTAACATGGTGAAGGAGCTTGTGAGAATGGCTCAGGAAAATTTAAATAAAAAATAGCTTAAAGAAGGCTGACACTTAAATAAATGTCAGCCTTCTTTTATGTTATTTCCCCCGGAGGATTTCTTTCAACTTATCCAGGTCTTTATAGATTTCTTTTTCTAATGAGCGATTGTAGAAAATCGATGCAGGATGAAAGGTCGGAAATATGGAGTAGCTTTCTTCGCTCATGATCCACTCATTTGAATCAAGGTCTTTTAATCGCCTGACTTTAGCGTGAATCAGCCGGCCGTGCATTTGTGATATCGTGTACTGATTCCCCAATAGTCTTTGTAACCCGATATTCCCCAAGGTGACAAGCTGTTTTGGCTTAATATGCTTCAGCTCGTAATCCAGGATCGGAGCATGAGCCAGCTGTTCTTTACGATTCGGGGCCCTGTTATACTTCTTCTCCACGATCTCATTTCCCCCTACTTTCTTAGGGACAATTTTATAAGGTCTGCTTCTGACCGTTGAGGTAAAATAAATGTCTTCCCTTGGAACCTCCAGATACTGAAAGAACTCATCCAGTACTTTTCCTGCCCGTCCACTAAACGGCATTCCATTATGAATCTCGGTTTCACCCGGAGCTTCTCCGACAATCATGATCGTCGGCTTCTCCGGGCCGCGTCCATATACAAACCCCTCGCAGGGATACGGCTCCATCCTTTTCTTGCAGAGAACGACTAATTCTTCCGGTATCACACGCATCATCCTTTGTTTATTTGTTATTTTCGTTATTCCCGGACAGCACCCGAAATACACATTCCCATGTTTATTTCACTTTAAGAAAAGGAATAGTATGGATATAAATGAACATTTAAAGGAGATGGATTGTGTGTCACAAGCTGAACTGAAACAACAAATTTTAAAGGTGCTCGATGAAAGCAAAGTAGGGACACTGGCAACGGTTAAAAATAATAAACCTCATTCCCGTTATATGACGTTTTCACATGATGAGCTGACTCTATATACGCCAACAAACAAGGAAACGCATAAGACAGATGAAATTGAGGACAATCCTAATGTGCATATTCTTCTTGGCTACGAAGGAGAGGGGTATGGTGATACCTTCGTCGAAATCGAAGGTCGCGCCTCCATTGAAGAGTCCGCTCATTATAAGGAAAAACTGTGGAACGACCATATGAAAAGATGGTTTGAGGGTCCAGACGATCCGGATTACATTGTCCTAAAAATTCAACCTATCAGCATCCGATTAATGAACGATGATGAGGATTCGCCGCAGTCACTGGAATTATAATCGAAAATCCCCTTGACACATTTTAATATTGATGTTATATTTATTTATTGTAATCTTGTAACATACATTAAAACGATAGAGAAGATAATTCGTAATTCTATTCTGTTTTGATTTAACAACTTATTCACACTGGATCGGCTTCGGAGCCGTTAGGATGTAAGAGAGGTAGGGCTTACGTCGTTTAGGTATATCAAACGACTCAAGGAATTGCCCGCGGCTGTTTATTATCTGCAAACAACGTTCAAGATATAAATATATTACTTGTGATGTTGCAAGTTACAGAGTTGCCTTTATCCGATTAAGGTAACACCAAAGGGATCGCTAACGGGAAGATTAGCCCCTTTATAATAAAAAACACCTCAAAAGTGCTGACTTTTGAGGTGTTTTTTTATTTAATAGGCAGTTTTATAGGGTTCTACAGCGCATTTTACCTTCTTACCACAGTTCATTTTTTCAATTTTGCCACTTTTCTTTTCAAATTTCGGTTTTTATTTTCAATTCCGATGACTTTCTTTTTCATTTTCATGTTTTATTTTCAAATCGGGAATTACAGCGAAGATTCTCCTCGCTTAATCTTCTGCCACGTCTCTTTCCACACCCTAACTGCTCTCCATCAACTGACTTTGATACAACCCATGATAGAACCCTTTCTGCTTGAGAAGCTCATCATGAGATCCCCGTTCAATGATCTTTCCTTGATCAAGTACCAGAATTTGATCGGCCTGTCGGATGGTGTTAAGACGGTGGGCCACCACTACACTTGTTCTCCCCATCATTAATCGTTTGAGGGCTTCCTGAATCTTCAGCTCTGTAATCGTATCGATGCTGCTCGTGGCTTCATCCAGAATAAGAATGGAAGGATTTGAAAGGATCGCTCTTGCAATGGATAGTAACTGTTTCTGTCCCTGGCTGATCCCACTGCCATCATGTCTTAACAAAGTATCGTAGCCCTCAGGCATTTTCTCAATAAAGGAATGGGCATTGGCCAATTTTGCCGCTTCCCTTACTTCTTCATCGCCCGCATCGAGTCTTCCGTAACGGATATTGTCTGCAATCGTTCCTTGAAACAGGAAGCTATCCTGCAGGACAAATCCCATTTGCTGACGAAGACTCTTTCGTTTAATGGTTTGGATATTCTGGTCGTCAATCTCAATGGTGCCTTCATTCAGTTCATAGAAACGAGACAGCAGATTGGTAATCGTCGTTTTACCTGCTCCTGTCGGTCCGACCAAAGCAACGGTCTCACCCGGTGTAATGGTGAAGGATACATCCTGAAGAGTTTGATCCCCTTTTTCATACGAGAAAGAAACGTGTTGAAATTCTACTTTCCCTTCAACGGAATCGATTTCCACGGCATCCCCTTCATCCTTGGCTTCTTCCTCTTCGTCTAAAATTTGAAATACTCGCTCAGCACCGGCAATGGCTGATAATAACGTGTTATATTGGTTCGCGAGCTCATTCAACGGACGGGTGAATTGCCGGGCATATTCAGCAAATATCACCATTACACCAATGGTTATCATGCCATTTAACGCAAAGATCCCTCCGACTCCGGCAATGACGGCAAAACTCAAATTGTTCAACACATTCATAAGCTTCGGGATGAACCCGGAATAGGTATCCGCCCAATAAGCAGCCGTTCTCAATCGTTGATTTTTTTCTCCAAAATCCTTTATGGCAGTATCCTCACGGGAAAAGGTTTTGATGATGCTATGCCCCGAAATCGTCTCTTCGATATAGCCGTTTAGCTCTCCGATATTTTGTTGATATTGTTTAAATAAACGTCCTGTCCTTTTCGTAATCCAATTCATGCCGAGAGCCATCAGAGGAACGATGGTTAATGTGATCAAGGTGAGCAACGGGCTGAGCCAGAGCATGATCGAGACGGTCCCCACTAATGTCAGGACACTGGATATGATTTGAATGAAAGAGCTATTCAACGTGGCACTCACATTATCAATATCATTTGTCACTCTGCTCATTAACTCTCCATGCTTCCGTTTGTCAAAGAAAGGGATCGATAGTTGATGCAATTGATGAAATAGGTCCTTCCGCAAGCGGTAGACCGTATCCTGAGCCACACCGATCATCCAATAATTTTGGAACCATACGGACAGGGAATGGAAGATGTACACTGCTATTAAACCTAAAACAAGCCCAATCAATCCAGAAGTCTCTTTCGTTACAATGTATTCATCAATCGCTTTTCCCACAAGGAAAGGCCCAAGAAGAGCTGCTACTGAACTAATGAACACCATTAAAATCACGAGATACAGGATCACTTTCATTTCGGAAAGGTAGTTCCAAAGACGACGCAGCGTCCCTCTTGCATCTTTCGCTTTATCGTATTTCCCCAGTTTCTTTCGCACATGCTTAGACATGATGCATTTCCTCCTCTCCGAATTGAGATTGAAAAATCCGCTGATAAAGAGAGGAATCTTCTAATAGGGTTGTATGGTTCCCCTCTCCGATTAACACTCCATCTTCAAGGAGCAGAATCGTATCTGATTCCATGGCCGTACTTATTTTCTGTGTAATGATCATCGTCGTACATTCATATTGTTTCAAAGCTTGAAGCAGCTTAGATTCTGTTTTCAAATCCAAAGCACTCGTACTATCGTCCAGTAATAGAATCTTTGGTTTTCGTATGAGTGCTCTCGCAATCGACAGACGCTGTTTCTGTCCTCCTGAAAGATTGACCCCTTTTTGACCGAGAACTGTGTCATATCCATGGGGAAGATTCAGGATGGTCTCATGGATTTGGGCATCCTTTGCAGCTTGTATCATTTCTTCCCTGGTGGCATCTTCTTTTCCCCATAGGAGGTTTTCTGATACTGACCCGGAAAACAGGACCGCTTCCTGGGGCACATACCCAATATTTTTCCTTACGTGATCCAAAGAGATGGACCGGATGGATTGACCGTCCAGTTCAACAGACCCTTCCGTCGCATCGTACAGGCGTGGAATGAGTTGGAACAGGGATGTTTTACCGGATCCGGTTGCTCCCAGGATCGAAACCGTTTCGCCAGCCTCCACTTTAAACGATACTCCTTCAAGCACCTTCCCACGGGTTGAAGGGTATTGAAACGACACATCTTTAAATGTAATCTCTCCGTTCACCACTGTGTTTTCCTGTCGTACTTCCTCTCCGTCTTTCAAATCAATTTCGGTTTGCAGAACCTCTTCTACCCTGCCGGCGGAAGCTCTTGCTCTTGAAAAACTCGTAATAATAAATGAGAAAATTGAAAAAACAGAAGAGATTCTCGTAACATATGTGACAATCGCTACGACTTCTCCTACCTTTGCTCCACCTGAGGCCACATCTATACTTCCGAACCACAAAACGGATAGGATGGCCAGATTCATAACGAGCATCAGAAGTGGCATGATGATTTCCATAAAACGAAGAGCCCTCACAGTCCGATCCTTCAAATCTTCATTTGCACCATGAAATCGGCTTTCTTCATACTTGCTTCGTGTATAAGCTTTAATTAACCTCATCCCGGAGAGGTTTTCCTTCATGACCTCGTTTACTTTGTCGAGACGGGATTGAACTCTTTCAAAAAGGCTCCATCCACGTTTCAGTACCCATAACAGGAACAGCCATAAAACCGGAATCACGATTAATAAAATAAGGGCAAGACGAACATTGACGATGAGTGCAATGATCGTTGATCCGACAACAAGTAGCGGGGCTCTTAGCATAATGCGCAAACTCATGAAGATCGTATTCTGCAACTGCCTTACGTCATTGGTCATCCTGGTGATCAATGATGATGCCGGGAGCTTTTGAAAGCTTGCAAAGGAAAACGACTGAACCTTTTTATATAAGCTTTCCCGCACATCATAGCCAAATCCCTGACTAGTATGAGCTGCAAAAAATGAATTCGTCACGCCTGAAATAAACGCGAGGAGAGACATCCCCACCATGATGAAACCCCATTTCATCACCACGTCCAAGTCTTCATTCATAATTCCTTCATCAATAATCCGTGCCATAAACAGCGGATTTAATAGTTCTACAGCAAGCTCTACCAGCATTAAACTCCAGGCAACCGCCATGGCAACACGGTAAGGCTTTAAAAAACGTATGACCTTCAAATGAACACCCCTCCGACAAAAAGCTTCCATTATCTACATATGTATCATCATATCGTTTTTTTATGCCGTGTGGTAGTTGGAAGTGTTATTGCGGAAGCTGCTCGAACAGAGGTGACAAGCAAATGGCGAACTACCTGAAAGGGCTCTTTGCCTTTGTCTTTTGACCTCGAGCTTCGAACCGCTGAAGCTGAAGGTCCTTCTCATCAAATTTATCTAATCTGTTTCCTAACAAAAAACCACACGATCTAAAAGGACCGTGTGGTTTTTTTTACGCTTATTGATTGAAAGGAGGTGTATCCGTTCCGCCATTATTAGGCCTGTTCTTCTCTTCTTCAATTTTCCGATCCAGTTTAGAAAGATATTTTTGCGCAAAGTCCTTTCCACCTAGACCAAAGGCCAAACCGAAGGCTAGTGCCAATCCACCCAGAATCAGCATGAAGGCAATATTGACGATGGAATCCGCCACTTTTAATTGATCCAAGGCCATAAAGAAACTTAGGGCAATGATTGCATATTTCGTGATGGTCGAAAGTACTTGGAAGTGATCACTCAATACGTTGGATATGATGCTCTTCACTAAGTTACCTAAGTATAAACCTGCCCCAAGAATGACGATGGCTGCTAATACATGTGGTAAATACGCAAGGACGCCTGTTGCCAGAGCGACCAGGAATTCCAATCGCACAATTTCCAGGGCTTCTACTACAAAGAGGAAAACAATGATCATTTGAACGACTCTACCTACGAGTCCTGATAGATTCATATAAGTTGAGCCAGTTGGTTCATACGGATTGTTATTAGTATTTATTCGTCCTATACCCATATTACGTAATAGAGAATTGAATCCTACCCGGTTCAATAAACGCGCAATCATGGCTCCAGCCCATTTACCAACCCAGATTCCCGCAAGAATGAGTAGAATAGCAATCGCTATATTTGGAAGCATCACAAGGGCCTGATTGAGCATGTTAATCGCCGGTTCTGAAATCCCACGAATGTCCAGCTGATCTAATGCAGAAATCGTAACCGGAATCATAATGAGGACGAATACAATGGTACCAATGACCGATGAAACCGTTGTTCCTTGAAAGAGCTTGCTAATGCCGAATCGTTCAGCGACTCTCTCCGTTCCAATCGCTTGTAAAAAGTTCGTGACGATATCCCGGACGATTTTGGCTACAAACCAGCCAACCAGGAGAATGATAGCTGCGGCAAACAGTTTAGGAATAAACCCTAAGAAGTTTTGCAACATTTCCGTGAAAGGTTCTGACACTCCTGTGATATTAAGAGCCGCTAACACTCCCGGTAAGAAAATGAGCAGTACGAGATAGAACACAATCCTGGCAGCCGTATAGACATAGCGATGTACATCGTTCTCATCTTTCGCTAATTTAGATCTTACCAGCGTACTTTTAACTGAAGGTTTCGTACCCAGTTTCTCTATCAATACCTTCAGTACAGAAGCAACTATCCATGCAAATAATAGAATAAGTGCTGCTTTTAATACGTTTGGAATCGCTGCTGCCATCGTACTCAACATACCGACTAAAGGAGAAGCAATGAAGTTCAAGTCAAGCATATTGAAGAAGGCAATAAACACGAACACAAGCAGAATAAAGTACACAATTTTACTAATGACTTTCTCCGATGTCCATTTCCGTTCTCCGTTCCTGCTGCCAAAATAAAGGTTGTCATCGATCTTCACCCGTTTTAAAATTCCGTAAACGGCTTTTTCAACAGCCTTTGCAATGATCCACCCGATTAATAACACTAATAGAGCCAATAACAGATCAGGAAGCTTCCCTAAGTACCCATACCATTCTTGCGTTATATCATTGTTCATTCGATGTTCTCCCTTCAATTATGGAAATTGTATAATGCTAATAATTATCTACCCAAAGATTTTTTTTCAAAACCTGACAAAAAAAGATAGTCTAAATGATTCATCAGGGAGTCTTAAGTAATAGAAAACCCTTAAGGCAAAGCGCCTTAAGGGTTTTCATCATGGGAAATCAATCGCGTTTTCTATTTTAAAATCGTCTAAAGAGTAAGCAGTCACTCTCTTATGTGATACTGTGTAAAGCTGATTATCAATATATAGGAGCCTTTGAATCTGGTCTTCCCACTGTTCGTAATATTCTTTGTTTTTGTTTTCTTCCTCTGTGAGCTGAGACTTTAAAACAATTCCTTTTTCAGGTGTGATTTCATAAAGGAGGGCACCTTGATAGTCAAACTCCAGTTCATGCCGGCTTCCTTCTTTTTCATGATAAACAGAAATGGGAAAACCATATAGATTTCTTGAAGGTTCATGAAGCAATGCTTTGTGATCTTCCAACAAATAAGAGTGAGTACCCGTCCCCCCTATTATTTCAGTGTCCGTTTCCTTTGGATGCTGAAAGTCTGTAATATCAAACAATGAAATCTTCATTCCGTTTCTAACAACTCTGGGTTCCTCATTGGTTACTTTGTTATCATCCACCACTTTCGTATCAAAACCAAACCCGATGAGGTGATGTTCGTCAATGGGGTGGAGATAGGTGCTGAAACCAGGAATCTTCAACTCCCCTAAAACCTTTGGAGCTTTCGGATCTGCCGTATCGATGACAAAAAGGGGATCGACTTGTTTAAAGGTGACCATATATGCCTTATTTCCCATAAACCTGACAGAATAGATCTGTTCTCCCCGGGCTAAATCCGTTACTTCTCCAACATTCTTCATGTTTTCATCTAAAATATAGAGAGCATTGGAAGAAGGTGAATCACTGTTCCATACCTCCCCTTTCGTCGTTGCAATCCGAAAGTGGCCATCATGTTCATCCATGGAAAATTGATTTAACGCCCTTCCTTCTACATTCCCTGATGAAGAATACGCAATGTTCCCATCACGGACGGAAAATTTATAAATCTCCGTATTTGAAGAGGTCCAACCGTTCATACCATCTTCATTGTATTTTTCTACAGCCACATAAAGATTGTTTTTAGACATATACACTTTATCACCGCTTCCGAGATAGGATTGAATGTTTAGAGAAGCTTTGGGATCCTCCATATTCATTCCTGTCAATAAGGTATAGTTAGGGGACTGGGACTGCGGAAAATACTTAATATCTTGTATTGAAAGTGGTGTCGTTTCATCACCTGTCAAACTATCTTTCACCCGGGGTCTCAGATCAGGGTTTTTCCCCTGTTCAAGCATCCAGTAGTTTGGATACAAATTCGAAATTAAATATACAGTGGAATCAATCTTCCTGGACGTTAAATATTGACCTTCAAGCTCTACCTTTCTGAGGAGAGATGGTTTTGATTTATCGGAGATATCATACAGAAGCGCAACAGTCGTTCCGTCTACAGGCATAGTGGAAGCAAATGATTCTTGTTTACCCTCTTGAAAATGGGCAGTCCCCCAGTTGTTGCCGATGACGAGCAACTTATCTTTCTGTAAAAATAGATGATGAGGCTGCATACTTTCTTTATAGCTGGTAGAAGATACTACTTTCATTTCCTTCACAGGATTTGCCTTAGTAATCAGCAGCCTACGGTCGGTTAATTGGTAAATATAGCTTCCATCGGTCTTCACTATATCCCCTTCGTCAACTCCTTGAACCTGATTATTCGTTTCAGAAAAATGGGATCCCGATTGAGACGACTCCCCAGCCGCACTATCTTCCGATGACTTGGACTCCATATTTCCTTCTCTTCCGAAAAGAGAAAACTCCGTATCTTCCCTATTACTCTTTAAGATTTGTTTAAAATAGTTCGTTAGCTCTTCCTTGGATTGAATACTGGGTAGTTTAGAGGTTACAGAAAAGGGTAATTCTGTGTCTCCGTCATAAGAAAAACCCCATTTGGTTTTCACTTTCGGAGAAATATGAAGTGTATAATGGTGGGGATCAGAAGGATACCCTCCTGGCGGTGCTTGAATTTGCAGGGTCTTTCGATTTTCATTCAACTTGAGGGAAACATTGATCCTCTCTCCATTGGTGTCTTCTACATAAATGTTCTGGGGCGTCACCGTTTCCTTATTTAGTGCCGTTGAAAATTGCAGATTCCAGGAGTTATTCTCCATCACGAGAAGATTCCCATCCATCTTCCCCTCGGCCATCACAACAGGTCTTTGACTATACGCAAACGTTCCAAGTGCCATCAGCAGCGCAATACCAGCAATAATGAGCAAATACGATTTCTTACTCATGTATGACCCTCCTCTATTTCTTATTTGTTGATTAGACGTTCTGGAGGGGTAAATGTTACATGGGTCATATGGTGGAAGTTGTGGTATGAAAGAGTAATTTTTGGAGGGGACTGGAATTTTATCGACTGTTTAAAAAAGGCTCTTTTCGCAAAGTTTGTGGCTATGTTAGAGAAGAAAGTAGTAGTTGATTTCCGCTACAGGATGCTCGCTTTCCGCGGGGCTGGCGGTGAACCTCCTCGGCACGCCTCCGGGGTCTCACCTGTCCAGCTACGGGGCTTAGGGGCTCGAGGTCATAAGCCAAGTCTGCCAAAAAGGCAAAAAGCGCCTTTTCAGCAGACTCGACTTATGCTTGTCGCCCCTGTGCAAAGCCCCTCCGCTTTTCGTACTGTCCCGCTTCTCCCGCAGGAGTCGAGCACCTGCAGCGAGAATCAACTTTCTGAGCATGTTTCTTTAAATAAATAAAAACCAAAACTTTTAGAAATTGTTTTTTGACACTTTCTAGATCTGTCACGAAAAATCTCTTAAAGATGGTGAGGGGAACTGGGTAGACTCCGGCGGATTTTGGTCGTGGCGAGAACCCGTTAGGCTAAGCTGAGGAGGCTCGGCCGAACGCTAGCTGCAAGCGAAGAAATCCCCTTCACCATAAGCACATACTGATTGACAGAGCTCAAGCAGACCTTATGTTAAAAACAACAATCTTTACGAAAAGAGTCTTAAAAAAAGAAATAGACCCCACAAAAGTAAGGTCCATCCCTCTATCTCATTCTTCTTGCGCTTGCGTTCAGTCGTGCGTTTCGGATGACTTGGTTGATGACTTCTGAGAAGATAAGTCCAATGGCGATGGAGCCTGAGATCATGAAGGCTTTTGCTGCCAGGTTGATGGCGGCATTGTAATCGTTTTGAACGAAGTTTCTCATGGCATCGTATGCAAGTCCTCCAGGTACAAGGGGTATAATGCCGGCTACAGAGAAGATGATGACCGGGGTTCTATACATTTTCGCAAATATCTGACTGATTACAGCCACGACAAAAGATGCAAGTAACGTCGCAAGAACCACATCGGCGTCGTTTAAACTCATTAGTATGTAAATGATCCAGCCTAACATTCCAACAATTCCACATTTGAAAAGGGACTGCTTTGGAGCGTTGAAAATTATACCGAATGCAGCAGCGGAGATGAAGCTGGTCACTAATTGTTCGATTATGAGCATTCCCTTTTCACCTCAATCTTTTTTTCCTAATACTAAACAAAGTCACCCTACGTCAAAGTGAAAACTACGGCAATACCCGTCCCGATGGCAAACGCCGTTAAAAAAGCTTCTGCTCCCTTCGATAGACCCGACACCAAATGTCCTGCCATTAAATCCCGCACGGCATTTGTGATAAGGAGCCCAGGAACCAGGGGCATCACTGATCCAATAATAATCTTATCCAACTCCTGTCCGACTCCAAGCTGGACGAATCCATAGGAAAGCATTCCAATAATAAAGGAAGCAAGAAACTCAGCAAAGAATTTGATGGGAACGAGGCGATGAAAATAAATCAGACTCGTAAACCCGACTCCTCCCGTGATCAGTGCCGGAATGAAGTCCTTCCACACTCCCTGGAACATGATGAGAAAACATCCACTGGCAATCGAAGCGGCCAATACTTGAATCACAAAGGAGTATGATAGATTAGATTGATCCAGTTTTTCCAGGGCATTGTATGCTTCCTCAACGGTGAGGTGCCCCTTACTGATTTGCCTTGAAATACTATTCACGAGGGTTACTTTTTCAAGATCAGTCGATCGCTCGTTAATTCGAATCAACTTCGTTTTCGTTGGTTCAGACGTTTCAATCGAGAAGATGATCCCGGTAGGCGTCACATAACTGTGAGATTCTGAAATCCCATAAGAAGCGGCGATTCGCATCATCGTATCCTCGACGCGATACGTCTCTGCACCACTTTGCAACATGATCTTACCCGCCAGCAAGCTGACCTCCATAATGTCATATCTTCTTATCATTTTTGCTTCCATACGATCTCTCCACACGTGCTATTTTTTGAATAGGTCTAGTTTATAGGAAAGAAGGGGTGTAATCAATGAGGAACGGGATGATTTTACGTAGATTTAATCTGTGTAGAGGGTTTTTGGGTTGAATTAGTGGGTAATCTTTCGGGAAAATGTACCTTTCCCCCAAAAATGAATATTGAATGCCGACCAAGTGAGCTGGTGAGGGATTTATGAGCTGGTTCCGGCTGTATATGAGCCGGTTTCAGGATTTATGAGCCACTTTTAAAGGATTATGAGCAACTTGTCGAAAAATCTAGACTCCGAATCTTTACTAATCATCCTCCTATGCCCTTCTCTCTCTTCCTTTTGAAAAGAGTGTACAAAACAGTTACCAGCACAAACCCTGTCAGAACCAACATTTGATATTCTTCTACCACCCCCAGGATCACTTCTTTATCACCCTCATAAAACTTGCCAATACTTAAGAAAAAAAAGGTAGACGGAGCGATCCCTAGCATAGTAAGGAGGGAATACACTTTCAGATTCATTTTTGCCATGCCTGCCATGAAGGGAATGACATTTCCTAAGTGAAGGGGGCTTGCGATTGCTACGCTCCAGATTACGTAGCGGTTGAACTTTTCCTGAGCTTCTTTGAGCTTCTTCCGTTTTTCAGGTTTCAACCTTGCCTCCAGCTTCGCACCTAATTTTAAACTGATAAAATAAGGAATATAGCTCCCCACTGTATAAAGAAAGCTTCCTATTAGAGAAATGACTCCTATCTCCATCCACGTTAATTCTAAAATAAATCCCATTGTTACGATAAAAAAAGTGCCTACAAAAGGGAAAGCACTTCCTTCAATAAATAGAGAAAGCAATACACCCCATATTCCCCACTCAGCCGCTATATTTGACATAATTTCTTCCATCAAGGTCACTTCCTATATGAACGAATATCTTAAGTATAAAAAAATCGCCAACATGCAAACAGAAGCCGTAGAAGTAAATGTTTCTAGGACCTGGGGAGTATTTTCACATAAAAAAGACCAGCCTCTTTGTAGGGGCGGGTCCAGATAACTTTATGATGCCTTTCGGCTGCTTTCTTGTGGAGATATCCTAACTCTGATCAACCTTGGCGCTGTGTTGAGTACGATCAGCAGAGCGATTGTACAGAGAAGAGCTGAGCCCAGCATGGTGATTCCGTTTGCTACTAATGAAAAAAGTAGTGGCGACATGCTTTTCGGCGCATATTCTGCGAAGAAGACAAAGCCTGCGATAAAGTGCCAAAAATATCGAGCCAGACTGCCTAAAAAAGTAGCAGCCACTATCCACATTACCGCTTTAGATCGATGGTTACTTCTTAATGAGGCTTGGATCTTACCGGAAAAGATTCCGGCAAGACCAATAAAGGCAAAGGCGATGAAATATTCAACTACCATCTGCACAGGAGTTGCAATCCAAGCATCACCCAAGGCAATCTGCAATAGCCCCCATACAAATCCAGCCAGTATCCCAGCCTTCCATCCTCTTCGATAGGACAATAGAAAAATAGGAACCATTGCTATCGAAATGGAGATACTGGGTGATAGCTTAATAGACGGAAGCATATCAAGGATAACGGCGAATGCCGCCATCAATGAGGCTTCAAGTAAAATGACAAGACGTATATTTTTCATGAAAAATCCCCCTAGGGTTGATGAAACGAAACCATAAGGGGGCTGAATGTAAAAAGCAAAATAAGCAAGATGCCGCTTATTTTCCACATCCCTACGCTAGTACTAACTAACAGGTTCATAGGGTCAGAACAGATTGTTCACTCTCAGCTTTCGCTCCCCTTGTGGTAACGTTTATAAAGTTGTTATATTTTATTATACATGAAGAATGAAATTATGAAAGATAGATAGGTTCACTCTTTGATTTCGCTCTTGTTTAAGGTGACTCATTAAGAGGGTCATGAAGTATGATGACGGGCATTGACTTAGGGGTAACCATGAATCCATAGACTTTTCCGTCCTTGTCCTTATACGCTACAGAATAATCTCCAAACTGGGGTGAAAATTCGACGTTCTGGTATTCGAGATCCAGATCTTGATACTTTAGGCTCACATACAGGTTGGTGGCGATTCTTGCTGTCAGGTGTTGTACACTAGAAATCCGGTTGGCTACTATTATGAGGATGATTGCTAAACCCAGTAACATGACTTTCTTTGTTCCAGACAATCTGATCATTCATCAAGCCCCCTTTAATTTCTTCACAACTACTATACTCCTATACTTTCTATTATATACCTATTCACTGAACCATGACAAAAGAGCCACTTTTTTTAGCAGCTCTTTTTTTATTGCTATAGAACTTCAAATAAAAACGGCTCTCGATTTTAAATTTCCACAGTATTAAACAACCGTTTAACCCTTTCAACCTTGTCAGATCAACAAATTCCAATCTTAATCAAACGTTTGTTTAGTGGTCTAACATCTTCACCAGACGAGTCATTTGGCTATGTAATTCCTCGATTGGAACGAAGCGTGCCTTCCTGAACATTTCTTTTCCATATACAAAAACGATGACGACCGGCACAGTGAAGATGGAGAACTCACCAGCTATTTCCGGTATTTTTTCTGCATCGGCATGGATGGACATAACATCTTGAAACTCTTCTAGTAACCCTTTCACCTGTGGCAAGAGAGCGTGACAAACAGAACAGTTGGGTCTGGATATGTATAGTAACACCAGCTTTTCTGCAGCAAGTGTAGCATTGATGGTTTCTAAAGAATGAACTTCTTCCATATCTTGAGATCTCCCTTCTCTGATTTCACATTAATAATAGGTATACCCACATCTCCAAAGGTTTACCATTAGGAACCCGTGGGAAAAGATAAACGACAAATCAATTTGAATGATGGAGGAGATTGAAATGAAACCGACTGTTAAGGAATTTTATGACGATAAGGAATTAATTACAGAAGTTAAAAAGCTTTCTTCTCAAGGTATCGACAAACACAATCTTTATGTATTATCCCATGATGATGACCGGACGGACAGAGTCGCTGATCGGGCTGACGCCAATGAGATTGGTGTCAAGGAAACAGGTATCGGGACTGCAGTAGGGAACATGATTCTGAAAAAAGGTGACGAACTCCGAAACAAGCTGATGGAAGTTGGATTTTCCCACGAAGAAGCGGATCAGTACGAAGAAAAGCTCGATGAAGGAAAGATATTATTGATTGTTAAGAACTGACCTTATAAAGAAATGACTTAGGATGATTCCCAGGAATCATCCTTTTTTGTCTTTAAAAACATATAGCTTCCCGTTTGCTGGTCTTCTAAACTTAGGGCCTCTAAACCCTCGTTTAATCAGCTCTTTTCTCATAAACATCATAATCCCGCCATGGCCTACAATGAGAACGTCTTCACCCTCTTGTATGATTGCATCGACAATCCCGTTGATTCTTTTAAGGATCTCATTCTTACTTTCAGGCTGAGAACGATGATTAAACCACCAGGCTACCCGGATCATAAACAAATGTAAAAACAGTGGAAGCTTTCTCTTGGAACTGAACAAGGGAGATAGTCTAATTTCACGTAGTTCCTTCAACGATACGATATCCCCTGCATAGACTTTTCGAGCCGTTACTTCTGCCCTGGTTAAGTCACTTGCGTAGCACTTCTTCCATTCAATATCATGAAGATCAACCTCATTCTCTTCTACATCAGACTCATCGTACTTCTTCTACCCACTTCATTAGTTCACGGATGTCACAAATTTATCAGGGTATCCTCTTGTTACTTTAAAATGCCTTACGAGACCAATCTTCATACTTCGGCCCCCTCCACTACCATTATACTATTTTTGGAAGGCTCTTCTCTCAAAGTTTGTGGCTTTCTTAGTGAAGAAAGTAGTAGTTGATTTCCGCTACAGGAGGCTCGGCCGAACGCTAGCTGCAAGCGAAGCGGTTCCCCTCACCATCCAGCACACACTAATTGACGGAGCCTTGGTAAAACTTATGTTAAAAAACAACAATGTTTACGACAAGAGAGTTTTTTGGAAAAGAAAAAAGCATGCGATATAAGCCGCATGCTTACTTTTATTAACCCAACGATACGTCCAGAATCATCATCACAACAAATCCAAGCATGAGTCCCAATGTAGCCAAGTCCGTACTTCCAGAAGATTGAGACTCCGGGATCAGCTCTTCTACCACCACGAAAATCATGGCCCCTGCAGCAAAAGCAAGCGCGTAAGGAAGCAGTGGCTGCACTAATAGGACAGCAGCTGCACCGATTACGGCAGCAATGGGTTCTACGATGGCTGAAAGCTGCCCATAGTGGAAGGACTTCAAACGTGACATTCCTTCTCCGCGCAATGGAATGGACAGTGCCGCACCTTCAGGCATGTTCTGTATGCCAATTCCGATTGCCAGCCCGATTGCCCCTACCAATGTTGCGTCACCAAGTCCCATTGACGCCGCCCCAAAAGCCACACCGATGGCTAAACCTTCAGGAATGTTATGAAGAGTGATCGCAAGAAATAGTAAGGTTGATTTTTTAAATTTAGTAGGAGGTCCCTCGGCTTTTTCCGCTGAGTTCCCGAGATGCAAATGAGGTACTACAAAATCCAACAGTCTAATAAAGAGGCCACCGAGCAAAAAACCAATAGCAGGAGCGAGCCATGGGATCTGACCATTTTGCTCACTGAACTCTATAGAAGGAGCAAGAAGTGACCAAAACGATGCCGCTATCATGACGCCTGCAGCAAATCCAAGCATCATATTCAATGTATGCTTTTCAATTTTGGTGAAGAAAAAAACCGATGCAGCTCCCAGTGCGGTTAACCCCCATGTCAACGTACCGCCAAACAGTGCCTGCACAGCTGGATTGAATCCACTTAACCAATCTATGAACATGCCAACCCTCTCCTCCGATCAAAAATTTTGAATACCACCATTTTGCATCAAGGAAACTTTCTTTGTCAAAGGAAATGTCATATTTCATATTTACTACGTGTTTTCACTTTTGTATATATATGCTTTATATCTATTTTTGTGTTTGTATCATTCTTATGCTTCCAATTCCTAGAGACCTTATTCACAAAAGACAGTTAACTCGTCACTCTCAATTTTTTTCATTTCCCCTCTTCCAAACTGGAAGAACTTGTTATATACTTTAACTGTATTAAGACACATAGTACACTGTATACAGTTGGGAGGGTGGATATGTTTGAGCTTGATTTAAGAAGTCGAAAGCCCATTTATGAACAATTAGTCGAGAAATTAAAAGAGTTAATCATTAATGAGGTGTTGAGGCCTGACAAACAATTGCCTTCCGTTCGTGCCTTGGCTCAGCAGCTGACCATAAATCCAAACACAATCCAAAAAGCTTATAGGGAACTTGAAACCCAAGGATACATTTATTCTGTGAAAGGACGGGGTAGCTTTGTTAATCCATCAAGTCACATTCAAAACGCGGAGAAAATCATGAAAGTAAAGGAAGAGTTATCTAAACTTTTGTCTGAAGCTCTATATTTAGGGATCACGCCTGAAGATTTAAAGCAGATGATTGCTGACATCGAGGCATCGGTAGGAGGGAATCAATCTGATGATAGAGATTAAATCATTAAGTAAATCCTTTGAAGGTACTAAAATCATTCATGACGTTTCCTTCTCTGTTCAAAAAGGATCGATTTATGGACTGCTCGGATCGAATGGGGCAGGAAAGACGACACTACTTAAATCCATTTCTGGAATCCTGAAGCCCGAAAATGGAGACATTTATTTAAAAGATCAACCGGTCTTTGAAAATGTCCAAACGAAAGAAACCCTGGTTTTCATTCCTGATCAACCGTTTTTCTTCGCTCACTATACTTTAAATCAAATGGCAAAATTTTATCAAAATACCTATAGTCGTTGGGATGAGCATCAATATAAATCTCTAACCGGCCTATTTGGGGTAGATCCTCACAAAAAGCTTCATAAATTTTCCAAAGGTGTCCAGCGTCAAGCAGCTTTCATTCTTGCATTATCCACTCAACCAGATGTGCTCATTCTGGACGAACCCCTTGACGGATTAGACCCTGTCGTTCGTAAGAAGGTAAAAAGCGTGCTGATCACAGAAGTTGCCAACCGGGAAATGACAATCCTCATTTCCTCTCACAACCTGCGTGAAGTGGAAGATATATGTGATCATATCGGAATTTTACATCAAGGAAGATTTTTACTGGAGAAAGAGCTTGATGATTTAAAATCCGGGATTCATAAAGTTCAGTTGGCCTTCAAAGGTGAGACACCTCAGAAGCTCTTTACCGAGTTGGACCTTCTGCACGAAGAGACCAGGGGAAGCGTATCCCTCTGTATCGTAAGAGGTGACGAACAACATGTGAGAAGCATGATCCAGCCTTATCATCCGGTGATTTTCGATATGTTACCGTTGACCCTTGAGGAAATATTTGTTTATGAAATGGAGGACGTCGGATATGCCATCCAAAACATCATGGATCAATAAGGAAGTCATCATTCAAAGCCTTCGGAATGTTGGGTGGGTAGGGATCGTTTATTTTATCGGACTTCTCTTTTCTTTGCCGGTTGACATTATCGGTAAACTATCTAACGACAATCAGCCCTATCCGATTGCCATTTACGAAAACCTATTTAAAATGCAATACCCGATCCAAATGGGTTTGATGCTGTTCGTTCCAGTCATCCTATCTCTATTTCTGTTTCGTTATTTACATGTAAAACAGGCTGCAGACTTCATGCATAGTCTTCCGCTGACACGCAGCAAATTGTTTTACCATTTTACCGTTACAGGATTTGTCATTCTCATCATGCCAATTGTACTGAATACAGCGATTCTACTTTCCCTTTATTCATTAACGGATCTTCATCAATTTATTGATGTTCAAGACATTTTCATCTGGTGCGGCATCACGATCCTTATGAACATCCTTCTGTTTATAGCTTCTACCTTTGTGGCCATGATAACGGGACTAACAGCTGTACAAGGAGTAATGACTTACATCCTGCTCTTATTACCGGCTGGAATGTTTATGCTCGTATGCTTTAGCTTGAAAAATCTTTTATATGGATTTCCAGAGGATTATTTTTTCAATATCCAAATTGAACAATATTCCCCAGTCATCAAGGCCGTATATCTTGAGAATAAAATCTTTTCCGGAATAGATGTAACACTTTTCATAGCTATTACTCTTATTTTCTATGTTTTATCGTATGTATTGTATAGAACGAGAAAAGTAGAAGCAGCGTCACTTGCCATTGTATTTCCTGTCCTCCGACCCCTATTCAAATATGGAGTCGCTTTCTGTTTCATGCTGGTCGGCGGTATGTACTTTAATGGAGTCTACCAAGAGCTAGAATGGACAGTATTTGGCTATTTTATTGGATCATTCATTGGCTACTATCTTGCAGAAATGGTTTTACAAAAACATTGGAGAGTGTTCCATCATTGGAAGGGATACGCCGGGTTTGCCGTGGTCATCTCTCTTATCGGTTTATTCATTCAGTTCGATTTATTTCAATATGAAAAGAAGATTCCTGAATTGGAAGATGTAGAAAAAGTGCATGTAAGCCCAAGCTATTATTCCTTGACAGACAATCCAGAAACACTCATTGAAGAACCATTTATAAGCGAACCTAAAACAATTGAAGCGGTTCTGGACCTTCATGAAGAAATCGTTAACAACCAAGATCAGAATAAAGCAACCCCTGAAGATAGCGAGCAGATCTTTTTCTATTACAAGATGAAAGATGGTAGTAAGCTGGTGAGGAACTATCAAGTGAATATAAACGAATTCAAACCCCAGTATGCTTCACTCTATGAAATGAAAAATTATAAAGAAACGACGGAGCAAATTTTCGCCGTTGATTCAAGCAAGGTAGACAAACTATCGATTTATGCTGACTTGGGGAATAGACAGAGCATAAGCATTGTCGATCCGGAACAAATCAATGAAGCCATCGGGATTTTAAAAGAAGAAACCTATAATGATACGTTTGAAAATCGCGACAGAGTGAACCTCTATAACGTTGAATTACTTCTTTCGGAGAATCAATGGATCCATGTCGGGGTACGTAATAACGATCAGAAATTCGAATCCTGGCTACAGGAAAACGGATACCTTGAAGATGTAAGGGTGACTGCATCTGACGTTGAGTGGATGTACGTAATCGATCAAGAGCAATACCGTAACCGTCTGTTCAACGTCATGGATCAAGATACGGCAGCCCTAGAGTTAAAGAAAGAAAACAAAGGGATTGAAATAGCTGATTCCAAACACGTAGAAGCCATCATGGATCAACTCGTATACAATCAGATGACCAATGAATATATGGTGATCATCAAGTATAAAACCCACGGAAATGTCGAAGTGCGAGGGTTAAAAGCTGAAGATACACCTTCATTCCTGAAGAATAAAACGGAAAATTGACAATAGAAAGTCGAGGTGAAGCCATATGGGCACATTACACATGCAACCATCTCCTCTCACGTTAGAGGAGATGGTTGAACAATTTCATAAACTGATCTACCATATCGCTTATACTATTACAAAGGACGCTCATTTATCAGAGGATATCGTTCAAGAAACCTTTCTCAAAGCTTACGTCAAGATGGATACTTTACTAGATGTAACGAAAACGAAGTCCTGGCTCACTTCCATCGCAAGATGTACGGCAATCGATTTCATCCGAAAAGAGTCGAAACGCAATGAAGTCTGCATGGAAGATGATGAAGAGGTTCATTCCATACAAGGTGATAACCCTCTGGAAATGGAAATTGAAGCACGGTTTCTTAAGAGCTGCATCCAGGAAAATATTAAGAGGCTGCCACTGTCTCAGCAGGAAGTCATGTCATTGAAAGTGACACGGGATCTTAGTGATGGGGAGATTGCTTTAAAGCTGAACCTCTCTCCTTCCACCGTCAAAACCCGTTTTCACCGGGCAAGAAAGCAGCTGTACTCGATCGTTTATGCAAAGACTGCATAGAAAAAGGAGCCTTGTTTAAGGGCTCCTTTTGTCGTTCTTGTAATAGATTGAAAATTAACAAGATCATAGGCGGCTTGAACTGCTGCAAATAACGGATCCCATCCTATGTTCTTCACTTCGTACTTATTACCCGCTTCTTTCATAGTTTTATTTTCTAATAATTATAATATTAGAATATATTTAATGAATATTAGAATATTACTAGTATTCAGACTAATTCTTATCTACTAGTATGGATTTTTTTGTGTATTTTTTTTGCATAACAAAAGAAGTATTTTGTTTATTTGTTCTTTTGTCATTTCTACCTTTAACATTGACAGTCTCCTCTATAGGTTTCAGAATAAGAGTATAAGCCAAGTTTAAAGGGAGATTTTATGGATACACATTCGTCTGATTTATATGAATACTTAGTTGATCATGCCTTAGATTTCACTGAAGACTGGTTGAAGTTCCAGAATATTAAATCCGGATCTCACTATTCTCCTGATTCTCCGCAAGAGGTACACAACAAAATAAAAGAACAAAATTCTAATTATGTGAAAATCATCGCCAAATGTCTGTTACTTTCTCAAGAAGAGTCAAAGGAATTGATTTATAACTGGACTTCACAAACAGCTGCAGATCGAAGTAAATCCAGTACGACTCTCGATGAGGTTGTTCGTAACTCAGGTGTGTTCAGAAGAGTGTATTGGACGTATGTTGAAAAGTTTGTGGAAGGATCAAACGTAAACATCCAGCTCAAAGAAGTATTTGAGTGGGAACGAAAGATCAATTTCGCATTGGATTATGTGTTAGAAACATTCACTTCCAAGTTCCTGGACATATTAATGAATCGACTGCAGGCTCAGTCTACCCTGATTAAGGAATTAAGTACACCGGTCATTTCTTTAACTTCGGAGGTAGGACTTTTGCCTATCATTGGAGATATTGATACGACACGGGCCAGTACGATATTAGAAGCAACCCTTCAACAAAGTGCCGATGCCCATTTATCCATGCTGATCATCGACTTATCAGGTGTGGTATTTGTTGATACCATGGTTGCTCAACAAATCTTCCACCTCATCGATGCCTTAAACCTACTTGGAGTGAAGAGCGTCATCACCGGGATTCGTCCGGAAGTAGCTCAGACAGCCATCCATTTAGGATTGGATTTCTCCAATATCTATAGTGAAAATTCCCTCGAGCGAATCATTGCCGATGTGATTCAGGAAAATAGCGATTTTTTACAGATATAGGAAGATGGACGCAAGTAAAAAGACTGATTCTAAACGGGGCAACCTCCCCTCCTGAGAATCAGTCTTTTATTATTAAGAGTAATGATGAGAAGCTTTATAACTCGCTTTCACCATATATTCATGTTGAAGCAGTTTCACTTCGAATAAAGTAATCGGGTCGAAATATCGCTCCGGATTTGCCTTCATTTTCTTTAACGATTCTTTGTCGCTTGCAATATCTGTTTCTGTATCTTTAATTGTGACGTCCAGTTGTTTAAATGGCTCAGCGAAGAAAGAGTGAACATCCTGTTGCAGTGATTTTTCGAACAAATCAAACTGAAGGAAGAATTTATTGACAACAGATGCCGTGATATCCTGATAATCTTCGTTCTCTAAATAACGCCTATATTGATTGTAGAGTAACGACTTATTCTGAGGTAATACTCCTAACAGCTTCCCTGCACTCTTTAATAGGAACTGAGCCGGTTTAAAGCGCAATAGAATATTCTCTTTATCGATCTGGGCTCTCGTTCCCATTCTGCTTACATCCCGGCGCCAGTCGTCCATTACTTGGAAATCACATTGTAAAACGACTTTATCCTTGCCGAATAACTCGTTGAAAGTTTCACTCATCTCATTTAAATAGTTCTGGCTCTCTTGAAGCTCCTGCTTTGAAAAGGCTAGCCACTCCTCGAGAGATTTTACATAACGGGGCATGAGATCATCTTGGATATACCCTTGAATTCGCGTATTCATCGCTTCATTTAACTCTGTATGAATCTGTCTGAAATCACTTTCTTCACTGATCAGATCAGAGCAGCCGCTAAGGATACCGGGGATTTTCTCAGAGATTTCCTTCTTCATGGCTTCTTTCTTTTTATGGAAAGAATCCTTAATGATTGATACCTTATCGCTCTGCATGTCACCCAAGTAGTTATCAAAGCCGTTCAAACGCGTCAGGATATCTTCATTCTTCTCGATTGTCTCTTTCAACTCATTTTCGCGATTCTTACGTTTTGAGTAAAGATCTCTTAATGTTTTTCTGACCAGGTAAAATAATTTGGCTCCACGTTCCACTTTGAGCACATTTCCATTCACCATATACTGTTTCTTTAGAAAGGCCTGAACATCTTGGCGCTGCAGATGAACGGCTTCAAGGGATGAATACGGCAACACCTCTGCGTCCGGGAACCATTCACGGGCTTTGTTTCGGGCTGATTCAATGATCTCTTCTGTGCGGTCAGAATGAGATACTTTGTCCATCTTATTTAATAAGAAATGTACGTTCACAGGCTGTCCGATTTCCGTTAATTTTCTTAAGGTTTGTCTGTCTTCTGCATTAAACGGGGCATCAGCATTCAAGACATAAAGTAATCCATCAGCTACAGGATAAAAGGCCGTTAGATCATCCAGATGCCTTTGGCCGGTTTGAACGTCAATGATGGCACTTCCATTTTTCTTAAGAAACTCAGACGGGAGCTTATATTCTACAAATGCTTCTCTTTGCATCAGCTCTTCAAAATCAGCGATGCTCTCTACTTTGTGAACTCCATGATTGTGAATCTCCTTCACTTCTACCTGCTGATCATGATAGCTATAAATGATAGTGGAACCTTCAGCCTCACCAACACTCTCACCTAAAACGGATTGAACGAAGGAAGATTTTCCGCTTGAGCCACTCCCTGCGATTAATAAGTGGTGTTCACTCAGATCCATTAACTGCTCAGCAATCCATTTTGTTTTATAGCCTACAGAAGCATCATTTCGTTCTGACCAATCAATAATTTTATTTAAGAACAGAATAATGTCTTCAAAGCGGGCTTGATAGGAGTCTCCTTCCAGCAGGATCATTTCGGCCTCATCTGTCACCATCTGTTCAATGCTGTACGAAAAGACATCGTTCCAGGCTAAAACGGCAGCTGCCGGGAAAAGTGGTTGCTGATCCCTGCTCACTTTCAGCCAATTGCTCAGCATGCTTGGCATAAAGCCTTCCAGGTCTTTCACTAAGTAGTTGCCTTCCAGGAATCCTACGTATGCTTCTTGGAATTGGGATAAGATGTCCTCCCATGATTCATTCGGGAGTATTTCTACATATTCAAAGATTGTATTGACCGTCAGCATCCATTCAATATGGGCGACCGAATTGCTGCTGTAACTAGTCCATAGAGAAGACACGAGGTCCTTAAATTGTTTACGATCCTTTTCATAAACCGCAATCAATAAATCGTAGAAATAGGTAGGCGCAAAGGGTGTTGTGTAACCTTGATCCCCATATTCCCTCAGAATCATGAACCAAGCAGGATCCTGGGTCCGGATAGATTCCTGAACCGCGAGTTCTACGGCTTTATTCCAGTCTTCTTGTTCTTCATAAAAAGCCCGGGCCAGTTCAGTTACGTTGGGATAATCCGGATCGATCGTCAAGGCTTTGTCGATGGTACGATAAGCTGACTGGATCTTATTTCGTTCGATATAAAGAGAGAATAGCTGCAGGGATACTTCCAGCGTTAAAATCGTGCTTTCCGTTTGGATAGCTGTATAGACATCCTCCGCTGACGATAACAAGCCCAGCTCATAGTAAGAATCCGCAATATTCTTCTTTGCCCAAGGTTCTAATTCGTCCTGGATGCTTTCCCATTTGAAAATAGCCGCTTCATAGTCCTTGCTATGAAAATAGACCTCACCCTGAGCATAGCGAATGAACGTTAAATCATACGGCTCATTTTGCTGCTCTTCTACAAAAGCTTGACCAAGTACTTCAATTGGATGACGGTTCGTGTCATAGTCTACTAAAAAAGTTCCATAGAATGACTTTTCCATTAGTAATTTTTCTTCTGTCATAATATCCTCCGTTATATGTGGATCCCCTATTCAAGGAACCTCACAGACTAGTCTATTTCTATCATTCTAACAGAATTTCATTGGGATAAAATTTCATTTCCTTTTCAATTTCCGATTGATACTTTCTGCCGTGATCCTTAGGAATCACTTCTATTACAGAAGAAAGGACCATCTGTTACTAAAGGCTATTTACACCTCCAAAACAGATAGTCCTTTTTACTTACCACCATTATTCCCCTATCAAACTAGGCTGATGTCTGATGAACGAACTTTTTTTGTTTGCGCCCTTCCATTATGGCGACGATTAACGCAAGGAGCAGGAATAAGCTTGAGATTTGGAATAAAACACCCGTCTCAACATATTGTGCAAGCACTCCGAATACTAAGCCGCTTAAGCCGATCCCAAGATCAATGGAAGAGAAAAACATCCCATTGGCTACTCCCCTTCTATTATCAGGAGTTAATGACAAAGTCCAGGATTGGAGTGTTGGAATAAGAGTTCCAAATCCAACTCCAAACAAAATACCTGATACGATGATGAGGAAATCAGAATGAGCATAGGATAATACCCACATACCTACAAAGGTTATCAGGATACAAAAGAGAACAAGACCCTTAGGTCCGCGTTCATCAAACCATTTCCCTGCAATCGGTCTTGATAAGGATGCCATGATCGCATTACATAAATAGAATAAGAAGATATGCTGTATTCCACGTTCTTCTCCAAAGATGACGATAAAGGTAACGATCGACCCGTAACCAAAGGTCACCATAATCGTAATGAACGCAGGAAACCAGCTGGATTTTTCAACTAATGAACCCAGATATGAAAACTTCAAGTCTTCCTTTTTCGTTTCCTCGACGACTTGAGGTGTACGGTAATGAACGATCCCTAACAAGACAACCGCGATGACACCCAGTGCACTGGAAGTAATGATCAGGTTCGTGAACGTGGTTACCTGGAATAAATAAATTCCGAGGCTCGGAGCTATAATCATTCCGATCGTAATCGACAATCCGTAGTACCCCATTCCTTCACCTAAGCGTGATTTTGGCACCACATCCACGGCTGCCGTCCCATTCACCGTTGTGGACCATCCCCACGCCAATCCGTGTACAAACCTGAATATAAGAAAGATGAATACCACACTGGACAATGGATAAATCACCGTAATCAATAATAACGAGATCCCGCCTACTAGAACGAGAGGTTTCCTGTCCCTATACTCCAACATAAACCCAATGAAAGGCCTACTTAATACTGCACCTATCGAAAATAACGTCGTCACTAATCCAATTTCCAAACCTGAAGCCCCGATCGACTTTATATAAGGCGGAAGCGTCGGTATCAGCATCTGAAACGACATAAACACAAACAAGTTTCCTACCATCAGCATAATAAAAGACCTCGTCCATAAAGGATCCTTTACCTTATCCATAAGAAAACCTCCTTTCACCATCTATCAATAATCCTCACAATACATTCAGGAGGATAATATTTCGAATTACTAAATAATAGCACATAAAACACAATTACGATACGATTTAAGATCGGCGAAAATAGGCTAGTTTTTTACAAAAACTGCGATATGAAAGTTGAAGAATTTTTATGATTGATTTTAGGTGAATATAGGGAAAGTAGTACTAACTGTTTTTTTGGCTCATTCCTTCTCTACCCGGCCTTTCAGCGTCCCCTGAAAGGCGAGTGAAACGAACGTTTCACTCGAATGAGCAAAAAATGCAGAATTAACCCCTCCACACCTCATAATTTTCGGAAGAACCATCTAATTCCCAACCTTTTATTGAAAAGACAAAGAATTATACTATAATAACAACATGGCTTAAATTTCTGAATAATCACATTTGCGCGCCTACTCATACATAATTATTTTCTATTTTTTATAAACATCCATACACGACTGGAGGTAGTTCTTTGAATTATTCGTTACGACCCTTAGGCGATCATGCCATCGTTATACAATTAGGAAACTCCATTCAGCAAGAAACACACCAAATGGTTAAAGCCGTCACCACCTTTTTTGAAACCCGGACAATCGACTGGCTTGTGGAAATCATACCGGCATTTACAACCGTCACACTTTATTACGATCCAATCAAAATCATCGAATCTCACAAGCCTTTTCAAAACACATTACCCTACAAAATTGTTTGTTCAGAAATTGGACATATGCTTTCCCCCCTTACAATCGGAGAACAAACAGACTCGCGAATCGTGGACATTCCCGTCTGCTACGGTGGAGATTTCGGACCGGACCTTGAAGAAGTCGCGAACCACAGTCACATGTCTGCTGAAGAAGTCATCGCGAAACATTCCAATGGTGACTACCTCGTATACATGATTGGATTCGCACCGGGATTCCCTTATATCGGAGGCATGTCCCCAGAGATTGCGACACCGAGAAGAGAATCACCGCGCCTCAAGATCCCGGCAGGATCGGTTGGAATTGCCGGAGAACAAACAGGCGTTTACCCGATTGAAACACCAGGGGGATGGCAACTGATCGGCCAAACCCCCTTAAAATTATTCAAACCAAATAACGACGACTCACCAAGCTTACTAAAAGCAGGGGATCGAATTCGTTTCACCCCCATTTCATTTGAAGAATATAAAGCATTGGAGGAGAAACAATGATTAATATAATGAAACCGGGCCTCCTTTCGACGATTCAAGACCTGGGAAGGTACGGCTTTCAAAAATTTGGGGTCATCGTGAGTGGGAGTATGGATCCTCTCGCTCATAAAATCTCTAACCTTCTGGTAGGGAATGATGAAAACGAGGCCACTCTTGAAATGACACTTTTGGGTCCTGTGCTGGAGTTCCAGGAAACCACCCTTATCTCGATTTGTGGAGGAGACTTATCTCCAACCATTGACGGGAAACCGGTTCCTTTAAGGAGATCACTTTTGATCAAAGCTGGAAGTGTTCTCAAATTCGGGGCATGCAAGAGTGGCTGCCGCAGTTACCTTGCGATTGCAGGTGGATTCAATGTAACAACTGTTATGAACAGTAAATCCACTTACGTAAGAGCTGGAATCGGAGGATTAAATGGTCGCTCCTTAAAAGAAGGTGACAGCCTGAAAGCTGGCACGCTTTCGAAGGAATCTGAAAATATCATTGACTATTTACATCCTTTTTTAGAGGACAATGATTTCACGGAAATTGATTGGTCGATTTCTTCGGAATTTATCTCAGCTTATCAACAGAAGAAAACCATTCGAGTTATGACCGGTACCGAGTACGATCTATTTTCAACAGAAAGCCAGGAACACTTATTCAATAAACCCTTTAGAGTGTCTGCTCAATCAGATCGCATGGGCTACCGTCTGGAAGGTCCGTCCCTCCATCTTGAAAAAGGATTTGAGATGATCTCAGAAGCGGTTACCTTTGGAACGATTCAGGTTCCGTCGAATGGTAACCCTATTATCCTGTTAGCTGATCGGCAAACAACCGGAGGCTATCCTAGAATCGGTCAGATTGCATCAGTGGATCTTCCTCTGATTGCACAAGCAAAGCCTGGAGAGGATTTGACTTTCACGTTGGTTTCTCATGAAAAAGCCCAGGAACTCTACATAGATCGCGAACGACATTTAAGGCATTTAAAGCAAGGGATCGCCTTGAAATTCAACTAAGTAGCAACTTACATGACAGCAAAGGAGCGAACTTTTTGAAGAAAAAATCAAATTTCAGTCTATTGTTAGGTGCTGCGTTCTTAATGGCCACATCCGCCATTGGACCAGGATTCCTGACTCAAACAACCGTATTTACTCAAACCCTAGCGGCAAGCTTTGGTTTCGTCATCCTTGTTTCGATCCTCATTGATATTGGTGCCCAGCTCAATATATGGCGTATCATTGCCATCGCTGAAAAAAGGGCTCAGGATATTGCCAACGATGTCTTACCAGGATTAGGCTACTTCCTTTCCGTACTGATCGTCCTCGGAGGGCTGGCCTTTAACATTGGAAATATCGCCGGAGCAGGATTAGGTACGAATGTGTTGTTCGGTATTTCGCCTGAAATGGGCGCATTATTTAGTGGAGTTGTCGCAGTAGGAATCTTCCTGGTGAAAGAAGCGGGAAGACTAATGGACAGGTTTGCCCAGATACTTGGATTTCTCATGATCATCCTTACAGTTTACGTTATGTTTACAGCGAATCCGCCGGTTGGAGAAGCCGTAACCAAAACATTCGCTCCAGACACCATTGACTTTCTTGCCATTATTACCTTGGTAGGCGGAACCGTAGGAGGCTATATCACATTCGCAGGTGGTCACCGATTATTAGAAGCTGGAATTACAGGGAAACAAGCCCTTCCAGAGATCACGAAAAGTTCTGTCACTGCAATCGGTATCGCGTCCATCATGCGTATCTTCCTATTCCTTGCGGCTTTAGGGATTGTGTCACAAGGTCTGAAACTGGATCCTTCTAACCCGCCAGCCTCCGTATTCCAATTGGCTGCCGGAGATATAGGGTACAAGATGTTCGGGATCGTCATGTGGTCTGCAGCTGTTTCATCCGTTGTGGGAGCTGCCTATACATCGGTATCCTTTATTCGAACGTTCAGCCCACTATTGGAGAAATATCATAAGTGGCTAATCGTTGGATTCATTACCGTTTCAACACTAGTATTCGTCATTGTAGGTAAGCCTGTTGCGATCTTAATCCTTGTTGGTTCACTTAATGGATTGATTTTGCCAATAGCACTTGGGGTTATGCTGATCGCTGCTCATAAAAGCAAAATCGTCGGTGATTACAAGCACCCGATTTGGATGACCATTTTCGGTGCGTTGATTGTCGTGGCCATGTCTTATATGGGTGTATACTCGTTAATTAAAGGCATTCCTCAATTGTTTAGTTAAGTAGAAAAGAAGGACCTCGATCCGTTTTAGATATCAAGGTCTTTTTGTTAACTCATTTTTTGATGCCAGACACCGATACGCCCATTAGTACCTGGCACCGCATCAATAGAAAACTATATAAAAAAGGCTCTTTTCGCAAAGATTGTTGCTATTTAACAGAAGAAAGTAGTAGTCGCTTTCCGCTACAGGATGCTCGCTTTCCGCGGGGCGGGCGGTGAGCCTCCTCGTCGCTGAGCTCCTGCGGGGTCTCACCTATCCCGCTTCTCCCGCAGGAGTCGAGCACCCGCAGCGAGAATCAACTTTCCCAGCATGAAGTTTTTCTATAAGAAATTTTTTTCAGAAGACAACCTCTTTTAAAGAGAGCAATGGTGATTTTCTCTTAAGTACTAGAAATTCTGCTTTCTTAAGAATTTTTTTCCCTATAAGCTCTGTCACGTAAATTTCTTGAAGATAATGAGGGGAACTGCGCAGACTCCTGCGGAAAAACGGGCTCGGCCGTACGCTAGCTGCAAGCGAAGCGGTTCCCCTCACCATCTAACACACACTGGTTGGCAGAGCCCTGGCTTATGTTACAAAACAACAAACTTTACGAAAAGAGCCATAAAAAAAGAGACCACTAAAGGCCTCTCTCCTCACACTACTGAATAATATTCTTCACTCGCCCAACTTGTCCATCTTCTAACCGGACTTTAATGCCGTGGGGATGATTCGGTGAATTGGTTAAAATATCTTTTACAATCCCACGGGTAAGCTTGTTTGTTCTTTGGTCTTTTTTTAGGACGATATCCACTTCAAGACCTTGTTTGATATTGGAACGTTGTTGTCCGCTCATTGTATTTCTCCATTTCATTAGGTGATTTACGAAAGGCTAGTCTTCATCCTTCACATCGATATCTTCCGGAATCGGTTCACTTAAGTATTCAGCAAGCTGACGCTTCATTTTTTCCATTTGCTCCAGATGCTGATTGAATTGGTCCCGGAATAATAAATATTGATCTCCGTCGTGGACCGCTCGTATTTTATTTTGCTGAATGAGGCTCTCAATATACGTTTCCGGCAGTGACAGATATTCGGCTGTTTCTTTAATTGTGAGATACATCGGCTTTCTTCCTCGCTTATTCTACTAACTCAATCTTCGCAACGGCTTCACAGTGCATCGTTTGTGGAAACATATCAACAGGCTGGACCTCGGTTGTCTTGTACCCGCCATCCTCTAAAATTCTAAGGTCACGGGCAAGTGTCGCAGGGTTACAGGATACATAGACAACGCGCTTCGGCTTCATGGCCAGGATGGTATTCAGGAGCGCTTCATCGCAGCCCTTTCGTGGAGGATCCACTACCAGGACGTCGGCTCTGATTCCATCTTTATACCATTTGGGAATGATGACTTCTGCAGGTCCTGCTTCAAACTCTACATTGGTCATGTCATTCAACTCTGCATTCTTCTTCGCATCTTCTATCGCCTGTGGGACGATTTCAACTCCATACACCATCTTTGCCTTTTGGGCAAGGAATAAGGATATCGTTCCAATCCCGCAATACGCATCAATCACCGTTTCTTCTCCTTGTAAATCAGCATATTCTAATGCTTTATCATAAAGCACCTTCGTTTGTTCAGGGTTTACCTGGTAGAAGGATCTTGCTGAGATCGCAAACTTCACGTCCCCGATATAGTCATGGATCACTTCTTCCCCCCATAAGACGCGTGTGGAATCCCCCATGATCACATTTGTATTTTTAGGATTCACGTTATGAACAATCGATTTTAATCCTTCAATATTCTCGACAAGCCCTTCGATGATTGCATTCTTATGAGGAAGCTCCGGCGTACGAGTGACCAATACGACCATCACTTCACCCGTCGTATACGCCGTCCGGGTCATAATATGACGCAGGGTCCCCTTATGATTCTTCTCATCATAGGGACGGACCTTCAGTTTCTCGCATATATCCTTCACATGCTGAATCACTTCATCATTTTTTTCATACTGGATGATACATTTGTCCATATCGATGATTTCATGGCTTCGTTTTTGATAGAAGCCGGCAACAAAGCGTCCGTCTTTTTCCCCTACAGGTACTTGGGCTTTGTTGCGGTAGCGCCATGGTTCTTCCATTCCCAAAACCGGGTGAACACATACGTCATGAAGCTTTCCAATACGCTGCATGACATCACGGACACTTTTTTCTTTTGCCTGCAGCTGTCCTTCATAGGTCATATGCTGAATTTGGCAGCCACCGCATTCTTTATAGATCGGACATGGAGGCTCCTGGCGAAACGGACTTTCCTTGGTTCGCTCTGTCAGTCGACCAAATCCATAGCCTTTACCAGGTTTCACGACTTTAACCTTCCCTTCCTCACCGGGGAGGGCATTTGGAACGAATAACGGATAACCATCAACCTTCGTCACGCCATTCCCATCATGGGTTAAGTCTTCAAATACCGCTTCATCTATATAATCATTTTTTTGAACTGGTGCTTTTTTACTCACGTATATCTTCCTTTACGAATTCCTTTTTAAGACTCTACTGATTGTACCATAAATGAAGGTGGAGAATGAAATGAATGGAGGTCCGTCCCTCTCTATATAAAAAAAGCATCGACCTCTGTGGCTCGATGCTTTTATCGTTTAGTTTGCTGGCATGTTTTCGCGATCTGCCGCTTGCATGGACTTGATCGCTTCATTCAGGTAAAGCTTGAAGTCTTCACCCTTTTCAACACCGCTCTTTTCAAGAGATTCATTGAAATCACTTCATCAGCCTTCTCATCAGGAACTACAAATGTTGAATGAACGATATACATTGAATTCACCCCTCCAGCGGCCCTATTTGTCCGACATAATTTTAATCCACTGTAACATAGTCACTAAGTGAGAGTGAATACAAAATTTAACAAACGTTTGACGATTCAGATTAATCTCCTCTATTATTCTCTATTTGATACTTTCAAGCCACATGAGGGTTAGTTTCTATACATTTCCTGGCCAGGTTGTAAAAACTTACCTCGTTTTATGTGCTCAACAAAGGGTAAAATGGTATGTGCAACAATTCTAGAAAAAGAAGGTAGATAAACATGAACCCAGACTTCTTAGTCAACCTTATCCTGGTAGGGAATGTTTTTCTTGGGGTGCTATTCGCTCTCAAGTCAAGAAGATGGTGGCTACCCTACATATTCATTGCAGTCACATTTTTAACCTTGACCTTTGGATTCGGGATTTCCCTTTTATTAAATAAAGAATCCATACTAGCTTTTCTATTTGTGTTTGTGGTCGGACAATTGATTTGGGTCTTTGCATTTGTGATCATCGCCCACATTTTGTCATGGATCGTGAGAAAAGTTCCATTCCGGAATAAGCAACAGATCGGATGGGGCTTTCTGATTGGTTTCCCATTGTCATTTAGTGTGTTTTTGTTAGTAAATTGAGGATGGCGGTTTTGTGGAACGTTGCCTAAATGAAACTTTTGACGTATTTAAAAGCAGATTGGCCCCCATAACAATGTTGTATCTGTAGATTCACATTACCTATAGGGTAGGAAAACTTCGCAAACATATAAAAAAGGAATGCCATTAACCTCAAATGGCATTCCTTTTTATCATTCAGCTTTATCTTCAGGGCGAATTTTATCAAGAGGGACTAATACCTGTAAATGGCGGTAAAGGTTTTCAAATTCTGCAGGTAGGACTCCTCCCAGCTCACCATCTACATTCAGCTGTACCTTTTCTTTTGCTTTGATCTTGATTCGATTGGCCTGTGTGTAAATGACGTTGGGATCATTTACATGCTCACCTCGAACGGCCAATGTCGCAATGCGGATAAACTCGGCCAAATTCGTTTTCTTTAAAATTAAAAGAGAGAATAAGCCATCATTGATTGACGCATCCGGAGCCAACCTTTCAAAGCCTCCAACTGAGTTGGTTAAACCGATCAGGAATAGCATTGCTTCCCCTTCAAACAGCTTTCCATCATACTCGATGGAAACATCCGTTGGCTTGATGGATGGAAGCATTTCAATTCCTTTTAAATAGTAGGCCAGCTGCCCCATCATCGTCTTAAGCTTGCTTGGCACCTCATAGGTTAATTCGGTTATTCTTCCTCCACCGGCGATGTTAATGAAGTAGCGTTCATTCATGCGCCCGATATCGACAGGGATGGATTCACCCTTTATGATGACATCAATGGCTGATCCAATATCCTTTGGAATGTGAAGAGCCCGTGCGAAGTCATTCGTTGTCCCCATTGGAACGATTCCAAGTTTAGGTCGGTAATCCTGTTCGGCTAATCCGTTGACTACCTCATTTAAAGTGCCATCTCCACCAGCAGCGACAACGATATCGTATTTACGTTCTACAGCAATTCGTGCCGCTTCTGTTGCATCTCCTTCGCAAATGGTTGCGTGAACGGAGGTTTCATATCCTGCTTGTTCTAATTTGATTAATACTTCTGCAAGGTGCTTTTTGAATAGCTCTCGACCAGAAGTAGGATTATAAATAATTCTTGCTCGTTTCATACCCCATCATCCTAATCTGTATTAATTCCAAAGACTCGTCCTTTTATATTCCATCTTTTAACATCATATACTTATTATTTTTATTCATGCAATTTTTATTCCGACGGTTATTTATATAAAGCGTCTACCGGTCAATATCATAACTCTTTTCGCTGGAAAAATCTAATGAAAAATGAAAATTGGCAAGTATTCTCCCCCTATTATTGTTATAAAAAATACATAAATCAGCTCTCTCATTCGTAATGTTTATAGATTACTCATCATGGAGGTGGTCAGATTGAATGGTTGATTCTTTTACATGTGCTGTCTGGCATTATAGGGGTTGGGCCTACTTTCTTTGCTCATGTTTTAACCAGGCCAGACAAAACCATTGATCAATTAAAGGTTACGACGGAATTGAATAAACGATTGGAATACTTCCCTAAAATTGGCGGAAGCATTGCCGTGTTAACGGGATTCATCCCTCTTTATACAGGGACTACGGCCGATTTGCTCAGTTGTGGATTCTGGGGTCTGTCATACTTTAGGTTCTCATTCAAATCATTGTCATCGGCTTCATCACACCTGTTTCTCAAAAAATCAACAAATGGATAGCCTTACCGGAAAATGCACACCTTACAGGGGCACCACCCGAAGAAATACAACGTCATCTGGTGACGATCAATCGTTACTTTTATCTTGCATCCTCTCTGGGGACACTTCTATTTATTTTTATGATTATGAAGCCTTAAATAAAGTAGTCCGAATGAATGATTTCACGTATATACAAAAAACCATCCAGAATATCAACACGATATTCCAGACGGCCTATGGGAACAGCTTGATATTCCGTTGTTGTAAAAACTGGATGGACTCCTGCAGGGACGTCGCATCAAAGTGGTAGACTTCCCCGACGATATCTTTCCACTTATCAAAATCTTTCATCTGATATTCACGGATGTTTCGGTAGGTCATCACTTTCAATGTCTCATTACGAAGGAAATAGCATTGATTGCCCTGGAAGCGGACTGCGGTGATTCTTCTCATGGTAATGTTGTCATCAGAATCCAAATAAGATGCTTCTATATCGGACTCTAATTCTTCTTCCTCTAACGGGATCCACTCTATGGTTTTTTTCACAAAGGATTTGCCATTTGAACGTCGATCCACTTCAAATTCACGAATGTCTTTCTGGGTAAAAATGATTTCTTCCCCAAAACCGTGAAGAAGATGCTTCTGCCTCGCTTCAAGCTCAACAGGCTTCATAATCGGGGATCCATATCCAACATCCACATAGAGCTTACGATTATCAATCGTAATCATTAATCCAAGGTGACCCGGTTGCACTCTGACAAACTGACAATGGAAGCCTAACTTTTTCAGCAGTCTTCCAAAGTTGATGTTTAAGGTAAAACAGGTGCCTCCCCACCCTTTAGAGTGGAGATTCTCTGCGAAAGTGCGCAAGGAAGGTACAAAGGATTCACCTTGAGAAAAGTAAAAGAATTTACTAAAGGTCTCATATGGAATCCTGATCAAGTGCTGCTGGATAAGTCGTTGCAAATAGTTTAACGTAGGGGGCTCTATATCCATATTTAAATAGTTTACATATTTTTTTACTGCTTCCAATCCGATCACTCTTTCTACTTTTTCATCAGGCAGACTGTAAACTGGTGCTGAAGAGTAAACTCTTGAAGAGCATCGTAACGCCCGGACAGGAACGTATGTAATGATTGCAGTAATCCCTCTTTCTCACTATCCTCTAAATGAGTGAGCCAGGATAAGGAGCCTACTCGCTCACACCAGGACTGTAACGTAAAGTCGACTGCATAATAAAATGTGTAAAAATCTTTCAAGTTAAAGTCAGCTTCCTGCCATTCTAACAGCCATTCCACAGGAATTCCATTCAATTGATTCACTGATTCAGCTTTTGATCCCGGTGGGGTCATATCTATATATTCATTTAAAAACGTCATCGTATCCTTTACCACTTCATGATCTGGAACGAAGCTTGAATCACTCACAATGAACGTCCCTTTTTCCTTCATAATCCGCTTCATTTCGCTGATCGCCTTTGGGCGGTCGAATAAATGCCAGCTTCTGTGAATCATCGTGATATCATAGTACTGATCTGGCAGATTCGTAGATTCAGCTGTACCTGTAAGATATGGGATGTCCAAGTATTGCTTACTCTCTAATGCCTTGGCAGCTTTCCTAAGCTCAATGGACGGCTCGACCCCGATCACTTCTGCTCCACGCTTGTGTAGCTTTCGTGTCAAAGCACCGGTACCCGAACCAATTTCAGCTACTTTTCTTCCTTCCCACACAATTCCCCTAACCTTTAATGTATCAAAAAATTGATGCGGAATATCATCACAAGACGCAGCATAACGAGAGGTCACATGACCAAAATTAACTTCCATTTACTCTCTTCCCCTATCATAATTGATTTTCCCTCAAATGAGCATTACGATTTCATGTCAACTCCATCACAAAACCCTGCCAACAACACCATACATACTACATTCTGTACCCTGTCCCAAAACTCCTGCCAGGGACGGACCTCAATGATTTTTATATCGTTATAAATACAAACCTTCTAAATAAACTCTTACTTTAAGGAATTATCCTGTTTTGCCTGGTTGTAAACCTTGAGTTATATTATATTTCTATCAGTTGATAAGGGAAGACGAATAAGAAATAGAGGTCCGTCCCTAACCTAAAAAAACGGTCATCAGGAATGACCGTTTGAGCTGTATTGATGTTTAGCTGTTTGCTCCAGTTGCGATTCGCTTTACGTTTTGTTCAGCGGTTTTTGTCAGGTCTGGAGTAAACCCATTTTTCATTCGTTGATTTTCTTCATTGAAGTAGTCTTGAACTTCTTGATCAAATTCTACTTCGATGAGATCACGAATGTCTGTAATTCTAAGGGCGATCATAATGGAAACAAGATGAGCCACCGTTAAGGATTTCTTCTTAAAATTCACTAGCTCATTAATCGTAGCCACTCTTAACCCTGTTAAGCGATGAAGATCGCCTTGTGTCAATCCTCTTTCACGCAGGATTTCTCCCAATTTAATGTGAATTTTATGGGGAAATTTATTTAGCGCTTCTATCACAATTGTATTTGTCTTTTGGTGAATCATGATGCTTCAACTCCTCATCCTATACCATATTAACGCGAATTCCGTCATTCGTGAACCGGCAAAAAATCCCATGCCGACGGGTACTTTTTACCATTCTATTTTGAGTGAGTATGAAGACATCATGCCCTAAAAGAAAAGAAGACTCCAGGAACCGCCCGGATGTCTTCCACTATTCGTTTCGTTTTACATCAGCACATTCTGGACAAGACTCGTTTTCAAGCTTTCATACACTTCCTGCCATACTTCTTTATCTTTCGTATATTGAGAAGTTAAGCGATGAATCATTTCCTTCTGCTTTTCCGGGAAAAGCTCATGATCCTTCGGTGGCAGCTTCGCTCGTTCGTCATCCACGATTTTCTTTACCATAGGGGCTCTTGGGCCCCATACCAGCTTTTCATTTCCCTCACGATCGATGAAAATAAAAATCGGAATCGCTCTCGATGTGCCATTTGTTAAGTATCGATCTATCAGTTCAAGGTTTTCGTCCCGTAAAATCATGCGAACGTCCATGTCAGCGGATTTTGCCACTTTTAACAGAATGGGGATATTCAGCATGGCATCTCCACACCAATCTTCCGTGATGGCAATCACTCGTAATGAGTGTTCTCCAAGTTTATTCAATACCTCCATATCTTCCTGTGGAATCGTAAAGTTTTTCTTGATCGCTTCGGTATTCTCTTTATGTACACTCATATATTCCAAGTAATCTTCAGGTGTCATCCCTTTAGTGAACCATTGTTCTAAGTTCATGTTTCTTCCTCCTCCAGCGCCACACATTCCAGTGAAGCACAAACAACTTTTCTCTTAAATTCTCTTTATAGCATATTCATGTTTGTCGTATTCCACAAGGAAAATATACTTTTTATTCTATTCAAAATTTCAATTGTACGATTATGCCTGTAGGAATATAATATAAGAAAAGCACCATAATGGACAAGTTTACAGGTTCTTATGAACTCTTTCTTTTAGATTCTTTTCGCAAAAAATTGTTGCCATTTTAGAGTAGAAAGTAGTAGTTCATTTCCGCTGCAGGATGCTCGGCCGCACGCTAGCTGTAAGCGGAGTGGTTCCCTTCACCTTCTAGCACACACTGATTGACAGAGCCTTGGCAGTTCTTATGTTATAAAAACACAATCTTTGTGAAAAGAACCATTAAAAAATAGGAATAGCATACTGCTACTCCTCGACTATTTTTCCAGAGGGGGGATGAAAATAGATAAGTATGCGAAGAGAAATATCTTTCATACATCTTTCCTTGACAGAAAAAAAGCTGACTCAATTGTCAGTTTCATCCTCACATTTTTTGGTTAAAGTAGATAGGTATAGGACTACTCTTGAATTGAATCATCTTAAACATCTTGTGACTTTTCAATTATTTTTGCCACTTTATTATAGTAGTAGTTCAGCTCGATTAGGCTATCTGCCTCCTTCAGTCTTTTTAAATAGTGATTTGCTTTTTCATAGTCTTCTGGTGGCAGTTCAACCTTGATTCTTTTTTTCTTCCACTTCGCCAACAGGTTTCACCTCATTATGATTTGGTGATCCTCCCTTAGAGGTCGGTTCGAGCTGATAATGAGATAGCTCTTGGATATAAGACGCTTTGGTGCTTGCTAAATTTTGTTCGATTTTTCGTGTGATGACGGAACTTCCCCCGATTCCTGATAATAAACTAATATAGATGACATACCAGATCGGGACCGTTTCAACAACCGGTAATACTGACAGATACCCTGCTAGAATGCCTATGATAATATCCTTTGTTGAGCCAAAAAGATAGTGCTTCTCACCTTGGTCATCGATGAATTTTCGCGGAAAAGTGAAATGACCATTTTTGAAAACCAGAATATGTCCTAAGCCTCCAATACCACCCATTAACATTGGCAACAAGATCACTTCGAATAAGGACATTCTATCCACCCTCTGGAATCATTTACTATTATTATACATTATTTACAGAAAATTCAGAATAGATAATTGGACGCAATTTTGTCCACTAAAGGAGTGCCAAAATGAGAAAAATTGTGATGAAAGTCTCGTCAGTCGACAAACTTCGATTCCAAAACTACATGATGCAGCTAAAGAGAGCTGAATCAAAAATCGAAGCGGATACGTATTACCGCTTGGCTAAACAGATCCTGGAGAAAGCAAAAAAGAAACAAATGTAACATTTATTGGGCAAGTGCCGATAAAAATAGCCACCGTGCATATACTTCCCTGTGTCTTAAATAAGGTTCAGGCACTTTTTATAACAATGAAAAGAAGAGCCATTACAGCCCTTCTATTCAATCAGTCTATTTAATTGACACCTACTGCATTGTACGCCGCGTTTACACTCGCCACCTCGGCACTTCCTGCACCATATAGATCTGTAGCAGCTTGAACCGCTGCTGAACGAAGCTGGCTAAAGTTTGAAGACGGTGTCAAGTATTGAGTTAACGCACGGTAATAGATCGCCCCTGTTTTATCCGTACCGATTCCCGTCACCTTCACACCATAGTGAGTACCACCCTGACTTAGCAGATAGGCCGCTTTATTTCCTATTCCACTATTGATATGAACCCCACCATTGTCCTGCGTCCCTGTGTATCTTACAGAATAGTGATCCGGATCTCCGTATTTTGCTGGATCAGACATGGAGCGAAGAGCGTCCCCACTTTGATTAGGCGTGTAGATGTCTTCCCCGATCTCCCAATCAGGATTATTATTTGTATCGTATTCTACCAATGTTCCAAAGATATCAGACATAGATTCGTTGATAGCCCCGGACTCATTTTGGTAAATCAGATCAGCTGTTGTATCCGTTACGGCATGTGTAAGCTCATGTGCTACAACGTCCAATCCTCCTGAAAGAGCAACAAATGTTGAGCCGTCCCCATCACCGTATACCATTTGCTGGCCATTCCAGAATGCATTATTGTAGTTTCGGCTATAATGAACGGTTGAATTAAGGGCTGCGCCATTCCCATCATAACTGTTTCGGTTATGTGTATCGGCGTAATAATCGTAAGTTTGACCTGCGTAATAGTGAGCATCTACAGCAGCTGCATCATAGCTTGCATTGAATAGATTGTCGCTGTCTGCCCATAGGGAACCTGGAAGACGGGTACGATTCCCTGCGTCATAGGTGAAGACTCCACCACCTCTTGTACGGTCTTGTAAATAATAAGTAGACGATGAGAGGTAGGTATTTAACGATTTCGTGTCTCCCAGTATTCCTGTTCCTGATCCAACTGCATCGGTTCCACCACTTCCTGGACCTCCACCGCCGCCAGGTTTACCACCGCCTACACCTTTCGCTTCATGAAGCTCATTTACTTTTCCTAGAATGTCACCTGTCACAGCATCAACGAAATAGTTCCAGTTCCCTGGTTCCGGAGCAAGGAAATTATAGTTTACGAGATAAGCGTAATGGGCTTCCCCATCTTTCATATAGATAACTGAATCGGATTTCGGTTCATATTCATAGTCAGGCTGGCTGCCTACATGTGCTACTAAGTCTTTTTCCCCTGCTGAAACTGCTTCTTTTTTAGATAATTTCTTTGTATGTTTTAGATTTTGTTTTTGATCCAGGTTCGTAGCTGGTGCTCCCGATAATGCAGTCAGGACACCCTTCTTATTCACATGCGCTGTTAGAACAGCTCCGTATACAGGCGTTCCTTTATACACCTGCTGGATTCGGAGATATGTAAATCCTAAATCATCCTTGCGTTTTTCTGTCACTTTGAAGGAAAGCTTTGAGTCTCCTTTGAACTTGAAGGCCTTTTGTTTTTCCATTAAGTAATCAAACACAATCGTTTCCGGGGCATTGGTGGATGCCTTGGTTAATTTCCCCGATATAAACTGAGGAGTCCCCGTCTTCTCATTGAAGTTCACCTTTTCACTCACATTCGGAGCACCCAATGCTTCCGGAGAAAATACCGGGCTCATCATTAATCCTGCTGTTAACCCTAATGCAACGACTTTTTTCTTCAATTACAACACCTCTTTATAAGAATTTTCTAACTATTAAAAACATTAGATTCACTATAGTACAAGGACCCTTCCCAACGAATGAGTTAATAGACCTACATTTTTCTTTTTTCAACATCGGGTTAAAATACCTACACGAAACGCAGGGGAGTCATGCTTTTCAGGAAAACTTGAACTAAAAAGAGGGACGGACCTTGAATTTATTCAAGGTCCGTCCCTCATCCGTATAAAAATAGCCCCTGGAAATATAAGTTTCCAGGGGCTGCTTTTCTATTTTTAGCGTTTTTGAATTTCTTGAAGCAGGAGTTTGTTTACAAGCGGCGGATTGGCCTGCCCTTTTGTTGCTTTCATGATTTGACCAACGAGGAAGCCGATGGCGCGGTCTTTCCCGTTCTTGTAATCTTCGATGGATTGTGGATTGGCATCGAGCGTCTCCGTAACGATCTTGAGTAAGGCACCTTCGTCAGAGATTTGAACAAGACCCTTATCTTTCACGATTTGTTCTGGATCTCCACCGTTTTCCACTAGTTCTTTGAACACTTTCTTCGCAATCTTAGAAGAAATCGTTCCTTTTTCGATTAACGCAATCATGCCAGCTAATCCTTGAGGAGTCAGCTTCACGTCTTCAAGCTCTTTTTGACCGGCATTTAAGTAAGCTGAAACTTCACCCATCAACCAGTTGGATGCAAGCTTCGCATCCGCACCTGCATCAACAGTTTCCTCGAAGAAATCAGACATTTCCTTCGTTAATGTCAGAACCATGGCATCATACGCTGGTAAGCCCAACTCTTCTACATAGCGTTTTTTACGCTCATCCGGAAGCTCAGGAATCTCTGCACGGATGCGGTCCATCCACTCTTGATCAATGTGGAGATGTAATAAATCAGGTTCAGGGAAGTAACGGTAATCATCCGATCCCTCTTTGACACGCATGAGAATCGTTTTACCTGTTGATTCATCGAAACGAAGCGTTTCCTGTTGGATCAAGCCTCCTGATAAAAGAACCTTCTCCTGACGGACGATTTCATACTCCAATCCTTTTTTAACAAAGTTAAAGGAGTTCAGGTTTTTAAGCTCAGCTTTCGTTCCGAACTTTTCCTGGCCGATTGGACGGAGGGAAATGTTGGCGTCACAACGAAGCGACCCTTCTTCCATCTTACAATCGGAAACACCGGTGTATTGAATGATAGATTTCAATTTCTCAAGATACGCATACGCTTCTTCCGGTGTACGGATGTCCGGCTCAGAGACAATCTCAATCAAAGGAGTTCCTTGGCGGTTATAGTCAACAAGGGAATAACCGTCGCCTGAGTGCGTCAGCTTTCCAGCATCTTCTTCCAGGTGTAGGCGAGTGATTCCGATACGTTTCTTCTCACCGTTCACTTCAATCTCGATCCAGCCGTTTTCACCGATTGGCTTGTCAAATTGAGAAATTTGGTACGCTTTCGGGTTATCCGGATAGAAATAGTTTTTACGGTCAAACTTCGTATCCGTTGCTATTTCACAATTCAATGCGATTGCGGCTTTCATTCCGAACTCAATGGCACGCTTGTTTACCACCGGAAGTACGCCGGGATATCCAAGGTCGATGACGTTTGTATTCGTGTTCGGCTCTGCTCCGAAATGGTTCGGTGCCGGAGAGAACATCTTACTGTCCGTTTTTAATTCTACGTGGACTTCTAGTCCGATTACTGGTTCAAAATTCATTGATTTCACCCCTTACAGTTGTGGTCTTTTTGTATGGAAGTCTGTAGCTTGCTCAAACGCATGAGCTACGCGATAGATCGTGCTTTCGTCAAAATGCTTACCGATGATTTGTAATCCAAGTGGCAATCCTGTTGAAGAGAATCCACAAGGTACAGAGATTCCCGGTACACCTGCAAGGTTTACTGGAATCGTTAAAATATCGTTTGCATACATCGTTAATGGATCATCGATTTTTTCTCCAATTTTGAAAGCTGGAGTTGGTGTTGTTGGTCCAATAATGACATCATATTTCGCCAATACATCTTCAAAGTCTTTCTTGATCAGTGTACGTGCCTGCTGTGCTTTTTTGTAGTAAGCATCATAGTATCCAGAACTTAATGCAAACGTTCCAAGCATAATACGACGCTTCACTTCGTCCCCAAATCCTTCTGCACGGGTTTTCTTGTAAAGATCAAGAAGGTTTTCTGCGTTAGGAGTGCGGTAACCGTAACGAACACCATCGAAACGTGCAAGGTTTGCAGAAGCTTCAGAAGATGCTAATAAGTAGTACGTTGAAACACCAAATTTAGAGTGAGGAAGAGAAACTTCTTCCCATGTAGCTCCCATGCCTTCTAACACTTTCAATGAAGCAAGCACTGCTTGACGGGCTTCTTCGCCGACACCTTCACCTAAATATTCTTTCGGCACAGCAATCTTCAAGCCTTTCACATCACCTGTCAGAGCTGCCGCGTAGTTCGGAACCTCAACATTCGCTGAAGTAGAATCATTCGGGTCAAGACCAGCGATCGCTTGCAGTAAGTATGCATTATCTTCTACGTTACGAGTGATTGGTCCGATTTGATCCAGTGAAGAAGCGAATGCTACAAGACCGAAACGGGATACACGTCCGTACGTTGGTTTTAAACCGACAGTACCCGTGAATGCTGCTGGCTGGCGAATCGATCCACCCGTATCTGAACCCAGTGAGAAAGGTACTTCTCCAGCTGCAACGGATGCTGCGGAACCACCTGAAGATCCCCCGGGAACCGTTTCAAGATTCCATGGATTGCTTGTCTTCTGGAAACCGGAGTTCTCAGTAGATGAACCCATCGCGAACTCATCCATATTCAGTTTTCCGATCGTAATCGTATCGGCACTATGTAATTTATTGATAACCGTCGCATCATAAATCGGATTGAAGTTTTCAAGGATTTTACTGGCACATGTTGTACGGAGTCCTTTTGTTACGATATTATCTTTAATCCCGATCGGCATTCCGAAAAGCAGACCTTTGCTTTCATCTGTACCAAGCTTTGCATCCATTTCTTTCGCTTTACTGCGGGCATTTTCTTCATCTAAAGTTAAAAATGCCTTTACTTTATCTTCAACAGCATCAATACGTTTGTATGATTCATCTACTAGATCTGTGACAGATACTTCTTTCTTATGTAAAAGCTCATGAAGCTCTGATAATTTATGGTCAAATAATGACATGAGGTCCCCTCCTTAGTCCAAGATCGATGGAACGCGAACTTGTCCATCTTGTTTGTCTGGTGCGTTCTTTAATACTTCTTCACGTGGTAATCCTTCAACAGGCTTATCTTCACGCATAACGTTCTTCATATCCAGCACATGACTCGTTGCTTCCACATTTGAAGTATCCAATTCATTCAGCTGCTCGGCAAACCCGATAATCGCATCTAATTGAGTTGTAAACTTTTTCGCTTCATCCTCTGTGATGGCTAGTCGTGCAAGGTGGGCAACATGCTTTACTTGATCTTCAGAAATTCTAGTCATCTTCTTCACCTCCGTATATGTTCGAACACTCACAATACTATTGATAATACCAAAATCCGCTTCATTAAAGCAACTATGATAAGAGATAACGATTGTTAGGAGCATGGCTGATTCTTGTCCATACCTCCATTCATTCTACCACGAATTGGGGATAGTATGTGCCATTTTGTGAGGGACGGACCTTGGGTGGGGGTATGGTGTGGTGAAATTATAGTTAATCCATTACATTTGCTTCCTCTCCTCCAATTGATTACCTTTAAATAGAGTACATAAAATGAGAGGATTTTCAAAATGCATCCTATTTTATTAGCCTTTGGCGTCGGGATTATGGGCGGCGGGGTATTTACGTTGCTTCATCTCCCCCTGTCCTGGCTGCTCGGTTCTATGACTTCAGTCTTCCTCATCAATAAATGGACAAAGCTCGAGTTAGAATGGCCCTCTTATTTCAGAGACCTTGGATTAATCATTGTAGGCTATGCCATTGGCCAATCCTTTAGTAATGAAACCATGATTGAAATCGTTACTCAGCTTCCTTCCATGCTGACGATGACCATTGCCATCATTGTATTCAGTATGGTTCTTGCCTATATTACGTCTAAAATGACGGGGATCGGTCTTACCTCAACCATTACAGGGAGTATACCGGGCGGTCTTTCGCAAATGGTGGCTCTTGGAGAGGAAATGAAGAATATAGACTTAACAGTTGTGACAGTCCTGCAGGTGATCCGTTTATTATCGGTCATCTTTGTTGTACCGTTTCTGGTGTTCAGCCCCCTTTTAAAAGGCGGTGGTGGATCCAGTCCCGGGAATGCTTTACCACCCTTCGAAGTACCCTCATTCCAGTGGGGATTCATCCTATTCTTCATCATTGCCTTTCTGTCAGGGATTGTGGCTAAAAGAATCCATTTACCCACCCCTGCAATGCTAGGACCGATTTTAGTCATCGGCGGCTTCATGGTGGCTGGGTTTTCTGTACCTCAAATGCCTGATCCGTTAATTATTCTGGCTCAATTATCCCTGGGAATCTACTTTAGTTTCATGATGAATTTCTCTTCATCTAAAGAATTGTCCAAGTTCATTCTTTGGTCTTTGTTTACTTCCGTCTGCCTGCTATTATGCTGCGCGGGCCTAAGCTTTGTATTAAGTCGCTGGCATGACATTACATTTCTTACTGCCTTTATTAGCTTGGCTCCAGGGGGAATGGCTGAAATGGCATTAGTAGGACAAGCCGTTAACGCTGACCTTTCCATCATTACCGGATATCACTTGTTTAGGATATTGTTTATTCTGTTTATCATCCCAGCGATTTTGAAAGGACTGTTTAAACTCTCATTTTTCAAAAAAGGCACACAGTATTAAAATAGCTTCTTTTTAATCGATGAAAATAGGCTTTTCTTTGGCTTTTGCTTCGTTTTAGCTTCAGAGGTCTTTTCATTTTTTTTCTTCACATAGATTTCCTCTTTATCAATGGCATGATCATAAGCGAGGACGAGGCCAATATCGGTTTCGATCTCCTTATTTGTCACCATTGAAAACGAGACATGATACGTATCAGCGAGCTTGATGTATTTAGATAAGTAGGAGTAGCTCATATTACCATTTAATAAAAGCTTCGCATCAGGATGCTTCTTCAGACTCTCCTGAACTTCCTTGTACACTCCCTTTTCCCTTACCTGACTCTGAGTCAGGGCAATGACGATTCGTTCCCGCAAGCTTCCGAGAAACTTTCTTCTTTCATCAGGCTTCGTTTGCTTCTGACCATATATTCCATTATCCAGGTAATCATCAATCGTTGGTTTACTCAAAACCACAAGCACCTCCAAAACGGTCTAATTACAGTTTCTCCTACACTATATGTTTACATGTGTTCGTTTGGTTCAGTCTTATTTTCTCTTATGGAAATGCTTTCAGGCAACTAAAAGGTCCGCTTCCATTTAGAAGCGAACCTAAAAGCTTTATACGAAAAGTGATTGCAGTATTGCCTTCTGTACATGTAATCGATTCTCTGCTTGCTGAAATACGGCAGAACTTGGCCCGTCAATGACAGCCGCTGTTACCTCTTCTTCACGGTGTGCCGGGAGACAATGGAGAAATTTAACTTCGGGTGCAGCATGCTGAAGCAGCTGTTCATTCACCTGATAAGGTTTAAATTCTTTAAGACGCTTAATCGCTTCTTCCTCCTGCCCCATGCTTGCCCATACATCGGTGTATACGATATCCGCATTCCTTACCGCTTCAACCGGATCGTAAGAAAGAGTAAAGCTGCCACCGTTCATTCTGGCAATCTCCACCGTCTTCCCGATAATTTCTTTAACGGGTTCATAGCCTTCAGGACAAGAAACGACGACGTCCATTCCAAGCTTCGCACAAAGAATCATAAAGGAGTGTGCCACATTATTTCCGTCCCCTATATACACAACCTTCAATCCTTTTAACGTTTCCTTCAGCTCCAAAATCGTGAGAACATCCGCCAATGCCTGACAAGGGTGGTAAGTATCGCAAAGTCCGTTGATGACTGGGACATTCGCGTGCTGGGCAAGTTCCGTAACCTTTTCAGTTTCAAACGTACGGATCATGATTCCATCCACATAAGAAGAAAGGACCCGTGCCGTATCTGCGATTGATTCTCCTCTTCCCAGCTGTATATCGCGGGCATTTAAATAAATAGCATGACCTCCCATCTGGAGCATTCCCGCTTCAAATGAAACACGGGTTCTTGTGGAAGACTTTTCAAAGATCATTCCAAGGGTTTTCCCTTCCAACGCCTTTGAATAAGGATTTTTCTTCAAGTACTGTGCCAATGATAAGAGCTCATATACTTCTTCGGTTGTGTAATCTAACCACGTGACAAGATCTCTCCCTTTTAAAGAAACCTTTACCGGCGACTTCGCAATACTTGAATTCATCATACTCTGCTCACTCCCTGTATGGATTTTAATTGTGCCAATGGAATGGGGTTCACTTCCTTTGCCTTCATACTTCGAATAAAGGCATACAAGGTCTCTGCTTCTGTTAAAACGGTGACCCCTGCTTCTAATGCAGCAATTCTTCTCTTCTTCATTTCGTCCGTTTCTACATGACTGAAATACACAGAAGCATTGCTTGTTTCAATCCAGTCACTAAACGAAGCTTCCGTAGAAGTCTGGTACTGTTTTAATTCTATTTGATCACTATCAATATAAACCGTTCCACCAGTCTCTACATCCTCATGCAATCCTTCAAATACTTTATATAGGGCTTCTTCAACCGTTTTACCCAGACATAATCCTTCTCCCGTTGACTTCATATTGGCCCCGAGTGTTTGATCGATCTCCGGCAGGGCATGTGATGAAAACACAGGATATTTCACTCCTACAACGTCTGTTTCTGTAGGAGGGCTAAAGGCGTCTATCTTCAACGTCTCATCGCACATAAGGTCTGTGGCCATATCGATTAATGAGTAACCAAGAACCTTGCTGACCACCGGAACCGTCCGACTTGCTCTCGGGTTCACTTCCAACACGAATACCTCTTCATCCTTCAGCAAAAATTGAATATTCATGATCCCTTTGTAATGAAGGGAAGACACAATCTTCCGGGCGTACCCTTCAATCGTTCTCTTGATTTCATCTGACAGGGATTCAGAAGGAAAAATAGACATGCTGTCCCCTGAATGGACGCCTGCCCGTTCAATATGCTCGATTACTCCAGGAACATACACTCCGTCTCCGTCCCCCACCAAGTCAACTTCAATTTCCTGACCTTCTTTGAATTCATCTATTAAAATAGGAAAGTACTCTTCATCCGCTTCCTGTATAAACCTTTGCATCTCGGGGAGTGTCGTGACCTTCACCATCCCTTTTCCTCCAATCACATAGGATGGACGGCAAAGAAGAGGAAAGGTTAAATGTTGTGCTACTTGTAATGCTTCCTCCTTACTGTGGCAGATATCTCCTTTCACACGAGGAATTTCCAGTTCATCCAGCAGTTGATAAAAACGTTCGCGATCCTCTACACGGTCAATGATGTCTGAAGACGTCCCAAGTAATTGGATGCCTTTCTTTTCTAAAATAGAAGCCAGGTTTAATGCCGTTTGTCCACCGAATTGAACGAGTACGGTATCTACTTTCTCATGCTGGATAATGGAAAGGACCGATTCTTTCGTAAGAGGTTCAAAGTACAATCGGTCTGCCGTCTCATAATCCGTGCTCACGGTTTCCGGGTTATTGTTCACCATAATGGTAGTGTATCCATGCTCTTTCAATCGGTGAATCGCCTTAACGGCACTGTAGTCAAACTCGACTCCCTGACCGATTCGAATCGGACCCGCTCCAACAATCAGGACCTTCTTCTCTCCTTGTAACGGTTGAATCTCATTGTCTCCATAATAAGTGGAGTAGGCATAATTGGTAATCGCTTCGAATTCACCTGCACATGTATCCACCATTTTAAAGGCGGGAACAATTCCTTCCTCCATTCTCATTTTTTCAATGGACGCCTCCGGTTTCCCCATTAATCCGGCAATTGTTTTATCCTCAAATCGGAATTTCTTTGCTTCTTTCAAAAGGTCAGAAGTGAACTCAGATGTACTTAATTTATTTTCCATGAATACTAAGTTACTCAAGATGGACAAGAACAACTTATCGATTCCTGTCTTTTCATGGAGATAGTGAATAGAGTAGTCTCGTCTCAACAATTCCAACAGTTCAAAAAAACGAATATCTGTTGCTGTTCCAATTCTTTTTTCCAGCTCTTCATGAGATACGCCAGCTATTTCAGTGTTGACGTTCTCCAAGGATAGATCCAACGACTGAAGAGCTTTATGAAAAGCAGCCTCTAACGAACGCTCGATCGCCATCACTTCACCCGTTGCTTTCATCTTCGTTCCGAGCACTCGATTCGCCTCAGGAAATTTATCGAATGGCCATCTTGGAAACTTGACGACAACGTAATCAAGAGCTGGTTCAAAGCTTGCAAAAGTGGTTCTCGTCAGAGGATTGATGATTTCGTTCAGTGTATAGCCAACTGCAAGCTTCACCGCTATTTTGGCGATCGGATAGCCCGTTGCCTTCGATGCCAAAGCAGAAGACCTGCTCACCCTTGGGTTCACTTCAATCACATAGTACTGGTTACTGTTAGGGTCTAAAGCAAATTGTATATTGCATCCTCCCACCACTTCTAACGCACTGATAATATCAAACGCCGCTGTACGCAGCATATGAAACTCTTGATCTGTCAGGGTTTGGGACGGAGCGACGACGATGGAGTCACCCGTATGGACCCCAACAGGATCGAAATTTTCCATATTACAAACGGATATACAATTTCCTTTCGAATCTCTCATGACTTCATACTCAATCTCTTTGAACCCGGCAATGCTTTTTTCCACCAGTACTTGATGAATCGGACTTGCCTTTAAGCCGGTTTGAACGAGTTTACTATATTCCTCCCTGGTTGAAGCGATACCGCCGCCTCTTCCTCCCAATGTATAAGCCGGACGCACAATGATCGGGAAGGAAATCTTTTCAGAAAAGAGAAGAGCCTCTTGAAGATCGTGTACGATATCACTTTCTGCCGTTGGATGTCCCAATGTGTTCATCAAGGTTCGAAATTTCTCTCTGTCTTCCCCTTTTTGAATCGAATCCACAGAGGTCCCAAGCAGTGTCACTCCATACTTCTCGAGAATACCTCTTTCATCCAGCTCCACTGCAAGATTCAGAGCGGTTTGACCTCCAAGATTTGCGACGATTCCATCGGGGCGTTCACTAGCGATAATCGCAGTTAATGTTTTGACCGTTAAGGGCTCGCAGTACACTTTGTCAGCGTAGGTCGTATCCGTCATAATCGTCGCCGGATTATGATTCACGAGAATCACTTCATACCCCTCATCCTTCAGGGCAAGGCAGCCTTGTGTACCTGAGTAATCAAACTCTGCTGCTTGCCCTATGATGATAGGCCCTGATCCGATTATGAGGATTTTTTGAATACTGGAATCTTTAGGCATATATCTTCTCTCTCCCTGGTTGTTTAATCGTTTGATAGAATTGTTGGAATATCCACGAAGCATCCTCCGGACCCGGACGCGCTTCAGGATGAAATTGAACCGAAAGGATAGGCTTGCTTATATGTTGAAGCCCTTCAAGGGAGCCGTCATTGACGTTCATAAAACGCGGTTCCAACCCGGTCCCTGTTAAACTGGCCCCGTTCACAACGTAATTATGATTTTGTGATGTGATAAACACCTCTCCGGTTTGGTTATCAATGACAGGATGATTCGCTCCTCTATGACCGAATAATAATCGTTCAGTATTCCCTCCGAGTGCCAGTGCGATTAATTGATGCCCTAAACAAATTCCGAGGGTTGGAAGCTCCATGATTTTTTCCTTCAGTTTAGGTAAAAGACTCATCATTTCTTTCGGATCTCCAGGACCGTTCGACAACACCAGTCCGTCAACATTCAACTGATCCAGAAGCTCAAGCTGATGATAGGGAATAACGGTAACAAGACAATCCATCTTTATCAGACTGGATAGAATCGATTTTTTCACACCGAAATCGACGACAGCTATATGCTTGTTTCCACTTCCCATCTTGAGGATGTGAGATAGAGCTACCTTTTCGATTTGACCTGTGAGCTTTTCTTTTGCAGGAAGCACTTCTGTATAAGATATACACGCATTTTGACTTCCAACATCACGGATCGCCTTCACTACCTGCCTCGTATCCACACCTGTCATGAATGGAATCTTCCACTTTTTAAGATAGTCTTTAAGGGAAGAAGAGGCATGATAATGGGAATACAACTCCGGTGATTGAAGCATGATGACTCCTTTCACCTGCGGCTGTGAGCTCTCAAAGTCCTCTTCGTTCACGCCATATTGACCGATGAGCGGATATGTGAAAACAACGATTTGATCTTTGTAGGAAGGATCGGTCAGCACTTCCTGGTATCCCGTCATTCCTGTAAAAAACACAATCTCACCCTGAACGGGATCTTCTTCATCCATTGTGACTTCACCTATAAAGGTCTTTCCGTTTTCTAAACATAAGTAACCTGTCATGAGATTGCCTCCTACTCTTGAATATTTATATAAATATAAGTATTTTTATACATTCGTTTCTTAAAAAAATAAATTAGTAGACACTGGCCGATTGATGTTGTTTTAGCGTGCCGACCAGTATGTGAAGTGCCTGATCGAGTTCGTCATAGGTGACCGTTAAAGGTGGTAAAAGACGGATCACATGAGTACCTGCCGGTAGCGTCAATAATCCATTGTTCCGCAGCTCATCGATGATCTCTTTTACTTCCATATCGCATTGGATGCCGATCATAAAGCCTATCCCTTTTACCTCTTTTACGCTCCAACATTCCTGTAGTTGATTCTTCAGCTCCTGCATAAAGTAATCAGATTTACTTTGTACTTCTTGCAGGAACGCTGCATCAACAATCGTTTCAAGAGTCGCTTTCGCTGCTGCCATCGCTAATGGATTGCCTCCGAATGTCGACCCGTGAGTTCCCGGTGAAAAGGAGGAAACAAGATCTTTTTTGCCCATCATGGCACCGACGGGAAAACCGCTTCCCAATCCTTTAGCCGTCGTGACGATATCCGGTTGCAGGGAATAATGCTGATAAGCAAATGGAGCTCCCGTACGCCCGATCCCTGTTTGAACTTCATCGACGATGAGTAAAGCATCCATCTCCTTGCACTTCATTTCTACTGCTTGTAAAAAGGACAGAGTACCAGGGTTGACCCCGCCTTCCCCTTGAATCACTTCCACCATGATGGCCGCAACGTCTTTTTCTTTCACGTTCGAAAGAGCCTGTTCGTCGTTATAAGGAAGATAGTCAAAGGTTGGTAGCAATGGACCAAAGCCGCTATGAACCTTCTCCTGCCCCGTGGCACTCATGGTCGCAAAGGTCCGGCCATGAAACGATTGCTTGAAGGTCAGGATCTTCGTTTTGCCCGTGTGCTTTTTGGCTAACTTAATCGCCGCTTCGTTCGCTTCAGCGCCACTATTACAGAAGAAAACCGCATCTAAGCCGCTGGCGAAAGCAAGAAGTGAAGCTGTCTCTTCCTGCAACGTAATCGGAAACAGGTTTGATACATGCCAAAGTTTATCCAACTGTTTATCAAGAGCCTTTTTAACAACATAAGGAGAGTGACCTAAATTACAAACCGCTATACCTGAAATGAAATCCAAATAAGATTGCCCGTTCTGATCTTGAACAACCGTGCCGTTTCCTGTAACCAATTCAATATCTAACCTTTGATAAGTAGGAAATAAATGACTCATACCGCCCCGACTCCTCCTCCTTCTGTTATACGTGTACCCAGCATTTCTCCATCTTGAATGATCGTGTCCTGACACCCGACGATCATTACTTCTTTAATGTTAAGCTGCAGAACCGATAGGGCTGCCTGCACCTTTGGAATCATTCCGCCGTGGATGATTCCGGTTTCTATATAATGAAGGATCTCTTCCTTTGTTACACGTGAAACAATTTCCCCTTCTTTTAAAATTCCCGGAACGTCTGTGACAAAGGCCAATTTCTCTACTTGAAGGGCTTCTGCTATGGCTGATGCAGCCAGGTCTGCATTCACATTTAGCTTTTCCCCATTGTTTGTTGTGGCAAGGGGAGCGATAACAGGCACGTAGTTTAGCGAAAGCAGATTGTTTAACAGAGTAAGGTTAACTTCTTCAATTTTGCCAACATAACCCAGAGATCCTTCATCCATGATACTGGCCTTTAACAAATGGGCATCGTACCCGCTTAATCCGATTGCGTTTATACCTGCCAAATTGAGTTGATGTGTTAACTCGCTATTCACTTTGCCCTTTAACACCTGTTCAACGACTCCAAAAACCTTCTTTGTGGTTTTTCGCTGGCCATTTATGAAGGTGGATTCGATGGCCAGCTTGTTCAGCATAGCCGTAATCTCAGGGCCTCCCCCGTGAACAAGTACTACATGGTAGTGCTGCTGAAGACCTTTTATACTTTCATAGAAAAGGGATGAGAGCTTAGAAAGGACACTTCCTCCCAGTTTGATTGCAATCACTGGCTTATGTTCGATAACTTGCATTGATTTTGACGTAATCATACGTAAGATCGCACCCCCAAGCTTTTCCTTTTCCTTCGCCACCATGCAACCTGACAGATATGATCACATGTTCCGCTTGCATATACTGACTTACACTCTCTTCCTTGAATGGCTGAGGAGTACCATTTGAAAACACGAGTGTTTCTCCAATATAAATATCACATTGATTGGGCTCGATCGTCACCTCACTGTGTCCCATGGCACCGACGATTCTTCCCCAGTTTGGATCCCTGCCAAAGAGTGCCGTTTTGACTAAATTGGAACCGACGATTTTTTTTGCTAAAATATTGGCGTCTTGATGGGAGTGAGTTCCTTTAACATTCACTTCCACGAGTTTGGTTGCTCCTTCACCATCCCTGGCAATTTGTTTAGCCAGATCTTGACATACGTGAATTAACCCCTCTTGAAAGTGATGCCAATCAGGATGGCTTTCATGTAAAGTGTCGTGCTTTACCATCCCGTTTGCCATCGCAATGACCATATCATTCGTAGATGTTTCACCATCTACAGTGATTTGATTAAAGGATTGATCGATCGCTGTTTTAAGTGCTTTTTGCAGGACGGTGGATGAAATCGATGCATCCGTTGTAATGAAGCCGAGCATCGTCGCCATATTTGGATGAATCATACCTGATCCCTTCGCACATCCTCCGATTGTGACCATTTCTCCATCTATTTTTACGCCATAGCATGAAGTCTTTTCGATAAGATCCGTCGTTAGGATGGCTTGTTGAAAAGATTGGGCACTCTGCTCTGTCAAATCAACCTCGATTTCGTTACAGCCCTTTTCAATCTTCTCCATAGGAAGCCACTCTCCAATGACTCCTGTCGAAGCAACGGCTACATACTCTTCCGGAATTTGAAATCGTTTGGCCGCCCACTCCCTCGTTTGATATGCATCTTTTAATCCTTGTTCACCCGTACAGGCATTTGCGATCGCACTGTTGACCACAATCGCTTGTAGTGTGTGTGATTTCAAGATACTCTCTTGTGTCACTTTAAGGGGAGCAGCTTGAAAATGACTTTGAGTATAAACCGCTCCGACTTGTGCAGGCATCTCACTGTAGATGACCCCGAAGTCTTTCTTTGCGTATCGAAGACCGGTATGCATCCCCCCTGCCTTGTACCCAAGAGGTGAAAGAATCGTTCCTCCAGGAATTGGTTGAACAGCTTTTTCTTTTACTAGTTTCATTGATTCTCCCCCTCTTATGGATAAATTGGATAGTGATAGAGTCCAGTCGTTTCGTCTAACCCTAACATTACATTCATATTTTGAACCGCCTGGCCGGCAGCTCCTTTTAGCAAGTTATCGATCACAGACACAATCGTCACCCGATTCGTCCGTGAATCTACTTTTATCGAAATATCGCAGAAATTCGTGCCGAACACTTCTTTTGTACTTGGGAACTGGCCAACAGGACGAATCCTGATGAAGGGATGCTTTTCGTAATAGTCTTGGTAGATGTTGTGTAACTGCTCAGTGGTGTATGTGTTATTTAATTCCGTGTACATCGTAGCCATAATCCCACGGGTCATGGGAATAAGGTGAGTCGTAAAGGTAATGGGTCCCGCTTCGCTGTTCCACTCATTCAATTGCTGTTCAATTTCAGGGGTGTGCTGGTGTTGATGAACCTTATAGATTCGTAGATTTTCTTGAGTCTCTGAAAAGTGACTGGATTGAGTCGCTTTTCTCCCTGCTCCCGATAATCCCGTTTTGGCATCGATAATGATGGAATGTGGCTCTACAAGCTCATGGTGAAACAGCGGAGCCAACCCTAGAAGGGAGGCAGTCGGAAAGCAGCCTGGGTTCGCTATCAGTTCCGCCTCTTGAATGGATTGTCGATTACATTCTGTGAGACCATACACCGCTTTCTGTAAAACATCTGAAGAGGCTGATTCTCCTTTGTACCACTCTTCGTATTCTTGAGGATTCTTCAAACGCAAGTCTCCTGAAAGATCGATCACTTTCGCCTTTTCACCGAGGAGCTTCTGAGATAATTCCTTCGATACCCCGGAAGGAACAGCCAAAAAGACGAAATCAAGCTGCTTCATTTCCTCGATTTTGATAGGATTCACTACTTCATGTGACAAGTTAATGAGGTGTGGATATTGATCTGCATATGGTGCCCCCTCCAAAGAAGATGAATATAAAATACAATCATCTACATTCGGATGATTTGATAACAACCGATGCAACTCCACTCCACCGTAACCCGTACTTCCAACGATACCAACATTCATAACTATTCACCACACAGATTAAATTTAAATTAGCTCTAATTATATTGGTGTATATTAATAAAATCAATAGTATATTTATAAATAATTTCTATAAAGTTAAACTATTCACAAATTTGCATCGATAGTACTACAAGGAAGCGCCTAAAGAAAGGTCCGTCCCTCGGGGTATAACAACCCCCAAGGGACGGACCTTCATTTATATTTTTATGCAATTGAATTTTTTAGAATTGAGCAGCCTCTGTCGAACCTTTAAGGGCTGTTGTAGAGGATGTTCCCCCCGAGATCACCATCGATACTTCGTCAAAGTAGCCTGTTCCTACTTCGCGCTGATGTCTCGTAGCTGAATAGCCATACTTCTCGCTGGCAAATTCCGCTTCTTGAAGTTGGGAGTATGCAGCCATTCCACGTTCTTTGTATCCTCTGGCAAGCTCGAACATGCTATGGTTCAGTGCGTGGAATCCTGCAAGCGTTACGAACTGGAATTTATAGCCCATTTTCCCAAGCTCCTTTTGGAACTTAGCGATCGTTTCATCGTCCAATTTCTTCTTCCAGTTAAAGGATGGTGAGCAGTTATACGCCAATAATTTCCCTGGATGCTCAGCATGAATTGCCTCAGCAAATTGGCGAGCTTCTTCAAGACTCGGTTCTGATGTTTCACACCAAACAAGATCTGCATAAGGAGCATAAGCCAAGCCTCTTGCAATCGCCTGATCCAAACCGGCCCTTGTACAGAAGAACCCTTCAGGAGTGCGTTCCCCTGTAATGAACTGCGCATCATACGGATCCACATCGCTCGTGATTAAATCTGCAGCATTCGCATCTGTACGGGCTACGATTAATGTTGGTACACCCATTACATCTGCTGCTAGACGTGCTGAAATTAAATTCTTCACGGACGTTTGTGTTGGCAGTAATACTTTACCTCCCAAGTGTCCGCACTTCTTCTCAGAAGAAAGTTGATCTTCAAAGTGGACAGCTGAAGCCCCTGCTTCGACCATACCCTTCATGAGTTCGAAGACATTAAGCTGTCCGCCAAAGCCTGCTTCTGCATCGGCTACAATCGGGACAAACCAATCGATCGATTCATCACCTTCAACATAGTGAACCTGATCAGCACGCTGAAGAGCCTGGTTGATTCTTTTCACGACGGATGGCACAGAGTTCGCAGGGTACAAGCTTTGATCGGGGTACATTTGCCCGGCCAGGTTAGCATCCGCCGCTACCTGCCATCCGCTTAAGTAGATCGCTTTCAGCCCGGCTCTTACTTGTTGGACAGCCTGGTTTCCAGTCAAGGCACCAAGTGCGTTGATGTAGTCTTCTTTGTGAAGCAGATTCCAAAGCTTTTCAGATCCGCGTCGGGCAAGAGTATACTCAATATCAATTGATCCTCTTAAACGAATAACATCCTCAGCTGAATAAGGTCGGGATACCCCCTCCCACCTTTGATCCATCTCCCAATTCTCTAGCAGTGCTTTTACGCGTTCATTATTTGCTGTTACCATTGATAATCTCTCCCTTTTGTTTGTTTTTTGGTTTTGATTCTTGATAAGAAGTACTTTGGTGAATTTATATCTAACCGATGTACAGTAGTTTGAGGTCCGTCCCTCCATTCACTGCAGCGGTCATTCATTAAAGTAATTAGGCTTGAGTATTCAACCATTTTTGCTTTGTTGATGCTTTTTCCAGGTCCGTCCCTTTAAAGGATTCGGTAACCCGGGGTGGTGAGGAAGTCTGTGAATTGTTCGTTTTGGATGAGTTGGTCGAATAGTTGGACAGCTTCCGAGAACCGGCGCTCTTTGTACAGTTGTTCTCCCATTTGGCTTTTGAGTTTGGTTAGTTCTTCTTGCTTTAGTTGTTCATAGAGATCGATGGTGATGTTGCGGCCATCGTCAAGAACTCCTTTTGGATGACGGATCCATTGCCATAGTTGAGCCCGGGAAATTTCAGCCGTTGCCACGTCTTCCATTAAGTTGTGGATCGGTGCTGCTCCTTGGCCGCTCAGCCAAGAAGATATATATTGAATTCCGACGTTAATATTTAAGCGGACACCTTCTTCTGTTATCGTCCCTTGAGGAACTTCAAGAAGATCCTGCTCTGACACTTCGATATCATCTAGTGTTTTCTCTGCAATTTGGTTATCATTTTTCATTTCTTGATTGAAAACGTCCATTGCAACAGGTACAAGACCAGGATGAGCTACCCAGGTGCCATCATGACCATCCTGTGCTTCTCTTTCTTTATCTGCTCTCACCTTGTTGAACGCTTCTTCGTTTTTCACAGGATCGTTCTTTACTGGAATTTGTGCCGCCATCCCTCCGATTGCAGCAGCTCCTCTTCTGTGACAGGTCTTAATTGTGAGCAAAGAATACGATCTCATAAAGGGCGTTGTCATCGTGACCGTTGAACGGTCAGGCAGGATAACATCCTCTTGCTCCCGAAGTTTTTTAATATAGCTGAAAATATAATCCCACCTTCCGCAGTTCAACCCTGCTGAATGCTCCTTTAGTTCATAAAGGATTTCATCCATTTCAAATGCCGCTGTGATGGTTTCAATCAGGACCGTTGCTTTGATCGTCCCTTGAGGAATCCCGATAAATTCCTGGGCAAAAATAAACACATCATTCCAGAAGCGCGCTTCCAGGTGACTTTCTAATTTAGGTAAGTAAAAATAAGGGCCTTTGTTCCTTGAGGTTAAATGAGTGGCATTATGAAAAAAGAATAATCCAAAGTCGACAAGGCTTGCTGATATTGATTTCCCATCCAGTTCGATATGTTTCTCTTCCAGATGTAATCCTCTTGGCCGAACAATTAATACGGCATTTTCTTTATTTAATTCATAACGCTTCCCATTTGGATTCGTGAAGTCTATTGTTTGATGTACTGCATCTCTGAGGTTGATTTGTCCTTCTATGAGGTTCGTCCATGTAGGCGAAGTGGCATCTTCAAAACATGCCATAAAACATTTTGCACCAGAGTTCAATGCGTTGATGACCATTTTCCGGTCAACAGGTCCAGTGATCTCTACCCTTCTATCTTGTAAAGCTTGAGGAATCGGACTCACTTTCCATTCACTTTGTCTAATCGATTCTGTTTCAGGTAAGAAGCGAGGAAGCTCTCCTCCATTGATTCGTTCCTGTTGTTTCTCTCTGTTGTGTAACAGTTCTTTCCGTTTTTCTCCAAATCGGCGCTCCAGTTGTTCTAAAAACTGCAATGCTTTCTGAGATAAAATTTTATCAAAGCCTGGCTGAAGTTCCCCAGTTACCTTGATACCAACCATTTTTGTAGACATTGAACACCATCACTCCTTAGCAGTATTAAACAAATCTTTATTGTTATAATACAGGTTATTTAACATGTTTGTATTATATAACAGAGTATTTGAATTTGGAACAACTTTCTGATAATTTTCTTTCGACAAATTTCGCAATCCTATCTCTGAGGACATGTATCTCAAATTCCCATCTAATGAAAAACAGAAGTTCAAGCCCAACAAAAAAAGAGGTCCGTCCCTCAGCCACTCATAAGTGACGAGGGACGGACCTCTTATCGATACTCTAATTCATTATTTAACGATGTCTTTGGCAACAGCTTCGTCGAATTCAGCTTGAATTTCAGCACTTGGTTGTGGTCCAACCTTACTGAAGATCACGATTGCCAGCATAGCAAGGAAGAATCCTGGAACAATTTCATACAGTTCGAATGGAATAACTCCAGCTGCAGTCAGCTGTTTCCAAACGACGACTGTTACAGCACCAGTGATCATACCAGCTAATGCACCGTTTCGTGTCATACCTTTCCAGTATAGAGACAATAGGATGATTGGTCCGAATGCGGCACCGAATCCACCCCAGGCGTAACTTACCAGATCGAGAATCTTCGTACCACCGCCATTCGCAGGGTTACCTTGAATAGCAAGCATGATCGCGATGAATGCGATTAGAAGCACTCCGATACGACCTACCCATACAAGTTCGTTGTCAGAAGCATTTTTACGGAGGATCGCTTTATAGAAATCCTCCGCTAACGCACTGGAAGAAACAAGTAATTGGGAATCAATTGTACTCATGATAGCAGATAGAATCGCCGCTAACAGAATACCGGATACCCATGGGTTAAATAAGACATCTGTAAAGAAGATAAATACTTTCTCAGAATTATCAACATCACCTGTGATTAATGGCATATCGGCGAAATAGGCGATACCGGAGAAACCGACCAGTACAGCACCAATCATTGATAACGTCATCCAGCTCATACCAATCCAGCGTGCCTTTGGTACATCTTTGGTGGATTTAAGTGCCATAAAGCGAGTGATGATATGCGGCTGACCAAAGTAACCAAGTCCCCAAGCAAGGAGTGAAATAACTCCCATAAGCGTCATCGTATTCATTGTATCAAGATTGGCTGCGTCAACAGAACGAACAGCATCAACTGTAGCATTCCATCCCCCCAGCTCTATGATCGCAACGATTGGTGTAATGATTAACGCAAGGAACATTAGAATACCTTGAACGAAGTCAGTCCAACTTACTGCTAAGAATCCTCCAAGGAATGTGTAAGAAATGATTACTGCAGCACCAATCCAAAGTGATTGATTGTAAGACATTCCGAACGTTTCCTGGAATAATAGCGCTCCGCCTACAAGACCTGAAGATGTGTAGAAGGTAAAGAATACCAAGATGATCACTGCTGAAATGACACGAAGGAGACGGGAACCATCTCTAAAACGATTTTCAAAGAAGTCCGGAACCGTAATAGAATCGTTTGCAACCTCCGTGTAAGCGCGTAGTCTTGAAGCGACGAATCTCCAGTTTAAATAAGCACCAATTACTAACCCAATACTTAACCAAATCGAACCTAAACCAATTGCATAAGCAAGGCCAGGCAGTCCCAGTAACAACCAGGAACTCATATCTGAAGCACCAGCACTTAATGCTGCTACCCCCGGTCCTAAACTACGTCCTCCAAGAACGTAATCCGATAAATTGCTTGTTAATTTGTAAGAAATAATACCGATTGCGAGCATTCCAACTAAATATACGATAAAGGTGACTAAAGTAGCTATATCCATTGTGTAGTTAGCATTCTCCTTTCAATAAATTTGTATTGCTTTTCGTTAGGTGCTTAATCTAACTTTCGAACCATGCCAAAAGGCCTTCCAATTTGCAAGTCCAACAGTTCTTTACCCCATGCATACGGGTTGTAAACTTATTCAATCAATAATGTTTGAAAAAGTTCATTCTGCGAAGCGACATTCCGTAACAAGTTCACAACGTTATTATACTAACATACATTTACAACATTTACACACAGAATTTTCTGAATAAACTCACCCGTATGAATAATTATTCATATATAATGCATATATTTTTATGAAAGCGCTTTTTTAGCTATAACTATTCATAAAAATTTATAAAATTAAGTTACTTTTTGTTCACCTATTTGTTTCATTTACTGGTTTCCACTAACGTTAGCATCATTATTTTGCAACAAATGATACATTCATATACATGAAGAAAAGGGTGGGGAATAGAATTTCCTGATTGGCTACTGGAAACTGGTAAATTGTAGCGAATGCAGATCATGTCCTGAGACTCCCCAAGCTTTTATTCGATTACATTTTGTTCTCTAATTCCTTCACTCTTTTATCTAATTTCTTGTTTTCTCCAAGAAGGATCATGACAATTGAGAAAGCTCCTCCAGCTATAACAAGTGCAATAATTTCCATCAGTCTTTGCCCCTTTCTTTGTTTTTATTTTATTTATAATCAATGTATAGATTACGGATATCCGTGGCGTTCGGTTTCATTTTTTTGGAATTATCATGAAATACATGACGAAGTTCAAGTTTATCGCTGTTATTCAGATTTATCCCCCTTTATAAGTCATATCAACCTAAGTTTCATTTTATCAAAAAACTTTCACGATATGACATTTATACAATATTCAACTAATTTCTCGACCACCTCTACAATCCTATCTGTAAAAAAAAGAACTAATCTATAAGATTAGTCCTTCTCCTCTTCTATTCATAAATGTGCAAATACGTTTCTTTACTACCAGGCTTTTTCACAATCAGAGCTTCTGGCCCATAGGACGATGACACGAGGAGTTCTACGTCCCAGGTGTCCGGCGTCTGCTTGCTGATCATGCTGGAAAGGTGCTGGGCGAATCCGATGGTTTCAGCTTTTCCTTGGAAGGACAGGGCTACCTCAAATTTCATATTGGACAGTTTCTGGTTTTGATAGAGTGCTTGTCCCGTCAGACCTGTGTAAACAGGAAAGTATTTCTCAATATCCGTTTTCAGCTCGTTAAATACTTTATAATCGTTTGGATGACTTTTTTGAGCTTCCGGAGAAGGGAATAAGTAAAATTCTTCATTAATTCCTTCCCAGTTTTGGATGTTGCTTTGATTTGCTTCAACGGTTGTGTAGGCGAAGAAGTGACCAGGGACGACCTGTTCTTTTGGAGCCTGTTTATAAAGTGAGATCGTGATGGGAACGTTTTGAAGTTCTTTTTTCTGACGAAGACGTTTGAGGACTTCGTCGGCAATTCTCGCTCCTTGTTCCTTTAAGACTTCATTGCTAATGTTTTTTACTGTTCTTGTTCCAGATGAGAGATTGGTTTCATACTGAACAGAATTCAATGATAGAGCAATTGCCACTCCACCTAGATGGACCTTGTTGTCTTCTTTTTTCATTAAGTAATTATGTTCAATCACATGCGCTAAGTAGATTGGGGCGTTCTCACCTTTTGTCTGGACAGGGTTAAGCCCCACATTCTCAGATTCTTGAAGTCCTTTTTCTTTCAGTTGTTCACTTGTATATTTTCGTTGAAGCCAGCTATCAACTGTTTTCTTTGTGAGGAATTGTCCTTCTTTGAAAAAATATTCATCCGTTGAAAAACGATTTTGGGCTACCCTCAGCAAGCCCGTTTCAATTTCATTGATATCATATCTTGATCCTAAATCATTGACGACGACTCCACGGGTTTTACTCGTTTCATACGGGAGCATCGTCTTATAGTATTCCTTGGATATCTGGAAGCTTGGAATGATCGCTTTTTTTGCTTCGCTATCTTGGTTTTCCTGAACGACCTGATCCTGCTTTTCAAATGTCGGAGCACAACCTCCTAATAACAATAGTGCGGAGAGAGCGACCGAAATCCCTTTTTTCATTACTCGTTACACCTCTTATCGGTTAAGTTCTTCCATCAGCTTGTCCTCATCCCATACTTCGATGTTCAACTCATTGGCTTTCACAAGCTTTGACCCTGCTTCTTCCCCTGCGATGACAAGATCGGTTTTCTTACTCACACTGCCAGTGACTTTTCCACCGAGCATTTCTATCTTTTCTTTTGCTTCATTTCTGCTTAATCGTTCAACTTTTCCGGTTAACACAATGGTTTTCCCTGCAAAATAAGAGTCGACTTCACTTACAACTACCGGCTTCGGTCCTTTGTATTCAAGATTTACACCGGCATCTTTCAGTTCCTGGATCAGTTCTTTTACTTCATCATTTTCAAAATAGGCCACAATGGCATCAGCCATTTTATCACCGATTTCGTTTACATTGGTTAACTCTTCTTTGCCCAAGTTCATTAACTTATCCATTGATCCGAACTCTTGAGCCAATGTTTTCGCCGCTTTTGCTCCAACATGACGGATTCCGAGTCCGAAGAGCAATTTTTCCAGGGAATTGGATTTTGAAGTTTGAATGGCACCCAATAGGTTATCCGCGGATTTTTCACCCATGCGCTCCAGTTGTAGAAGTTGATCACGCTCTAACCGGTACAAGTCTGCCACATCTTCAATCAATTTCTCCCTGAATAATTGACTGATCACCTTTTCTCCCAGACCATCGATGTTCATGGCATTTCGGGATACAAAGTGAATCAGACCTTCCCGAATCTGTGCTGGACATTTAGGGTTGATACAGCGAAGGGCGACTTCCCCTTCAAGTCTGACCAGCTCACTTTCGCATTCAGGACAATGAGTAGGCATATGAAATTCCTGTTCGTCACCCGTCCTCTTGTCTTCTAATACGTTGACCACTTCAGGAATGATGTCACCGGCTTTTTTAATGACGACTTGATCCCCGATTTTAATATCTTTTTCTCTAATAAGATCTTCATTATGAAGGGACGCGCGTTGAACGGTTGTACCAGCGACACGTACAGGCTCCAGTATCGCCGTTGGTGTCACCACGCCGGTACGGCCAACACTCAGTTCAATCTCCTTTAAGATGGTTACCACTTCTTCAGCAGGGAACTTGAATGCAATCGCCCAGCGTGGACTTTTCGCTGTCGTTCCAAGCTGTTCCTGCTGCTCTAATGAATTAACTTTAATCACGACCCCGTCAATGTCATAGGACAGATTCGGACGTTGATCGGTCCATTTGCCGACAAAATCAATGACTTCTTCAATTGTGGCACATTGCTGCCGTTCAGGATTTGTTTTAAATCCGAGACTTTCTAATTTATCTAACCCTTCACTGTGAGAGTCAATCCCTGTATCTCCAATATCCGCTAATGCATATAAGAAGAGATCGAGATTTCGGGATGCTGCGATTTTAGGGTCGAGCTGACGGAGGGAACCTGCAGCTGCATTGCGGGGGTTGGCAAAAGGCTCTTCCCCTTTTTCATCTTTGATTTTATTTAACGCTTCGAAGGAACCTTTAGGCATAAAGGCTTCTCCCCGAACTTCAAAGGAAATCTTTTCAGAAATCTTCAAGGGAATGGAACGGATGGTCTTAAGGTTTGATGTAATATCTTCTCCTATCGATCCATCTCCCCTCGTCGCCCCTTGAGCAAAGACACCATCTTCATAACGAAGAGAAACAGCCAACCCATCGATTTTCAGCTCACATACATAGGAAAAGTCATCTCCAACGGCTTGACGGACACGACGATCAAAGTCACGCAAATCCTCTTCGTTGAAAGCATTCCCCAAGCTGAGCATCGGCGTCCGATGTTCCACTTTTTCAAAGGCGTCCAATATGGCTCCACCAACACGCTGAGAAGGTGAATCAGATGTTTTCAGATCAGGAAATTGATCTTCCAGTTCGATGAGTTCTCTCAGTAGCTGATCATACTCAGAATCGGGAACAGATGGCTTATCAAGAACATGATATTCATAATTATACTCATTTAACAATTCATGTAGTTCGTTTATACGGTTTTCGGCTGATTGTCGATCCATTTCCACAACCCTTTCTTGCTAAATTGAACAGAATGATTGAGTTTAAGCCGGGAGTGGACTTCACTCCCGACTTTAGATTGTTACGCTTTTTCTATAGGTGCGAATTTGGCAAGAAGACGCTTGATGCCCATTGGACTCGGGAACGCAATGTCAAGCTCTACACTGTCTCCGGAGCCTTTCACACTGACAACAGTACCTGTCCCCCACTTCTTATGCTGGGCTTTGTCCCCTACTTGCCATGCAACAGACTCACCACCGGTTGTCGTTTGAACCGGTCGTGAAACAGGCTTGCGCGGGGCAGGACGCGCAGGTGCTTTCGCAGATTTGCCGAAAGGTGTGAAAGCACTCTTCTTTTCTGCCATCACGTCATCCAACAGTTCAGCTGGAATCTCCTGAATGAACCGGGACACAGGGTTCATCTTCGTCTGCCCGAAGAGTGTTCTCATTTGAGCATTTGTTAAATAGAGCTGTTCTTCTGCACGGGTGATTCCTACATAAGCCAGACGGCGTTCTTCTTCCATCTCATCTTCTTCCATAAGGGAACGACTGTGTGGGAAAACCCCTTCCTCCATCCCCATCAGGAATACGATAGGGAACTCAAGACCTTTTGCAGCATGAAGGGTCATCAGAATGACCGAGTCTTTTGGCTGATCATCTTCATCAAGCTTATCGATATCCGCCACGAGTGCCAGATCTGTTAAAAATGCGACAAGACTCTTGTCATCGTTGGATTGTTCGAAACTTTTCGTTACAGACAAGAACTCGTCCAAGTTTTCCAAGCGACTTTGAGACTCAATCGACTTTTCTGCTTTTAACATATCGATGTAACCGGATTTCTCCAGTATTTCTTCTACAAGTTCCGTTACAGAAAGATATTCCTGCATGCCTGTATAACCTTTCACCATTTCCTTAAATTCAATGACGGCTTTCGTTATTTTCGGGCTTAGGCCGATAAAATCCGCTTCTTCTAACGCTCTGAACATGGAGATATCGTGATCCTGTGCATAACGGGCAATTTTATCTATAGAGGTTGCTCCTACGCCCCGCTTCGGAACGTTAATGACACGTATAAGGCTGATGTCATCATCCGGATTCGAGATGAGTCTCAGGTAAGCCAAAATGTCCTTGATCTCTTTACGGTCATAGAACTTGATGCCGCCGACGATGGAGTATTCAATATTCGATTTAAGCAGAACTTCCTCCATCACACGGGACTGGGCATTTGTTCGATAAAGAATGGCGAAATCGGAATATTTCCTCTTACCGTTTTCCGTCATTTCTTTGATTTTACCTGTCACAAATTGGGCTTCGGTCTGCTCGGTATCCGCTCTGAAATACGAAATCTTTTCACCGTCATGATTTTCTGTCCAAAGATTCTTTGGTTTACGGTTCGAGTTCTTTTGGATTACTTCATTCGCCGCCTGCAGGATCCTCTTCGTTGAACGATAGTTTTGTTCAAGGAAAATAACGGTTGCTCTTGGATAATCCTTTTCAAAGGAAAGGATATTGGCAATGTCCGCTCCGCGCCAGCGATAAATCGATTGATCGGAATCCCCGACTACACACAAGTTCTGAAAGCGGGAAGCCAACAATTTAACGAGCATATATTGAGCTCTGTTCGTATCCTGATACTCATCAACATGAATGTATTGGAACTTCCTTTGATAAAACTCCAGGACTTCCGGTACGCGCTGAAACAGTTGAATCGTCGTCATGATGAGATCATCAAAATCCAACGCCTGATTCTTACGTAAACGCTTCTGATATTCTGTGTACACATCAGAGACAACTTGATCGTAATATCCCCCTACCTGTTTGGATAATTCTTCGGGAGTCGTCAGCTCATTCTTCGCAGAGCTGATGGATCCCAAAAGCGAACGGGGATCAAATTTTTTCGGATCAATATTCTTTTCCTTTAAAATCGCTTTGATCACCGACTGCTGATCAGTAGAATCAAGGATCGTAAAATTACGGTTCATCCCGATGCGATCAATATCACGTCTCAGGATTCGCACACACATGCTGTGGAAGGTTGAGATCCAAATGTTCTCAGAAGCCCCGCCCAGAATGTTATGAATACGATCCTTCATCTCTCTCGCTGCTTTATTTGTAAAGGTAATCGCTAATATGTTATATGGATTGACCCCTTTTTCTACCATTAGATACGCTATTCGATGCGTCAATACTCTTGTCTTACCGGAGCCTGCCCCTGCCATAATCAATAAAGGCCCTTCTGTCGCCTTCACAGCTTCTGCCTGCTCCGGATTCATTCCATTCAACAATCGATCAGTCAAAAATTGCATACTCTCACACCACCATAACGAACGTACGTTCTATTTTTATATTTCCATTATATCCTACTTAGGGACGGACCTCCAGTTTAATCCTTATCCCTTCACTGCTTTTACTGTTTTTAACGCTTCTTTCAAATTATCATATACAGCATTTCCTACAACGACAACATCTGACACTGCAGCCATTTCCTTCGCCTGCTGGACGGATTTAATGCCACCACCGTAGAATAATGTTGTGTTTTCCAGTGAATCTCTTACCTCTTTCACCGTTTCAACATCCCCATATGTACCACTGTACTCCAGGTAAAAGATTGGCAGGTTGAACATTCTTTCTGCCATCATGGCATATGCTGCCGCGTCTTCACTTGAAATCTCTGTATCGGCCTCCGTAACCTGTGCCGCCTTACAGTCTTTGTTTAATATACAATATCCTTCTACAAGGATTTCATCCCAATTCATGATTTCCCCATATTCCTTTACAGCCTGGTGATGCAATCCTGTCACCCAGTTCATGTTCGAGCTGTTCATCACCATCGGAATGAAATATAAATCGAAGCCCGGAGTAATCGACTCCAAATTAGATACCTCCAGAATACAAGGAACAGTATATCGTCTCACTCGTGCCATCAAATCAAGAACCTTTTCAAGGGTTACACCGTCCGTTCCCCCTACAATAATGGCGTCTGTCCCTGATTCACATACAGCTTCTAAATCTCCATCATCGATTGTCTTATTCGGATCTAGTTTAAATACATGGCTCCACTTTTGGACATCATACATGCTTTGTTCCTCCATTCATACATCCATCTCACGTATTATATCATTTGTGGGAAGGTGTCGCATTACCTCATCACTACAAAAGCGTAGGGGCTTTGCCCAGAGGCGACAAGCATAAGGCGAACCTGCCGGAAAGGCGCTCTTTGCCTTTTTGGCAGGTTTGACTTATGACCTCGAGCCTCTAAGCCCCGGAGCTAGACGACACAAAAGCGGAGGCGGCTAGCTCAGACCCGACAAGCATAAGACGAGCTTCCACTAAAGGCGCCTTTTGCCTTTGGGGCAAGCTTGGCTTATGACCTCGAGGGGCTAGCCGCCGGAGCTGGACGACACAAAAGCGTAGGGGCTTTGCCCAGAGGCGACAAGCATAAGGCGAACCTGCCGGAAAGGCGCTCTTTGCCTTTTTGGCAAGTTCACTTATGACCTCGAGCCTCTAAGCCCCGGAGCTAGACGACATCTTTCATAGACCAATCAATCCCCCACAAAAACAAAGACCGCTCATCATGACGACAGCGGTCCCTTCTATTATTTTTCTTCTTGATGCACACGATCCAATACCAGCTCGTAGGCATCATTTCCATAGTTTAAGCAACGCTTTACACGGGAAATGGTTGCAGTGCTTGCACCTGTTTCTGTTTCAATCTTATGATATGTTTTCCCATCTTGCAGCATACGAGCTACTTCAAGGCGCTGAGCAAGAGATTGAATTTCATTGATTGTGCAAAGGTCATCGAAGAAACGATAACACTCTTCAAGATCTTGTAGAGATAAAACAGCATTGAATAATTGATCTAGCTCCTTGCCTCTTAGTTTATTTATTTGCATAAAAAGACTCCTTTTTCCATCTATTCTTGATTTGATACCGACCCCGCCAAGCCTGGAGAACTTGGAATGATATTGATCCACGTAGATCCTTTTCGCAAACTGACAGGTTTATTATTTTCAAAAGGTAGAATTCTACCATCTACGTTCCTCCACTGAACTTCCCGGAGTTTTCCTTCTTGAATCAAGTACGCATTCCCGCCGGATTCAAAATCAATGTTTCGTCTGCCTGCATCGTCGACTATTTTATGAGACGCTTCCACTATTAAGAGATTTTCTACTAAAACAGGGTCTTTGGAATCGTAATCGATGGTCTGTTCACCATTTGAAAAACGCTCGTATTTACCCTTTTCTTCGTTGAAATCATACACTACGTTAAACAGAGGATTATTGTTATATGAAATCATGACAGATTGGGATGCTTCTCCGCTTACCGGCCCTTTATCACTAAAGTTTAATGCTTCCGGCGGACGTTCCATATCAAAGTCGTTCTGCTCCGCTCCCTCTTTGATATGCTCAAAGGAGATATAGGAATTATGAGGAGCCTTACGGAAGTTTGCACGCTTAAACAGCGTTCCATCATATTTCATGCCGTTTAAATTGTCAATGAAACCGTTAGTCAGCATTTCCTGTGCTTCTGGACTATATCCATGGGCAACATATAGACTATCATATCCTTTGGCAAGCTCTACATAGTAATCTCTGGCACTTCGTACAGGACCGATCTCTTTAGGCTTTTGGCTTTGGTATATAGCCAGGAATCGAGTGACATCCCCTTCTGCCAGGACTTCATACACAATGTCTGCTTTTGAAAGGCCTGATTGGGGACGTGCCTTCGGGTGATTATTCACCATAACAGCAACCGCTCGCGCCATGGATTCTTCCTCTTGTACCTCACCTGTTAACGGTGATTGGTTTTTCTCTTCCGTTTCTACGCCTGACTCCTCTTTCACAACTGGAGTTGCTGCTTCTTTATCAGATTCTTTCTTTATCTCTTTATCTGAACTACATGCGACAAGTGTAAACGAGCTTAAAGCAATGATCAAAGCTCTTTTTAGCATGTTATTAGACACCCCTATTTTATAGAAATCCTTTTCCCTACACTTTACTATTTTAACGCATTATCGTTGGAAAGAGTACCGTTTTCTTCATTACATCATAGATTCCCTTTTGTGTCATCCGTATATAAGGAAGATGAGTGGACTGAAGGAATAGCAATGTATAAATGGGATCCGAAAAGCGATAGCCCCTTTCTTTTAACAAACCTTTAAGTGTTTTTTCTTCCTCAATTAGCTCCGGCATTTCTTTATGAGAGAGCAGGCCGCTTAATGGAAGTGGTATTTCGTGAAGGACTTCACCCTTCTCCGTCAAAACAATTCCGCCTCCGATTTCCTTCATTCTTTTAAAGGCAGCAATCATATCTGACTTGTTTTTTCCAATTAAGATGATGTCCCCTGTATTCGAATAGGAAGAAGCAAAGCCCATGACACCCGTTGAGAATCCTTTAATCATTGTGCTGATTCTCCATTCTCCCTTTCGATCCAGAAGCATGAGGAACGATTGATCATGATCAAGATCTAGCTCCTCCGTAGATGGATTGATAGATATGGAATAAGGCTTGGTGATGACATCGTTCACCATTTCAATTCCGAAAGGCATGGAAAACTGGAGGTCATCGTAGCCTACTTCCCAATTCAAGGATAATGGTTTAAATCCGTTTGTTTCCCAATTTATCTCTATGGAATCTTCTATTTGCTCACCATCTCTACGTACCCACTCCCCTTTTGAGAGAACGGAAATCGGAGTTGGGTCATCAATTGCCGAAAGGAAGTTAATATTAGCCACTCTGCCTGTAGCGATCATCCCATGCAAATGAGTGATGTGATAATAATTGGCGACGTTGTAGCTAGCCATATTATATGCTTCGATTGAGGGTATGCCCTTATCAATCGCCATTTTTATCATGAAATCCAATACACCTTGTTCATAAAAGCCTGGTGTCGATCCGTCCGTTGTAAACAGCAAGGAATCATACGAATCTATGCCTTTTTCTTTTAACCCGTCTAAAAGGACCGGCAAATCAGGTCGGATGGAGGAGTGACGCAATGTGACGGTCAGCCCTTGAATAAGCCGCTTATAGACATCTTCACCCGTCATGGCTTCATGATCACCATCAATTCCTAATAAGCGAAGCTTGGCAATGGTTTTGTCAGATGCTCCCGGCAGATGCCCTTCAACGATTTTGCCCATTCTTTTTGCTTCCTGCATCCAATGGAGAATCAGGTCATCGCCCTGAAGCAGCCTCGGCCAAGCTGTCAATTCTCCTCCTTGGAGCACAGAGTCATGTTCCAACCATGATTTCACTTCACCATTTGAAAAGGTTACCTCTTCATTCGCCATCTCCGTTTGAGAATCGAATCTTGTCCACCAATACATAGTGACGGGCATTTTATTAAACTCTCCCAATAAAGAAAACGCTTTCTTTTTTTCCAATTGTAAAAACATCATTAGGTTATCATTTACGAATGTCGTTGTACCAGTTTGGGATGCATACTTGGAAAAAGATTGGGGATTATAAAGCTGAAACGGATGTACATGCGGTTCGATATATCCGGGAACGAGGTACTGTGAGTCACAGTCCACTATTTCGCATTTCTCAAGGTTTTCCGGGAGCTGATCGCCTGTATAGACAATTCGATCACGGTAAACCCAAATGTGTCCCTGCACCCATTTCTTTAGAGTCGAGTGAAGGTACGTTGCATTCTTTAAAAGAAGGCTCGGAGATATTTCTCCGTTCAGTACTTGTACATGTTCTCGTAGTTGTTTGTTCTTCCATCTGTAGCGCTGTTCCAATGTGAACACTCCTCTAGTGGAATGGTATTAGTTTAAGTTTCATTTTATGTTAACATATTTTACTATTTAACGCATTAACGGTTTACAACAATTATGTGAATTTTCTATTAAGGAGGAGTTTACAAATGAAAGTATCATCAAACATCGGGATTATCAATGCCATTATCCGCATCACCGTTGGTTTCACGATTCTAGCTTGGAGCACATCCAAGCTTGCGAGACGCCCTTGGAGAGACTCTTATCTCGTGATGGCTGTGATTGGTGCCATGAAAGTAGGAGAAGGAATTCTTCGCTACTGCCCTATTACAGCCCTATTTGAAAAAGGCGCAGATGGAAATGGCGGAAGCGGTGGAAATGGCGGAAGCGGTGGATTTGGCGGTTTCAAAGCGAAGGATATGATGAACTTTAAAGACATGCTGAAATCCGACAAATCAACAGATCACAAAGATCACCACCCAACAAACGAACACAAACAAGACCCCCTGGACAATACAAAAAAAGAATCCAACTTCAATCCCGAAGAACTCACCAACAAAGAAGTCCAGGCAGCATTAAATGGGGACAACAAGGAAGGGACGGACCTTCTTTCTTAAGAATATTGGGATATAAGGGAAGACCATTCCCTCCCTTTCATCTATATTAAAGGCATTTTACCTGATTTGAATTCTGCTAATAGCAAGAGTGCCAAGGTCCGTCCCTCAAATGGGGTTAGACCTGGCACTCATGATTAATCTATTTTTTAATAAAGGAGTTGCTCATTTATGTTTTGGGAATATTTAATGGATATGTCGTATGTGTTGTTTTCCCTGATTGGCGGCATTATTGCCATTGCTTTTGTTTATGTTCGCAGAACTAGGAAGAGACGTGTTCGATAGCTTTCTTCCCGATATCTCTTCTGTAGAACAACCCATTCCAATCCACCTTATCTAATTCTTTATACACTTTAGCCTGCGCTTTTTCCACAGAAGCTGCAGAAGAAGCTACAAGTAACACTCTCCCACCATTTGAAACAAGGGCAGCTTCATCATTCTGCTCGGTTCCAGCATGGTATACAAGGGTTTCTTCATCCATTGACTCTTCAAGGTTCGGAAGGGCGATTCCTTTTGCGTAATGACCTGGATAGCCATCAGCCGCTAATACAACTCCAAGAACAGCATCTTGTGACCATTCTAATTGCACAGGCTTCCCTTCAATCATGTTCTTCACAACAAGACCAAAGTCAGAAGTCAAACGCGGCAGTACGACCTGTGTTTCCGGATCGCCAAATCGTGCATTAAACTCGATTACCTTTGGACCTTCATTTGTGAGCATCAGACCTGCGTAAAGTATGCCGGTAAAGGAGCGATTTTCCTTTACCATCGCTTTAGCCGTCGGATACAGAACAGTTGAAATCGCTTCTTGCACGACATCGTCCGAAATATGAGGTACCGGAGAATACGCCCCCATTCCGCCTGTATTCGGTCCCTGATCTCCATCAAAAGCACGCTTATGGTCCTGTGCAATCACCATCGGATAAACGGATTCACCATGTACAAAGGCCATCAAAGAAAACTCTTCCCCAAACAGACACTCTTCCACTACCACTTTAGAAGAAGCATCACCAAACTTTTCATCAAGAAGCATTTCTTCCAATGCACTGATTGCTTCTTCTTCGGTTTCAGCAACCACGACGCCCTTGCCTGCAGCTAATCCATCCGCCTTCACAACAATCGGGGCACCAACTTCTTTTACATATTCGATTGCTTTCTCAACGCTTGTGAACACTTCATATTTAGCCGTTGGAATATTATACTCTTTCATTAATTCTTTAGAGAACGATTTGCTTCCTTCTATGATGGCCGCTTCTTTGGTCGGTCCAAATATGTGCAGGCCCTCTTCCTGGAAGCGATTTACGATACCATCCAATAATGGATTTTCAGGACCTACAAAGGTATAAGCGATATGCTCTTTTTTAGCAAAAGCAATGAGATCATTCACATCGGATTCACTGTATGGAAGATTCGTCGCAACGCTTGCAATACCTGCATTTCCGGGTGCACAGAACACCTCTGTCACACTTTCACTTTCCGCTAACTTCTTACATATCGCATGCTCGCGACCACCACGACCGATAACTAGTACTTTCATCATGAAAAGCCCCCTTTTTAAGAAAAACCTCTCCTACCTGAGCTAAAGATGAGGAGAGGTTGTATGGAATGGATCTATTTTAGTGAGGTGTTGGGATTGGAGATGTCTATCGTTCTGGTGGAGGTCTGTCCCCCCCAAACCTGCTCTGACTAATCACCCAGAACCCAACATATTCCTTCCCCACAAGGTTCAAACGGTAATTTCACAAAAAGCCCTCTGTATGTTGGAGGTCCGTCCCTCAAATTTAATGCTTGAAGTGACGGATTCCGGTAAAGACCATGGTGATGCCGTGTTGGTCGGCTTTTTTGATGGAGTCTTCGTCCCGGATGGAGCCTCCTGGCTGGATGATGGCTGTTACGCCTGCTTTGGCTGCTGCTTCTACGGTGTCGTCCATTGGGAAGAATGCATCGGAGGCCATTGCTGCTCCTTTTGCTTTTTCGCCTGCTTGCTCCAGAGCAATGTTTGCAGCTCCTACGCGGTTCATTTGTCCTGCCCCGACTCCCACCGTCATGTGAGCATCCGTTACAACGATTGCGTTGGATTTCACGTGCTTCACAACTTTCCAACCTAATTTCATGCTTGCCCACTCTTCTTCTGTCGGCTCACGTTTTGTTACCACTCTCAGATCAGCATCATCAAGGCTAAATGTGTCATCCGCCTGAACAAGCAATCCACCTTCAACGGTTGTTAATTTACGTTCAATTTTATTTGTGGATTCAAATGGAACCGTTAATAAACGGATATTCTTCTTGCTTGAAAGAATTTCAAATGCTTCATCGCTAAAAGCAGGAGCAATGACGATCTCCAAGAAAATTTCATGCAGCTGCTTTGCTGTTTCTTCATCCACGATACGATTAAGTGCTACGATCCCACCGAAAATAGATGTAGAATCCGCTTCATAGGCTTTAGAAAAAGCTTCATTAATCGTAGTACCTACTCCAACACCACATGGATTCATATGCTTGACTGCTACAGCAGCTGGTTCAATAAATTCTTTCACAATTTGAAGTGCCGCATTCGCGTCATTGATATTATTATAAGAGAGCTCTTTTCCGTGAAGCTGTCTTGCCATGGCTACAGAGAATTCAGAGCCAAGTGGTGCACGGTAGAAAGAAGCTTGCTGATGAGGGTTTTCCCCATAGCGCAGTGTTTGTTTTAACTCGTACGTTCTTGTAAAACGCTCAGGATTTTCTTCCCCTGAAATGTCTGTCATATATTCAGCAATGAACGCATCGTAAGCAGCTGTATGACGGAACACTTTAGCCGCCAGCTTACGGCGTTTTTCTAATGATAATTCCCCTTGAACCTTCAACTCCGCAATGACTTCATCATAGTCTAACGCATCGACTACCACCGTTACGTATTGATGATTTTTCGCTGCCGCTCGCAGCATCGTTGGACCGCCGATATCGATATTTTCAATTGCTTCCTCTACACCGACATTTGGCTTAGCAATGGTTTGTTGAAATGGATAAAGGTTGACACACACCAGGTCGATTCCTTCGATCCCTTGTTCCTGAAGCTGCCTGCGATGGCTTTCTTCACCGCGTTTCGCGAGTAGTCCACCGTGGATATTGGGGTGAAGTGTTTTAACGCGTCCCTCTAGTATTTCCGGGAAACCTGTTACTTCTTCTACTCCCATCACTTCCACGTCACTTTCCAGAAGGAGCTTCTTTGTTCCACCTGTCGAAAGGATTTCGTACCCAAGTGACTTTAATTCTTTAGCAAATTCGATTACTCCGCTTTTATCTGAAACACTGATTAATGCTCTCTTTTTCAATGTCTGATCCTCCTCTGCCTGCTGTAATGCTGATTTTATTTCATTATTTTGTTGAATTGGAGATGGGTTTGAGGGTTTTCATAAGATTTTTATGGGTGGAAAGACTCCACCTATTACTTATAATGAACTCAAACCCAAGGTCCGTCCCTCACCACTCTACCACAATAAAGTAGCAACCTCTCCCTGGCTTTAGTAACCCGTAGTAAGGAAGAGGTGATTCAGGGTGGTTGGATACAGGTGGTGTTCGACGTGCTGGATTTTGTCCTGGAGTGACTGTTTGGTTTCACCTGTTGTGACCCGTACGATTTCCTGTGCAATGATTTCGCCTGTATCCATTCCGGCGTCTACATAGTGAACGGTGACTCCGGTGATTTTCACTCCTCCATCGATGGCTTGCCCAATGGCATCTTTTCCTGGAAAGGAAGGGAGAAGAGAAGGGTGGATATTCACAATCCGTCCTCCGAAGCTTTCCAGTAAAGTGGGACCAATCAACCTCATATACCCTGCTAATACAATAAAATCAACACCCAAATGAGCCAGCTCATTTAGGATTTCCTGTTCAAATGCATGCTTGTTTTCGTAATCTTTTGCACGGAAGACGAAAGTCTGAATCCCTGCTGATTGAGCGCGGTGAATAACAAAAGCGCCCGGCTGGTCACATACAAGAAGTTTAATATTCGCTTTCAGTGTTCCACCTTGAACAGCATCTACCAATGCTTGAAAATTACTTCCGCTTCCTGATGCAAAAATGGCAATCTGTCTCATGACTCGCCCCCGTTATTGACTTGCTCACCCTTCATTTCAACGAACGAAACGTACTCCATTTCCAGTGGTCACACGTCCGATGATAAAGGCTTCTTCTCCCTGTTCGTTGAAAAATTGAAGAATGTCTTCTGCTTCCTTTTCTTCAACCGCTAACACAAATCCAATTCCCATGTTGAAAATGTTGTACATTTCGCTGCGGGGAATTTCCCCATAGTGCTCAAGGGCAGTGAAAATGCTTGGAATATCCCAGCTACCTTCTGTAATGTCTGCTTGCAAATGATCCGGCAGCATACGGGGGATATTTTCAATGAAGCCACCGCCTGTAATATGGGACATACCCTTGATGGAGAATTGTTTCAGTGCCGCTAATACTGGTTTCACGTAAATCTTGGTTGGTGTAAGTAATGCTTCTTTTAATGTGGTCCCGACTTCTGGTAATGATTCTTCCAAAGAGAACGACTGATCTTCAAAGAATACTTTTCGTACTAAAGAGTATCCATTACTGTGTATACCACTGGAACCCAGTCCGACTAACACATTTCCTTCAGAAATTTTTTCGCCTGTAATGATCTCTTTTTTTTCACAAGCCCCTACTGCAAAGCCGGCGATATCATATTCTTCTTCTGAATACATACCAGGCATTTCAGCGGTTTCGCCTCCGATTAAAGCGCAGCCCGCCATATCGCATCCGTCCGCAATACCCTTTACTATACCTTCTATCTTCTCAGGAAGTGCTTTTCCAGTCGCTATATAGTCTAAGAAATACAGTGGTTCCGCTCCTTGAACGACAATGTCATTCACACACATGGCCACACAATCGATCCCGATCGTATCGTGTTTGTCTGCCATGAACGCAAGCTTTAGCTTCGTTCCGACTCCGTCTGTACCTGATACAAGAACAGGCTCTTTTAAATTCAAAGAAGATAAATCAAACATTCCGCCAAAGCTGCCTAATTGACCAAGAACCCCTTGTCGAGCTGTTCTTTTCACATGCTTTTTGATGCGGTCGACGGATTCGTATCCCGCTTCTATATCTACTCCTGCTTGACGATACGCGTTTGCCATCAAGATTCCCCCTATTTCACTAACTCTTTTTCATGTGGATGAAGTGTATCCGGATAGATTTCGGTTGGATACTTCCCTGTAAAGCAAGCCAAGCATTGACCGCGATTTTCTGAAGGATCGTTTCGGTCGATCGCTTTTAACACACCATCTGTACTCAAGAAGGTCAGAGAGTCGGCTCCGATGATCTGACGCATTTCCTCCACTGAATTGGAAGAAGCGATCAGCTCTTCATGAGTCGATGTATCAATTCCGTAGAAGCAAGGGTTCTTGATTGGCGGCGAACTGATGCACACATGAACTTCCTTGGCTCCGGCTTCTTTCAACATGCTGACGATTCGTCTACTTGTTGTTCCGCGAACGATCGAATCGTCTACCATTACCACGCGTTTCCCTTCTACCACTCCTCTGACCGGTGAAAGCTTCATCTTCACACCTTGCTCACGAAGAGATTGAGAAGGCTGTATAAACGTCCGCCCTACATAACGGTTCTTAATAAGACCCAATTCGTACGGAATTCCTGATGCTTCTGCATAGCCGATCGCACTTGAAATACTGGAATCAGGTACACCCGTTACAACGTCCGCTTCAATCGGTGCCTCTTTCGCAAGTTCCATTCCCATTCTTTTTCTGGCGGAATGAACGTTGATTCCTTGAATATTGCTGTCAGGTCTTGAGAAGTATACGTATTCCATCGTACACATCGCATTCCCACCTGAAAAACTAAACCGTTCTGAGGTCATTCCCTCATCATTGATGATCACAAGCTCCCCAGGCTCGATATCACGTACAAATTCAGCTCCTACGATATCAAAGGCACATGTTTCAGACGCAACACAGTAAGCATCCCCAAGCTTACCAAGTGATAGTGGACGAAGACCGTGTGGATCAAGTGCCACCATCATTTCCGTTTCCGTCATGACTAGAAACGCATATGCCCCTTTTAACATGGTCAGCGCATTTTTAACGCGGTCTTTTAATTGAAAATAGCCGCTTCTTTTGATCAAATGGGCCAGCACTTCTGTATCAGAACTTGTTTGAAAAATACTCCCTTGCCCTTCAAGCTGGTGCTTTAAGGCGTTCGCATTGACGAGATTCCCGTTGTGAGCAAGAGCCAGCCCGCCATTCTGCGAGTTGAAAAGGAGAGGCTGAACATTCTCGTAGCCTCCACCTCCCGCAGTAGCATACCGGACATGACCAATGGCTGAATTCCCTTCAAGCTTCTCGATGGTTCCTTCTTGAAACACTTCCGTTACGAGGCCTTCCCCTTTTAAGCAACGTAACTTCTCACCATCAGAAACGACAATTCCAGTGCCTTCTTGCCCTCTATGTTGTAAACTATGAAGTCCGTAATACGTAATTTGTGCAGCATTGGGGTGTCCCCAAATACCAAACACTCCACATTCTTCGTTTAAACCTTTGATTTCAGCAGGCATGGGATCGCTCCTTTCCAAGCTGACTCTAATTCCTCAACGGATGCATGTAAGATGACTTCTCCGCTTCCTGATGACACGTCGATTGCTCCATGATCTGCTACGCTTCCTACTACTTTGGCATCTGGAACAAGTTTCTCAAACTCGTCTTTGTTTTCAGGCTTAACTGAAACGATGAAACGGGATTGTGTTTCACTGAAAAGGTCCGCCACATTGTTTTCTCCCGAAAGCTCTACTTTTGCTCCCAATCCTTTTGTTCCAAACGTGGATTCTGCAAGAGCGACGGCGAAACCACCTTCAGCGATATCATGAGCCGATGCCACAAGACCTTTTTGGATTGCTTCTAAAAGCTGCATTTGACGGCGAAGCTCCGATTTCAAGTCAATTTTCGGTGCCTGACCGAAGATCTTTCCTTCTGTCAGCTTTTGAAGCTCACTTCCACCAAACTCTTCATGGGTTTCACCAATGACAAAAATATAGTCTCCCGCTTCCTTGAAGCCTTGAGTTGTAATATGATCGACGTCCTCGATCAATCCAACCATTCCAACGACTGGTGTTGGATAAACGGCAGTACCCATTGATTCGTTATATAGGGACACATTTCCACCGATGACTGGAGTGGACAGCTCACGACATGCTTCACTCATCCCGTCAACAGACTTCTCGATCTGCCAGAAGATTTCCGGTTTCTCTGGATTTCCGAAGTTTAAGCAGTCCGTAATCGCCAGTGGAATCGCTCCTGAACAAACGATATTTCGTGCTGCTTCCGCCACTGCGATCTTTCCTCCGACCTCTGGATCCAGGTAAAGGTAACGGGAATTACAATCCGTTGTCATGGCAAGGGCCTTTCTTGTACCGCGTACCCGTACTACCGCTGCATCAGACCCCGGGCTTACAACCGTACTTGTTCTTACTTGATGATCATATTGATCATATACCCATTCTTTACTCGCGATCGTCGGCTGCTGCAAGAGCGCCTTGAGAGTTTCTTTATTATCCTCTACTTTTGGAGCCTCAGTTTCCATTGCTTGAAACTCTTTATAATAAGCCGCTTCTTGAGAAGGCTTGTTATAAACAGGAGCTTCCTCAGCGAGTGCATCAACCGGCACATCTGCCACGACATCTCCTTTATGAAGAAGGCGAAGACGCTTATCATCTGTTACTTTTCCAATAGAAACTGCCTCTAAGTCATATTTTGAAAAAAGATCAACGATTTCTTGTTCCCGGCCTTTTTCAACGACGATCAGCATACGCTCCTGTGATTCTGAGAGCATCATTTCATATGCCGTCATTCCTCTTTCGCGCTGCGGGACAAGGTCAAGATTCATTTCAATCCCGGATCCGGCTTTACTTGCCATTTCAGCTGATGAACTTGTAAGACCAGCCGCTCCCATATCTTGTATCCCAACAAGGGCATCGTTCTGAACGAGTTCCAAACACGCTTCAAGAAGTAATTTTTCCATGAATGGATCTCCCACTTGAACCGCTGGACGCTTCTCTTCTGATCCTTCATTTAATTCCTCGGATGCGAAGGTAGCTCCGTGAATTCCATCACGCCCTGTTTTCGCTCCTACATACATGACCGTATTACCGACACCGTGGGCCTGACCTTTTTTAATATCTTTATGGTCGATCAAACCGACACACATAGCGTTTACAAGGGGATTTCCTTCGTAAGAGGCATCAAATTGAACCTCACCGCCGACGGTTGGAATACCGATGCAGTTTCCGTACCCGGCAATACCTGCTACGACTTCTTTAAATAGATACTGAACACGAGGAGAATCCAGCTCTCCAAAGCGTAAAGAGTTGAGGAGTGCGATAGGTCTTGCCCCCATCGAGAATACGTCCCGTATAATACCTCCGACACCCGTTGCCGCTCCTTGAAAAGGCTCGATGGCTGACGGATGATTGTGACTCTCGATTTTGAACACCACTGCTTGATCGTCGCCAATATCAACAATTCCAGCTCCTTCTCCTGGTCCCTGAAGAACACGTTCACCTGTCGTTGGAAACTTCATAAGTACAGGCTTGGAATTTTTATAACTGCAGTGCTCTGACCACATAACAGAAAATAGTCCGGTCTCTGTGTAGTTCGGTGTTCTTCCCAGGATGTTTTCCACCATTGAAAATTCTTCGTCAGTTAAACCCATCTCACGATAAAGCTGTTCTTCTTTCACTTTTGTTGAAGTTGGTTCAAGCATTAACGACATGTTTTTCCCTCCAGTGTTTCACAATCGATTGAAATAGTTTCTTCCCGTCTTCACTACCTAATAAAGTGTCCATGGCCCGTTCCGGGTGAGGCATCATACCGAGGACATTTCCAGCCTCATTTGTAATCCCCGCAATGTTCTCCAAACTACCGTTTGGATTTTCATCACTATACGTGAAAACAATTTGGTTGTTTTCCTTAAGAGTGCTCATCGTGTCTTCATCACAGAAGTAATTTCCTTCTCCATGAGCTATTGGAATTTGGATTACTTCATTCTTTTCATAACCATTCGTAAACATCGTTTCATTGTTCCCGACGGTTAACGAAACGGTTTTACAAATGAACTTCAAGCTATCATTTCTGCGCATAGCTCCCGGAAGTAAGCCTGTTTCTAGTAAAATCTGAAATCCATTACATACGCCTAAAACCGGTTTTCCTTGCTCTGCCGCTTTCACGACCTCTTTCATGACGTTTGAGAAGCGGGCAATCGCTCCTGAACGAAGGTAATCCCCGTAAGAGAATCCTCCCGGTAACAGAATCGCATCATAGTTTTCCAGAGTATCAGCATCGTGCCAAACATATTCTACTTCTTCGCCGATCTCGTCTTTAATCGCATGGTACATATCGATGTCACAGTTAGAGCCTGGAAATACAATTACCGCAAACTTCATTGAGCCACACTCTCCTCAATCTCATATCGGTAATCCTCGATGACAGGGTTTGCGAGTAATCGATGACACATTTCTTCAACCGTCGCCTCCACGTTTTCTACAGAAGATGGAAGAGTAAGCTCCATATACTTACCGACGCGCACATCTTCAACAGACTTGAACTCCATTGAATGTAACGCATGTTTAACAGCACTTCCTTGAGGGTCCAATACACTTTCTCTTAATGTGATATAAACTTTTACTTTGTACATAGCTTGTTTCCTCCTAAGCGTTCTAAAATAATTGAGTATACTTCTGTTAAACTGCCTAAATCTCTTCTGAAAACATCCTTATCCAGCTTTTGGTTGGTCTCTGCATCCCATAACCTGCATGTGTCAGGCGATATTTCATCCCCTAATAAAATTGAACCGTTACGATCTTTCCCAAATTCTAATTTGAAATCGACAAGCGTGACTCCCGCTTCTTTGAAAATCCCTTGAAGGACCTCATTCACACCAAGAGCCATTTCCCTTATCTCAGCGCGTTCTTCCCTAGAAGCAATCTGCAGGAAATCAATGTGATCATCCGTGATGAGTGGATCTCCCAGATCATCATCCTTATAGTAAAATTCGATGATCGGCTTTTGAAGTGGCGTACCCTCTTCTTTTCCGAGTCGCTTTGAAAGGCTTCCCGCAATCACATTGCGAACCACGACTTCAAGCGGGATGATACGTACACGTTTGACCAGCTGCTCATAATCCGATAACTGTTTAATAAAGTGACTCTGTATTCCTTTTTCCGCAAGCTTTGAAAATAGCAAGCTCGAAATCTTATTATTTAAAACCCCTTTGCCGTCGATGTCCGCTTTTTTCTCCCCGTTAAAAGCAGTGGCAGAATTCTTATACTGAATCCAAACAACATCCTCTTCCTGTGTTGCAAAGATTTGTTTCGCTTTGCCTTCATATAAAAGTGTCCCTTTTTCCATGTGAAATCCCCTCCGCTAACGTAATATTGCCAATCTTCAGTCTATATTTCCATAAAAAAAGGGAGGGATTTTGCTAAAACCCCTGCCCTATTCAATTATCAGAAGGACTTATTCCACCAAGCCGCAACGTTCAAAGATCGTATCCACATGCTTCAAGTGATAGTTGTAATCGAAACAATCATCAATATCAGCTGGAGAAAGCTTTGACGTAATCGTGTCGTCTTCTTCAATCAATGAACGGAAGGCCACTTGCTTCTCCCATGCCTCCATCGCTTTCGGCTGAACCGTATCATAAGCTTCTTCACGCGTCATCCCCTTATCGATAAGGGCTAAAAGGACACGTTGAGAGTAAATCAAACCAAGCGTACGATCCATATTGCGCTGCATATTCTCCGGGAACACCGTTAAGTTCTTGATGATATTTCCGAAACGGTTCAGCATATAATTTAGAGCAATCGTCGCATCCGGCAGGATCACACGCTCTGCTGATGAGTGAGAGATATCACGCTCATGCCATAGTGGCACGTTCTCATACGCTGTCAGCATGTAACCTCTGATTACACGCGCCATACCCGTCATATTCTCAGAACCTATCGGGTTACGTTTATGAGGCATGGCCGATGACCCTTTTTGACCCTTCGCGAAGAACTCTTCCACTTCTCGTGTTTCACTCTTCTGCAGGCCGCGAACCTCAACAGAAAACTTCTCGATGGAAGTCGCAATCAGTGCAAGTGTCCCCATGTAATGAGCATGACGATCACGTTGTAATGTTTGTGTAGAAACAGGAGCTGGCTTGATGCCAAGCTTTTCACACACATAGGACTCTACGAATGGATCGATATTCGCATACGTTCCAACGGCACCTGAAATCTTCCCAAATTCCACTCCATCTGCGGCTGCTTTGAATCGCTCTACGTTACGCTTCATCTCTTCATACCAAAGGGCAAGCTTTAAACCGAAAGTAGTCGGTTCAGCATGAACACCATGCGTACGCCCCATCATGACCGTATGTTTGTGCTCAATCGCTTTACTCTTTAAAATTTCTACAAATCGCTCTAAGTCTTTCAGAATGATGTCGTTTGCCTGCTTTAATTGATAAGAAAGAGCTGTATCCACTACGTCAGTAGAAGTCAGTCCGTAATGAACCCATTTTCTTTCTTCTCCGAGGGTTTCAGAAACCGCTCTGGTGAAAGCTACCACATCGTGTCGCGTTTCTTCTTCGATTTCCTTAATACGATCTACATTGAATCCAGCGTTCTCACGAATCTTCGCCACATCCCCTTTAGGAATGTCCCCGATTTCTGCCCACGCTTCACATGCCAAAATTTCCACTTCAAGCCATGCTTGAAAACGATTTTCCTCTGTCCAAATAGCTCCCATTTCAGGGCGTGTATAACGTTCTATCATACTAGTCGTCCTCCGATCTTTTCTTGCACCTTCCAAATTCCAGCTTCGTTTATAGTCGTCAATGTCTCTTCCATATCATTTGTTAAAAGAGTGACATGCCCCATCTTACGTTTCGGCTTTGGTACATCCTTTCCGTAAAGATGAATAAACCAGTCTGGATGCTTTGGAACAGCCTTCATAATAGGCTCCATATGCTCTCCTAATAGGTTAACCATCACAGCGTTCTTTAATAAGGTGGGTTGAACAAGCGGCCAGTTACATACCGCTTTTATATGCTGGGCGAATTGTGAGTAGTCACATGCTTCAATCGAATAATGACCGGAATTATGAGGTCTGGGAGCCAGTTCATTAATGTAGATGTCTCCATCCTCCGTCAGGAACATTTCAATCGCGAGCGTTCCCACAAGGTCAAGGGTCTCACTTATTCTCTTCGCCATCTCGATCGCTCTATCTGATACTTCTCCACTAACCCTTGCCGGAGCAATCGTTTCATGTAAAATATTATCCACATGAATATTTTCCACCACCGGAAAGTTGGTTTGCTGTCCATCGGGATTTCGTGTCACAATGACAGATAACTCTTTTTCAAAAGGAATCCATTTCTCTAACACACATGGACCGTTCTCCAATAAAGCAGCGGCTTCTTCTACCCCGCTCTCTTCACGGATCACATATTGCCCTTTTCCGTCATAACCACCTCTGGATGTTTTCAGAACCACTGGATAGTCAAGCTTTTCTATATTATCATAGATGTCCTGTTGTTGTTTAATCACAGCATAAGGAGCTACTTTCACCCCTGCAAGCGTAAGGGCTTCCTTTTCCATGATGCGATCCTGTGTAATGCGGATCAACTCTGCCCCTTGAGGTAAAAAGGCACGCTCCGACAACCATTTAAGCGCTTCATAATCGATATTTTCAAATTCATACGTAATCACGTCACACTCTTCTGCCAGTCTATAAAGAGCATCATACTGGTCAAAGGCGGCAGTGATTACTAGATCTGCTACTTGGGAACATGGTGATTGTGGTGCTGGGTCTAAAACAGCCACTCGAAAGCCATTTTGTTTCGCAGCAAGGGCCATCATTCGTCCAAGCTGTCCACCGCCAATGATCCCGATCATCTGTCCTGGTAAAATCGTCTTCTTATTCAAGGTCATCACTACTTTCCAACACCTTTTCCCGTAACGCGTCTCTTCTATTTTCTAAAGTAGCGGCCAACTCTGTATTTTCTATCGAAAGGATTTGTGCTGCTAACAGCCCGGCATTTGTAGCTCCAGCCTTCCCGATCGCAACGGTTGCGACCGGAACACCCCCGGGCATCTGTACAATCGACAGCAACGAATCCATCCCATTTAGGGCTTTCGATTGTACCGGAACCCCAACCACAGGTAATGTCGTCTTCGCTGCCACCATTCCAGGTAAGTGAGCAGCACCGCCTGCACCTGCAATAATGACTTTCACTCCTCTATCTCTGGCACTTTCAGCATACTCAAACATATAATCAGGCGTCCTGTGAGCCGATACAACTCGTTTCTCAAACGGAATCTCTAACTCTTCCAATACCTCACACGCATGCTTCATTGTCTCCCAGTCCGATGTACTTCCCATGATTACTGATATCATAATGGTGACAGGCACCTCCCGTAATTTATCGAATCCCTTTCAACAAAAATACCCAGATCAATTGTTCTCTACTTTTTGAGAGAAAGCAATTGATCTGGGTATTTTACAGAGAATGGTCCCATTTTATCCGATAGGGTCCACAAACGAGCTCGTATCCAGACAGCTACTTTCCCTCATAGTCCGACCATTTACGGTAGTCAGGTAGAGACTCATGGGCCATATTCCCATTATTATATGAGGGTATTCGGTTTATTTGTCTCCATCATAACGTGATATAGAGGCTCTGTCAACGAATAATCGAACGATAATAAAAGTCTGAAAATTAATGTTCGGATTTGAAGCGTTTACTCTTGAATCTTCTTTCCCTCAAAGACAATTGTCTGTTTAATAGGGACATACTCTGTTTTCGTTCCATCTTTTTGTTCTTCAAACACAGGTTTTTCCATCCGTCTTACCGGCATATAACCCATTTCCTTCATACGGTCTAAACAATCTGTAATCGTCTCATTCTCTTGTACTTCAAATAATAATTTCTTTTTACTCATTCTTTTAGTTTTCCTTTGCGAATATTTCGTACTGTCTTCACCCAGAACCCGCCATGAATCGCCTTCGGTTCATACGCAATGATAAATGCCTTTGGGTCAAGCTCTTTAATTGTATCATACAGCTTCATCTCATACTTTCTCGGAGTCAGGATCTGCAGGGCCATACGGTTTCCTTCCAGTCCATTCGCTTCCCAGTTCGTCACCCCGTAGCCTCTTGCACGAAGTTCATTCGGAAGGGCCTTATCATACTCCTTCGTGATCACATTCACTGTAATATACCCAAGAGCCAGCTTCTCCTCGATTTTCATCCCGACAATCACACCCAAACCATACCCGACCGCATATGCGATCAGATTCTGAATCTCATTCAGGTTGTCCAGAACCAGCCCAAGACCGACAACATAAATCACTACTTCAAATGTACTCACAAAAGCAGCAATATATCGATAACCCTTTAACGTCAAAATCATTCTGATCGTAAAAAAGGATACGTATACAACATTGATGATCAAAATAATCGCTACCATCACAAAACTATTGTCTAACACCGAGATGCTCCTCTCTCCACTACTACTAGTAGTATGCTCAAATTAAGTATCTATTTTACTAGAAAAGAATCCGAATATGAACCATTACAAGAAAAATATAAGGGATGAACCAGTGACAATTTCTAGAAAAATCATATGTCCTATTCTGTGTCTTTCCTATTTTAACTAAGTTAAAACAACAAAAGGCTAAATAGTTGCCAGTCATCGCTACCATTTAGCCTTTTTCATGTAAGATCTTATAGAGATTTTAACTTTTCAACAGCCTCATGTGGTTCTACACAATCTTTGTAATCGGCTTTCGTATGGGTGGATATCGATAAAGATTTTGGGGAGTAGTTGTCTATATGTCTAATGATAATTTGGGAATCTGTAGATTTTTGTTTGGAGTTTGCTACTGGTCTTAAGTGATGAAGTAATTAAAATCTCTTCTATATAAGTTTTTTGGTTAGAAAGTTAGTATAATAGTCAAAACGTACCGCATTTTTAACGAGATCTTTCTTTATATTGTGCTTATAGTGCCTACTAATATAGTAAATCTTTAATAAAGGGGGTTGTTTTTGTAAAAAATGCTTATATTTTCCTCAAAACCTGATGCCCAAATGAGTTAATTTCCTCATTTTACAATTTTATGCGTCGTTTTTTTATTTTATGCGTCGTTTTCATCCTTTTATGCGTCATTTACTATTTTCTAACATTTAGAATGTGTGAGGGTTTGCGCACAAACACTGATCTTTTATTCAATTCCAAGTCTACCTGTATAGAAGATGGGTGCCTAATTCACCGTCCAACAACATTTCTGATAAAAAAACAAAAAAAGAGCAACCCCTAAGAGCTACTCTTTCTTCACATTG
>JBNJJV010000001.1:0-1148536 GCA_051750565.1 Bacillota bacterium | reverse complement strand
GCCTTGAAAAATTATATCTACGCGATATAATAGTACTTGTCCTTTAAAAAGAGACAAGTAATAGTCTGGTGACAATGGCGAAGAGGTCACACCCGTTCCCATGCCGAACACGGAAGTTAAGCTCTTCAGCGCCGATGGTAGTTGGGGGATCTCCCCCTGTGAGAGTAGGACGTCGCCAGGCATATCGTTCCGCAGTAGCTCAGTGGTAGAGCTATCGGCTGTTAACCGATCGGTCGCAAGTTCGAATCTTGCCTGCGGAGCCATCATATGGAGAGCTGTCCGAGTGGCCGAAGGAGCACGATTGGAAATCGTGTAGGCGGTTAATGCTGTCTCAAGGGTTCAAATCCCTTGCTCTCCGCCATAACATTTCTTCTTATTTAGGCCCATTGGTCAAGCGGTTAAGACACCGCCCTTTCACGGCGGTAACACGGGTTCGAATCCCGTATGGGTCACCAACACTTTTTATTCGAAAGTGAAAACAAATCAATTATTATATTGGAGGATTAGCTCAGCTGGGAGAGCATCTGCCTTACAAGCAGAGGGTCGGCGGTTCGATCCCGTCATCCTCCACCAAGTTTTTTTGCGAAAGCAAAATAAACCTACAAAATTTTCTCTCAGAGAAAATTAACATATTATATCGTCGCGGGGTGGAGCAGTTCGGTAGCTCGTCGGGCTCATAACCCGAAGGTCGCAGGTTCAAATCCTGTCCCCGCAATACCATTTTTGACTTAGGGATGCATAATCCTTAATGAGTCACGCTTGGATAGTTATTTTCGCTGTCGTGAGGTAATGAACATTATTTTGCTGGCACAATTCAAGGTAAAATATTCTGCTATCGTAAAAACTTTTGGTCCGGTAGTTCAGTTGGTTAGAATGCCTGCCTGTCACGCAGGAGGTCGCGGGTTCGAGTCCCGTCCGGACCGCCACTTTTATTATACATAGTGGCTCAGTAGCTCAGTTGGTAGAGCAATGGACTGAAAATCCATGTGTCGGCGGTTCGATTCCGTCCTGAGCCACCATTTATCACTATTACTTGATGCCGGTGTAGCTCAACTGGTAGAGCAACTGACTTGTAATCAGTAGGTTGGGGGTTCAAGTCCTCTTGCCGGCACCATCCGAGTGATTTATATGGAGGGGTAGCGAAGTGGCTAAACGCGGCGGACTGTAAATCCGCTCCTTCGGGTTCGGCAGTTCGAATCTGCCCCCCTCCACCAAAGATTTTTGCGTAAGCAAAATATCTATCATTACTTTGCGTAAGCAAAATAAGACTCAATATAGGGGTATAGTTTAAAGGTAGAACGAAGGTCTCCAAAACCTTTGGTGTGGGTTCGATTCCTACTACCCCTGCCAATTTCATTATGGCGATTGTGGCGAAGTGGTTAACGCACCTGATTGTGGTTCAGGCATTCGTGGGTTCGATTCCCATCAGTCGCCCCATAAAAGTCACATTTTCATTTCCGTGACATATACTATCAGTGGGCTATAGCCAAGCGGTAAGGCATCGCACTTTGACTGCGACATGCGTTGGTTCGAATCCAGCTAGCCCAGTAGTGCGGAAGTAGTTCAGTGGTAGAACACCACCTTGCCAAGGTGGGGGTCGCGGGTTCGAATCCCGTCTTCCGCTCCAATATTAAGGCGGCATAGCCAAGTGGTAAGGCATAGGTCTGCAAAACCTTGATCACCGGTTCAAATCCGGTTGCCGCCTCCAAATGAAATGCCGGTGTGGCGGAATTGGCAGACGCGCACGACTCAAAATCGTGTTCCTCTGGAGTGCCGGTTCGATCCCGGCCACCGGTACCATATGCGGGTGTAGTTTAGTGGTAAAACCTCAGCCTTCCAAGCTGATGATGAGGGTTCGATTCCCTTCACCCGCTCCAACTTACATACGATAGACTTTCTCATTAGAGGAAGTCTTTTTTGTTGTTTAGAAGCTCAAAAATAATATGTGGGTAGTGAGGAGTGTAAGGGTTGATGGGTTTGGGTATAAATCGGTGAGCAAGCTGCTTTATTTTAAGAAGAATCAGATGATATTGGAAGGTTTCTTAATTTTATAGATAGTATTAGGTAGCTTTTTATACAGGAATTGAGTTAAAACATGACTAGTATAGAAATAAAATGAGGTTTTTAGGGAAGTATGGAAGTGAAATTGGTTAAATTGACATGAAAAAGCAACTGTCTAATGCTGTAAAGGCTAGATTTTATCAGGTTTTGATAATTAATTTCGAGTTTGGTAGATATATTATCAACTTTGCTATATTTATTATCGACTTTGCTACATTTATTATCAATTTTCCTATTTTATTTTCAAATTCCCCATATTTATTTTCAAATTCACACCATCCCTCCCAACTAGTCCTCCTCACTCAAATTCCAACTACACATGAATTGATCCCCACACTCACCACACCACAATCCACCACGACACAATAACCCCCAACCTTTTCATTTACCCACACCACACTCAAACCAACCCCATCTAGTCAAAATTTTGCACCTTCTTTGTCAATTGAGTTCCCCTTTTTAAGAAAGCGCTACCATTATAATGTAAGAAAGCGATTACATAATTAGGGGTGGTGATACGGGTGGAACCAAAGATTCAGACTGGGCCAGTAAGCCCAGACGTACAAATGAAAGCAGTGACGAAGAAGAAGTTTAAGTATAAGAGCTTGCTGACGTATGCTGCCTTTGTTGGACCGGCACTTTTATTTTTCTTAGTGATTCAGATTCTTCCGTTCTTGATGGGTGTGTATTATTCGTTTACTTCATGGAATGGTGTCAGCTCGGTTGTTGAGTGGGTTGGGTTTGAGAATTATAAGAAAATCTTTACGGATGATAAGACGTTCTTTAATTCCTTTATGTTTACGACGAAGTTTATGTTTGCGGCTGTGATTATTAGTAACTTAATAGGTTTTGGATTTGCGTTACTGTTAAATGCGGCATTGAAAACCCGTAATATTTTGCGGACAGTGTTTTTTATTCCGAACGTGATCGGTGGATTGCTACTCGGGTTCATCTGGCAGTTCATTTTTGTTAAAGGATTTTCATCACTTGGGAATATGACGGGGATTGGATTCTTTAAAATGCCTTGGCTTGGTGATGAGACGACGGCATTCTGGGGGATTGTCATCGTGTTTGCATGGCAGATCAGTGGTTATATGATGGTCATCTATGTCGCGGCATTGCAAGGGGTGGACAATTCACTTTTGGAAGCAGCGAGGATAGATGGAGCATCAAACTGGACGTTGTTGACGAAAATAATCATTCCATTGATTTTACCGGCGTTCACGATTTGTTTCTTCTTGACGATTTCAATGGCCTTTAAGATATTCGACTTGAACATCTCCTTAACAGGTGGGGGACCATTCAATTCTACACAATCTGTGGCGATCAATATTTATCAAGAAGCGTTCCAAAACAACCGTTATGGCCTTGGAACAGCGAAATCGATCCTGTTCTTTGTGGTAGTGGCAGTGTTTACGACGATTCAGGTGATGGTGACGAAGAAGAAGGAGGTTCAGGCGTAATGGGCAATCGCTATACGAAAAGAACGTTTGTATTAGAGATTATCGGTATTGTCATAGGGCTCATTTTCCTTATTCCTTTCTACTTCGTACTAATTAACTCAGTGAAGCCATTTGCTGCGATCTTGATCGATGCGGCGGCGTGGCCTAAGGAATTTGTTTTCTCTAACTATGCGAAGGTGTGGGAGATCATCAATTTCCCCCGTGCTTTCTGGAACTCCTTGGTCATCACCGTTTTCAGTAATATTGGATTAGTGATCATCAGCTCCATGGCGGCGTGGAAAATGGTTCGTACGCCAGGGAAGTTCAGCAAAATCTTATTTGTCATCTTTGTTTCAGCCATGGTCATTCCGTTCCAGACGGTGATGATTCCTCTTATGAAGGTCGGGGGGACGTTAGGACTTACGAATAGCATTCCAGGATTGATCATCATGTACTTCGGATTTGGGGTACCACTTTCTCTGTTCTTGTATCATGGATTTGTGAAAACCGTTCCGATTGAGATTGAAGAATCCGCGATGATTGATGGCTGCAGTCAGTTTGGTGTGTTCTGGAGAATCGTATTCCCATTACTTAAGCCAATAACAGTGACCGTGATCATTCTGAACACCTTATGGATTTGGAATGACTATCTGCTTCCACTTCTTGTATTACAGGATGCAGAACTGCGTACGATTCCACTCGCAGCAAGTTCGTTTTTCGCTCAGTATACGAAGCAATGGGATATGGGTCTTGCAGCGTTAGTGCTTGGCATTACACCGATCATCATTTTCTTCTTATTTTTACAGAAGCATATCATCAAAGGTATTGCTTCAGGGTCAATCAAGTAGATATAAAATTTCTGTCGCGATGGTCTATCATTGATACAGAAATTTATATAAAATAATTTATATCAGGGAGGTCAATCCATTTATGAAACGTATAATTTTACTTTGTATGTCTTTGGTTTTAGTATTTGGAATTATTGCCGGCTGTTCTTCTAAAGACACTTCAAGCAAATCAGGTGGGGAGTCTGGATCAGGTGACGATGTAGTAACCCTTAATTTCTTCCAGTTCAAGGTTGAAATTGCTGATCAGCTTCAAGAAATGATTAATGAGTTCGAAGCTGAGCATCCAAACATTAAGATTAAGCTTGAAACAGTTGGTGGAGGTGCCGATTACGGTGCAGCTTTGAAAGCGAAATTTGCTTCTGGTGAAGAGCCGGACATTTTCAACAACGGTGGTTTTAAAGAGTTAGAGCTTTGGAAAGAGAAGTTAGCGGATCTTTCTGGTGAGCCATGGGTTGATCATGTTCTTCCGATCGGTAAAGTTCCGATGACGGATGAAGACGGCAAGCTTTATGGTATGCCGGTTAACCTTGAAGGCTACGGATTTGTATATAATAAAGATTTATTTGAAGAAGCGGGGATCACTGAGCCGCCTGCAACGATTGATGAGTTAAAAGACGCTGCGAAAAAGCTGGAAGCGAAGAAAATCACACCTTTCTCTGCTGGTTACGGCGAGTGGTGGGTAATTGGTCAACATTTACTTAACATTCCTTTTGCTCAGCAGGAGGATCCGGATGCGTTCATCGCCGGACTTTATGACGGTTCTGAGAAAATTGTAGGAAACGAAAAGTTCAAGCAATTCAAAGAAGTTTTAGATGCTGAGCTTAAATATGCAAATGATAATCCATTAACGACGGATTACAATACACAAGTAACGCTATTTGCTTCTGGTGAAACTGCGATGCTTCAACAAGGAAACTGGACTGAGAACATGATCACTGAGATCAATCCTGAAATCAATATGGGCTTCCTTCCAATTTCTATCAGCAATGATGATAGTGCTGATCGCCTTCCAGTAGGTGTACCGAATAACTGGGTATTAAACAAGAACTCTGAGCATCTTGAAGAAGCGAAAACATTCTTGGAGTGGATGGTTTCATCTGAAACTGGTAAGCGTTATATCACGGAAGAGTTTGCATTCATCCCAGCATTCGATAACATCGAGCCAAATGGTCTTGGTGATTTAGGACAGTCCATCCTTGACTACTCTAAAGAAGAGAAGACGATTCCTTGGACTTGGTTCAAATGGCCGGATGGAGCGAATAAGGAATTCGCTGCAACGATCCAGGAATATGCCGCAGGGAAAATTGATTACGATACTGTACTTGAGCGATTCCAACAAACATGGGATAACTTGAAGTAAATCGAATAATAGAAAGCATGTCTATTTAGGGCATGCTTTCTATTTTATAAGTTTAATGGGAATATTTCGAAAAAATACTTCCAAGAGCAGGGAAAAACATTTTATACTAGTGTATAAGTGAGACCTGGGAGGTCCGTCCCTCATGTTAAAGACCAGCATTCGGAATAAGTTGATTGTGTTGTTGATGATTACGACGATTGTGCCGTTTGGCAGTTCGATTATTATTACATATTTGTATACGAAGGATTCCATAGAGGAGCAGGTGGTGGAGGAGAGCAGCAATCTTCTTTATCAGGGAAAGGTGAATCTGGAGAGCTATATTAATGAGCTCAACGGATTAACTTTATCACTCTATAATCATCCTGATTTTATTAACTTCATGAGATCACCCAGTCAAGAGAATAATTACTTAACGATCGGCATTGTAAAGAATGTTGTGCAAACGATTCTCTACACGGGTGATACAATTAACGGGGTACGTATTTCCTTCGCCGATGGTGACCGCGTCATCTCGGCAACAAAGCGCTCTACCGTTGTATTTTCCAATAAGGTAAGAGATTCACAATGGGAATCCTTCAGAAATGCAGAGCGCAGCCCTTATAACATGTATATTGAACCAACCCATAGTCAGGAAGAAAAGAATATTAACCGGTCGAAGGATATTGTCACGATTCACCGGGCATTCCGAAACGTTCCCGGTGATGAGGTGCTTGCGTATATTTCATTGGAGGTTTCTCCTGACAAGATTATCGATTTGAGTAGAAACTTATATAATGCTAAGTCAGAGGAATTTTATCTTCTTTCTTCCGAAGGGGAAATGATTTATAGCTCGGACCGGGATGTGTCGGATGATGTAAACAATCAGAAGTGGATCAAGCGGATTGTGAAATCAAAGGATGTATCAGGGACGCTCGAGTGGAAAGAGGATTCCTTTAACGGGGTGATGATGTACGATCAGCTTCCTGCTTCAGCCGGCGGTTGGTTGTTAGTGAAACGGGTTCCTTACGTAAATCTTTATGAAAGCGCATTTAGTGTGGCAAAGATTAATATTTTATTCGGAGTACTTGGATTATCCCTAGTGGTCCTTGCGACGCTCTTTGTATCTTTTAAGATTACATCACCAATAAGGATTCTGCTTCAAAATATCCAGCAGGTTGAAAAAGGGAATATGAAGGTACAGTCTGAATCGTTCGGTTCCGATGAAATCGGGATCCTCGGCTTCCGGTTTCAGCAGATGATCGAACGGATCAATCATCTGATCAACCGTGAGTACAAGTTGGAGCTCGAGAACAAGACGAATCAATTAAAGGTTCTCCAATCTCAAATCAATCCGCATTTTCTCTATAATGCCCTGCAATCCATTGGAACGATTGCTTTGAAGAACAAGGTGCCGCAAATCTATTCCCTGATCACCCACCTTTCCAAAATAATGAGGTACGGGATGAATATGGAGGAGGATGTAGTTCCATTAAGCAAGGAAATCAATTACACAAACGCCTATCTTCTTTTACAAAAAGAGCGTTTCGGAGAGCACCTGGAATATAGTGTAGAGGTAGAAGAAGAGGTGAAGGAGATCCCAGTACCGAAGATGATCCTTCAGCCTCTCATTGAAAACTACTTCAAACACGGCTTCGATATCCGGGACGGGGTAGGACGTATATGGTTATCCTGCTTTCAGGATGAGGGGGAACTGGTGATGATTGTCCGTGATAATGGAGTCGGCGTAACCGAAAGCAGACTTCGGGAAATCGGGGATCATTTTAAAGCAGATGCATGGAATAAAACGGGGGATGAGACCAATATCGGACTGAAGAATGTGTATGTTCGCTTAAAGCTCTACTATGACCACCAGGCCACTTTACAGCTTGAAAATCATGATGAGGGAGGCTTTATGGTCACCATGAGGCTGCCAATAAGAATGGAAGGTGAAGCAAATGAAAGCAATCATCATTGACGACGAAAAGCATGTGCGTGAGGGGTTACTTTTATTAGCGGAATGGGACAAGCATGGGATCCACACTATTCTGGAGGCGGAAGATGGAGACCAAGCCATCGAATTGATCACAGAGCACCGGCCGGAAATCATTTTCACTGATATGAGGATGCCGAAACAGGATGGCATCACCCTTTTAAAATGGCTTCATGCCTCTGACCTTAAAAGCAAAACCATCGTTGTAAGCGGGTATGATGATTTCGAGTATATGAGAAACGCGATCTTTTATAGAAGCTTTGATTATATTCTGAAGCCGATTGAACCGGATGTGTTAAATGAAACACTGGATAAAGCGGTAAAAGAATGGAATGAACAGGCTCAATCAAGAAAATCTCAAGTAGAGGAAAATCGAGTGATGAATGAGGTAAAGCCCCTTTATTGGGATCGGTTATTCTCAAGTCTCTGTGCGAAGGAGAGCATTACCACAGAGATGGTTGAAAAGGTCGAAAATGAATTTGGGATTGCCATTACAAAGCTTTCAAAGACCGTTGCCCTCATCCCCATCAAACCGATCGTGATGAAATCCTTTCAAGGAGACCGGGACCTGGCCTTTTTTACCCTTATCAATATTTGCAATGAATTGCTGCGAAAGCAAAATGATGGGGTTTGCTTCCGGAATGGGAACAAAGAAGAAGAGCTTGTGATTCTCTTCTGGAATGATAGAAATGTAACGTATCTATTAGAGGAAATCTACTCATTGATCTATCAATATAGCAAACTCTTTACGATCATTGCTCTTGGGCAGAAGTCTAAGAAAATAAACGAAGCGTATGAATCTGCTTTACAAGTTTATCTTAAGCATACCCTGCTTGATCAAAAGAAAATCGTCACCCATAAAGATGTGAAAAGACAGTCCCTGCTGCATTTATTGGATCACTCCAATGAATTAAAATGGGCAATCCGTTCGGGAAGCGGGGATCAAGTTCAGTCCCACTTGAATGGAATATTTTCACAGATGGAAACGGGGCATGCCCTCTCACTGGAACAGCTCCAGGTTTGGGAAAATCAATTTGAGTTATTACGGAATAATTGGTTGAAAGAATACGAAATTCAGCATCAAGAACCATTTTACAGGGGGCTGGATTATTGGAATGAAGATGGCTCGTTTTCGTTCAGGAAATTTAAAGAGGAAAAGGCGAAAGAGTTCAGTGAATTAATTCAAACCCTTTCAAAGGCAAAGTATCAGCGGGAAAAGAACAATATGCAGCAGATTGAAGAATATCTTCAGCAGCATTATCAAGAGGATATCAATCTTCAGGACATTGCCGGTCGCTTTTACTTAAGCAGGGAATACATTTCACGTAAGTTCAAACAGGATCATGGATCTACCATCACGGATTACGTCACGAATATCCGGATGGAAAAAGCGAAGAAACTGCTAGAAAATCCTTATTTGAAAATTTATGAAGTCGCCTATGGTGTAGGGTATGGGAATGAAAAGTATTTCAGTAAAGTATTTAAAAAGCACGTCGGTATGACACCAAATGAATACCGGCATTTACAATTAAACACTTAACTTGGAGGTATTACAATGTTGAACGTTACGGTATGGAATGAAAATCGTCATGAACAGAAGAATCCGAAAGTGAGAGAGGTGTACCCTGAAGGAATTCATGGTGCCATTGCCTCCTTCCTGGGAGAAGCATCATTCAATGTGAAAACGGCCACATTAGATGAGGGTGAGCACGGACTAACAGAGGAAGTTTTAGATGGTACAGACGTATTGGTATGGTGGGGACATATCGCCCATGATGAAGTGAAAGATGAAGTAGTTGAAAGAGTGAAACAGCGTGTCCTTGATGGAATGGGGTTAATCGTACTTCATTCAGGTCATTTCTCTAAAATCTTCAAAACATTGATGGGTACTTCTTGTGACTTGAAATGGCGGGAAGCTGATGAGAAAGAACGTATCTGGATTGTCGATCCAAGTCATCCGATTACAGCGGGGCTAGGGGAATACATCGAGCTTGAGAAGGAAGAAATGTATGGAGAGCATTTTGACATTCCGACTCCTGATCAGCTTGTGATGGTGAGCTGGTTCGAAGGTGGGGAAGTGTTTAGAAGCGGGTGTACGTATCAGCGTGGTAACGGAAAAGTATTTTACTTCCGTCCAGGACATGAAACGTATCCAACCTATTACAATGAAGACGTTCAGAAGGTCATCGTCAATGCAGTGAAATGGGCATCCCCTGTAGATCATGCAAGACCGGTATACGGAAACGCAAAGCCGTTAGAAGAAATCAAAGGATCAAATTAAAGAACAAGAGGAGGAAAAAATCATGAGTAAATTAAAGATCGGGGTTATCGGGTGTGGAAGCATCGCACAGTATCGTCATCTGCCGGAATATGCAAACAATGAAAACGTAGAAGTGGTAGTGGTGTGTGACACCGTGGAAGAACGGGCATGGAAAATGGCCGATGCCGTCGGAGCGAAAGCGTATACCAATTATAAAGAACTACTGGCAAACGCTGAAGTGGAAGCTGTGAGTGTGTGTACACCCAACTACCTGCATGCACCGATTTCCATCGATGCCCTAAACGCTGGAAAGCATGTATTATGTGAAAAGCCTATGGCCACTTCAAGTGAAGAAGCACAGTCCATGATTGATGCCGCTGCTAAAAACGGTAAAAAATTGATGATCGCTCATAACCAGCGTTTTGTCCCTTCTCACCAAAAAGCGAAGCAGCTGATTGAAAGTGGTGAAGTTGGTAAAATCTACAGTTTCCGTTCTGCATTTGGTCACGGTGGTCCTGAAGGCTGGAGTGCTGACGGGAAGGATAGCTGGTTCTTTAAAAAGGATGAAGCGTTCATTGGTGCCATGGGTGACCTAGGTGTTCACAAAACCGATCTCCTTCGTTACATCCTAGGCGAAGAATTTGCAGAGGTCGGTGCCTTTGTTGAAACAAGCGCAAAGGAAAATGCAGATGTGGATGATACGGCTGTCTGTGTATTGAAAACAGAAAGCGGTACAGTAGGTACCCTGGCTGCAAGCTGGTCCTATGTGTCGAAAGAGGATAACTCTACAATCATATATGGGGAGAAAGCGATTCTCCGTTTAGAGGATGATCCGGTGAACTCTCTTATCGTTCAATACGTAACGGGAGAAGTAGTGAAGTATGAGCTTGGCGGCATTCAAACAAATGACGAGGGCGGCCAGGCGAATTCCCGTGTGATCGATCAATTTGTTCACAGCATCCTTCATAATGCAGAGCCTCCTGTTACGGGTGAAGAAGGAAAGAAATCGTTAGAGGTGGTTTTATCAGCTCTGGAATCAAGTGAAACAAAACGAATCGTAAAACTGTAATAGAGGTGAATACGAGCAATGACCAAACTTCGGATGGGAGTGATCGGCGTTGGGGGCATTGCCCAAACGCGTCACATTCCTACTTTTATAAAACTATCAGACTCTGTATCCATTGAAGCGATCAATGATATCAATCCTGTCACTGCTCAAACCGTGGCAGAAACCTTTAACATTCCTAACGTGTTCAGTGATTATCGGGACATGTTCGAGCATGTGGATGCTGTGACGATCTGTACTCCGAATAAATTTCATGCGGAAATTACGATTGCAGCGCTCAAAGCGGGTCTGCATGTGTTTTGTGAGAAACCGATGGCCATGACTCCTGAAGAATGCGAAATGATGATCGAAGCTGCCGAAGAGTCAGGGAAGGTTCTAGCTATCGCTTATCATTATCGTTTTATGAAGGACTCACGTGCTGCGAAGCGAGTGATTAGGGAAGATGAAATTGGCGAACCAATGGTGGCAAGGGCAAGAGCAATCCGTCGCCGCAAAGTCCCTGGCTGGGGAGTGTTTACCAACAAGGAGCTACAAGGCGGTGGCAGCTTAATCGACTACGGATGTCACTTTCTGGATTTATCCCTATGGCTTCTTGGGAACCCGGCACCTGTTGAGGTAACAGGGACGACCTATAACAAGCTTAGTAGAATGCCAGATCAAGTGAATCAGTGGGGAGACTTTGATAAAGAGAAATTTGAAGTCGATGACCATGTAACGGCTTATATCAAGTTCGATAACGGTGCATCCATGCTCTTCGAAACGTCTTGGTCTGCAAACGTCAATAGCGATGAAGAAAGCATGAGCATTTCAGGGCAAACCGGAGGAATCGATTTATTCCCGTTCCAAATGAACCAAATGAAACACGGCATGCTTCTGAATAGTGAAGCGGATTGGGTTCCCGGTGAAGATGATCCAAGTCTTCCACAAGCCCAGAACTTTATCAATAGCTGTCTCGGTTTAGAGGCGCTGGTTGTGAAGCCCCAGGAAGCTAAGCAAGTGTCTCAAATAATTGATGCCATCTATAAAAGCAGTGAAACCGGACAAAGTATCCGATTGAAATAGGAGGAAGCACAAATGAAATTAGGCGTATTTACTGTATTATTTTCACAAAAAAATCTTGATGAAATGCTTGATTATGTAAAAGAAGCCGGGCTTCACGCAGTCGAAATCGGCACGGGAGGATATCCTGGAAATGCTCACTGTGACCTGGACGCCCTTTTAGAAAGCGAAGAAAAGAGAAATGAATACTTAGAGAAAGTAACATCAAGAGGATTGGAAATCAGTGCCTTCAGCTGTCACGGAAATCCGATCTCGCCTGATGCAGCATTTGCGGAAGAATCCCATGTGGCACTTCAGAAAACGATAAAGCTCGCAAGCTTGATGAATGTACCGGTTGTTAACTGTTTTTCTGGAACAGCAGGCGACCATGAAGGGGCAAAGCATCCGAACTGGCCTGTCTCCCCTTGGCCGAATGAATATGGGGATATTCTCAAATGGCAATGGGAAGAAAAGTTGATTCCTTATTGGAAAGAGATAGGGAAGCTTGCAGAGGATCATAACGTGAAAATCGGTCTTGAGCTGCACGGAGGTTTCCTTGTACATACTCCGTATACGTTATTGAAGCTTCGTGAAGAAACATGTTATGCAATCGGTGCAAACCTTGATCCCAGTCACCTGTGGTGGCAAGGAATCGATCCGGTTGCTGCGATTAAAATCCTGGGTAAAGAAAATGCGATTCACCATTTCCACGCGAAAGATACGTATATCGATCAAGACAACGTCAACATGTACGGTCTGACAGATATGCAGCCATACGGAAACATCCAAACAAGAGCGTGGTCCTTCCGTTCAGTAGGCTGTGGACATGGCTTACAGGAGTGGTCAGATATGATGAGTGCACTGCGCACATTCGGATATGATTATGTTGTAAGCATCGAGCACGAGGATCCGATCATGTCGATTGAAGAAGGCTTCGGGCGTGCCGTGAAGAATTTAAAGTCGATCTTGATTGAAGAGCAGCCATCGGATATGTGGTGGGTGTAGGTTTTATAAGGAGGGAGTCCATTGGGCTCTCTTTTTTTGTGAGTAGTGGCGTGACAAATTAAAACAGGATCCCACCAACCAGGGATCCTGCAGAAACAACTATCCACCCACCACTTCAAATGAACCTTCCCCACCATGAATCCCGATAAACATATCCATTAACGATTTCGTGAGTTTCCCGCTTTCTTCTATAGAAAGGGAAGGCTTAAGAAAGATGATTTGAATGGCATTTTTGGTTTCTTCGCCGACGGGTGCACGGTCTGAGTCAACGAATGGACTTCCGAAAGGTCCGTCCCCGTCACAGGCGACGATCAGGTTTTCCAGTGAGTTTTCCCGGCCGTTTAGCCCTATGTAGGTTTGACCCGTTTCCCCCACTTTTAACTCGATGCTATCCCCCTTGAACCCTGCACAGTCGTAGATTCCGATGGGTACTTCGTATTGAAGGGAGAAGAAGTTGTTGAGATCGATGGCTGAGTTAATGGTGCTCAGGTAGTTCTGTTTTTTAACCCGGCGAAAAAGGGCTTCGGCAGAATGACGGTAGCGATTCGGGTCCTTTCCTGTTTTCTTGAAGATGTCCCGCCACGCGGCAATTCCTTCTACTTCCGTCACATTTTTATCGTGAAGATCAAAGAAGATGGATTCCTGGAACAGCTGAAGTCTTCCTTTCAACATTTGAGGAGAAGCGCCGACTTCGATATGATGGTATTGAATGAACCCCACTTTAAAATCAGGGATTTTGGACGTTATGGATGAATCGATCGTGATTTCCACTTATTTTCCCTCCACATTTGTTTTAAAATAGTTTATCATAATACACGTTGCCATTTCACGTAAGCTGATAAGCTTGTAAATATATCTTATAGTTAGAAAGGAGGAAAGGGCAATGGATATGGATCAGTTGAAACAGGATATCATCGATTATAGTAAGGAAATCGGGATTGATAAAATTGGCTTTACGACTGCAGGTGCATTTTCAGAAATGAAGAACCGGCTTCTTCGTCAGGAAATGCTTGGGTATCAATCCGGTTTTGAAGAGAAAGACATTGAGAAGCGGATCGATCCTTCATTAATCTTCGAGAGTCCCAAATCGATTATTGCCATTGCCCTTGCCTATCCTTCAAAGATGAAGAGCGCTCCACAAAGCAAACGGGGAGAGAGACGGGGGATCTTTTGCCGGGCATCATGGGGGACGGATTATCACCATGTGCTTCGGGATCGTCTTTCAAAGTTGGAAGAATATATCGTATCAAGAGTTCCACAAGCACGTTTCAAATCAATGGTGGATACTGGTGAACTTGTGGATCGTGCGGTGGCAGAGCGGGCAGGCATTGGCTGGAGCGGAAAGAACTGCTCAATTATCACGCCTGAGTTCGGATCCTATGTGTATCTCGGGGAAACGGTGACAAACCTTCCGTTTGCCCCTGATTCACCGATGGAGGACCAATGTGGTACATGCAATAAATGCGTGGATGTCTGTCCAACGGGAGCACTTATAGAAGGTGGACAGCTGGATGCTCAGAAATGCATTGCCTTTTTGACGCAGACAAAGGGCTTTCTTGCGGATGAGTACCGGGTAAAGCTTGGGAACCGTCTTTATGGATGTGACACCTGCCAAACTGTATGTCCTGAAAATAAGGGCATGAACTTTCATTTTCACGAAGAGATGGAGCCAGATCCAGAAATCGCAAAGCCACTATTAAAGCCGCTTTTAACGATCAGTAACCGTGAGTTTAAAGAAAAGTACGGTCATGTATCCGGTTCATGGAGAGGTAAGAAGCCGATTCAGCGAAACGCGATCATCGCACTCGCCCATTATAAGGATATAACAGCCATTGACGATCTGATTGATGTGATGAAAAAAGATGTGCGGCCCGTCATTCGAGGGACATCCGCCTGGGCCTTGGGCAAAATCGGCGGAGAACAAGCACAACAGGCATTACTGAGACAGCAGAAAGTAGAAACAGATGACGATGTACTAAGCGAAATTCAAAACGGCCTTAACCTGATAACCAAATAGTTCAAAAGGATAAACTCACAAATTCACCTGAGTTTATCCTTTTTTGTTTTGAACAGTCCCTTCCCCGCATAACAATTAGGGAGGAGGGAAGACAATGATCAGAAAGCTGTTAATGGAAAAGGTCCAACATGTGATTGATGAATATACATCTCGTAGTCAGTCAGACTATCACAGTGACAAAGTGAGAAGAAAGAAGGAATCTTGTCTTCAGCGAAATGCAGAAATTGTAAAGGTGGATGCAGCAGGGAAAATCCAAAGCATGACACCTCAGCTAAATGAAACGCAAATCATTTTATATGATGTTCACTATAAATATCTTATTAAGCAGGGCGATCTTCTTTATTTAGAAGAAGAAGTAGAGAATCGGCATGCAGCCTTTTATAAGGATAAAATCTATGAAGACGGCGAGATTCCGATTCAATATGGAGAGAATGTCGTACATGAAGAGACTTCTACCTCTAACGAGAAAGAGGTTAGAGTGGTGTATCAATATGATCGTCTGAGTGCGGTGCAGTATGCTGAACGGTGGTGGAACAGCTATAACCCAGCATTTAAGAAATTTGAGAATGATTGCACGAATTATATTTCACAGTGCCTCTATGCAGGGGATGCTCCTATGCGTGGATATCCGGCGAAGGGGAAGGGCTGGTGGATGAGAAATCAGAACTGGAGCTATAGCTGGACGGTGGCAAATTCAATGAGATGGTACATCCCGAACTCGACGGTCGGGTTAAGGGGAAGACAGGTGAATGACGCTAAAGAGTTAAAGCTTGGGGACGTCATTTGCTATGACTTCGAAGGGGATGGGCGTTTTGACCATACAACAATCGTGACTGGTAAAGATGCTGCAGGAGAGCCTCTCGTGAATGCCCATACGTTCAACAGCAGAATGCGATATTGGAAGTATGAGGACTCGACTGCTTATACACCCAATATCAAATATAGATTTTTTACAATAGTAGATGACGGCTAAGTCTTGTTCTATGGGGAGGAAATGGTATAATGTCACTTAGAGTTTTATGAATGAGGTGACATTAACATGGGAGTACATGTTGTATTATATCAACCAGAAATCCCTGCTAATACAGGGAATATTGCGAGAACCTGTGCAGCAACAGATACAACTCTGCACTTGATTCGTCCACTCGGGTTCTCAACAGATGATAAAATGTTAAAGCGGGCTGGCCTTGATTATTGGCAGTTTGTAAACATTGTATACTATGATTCAATTGAAGAGTTCTTCGAGAAAAATGACGGCGGTGAATTTTTCTACTTAACAAAATACGGAAAGATCCCTCACACTGACTTTGATTACAGTGTGGAAGAGAAGGATTACTTCTTTATTTTTGGCAGGGAAACATCCGGACTGCCGGATGACATCATCCAAAATAACTTAGATCGTGCCCTGCGCATTCCGATGAACGAAAACGTCCGTTCATTGAACCTTTCCAATACAGCGGCGATTCTGATTTATGAAGCATTAAGACAAAGAAATTATCCGGGTCTTTTATAAAAAACGAGGAATGGGAATCATATGATTTTCATTCCTTTTTTTATTTGGATTATACTAAGGGAAAGAATGTGAAGGAGAGAGTACATAATGAACGAAACCATTGAAACGATTCTTAAGCATCGATCCATTCGTCATTTCAAGAATGAGCCATTAACAGAGGAGCAGGTCCGGACAATTGTCTCGAGTGCTCAGGCTGCCAGTACGTCCAGTTATATTCAAGCATATACAATCATTGGGGTGAAGGATCCTGCTAAAAAGAAGAAGTTGGCAGAGCTTGCAGGTCCACAATCATATGTAGAAGAAAATGGTCATTTCTTTGTATTCTGTGCCGATTTGTATCGCCACGAGAAAATCGGTGAGTGGGAAAATGCAGATGTCATTCCTTCACTGGAAAGTACGGAGAAATTCATGGTGGCTTTGATTGATGCTTCACTAGCGGCCCAAAATGCGTCCATTGCCGCAGAATCGATGGGAATGGGCATTTGCTATATTGGAGGAATCCGAAATGATCTGGAATCAGTGAGTGAACTGCTGGAGCTTCCTGATCGGGTCATTCCTTTATTCGGTCTGGCAGTCGGCTTCCCTGAAGGAAATTCTGATGTAAAGCCCAGGCTACCTATGGAAGCCATTTACCATGAGGATTCCTACCAAAGTGATGAAGGATTCATGAAAAGGGAACTCGATCGTTATGACGAAACCATTTCTTCCTATTATCATGCACGAACGGCTGGTAGACGATCAGATCGCTGGACCGAGCAAATGGCCAACATGCTTTCAGGAAAGAAGCGTATGTATATGAAGGAATTTATAGAGAAGAAAGGATTTAATAAAAGGTAGATCCCTGCGTCCAGATAAAGAATCTTAGAAAAAGCCCGAAAGGATCAAATCCTTTTCGGGCTTTTTCCTAATCCATCTCCGGGAGCTCGACTTGAAAATGTTTTGTGACTAACCGGATAAACTCCCTCGTTGTTTTAGGCAAATAGAAGTCTTTTTTCCACACGATACCGTAGCTTGCGTTGTTCATGTTCTCGATTTCCAACAGTTGAACATCTTTATACTTAAATACCTGCAGAGCACTATGGGGAACGATAGAGGAAGCGAATCCTTGTTCCACAAGATTGGCAAGGAGGACAGTATCCGAGCATTCTGCTTTTACATTTGGCGTCAACCCCATTGAAATAAATGACTGAACAATCATTTCGTACAATCCCAAACTTTGTGTACTTGGAAGGATTAATGGGTGGTGAACAATATCCTCTAATGTAATCGTGTCATGGCTCGAAGTCGGAACACTCGTAATGTAATAAAAGGGCTCATTTTGGAGGACCACCTTCGCCATATTGTCTGCAGAAAATGGCAGACGAATCAGAGCAGCATCAATCTCCCGTAATTCTAAAAGATGAATGAGCTGTGAAGATTCGTTTTGATGAATATTATAGGTGATGTTCGGGAAGTTCTTTTCATACTCTGTTAAAATATTTGGTAAATCAATGTCAGATAATGTATTTACACCAATCCTCAGCTTGCCTTTTTCTCCGGAACCAATTTCTTTCACTTCAGCTTCTGCAGCCTCCAGCAGCTTGATCATCTGATAAGCATGCTGATAAAGGGCTCTACCTGCCTCTGTAATCAACAGTTTCCTCCCCCTCCGGTAAAACAAGCTCACACCGAGATCCTCTTCCATCGTGCGCAGTTGCTGACTTAGGGGAGGCTGAGACATATGTAGTCGCTTTGCTGCAGCCAGTATTGTTTTTTCTTCCACAATCGCCATGAAGTAGCGCAGTTGTTTAATGTCCAGCATGGTAATCACCTCTCTTATACGATTAATATATAATAATACAATTTAATAGATATTATCCATATATATCAAGCCATGTTACCCTAAAAGTTGTTAGGGGGAGTGAAAATGAAGAAGATGCTCATTGCTATCTTTATCAGTACTCTAGCGGGATGTTCGTTTAATGCTCAAGAGGAGGAAAAAGAAGTGATTTTCACCTATATAAAAGAAGGATATATTGAAGAGGTAGAAACGTTAATTGATGAAGGTGCCGATATTAATCAACAGGATGCCCTCGGTAGAACGCCTGTAATGCTTGCGACGTATCAAAATAATCCGGATATGGTTCGTTTGCTTATTGATAAGGGAGCTAATATTCATTTAAAGGATGAATTAAAAAACAATCCGTTCCTGTACGCTGGTGCAGAAGGAATGAATGACATTCTTCTTCTCACGATCGAAGCAGGAGCAGATCCTGCTTTAGTAAATCGATATGGCGGAACCGCGCTAATTCCAGCTGCGGAAAAAGGCCACGGTGAGACCGTCAAACTTCTACTGAAAAAAACAAACGTCGATATCAATCATGTAAATGATCTTGGCTGGACGGCCTTGATGGAAGCCATTGTATTGAGTGATGGAGGAAAGGTGCATCAAGAGATTATTGCCACATTAATCGAGTATGGTGCCGATGTAACGATTCCTGATCAGGAAGGAAAATCACCAATTGAGCATGCCAGGGAAAGAGGATTTGATAAAATTGGGGAGATGCTGCTTAAAGCCGGAGCAGGCAAAGTATCATGAAATACAAAGGGCAGTCCGTAAGAATAGCCCTGCAAAGTTTTCAATGGCTCATGTTTTTGATTGGAACGTCGATTGCTCTTCCGATTGTGATTGGTAGTGTGTTTGGATTAAGTGAAATAGAGATATCAGGGTTAATGCAAAGAACGCTTTTCCTGGTTGCTCTCGGCTCCATTCTTCAGATAGTAATTGGACATTCCCTTCCGATTATTGAAGGACCAGCTGGATCCTGGGTAAGTGTGTTTGTTATTTTGGCAGCCTTTTCTAAGCAAATTGGTCTTTCAGTTGAAGAATCACTATCCCTTGGCATGGGATCACTTGCTTTAGCAGGATGTATTCTGATCCTTATGGGATTAGTGAAAAACAAATCATTTTACCAAAGAGTATTTCCACCTTTAGTTTCAGGTGTTTTTTTGTTTCTTCTTGCGATTCAGCTTAGTGGCATCTTTTTTAAGGGGATGATCGTTCAAGAAGAAGGGAACGTTGATTGGAAACTGACGATGCTTGCCATTTTCGTTTTTATCTTTATTGTGGTTCTGTCAATTAAAGCAAAAGGATGGGGAAAGCAGTTTTCACTCTTGATCGGCATCATTGTTGGCTGGGTTGTGTTCGCCATGTTCGGTGGGGCTTCTAACCCTATTGGACAGAGGGATCTTAATAGTGTAGATTTACCAGCACTATTTTCATGGGGACCACCTGCAATCAATGGTAGCATCATCACTGCGACTATTCTGTTTTCTTTTACCCTGATTCTAAACAATATTGCAGCCATTGATTCGATGTATGAGGTATATGATGGAGAGAAGATCAATAAACAAGACAGTATAAGAAGAGGGTTTGTCGTTGGAGGAATCAATCATTGGTTATCGTCCATTTTTTCTGCTCTTGCCATTGTGCCCTTGCCGGTTACATCCGGTTTCGTACAAACGACTAAACAAAGAAGTGGTCTGCCATTTCTTATAGCAGCAGGCAGTTTATTACTCATATCCTTTATGCCACAAGTGGTGCATGTAGTGTCCACTTTGCCTGTAGCCGTCGCAAGTGCAGCGCTGCTTTCAACAATTGTGAATATGTTTATCATTTCGTTAAAGAAGATTACTTCGATGGAGTTGAAACAAAAGGAGTTATCGATCATTGGTATTTCACTTTTGGGTGGCACGAGTCTATTTTTTCAATCTCCGGATCTTTTCAGAGATCTTCAGAGTTCGCTACAAATTGTAATGAGTAATGGTTTGATTGTCGGGACGGTTGTGGTGATTGGTCTTAATTTAATATGGCGTAATAACTAAAAAAACTGGCCTTGGCCAGTTTTTTTAGTTTATGAATTAGTTGGAGCCGGGTTTATCATTATATCCAGCAGTGAAAATCGCTACTAAGAACGCTAAAGATACACCTATAATCATTATAGTACCCATGTTTGGTAACCTCCCAGTTTCACTTATTCCACAGTCTGTCTTTAGTATAGCCTATTTTTTATTTGATGTGAATGAAATCGGTTATTTTTTTACTGAATCTGTGGCATCTTGATGAATTGAAAATGAAACCCTTTTATTCTACAGGGCAGGTCCTGCTGTTTCCCGTGAATACTGAACCTTTGTCTGTAATAAATATATCTTGTTAACATGTTCAGGTGAACAAGCGCATACAGTATATTAATCGTCTCTCATTAAGCGACAGGGGGAGGTCCTTATGGATATTTTAAAAAAAATCGAACATTACCGAGAAGAAGAAGAGAAACTGAAATGGGAAGGGACGTTTGCTCAGTATTTAGACCTGCTGAAAGAGAAGCCTTGGGTTGGGCAATCCGCTCATTCAAGAGTCTTTAATATGATTAAGGATGCCGGAGTTGAAGAGGTCGAGGGGAAAAGAAAGTATAAATTCTTCAGCAATCAATTATTTGGCTTAGAAGAGGCGCTGGAAAGACTCGTTGAAGAATACTTTCATCCTGCTGCGAAACGATTAGATGTAAGGAAGAGAATTTTGTTACTGATGGGGCCAGTCAGTGGAGGGAAATCAACCCTTGTTTCCATGCTGAAACGCGGGCTGGAGCAATATTCCCGGACTGAAAGAGGAGGCGTCTTTTCAATCAAAGGCTGCCCGATGCACGAAGATCCATTGCATCTGATTCCTCAACATTTACGTGAAGATTTTTACAACGAATATGGCATTCGCATTGAAGGAAATCTCTCTCCGTTAAATACTATGCGCTTGGAGAAAGAATATCATGGCCGCATTGAAGACGTTCAAGTCGAAAGAGTCTTTTTCTCTGAAGATAAACGTGTCGGAATTGGTACTTTCAGTCCATCCGATCCAAAGTCACAGGATATTGCCGATTTAACAGGAAGTATCGACTTCTCCACGATTGCCGAATTTGGTTCTGAATCCGATCCGAGGGCTTACCGATTTGATGGGGAATTAAATAAAGCAAACCGTGGATTGATGGAATTCCAGGAAATGCTGAAGTGTGATGAAAAGTTCTTATGGCACTTATTATCCCTTACTCAGGAAGGAAACTTCAAGGCAGGGCGGTTTGCATTGATTTCGGCGGATGAGCTGATTGTGGCCCATACAAATGAAACCGAGTATCGATCCTTCATTTCAAATAAAAAGAATGAAGCCTTACACTCACGTATCATCGTTATGCCGGTTCCTTATAACCTGAAGGTCACCCAAGAAGAGAAAATATATGAAAAAATGATCAATGAAAGTGATGTGTCCAATGTTCACGTGGCTCCCCATACGTTACGGGTAGCGGCGATGTTCACCATTTTGACCAGATTGAAAGAACCAAAGCGCGGGGATATTGATTTGATCAAGAAAATGCGCTTGTACGACGGTGAAAATGTCGAAGGCTTTAACTCCGCAGATGTGGATGAAATGAAGAAGGAATACCAGGATGAAGGAATGAGCGGAATCGATCCGCGCTATGTCATTAACCGAATCTCGTCTACAATCATTCGAAAAGAGATACCGACCATTAACGCGTTAGACGTTCTTCGGGCATTGAAAGAAGGACTGGATCAACATCCATCGATTACGAATGAACTTCGTGATAAGTACTTGAACTTTATCTCCCTTGCTCGTAAGGAATACGATGATATCGCCAAGAAAGAAGTTCAAAAAGCCTTCGTGTACTCATATGAAGAGTCTGCGAAAACGCTTATGGATAACTATCTTGATAACGTTGAAGCTTACTGCAATAAGGCAAAGCTTCATGATCCATTAACCGGTGAAGAAATCAATCCGGATGAAAAGCTGATGCGTTCCATTGAAGAGCAAATCGGCATTTCTGAAAATGCGAAGAAGGCATTCCGTGAAGAGATTTTGATCCGTATCTCTGCCTATGCCCGTAAAGGGAAGCGTTTCGACTACAATTCACATGATCGCTTGAGAGAAGCCATTCAGAAGAAGCTATTCGCTGACTTGAAGGACGTTGTGAAAATCACGACATCATCGAAAACGCCAGACGAACAGCAGCTGAAGAAAGTCAACGAAGTGGTTGCCCGCCTCATCGATGAACACGGCTACAACTCAACATCCGCCAACGAATTATTGCGCTATGTGGGCAGCCTGTTGAACCGTTAATAGAAGTGAAATCGGGAGGTGCCAAACACACCTCCCGATTTTTCTATGTGGTTTATTTTTTCTGGTAAAGGGGAAAGTAGTAGCCAAGAGGTGAAAGAAATGAGCAAAAACGAATATGAACTAGATAAAAACTATGAACCTGAAAATGGCTCCATGGCATCTGATATGGAAGAGATGGAACAGCTGGGAAAACAAGTGGACAAGCTAAGAACGAATGAAGAGCTGAAAGAGGACAAAAAGCAGCCGGATCCTGTTCAATATAAAGAAAAAGACAAGGAATAGTTGACGGAAAACTCTGAATATAATAGTCTATAGATAGAGAGCTGGGCCCATTATCTTAAATGAAAGTGGGTGAAGAGGATGTCTTCTAAACCTCATCGTCGAGAAGAAGCAGAACCTCTTAACGGAAGCATGGCCTCCAATATGGAGGAAGTCATTAAGCTAGGGAAGCAGATGGAAAAATTACGTTCCAGTGGCGAATTAAAGATACACAATCGAGTATCAGACCCGGCTCAATATGAAGAAGAAGCTTAATCAGGTGAATCTGCCTGGTTATTTTTTTGGCTGATATCGTAATATGCTAAGAACGTTGTATTTAATTATAACAATTATTGACGTTCACAATATGCCGCAAGACACCCCGAAAGCGCCGCAATAAACCCCTAACATAGGTCAACATCTCCTATAACCGCCTCAACTAAGCGAAAATAAAAGACTAACACAGGTGAATTCGTCGGGAGAATGGTGGACTTGAAGAAATTTAGCTTTCTTCCTGAAAAATGACCAATTTTCAATAACCATCTTACATTCATGAACTTCCAAACAACCTGTCAGAAAAATAGGCTCGTCCAACCTTAAAAGAACGTTCAATTGTCGAAATTATTTGTAAATTTATCGATACTTCTGCATAGGATAGAGTAATCCCCGATTCACTTCATGGGATATATGCAGTTTAGACAGTCAACATAGTGTATGCAGGAGAATGAAAAAATGTGAAAAAACTTTAAGGAGGGGAATAATTTGAGTCAAATGGATAATCATCAGTTTGTCATTTCCAAGGAAGATTGGGCCCTCCACCGCAAAGGTCACGATGATCAACAGAGACATCAAGAGAAAGTACAGGATGCGATTCGAAACAACTTACCTGATTTGATTACGGAAGAAAACATTGTCATGTCCAATGGTCGAGACGTCGTCAAGATCCCGATTCGTTCTTTAGATGAATATAAAATTCGTTACAACTATGATAAGAATAAACATGTTGGGCAAGGTGACGGCGAGAGTCAGGTAGGAGATGTCATTGCAAGAGACGGCTCACCACAGCAGCAGGGTCCTGGAAAAGGTCGAGGGGCCGGAGATAAAGCCGGTGAAGATTACTATGAAGCAGAAGTATCGATGCTTGAGCTTGAAGAAGCCTTATTTAGCCAATTGGAACTTCCGAACCTAAAGAAGAAGGAGCAAGATGTTCAAACTGTCGAGCACATTGAATTCAACGATATCCGTAAAACAGGCCTAATGGGGAATATAGATAAAAAGAAGACAATGATGTCTGCCTTTAAGAGGAATGCCATGAAAGGAGCACCAAGCTTTCATCCGATATATACTGAAGACTTGAAGTTCAGAACATGGAATGAAGTATTAAAGCCTGAATCCAAAGCAGTCGTTTTGGCTATGATGGATACAAGTGGATCCATGGGAGTATGGGAGAAATATATGGCAAGAAGCTTTTTCTTCTGGATGACACGTTTTTTAAGAACAAAATATGAAACCGTAGAAATTGAATTCATCGCACATCATACAGAGGCAAAAGTGGTATCAGAAGAACACTTCTTCTCGAAAGGAGAAAGCGGAGGAACCATCTGTTCATCTGCTTATCGCAAAGCGTTAGAACTCATCGATGGAAAGTACGCTCCAAGCCGCTATAATATTTATCCGTTCCATTTCTCTGATGGAGATAACCTGACGTCTGATAACGTCCGATGCGTCAAGCTTGTAGAAGAATTAATGAAAGTATCCAGCATGTTCGGATACGGGGAAGTGAACCAGTATAACCGTCACTCCACCTTGATGTCAGCCTACAAGAATATTAAAAACGACGATTTCCGTTACTACATTCTCAAACAAAAAGCCGATGTATTCCATGCCATGAAAAGTTTCTTTCACAAGGAGCAGGAAAAAGCTTTCGCTTGAGAAAAACCAGCCGATAAGGCTGGTTTTTCACTGTCATCCACTTATCTACTTACATATGAAAATATAGGTTATTCTTCATTCATAGTGCTAGAATAGAGAGAGGTACTATTAAAAACATTCTATAAGCGGTGAGGTTTATCATGACGGATGAAAATCAAGAAATTCAACAACTAAAAAATGAAATTAAAGAATTAAAAGAACAGCTGGTTCAATCAGAACAGCTGATCATGGATATCTCAGCACCTATTATCCCATCGATCGTCCCGGAAACCATCTTGATTCCCATTACTGGCAGACTTAGTCCGGAACGTTTTGAAAAGATCATTTCCAAGATATTAGACGTCTCGTACGGTGAGGACATCAACACAATCATTGTTGACTTCTCAGCCATATCAGAAAAAGAAATCGGGGAAATGGACATCTTCGGCACATATATCCATAACATGGTCAAGGCAATTGGATTAATGGGAATCGAAACCCTCTTCGTCGGATTTACCCCTGCTCTTACTCAAGTGATGATTAATTCAGGAGTGAGAGAGCTTCATGGAATCAAAAGCTTCCTAACATTCCGGACAGCTTTGCAGTATTTGATGAGGGAAAAGGACATTACATTCCAGAAGATAAATGAGTAAAAGAACCAGCCTGCACGGTTGGTTTTTTTATATATATGCAAACAAGCTTCATGTTTGTTCTGTGATAGGGGAAACTATCCCTATCAGAATCAAAAAGGATTTGAATAGCTCATGGTTGACTTTAAAGACTTAGGTATCGTGGTTTTAAGAATCTTTACGATACTTCCATTTATGATTTTTGTCACATTATATATGGGGAAACGTTCCATTGGGGAGTTGCCGGTATTTGATTTTTTAGTGGTCCTCGTGTTTGGTTCTGTTGTAGGTGCGGATATTGCGGATCCTGATATCAAACATATCCATACCATCGTCGCAATGATTCTAATCGGCATATTACAAAAGATCTTGACCAAAATGAAAGTCTCCTCAAGAAAAGTAGGCAAACTGCTTTCCTTTGAGCCTACTGTCGTGATTGAAAACGGTCAGGTTCTAAAACAAGACTTAAAGAAAACCGGTTATACGATTGATAATATCCTGATGCTTCTTCGGGAGAAAGAAGTCTTCTCATTGCAAGATGTGGAGATTGGAATCATTGAATCGAATGGAAGTTTATCGATTCATAAGATTCCCCCGAAACAAACGGTTACAGTGGAGGATGCGGGAGTGATGAAGCGGACGAGCCTTGCATTTCCTCTTATTGTAGATGGCGTATTGCATACGGGCGTATTAGATAAATTAAATGTGGAGGAAAAATGGGTTCGGGATGAAATGCGAAAAGTGGGATTCACGGCAATCAATGAGGTATTCTATGCTTCCATCAATGTAAGAAAGGAAATTCATATCGTGAAAACATCTGATATTCATACATATCCTCATTTTTTTAATTAAACAGAATTTTCTCCCTTGATTTGGAAGATGAAATCATAAGGTCAATGGCAGTTAATAAAAGAGTCATTGTTCATTATCAATATATTCTCAGAAAGCTGTTGAGTAGAATTCAACGGCTTTTTCAAGTTTTAACCAATAGGGGCCATGTGGAAGCAAAAAAAGTTGATCGGGGCGGAAATCAGCCACTTCTTATGAAACAGTCTTAATTATGAAGGAATCCCGGTAAGAGAAGTCGTATTTATAGTGAGGAGGAGGTTCGAAACAGATGGAATTTATCTATGTATGAAAGCTTATCCCGCGTTTACATAAAGAAGACAATTGGACAACCGAGGATGAAGACATCGTTCAATATCACTTCCAGAGTGAAAGAATTCACGGAATCCGGAGTGGTGATCCTTGCCGGAAGAACATTAAACGAAGAAGAAAATGCTTTTGGAATGGTTGTCTATGAAGCGGAGGATGAAGAGAAGGCAAAAACTTTTATGAATGAGGATCCTGCGGTGAAAGAAGGAATCATGACAGCAGAGCTGTTTCCTTACCAAGTGGCCCTTTTGAGATAAGAAATCAATTCTGAAATAGAGTAGGAGAAGGTACGATGGAAAAGTGGATAGAAGAACTTTTTACAGAGAAACTATTGTTTGAAGTTGCCTCAAGATATGGCTGTAATACTGCTCAAGCGAAGAAGCTAGGAGACTTTGAAAATTATGTGTATGAGGTTCATAAGGGAGGCGTCCCTTACATTCTCCGCCTCACTCACAGTTCTCATCGATCACAAAGTGAAGTGGAAGCTGAAATGGATGAACTACTTACATGAAAATGAAGTGAATGTCTCGTTAGTCAATCTTTCTAATAAAGGGAAGCTTGTGGAAGTTATTCAAGCAGGAGACACATATTTCTATGTGTGTTTGTTTGATAAAGCTCCAGGCAATCCCGTAAAAGTAACGGATCCGTTGTTCGATGGTGAACTGTTTTATAAATGGGGGCAAATGACAGGGCGTATGCACCAGGTAACAAAGGGATACGGACTGGATGGCAACCGCCATCGCTGGGATCAGGACGATGTACTGGAATATAAGAAATATTTACCTGTGGAAGACAGGTACATACTTGAAGTTGCTCAAAAAAACATGGAGACGATTAGAAGCTTTGTGGAAAGCAAAGATACTTTTGGCCTGATTCACTCAGACATCCATCCAGGGAACTTTTTTTACCATGAGGGTGATCTTCATGTGTTTGACTTTGACGATAGTACACAGTTCTTTTTTATAAGTGACGTGGCCATTCCTCTTTACTATTCCGTATGGTGGAAGCTTCGTAATGAGAACTTAGATATCCGCAGTCAATTTGGCGGAAGGTTTCTCGTCTCATTTTTAAAAGGATATTTGACGGAGTGTGATTTAGAGGAAGAGTGGGTGGTCCAAATCCCCCATTTCCTACTGCTCAGGGATTTAACACTGTATTCTGTTTTTCATAAAAAATGGGATATTGAGAATTTATCTGTGGTCGAGGAGTCGCTTCTTTCTCAGATCAGGGACAGATTGATTCATGATGAACCAATCGTCGATCTAGACTACGGTGAAATTTTTGAAAAAGCGGGAGCAAAATGATTTGGGCACTCCTTATTACAGGTGTGATATCGGATTATTAGTCCGTCTTATGAGGACGACCTTTAAGAGCGGGTATGGGATGTCTGAGGATTTATTTGATCAGCCTGAGTACGTGAAGACATGCAATCATTGTCACAAAAAGATTTCAAACGATTATCAAAAATCTCTTTGTCCCCATTGCGGGAAGCTGGTGGAATGATGGAAAGGTTTGAAGGAGTTCTCCTTTGAGCCTTTTTTAATGACGTATATTTTATAAGTGGAGATAAATTTGGTATGATGCTAAAGACTGTTTACATACAAACTGACGAGGTGAAGAAATGGATAAAACCATTGGATTTATAGGATGCGGAAATATGGCCCAAGCGATTATGGGAGGGATATTGAAATCCGGTTTGGTGGATGATCATTTGGTTAAAGCCAGCGCCAGAACTCAGTATACGCTGGATAAAGTAGCAGGGGAATTTGGAGTGGGGGTTACCAGTGATAATATAAGTGTAGCAGCCTTTTCGGATATTGTGTTTTTATCACTGAAACCTGACCAATATCGGAACATTATCGAATCGATAAAGGATTCCCTGAAAGAGGATGCCATCATCATTACCATTGCAGCGGGCATCACCATAGATTGGATGGAGAGTCAGCTTTCTGAATCGATGAAAATCGTCCGGACCATGCCTAATACCCCGTCTCTTGTAGGAGAAGGTATGACAGCCTATTGTGTAAATAATGAAGTAACCGAAGAAGATCTTGCAGATATTCAAGCCATTTTAGAAAGCTTCGGAAAGGCTGAAATGGTAGAGGAAAGCTTGATGGATGCTATTCCGGCAGTGAGCGGATCTTCTCCCGCGTATGTGTTTATGTTCATAGAAGCACTGGCTGATGGAGCGGTTCTGCAAGGCATTCCCCGCAAGCAGGCCTATCAGCTCGCCTCACAGGCTGTACTTGGAGCAGCCAAAATGGTCCTTGAAACGGGCACTCATCCAGGAGAACTGAAGGATGCCGTTTGCTCACCCGGAGGAGCAACGATTGAAGCTGTGTCAGCTCTGGAGAAAAATAATTTTAAAGGAGCCATTTTAACGGCTATGGAAGCATGCAGCCGTAAATCGAAGTCTCTGGGTGAGTAGAGTGGAAAGCATGGACCTCAAGACTGATGGATAAGGAAGAGCTCATTCGTTTTGGGGATGGGCTCATTCGTTTGCAGATATGTTGGTAGTGGCAGGAATCGGGGATGGTTGAATGATTGGATTAACTTGTAAAAAGACGCAATAAAGGTTTAAAACGACGCAATAAATTTAAAAATGACGCAATAAGGTTGGAATATGACGCAATTAGTCTGAATCGACCCTTAAAGGGGAGATGCCAGTTCCGGCTAGACCTTACCATGAAGTGGAAAATGGAAGAAATAGATTGAAAACAGCAATATTTCTATCAAATTCGATCAATGACCATTGAAATTCAACCCAGTGTAACATTTCTTGATAGATTATCCATTTTCAGTTCAATCTGACACCGTAATCCCTTACAAACAATCAATAACCTGAATCAGAGGTCCGTCCCTCTCAACTTTATTCAAACTGCCAAAGTACTGATCTGCTTTGGCAGTTTGTTGTTTATCGGGTTTGATATTCTACTGTCAAGATGGCTGTGACGTCGATTTGTCCTGGTTGGACGTCTGTACTTTCTTCAGCGGCTTTCATAAATCCAGTTGTTACAAAGGGGGTGACCATTGGGCTTGATTGCTCTGTAATGGATTTTGGCTGTGGATTGAGCTGCTGCCCCGATTGGCTCGATAATGTAAGTGCTTTTTGGTATGCCTTTTGATATGCGGAAGTAAGGGCTAACTGATAGGAATCGTTAGGATTTGAATTAACAAATTGAATGTTTTCTACCCGGTTCGCTCCACTCTTAATGGCATCATCCATAATCGTACCCACTTTTTCAATGTCCTGAATGGTAACGCGAAATACTTGACGAACCTCATATCCTGTGAAAATTTGTTTCCCGTCCTCATAGTTGTATTGCGGGAATACTTGATAGGTGGAGGTTTGGATATCTTTTTGTAACACACCGTTATTTAATAGTGATTGTACGACTTGACTGGACTGTTGTTGGTTCTGGTTTTGTGCCGCTTCAAGTTCTTCATCTTTAGTGACAACACCGATAGAGACAATGGCTTGATCGGGATCCACATAAAGTGTATGCTCACCAGTTACAGTAATCGTCCCATTAGTGTTACCGGTTCTAAAGTAAGGATATGAATACATGAGCAAACCTACACGCACGTAAAGGATTCAATTTTATCTAAATCGATGCCGAAGTATACCCATGTGAATCCGATCCATCTCCACCCGGCAATGGAACGGCGCCCAACAAAGACAGGATAAAACCAAAAAGCATCTCTTCTTAACCAAATATACGTGTAGCGGAATAAACATCTTCTGATGGCACCCGGGTCTACTGCAAAGACACTTGGTCCACCTTGTGTTCCTTGCATTACCGTTTTTTGTGGTTGGAAGTTCGGTGGTGGTCCGGGTGGTGGTTGATTTTGTCCGCCTTGCCCGCCTGTAGGTGGTGGTGAGCTGGGTGCGCCTTGTCCTCCACCAGGAAAGCCTGGAATGCCTGGAAAGCCACCGCCAGATCCTTGACCTCCACCAGGAAAGCCGGGGAACCCGCTACCTCCCCCAGGAAAACCAGGGAATAGTTGTCTGTGATCGTACATAGAAGAACCTCCTCATAAAGAATTCTCTTTATCATATGAGGAGGTCCAATGGGCGTGCGTGTCTATTCATTTTAACGAAGGGAGTAAATCAAGAATCCATCGCTTTTTTCATCACATTTTTCAGCATCTCTGCAGAGTGAGCGAATTGGGTTCTTTCTTTATCATTTAAGGGAAGCTCGACGACTTTTCTGATACCCTCGCCATTAATAATGGCAGGGACACCGATGTATATGTCTTCCTGATCATATTCTCCATCAAGGAGAGCAGAAACGGTTAAAATGCTATTTTCATTGTTAAAGATAGCTTTGGTAATCCTGGCAAGACCCATGGCTATGCCGTAATAGGTTGCGCCTTTCCGTTCAATGATGTGATAGGCTGCATCTCTTACATTGACGAATATATCATCGAGCTGTTTCTGCACGTCATCCTGGTGGAGATCAATCAACTCACTTAAATGACTTGCGCCTACAGTCGTGTGGCTCCAAACAGGAAACTCAGTATCTCCGTGTTCTCCCATAATATAGGCGTGAATATTCCGTGTATCAATATCAAAATGCTCTCCGACTAAGTAACGAAGTCTTGCTGTATCGAGGATCGTTCCTGATCCGATGACTCTTTCTTTCGGCAGACCGGAAAACTTCCACGTTGAATACGTTAAGATGTCGACAGGGTTCGTCGCCACAAGGAAAATGCCGTTGAATCCACTATTCATGACAGAGTCTACAATGTTTTTAAAGATTTTCACATTCTTTTCCACCAGGTCCAGACGGGTTTCACCCGGCTGCTGGTTCGCTCCTGCCGTAATCACGACCAAGTCAGCATCTTTACAATCACTGTAATCTCCTGCAGATATTTTCATAGGGGAAGCGAAAGCAAGACCATGATTTAAATCACGTGCGTCTCCGTCAGCTTTCTCCTTATTCAAATCAATCATCACAAGTTCATGTGCGATTCCTTGATTCAAGAGAGCAAAGGCATAACTTGAACCTACAAATCCTGTACCGATTAAAGCTACTTTGTTAGTGCATTTGATTGTCATACGTCATCACCTATTCACTAATTATTTGTAAATAAATTGGTCCATGAATCTAACAATGGCCAGATTAAAAGAAAGTAATAAAGCTTTAAGAATATGAGTGGAGATATTGTGAAGAAATTCACAATCAAATGATAACACGAAATACATTGTTATTCTAGTCTGAAATATAACCTAACATATATTAATGTGAATAAATTCACAAACTTGTCATACAGAGGAATGGACCCAGGTCCGTCCTTCAAATAAAAAAAGGGTTTTTTTTGATATGTGATGAATGTATAGAGGAAGAGGAGAGTTATGGGAGGTGTGTGTATGAATGTCAGGAGTGGGGATTTATATATCCGTCGGTTAGAGGAGGGGGATAAATACACGTTGGCAAGGTGGTTGCAGGATCCAGTGGTACTGGAGTTTTATGAAGGGAGGGACCGCCCCTTCACTCTTCAGATGGTGGAGGAGAGATTCCTGGCAGAGAGGGACGTCTTAGGTTGTCTGGTTGAGTATGAGGGGAATGAAATCGGTTATCTCCAGTATTATCAGCTTGATGAAGAAACAATGATACGATATGGTTACACGAATTTAGATGAAGTGATTTACGGTACGGATCAATTCATCGGAGAAGCGACATATTGGAACAGGGGAGTAGGGACGAAACTCATTCGAGCTGTAGTAGAGTACTTGCTCAAGAAAGAGGGGGTCCACCGCCTCGTGGTGGATCCCATGACTTGGAACACCAGAGCGATCCGTTGCTATGAGAAATGTGGATATAGTAAAGCGAGAATACTACGGGAGCATGAACTTCATGAAGGCGAACACCATGATTCCTGGTTGATGGAGTTCATTCCCGAATAAATGGGTGACTTTCAAATGAATAGAAAAATAGAAGAAGCCATTGCATTGAGAGAGTCGGGAGAATACACAGCTTCCATTGAAAGGTGGAAGCGATTGATTGGGGAAGAACCAGATAATGGTTTTCTCCATTACCAATGTGCATGGAGCCATGACGCAATGGGACTCGAAAGCGAAGCCGTTCCTTATTACGAGAATTCGATTCAATTGGGACTGGATGATAAAGATTTACAAGGCGCCTATCTTGGATTAGGGAGTACATATCGGACATTGGGAGAGTATGAAAAAAGCAAATCGGTGTTCGAGAAAGGAATCGGACGATTTCCTGAAAATAAAGTGTTGACGGTCTTTTATTCTATGACCCTCTATAATTTGAACGAACACAGTCAAGCAATGGAGCTGCTCCTGACATGTATTGGAGAATCATCACAAGACTCCACCATCGAACCTTATAAAAAGGCGATAACATTTTATGCTGGTCAATTGGACGTGGTGTGGAAATAAGGGTGGCTGTTCTGCATGACGGCTCATTTTTATGGCTGGAAAGTAAAAAGGAGTGAAAGAAGTTGGCAATTACACAACTGTATCTAGTGAGGCATGCTCACTCGGAATACACCCCCGAGGAGTTAACCAGACCCTTATCAGGCAAAGGTAAAGTGGATGCTGAGCATGTAACGGAATTATTAAAGAATGAAGAGATTGATGCAGTATGTTCCAGTCCGTATAAAAGGGCGGTGGAAACCGTTGAAGGGACAGCCCGCCATATTGGTGAGGGAATCAATTTGTATGAAGAAATGAGAGAACGAACACTCTCTGGAAAACCAGTTCAAAACTTTGAGGAGGCAATCTCATCGGTGTGGGAGGATCCTGCTTTTTCCTTAGAAGGTGGAGAGTCGAATCTCATCGCTCAAAAAAGGGGCGTACAAGGGATATTTAAGATCATTGAAGAATATAATGGGAAAAACGTTGCGATTGGAACACACGGTAATATCATGGTTCTGATCATGAGTTACTTTGATCCTCAATATGATATCAGGTTTTGGAGAAAGCTTGAAATGCCGGATATATATTGTTTAACTTTTGATGACAAAAATCTAAAAAGCGTCAAGAGAATATGGACACAACCAGCTGAATTTGCACCACAAAAAGACCGTTCATTATGAACGGTCTTTCGAGTATCTATATCGAGTTAATGAGGAAGGAATGCCAGCTGATAGAAGAACAGGACGGCAAAGATATACACGAGTGGGTGTACCTGCTTCCATTGCCCTTTTACTACTTTTAATAATGGATAAGATATGAATCCGAGAGCTATCCCGGTTGCGATGCTTGATGTTAACGGCATGCTAAGAATGATTAGAAATGCAGGGAAGGCTTCATCTAACTGATCCCATTTAATATGAGAAATGCTCCCCATCATTAAGCTTCCTACGATGATAAGGGCAGGAGCTGTAATGGCTGAAATTCCTGATACGGCACTTACAAGAGGACCGAAGAATGCAGCAGCGATGAACAGAATAGAAACCGTTAATGTTGTTAATCCTGTTCTTCCTCCAGCGGAAACACCGGCTGAAGATTCAATATAAGCGGACGTAGGACTTGTCCCAAACATCGCCCCTACAGTTGTTGCAATGGAATCCGCCAGTAGTGCTTCACGTGCTCTTGGCATCGTGTTGCCTTTCATAAGACCTGCTTGTTGAGCCACTCCGATCATCGTTCCTGTTGTGTCAAAGATAGTTACAAGTAAGAATGAGAACACAACTGCATATAACCCGTATTGAAAGACATCGGCAAATGCTGTAAGAGGATTTGATACGATCAGTCCTTCTGGAAGATGTGGAAAAGCCACAAACCCTTCTTTAAATGATAATTCTCCTGTGAAGAAGGCAACGAGACCAGTGACAATCATTCCGATAAACAATGCACCATGGACACGTAAGACCATGAGGATAAGGGTAACAGCCAATCCGATTAAAGCTAATATTGCTGAAGATGAATGAAGATCCCCCAGCTGTACTAAATTCGTTGGGTGAGCTTGGATAAGTCCTGTCAGTCGTAATCCGATAAAAGCAATGAACAACCCGATTCCTGCGGTGATGCCGTGCTTTAGATTTTGTGGAATGGCTTCGATCAATTTTTTTCTGAATGGTGTTAATGAAAGAATGATAAAGATGATACCTGCTACAAAAACGGCAGAAAATGCAACGATATAAGAGATGTCATCATTTGCACCTACTACAGAGTACGTAAAGTAAGCATTCAATCCCATACCTGGTGCGATGGCAATTGGATAATTTGCGAACAAGGCCATCCATAACGTGCCGGCTACGGCTGAAATAATGGTTGCTAAGAATACTTGATCAAATGGCACACCTGCGTCGGCTAATATAATGGGATTGACAACGACAATGTAAACCATTGTTAGAAATGTTGTAATCCCTGCCAGTATTTCAGTTTTAGGATTAGTGCCGTGTTCCTTTAATTTAAACATCGTAATACCTCCAATAAAACGAACATTAAAAACGCGCAACTTCTATAATATTCGGTATTAGATCGGATTTCAATAGAAAGGTATGAAATTTTTTTAAGAAAGAATCCTGAAATCCCTTCCAAACCCATATCATTTTCGATAAGATGTTATCAATTATAGAAGAATCAGTCTCTATAATGCCCAGTAAGTAAACGATTAACCACGCATAAGCTGACATTTCTTAAGGAAAGGAGCGGTACTAACGTGTATACACAATTAATAAACAAATCAATCTCCGAGCAGATTGAACTCATCACACGATCTTTAGTCGCTCTGAAAAGCTATAATGGAACAATTGGCGAAAGTGAAAAAGCCCAGTATATATATGAAATGATTTCTTCATTTCCTTATTTTCAGGAGCATCCTGATCGAGTCTGGCTCCAAGAAGTTCCGAACGATCCTACAGGAAGGAAAAACGTGATTGCTCTCGTGAAAGGAACGTCTTCGAAAACTGTATTATTCCATGCCCATTATGATACGGTGGGGACGGATGATTATGGGGCACTTCAAGATATGGCTCATGATCCCGACTTTCTTCAAAAGTTCTTTATGGACTATGAAGGAGAGGAAAAGGTAAGAGAAGATGCCCTCTCTGGAAACTGGCTGTTTGGAAGAGGGGCATTGGATATGCAGAGCGGAATTGCCGTACACATAGCGAATCTCTTGTACTATACGGGACAGGAAACGCCAGATGGACATTTACTTTTCCTATTTAATGGTGATGAAGAAAGTGAACATGCCGGAATGATTGCAGCATTAAGTGATCTCTATCGTTTGAAAAAAGAGGGCTTTGACTATTTGGCAGCGATCAATACCGATTTCATTTCTCCGATCTATGATGGGGACTGTATACGATATATTTACACGGGTGCTGCAGGAAAGCTCCTGCCAAGCTTTTATATATATGGAAGAGAAGCACATGTAGGGGATGTGCTGACATCCATCGATCCTACTGTGATTGCTTCCAAAATCAATCTTGAAATCAATCAGAACCTGGATTATCTGGAGGATATACCAGGTGAATTCACCCTGCCGCCATCTTGCCTGTATTTCAAAGATGATAAGCATACGTATAATGTTCAAACCCCTCTTAGCGCTTCTCTTTACTTCAACTATTTTGTATACGAGAAAACCGCCAGAGAAGTGCTCTACGATATGAAGAAGGCAGCAATAAAGGCAGTGAGTGAACTGGAAGAACGCAGTAAAAGACAGTTTGAGCAATACCGGAGCTATCATGGTTTCCCGGAAAGGGAGTTTTCATGGGAAGTGGAAGTGCTGACGTTACGGGAGTATATCTTCTGGCTGAAGGAAAGAGGAATTGATCCGGATCCTGTCATGAAAAAGGTCTTTTATGATATGGAGGGAGAAGACAGAAGAACGATTGCGTATGCCATGGTGGAAGCACTGCAGCATCTGGATCCCGATCGAACGCCAAGAGTGATCATTTTCTTCGCACCGCCATTTTTACCTCATAACTTTGTGAATGAAGAAAATGAATATGGCAAGAGGGTGAGAGAAGCGTTAGGGAAATGCTTAAATGATATAGCAAAAGAAACCGGCGAAGAATTTGTCATTAAACGGTTTTTCCCTTATCTCGCAGATGGCAGTTTTCTCTCTCTTCATGAAGAAGACGAGGATATTGATGTATTCAAAAAGAATCTTCCATTGATCGATCAGTTGTACCCTATTCCAATCGACATGATCAGAAAGCTGAACATCCCTTCTATTAATATCGGAGTTTACGGAAAAGATGGCCATCAGTGGACAGAGAGAGTGTATAAACCTTACACCTTCTCATTGCTTCCGGAGATTATCCAGCGTGTGACGAAGGATTTATTGAAGATATGATGTGCTCATGAAAAAATAAACTTTTCAGACAGAGAGGTCATTCGCTTAGCGGTGTACCTCTCTATTTTTATTGATTGGAACTGGATACGAAACTGGAATTGTCACAAAAAGGTCAATCCTAAAAGATGCATAAAGAGAACAAGTTTACTATAATAGAGTTATTGATTTGTGAAATGTTTCACTAACTTTTAACTTTTGGAGTTGAGAGAAATTATGAAAGAACTGAATCGAATGGCTAAGCAGCAGAAATCATCCATGATGACACTTTACGGAACATCCCTATTAATGGGGGGAGTCGTAATTGGACAAGCTTACTTGCTGGTTAGCATTGTAGATAAAATGTTTATAGAGGGAGAGGAATTTCAAGACATTCTCCCAATTCTGGGTGCATTGCTGCTTATTTTAGTGGGGAGAGCAGCCCTCACGTATGTGAATGGACGAACCGGAATCAGGATGGCTTCGAAGGTAAAGAGCGACTTGAGAAAGCGGCTCTTGAATAAGTGGGCAAGAAATCCACTGCAAGCATCCCTTCTAGGACAGTCTGGACAAAAGGTCAGTACGATGATGGATGCTGTCGATGGGCTGGATGGGTATTACAGTCAGTACGTACCCCAAAGAATTCAAACGACTATCGTCCCGTTGATACTGTTAATCACTATTTTTACTGAGCATATTTATACCGGTCTGATTATGGTCATAACGGCCCCATTCATTCCTTTGTTTATGGCGATTATCGGAGTGATGACAAAAAACAAATCCGAGAAGCAAATGGATAAGCTGACGGCTTTTTCTGGACGATTTCTCGATACACTGCAAGGATTGACTACCTTGAAGCTCCTTGGAAGAGGGGAGCAACAGAAAGAAGGGATCCGTTCTGCCAGTCTTGACTTTCGTGAAGCCACGATGGAAGTGTTAAAGACTGCCTTCTTATCTTCCTTGATGCTAGAGTTTATTTCCATGTTAAGTATTGGACTGATTGCTCTTGAAGTAGGGCTCAGATTAGTCGTCTTTGAAAGCATTTCATTCTTCACCGCTTTCTTCGTTCTTGTGCTAGCCCCGGAATTCTATTTATCACTAAAAGAACTTGGGCAAGCCTTTCATACTGGCCGAGGAAGTATGGGGGCCGGAAAGAAAGTCATGGAGGAGCTTAAAGAAAAAGATCGATCTGTGCATTGGGGAGAGAAGGAACTCGAATCAATTGGGACTCCTGCCACAATTGAATTGCGTAATGTCGGGTTTTCCTACGGGGAAAAGGGATTTGTTCTTCAATCCATTTCGGCAGTCTTCCCTCCCGGCAGTCAAGTGGCGATCGTCGGTCACAGCGGAGCAGGGAAAACAACCCTTCTTCATCTTTTAGCAGGACTTCTTGATCCCTCTGAAGGAGACATCGTGATTGATGGACATTCGAGAAGTGAATATAGGGAAAGCGACTGGTTTGATCAACTGAGTTATATTTCACAGAATCCGTATTTATTCTCAGGCACAATCTCAGAGAATATTGCGGTTGGAGGAAGAGAAGGAGTTACCCGGGAAGAGATTGAATACGCTGCTGAAAAAGCAGGAATCTCACACATGATTGCAGGTCTCGATAGAGGGTATGACACACTAATCGGTGAAGCGGGGAGAGGGCTGTCAGGAGGAGAAAAGCAGCGTATTGCCTTAGCCAGGGCTTTTCTCAAAAAACCTTCTCTTATTCTCTTCGACGAACCGACAACAGGATTGGATCTTAAAACCGAGGGAATCCTTCAAACCTCCATACAGGAATTATCCAAGTATTCAACGGTGATTACAGTGGCTCACCGCCTGCATACAATTCGTGAAGCGGATCAAATTCTGTTCATGGAAAATGGGGAATTAGCGGGCATAGGAAATCATGAGAAGTTAATAATGTCCTCTTCTCGCTATCAGGAGATGGTGACAGCACAGCAAGGGGTGAATACATGATGAAAGAGTTAGGATTTGTCTTAAGGCTGATGATGAAGGAAAAGAAGGATATAGTGTATTCTATTCTTTTTGGCTTCCTGGCTGGAATGACCTCTGTCGGATTATTTGCTTCCAGTGGTTATTTAATTTCTAAAGCAGCTTTGGAAGTACCACTTTACGCACTGACGGTGATGATTGCGCTATTGAAGCTATTCGGTTTTACAAAGGCGCTAAGCCGGTACGCTGAACGTTATTTTTCCCATCGTGCTACATTCACGATTCTGGCTAATTTACGAGTCTCGATTTATGAAGCAATCGAACCGTTAGCGCCGGGGATTTTCGGTCGATACAGAAGTGGAGATCTTCTCTCAAGAATTGTCGGGGACGTAGAGAGCCTCCAGAATTTCTTTCTTAGGGTCTTTTATCCGCCGATCATTCTGGTGTTGGTGTTCTTAAGTACGATTTTGTTTACGATGTTTTATTCTGTATCTGTTGCATTGATTCTTCTCGTGGGCCTTCTGCTGACGGGATTCATCGTCCCTGCCTATTTTGCTCTTAAACAGAGAAAGATTGAAATAACATTAAGAGAAAGAAGAGGGGACTTGTCTACTGAGGTAACGGAATTTCTTCATGGATTCAGAGACCTGAAAATCTATCAGAGACTGGAGGATAAAGAGAGAAGTCTTGTTCATGCATCAACAGGCTATGTGAGTGAACAGGAACGTGAGGGTATCCATTCCCTCTTTAGTCATTCAACCAATATCCTGGTTTCGCTTCTTATTTCATGGATCGTTTTAGCTGTAGGAGCATATTCGGTAGGATCAGGTCAACTGGATGGAATATACCTTGCTATGCTTGTCATGATCTCATTAACCGTATTCGAAAACGCCACCCCCATGGCAATCCTTCCTACACACTATGAAGATTCCCGCAGAGCGGCGTCCAGGCTCTCTTCTGTCATTCCCGAAGAGAGCATTGAGAGGGACGGACCTTCATTTGGCGGGAAACTTGGCGGGGAATCTCCGTCCTTTCATTTGAAGAATGTAAGCTTTTCCTTTGAGGGAGAGGAAAGAAAGGCTTTGGATGATGTGGATCTTAAGTTGCCTGCAGGTTCGAAAACAGCGATTGTAGGACCTTCGGGATCAGGGAAATCAACATTGCTTCAACTGTTATTGAATTTTTACTCAGTGGATCACGGATCTATTTTCGTAAACGATACTTCCATGAAAGATTTGGATAAAGAGTCGTTGTGGGAGCATGCCAATGTGGTTCTTCAAGAAAATCATTTCTTTTACGGTACTATAAAGGATAATCTTATGTTGGTGCGTGATGGACTGACAGACGGGGAAATGGAATCGGCATTAGAAAAAGTGAAGCTGCGCAACTTTTCGTTAGAGGACACTGTACTGGAAAAAGGAGAGAATCTTTCTGGAGGAGAAAAGCAGCGATTGGCGATTGCAAGGACATTGTTGAAGGGGTCACCCTTATGGATGCTGGATGAACCGACGTCTTCGGTTGATGCGTTGACGGAGAAAGAGATCTTTGACCATCTTTATACAGTGGCCGGTGGAGACACGTTGATTCTGATCTGTCATCGTTTAACTGGTCTTGAAAACATGGATCAAATCGTTGTCATGGATCAGGGAGAGGTTGTAGAAGCAGGAAGTTTTGATGAGCTCATGAGGAAAAAAGGCTACTTCTATGAAATGAAACAGATTGAAAAGAGCGTACTCTTTTAACAGACTGAAAAAGCCGCATCCCCTAAGGATGCGGCTTTTTCATAGGCTTATTCCGCCCAATCAATTAAGTTGCGGATATCTAAACGATCTGATTTTCGTGCTACTTGAAGTGGTTTTCCGATTGTAATCAGCATAATCGGGATATAGCGCTCCGACACATTGAATTCGGATACGAGAGCTGCCGGATTGAAACCGCCGATCGGGCAAGTATCCCAGCCCTTCGCTTTTGCAGCAAGCATGAATTGCATAGCAGCTAAGGAAGCATTACTGAAAGCGGCATCTCTCGGATATTCGTCACGGCTGTATGCACCGTCTATTTGTTTCTTCAGTACCTCTTTGATTTCAGCTGTCATTTCACCTTTTTCAATGGCAGGATCAAAGACAGGATCGACATTCTTATTGGCTTCCAGGTCACCAAGTATAGCAACAACTGCAGAAGCATCATGAACCTGTTGTTGATGATAAGCAATCGGAAGTAAGCTTTCTTGAACTTCTTTACGATCGAATACCAGGAACTTCCACTGTTGAAGATTCCAGGCAGATGGTGCTTTTCCTGCTGTTTCGAGCAGGCTGACTAATTCCTCACGAGGGATCTCCACTTGAGGGTCGTATACTTTCGTTGAGCGTCGTTCATCGACGACTTGAAAGAAGTTATCCATGATAAAGCCTCCTTGATGTTTAAAAAGTGTTATAATATGGTATATAATTGTATGTTACTTACTTTTTGTAAGTGTATAAGTAATATGAACAATATAACCGACGTTTTAGTATGCGTCAAGGGATAACAATTTAGGATGTGTTAACTGAAATGGAAACAAAACTTTGCCCTAAATATGCCGCTGCCTTTGAACTATTAGGCAAACGCTGGATCGGGATCATCATAAAGGTATTGTTGGAAGGAACGTGCCGTTTTAAAGATTTAAATGCAGAAATACCGAATATCAGTCAAAAGGTGTTGACCGACAGATTAAAGGAACTGGAGGAAAACGGAATCGTTTATCGGGAAGTTCTCGACGAAAAGCCGGTCAAAGTCCTTTATAGCCTGACGAAAAAGGGAAGAGAACTGGAGCCCGTGGTGGAGGCCGTCCAGGGGTGGGCAGTGAAGTGGGTAAAATAAAAGCCTGCTTCGTTGAAGGCAGGCAATTGAACTAGTTGAGTTTATTGTTGTATATGTGCTCAAATGGATCCTGTTGATCGTGGGGAGTATAGAAATGGATGGGCTTTAATGCGGCGTAGCTTCCTCCGATGATGATGATACACAGTACGGGTAAGAATAAAATACCAAACATAGTATAGCCTCCTTATCATGTTTTAGGGGTAGGAAATCCAATGTGACCCTTTGCATGATTAACTTTAAAGTGTGAAACGCGTTTCAGAGCAAGCGTTTTATTTAAGTTTTTGCGTAATATGGACAGGTGGGCCATTCAGAATATTTAATGAGGTGTATGGGTATGACAAATATTCGCAGTATCGCGAAGCTTGCGGGAGTATCTGTTTCAACGGTTTCAAGGGTATTGAATGAACACCCTTATGTGAAAGAAGAAAAACGTCAGAAGGTTCTCGAGGCTGTCGAGCAATTAAATTATATAAAAAACGCAAACGCTGTCCATTTATCAAAAGGCAAGACCTATAGCATAGGAGTTGTTTTGCCGTATTTGAATCTTCCTTACTTCGGAGAAATTCTTCAAGGTATTGCAGGGGAAGCATTAAAGCATGGATATCATCTTCAACTTTTTCAAACGAATTATGACAAGGGAGCCGAACTTGATGCCTTTCATCGTCTGCAAATGAAGGAAGTAGACGGATTGATCTTAACGTCACGTTCAAATTCACTGGATGTTCTCACTCCGTTCATGGAAAATGCCAATGTTGTTTTTTGTGAAAATGTGTACGGTCACTCGTGTAAAAAAATATATATCGATCACTATCAAGGGGTTAGGAATGGTCTCGAATATCTTTATTCAAAGGGTCACTCCCGCATAGGTCTATGCCTGCATCGAATGTTTGGGACGAATAGTGAAGAGAGAATCCGGGGGTATTACGATAGCTCAGAAGCTGCCGGCCATCCTGTGCGTGATGAGTGGATCTTCAATGACTGCTATCACCTGCATGATGGAAGAGACGTGGTGAAGACCTGGGAACAGCTGAAAGAAAAGCCATCAGCCCTTATCGTAACGAGTGATCAGGTTTCAGCCGGTATGGTGACAGAGGCAGGGAAAAGAGGGGTCAGGATACCCGATGATTTGGCTATCTTAAGCTTTGACAATCATCCCATTGCCAATGCCCTGGACATTACATCCTTTGAGGTACCGATACGAAAAGTGGGAGAAGAATCGTTTAAACTATTTCTTGAAAATAAGGACCCTCGCCCCGTGATACTGGAAACGAAATTATTTGAAAGAGGGACCGTATAAGTTCCTTAAGAAATAGAGGAGGCGAAAAGAATGTTAGGGAATAAAGAAGAAAAAATGTTAATCATCCTAATGGGCGTAGTCGCTTTTATTGTGTTGCTTGCCATTGTAGGGAAATATCTTATGTAGCTTTTTTGCCTTTGTCTTCATAACTCACTCGTTTCTGCCATATGTTAAGAGTAATGAAGCGGTAGGTGAATTCATCATGTGATCTGAATTTAAACAATTCATTTCAAGGGGGAATGTAATTGATTTAGCGATTGCAGTCATCATTGGTTCAGCGTTTGGCAAGATTGTGGAGTCTCTCGTTCAAGACATGATGATGCCGGCAATCGGAATTTTATTTGGCGGCATTAACTTAGAAGGCCTGCACCTTCGAATTGGAGCAGAGGTGATTGAATTGGGAAAGTTCCTACAAGCACTTGTAGACTTTCTTTTCGTGGCCATGAGCATTTTTCTGATGATAAAGGTGGTCAATCGCTTGAAAGGCGGGGAGCAGCAATACAAAGTGAAGCAAACGACGAACCTTGAAGTCTTACAGGAAATCAGGGATATCTTGAAGGACGATCATAGCCTTTCCCATAGCCATGATTTCCCGAAAACAAACGCTCAGCTAACAAAAAGTGGTATGAAAATTCAGATGAGAACCGACAGAAAGCCCAGATAAATTCATGATCATTGACCTAAATCCTACTTTTATAGTAGGATTACTTTGTGTTGTACGACTATTTTTAAAAAATCATACGAATAAATGGGGTAATGATCGTGAAAAAAATACATATTATTCATGAAAATAGTGATTGGACCAATCATTTAACGACTCGTCTCGACGAGCTTCAATTGCCTTATGAGGAATGGTTTCTGGATCAAGGACTCGTCGATTTATCATCAGAGCCGCCAGAAGGTGTTTTCTATAATCGAATCAGTGCATCTTCCCATACACGAAACCATCGTTTTGCACCTGAGTTAACGGAAAGCGTTCTTTCCTGGTTAGAGAGGTATGATAGAAAGGTACTGAACGGAAGCCGTGCACTCCGGTTGGAAGTCAGTAAAGTAAATCAGTATATGGCCTTGAATGCTGCCGGCATCAAGACACCGAAAACCATTGCAGCCGTTGGAAAAGAACAAATAATTGAAGCGGCTGAAAAGCTAAATAAACCATCCTTTATCACCAAGCATAATCGTGCGGGAAAAGGATTGGGTGTACAGTTGTTTCATTCAGTGGACGCACTGAAAAGCTATGTGTACAGTGATGCATTTGAAGAACCCCTAGATGGCACGACGCTAATCCAGGAATACATTGAAGCACCAGACGCTTCGATCACACGCTGTGAATTCATTGGCGGCAAATTCATCTATGCTGTGAAGGTGGATACGTCAAAAGGATTTGAACTGTGTCCGGCCGATGTCTGCCAGGTCGATGATCTATTCTGTCCAGTGGGAGAGCAAGAGGAGAGCCCTAAATTCCAAATCAGGGAAAACTTTTCCCATGGCATCCTCTCATCTTACGAAGCATTCTTAAAAGAAAACCGGATTGATGTAGCAGGGATTGAATTCATTCAAGACAAAGAAGGCACCATCTACACGTATGATGTGAACACCAATACAAATTACAACAAGGATGCCGAGGCGAAGTACGGACAATACGGGATGCTTGAGTTGGCAAAATATCTTGGTGAACAATTGAAAACTGTGTAAGTTGATGACTCTCCTGTACATGTACAGGAGAGTTCTCTTATTTAAATGTACGATTACATATATAATTGTAACGATTTGTTTAGTAGTATGGTAGAATTTCTATAAAGTAGACAATATCTGTGAAAGGTCAAAGGGTAAGTATGATTATCTTTAATCAGGATGTTATTAATAATTTCTTTTATATCATTTTGAGCATTTTTTTAATTTTTTTCCTTATTGAAAGAAAGGTGATAAATGGTTGGTATACAAGGTTAGCAACCCTTGTTTCTTTGAGTATTGCCATTATCCTGTGCATGCTTTCCCCAATCTATCATAATCCATACTGTGTACATGATTTACGGATGATTCCTTTCGTACTCGGAATTATGTATGGAGGACCATACACAGGGCTCGCACTTTTAGTTGTTTTATTGGTATCCAGGACAATGATATATAGTTGGGGTTTAGTAGCGTTTGTTATTTATGTGGTGATCTACCTCTTGACGGTTATCGGGATGAAATGGTTTGATTTCAACCGGTTATCGAGCCGTAAGAAGATCATATTCTCAGTGATTCTCTTTACCATTCATTCCATCGTAGCAGCCCTTATTGCTAAGGCCATGACCGTGTTTGTGATTGATGAAAGCTATCTCATTAATTTCATCTTACTCCCTTCAGTGGGAATGCTCATCTTGACATACATATGTGAAACATTGCTTAAACAGATTCAAATCAAACAAGCACTCGTGAAGATAGAGAAAATGGAAGTACTCGCTCAACTGGCAGCCAGCATTTCACACGAAGTGAAGAATCCGTTAACGGTTATTAAAGGATTTCTAAGATTGCTCAATCAAGAAAATCTTCCAGTCGGAAAAAAAGAGCAGTACTTATCCATCGCATCATCAGAACTGAACCGGGCAGAAGATATCATCAATGACTATCTTACATTCGCCAAGCCTGACCCTGATCATGTGGAGAACATCTCCATTTCTGAACAACTCAATAAGCTGATTGATATGGTAGAGCCCCTGAGCAACCAGCAATCGGTGGACGTACATAAAAGCATCATGGACGCCACCATCGTCGGCAATACACGAAGCTTTCAGCAAGCATTTCTAAACATCATCAAAAATGCGATTGAATCCATGCCAAAAGGAGGTACTCTGACGATACTTTCGAAGGTTCAAAAGGAGAACGTCAGCATCACCATCACTGACACTGGAGTCGGGATGACCTCTGAACAACACGCCAGACTGGGAGAACCTTATTTTTCTACGAAGGAAAAAGGGACTGGTCTTGGACTTATGGTTTCCTATCGGATCATTGAAGCGATGAGTGGCGTCATTACTGTTGAAAGTCGAGTTGGTAAGGGGACGAGTTTTCAAATTGTGTTTCCCGTGGATTGTATGAAAGACCCTTCATCTGTATAGGTGGAGGTTTTTTTGATTTTGATCACTTTATTGGTTCAGGGTACTGGGGTGTCGAGTTGTCCAGCTCCAGGGCTTAGAGGCTCGAGGTCATAAGACAGGCATGCCAAAAAGGCAAAAGGCGCCTTTCCGGCATGCCCGCCTTATGCTTGTCGCCTCTGGGCAAAGTCCTTACGCTTTTCTCTATTGATATTATCCTAATTATCTGATAATATATATTCCTGCTCCCAAACGCCTACATAATTTATACAGATTTCGTTAAGTCTTTTTCGAGATGTCAAAGCTCCGGCGGCTAGTCCCTCGAGGTCATAAGTCAAGCATGCCAAAAAGGCAAAGAACGCCTTTTCGGCATGCTCGTCTTATGCTTGTCGGGCCTGACCAAGCCGCCTCCGCTTTTCGGTATGATCGTGTTCATCCACTGAGAGTCGTTACCTTAGTGGTATTGATGAGACGTTTTTTTCTCCATTGCGGCTACTAACATTTGGAAGGAGAAATGTATGACGAAGGAATCAACTATTCATCCCGATTTTTCAACTGAATCAGAACGCCTGGAGTTTACGAAGCGCTACATTGATGTAGTCATCAGCACATCCCAGACGAGTAAGGAAAAGTATAAGGAAAACATGGAAAAAGCTTTTGGAGATATTGATTGGGGCGAATCCAGTGCGGCCTACATTGATATATTGACCAACTCAAGCTTTTTTGAGATGTCGAAGGAAGAATTGGAATCCCTTCTTAAAGCGAAGAACAAGCCTTACTTTGCTCGAATTGATTTTCAACATAAGGGTTCTGACAAAGTAGAGAAGCATTATATCGGCAAGACCTCTTTGTATCAGCGCGAAAATCAAGAACAAATCATTGTGGACTGGCGTTCTCCCATAGCGAACCTTTACTACGAAGGAAGAATCGGTGACGTTTCGTATGAAGCGGAAGACGAGACGTACGAAGGAGATCTTTCTCTAAAGCGTCAGTACATGATTGAGGATGGTTTGTTAGAAGAAATTAGGGATATTGACTTAACAACCACAGATGAACTGCTTCAGGATTCATTAGCCAAAAGCTCCAGCAATCGTTTAACCGAGATCATTTCCACCATTCAAGAAGAACAAAACCGGATCATCCGGGCAGATTTAAACAAGCCAATCATTGTTCAAGGAGCGGCGGGCAGCGGGAAAACAACGATCGCCCTTCACCGGATTTCATATTTTATTTACAATTACAAACAACATTTTGATCCCAGACAACTAATGATCCTAGCGCCCAGTAATTTATTCATTGACTATATTTCAGAGGCATTGCCGGAACTTGGGGTAGAACGTGTAAGACAAACGACGTTCAAGGATTATGTCATGACCTGCCTTGAAAAGAAGCTGAAACTAGTAGAAGATAACAAGCTCATTCAGTTAATCGAAACCCATGATGAAGGCGTAGAGACTGCCTCGTGGATATCAGGATTCAAAGGCTCCAAAGCATTCAGGAGAATACTTGATAATTATATAGAAGAAATTGAACAGCGATTTTATACGTCGAAGGACTTCTATGTGGATAAATACAAGCTCTACACCGCCAAAAAGTTCACTCATCTGTTTAAAGATGAATATACGTATATGCCCATCTATCGCCGAATGGAAAAGCTGAAGACTCTCTTACAGAGTTATGTTCGGACGAACAAGAAGCAAATGGTGGAGAAGGTAGAGAAGTTTTTCGATGAACGAATCGAAACAGCTCTCTTTCAACGGACACAGGCCGCGAACCGGAAGGACTATGTGTCAAAAGCCTTGGACAAAAAAAGTGAGCGTATAGAGGAAATTAAGAAAGCCATTCGTACAAGCGTTAATGGGTACATGAAACAGTTTGAAAAGAAGAATCTGGATCAATATTTCATCGAATTATTTTCTGATCCAGAGCGTCTTGTTTCATACTCAAAAGGCGAGATAAGCATGGAACAAGCCGAACAGCTTTGTCACTATACGCTTTTATACGCGAAGAAAAAGCAGTATGAAGTAGAAGATTTAGCGATTCTTCTATACTTGCAATCGCACTTGTTCGGAATAGACAAATTTTACAAAGCAAAAAACATCGTGATTGATGAAGCCCAGGATTATAGTTATCTGCAGCTTTATTCGTTGAAGAGGGCACTTGAAACCGATATGTTCACTCTGGTCGGGGATCTTGCTCAAGGAATCCATTCTTACCGGGGTCTTCAGTCTTGGGAACCGGTGTACCGTGACGTGTTCCCAAGGGCAACGTATACCGAACTTCAAAAAAGTTACCGTACTACGATTGAAATCATGGAGGAAGCGAATAAACTGCTGAATCTACTACCCTATGATTTCCCGAAAGTGAATCCTGTGGTGAGACACGGGAAATCTCCAAGCTTTGATGAGTATGTGGAAGTAGGAACATTAGCTTCCATTATCGAGGAAAAGGTGGCAGATGGAAGGAGAGAAGGATTCCAGACATTCGCTGTTATCGGAAAAAGCATGAAAGACTGTATGAAAATCAGCGAGATCCTTCAAAAACGGCAACCTGGAAAAGTGAAACTGTTGGAAGAGCAGGAATCAATCCCGAAAGATCAAATCGTCGTCGTGCCATCCTACCTGTCAAAAGGACTTGAATTTGATGTCGTCATTATCGCAGCGGTGGATGAAGCATTCAACCCGGAAAGCGAACTCGACATCAAGCTCCAATACGTGGCCATGACCCGTCCCCTTCATAAGCTGGCGTTTATCGGAAAGAGAAGAGAGCAATTTATCGGTCGATAGATGCTCTAAATAGGTCCGTCCCTCATGGAAAGGGACGGACCTTAATTTAGTGTAAAAACGTATTTTTCAATCATAACATTAGCAAAAAGCTGAGTGAATTTGTAAAATAATAAATCAGGAGGGATGCAATATGTTAAAAAACTTACAGAGCACGAAGACACTACATAACGGAATCGAAATTCCTTATGTTGGTTTAGGAGTTTACCAAATGAAAGATCCGTCTGAAACGGTACAAGCCGTTCGCACAGCGATTGAGTCAGGGTACCGTTCCATCGATACAGCGGCGATCTACGATAATGAAGAAAGTGTAGGTCAAGGTGTGAAAGAAGGTGGAGTAGTCAGAGAGGAACTGTTCATTACATCAAAAGTGTGGAATAGTGATCAAGGCTACGATACGACATTGAAAGCATTCGAAAACAGCCTGAAAAAGCTTGATATGGACTACTTGGATCTTTATTTAATCCACTGGCCGGTAGAAGGAAAGTACAACGATACATGGAGAGCTCTTGAAAGACTCTATAGCGAAGGGTTAGTGAAATCCATCGGTGTAAGTAACTTCCATGAGCATCACCTTGAAGATTTGATGAAGAACAGCAATGAGAAGCCTGTACTAAATCAAATCGAGCTGCATCCTCGACTGAATCAGGAAAAAACAAGAGAATTCTGTGCATCACACAATATTGCAGTGGAAGCATGGTCCCCAATCGCTCAAGGGCGTGTGCTGGATGAACCAACACTCAATCATATTGCTGAAAAGCATGAGAAATCCGCTGCTCAAGTGAGTCTGCGCTGGCACCTGCAGAATGATGTCATCATCATTCCTAAATCTGTTCATGATAACCGCATCAAAGAAAACGCAGACCTGTTCAACTTTGAACTATCACTGGAAGAAATGAACCAAATCAACGGATTGAATCTCGACGAACGCTTCGGGCCAGATCCAGACAACTTCGATTTCTAATTGAAATATGAAAGAGGTCCGTCCCTCCGGATGAGGGACGGACCTCTTATTTTTGCCCTCTTGCTTCCAGACCCCCATTTAAATATAATTTGTAAAATAGTTATTGACAGAGACGAGAAGAGTAGTATACAATTATCTCGAAATCAAAATAAATACATTCGAGATAACATGTACTCTTTTTTTATGTATATATCTCAAAATCAAGATAAATGATTTGAGAATAATTTAATTTGAAATGTTTGAAGATAAATCTCAAAGGGAATCATAAAGGAGGAAGTAAGATGACAGCATTAGCTGCGTTCGGTTTATTGGTTATTCGTTTAGTAGTGGGGTTAACATTCGCTGCTCACGGAGCACAGAAATTATTTGGTTGGTTTGGTGGACACGGACTACAAGGAACAGGTGGTTTCTTTGAGTCCATTGGGATCAAGCCGGGAAAAACAATGGCATTACTTGCAGGACTTTCTGAAGTTGCAGGGGGATTACTATTCGCAGCAGGTTTCCTGACGCCATTAGCAGCGTTAATTATCATTGGCACGATGATTGTAGCAATCGTAAAAGTTCACGGGCCAAATGGTTATTGGGTAACACAAAATGGTACAGAATATAATGTGATGCTCATTGTTGTGGCTCTTGGAGTAGCACTGGTAGGGGCAGGAACATTCTCTATAGACGCACTATTATTCTAAAATTTAAAAGTGTTACGTTACGATCATAGCTTTGCAGGTTTTTCTGATTGATTTACCTGCATCCTGATTCTGTGTTTCATCCATTTACTATATAAAAACCATATTTAAAGGAGAGATTTTGATTATGTCTAACGTAAAATTAGCAATCATGTATTACAGTTCAACAGGAACAAACTATCAAATGGCGAAATGGGCAGAAGAGGCTGCGAAAGAAGCTGGAGCTGAAGTGAAGGTACTCCGTTTTGAAGAAACAGCACCTGAAGCAGCAATTGCATCAAACCCTGCATGGGAAAAGCACTATAATGAAACAAAAGATAGTGTACCTGTTGCGACACTTGACGATCTTGAATGGGCAGACGCTTACCTTTTCAATGTTCCAACCCGATTCGGAAACGTTCCTTCTCAGGTCAAAGCCTTCCTGGATACAACAGGAGGTCTTTGGTTCAACGGAAAACTGGCAAACAAAGTAGTGAGCGCCACATCCTCAGCAAGTAACTCACACGGTGGACAGGAGCAGACGGTTCTGGCTCTATACACAACCATGATGCACTGGGGTGCCATCATCGCAGCTCCTGGATACACAGACCAATCAAGCTTTACTACAGGAGGAAACCCATACGGAACGAGCGTAACGGTCGATCAAGAGGGCAATATGGTTGAATCCGTAGAGCCTGCAGTGAAACACCAAGCTCGCCGTACGATCCAAATCGCTGAAGCGCTGAAAAACGGATTGAAATAATCAACATATAAAAAAACGAGTCACTCGCGAATGAGAGTGGCTCGTTTTTTTTTGTTCTCAAAGCCCAACATCATCCACACACTCAGCCTCACATTCGATCCACTCGTCCGTCAGGGGATGTGGAAATGAAATCTGTGCGGCATGCAACGATTGCCTTTTGAAAATCGGCTTTCCTCCATATAATATGTCTCCCACTAAAGGATGACCGATGTGACTCATATGGACGCGAATCTGGTGGGTGCGTCCCGTATCAAGCTGGACCTCCACTATTGTATAAGAATTTTTATACTCCAGCACCTTGTAGTGGGTGACTGCATCCTGACCAGAAGGTGAAACTCTTCTTCTTGTATTGTGATGGCGGTCCCTGCCAATCGGTTCAGAGATGGTGCCTTTTTTCTGTTTCAATCGACCATGAACGAGAGCATGGTATGTACGCTTTATCTGTCTCTCAATGAGAAGGCGGTCGAGAATCGCTTTACTTAACGGGTGCTTGGCGAAGATGATCGCTCCCGATGTATCATGATCCAAACGATGAATATGCATAACTCGGCAACTCTCTCCCTTCGCCTGGTGATGAAAGGCTACCAGATTTGCAAGGGTATCCGTTTCTTCAGGGTGGTTTGGGTGAGTATCGATCCCGGCAGGTTTATTTACGACAATCAGATGGTCATCTTCAAATAAAACATCGATTTCTCCGTAGGTCGGAGGGACATCGAATTCTACTTCTTTAAATAAATGAAGCTGAAGCGTATCTCCCGGCGAAAGGGGCTGGGTCCAGGAAATCGCTTCCCCGTTCACTTTGATATCATTTTCCATCCTCATGGAATGAATTAGTTTCTTAGGAGCTTGCCAGTGATTTCTAATAATTGTTTCAATCGTTACATTTTTCCAATCATCTGGAATAATTAGTTCAAAACGTTCTCCTTTTTTCTGTGTTTTCATCAAAAAACTCCTTTAAATGACAGAAATCTTAATCTAATATGGGTGTTTAATCCTAGATTAACTCCTGTTCAATCCAATTCATGGGTATAATTACCACGCAGTGGGTTCTATATCTATGTTATCCTTAATATATCTATTACAGAGAGATGACAACCATTACAAAGGTGGGTTATGACGGTGAAAGTTTTACTTGCATCAACACATGAACAGGAAGATAAAATTCAAGAGCTCATACAGTACATGTATTGTACTATTTTCCCTGATTATTTCACAGATGATGAAATTGAACAATTTGACGATATGCAAGTATTACATACGACGACGAGAAACTTTGAATATTTTGGAACCCTTAAGGAAGCGTTTCAGGTGATTTCAAGCTTACAAACATTGATTTCCATTGTCGAGAGCGGAACAAAGGAAGATGTGTATGAAGAAATGTTTTACCACAACGCTCATATTCTACAGGGCTTTGGTATGTTTTTTCCATTGTCATATGATCAATTCAGTGAAGAATCGGATTGTAAACATAGTTTAAGTATTTATTCGAGAGCGGATAATCAGCTGCTTGTTTAAAAAATCACGTCGGGAAAAGTTAGATGCTTTAGAAAATTCGAATAAAACGTTTAGAAGATCGTTTAGAGGGGAAGATAACTTGTAATAAGTTAATCCTGAAGATACTCGAGTATCTTCATCTTGAAATTCCTCCTCACTTGAAAGGGGCTGACTCTTGGAAAAGTCAGCCCCTCTTTTTTTGTTTAATTATTCTTCCGTAACGTTCTCTTCAAAAAACTTCTTAAATTCTTCTTCAGGCTGTTCTCCTACGATTCTCGCCACTTCTTTTCCATTTTCGAAATGTACCAGTGTTGGAGTGGATTCGATTCGGTATTCATCCCATCCTTGTTCAAATTCAAGTAGATTGTACTGAACCATATCGACTCCCATGTCTTCGGCAAGTGGAGCAAGTATAGGAGTAGTCCTCTTACAATGAATACACGATGAGCTGTAGAAATACACAGTTACATCTTCGTTATTCTTTAATTTTTCTTCCAGCTCCTCGGGAAGGATTACATTTTGATAGTTAGGGTCGTCCAGCAGTTCGACGGTGGCCGGGTTAAGATTCGCTTTTTTGAACTTATTTCCCTCTGCCTTTTGACTGTTTTGCATGCTTGTGATGAGCGCGATGGCAGCGAATAATGCGACGATCGCTACTAGAAATATAATGATTTTCTTCAATCTATTTGTCCTCCTTTAATGCTTTTAATACCATTACACTTGCGATAAAGATGATGATGAAACCGGTCAATGCCAAGAATGGGATGGTGATAAAGCCTAACAGGTTAATGTATTCGCCTGTACATGGGACACGTCCGCAGGCAGGTGCACTCTCTGATAGGAATGAAACTTTTTGAAGAGAGTAGTGATACAAGGAAACGAGAAGGCCGATTCCGGATAAGATAGTAGAATATAATGCCGCTTGAAAATCTTTGCGCACGTATGCCACACCTAATAGAATGACCATCGGATACATTAAAATACGCTGATACCAGCATAATTCACATGGTTCATATTTCATGATTTCAGAGAAATATAAACTCCCCAGAGATGCCACAAGAGAGGAAGCCCATGCCAGGAATAACAGAGAATCTGCTTTTTTATTCATATAGAATTCCTTTCTAAGTATATTCTATCAAATTATAGTATGGTATTATTATAAATGTAAAATGAGAAATCTTTATGAAGAAATATGATATTTTTTTAACGATTTGTGCAAGCGTTTGCAGTTAACGTTCTATTTTATGTATTGATCTAACAGGAGGAAAACACACATGACAAAACAATGGTGGAAAGAATCGGTCGTCTATCAAATTTACCCTCGCAGCTTCATGGATTCAAACGGAGATGGCGTCGGTGATATCAGAGGAATTATTTCTAAATTGGATTATCTGAAAGAACTGGGCATTGATGTAGTCTGGTTATCTCCTGTGTATGAATCTCCGAATGATGACAATGGGTATGATATAAGCAATTATAAAAAGATTATGGACGAGTTCGGCACAATGGCTGATTGGGAAGAAATGCTTGAGGAAATTCATAAGCGTGAGATGAAACTTGTGATGGATCTAGTAGTGAATCACTCTTCTGATGAGCACGGCTGGTTTATTGAATCAAGAAAATCGAAGAATAATCCATACCGTGATTATTATATTTGGCGTGAAGGAAAAGACGGAAAAGAGCCGAATAACTGGGAGTCTATATTTAGCGGTTCTGCTTGGGAATATGATGAAACGACAGAGGAATATTTTCTGCATCTCTTCTCGAAAAAGCAGCCGGATCTAAACTGGGAGAGCCCGAAGCTACGTCAGGAAATCTATGACATGATGAAATTCTGGCTGGATAAAGGAATCGATGGTTTTCGTATGGATGTCATCAACTTCATTTCAAAAGTTCCGGGCTTACCTGATGCGCCGAATCCTGAAGGGAAAACGTATGCTTCCGGTCATGAGTACTTTATGAACGGTCCTCGCATTCATGAATTTCTCCAGGAAATGAATCAAGAGGTTATCTCTCATTATGATGCGATGACGGTTGGTGAAATGCCAGGTGTGACACCGGATGAAGCCGTACTTTACACAGGTGAAGACCGCAATGAAGTCAATATGGTATTTCAGTTTGAGCATATGGATGTGGACTCAGGGCCAGGAGGGAAATGGGACGTCATTCCATTCGACCTAGTAAAGTTGAAAACCATTTTAACGAAGTGGCAGATTGAACTTCACGGGAAGGGCTGGAACAGTTTGTACTGGAACAATCACGACCAGCCAAGGATTGTGTCACGACTTGGTCACGATGGTGAGTACCGCGTGAAATCTGCGAAAATGCTGGCAACACTTCTTCATCTGATGCAGGGGACGCCTTACATTTATCAAGGAGAAGAAATCGGAATGACGAATGTCCGATTCTCTTCCATTGATGAGTACAAGGATATTGAAACCCTCAACATGTACCGTGAAAAAGTAGCAAAAGGCAAGGATCTGGAAGAAATCATGAAGTCCATTTATGTAAAGGGAAGAGACAACGCAAGAACCCCTATGCAATGGAACAGCCAAGACAATGGCGGGTTCACAGAAGGCAATCCATGGATTGCCATTAACCCGAACTACAAAGAAATCAATGCTGAAGAAGCGTTAAAAGATTCAGAATCAATTTTTTACTACTACCAAAAATTGATCGCTCTTCGTAAAGACTATGAAATTATTCCATATGGATCATTCGAGCTTCACTATGCAGATCATCCTCATGTGTATGCTTATACGAGAACGCATGGAAGTGAGAAAATCCTGGTTCTTTGCAATGTATCTGGAGAAAAGCAAGTCATCGATAATGTCGCTTCTTTTGATATCAATCAGGCGGAAGTCCTGATAACAAACGAAGAAAACCTTAAACAAGATGCATTTACATTAAATCCTTGGGAAGCAACGGCTTTCTACTTTAAAGGATAAATGAAGGGAAGCACCCATCAAAGCGGGTGCTTCTATTTTTGAGCTTTTTTTCTTAAGATCAAATTTTTGAAAAAAATGATAACGAAGTTGATTGTAGCGGAAGGTGCTCAACTCCTGCGGGAAAGGTGAGACCCCACAGGCGAAGCCGAGGAGGCTCACCGCCCGCCCCGCGAAAAGCGGGGACCTGGAGCGGAAATCAACCATTACTGGCTATTTAAAGAATATTTATAGCCAAATCAAATTTCTTCAAATCACACACCCCCCTTTGCTAAAATAAAAGAGATGGACTGTCATGAACTTCGTTTCAACAGTGCACTATAAGGGTATATAATTCAGGTATTTTATGAAGGAGTAGATCATAGATGGCAGAAAAACTAGACTTATCACAGTTCGAAAAGAAAATGATCATTCGTCCCATGGAACATAAGGACATTCAAGATATAATCAACATGCAGTCTGTCTGTTTTCCAGGGATGGATCCTTGGAATGTGGAGCATCTGGAAAGTCATTTGGACGTGTTTCCGGAAGGTCAGCTTGTCGCCGAATTAGAAGGGGAAATTATTGCATCATGCTCGAGTTTGATCATTAACTTTGACGAGTATGACGACCGCCACACATGGGATGATGTAACGGATAATGGATACATAACGAATCACAATCCCGATGGCTATAACCTGTACGGAATTGAAGTCATGGTGCACCCTGGATACCGACGCATGAAGGTAGGACACCGTTTATATGAAGCAAGGAAGGATCTAGCCCGACAGTGGAATTTAAAGAGTATCATCATCGGGGGACGCATCCCGAACTACCATAAACACTCAGAGGAGATGTCTCCTAGGGAATACGTGGATTCAGTTGGGCGTCATAAGATTTATGACCCTGTACTATCATTCCAGTTATTAAACGGCTTCACCCTGATGCGGATCAATCCGAACTATTTACCTGATGACAAGCGATCACATAAATACGCCACGCTGATGGAATGGAATAACGTCGATTACCGTCCATCCAGCAAGCGGCATTTTAAAACAAGTTATCCTGTCAGAATCTGTGTTGTTCAATACATGATGCGTAAAATTAATTCCTTCGAGGAGTTCGCGAATCAGGTTGAATACTTCACAGATGTAGCCTCAGATGCAAAATCTGATTTCGTCGTGTTCCCTGAAATCTTCACCACACAGCTCATGTCATTCTTGAACATCCAGTCACCGAGCTTAGCAGTGAGAAAGCTGACGGATTTTACTGAGGAATACATCGAATTATTCACGGATTTAGCGGTTCGTTACAACGTCAATATCATTGGGGGTTCTCACTTCGTTAAGGAAGAAGACGATGAAATCTACAACATCGCATACTTGTTCCGTCGTGATGGAACGATCGAGAAACAGTACAAGGTTCATATCACACCAAATGAACGAAAATGGTGGGGAATCAGTCCAGGAGATTCAGTAAGGGTATTCGACACGGATTGCGGGAAGATCGCGATTCAAATCTGCTATGATATCGAATTCCCTGAGCTTGCCCGTATTGCAACTGACAAAGGGGCGAAAATCATCTTTACTCCATTCTGTACAGAAGATCGCCAAGGGTATCTCCGTGTCAGATACTGTGCACAAGCCCGTGCTGTTGAGAACCAGATCTATACGGTCATTTCCGGTACAGTTGGGAATCTTCCACAAACAGAAAATATGGACATTCAATACGCTCAATCAGGTATCTTTGCTCCGTCTGACTTTGAATTTGCCCGTGACGGAATCGTCGGCGAAACCAATCCGAACATTGAAATGGTCATGATCGGAGACGTCGATCTCGAAGTCCTGCGACGCCAGCGTCAATCGGGAACGGTCCGCCAGCTGAAAGATCGTCGCCATGATGTGTATGGAGTTAATTATAAGAAGTAATCCAGTAAAAGCCTCGCTGATTTGTTCAGTGAGGCTTTTTTGAGAAAAAAAGACAAATTCTTTTTAGAAAAATTATGCTAAAATAAGGACTAAACGAATCTTGTCGACATGTGACGGATTGTTTTAGAAGGATTTCTACAATATGTGATAGAATTTATTATTATACAGCATTAGGAGGGGATCGTTTTGAGTTGGAAAACATCATGGGAAAAATGGAGCGACTACTTGCATCTGGATGAAGAGATCAACGAGCTTTTAGGAGCAATGAAAGACGACGAGAAAACCTTAGAAGACGCATTTTACAAAAATCTGGAATTCGGTACTGGTGGAATGAGGGGAGAAATTGGTCCCGGAACCAATCGAATGAACATTTATACAGTTAGAAAGGCCTCTGAAGGATTAGCACGATACATAGAAGAACAAGGTGAAGAGGCTAAAAAGCGCGGAGTTGTAATAGCTTACGATTCCCGTTATAAATCACCTGAATTTGCCATGGAATCAGCTAAGACATTGGCTACACATGGTATTCAAACATATGTGTTCGACGAACTCAAGCCAACTCCAGAGCTTTCATTTGCCCTTAGACAATTAAAGGCGTTCTCTGGAATCGTGGTCACGGCAAGCCATAATCCACCTGAATATAATGGGTACAAAGTATACGGTGAGGATGGAGCCCAGCTGCCTCCACACGTAGCCGATGCCGTTATCGATAAAGTGAATGAAGTGGAAAATGAGCTGGAAATTGAAGTTAAATCCGAAGAAGAATTGAAATCATCCGGCCTGATTAAAATGATTGGCGAAGAGATCGATCAATCTTACCTGGAGCATCTGATTTCGATTTCTGAAAAACCGCAAATCGCCAAGGAAGTCGATCTGAAAATCGTGTTTTCTCCATTACATGGAACAGCCTTAAAGATGGCTGAAAAGGGTCTGAAAGCTTTAGGATATGAGTCTGTTCACATTGTAAAGGAACAGGCGATTCCAGATCCTGAGTTTACGACTGTGAAATCCCCGAACCCGGAAGATAAAGCAGCCTTTGAATATGCCATCCGTGACGGGAAGGAAATCGACGCAGATATCCTGATTGCGACAGATCCCGATGCAGACCGATTAGGTGTAGCCGTTAAAGGTGAATCAGGCGAGTATATCCTTCTCACAGGAAACCAAACAGGTGCGATTCTGCTAGATTATATTCTGGCACGTAAACAGGAAAAAAATATGATTCCTGAGAATGGACGTGTATTTAAAACGATCGTTACATCTGAACTTGGCCGGAAAGTGGCAGAACATTACGGAGCTTCAGTGGAAGATGTGCTGACAGGCTTCAAATTTATCGGTGAGAAAATCAAGAAGTATGAAGAAACAGGCGAATACTCCTTCTTATTTGGTTATGAAGAAAGCTATGGGTACTTAATCGGCGACTTTGCCCGCGATAAAGATGCCATTCAAGCCGTGCTGATGGCAGCAGAAGCGGCAGCTTACTATAAGAAGCAGGGCAAAACCCTATACAATGTACTGAATGATTTATTCGAGCAGCATGGCTTCTATCAAGAAGGGCTTAAGAGCTTAACTCTTAAAGGAAAAGAAGGCGCTGAACAAATTCAGGGGATTCTGAAGGACTTCAGAAACGAGCCTTTGAAAGAAGTGGCAGGTATGCAGGTCGTTTCATCGGAAGATTATAAAGTAAGTAAGAAAGTCGATTTACAATCAGGTGAAGAATCGTCCATTCACCTTCCATCTTCCAATGTTTTAAAATACTATCTTGAAGACGGATCATGGATTTGCTTACGCCCATCTGGAACCGAGCCGAAAATCAAGTTCTACTTCAGCGTGATTGGTGAGACACAAAGCGATAGCGATAGTAAATTACTTGCTCTGCAAAATGCCATCATGGCGAAAGTGGAAACGATGGTAAGTTCATCTGTAGGAGAGGCGTAAAGCCTTTCCTTTTTTTCTCGTTATGGGGCATGCTAAAAGGAAAAAACAGTAAGAAAAGGAGAATCACAATGTTAAAAGATCAAGTGGCAATCGTAACAGGCGCATCAAGAGGAATCGGGAAAGAAATTGCTCAGCAATTTGCAAAAGAAAATGTAAAGCTTACCTTAGTAGGAAGCTCTGACAGCATACATAAAGCAGTTGAAGAGTTAAAAGCATCCGGAATTAAGGATGTGATCGCTATCCAGGGAGACGTATCCAAGGAAGCAGACGTACAGCGCATGATTGCTGAAACCATTTCGGCATACGGAAGAATCGATATTCTGGTTAACAATGCCGGTGTAGGCTTTTTTAAACCAACGGAAGAAGTAACGGCTGATGAATGGAAAAACATATTCGATGTAAATGTTCAAGGTGTGTTCTTATGTTCTAAAGCCGTATTACCTCATATGAAGGAACAGAAATTCGGCACGATCATTACGATTTCATCTGATGTAGCTCGGTATACGATTCCGAATGGCTCTGCCTATGTAGCAACGAAATACGCGGTGCAAGGTTTCTGTGGTTCACTGGCACAGGAAGTAAGAGAATACGGAATCCGTGTCGGAACGATCAACCCGGGTATGGTTGACACATACTTCGCCGATTCCACACAGGGACTTCCGGAAAAGGAAGACTGGCTGAAAGTGGAAGACATTGCAAAGTCAGTCATCTACATGGCGTCAGCACCCAAGCATTTGCTCATCGATGAAATCAAAATTCACCCATTTGCCCAGCAATATCCGATTGCGTAGGAATGAAACAAGAGATGTGTGTTGGCGCATCTCTTGTTTTTTGTCTGGGATTGGAACATATGTTTTCAGTCAAAGGTCGTAGAACGTTTCATTCTTTTTGAGAATACCGGTTTTGTGTAAAATCTATATAATAGTAGTGTAGGATCGGAGAGGACGATGAAGATGAATCAAGAATCCCTTTCAAATATCGAACTTTTGAAAGAGATAGCCGAATTGCTAAACAATGAAACAGAGCTTTCTTCCTTGCTTTCAGGTGCAGTGAAGAAGTTGATCAGAGGAACAAGCTTCACGACGGGTTGGATTTTCTTTATTGAAAAGGATGGCAGACACGAGCTTGTCTCCTATGAGAATCTCCCGGAATCACTATCTGACCGAAAATGTGAGCTGATGAAAAAGGGCGGCTGCTGGTGTGTCAATCGCTTTCGAAATGGAAAGCTGACGAAAGCATCCAATATCATCGAATGTCAGCGGATTGAGCAGGCCATCGAAGAAAACAGAGGGGATACGGATGAAATAACGTATCATGCAACCGTCCCTCTTCAGTCCGGAAATGAATCCTTTGGGTTATTGAATGTCGCAGCTCCGAATAAGACCCACTTTTCAACGGATGAACTGGCTCTTCTGGAATCGGTTGCCTTTCAAATTGGCTCGGCCATTAAGCGGATTATGCTGACTAAGAAGGAGCAGGAAGTTGCTCTTATTGGCGAAAGGAACCGACTGGCAAGAGATCTTCATGACTCTGTGAACCAACTGTTGTTTTCGCTTACGTTAACGGCAAGAGGAGGAGCGGAGATGACCAGGGAAGAGGAAGTAAAGGATACCTTCAAGACCATACAAAATCTTGCCCAGGAAGCGCTATCGGAAATGCGTGCCCTCATCTGGCAATTAAGACCCCATGGTTTGGAAAATGGAGTGGTGGAAGCGGCTAAAGGATACGCAGACATGCTCGGTTTAACCCTTGAAATGAAAGTAGAGGGAGTTCTATCCCTAAGCTCTAAAATTGAAGAAGTATTGTGGCGTGTCAGTCAGGAAGCATTGAATAATTGTAAAAAACATTCGGGTGAAAAGAACATATTCTATACATTAAAAAGTGAAGCACAATCGATTCGATTAACGATAGAAGATAAAGGATACGGATTTCAATATGACAGGAAACAGTCCTTGCCGTCAGTAGGAATCCAAGGTATGAAAGAGCGTGTGAAAAGCATTGGTGGAGAACTGACGATAAACAGTCAACTTGGAAAAGGAACGAGTATTTCAGTTCAAATACCCTATTAGGAGGTGCCATGCATGATCAGAGTGTTAATAGCGGATGACCATCATGTTGTACGGAGAGGCCTCGTATTTTTTTTGAAAACACAAAAGGACCTGGACATCGTGGGTGAAGCGAAGAATGGTGCAGAAGCCGTTCAATTAGCTCAAACATTGGAACCGGATATCATCTTGATGGATTTAATGATGCCCGTCATGGACGGGATTCAAGCAACAAAGGAAATTAAAAAGAATCAACCCGCTATTCAAATACTGATGCTCACCAGCTTTTCCGATCAGAATCACGTGATTCCGGCCATAGAAGCAGGAGCAGCAGGGTACCAATTAAAGGATATTGAACCCGATGAATTAGTGAATAGCATCCGAAAGCTTTTATCCGGGGAAAACTCTCTTCATCCTAAGGCAACCAACCATTTACTTACCCGGATCTCCAGAAAAGAGCCGCCACACAAAATCCATGAGCTCACCAAACGGGAGAAGGATGTTTTGATTGAGCTCACGAAAGGGAAAAGTAATAAAGAGATCGCTTCGAGCCTCTTTATAACGGAAAAAACCGTCAAGACTCATATCTCAAACATTTTTTCCAAGCTGGAAGTATCCGATCGAACCCAAGCGGCTTTGTATGCCGTTAAACATCAATTGACATCAAACTAAACCGGAAAGGATTTTTCTAACATGAGTATTGTAATTATTAACGGAAGTCCAAGAAAACGAGGGCGTACTGGAATTGCATCACGATTCATTGCCCGGATGTATGACTGTGACCTTATTGACTTAAGTGATGGATCACTGCCATTGTACACCGGAGAACAGGATCAATCAGAGCTTGAAACTGTTCAATCACTTAAACAAAAAGTGAAGGAAGCAGACGCCGTCATTTTAGCTTCCCCGGAATATCACAGCGGTATGAGCGGGACATTGAAAAATGCACTCGATTTCTTAAGCAGCGAGCAATTTGCCCACAAGCCAGTGGCACTTCTTGCATGTGCCGGTGGAGGAAAAGGCGGGATCAACTGCTTAAACAACCTTCGCATCGTCGGCCGTGGAGTGTATGCAAACGTCATTCCGAAACAGCTCATCCTTGATCCACACTGCTTTGATTATGAAGGGGACGGACTTTTAGAAGAACCTGCTAAATTAGTCGATGATCTGATGAGGGAACTGAAGGTGTATGTGAAAGCGGCTGAGCTAGTGAAAAGTGAAATTTCGTCTTAATCGGGAAAATCGGCATTGTGCCGGTTTTTTTTCTTTGTGGATGAATGGAGAGTGTACCAGGTGAAGAACGCTGAAAATGTACCAGGTACAAAACCACTAAATTGTACCAGGTACAATCCGCGACAAATGTACCTGGTACAAACAACCGTGCTCTATACATACTAAAATAATAAAAGCTGATCCAATAGCGCATACTAATTGGATCAGCCGTAGGTGGAATTCTCTTTTTGTTACATCTCTGCAAAGGTTTCCTCAAGTGGTTGCTCGACACTATAGGTGAAGTTTGCATGTTCAATATATCGTAAAAGCGTATATAGGTTACGTTCTACAACCGTGTAATCATTTGAAAAATGATACGCATGTAAGAAGTGTTCAATTCTTTTTGAAAGAAGGTCATCCTTCGTTCTCACCATGAGGATCAACAGGTTATCCCATTCTGATCGATGAGTGTAATACAAGGCCCGATCGTAATCGACTTTGTTCACTTGGTTTCCCTCCTTTTGAAGGGGTAATCATATTGTATGGAAAAACCCGCTTTTATTTCTCTGTAAAAGTTGGTTATGTTGCGTTTGTTGGTTTTCCTACTATTGGGTGAATAAATAAGTGAATTTAATTCATCCTATTAATGAAACGTAAACAGAGGTGATGATAATGAAGAAAGCAATAGTGATCGCATCAACCGTATTTTTTCTTTTATTTTCAAGTCATGCATATGCTCAACCAACGGATTATGAAAAATTTGGCCGGATTGCCACTGCCGTCATTAAAGAGGATTATCCTGGTCAGCCTGTAAAGGATTATCAATACCAGGGCCGAAAAAAAATGACCGAAAACAAAGTGGCTGATTCATTCGAATTTACCGTTCAAGAGAACAGTGCAGAGAAGAAGGTACGTGTAGTCGTAGTACACGATCTTGATAATGAAAAAATACTGAACATTACGGTGCAGGAATAGGCGCAACAGATAAAGTCTTCTTAAAGGGAGGCTTTTTTTGTTCGGATTGTGAGCGTGCAGTCTAAAGCAGGGTATTTAAACATTAACACGAGACATTGTTCACCATTTAAACAAGTTTCCCCGAAAGTGGCACAACAAACGGCCAAAGTGGCACAACAAAGCGTGAAAGTGGCACAACAAACCAGGATTTTAGCACAATGAACCAAGCTATAGAGTAAATATACTTTATGAGGTATGTTAAATTCGCCACAGTTTAACACCCCAACAGCGTATTGATTATAAAATAAAGTATTCTCTGCAAAAATTGAAACTATTTGCTAAAATAAACCTATACATAAATCGTTTTTTATTTTTGAAAGGGGTTCTTTGTTCCAATGTGATGCATTCTTTTCTCACCTAAATAAAAACTGAATAGAGGGAGGAAAAGATATGCATTCCAATGCATTTAGAAATCTGTGGTTCGGTCAGGCTTTGGCGAATATGGGGGATGTGTTGTATATCATAGGATTAATCTCCCTTGTTTACAATTTAACAGGATCAGCTATTTACATGACGGCCGTTCCTTTGGTGATTACGTTTTCGAGGTTCATAAGCAGTATGGCGGCACCTCTTCTGCTGAATCGCATGCAAATGAGGAGTTTAATTGCCTATTCTCAAATGGGGAAAACACTCTTTCTATGCTTCTTTTTGTTGTTAATGGTACTTAATATTGATAATGTGTGGTTCTTTTTAGGGTGTGCGAGTATCATTTCATTTTTAGATGGATGGGCATTGCCTGCCAGGAATTCGTATGTGCCTTTTCTTGTGAAACGGGAAGAGTTGATGGGAGCGAACGGGTTTTTATCAACCGTCGATCAGACGATCCAATTTTCAAGCTGGGCATTAGGAGGAATTCTATTATCGCTTATTCATGAAACGAATCTTTTTATCTTCATCATCGTCTTGTTTCTCGCCAGTACGTTGTTTATGATGAAGTTGCCTGTTATCCCAAGTACCAGCTTAGAAGTGAGAAAAGTTTGGTGGCAGCAGCTTGGAGAAGGATGGTCAGAAGTTAGAAAGAGAAAGGGATTAGTTCCCGTGTTTTGGATCTATGGGTTAGAGTCGATTTCAGGCACCGTTTGGATTGCGGCTGTTTTGTATTTGTATGTTGATCTGCAGTTGCAGCGAGGAGAAGAATGGTGGGGGTTCATCAACTCCAGCTTCTTTATCGGCTTGGTTCTTGCTTCGTATTTGATTTTTAAGCTCCACGGCTTGTTTTCAAAGCACAGGCATAGATGGCTTCCGATTTGCATGGTCTTTACGTCCAGTGTGACACTCGTCTTTGCCTGGAATAAGGTTGCGCTCCTTGCACTCGTTTTATCCTTTGGGTTCGGTTTGTTTGATCAAATAAAAAATGTCGTTCTTCAAACGTATTTGCAGGAAAGTGCACCACCTGAAGAGCTTGGGAAAATCTATGCTGCCCAAGGAGCTTTAACAACTTTATTGTTCGGTCTTTCTTCGGTGGGGGTAGGGCTGCTTCTTGAAGTACTTAGTATTTCAATGATTTTCTCCCTATCAGCAATCTTACTGACAGGTAATCTTATTCCAGTTATGCTGCTTCAAAAGAATTTCCGGACATAACATTGATAAAAAAGCTGTTCCCATCTCGTGATAGGGAGCAGCTTTTTTTTGTCGACCTCCCCTTATGCTTGTCGCCTCTACCAAAGCCCTTCCGCTTTTCTTCTTGTCCAGCTCCGCCGGGTAGTCCCTCGAGTCATAAGTCTAGGTCGCCAAAAAGGCAAAAAGCCGCCTTTTTAGCAGGTTTCTCTTATGCTTGTCGCCTCTACCAAAGCCCTTCCGCTTTTCTTTTTGTCCAGCTCCGCCGGGTAGTCCCTCGAGTCATAAGTCTAGGTCGCCAAAAAGGCAAAAAGCCGCCTTTTCAGCGACCTAGACTTATGCTTGTCGGGCCTGACCAACCCGGCTCCGCTTTTCTTCTCATCAAATCCCTCTTCTCTTCATACATTTAGATAAGAGTATAAAGAGGGGGATGACGATGAATTTAGAGGAACAAAGGCAGTTACAAAATGCGATAGGGGAAATTACTGAGATTGCAGCCGGGTTTGGTCTTGATTTTTATCCGATGCGTTATGAGGTTTGTCCTGCTGAAATTATTTATACATTCGGTGCTTATGGGATGCCGACCCGCTTTTCTCATTGGAGTTTTGGAAAACAATTTCATAAGATGAAGCTTCAATATGATTTGGGTTTAAGTAAAATTTACGAGCTCGTGATTAACTCGGATCCTTGTTATGCTTTTTTATTGGATTCGAATTCGCTTATTCAGAATAAGTTGATTGTTGCCCATGTGTTGGCCCATTGTGATTTCTTTAAGAATAATGTGCGATTCCAGAATACCAAGCGGGATATGGTTGAAAGTATGGCGGCTACGGCAGAGCGGGTGCGAAAATATGAGATCGAGCATGGGAAGCAGGAGGTTGAAAACTTCCTCGATGCCGTGCTTGCCGTGGATGAGCATATTGATCCGTCATTGATGCGTCCGAAGCTGTCGTGGACGATGGAGGATGTGGAATGGGTAGAGGAAGAAGTAAGTCATGCGACTCCTTATGATGATCTGTGGTCGTTGGATGAAAAACCGAAGAGCAGAGAGAAGAAAAAGGTGAAGAAGAAGTTTCCTCCACAGCCTGAAAAAGATGTTCTTCTCTTTATTGAGCAGTACAGCAGGGAGTTGTCTGACTGGCAGCGTGATATATTGACGATGATGAGGGAAGAGATGCTGTATTTCTGGCCGCAGCTTGAAACGAAAATCATGAATGAAGGATGGGCTTCATATTGGCATCAGCGAATCATCCGTGAAATGGATTTGACGAGTGGTGAGTCCATTGAGTTTGCCAAACTGAATGCAGGTGTTGTACAGCCTTCCCGTACGCAGATTAATCCGTATTATTTAGGATTGAAGATTTTTGAGGATATTGAAGATCGTTTCGACAACCCTACGGATGAGATGAAGAAGCGTGGGGTGAAACCAAATTCAGGCCGTGAAAAAATGTTTGAGGTTCGTGAGATTGAATCTGACATTTCCTTCTTACGGAACTATTTAACGAAAGATCTTGTTATGAGAGAAGATATGTATTTGTTCCAGAAGCAAGGAAAGGACTATAAAATCGTCGATAAGGAATGGACTCATGTACGGGATCAACTGGTAGGCATGAGGGTCAATGGGGGGTTCCCTTACATTACTGTGAATGATGGGGATTATATGAAGAGCGGCGAGCTTTATCTTAAGCACTGGTTCGAAGACGTTGAGCTCGATATTAAGTATTTAGAAAAGGTTTTACCTTACCTGCATCAGCTTTGGGGAAGACCGGTCCATATCGAAACGCATGTGGAGAACCGAGATATGTTATTTACGTATGATGGGCGAAGCGTGCAACGTAAATACTTGTAAATGGGGAGAGCAGTTCCAGGTGAAATCCCGGGACTGCTGTTTTCTTGTTAAACTAAAGGGGTTCTAAATAGATGGACTGGCTTATACCATAATAAGAGAGGTTATTTTAAACTTTAGGAGGAGAAGGGAATGGCAGATGTTGAAGTCTTTATCGGTGATTTAACGGACCAGACATTTCACTATGAAGGGGGAGACTGGAATCATAATTACCCGAAAAGGATAAGTCCATTTTTTCCTAGAGGGTATGATCTCTTCTTCTCCCTGTTGGATGGCATTTACTATAAAAAAATAGAAGGCAGGCAAACGGACTGGGGAAGTCATACCTGTTTGATGTACCCTGATGAGATGCTGACGGTCTTGGAAGATTACTATAAGCGGGATATGGATAATGAACAGGTGCAGCAATTATTTCAGTTCATCAAGCAGCTCGACCCCTATCGACAATATGGTTTAGTCGCATGCGAGATGTCATGAAATAGAAAAGGACAAACTGCCTTTTGGCAATTTGTCCTTCTTACATACTTAAATGATTTTCATTTGAAAAACGGGTATTGAGTCTTTTGGTAAAGAACAGGAATGCCTTTTGGAAAATGGGACTTTGAATAAAAGTATAAATAATTGTGAAAACAAAGACAGGTCCGCCAAGGAGGAGTCCTATAAGTAAAACTCCACATTCACATATGATACGCACCCTGCTGATGGATAAATTGGTCAAATCTGAAATGGTCAGCATAAACCCATCACGTGGACCCGTACCCAGGTGAGCAGCTGAGTACAATCCTCCGCCTATCCCCATTAAAATAATCGCCGATAATAGAATCAGGATATCCGCCACTACGTTCGTTTGTGGTGGCAGCAGATCGAAATACAGAAAAAAATCCACCAACATGCCAACCATTACTCCGTTAAGAATTGTCCCGATTCGAACATATTTCCCTTTCAAAACCAGGGTGCCTGCAATCAGGGTGGCACCGACAATTATATTCCACGTTCCAATCGTTAAGCCGAACTTCTCAAAAAGTGCAATGTTTAACACATCCCATGGATGGATTCCTAAGTATTGCACTTTGATGGACATACTGATCCCATAGCTGAAAATAAGTAACCCTATTACAAAATAGCTTATTTGCCAATAGATTTTCATAGTGTCTCCTTTGAAATAACAGTCATCACTCTATAACAATATTTTACAACGAAAAGGTTTATGAAGATATGGTTTGTTTTTCGTTTAGTAGAGAGAGGGCTAAGGTCCTGAAGAAAATGTACGTACTTTAAAGGAGAAAATATATGGAGAGTAGGAAGAAAGGTGTGGATACTCAGATATTTATATTATCTGGGAGGGTTATAATTGACAGCGCTTTCGATGGTCGATAGAGTTTTAGTAAGATTGAAATGATTTCTGCAATCGTAGGAATAAGCAGCCCGACAACAGCTACATCCAAATACGAATCTTTATGGGTTAGCCCTGTTAAGGCAAATAAGGTCAGGAGTGCACCGTTATGATGCAGAATCGATGCTCCTGATGAAATGGAAGCAGTTCTATGGAATATACCACTCGTTTGAGACAACTCATAAAATTTATCTCCCAAAGCCTCTAGGGCAATCCCATTCCTCCTGAAGCAGATCCAGTAATAGCTGCAAGCGTTGAACAGCTATGGCTTCAGAAATGACGGGGGTTCATTAAGAAAAAAAGAACGAGCCGTTAATCGGACTCGTTCTTTTCATTATGACTGCCATCCATTTTGGTAACTTCTAAATATTGAATATGATGACCATCGATTTCTTTGACCCTGAAGCAATATCCTTGTTCCTGGATCCTGTCATTCATCTTCACTTCGTACTTCTGAGTCAAGAACCAGCCTCCGATCGTGTCGACCTCATCTTCTTCAATGGAGATGCCAAGAAGGTCATTTACATCTTCAATGAGCATCACGGCGTCAAAGATATAATGATCTTCTTTCACCTTCTGCACTTCAGGAATTTCATCGATATCAAACTCGTCCCGTATCTCTCCGACAATTTCTTCAATGATGTCCTCAACCGTGACAAGACCAGCAGTTCCACCGTATTCATCCAGGAGTACCGCCATTGGCGACCGTTCTTTCTGAAGTTTGACGAGTAAGGCTTGAATAGGGATGGTTTCGATGACGCGAATCACAGGCTTGATAAAGGAAGTTAAGTCTTCATGTTCCTCTTTGTGGGTCACGAGTGTTGTCAGCACTTCCTTCACATTCACAATGCCGAGAATATTATCTTTATCACCTTCCACGACAGGATATCTCGTATAGCGTTCCTCTTTAATGATGGAGAGGACTTCATCAATGGTGGAATCTGAGGATAGAGTCACGATATTCGTTCTCGGAACCATGATTTCTTTTGCGATTCGTTCGTCGAATTCAAAAATTTTGTTTACGTACTTGAATTCGGATGAATTGATTTCCCCACTCTTGTAGCTGTCGGAAAGAATGATCCTAAGTTCTTCCTCAGAATGGGCAATTTCATGTTCAGAAGCGGGTTTTAAACCGAATAACCCCGTGAACACTCTAGCAGAGCCGTTTAATGTCCAAATGAATGGATAAGCGAGTCGATAAAACCATATCAATGGTCGTGCAAATAATAGAGTGACTTTCTCTGCTTTTTGAATGGCAAAGGTTTTCGGTGCCAATTCTCCAACCACCACATGCAAAAAGGTAATGAGTGAAAATGCGAGTCCGAATGAAATGATGCTTGTAATGGAAGTATTTAAATCAAGTTTCTCAAACACGGGATGAAGTAATGTTTCAATAGTCGGCTCACCTAACCACCCCAGTCCGAGGGCTGTGATGGTTATGCCTAACTGACAAGCGGAAAGGTATTCATCTAAATGGGAAATGACCCTTTTAGCAGCAATGGCCTTTTGATTTCCTGTAGATACCAGCTGATCGATACGAGAGCTTCTTACCTTGACAATGGCAAACTCTGATGCAACGAAGAAAGCAGTCAGAGCAATTAAAATAGCAACGAGAAATAAATTAAGTAGAATGTCCAATGAGCAGAAGCTGTAGAAAGGGAGTGAATCGCAGGACCCTTCTCAGCTTCAAACACCTCCTGAATAGAAAAGTCATGGTTCCGTAAAAAATGAAGCAAGATAGCACTTGAAATCCGGGTGCAATGAGTATATCCTTTTAAAAGTATCACATTCTTATTCGTATCCAAAGTTCGTTGCAATGTGTAGGTCGTTCGGTTATTGTTAGAAATAACAATTTTTCCAAAATGATGGATGTTTTCATCATAAAGAATAGAATTAGACAATACAAGGATACGAATCAATGGATAGTTGGAAAGGAGAACGATTATGGCAGACGTGTTTAACCAAGGATTTGTTGTAGCCCTTATCATTGCCTTTTCGGTTTATGTCATCTTAAGAGGAATAGCTATTTTCTTTGGCAAAGCAGGAAAAGGCTATCTGGAAAATATTCAATCCCAAACAGGACGTTTATATCTGCAATTAATTGGTGGCTACTATATATTATCAGGCGTACTTGGCCTGCTTATTCCACGATTAGACTGGAAAACAGAAGACATATACTTTGCAATTGCAATTTTTGCGATTTCATCTGTTGTTTTCTGGGTAACACTGGATCTCTTTATGAAACGTGATCGGAAAAAGCTTCAACAAAATTAATATGTAGTTTTCATTAGCTCTGGTTATAGGCCAGGGCTTTTTTTAGTGCCCGGAATTCATCCAACGAGTGAATTCATACCTGAAATTTCTTCTCATTCAAAAGAATGTTTGAACATTATTAGCGTTTCTTCTATACTATATTCAAAAGAGTATTTGAATGTTAGAGGGGTGACGAGATGAAAGAGACGGATGTATGTGAAGTAGCGTGTGTAGAAGATGAAAAGGTCAATCGCTTAAAATCAATAATTTTATCACAAAATACCTCTAAGGTAGCTGAAATCTTTAAAGCACTTTCTGATCAAACAAGAGCGAAAATTGCGTATGCACTTACCATCGAAGAAGAACTATGTGTATGCGATGTGGCAAATATTGTGGATGCTTCAACAGCGACTGCATCCCATCATTTGCGTTTATTAAAAAAGCAGGGGTTGGCCAAATTCAGAAAAAAAGGCAAGCTCGTTTATTATTCCTTAGACGATCATCATGTGAAACAGTTAATTGAAATTGCGTTGACTCATCAAGTGGAGGTGGAGGAACGTGACCAGTAAACCAGCCCATAAACAAACCTACCGGGTCGAAGGGTTTACGTGTGCGGGTTGCGCGGCGAAGTTCGAGAAGAACGTTCAGCATCTCGACGGAGTGGTGGATGCAAAAGTGAACTTTGGAGCAGCCAAGATTACAGTATACGGAGAAACCACGAAGGAATCGGTGGAAAAAGCAGGAGCATTTGAAGGACTTCGCTTAACAGAAGACGGATTGAGAAAACAAGAGCAAGGAAAAGAACCTACTTACAAGAAATATAAGCATTTACTTTTTTCAGTTTTCTTTATCCTACTTGCTTATTCTTTTTCATTTACAGAAATCGATAACAATCAAATCCTCTCTACTCTTTCATTTGCAACAGCCATTGTTGTAGGGGGATTTCGGTTATTTCAAACAGGATTCAAAAACTTACTCAAATTAGAGTTCGATATGAGGACCTTAATGACGATTGCCATTATTGGGGCAGCGTTTATCGGGGAATGGGGTGAGGGAGCCATTGTCGTTCTCCTATTCGCCATCAGTGAAGTGCTGGAGTCGTACTCCATGGATAAGGCCCGTGAATCGATTCGTTCACTCATGGATATTGCGCCACCACAAGCCCTCATCATTCGGAATGGAACCGAGCTGCTTGTTGATGCAGAGGATATTGAGGTCGGTGACATGATGATCGTGAAGCCCGGTCAGAAGATTGCCATGGATGGTGATATTGTTGAGGGATCTTCTTTTGTCAATCAGGCAGCGATCACAGGAGAATCTGTCCCTGTGGAAAAGCTTCATGGTGATGCTGTATTTGCAGGCACGTTAAACGAAGAAGGGTACTTAAAGGTTAAGGTAACGAAGCGAATTGAAGACACGACTCTCGCCAAGATTATCCATTTAGTGGAGGAAGCACAGGGAGAGAGGGCACCTTCCCAAGCGTTTGTGGATGTATTCGCTAAATATTATACACCGATTATTATGGCCATCGCTTTACTTGTGGCTATCATTCCACCACTGCTCTTTGCAGGGGAATGGTCGACATGGGTCTATCAGGGACTATCCGTCTTAGTGGTGGGTTGTCCATGTGCCCTGGTCATTTCAACTCCGGTGGCGATCGTAACCGCTATAGGAAATGCTGCGAAAAATGGCATTCTCATAAAAGGCGGGGTGCATTTAGAGGAGTTAGGAAGATTAAAGGCCATCGCCTTTGACAAAACTGGTACTCTCACAAAAGGAACACCCGAAGTGACTGATGTCATCCTACTAGGTGATGCAGAGGAAGAAGAGTTGTGGATGAAGATGGCTGCATTGGAATTCCACTCCCAGCATCCACTTGCTCACGCTTTTCTGAAAAAGGCGAAAGAGCTGAACATTGAGTATGGGGATTGTGAAGTGGTTGAATTCCAATCCCATACAGGAAAAGGAATCAGTGGCCGTATCGGTGAGGATAGATACTTCATTGGAGCGGAAAGCCTTTTTGCTAATACCCCTTCTACAGAAATGGTAAGCCTTCAGAGTGAAGGGAAAACGGTCATGGTATTCGGAATCAATGATACTCCATTAGCTCTTGTTGCCGTGGCAGATGAAGTGCGGGAAACAAGTCGCGAAATCATCGACAGCCTTCATCATTTGGGTATTGAGCAAACGGTGATGCTGACTGGAGATCATGAAAATACGGCCAGGTCGATCGGAAGAAGAATAGGGGTCAAAGAAATCAAAGCAGGCCTGCTGCCACAAGATAAATTAGACTTTGTCAAACGTTATATGAACACGTATGGAAAAGTCGCAATGGTAGGGGATGGTATTAATGACGCCCCTGCACTGGCAACCTCAAATGTAGGAATTGCCATGGGTGGAGCAGGGACAGATACAGCTCTGGAAACAGCAGATATCGCGTTAATGAACGATGACCTTAAAAAACTGCCATATATCATCCGCTTAAGTCGAAAAACGCTTACCATCATCAAACAGAATATCTCGTTTGCGATTGGGATCAAGCTTCTTGCTTTATTACTTGTCATCCCAGGTTGGCTTACGTTATGGATCGCGATTTTTGCCGATATGGGAGCAACATTACTCGTAACATTGAATGGTCTCAGGTTATTAAGAGTCAGAGAACGAAAGTGAGGGATGTGATGTGGGTCACCACCATAGTCATGGACACAATCAGAATAAGAAAGCGTTACTTATCAGTTTTCTATTTATCTTTACCTTTATGATCGTGGAAGTCATAGGTGGAATCTTCACGAATAGTCTTGCTCTTCTTTCTGATGCAGGACACATGCTTAGTGATGCAGCCGCTTTAGGTCTTAGTTTGGCAGCCTTTTACATTGGTGAGAAGTCGTCGGATAAAGGGAAGACATATGGGTACAAGCGATTTGAAATACTAGCGGCGTTTATTAATGGAATCACGCTGATTCTCGTTTCCCTTTATATTTTCTGGGAGGCTTACCGTCGATTTGTTGATACACCTGTGGTTTCTCCAAGTATGATGATCATTGCCATTATTGGTTTGGTGGTAAATTTGATCGTCGCATGGATTTTAATGAGAGGGGATACGGAGCATAATTTGAATGTCCGCAGTGCGTTTCTGCATGTGCTCGGTGATATGCTGGGGTCTGTAGGTGCCATCATAGCCGGACTCTTGATCTATTTCTTTAATTGGAACCTTGCAGATCCGATTGCATCTGTTATTGTGGCGATTCTTATCGTGATATCCGGATGGAGGGTCACGAAGGATTCTATACACATCTTGATGGAAGGCTCACCAGCGAACATGGATACCGACAAAGTGAAAAAAGGTATGGCCGATGTCACGGGAGTCATTGAAGTTCATGATCTTCATGTGTGGTGTATCACTTCGGAATTCACAGCCCTGAGCTGTCATGTGGTGGTGGGAAAAGAAGTGGATCGAGATGCGATTTTATTAAAGTTATCCGAAATTCTTGAAGAGGAATTTGATATTCATCATTCTACCATTCAAGTGGAGGGGAAAAGTGTCACTGAGGGTCATCATCACGTTTGTACGTGACAGCTGTCATTTAGAATGAGAACGAAGTCTGTATCATTGTAATGATGTACATTTTCTACCTCCTATTCTTTCCAATGTGTAAGAGGATGTTTAGTCCACTCTTTAATTGGGGTATATCCACAACTGGAGGGATGAACATGTTACATCAAGAAAATAAATCACAGCAACAAAAGACACCCGAATTTAAAAAAGACTTCTATATTCAACAATTATTAAGGATTGGCGTATATAAATATTTTGGGAAGCAGCTATATGAGCTCTCAATGAATGAATTACAAGATGTTTATCTGGAATATTATGTTGGTGGAGATATAGCTCAATAAAAAAAGACGATCCTTTACATGAATAGGGTCGTCTTTTTTGGTTGTAAACCTTACACTTAAGGAACATCACGCCCCATAGAAGTTTGCAGGATTTCAAACCATTGATCGTGATTTAATGTAATGGAAAGAGAGTCGATTGCATGTTGAATGCGTTCTTTTTTACCTGAACCGACGATAGGCATAATGTTTACGGGGTGATTAAGAAGCCATGCATATAGAACTTCATCAATTCCCTTTGCGCCTGTTTCTTCTTGGACCTTCTTCAATATATGTTGAAGACGAACGGCTTTCTCATCTTCTCCTCTGAAAATCGCCCCGCCTGCGAGTGGCGACCAGGCCATCGGCGCGACACGCTTCTCCTGGCAAAGGTTTAACGTACCGTCTTCAAAATTTTCTAAGTTGTATGCAGATAATTCGATTTGATTTGTGATCAATGGAAACGGTAAGTAGGATTGAAGCATATTCCATTGATGAACTTTAAAGTTGGATACCCCGAAATGCCGGACCTTTCCTTCCTCTTTCAATTGAGTGAAGGCTTCTGCCACTTCTTCTCCATTCATAAATGGATCTGGTCTGTGAATCAATAATAAATCGATGTAATCCGTTTTCAGGTTCTGCAGGGAGTTATCAACTGATGCTAAAATATGCTTTTTACTAGTGTTGTAATGATGTGTTTTATGTTCAGGACGATTGTCAGAAGGCAGGACAATACCGCATTTTGTCACAATCTCCATTTTCTCACGTAAGGATGGCTGAAGGATGAGAGCCTCACCAAATAACGTTTCACATGTATACGAGCCATAAATATCTGCATGATCAAAAGTCGTGATTCCGTTTTCAATATTGTGCTGGATTAAAGAAAGAGTGTCTTCCTTTGATTGATTCCAGTCTGCAAGTCTCCATAACCCATGAATGATTCTTGAGAATGATAAGTCTTCCGTCATTTGTATTCTTTGCATCTATGCAACCTCTTTTCATATGGTATGTAGACATTCTTTCATAGTCATACTAAACGTATATTACTATGTTTGGAAAGGAATTAAAAATGATTGAACCTCTTCATGATCTATTATTGAACTGGAAGGTTTCGCCTTCCTGCATAGAGACCGTGGGCAATCATCCGAATGTTTATAAGGTGAAGAGTCGGGAGAAAACATATTATCTAAAAAAGAGATTGAACTCTTCAGTGGAAAAGCGAATAGAAGAGCAGCTCTTAACTTCTTTTTTACTGGAAAACGGGCTTCCTGTTGAAAAGCCACTGTTAACATTCTCGCATCAGCCATATGTACAACAACATCAAGTTTTCTACTCCCTGTATCAAGCTCTGGAAGGAAAACCAGTACAAGTCTATTCCTTAACTTCTTTGAAAAAGGTGGGAACATACCTCTCTCAACTCCATGGCAGACTAGACCAATACGTCTGTAAATACGAGGTAGAGGAATGGAAAGTTGAAACACATTTGAGAGAGTGGATAGGCGGACAGGGTTCTACAATGATAGAAAGGTGGGGAAAAGGGTTTCTAGGCAGACTAAATGAATGGTCTTTCTCCTATAGCAAATTGACCCATCAACTCGTACATAGCGACTGTCACCCGCGTAATATCCTTATGAATGAAGAAAGGGTGACAGGAGTCATAGATTTCGATAGGATACGAAAAGCACCCCGCATAGCAGATGTCTGTTACTTTCTTGCAGGGATGCTCAAAGATCAGGTCAAGCAGGGGGAGGATGAGCAAGTTGAATGTATCCATGCCTTTATGGGGGGCTATCAGTCCGATGGTACTTTAACTCAGGAAGAAAAGGATCTGATGCCATTCTTAGTTATTATCTTTCTTCTTCAATACACCTTTTTTTACAATCAAAAAGGATATTCACACGTTGTATCTACATACATTCCGTTCATTAACAAATTGGTAAATTCCGGTGTTTATGAGCAGGCCTTTCAAATGTAAATCTATTTAAGAGGAAATGCTTGAATATCCACCTTTTCTGTGGCAAAGTAGGGAAGAAGATAACGTTTAATTTCATAGTACAAGTGTAGGGGGACCGGTGTGGCCGGTTGAGATTGTATCCTGACAGATACTGACCCTTTGAACCTGAACTGGCTGATACCAGCGTAGGAAACATTCTCTTAAACATTACATAATCATGTTTAACGATGCGTCCCTCGCTGAAGCTAGGGACGCTTTTTTGTTGTTATGTCCTAATGTTCTAAGGTGTTTTACATTCATTCTCTCTACTAAGTGAAGAATAGAGAATAAACGTTACATTATAACTACATACAGGATTTGGAGGAATCATGATGAAAAAATGGATGTATATCATCTGTTCTGTCTTTCTTTTAACTGCTTGCAGTGGTGGAGGAAATACATCGGAACAGAAAGATGGTCTTAAAAAGGTTACGGTTGTACTGGATTGGACACCGAATACCAATCACACTGGTTTATACGTTGCGAAAGAAAAAGGATACTTTAAAGAGCAGGGGCTGGATGTTGATATCATCTTACCTGGTGAGGCAGGTGCAGATCAACTCGTTGCCTCGGGTAAAGCTGAGTTCGGAGTAGGATACCAGGAAAGTGTTACACAAGCAAGGGTACAGGACGTACCACTCGTATCTATCGCTGCGGTCATACAGCATAATACATCCGGGTTTGCCTCACCTAAGGATAAGGGTATAACGACTCCAAAGGATTTTGAAGGGAAAAGTTATGGAGGATGGGGGTCACCTGTAGAACAAGCCGTCATGACGTCGATTATGAAACAAGAAAACGCAGATGTAGAGAAAGTGAATTTTGTAAACATGGGAGATACAGATTTCTTTACTGCCGTGAAACGGGATGTTGACTTTGCGTGGATCTACTATGGATGGACAGGTATTGAAGCAGAGCTTCGCGGTGAGGATTTGAATATGATGTACGTAAAGGATTACTCTGAGAAACTGGATTATTACACTCCTGTCTTGACGACGAATGAAAAGATGATTGAAAAAGACCCTGAAACGGTTAAAGCATTTTTAACTGCTTCTTCAAAAGGCTATCAGTTTGCAATCAATAATCCGGAAGAGGCCGGTGAAATCCTTTTAGATGCAGCTCCGGATCTTGATAAAGAATTAGTCATGAAGAGTCAGGAATGGCTGGCTCCTAAATACAAAGATGACGCTGACAGATGGGGGGAGCAGAAGCTGGAGGTTTGGGAAAACTATGCTTCCTGGATGTACGATAACGACTTATTAGATAAAGAACTGGACAGTAAAAAAGCATTCACAAACGAATTCTTACCAAAATAAGAGGTGAACAAAATGGGGAACGCACTCGTGAGCATACAAATTATTCCAAAGACGAAAAATGGTGAAAATGTTATACCATACGTGGATGAAGCCATCCGGATCATTGATAAATCAGGTGTCCGTTATGAAGTCCATCCATTAGAAACGACAATGGAAGGGAATCTATCTGACTTATTTAAGGTGATTGAACAAATGAATGAACGAATGATTGAAATGGGCAGCTCAAATGTCATTTCTCAAATCAAGGTATTATATCAGCCTGTCGGGATTGAAATGAATCAATTAACGGAGAAGTATAAAGGATGAAAGCATGGATATCGAAAGGATGGAGACCCTTCTTGGTCCTCATCCTTTTATTCATCATTTGGGAATTCACCATTAGAGTATTTGAGGTGCCGGCATGGCTAATGCCTTCACCTTCAGAAATATGGGCGGAAGGAGTCGCCTCATGGACCACGTTTACAGGACATCTTGCTTCGACAACTCTCCTCACGATCGGAGGATTTGTGATTGGATGTACGATTGGAATCGTGACAGCAGTAGGTCTGCACCTTCTTCCTAAAGTAAGAGAAGCGATATATCCACTTATGATTTTGTCTCAAAATATTCCGATTATCGTCTTGGCTCCTTTACTTGTTATCTGGTTTGGATTTGGACTATTGCCGAAAATCATTGTCATTACCTTGATCTGCTTTTTTCCGGTAGCGGTCTCGGCATTGGATGGATTCAGGCAGACGAACGCTGAGTACATCCTTTACATGAAAATGTCGGGAGCCACAAAAGGTCAAATTTTTCGAAAAGTTGAATGGCCGCATGCACTTCCTTCCATCTTCTCAGGGTTGAAAATTTCAGCTACCTATAGTGTGATGGGTGCGGTGATTTCAGAATGGTTAGGTGCCCAGAAAGGGATCGGTGTCTATATGACACTTGCCTCGTCTTCCTTCAGGACAGACAGGGTATTTGTAGCCATCTTTATGATTATGCTGCTCAGCCTGGTTTTCTTTGGCCTCATTTTGTTATTAGAAAAAATCATGATTAAGTGGAACCGAAAGGAGGACAGGTAGCATGACGACTTTATCCATACAAAATATGTCTAAATACTTTGATGGGGAGCTGATCCTAGATGAGCTTTCCATTCATGTTGAAGAAGGCGAGTTTGTGTCGATACTTGGTCCTTCCGGAAGCGGGAAAAGCACGCTATTTCATGTGATCGGTGGATTATTCACACCCGATTCAGGAGATATACGATTAGATGGAAAATCGATAAATGGTCAAAGAGGGACCATCAGTTATATGCCGCAAAGTCCGTCCCTCCTGCCATGGAGAACCGTGATTGAGAATGTGATGCTGGGCCAGGAGTTACATGGGAAGAGGGATAGGGATAAAGCATTGAGCATGATTGAACGGGCGGGCTTAAAGGGGTATGAGAATGCGTATCCAGATGATTTATCGGGAGGGATGAAGCAGCGGGTGGCGTTTATTCGTGCCCTTGTCAGTCCTCAATCTTTTTTATGTCTGGATGAGCCCTTTTCTGCCCTGGATGAATTCACACGATTGGACATGCAGAAATGGCTCCTTTCTATTTGGGAGGAGGATTTGAGTTCCGTTCTATTTGTGACTCATAATATCGACGAAGCCCTGTTCCTGTCAGACCGCATCATTGTATTATCGACTCGGCCTGCCAGGGTGCAGAAGGAGTTCAAAGTACCATTTCCCCGTCCCCGCGACAAAGAGATTCTCTTAACGGAGGAGTTTCTGAAATGGAAAACGAGCATTTTTGAGGAGCTTTCTCAATATGTGTAAACCATCCTTGGTTGATGCACATATTCACTTGGATTTATACGAAGGATATGAGCGTGATAAGATTCTGCAGGAACTTGAACTGTATTCTGTAGAAGCGCTCATATCTGTATCGTTCCACCTTCAATCGTCCAGGACAAATATAGAACTCTCAAGAAGAGATGCAAGGATCAAACCGGCTGCAGGATTCCATCCGGAGCAGGAACTGCCTCCAGAAAGAGAAGTTGAGGAGCTTCTATCATTAATTGAGCTGCATCAACAGGAAATAGTGGCGATTGGAGAAGTAGGATTGCCTTATTATAAAATGAAAGAACATCCTGTAATTGAAGTGGAGCCTTATATCGATCTCTTGGAACGGTTTATGATCGAATCAAAAAGGATTAACAAACCGATTATCCTTCATGCGGTGTATGAGCATGCACCCATCGTTTGTGACCTGTTAGAAAAGCACTCCATAGCAAAAGCACACTTTCATTGGTTTAAAGGAGATGTAGAGACCATTGAAAGAATGAAGGAAAATGGCTATTCCATCTCCATTACTCCTGATGTTCTTTATGAGAAGGAAATACAAGAGCTTGTTAAGAAGTACCCAATCGAGAGACTTATGGTGGAAACAGATGGTCCTTGGCGTTTTGAAGGCTTCTTCCAGGGAAGGATGACCCATCCAGGAATCATGCATCGGTCCATTGAAAAAATCGCCGAAATAAAACGCATCAAAGAAGCAGAAGTATATAAACAACTGTTTAAGAATACAACTGAATTTTATGGGATTTCCTAAATCAGGCTTCTCTTGCATCAATTGTGCAGGAGAAGTTTTTTATAAACATCTTTTACCATCATATTTATCAGGAAGATAACAAAAAATGATAGTACTGACGTTTAGGAAAAAGGTGAAAAGAATGGAACTGAATGATCAATATATGCCCTATCAAGCCGGCGATGTCGTATATGTGATTTATCGAAATCCACATACACAAAGTGTAGCCAACGTGCAGGAGGCAGCCGTAGTACATGATCCGGAAAATCCGAACGAACTGGCATTATTTTTATATGAAACCCATTATCCGTTAACACATGAAATAGCGGTTTATTCTTCAGAAGCTGAAGCAGAGCAAGCCTATACTCAATCATTTGGAGACCTGTAGGAGGATGAAGCATGGTTAAACCGTTCATGCCGCAATTGGTCTACTTTGAACCGAATGCATTGGAATATCCGTTGGGAAAAGAGCTCAAAGAAAAGTTTGAAAAAATGGATGTGGAAATCCGGTATACAACATCACATAACCAGGTTCGTAATTTGCCAGGGGACAACCATTTCCAGAAATACCGGATTGCGAAATCCACATTAGTAGTCGGAGTGAGAAAAACGTTGAAGTTTGATACATCCAAACCGTCTGCTGAATATGCCATCCCATTTGCAACAGGGTGCATGGGGCACTGTCACTATTGCTATCTGCAAACAACGATGGGGAGTAAACCGTATATACGAACGTATGTCAATGTGAATGAAATATTTGAGTCGGCAGACAAGTATATTGCACAAAGAGCTCCTGAATTCACGCGCTTTGAAGCTGCTTGTACGTCGGATATCGTAGGGATTGATCATCTCACCCATACCTTAAAACGAGCCATCGAGCATTTTGGCGAATCCGAGTATGGCAAGCTTCGTTTTGTGACGAAATTCCATCACGTCGACCATCTGCTTGATGCAAAGCATAATGGGAAAACGAGGTTCCGATTCAGCATCAATGCCGATTATGTGATTAAGAATTTTGAGCCTGGTACGTCTCCTTTAGATAAGCGCCTCGAGGCAGCGGAGAAGGTAGCGAGAGCAGGATATCCATTAGGATTCATTGTGGCACCTATCTATATCCATGAAGGATGGCAGGAAGGGTATAAGCAAATGTTTGAACACTTGGAAGCTCACCTGCCGGAAGAAGCGAAAAAGGATTTAACCTTTGAATTCATTCAACATCGTTTCACAAAACCGGCTAAAAGAGTCATTGAGAAAAATTATCCGATGACAAAGCTTGAACTTAATGAGGAAGAACGGCGATATAAATGGGGTAAATACGGGATTGGCAAGTATATCTATCAGAAGGATGAAGAGCAGGAAATGAAAGATCATCTGTATGCCTACATGGAAAAACATTTTCCAAAAGCGAAGCTGGAGTATTTCACATAGAAAAAAGGGACTGATTACAATACAATGTTAGTTGTAATCAGTCTTCTTAGTGTAGGTGTGGTAGAAGATTTTCCAAATCTTTCACTCGCATGGCAATTTCATCACAAATTTCTTGATAGTGTACCCATTCTTCAATAAGTGTCGTAGAACGCTTCCTTGGATTAGGCAAATTCCAATAGATGACTTTATCTTCTAATTCAGATGGAATCTCTATCTTATCATCATATTCTGTATCCTGAATCGCAACAATAACCGAAGCATTACCAAGTTCATTCATCTCAATGCTTGTTAGTGGGAATGTACTAATATCAATACATAACTCTTTCATTGCTAAAACGCTGAATTCAGCACGACTCTCTGCAACCCATCCGGCACTTTTGAATGACCAATCTGACACATCGAGCTTCTCGGCCCACCCTTCAGCTATCAAGCTGCGCTGTTGACTACTTGAAAGAAAATAGACTGTTTTATTCATTTTAGGTATGTTCCTTTCTATTTTCATGATGTTATTACTATTTACCCAATCACGTAATATTTAATCATTAAATGTAAAAAAGAAAAGTTTGGAAGTTGATCTGTAGTCATATAGAATCATTCAACTCCCACATATTGTGTAGGGTGTGAGGTGAAACATAGTAAAAATGTTTTAATTCACCCTTAATCTTCTTCAATTATTAAAAAAATCAGTATAATAGGAAAAGGAGAATGAAGAAGCAGCAAAAAAAATGATGGAAAGGCAGTTCAGGAAGAGATAGTAGTATAATGACAGAAAAATTTAAAAAATATTAGTTTGCTAAAAGTAATTAAGGGTAAACATCTTTTAATTATTTTGTATTCAATAGGGGAGGTACATCTATGAAATTTAATTTAACAACTAAGATTATTATTGCCTTAATACTAGGGGCGATTGTGGGATTACTGCTTAATATTTTTGCTAAAGATATATTTGATATATTAGATCCTTATCTTTTTACTCCGTTAGGGAAAATATTCCTTAACCTCATCAGCATGCTGGTTGTACCAATTGTGTTTCTATCCATCGTTCTTGGATCTGCAGGTCTGGGTGACCCTAAGAAACTGGGGAGAATTGGGTTGAAGACTATTGTATTCTTCTTAATGACTACCTGTATTGCCATCGTTATTGGTTTATCTCTGGCTTATGTCATTGATCCCGGTTTGGTAGAGGGAATCGACAAAACACAGTCAGAAGGTTTTGAAACGAAAGATGCTCCTCCTGTGGGAGAGACCCTCATGAACATTATTCCCAAAAATCCACTTACGGCGATGACAGAGGGAAATATGCTCCAAATCATTGCATTTGCCATCTTTATTGGATTTGGATTAACAGCTTTAGGGGATAAAACAAAAGGAATATTAAAGCTTGTTGAACAAGGAAATGATCTTATGATGTACCTTGTGACACTCGTGATGAAATTCGCTCCATACGGAACATTCGGATTAATCGCTTCAGCAATAGGAAGCCAGGGTTTCAGTGCATTGAAGGCGATGTGGCTTTATTTTGTAGTTGTTCTTGCAGCATTGATCATTCACGCGCTCGTTACCTATGGTGGAACGATCCTCCTTCTGGCAAAGAAGAATCCGCTTTGGTTCTTCAAGAATTTCAGTCCTGCGATGAGCGTAGGATTCAGTACATCGAGCAGTAACGCGACGCTTCCCATCTCAATGGATGTTGCCCAAAAACGTTTAGGCGTATCGAAATCAGTAAGCTCCTTCGTTCAACCATTAGGAGCTACCATCAACATGGATGGTACTGCTATCATGCAGGGGGTTGCAACCGTCTTTATCGCTCAGGTATATAGTGTTGATTTATCATTGGAACAACTGATTACGGTTGTACTAACGGCTGTATTAGCCAGTATTGGTACAGCAGGGGTTCCTGGAGTCGGATTGATCCTTCTTGCGATGGTATTAAGCAGTGTAAACCTGCCGGTAGAAGGAATTGGATTAATTCTGGGGATCGACCGTTTACTTGATATGGCCAGAACCTCCATCAACATCTCCGGAGATGCAGCATGTGCGTTGTTTGTATCTGAATCTGAGAAGAAGCGTACGATTAAGGAACAAAGAGGAGAAGCATAATCTCTTCTGTAAAAAGAGTCCTTTACCCTTTCCATTAAATCGAGTCTATGGCCTTTATGGGTCGTAGACTCGATTTTTTATATTTATTTTATTTCATCATAGCGCTCTAAAGCCCTTTTTTTAACTGCTTTATGATCGACGATCGGATAGGGATAATGTTCTCCCAGGATGCCCTCCGCTTCTTCCAGAATATCCACGGGAGCTTCTGAAGGTTTGTGGATATGTTTGTTGGGAACATCTTTTAATTCAGGAACCCACATCCGGAAAGTGCCTTCTTTATCGAATTTTTCACTTTGAAGGGTTGGATTGAAAATACGGAAGTTGGGGGCTGAATCAAATCCGGAGCCTGCAGGTCCTCCCTAATAAGGACAATGATGCGTTTTGTCATGATTATCCCTCCGTTTTAGTCGAATACGACAATCCTTTACCAAAAGTATAGTAAAATAAACAGGGTGATACAAAAATCGATGGGCTTGATCGAAACGTTTAAATATTCTTGAAAATGGAAATGAAATTGGTGTAATATTACACTATGAAGAGAGTGAGGTGTGAATCGATGACAAAAGAAGAGATCGTTCTAATCATTTCAGATAAATTAAGGCTAATACGAACAGAGGCAGGTTATACACAGGATAAGATGGCGAACATTATCGGATTATCCAAAAAAACCCTTGTTCAAATTGAAAAAGGCAGAGTCATGGCCAGCTGGACCGCGGTTATTGCCATCTGTGCATTGTTTAAAGATAGTGAAACCTTAACCACGAGTCTTGGGGGGGAACCCCTTGAAATCATAGAGACCATTTCTCGGGAAGGTATTGATTATCGGAAGGAAAAAACGTTAGGCGGGAAGGTCTGGTGGAAAGATGTAAAGAAGAATGATGAATACATCCTTCAGCAAAACCTTTTCAGTCAGCACTTCAGAATTTTGGACTTTGAGGACTATCGGATATACAGCAGCTTTGACGAGAAGAACGCCCATAAACGTTTTGATGAGTTAACTGGTAAGTAATACATATTTAAATGGAGGGACGGACCTTTTAAAGGTCAGTCCCTCCATTTGTTCCATTTATTTTACGACCAGGACGCTGGTTTCGCAGTTTTGAGTAACTTTTTCACTGACGCTTCCGAGCACCCATTTTTTCATGCCGGATTTACGGCTGCTCCCGACTACTACCAGGTCTGCCTGGATTTCTTTGGCATATTCACATATGCGTTTTGCTTCTGAACCGGATAGGTGAATATAGTTTGCTTCAATCCCGTAAGGAGAAAGTTTTTCTTTAGCATTTTTCAAAAAGTGATGTGTAGAGGAGGGAGTCTTAATTTCATGACGTTCTTCCTCCGTAGTATGAACCTTGTTGTCGGGTGAAACCGACAGATTCCCCATATAATTGTTATCAAAACCAGGTGAAGTATCCGCTAATGCATGGGTAGGGGTATAGTTGTCATGACTTACATTTGCTACCTTTTCATCTGATATATGGAGTACGGTTAATTGTGTATCTATAGAACTTTTTATTAATTTTTGTACTTCATCTAAAGCTTTCTTGCTTCCATCGGTTTCATCATAAGCTAACAAGATATGTTTATACATCAAAATCACCTCATCAATAGGATATCTATTATTTACCCAATATTAAGTTTTTTAATCTTTTTCAGGAAAACGGTGAATGGAATGCAGAATATATAGAAGCAGATTCAACATTGGCTTAATAACGAAAAGAAAGAGCAGAACGGGGGAAGATCCGTTCTGCTCTTTCTATTTGATAAAAATTTATATAATAGCAGGAATAATGTTCAGTTTGAATGGTTTTGATTACAGCATGCTGATAATCCAACCAATGACAACAATTGCTCCAACGACCATTAAGATTGTACGTATCATTATAATCACCTCGACTTATAGTATCAATGAAATATGTTTTGTCTTTCTAACCGGTTAATGTAAAGTTACCCTGTCAATCCATAGTTAAAACCTTCTCCGTATTATTATTTAACCAGGCCAATCCTTCGGGCGTTATTTCTGTTCCAATTCTCCCTCTTTGGATCAATACATACCCAAGATCCTGGAGTTCGTTTAGTCTTGTCCTGATTTGTTGAACGGATAGAGGAGTGGAGCCTTGTAGCAGGGAAGAATAAATCTTTTATCTGCTGGCTCGTTTTCCTTCTTCGAAAAATTCAACTAAAGCGATAAGGATATTCACATACTCCCCGGTTTTAGTCATTGAGATAGCAGGAGGGGAAAAGGTACCCTTAGTATGCTCCTTTTCGGTGAAATTATAATCATTTTTTGGTAATTGATGAACCGTTAACCGATTTTGTCCTACAACGGTGATCATGTAAAGAAGTGTATTCTTAAGTTATTCCACTCCAAGGTGCTTTCTTCAATGCATCTAATACAGCAACGTCGATTGTATTGATTTTGCTTTGTTCCATACGAAGGAAATTCGCGATGAGAAGGGGGATATCTTCAGAACCTAGGGGCTTTGGGTTTTTTCTAAGAATTAGAAAGGGATAAAGATGGTCTGAACGGATAACTGCGATATTTACATTTTAACGGCGAAAGTTTGGATATAACGGCGAAATTATAAATATATCGGCGAAACGGCTTCTCCTGACCTTTTGCTATCAGGGAGAGACTAACTCCCAACCCTATCCGACCACAGACGGAGGAAAAAACCACCAATAGACCCTTAGGTTCACACGGTTTTCCCTTTAAGATAAAGATAGTTAATCATTGATGGGAGACGGTTATTCATGAAAAAAATGATTGAAATCTTTAAGAATCCAATTTTTCTAAAGTTGTTCTTTGCTAATTTCACTTCGCATATGGGAAGTGTAATTGGTTTGACAGCTTTTATGTTTTATCTTCTGGACCGGTTTTCAGAACAGCCCATGTTTGCGTCGATTACGGAAATGATGTACTCACTTCCTACTCTTCTCGTATTCTTCCTGGTGGGGGTATTAGCTGATAGAATGGACCGGCAAAAAATTGCCTACCACTGCGATACGATCAGTGCGTTCCTTACACTTTTATTGTTTGGGGCCATCTACATTGGCTGGCTACCCCTCATATTTGCCATCTTGTTTCTAAGAAGCGGCGTCCAGAAGTTCTTCTTTCCTGCTGAACAAGGGATACTGCAAGGAGTGCTTTCAAAAGGTGATTATTCAACGGCCGCCGGCTTGAATCAAATGGTAATGAGCTTGTTTATGTTACTTGGAAATGCTGTTGCCATCTTTGTATATTGGACGGCGGGGATCTACGGTGCGATTGCAGTCGATTTTGTTACATTCGTTATTTCTGCCATCTTAATCAGGAAATGTATCATTCCTGAAGAGGTTCGTCTTCCAAACGGCCAGCATACATGGAAAGACTTGAACATTCAGTCTGTGACGAAAGATTTTACAGCGGGGATGAACTATATCCTGAATCATAAGCTGCTATTATCCTTAATTGGAGGGTTTGTCGTATTTGGAATTGTGAACGGAGGATTCTCGGTCATTCCTATTTTTATATTGAAATATAAATTAGCCCCAGAGTCTTATGAAGAATATTCGATTCTATTAGGTGTCGCATTCGGGGCCGGTATATTGATTGGCAGTATCTTCTCTTCAATGCTTTCTCAGAAGTTTAAGTTTCATGTGTTGATTGTTGCAGGGCTGGCTATTTCCGGAACGTTTATCATCGCAGCATCTTTTGCGTCTGCGACTTGGATCTTCCTCACGATCATCTTTTTCGCTGCATTGGGGTTACCTCTTGTGAATATTGCAATCGGGGGATGGATGCCGAGCATAATTGACCCGAAAATGATGGGCAGGGTGCAAGGATGGATCAATCCTCTTATGATGCTGTCACAATCGATTACCCTGGGAGTGATTGCTTTGACATTCCCTACCGTCGTAACCGTTGAAATGCTCTACTGGCTCGTTGGAGGATGTCTAATCATAGTAGGGATCTTCTACACCATCATTCTTCCTAAATATGTAAAGGAGGAAAAAAAAGCTCAGCCTGCTGCTCTGAATAGCTAAGTGAGATTCCCTCGATGAATAGGAAAGAACTATTCATCGAGGGGTATTTTTATTTCAAAAAAAGTATAATGATTTTATGAACGATTTTTCCCGTTGTGCGTCTTATGAATGAACTCGCAGGCTGGGGCGAAAAGAAAGGACAGTAAAGGATGGAAGAGAGAGATCTGATCAAACGGGCGAAAAAAGGGAATCACGAAGCCTTTGCTATTCTTTTTCGAGAACATTATCCTTTTCTAGTGAAATACTTAATGAAAGTGACAATGAATCGCGATCAAGCAGAGGAGCTTGCACAGGATACGATGGCAAAATGTGTAGAGAAGATTCATCAATACAACGGGAAATCAAAATTCTCATCATGGCTGATTTCCATCGCAACCAATCGTTATATTGATCTGCAGCGTAAAAAGAAAAGAGAACAGAACTGGCAGAATGAAGAAGTGAACGTTAGAAAATTAAAATGGGAGATGGAGTCAAGGAATGAAGAATGGAATGATGTGCTGACAGCCTTATCCACACTTTCAGAAGATATCAGGCTCCCTATCATTCTGAAACATTACTACGGTTATTCCTATGAAGAGATTGGTCAAATGACAGAAGTGCCACCTGGGACAGTGAAATCACGGGTTCATCATGGGATCATCCGGTTGAGGAAGGAGTTGAAAATAGATGAACAACCATCAGGAACATAACGATGAATTAAAGAAATTACTGGAGGACGGATTCCAGTCAATTGATGAAGACATTGACGAAAGCACCCCGTCTCTGCAGTGGTTTGAGCAATTAGTAGAGAATCAGCAAGTGGAGATTAAAGCCAGGTTTAAACGAGATCTCACCATATTTCTTCTTCTTGCCTGTTTTATCTTGACTGTGTTTTCCCTTACGTTATTTCAAATGCCAATTCTATTTCTTCTCCTTCAAGTTGCCATCTTTGTGGGAGCCTCGATTTTTACTGGCATAACATATACGAAAAAGGTGAAAAGGATATGACAAAAGAAGAGCTCTATATCTTACCCCTTGTCATTCCGATCCTTCTGACTCAAAGTATTTACCTGTTTATCGATGCCCGGAAGAACGGACATAATTATTGGTTCTGGGGGATCTGGGGATTGATTCAGTGCCCATTTCCACTCATCTTTTATTTCATATTTGTAAAGAAGATTTGGAGAAAATTTAAGGCAGGGGAGAGGGAATCATGATTATTGTGACAACCGATTTTGTACCAGGTAAGGATGTAAAAGAATTAAGAGGATTTGTAAGGGGAAGTACCGTCCAAGCGAAGCATATTGGCAAAGACATCATTGCCGGTCTTAAAACCATTATTGGCGGAGAAATAAGCGAATACAGTGAGTTGATGGAGGAAGCAAGAAATCAAGCGATTGATCGTATGATGGAAGAAGCTTCTCAAAAAGGTGCAAATGCCGTTATTGCCGTTCGTTTAGAAACCTCAGCGGTCATGCAAAACGCTTCTGAAATTATTGCTTACGGAACGGCTGTGGTCGTGGAATAATTCTGCATTTGTGGTTCACTAATATTGTGGAAAAACATATAGTATATAGAAAATTATCAATAAAAATAATATTGACACAATTCGTGGCGTATAGTATGGTTATTAATGGAATAAATAATAAAAATGAATGGAGGGTTTGTGATGATGAAAGTGTATACAATTCATGGAGTACCAGCAGTGTTCAATACCAATTTCATATCATCGCATAACCAGTAACTCCTTAATCATTCTGTCATATGAATATTAATGGCACAGGTTATGCAAATAATCTGTGCTTTTCTATGTCCAAAAACAAAGACGGACGTTTTTAAGGCGCAACAGATTGGTAGGGATCCAGAAGGAATCCCTACGGATCTAGTGAAAAAAGCCTTAAGCGTCTGTCTTTTTTTTCGTTTAGGTGTACCCAAGGACCAGCCTTGATCACATATAAAACCTAATTTCAGAAGGAGGAAATGATTATGTTAATCGTTCAAATGAAGAAGATGATGTCTGCTGTGGAGACAGAAGGCGGATAGTGAAGAAAGTCAACAAGAGGAGGTAATGTGGAATGTTTAGTATTTTTAAGAAATTATCGTGGTTTTTTATTGAAAATTGGAAGAGATATACGGTGGCGATCGTTCTATTGACGATTGTCGGAATCCTTGATGTGATTCCTCCAAAGCTTGTAGGGAATGCCATTGATGACATTCACCTGGGTGCGATGACGTGGGAATTCGTAGGGAATTATCTTTGGCTGATCGCCGGTATCGCACTCATTTCGTACGCAATGACGTATGTGTGGATGTATCAATTATTTGGAGGTGCCTTTCTCGTTGAACGTAAGCTTCGCGGTAAATTTATGGGACATTTGTTAAAGATGACTCCGACTTTTTTTGAAAAGAATCGTACGGGAGATTTAATGGCAAGGGCAACGAATGATCTGAAGGCCATCTCGGTTACAGCCGGTTTCGGAGTATTGACACTAATCGATTCCAGTGTCTTTATGTTAACGATCCTTTTTACAATGGGGTTTCTTGTCAGCTGGAAATTGACTATCGCGGCGATATTGCCGCTTCCGATCATGGCTATGTTGATGAAGGTATACGGTGCGAGGATTCATAAGCGATTCACGGAAGCCCAGGATTCATTCGGTGACTTGAATGATAAAGTGCTTGAGTCGATTGCAGGTGTCCGTGTCATTCGTGCGTATGTACAGGAAAGAGCGGATGAGAAGCGTTTCGCTGATATGACTGAAGACGTCTATAACAAGAATATTGGTGTGGCAAAGATTGATTCCCTCTTTGAACCAACAATCAAAGTCCTTGTCGGGTTGAGCTATTTGATCGGACTTGGTTATGGAGCATATCTCGTGTTTCATCAATCGATCACATTGGGAGAGCTTGTTTCCTTTAACGTGTACCTCGGGATGCTGATTTGGCCGATGTTTGCCATTGGGGAGTTGATCAATATCATGCAGCGCGGGAATGCCTCACTTGACCGGGTTCAAGAGACCCTTGATTATGTGCAGGACGTCCAGGATTCTGAGAACCCTCAATGGATAGATTCTCCTGATCATATAGGATTTAAGGATGTGGACTTTCAATATCCGTCCTCACAGGTGTTGAATCTGTCCAATATCAATCTTAATATCCATCAGGGAGGCACTCTTGGAATCGTAGGAAAAACAGGAAGCGGAAAAACGACCTTTATCAAGCAGCTCCTCCGTGAATATCCTGCCGGAAAAGGTTCTTTATCCATAAGAGGGGTCCCGATCAGTGACTTGACCATTCAGCAGGTAAGGGATTGGATCGGTTACGTGCCCCAGGATCATATCCTTTTTTCAAGGACCGTTAGAGAAAACATTCTGTTCGGCAGACATGATGCGACTGAGCAAGACCTGGAACAAGCCATTGAACTGGCTGATTTCAAAAAAGATCTTGAAATGCTTCCGGACGGATTGACCACCCTTGTAGGAGAAAAGGGTGTGGCCCTTTCAGGTGGTCAGAAGCAGCGGATTTCGATTGCCCGGGCACTGATCAAAAATCCGGAAATCCTGATTCTGGATGACTCGCTATCGGCTGTTGATGCGAAAACAGAAGCGAAGATCATTGACAATATACGAAAAGAACGTGAAGGAAAAACAACGATTATTACGACTCATCGTCTCTCCGCCGTTCAGCATGCAGACTGGATTATCGTGTTTGAAGATGGGAAAGTGATAGAAGAAGGGGTACATGAACGACTCCTTGAAAACGGTGGTTGGTATAAAGAACAATTCGATCGCCAACAAGTTGAAGATTCCTCACACGAGGAGGTGGGCGCATGAACGTCGGAAGAAGACTAACCGAATATGCCCTTATTTATAAAAAAATCATTATTGCAGCCCTCTTGATGCTGAGTGTGTCAGTAGCGGCTGAACTTGCAGGCCCTTTTATTGCGAAGAAACTGATTGATGATCATATACTTGGAATCGAATCCACTTGGTATGAAACGGTGGAGGGGAAAGAAGCTGTATCCTATAAGGAGAAATGGTATAAACGTGATCAATATTTTTCAGAAGGGGAGACGAGAAAAGAAGATATACGTATCTTACAGGTCGGGAGAGAGTTTTATTTCGTTCCTTCCACCGTCTCCTTCGACGGAGAAAGGTCGGTCAAGTCAGGTGAAATGACGATTACGAAAGGGGATGAGTCGGCAACTTATCCCGCCGAGAAGTTGACCGGAGATGAGCTGCTGCGTTTTTATAATCCTGAAATCCCGAAGATCATTAAATTGATTGCCTTCTATTTTGGGCTGCTTGTAGTCGCAGCTTTTTTCCAATACGGTCAGCGATACTATTTACAAAAGGCAGCAAACCGGGTCATTCAGAAAATGCGTAATGATGTGTTCCGGCATATCCAGAATCTCCCAATAAGCTATTTTGATAATCTGCCGGCAGGAAAGGTCGTAGCGAGGATCACAAACGACACCGAAGCGATCCGGGATCTGTATGTAACAGTCTTATCAACTTTTTTCTCCAGTACGATTTACATTATTGGAATATACATCGCACTCTTTATACTTGATGCAAAATTAGCAGCCATTTGCTTGATCCTGATTCCGATTCTGGTTTTATGGACGTACCTGTATCGTATCTATGCATCTAAATACAATCATATCATCAGATCGAAAGTGAGTGATATCAATGCCATGATCAATGAGTCGATCCAGGGCATGAACATCATTCAGGCTTTCAGCAGAGAAAAGAAAACGAACGAAGAATTCGAAGAGTTGAACGAAACGCATTTCAAGTATCAAAATAAACTCTTGAGCTTGAATTCGATGACATCCCACAACCTGGTCGGGGTGTTGAGAAACATCACCTTTGTCGCATTCATATGGTATTTCGGAGGCGCTTCTATGGGAGTGGGATCGGTTGTCACATTGGGAGTGCTCTATGCCTTTGTCGATTACATCAACCGGTTGTTCCAGCCAGTGACAGGAATCGTCAATCAGCTGGCAAACCTTGAACAGGCACTTGTGGCAGGGGAGCGGGTTTTTCGCCTGTTGGAAGAGACCGGAACCCCGGTTGAAGATGAGAAAATGAGCAGGTATGACGGAAATGTCAGCTTTGAACATGTCTTCTTTGGATACAAGGAAAATGAATACGTGCTGAAGGATATCACGTTTACCGCAAGCAAAGGCGAAACCGTTGCCCTAGTGGGTCACACAGGTTCAGGGAAAAGCTCGATCATGAATCTATTGTTCCGTTTTTACGATAGCAATGAAGGGAAAATCCGGATTGACGGAAAAGACATTGTAGATATTCCCTATCAAACGATTCGTGAGCATATGGGAATTGTCTTGCAGGATCCTTATTTGTTTACGGGAACCATCGCATCCAATGTAAGCTTGGATGACCCCAGAATTTCAAGAGAACAGGTGGAAGCGGCGCTCAAAGCCGTCGGTGCTGAAAAAGTGTTCAAAAACCTTGAGAACGGCTATGACGAACCGGTGATCGAGAAAGGAAGCACCCTTTCTTCAGGGCAACGTCAACTGATTTCCTTTGCAAGGGCCCTTGCCTTTAATCCAGCAATCCTGATTTTGGATGAAGCGACGTCGAGCATTGACACAGAGACGGAAGCAGTCATTCAGGAAGCGATGGAAGTCTTGAAAAAAGGCAGAACGACCTTCATCATCGCACATCGACTATCTACGATTAAGAATGCCGATCAAATAATTGTAATGGATCGTGGAGAAATCGTGGAGAGGGGCAATCATGACGTACTGATGAAGCGGAAGGGCCGTTACTATCAAATGTATCAGCTTCAGCAGGGATCGAAAGGTGAAATGGCAGGATAAAGAATGAAGGCATCTGACGATTGTAGTCAATGCCTTTTCTTTTTAAAATATTTTTATCCAGAAAAAGGATTTTTGTAACCAGGACAAGAAAAGTAAAAAGATGCACAGATATGAGAAGGGGGAAATCATGAAGGCGCTCCGTCAATTACTGCTGATTATTATAGGGTTCATCTTGATTAGCGTGCTGCCCGTTTTGTTTTATGGAGGTGGAAGCGCTGAATTATATTATTTGATGATGAAGGATGAAGGAAATTCATTTGGCTTTTATCCGAAAGAGTATTTCCTAGGAATTTATCACGTATTTACGCGGATCTTTCAACAGGATCAGTGGATTTTGTTTGTGTTGAATAAGGAATATCCACTTCAAGATGTTCTCGCTGAACGTTATTTCTACTCCATGAAGGTATTCATATTTTCACTGGGATTGGCTGTGGGAATTTCATTCGTAGTGAGTTTATTCATATCCCTTTCTTCCAAATGGATGCAACATGCATTCTTAAGTCTGGTAAATATCCTTGAATCGTTTCCGGATGTGTTCATCATCATCGGTATCCAACTGGCTGTAGTGATGTATTTCCGTAACACGGGTGTGTTAATAGGAGATATTGCGATGACGGATGAAAAATTATACCTGTTGCCCGTCACCTGCTTAACGATTGTGCCGACCGTATTCCTAATTAAAACCATCGTCCTCCTTTTGAAAGAGGAAGACCAGAAACCGTACATAGAGCTTGCCAGGGGGAAAGGACTCAATGCGATTCAAGTGTTAGTGACCCATGGTTTCAGGAACGTGATTTACAGCTTATTCTATCGGTCCAAAATTATCTTCTCCTTTATGTTATCCAATCTGTTTATTTTAGAAAGGTTGTTCAATATGAGGGGGATCATGGATTTATTGATTTGGTCGAGTGGATTCACATTCGTGATTATTTCCACGGTCATTTTTCTGCCCTTCTTTCTAATCTTTACCCTAATCGAGATCCGAATGAAGAAGAACATCGGATTAAAGGAGGACGGGACCTATGCTTAAAGATCTCTGGAGGCAGCCTCAGTTTCTCATTGGGTTTATATTCATAACGGGACTTTTAACGCTGAGTTTTTTGTACGAACCATTTATAGAAGGAAAGGTAAAGATGTATAGTTTCTTTGAATATAACGGCGAAACTGTGGGACCTCCGTTCACACCGGCTGAGTTGCCGCCGTTCGGTTCCGATCGATTAGGTCTTCCACTATGGTCATATGTCATTCAGGGGGCGAAGTTTACCATCGTCATAGGATTGATCATAAGCCTTTTTCAAGTCATACTGGCTTTTTCATTGTCAGTGCTCTTTATAAACTTCTTTCAAAAAGTGCAACAGGCATTTGAAGAGTTGGTAGAGTCCATGGTCTATATTCCTATGGCTGTCATTGCCTTCATGCTCCTGTCTCCAATCAGTTTCGTCATCGATGAGCCAGAGAAAGCGTTTGTGAAAGTGTTAAGTATTCAAATCTTCATCCTGACGCTGATCGGTATCCCGCCATTGATTGTAGTCCTGTCTAAGGAAATCAAGAAAGTGCTACAGGAAGAGTTCGTGCTGAGTGCTAGAACGTTGGGGGCAAGTGGCTTATCTTTGTATCGGAGGCATGTCCTGAGAAATCTATTCCCGCGTCTGATCCTGTTGTTTTTTCAGCGGAATGTGGCGGTACTGATATTGTTCGCCCATCTTGGCTTCCTTGAGATTTTCCTTGGAGGTGCGGTAGAGAGGGAAATCATGATGGGAGTAACCCGATTATTTTCTCTTTCCAATGAATGGGCCGGAAATATCGGGAAAGCCTACTTTGAACTGATGGTGGCTCCATGGATCCTGTTTGTCCCCCTCATTGCCCTATCATTCACCGTGCTTTCCTATAATCTCATGGCAACCTCTCTTCAACGGGTCCTGTTGGGAGACAGGGGGAGGGTGAAAAGAAGCAGGAAAGCAGATGAAACACAGAAGGTGTCCGTGGAGGGTGTGGAGAAAGAAATGTTTGTGGTAGAGTCTCAGGAGACATATAAGGGGTAGTAGGAGTAATCGGATAGACCCATCATTTAAACATAAATACAATTTTCTGCTAAGAAAACAGGACTTTTGTGGGATTTTGTCGTTTTAAATCGAAATTCTCTCTATATCAATGTATAATTTAATTGATAAAAAAGTTTCATAATAAGGGAGGATCCTATGATGGGATGGGTAATAGCCATTATGTTTGGTACAGCAGTTGTGCTGCTCATTTTATCGTTTATTAAAACGACACAATCCAACTCACAACTTGAGCAACAAATAGAACATGTTTCAATTTCAGTATTGAATGAAGTACATGAACTGGAGAAGCAGTTACGGAATATTCAATTAGACGCTGAAATTACAGCACAACAGTCTGGGGCAGCACCAGCGGAATCGGATGAAAGATTTATGCTGCGTGAGATACTTGACTTACATAAAAGAGGGTATTCTTTTGAAAGCATTGCATCAAAAAAACAGCTCACACCGAATGAGGTAGAGCGCATGCTTGCTCCTTACATGACAAGGAAGACTGAAAGGAGCTTAGTAGCACAATGAGAGTGACGCCTAATTCATTGCGCAGTTTTGCTGCAGGTCTCTTAATTGCAACGACGTCAATCGGTGCCGTTTATATGTTTGGTCCTTCGGAAGCCAAGAGTACAGAGAAAGTGGAAACCGTTAAAACGGAGAAGCTTACAGAGGAAGAAATGGTGAAACAGCTGACCTCCAACGGCTTTGTTATACATACAGAAGCAGAGTGGAACAAGCAGCTTTCAGCCATGACCGAGAAACAGGAAGAGAAAGCGGAAGATAAGAAAGAGGAAAAGACAGACGATAAGGTCGTTTACCGGACCATATTGACTGTTTCTACAGGTATGACAAGTATTGATGTCGGAAATGCCCTGGAAAACGCAAACATCATCAAAAGCGGCCTCGACTTTTACAAAGAAGTTGAAAAGCGCGGACTTGAAAATGATTTGCGCCCAGGTACTTTCGAAGTCGAGAGCGGAATGACAACAGACGAAATCATTTCAACGATTTTTCATTAACCTGAAACTGAAAAACTAAGCTACAACTAGAAAAACTTTTTGTATAGAAAACAAAAAACCTTCTTATTTGGATGATTAGAGCTGCAAAGAGCTGGTTACCAAATTAGGAGGCTTTTTGTTTTATACATATTCATGGAATCAGTTTTTCCTCTGTTGATTATTCTGTATTAGCCTTTAAAAGGCGGAGGATTTTTGTGTTCTGTTTTTTTAGCTCATCTAATTTCTGTTGAGTATTTACAAGTTCACTTTCTAGGGAACCGATTGATTTTAATAGGCTGGATGTTCCTATGCTGGCTTGATGTACATCGGAAAGCTTGCTTATGTTTGAAAGGAAAGAAAGGGATGTGGGGTTGACCAGATTTTTTGACAATTTGATCAGAGAAGAAAGATTTTCATCCTTCATCAGCTTACTCCCTTCAATTTCATTTGAATTTCCTTTCGTTTGATTCATCTCTTTTTCATTTAGCATCGTCTCAGCAAGGTTCATGATGTTGCTGATATCTAAGTTTTCCAATTGTTTTTTTAAATCATCATTCACTGACATCTTATCCTCAAAACCTTTCTATTAATATTTGTACTCCCCGTCAGACCGGTCTGACAGGGGAGTGAGAGTGTAAGGCATTCGATGTTGAATTACAGGAGACCATTAAGCCCTTCCTGCACTAATAACTTCACCGATGCAGCTATAAAGGACATCAGCAAGAGCTTCCTGCCCTAATAAAATAGCCACAAAAAGAGCAAGTGCGAGTAATAGCACAACTAGTGCTGTAATAATCATTCCCTCACCCCCTTTCTACATGGAAGTCAGGTAAAATTCGAATCTTACACAAGCATCTTATGCGAAGTGGCAGGACAAGCTTCAGCTATTCCCCTATATAAAGAAATTATGGGCAGCCCTTTTGTATTGGTATAGTGAAAATGTGTAGAAGAAAAAATTTAATAGGTCACTGAACGAAAGTAGAGATCATATTTAGCAGTCACGCTAGTGAAATTAGCCAACTAGAATAATGCGTGGATAAATCTACTGAAAAAGTGATGCAATTTTAAAGTAAGGCTTAATTAGAGTAAACTGCTAGATAGAAAGAATAGGTAGATGAAATGACATGAGTAGGTCATCCCAGGGGGGTGACGGGGCTAAAGATAACGTTTTTCAGTAGAAAATAGTAAGAGGATAGCACGCGTGCTATCCTCAAATTATTTAACTAAACGGATTTATGGATAAAAATACTCTTAAAGGAGAGCTTTTGCCAATGAGGCGGCAAGTATCCCCATTTATTTTAGTAACAAATCCCCACACGTCTCCTGATGTAGCGATCATCTTGCAGTTGTTGAAAGATAAAATCCCCAGTATCATACATGGAGATGCTTTTTCCTTCTTCAGGAAGGACATCCTTCTCTGTCCGGTATTCTCCAAGTCGCTCTCCATCAGGTAAATAGGTAGGACAAACAATCGTCCAATCCATTCCTGAAGCTTGTAAGATTAAATAGGCCCTTAAATGGTCCTCGGCAGCAGTCGTGCTTCTTCGTTTAGATTCACTAGACTGAAATCGATATAGACCCGAATCCTTTTGGGCTTGAAGGATTCCTGCTGTACCACAGGTAATGATTCGTTTCACACCATGATGCCTCATTGCTTTTAAGAGGATGGGCATGCTCCATGTGAGTACGTCATTTTTATCCGTATTCAAGCAGCTGATCACCGCATCGGAGCCCTCAATGGTTTTCATTACATCTACTTCATTCAATACATCACCAACAATATCCATACCAGATGCTTGCCCATCCATTTCTTTTCGAACCAAGCGAATCACTTCATGTGTGGAGTTTGCTTGTTGATAGACAACAGAACCGACTCGCCCCGTACTACCAAATAAAGCGATTTTCATCATTATGACCTCCCGTTTCCCAATAGAAATAGTTTATCGCAAAATCGTTATTCTTTACATGATTGAGCCTATCAGAATACATACTAATAAATGTGAAGAATGAAAAAGTCTCGAATTGAAAACTTTTGTATTGACTTATTCCTCGTATCGTTTTATGATGACAATCATAATAGTTTTAAATCCGATAAGAATAGTGGGGGTTTTACAATGGGAAAATGGAAATTATCCATCATCATGCTAATTGCTTTATCCATGGTATTAGCTTCGTGTGGCAAATCTAATGATAAAGAAGAATCCAGTGGTGATTCCAAAGAAGGTTCTGAAACATCACTTTACGATCAAGTGTTAGAAGAAGGAGAATTACTGGTTGGAACGGAAGGTACATATCCTCCTTTCACATTCCACGACGAATCCGGGGAACTGACTGGGTTTGACGTAGAGATTGCCCGTGAAGTAGCAAAGCGCCTGGGCGTTGAAGCTAAATTCCAAGAAACTCAATGGGATGCTATGTTTGAAGGTTTAAATTCTAAGCGTTTTGACGTAATTGCAAACCAAGTGGGAATTCGTGAAGATCGCCAGGAGAAATATGATTTCTCAACACCTTATATTGAATCAAGTGCAGTAGTGGTTGTATCGAAAGACAATAAGGATGTTACATCATTTGAAGACATCAAGGGATTAACTTCTGCTCAATCACTGACAAGTAACTACCGCGAGATCGCAGAAAAAAATGGTGCAGAAATCCAAGGTGTAGAGGGACTGTCACAATCCATCCAACTCCTTGAACAAGGCAGAGTGGACGTGACAGTGAACGATAAAATCTCTATCCTGGATTATTTAAAGAAACAGCCGAATGCCAATGTCAAAATAGCGGCTGAAGCTGAAGATGCCGGTCAAAGTGGTCTCATGTTCCGTAAAGGTAACGACAAGTTAGTGGAAGAAGTAAACAAAGCGTTAGAGGAAATGAAGGAAGACGGAACGTACAAAGAGATTTCTGAGAAATGGTTCGGAGAAGATGTATCTCCTAAGTAGTATCTACCAGGATCCTGAAGCAATGATTGATATTTTACAAAGCTCCCTGCTTCCAATGCTAGAGGGAGCTTTGTATTATTCTATCCCTCTGACGCTGATTTCTTTTGCTTTAGGAATGATCCTGGCCGTCCTTACAGCCCTTGCCCGATTGTCCAATGTATCGATTCTAAGAGGAATTGCACGATTCTATGTATCGGCCATTAGGGGAACACCTTTACTCGTTCAATTGTTCATTATTTTCTACGGCTTACCGACACTTGGAATAAAGTTTGATCCGTTCCCGTCTGCCATCATTGCTTTCTCATTAAATAAAGGTGCCTACTCCTCTGAAATCGTCCGTGCAGCGATTCAATCAATTCCTAAGGGCCAATGGGAAGCGGGATATTCAATTGGTATGACGTATTCACAGGCCCTAAAGAGAATTATTTTGCCGCAGGCAACCAGAGTATCCATCCCACCGCTATCGAACTCTTTCATTAGTTTGGTGAAGGATACCTCGCTTGCTTCATTAATTCTCGTAACGGAAATGTTCAGAAAAGCACAGGAAATCGCTGCCACAAACTATGAGTTCCTGCTCATGTACATGGAAGCTGCCTTGTTGTACTGGATCATTTGCTTTATTCTATCCATCATTCAAGGGCGTATTGAGACAAGACTGGACCGATATATTGCCAAGTAATATTAAAGGAGATTGAATATGATTTCCATCAAAGGATTAACCAAACGATTTGATCAATTAGAAGTTTTAAAAGGAATGAATGTAGAAGTCAATAAAGGACAGGTGATCGTCCTGATCGGCCCATCGGGTTCAGGAAAGACAACCTTCCTGCGTTGTTTAAATGCACTGGAAATACCGAATGACGGAACTGTTTCAATAGGCGGGACTTCCGTTGATTTCAATAACAAGGTTTCCAAGCAAGAGCTTATTAAACTTAGACGGAAAACAGGCATGGTGTTCCAAAACTATAATCTGTTTCCCCACATGACCGCACTGGAGAACGTAATGGAAGGGCCAACAGTCGTCCAAAAACGCAACAAGTCCGAAACAAAGCAAAAAGCGATCAGACTGCTTGAAAAAGTAGGACTCGGTGACAAAGTGAACTACTATCCATTCCAGCTCTCAGGAGGACAACAGCAACGGGTTGGAATCGCAAGAGCATTAGCGATCGAACCGGAAGTGATGCTCTTCGATGAACCAACTTCAGCACTCGATCCTGAATTGGTAGGGGAGGTTTTAAAGGTAATGAAGGACCTTGCTGAAGAAGGAATGACCATGGTTGTCGTGACTCATGAAATGAGATTTGCCAAAGAAGCAGCTGATAAAGTCATCTTCATGGATGGCGGATATATCGTTGAAGAAGGCTCTCCTCAAGAAGTGTTTGAACACCCTAAGAACGAACGTACGAAACAATTTCTGAACTTAATACAATAAATTGTACAAGATGAATGAGACTCATGCTCATTCATCTTTTTTTTAGGGTTTTGGTCATAATGTTAGGTGAGACTAATAAACTTTTCAGAAAAAGGTTAGATCAACAGGATTAGTGGAAATATGGTAATAGAAGAGTCATTTAAGGGAGGAACAAGTATGGAATATCGTTTAGAACATGACACAATCGGAGAAATGAAGGTACCCAAGGAAAAATATTGGGGAGCACAGACGCAGCGAAGTAAAGAAAACTTCCAAATCGGTACAGAGAAAATGCCCATTGAGGTTACATATGCCTTCGCACAGTTAAAGAAAGCAGCCGCAGTCGTCAACCACTCACTTGGTAAGCTTTCAGATGACAAGAAGAAGGCAATTGGACAGGCATGTGATGAGATCCTGGAAGGAAAGTGGGATGCCCATTTTCCCCTTGTAGTATGGCAAACAGGAAGCGGTACACAATCTAACATGAACATAAATGAAGTCGTTTCTTATCGAGCGAATGAAATTCTCAAAGATAAAGGATCGGATGAAAAAGTCCATCCGAATGATGATGTGAACATGTCCCAAAGCTCCAATGATACATTCCCTACAGCCATGCATATCGCAGCGTATCAAGAGATCGAATCAAAGCTGTTTCCTGTCATTCAGGAATTCACAGCGACACTAAGAGAAAAAGAAGACCAATTCAGTGACATTATTAAAATTGGCCGTACCCATCTTCAGGATGCAACACCCTTGACGCTCGGTCAGGAAATCAGCGGATGGCGTGCCATGATGGAGAGATCCTATAGTATGCTGAGAGAAAGCGTTCATCAATTAGTCAATCTGGCTATCGGCGGGACGGCTGTCGGTACGGGGATCAACGCCGATCCAGAATTCGGTGACAAAATGGCAAGACAATTAGAAGCTCAAACAGGCATCAAGTTTGCCTCATCTGATAATAAGTTTCATGCCTTAACGTCCCACGATGAAATCGTGTACGTACACGGAGCTGTAAAAGCACTGGCAGCAGATCTGATGAAAATAGCCAACGATGTAAGGTGGTTAGCGAGCGGTCCCCGTAGTGGGATTGGCGAGATAACGATACCTGCCAATGAACCAGGAAGTTCGATCATGCCGGGTAAAGTGAATCCGACCCAAAGTGAAGCAGTGACGATGGTAGTGACACAAGTATTTGGGAACGACGCGGCCATCGGATTTGCCGCCAGCCAAGGAAACTTCGAACTTAATGTATTTAAACCAGTCATCATCTATAACATGCTGCAATCCATACGACTGCTTACAGATGGAATAAAGTCCTTTAACGATAAGTGTGTAAAAGGACTGGAAGCGAACGTAGAGGTAATAGAAGACTTTGTTCAAAGGTCCCTTATGCTCGTAACGGCATTAAATCCTCATATCGGGTATGAAAAAGCGGCTGAAATAGCCAAGAAAGCTTACAACAATGGCTCTACATTAAAAGAAGCAGCCATCGAATCAGGATACCTGACAGAAGAGGAATATGATCAGTGGATCGATCCGGCAAGCATGGTTCATAATAAATAATAGGAAGAGCTGGCTCCTGCTAGGGTCAGTTCGTTTTAAATATGAGAGACAGCCAAAATGAAAACCCCCGGCCAATGACCGGGGGCTTTATCCATTCATATGAAATTGCTGATTATTTTTGGAACCCGCCACCGATTTGTTGTTCAGCCATTTGAACCAGGCGTTTAGTGATTTCTCCACCTACAGAACCGTTAGCACGAGATGTAGCATCTGGTCCTAATTGTACGCCAAATTCAGAAGCGATTTCGTACTTCATTTGGTCGATTGCTTGTTGAGCTCCTGGAGCTACTAGTTGGTTAGATGAATTGCTGCGAGATTGTTGCTGTTGCATAATCTGTCATCTCCTTAAAATGTATAAGATTTTTTGGTTGGGTTAGCTGGAATTGCACCAGCCCGCTATTCCATGAGCGACCATCTTAGTATGGTGTAACCCATCGAGTGGGGTGAGAGAATGCTTGTTGCTGCCTTGTTACTAGGTATTATGGTTTTTTTGGGGCAATATATTCAACGTGGTGACAGGGAATTTATTCCTACTAAAAACCTATAAGTTTTCTACATAAATCATCGTGATTGTAAAAAAGATACCACTATACAATGAATTAGATTGAAAGTATGGTGACACAGCATGAAAGCTTGCGCATTATGTAATGGAATCGTTGAATACAGGGGACTTTGCCAGAAGTGCGGGGACACTACAACAGATCAGGGAAGATATTATGATTTTTATGATGAGTACAGTGCGTATATGGATATACAGCATGTACAATTAGCCGATGGCATTCCGAATAGCAGCTGCTCTGATACTTGCCTTCATCTTTTCACATGCATTCGGTGTGGGGAAGAAGAGGGGAAAAGCATAGATTTGACAGAGTTTTAAACGATAAAAAAGGCTCTTTTCGTAAAGATTAGAGAAGAAAGTAGTAGTTGATTTCCGCTGCAGGATGCTCGCTTTCCGTGGGGCGGGCGGTGAGCCTCCTCGGCTGCGTCTGTGGGGATCTCACCTGTCTAGCTCCTCGAGGTCATAAGTTAAATGGGCCAAGAAGGCAAAAAGGCGCCTTCCCGGCCCATTCACCTTATGCTTGTCGGGGCTGAACAAGCCGCCTCCACTTTTCGGACTGTCCCGCTTCTCCCGGAGGAGTCGAGCACCTGCAGCGAGAATTAACTTTCTCAGCGTGAATTTTTTAATAAAATCTAAAATGAATATAATAAACTTTTTTGAAAACAACTTTTTTTAAAGAGAGTAGTGGCAGATTTCTGCTTGCGTACTAGAAATTCTGTTTGAGTAGATTGTTTTTGGTCACTATTAAGCTCTGTCTGTCACAAACTTTCTTATAGATGGTGAGGGAAACTGCGCAGACTCCGCTAGCTGCAAGCGGAGTCTGCGCAGTTCCCCTCATCTTCTAGCACACACTGTTGACAGAGCCCCTGGCTGACCTTATGTTACAAAACAACAATCTTTGTGAGAAGAGCTATATAAAAATGCCGCACTCGTGAATGAGTGGGGCATTTTTTAAATTAAGAAATAAAAGCTTTTATTTTATCGAATTCTGGATTCAGATTCTGAATCAAAGAAGTGAGCTTTGTTCATATCAAAGGCAAGTTCAATTGTTTGACCGGCAGCGATATCGGTACGAGAGTCAACGCGGGCTACAAACTCTTGTCCTTCTAATTGAGAGTAAAGCATTGTTTCAGCACCTGTTAATTCAGATACTTCAATTTTCGCAGTGATTTTCGCTCCTTGTGCAGTATCTAAGAATAGTGGCTCATCATGAATATCTTCAGGACGTACTCCCAGAGTGATGCTCTTGCCTACATGACCTTGTTCGCGAAGCACTTTCATTTTCCCTTCTGGTACAGTAACTTTGGTATTTCCAATTACGAATTTACCATCTTCAAGGGAGCCGTGGAAGAAGTTCATAGCAGGTGATCCAATGAATCCGCCTACGAAAACATTTTCAGGCTTATCGTATACTTCTTTAGGAGAACCAACTTGTTGGATGACTCCATCCTTCATGACAACAATACGTGTTGCCATTGTCATTGCTTCTGTTTGGTCATGTGTTACGTAAATTGTTGTAGTTTGTAAACGTTGGTGAAGCTTGGCGATTTCTGCACGCATTTGAACACGAAGCTTAGCATCAAGGTTGGATAATGGTTCATCCATTAAGAACACTTTCGCATCACGAACGATGGCACGGCCAAGTGCTACACGTTGACGCTGACCACCTGATAATGCTTTTGGTTTACGATCAAGCAGTGCTTCAAGACCAAGAATCTTAGCCGCTTCTTGAACACGTCGGTCAATTTCTTGTTTATCGAACTTACGTAATTTAAGACCAAAGGCCATATTATCATATACGCTCATGTGTGGGTATAGTGCATAGTTCTGGAAAACCATGGCGATGTCACGGTCTTTTGGTGCCACATCGTTTACACGCTTTCCATCGATAGAGAAATCTCCTTTAGAGATTTCTTCTAGTCCAGCAATCATACGCAGAGTCGTTGACTTCCCGCAACCTGAAGGTCCTACAAATACGATAAACTCTTTATCTTGAATATGAAGATTAAAGTCATTTACTGCCGTTACTTTACCATCATAAATTTTGTGGATATTTTCTAATTTTAATTCAGCCATTTTCCCTTCTCCTCCTTGAAATGCAATCGTTTTCATCTATAACTCTATTGTAGAGAAAGCGGATTTAAAATGATATGGTCAACCTGCACAAAGTTCCTTAGTCCTTTTTATGCAGGTTGTCAGATTGAAAGTTCAAGCATGCAAAATAGGCTAAAATTCCACCTTGAAACGTTTTAATATCAATATTGGTTTTTTCAATGAACTTATCAATTCGATATTGAACGCTGTTCCGATGCATAAATAGTTTCTTGGCAGTCTGACTGATATTTGATTGATGTTCGAGAAAAGCCTTTACAGTGTGAATCAATTCAGGATCTTCCTGAAAGGTGTCGGACACCTTTGTGAAAATTTGTTTTTTCCATTCCTGCGGTAAATGATGCAGAGTAAATTCAGGCAGGACCGTCACCACGGATTGAATAAATGCCTGCTTCTGCACCGTTCTGGAGAATGAAAACAATTCCCGCTCATATTGAAAGGTGAGAGGGAATTGTGGATCAACCTCATGAAATTGTCCTATGAAATAAGAAAGACTGACAAAAAAGTCCGACTCAATAACATGGGTAATCGATAATAATTGCTCTTCATCCAAATTCCATTCATTTTTCTCTTCAATGAGCAACCCCATATTGTCATCTTGCAATACAAGAATTGTGTTGAGGGGTAAAAGATGTTGAAACGCCTCTTTTAATAGAAGCTGGTCCAAACTCTCCTTCATCGAAAATTGAATGATACGGAATTCACCGGCTATATTTGAAGGAGTTGGTCCATTCTTATATAAATAGGTGAACCATTCCATTGAGTAGGGAGAATCATTGACTGATCCCGATGGATGTTTAAACTCTTTGAACAAGCAATGCAATAACTCCATTTCCACTTGAGTGATCTCACTTCTATCAATGCCTATGTATTCATCATTTGCTTCATTTGCAAACCAAATCTTGGTAGCCTCAAGACTGGTTGGATAATGGTTTTGGATTATGGCAGTAGGAAATTTTTTACGTAAAGATGTAAACATGTCATCCCTCTTTGTTCATTATTATAGTAAAAAAGGTTATAATGTCTATTGTACTGAAATAGCTGGATTAATCAAAGTGTGCATGATTGCAAATAAACGCTAATTTTAATACTATGGAAGAATGAATAAATCATTGCGGGGTGTCCTAAATGGAATATACTAAAGAAGTTACGAATCGAATGAAACGTCTTGAAGGACAAGTGCGCGGCGTGTTGAAAATGATGGAAGAGGAAAAGCACTGTAAGGATGTTGTGACGCAATTATCTGCCGTACGTACTGCAGTTGATCGTACATTAGGTCTCATCGTTGCGAAAAACCTGGAAGCCTGCATACGTGAATCGGAAGAAGAGGGCAGCAATGCAGAAGAAGCTATTCAAGAAGCCGTCAATATGCTTGTCAGAAGTCGATAAATGGTAAAAGCTGCCGAAGGATCATGATCCTTTTGGGCAGCTTTTTTGTTTGTTGTCCAGCTCCGGTGGCTAGAGGCTCGAGGTCATAAGACGAGAATGCCAAAAAGGCAAAGAGCGCCTTTCCGGCACTCTCGTCTAATGCTTGTCGCCTCTGGGCAAGCCCCCTCCGCTTTTCTATTTGTCCAGCTCCGGTGGCTAGAGGCTCGAGGTCATAAGACGAGAATGCCAAAAAGGCAAAGAGCGCCTTTCCGGCACTCTCGTCTAATGTTTGTCGCCTCTGGGCAAGCCCCTCCGCTTTTCTATTTTGGCGGTTCTTCATGTTCTGTGATTTCGATTGCTTCTTCGATGTTGGTCGTGTTTTCCCTCATGTGGACGGAACCCCCGGACATGCCTTCGTTGATAAAACGGTCCACATCGAGAAATACTTTTTCTTTTCCTTCGTAATTGGTATCTTGAAGGAATTGATCATCTTTTTTCATGCTCATCAGCCTCCTTACTTTAGTTTTGGAAAGGAAGCTGAAGTTATGCATGAGGGCTCATTAATTTCTCTTTTTCAGGTGAATGATGTACGTTCCATCAATCATAAACATGGAATAGCATCAGTTCATGAAGCTGCTTCTTAAGGGTGTCTTCCTTATCAGCTGGTGGAGTGGCTCCGGTCCATTCAATTTTACCGTCTTTATGGTAATTACCTTGATATTTTGTCCCGCTGAAGTAAAAGGAAAACATCCAGCCGGGGAGCTGTTTATTTTCGAACATGCCTTTATATTGAAAATGTTGAATCATTTTTCATCACCTCCATTATTATTGTAAACGTTTGAATACAAGCTGTGTAGGTTTGGGAGTTAAATGTATCATAAATGGTATTCTCCTCTAATAGAATTTACTGAAGAGATAGAGGAGGGACGAGAATGAATTCGTTTATTCGTGATTTGCAAAAGGCGATCAGTGATGAATGGACAGCCTATTATTTCTATAAAGAATTAAAAGGGCGGACGAATAATCCATTATATGTAGAGTTTATCGAACATGCCCGGAAGGATGAAAAAGAGCATTATGAAATGTTCCAATACCTCCATTATTTACTAACGGGTGAGTATTACGATCATAAGAAAGAGAAGGTAGGGTTTACAACTTTTAAAGAAGGAGTCCTGCGGGCACTGAAGGATGAGCTTGAGGCTGCAGAACTATACAGGGACATGCTGATGGAGATTCCGAATCAACAAGCCTATAAGCCCCTTTTCATTGCCATGACTGATGAAATGGAACATGCTACGCGATTTTCTACTATCTATAATTCATTAAGGCAATGAATGAAAAAGGTTGAACCGTCTGGATTCAACCTTCGTTATTTTTAGAACTGAGTGTGAGGAATGTGCGGACAAGCTGTTTTCGCCGTTTGTTTTCAATTTCTTCTTCATCAAAGCTCATGGGCTTTGAATTGATTTCAAATAATACAAACCCTCCTTGTTCCCGGGGAGCTAAGTCGATGGAGAACTCTCCAACATACCCAAAGGATTTAGCAAGCTCTTCCCCACAGGTTTGAACGATCCGTGAGATTTCCTTTTTGGTATGAGCATCTGAGACTTCTTTAAGCGAAATAATCTTCCCCCCGGTAGGTACATGAGTAGTGACTTCCTGTCGCTGTGACATGCGGACGCCAATGCCTATTAAACGAAAATCTTCTCCTGTGTGAAGGACTAAAATTCGAAAGTCATAACGATGATCATGCAATGTTTTACAGGAAACGGCTTCCTGCATGATCCACTGATTACTATTAAACCATTCGCTGTAAGATTGAAACAGGCGGGATACGTTTAAAAACCTCTCCATTTTTTTGATGCTTTTGCAGAGAATACGTCCATTGTCATCGATCTCGATGAGTCTGATTCCTTTTCCTTGCGAAGCGAGAGAGTGTTTCACATACATTTTTTTGTGTGTTGTGAGAAAGTTGGTGAAGGACTCTTCATTTGTGACAAGTTCAGTTTGAGGCAAGTATGGATCGAGTTCACGGCTTTTGGACAGAAGCTCATATATTTTCCATTTGTTAAAGAAATGGGGGTTGAAGAAAGGGATATTATGTTCCTTGATAAAATGGAGGAGCTTCTCATAGGTATGATTTTGCTCAGCATGCCTCGAGGGAACGCGATTGTATATGACGTTTGGAACAGGAAAGAGGCATTTCACCCATTTGTTTAATGGCTGATTGTACATGATCCCAGAAATGGAATCACCGAAAACATCTTGTGGAGAGAAGACAAAACAGATTCCACCTGCCTGTTCAACGTCCAGTTGAATCGATCGAAACAATTCAAAATTCCCCATGTATTTATTCCTTTTTTCCTTACTTGCGACGATTCCGATCAGGGGGACCGCCGGAATGTTCTTCTGATGGGGTGAGATGGTGAATTGATAGCAATCTTTTGATTCCTTAGAAGAAAGCAGAAATGAATTCTTCGCAAACCCATATGTCGTTATAGATTCTTCCACATGAAAAAAGGTTTTCTTCACCCGATCATAAAGGATGTTCATGGAATCATTTCCTCAGGATGGTTCAAGCTTTGTTGAGTGAGAAAGATCCCGAATGATAAGGCAAGTTTTCTTGTTAATAAATCAAAGCTCTTCAAATGGGGGTGGGAAAAAATAGACCTTCCCGGCTTAGAGTTTGCTTCGAACATCCAAATTCGGTGATTTTCGTCCACTCCGAAGTCAAAGCCGATTTCTCCAATATATCCTTCCAAATTTCGTTCAATGGCATGTGATAGTGTTAACGCTGCGTCCTTTAGTGCACCCTCAATAACTTCTCGAGCTGCTTCGTCTGGAAAAAGCTCGGATAAAATTTTCACTTCTCCACCGTTATTCGCATGGGTGGTCACACTTCCTGATCCTGCCACTTTACCAGCTATTGCACTTACTTGCCAGACTCCATCCTCACCTTTATTCGTATGAATCCGGAAGTCGATTGGCCGATTATTTTCCTGCAACAGGGAAATTCCCTGCTGGACAATAAAAGTGTCAAGATTTTGATTCTTAAAGACCATATTGACAAGTTGCTCCAAGGACTTAAATTTCAGTAAGCGATTTTTACGTTCTGCATCCCTGAACCGGCAATAATATTCTTCGGAAGAGCGGTTATACGTAATCTTATGGATCCCGTTCCCGAGACTGCCGTTTTTCGGTTTAAGATAAATATGATGGTAGGAGGAAAGCATTCGTTCCATCTCATCAAATGATTGAAATGAATGTGTTTCCGGCAGCAGGTGCTGGACTGAAGAATCGTTTTCCAGTCGTTCAAACAAATCAAGCTTATTAAAAAAACCTGGATTGTACCAGGGAATACCGTATTCCCTCTGTAGTCTTTCTTTGATGTCCTGGTACGTTTTCCGCTTTTCACTGCGGCGGTTCGGTAGTCTGTCATAGATAACATTGGGAAAAGGAATTTCCTCGATTTCCCATCCTTCTCCAAAGTGAAAATATCCCTTTATCAGTCCGTTCTCCCAATTAATATGACGCTCTCCAAACACAAAGGGAATGACTCCAAGGGATGATTGAACAGATAAGAGCTTTTTGAAGAAATAGGAGCGCTCACCAATCGGGCTTAAGCTAAAGCTTGTGAACCCTGAGGTGAATATGCCAATGAGCACCCCTACATATAAACAATCCTCTTTACAAAAGAGAGAAAGGGAATTTACTTTAGAAGGAAGATGTAACTTCCCGGCTAAACCAGAGCTAATGCCTATCACGTTACGTCCATTCGGATGTCGCTTGCATTCCGCGGATTGCCGTGCAGTTCCAAGGATTACTGTATGAGGGAACGTTTTTTCCTCCATCTTAAAACCAGAGGGGAGATAGATTCGGCTTTCTTCCTCTTGGAATTGTTCTATTTTGTACGTTTTAAGCATTAGAAATCACCTCGTCTTAAGGATGTTAGTGATTGTGATGCCAAGAACTCACAATAATCCAATGGAGCTTTGTATAAGGATGGCAGTTTCTCATGTCCTAATGCATCTACTACCTTATGTCCTGGCTTGGAGTTCACATCCAGAATCCACATTGATTGATCTTTAGCAATCATAATATCAACTCCAATTTCAAACAGGGTTGAAAAATGTTCTTCAAGTAATAAAGGCATTTCTTCCATAATGTCAGTGAGTTCTTCTTCAATATAGTCCCAAGAAGAATCATGAAGTGTCTTCCAATCACTGTATGATTTATATGAAGCCCCTCGACTGATATTGGTCAGAATTGCCTGCTGTTCCCCTACGCGGATCGCCCGCTGAAATTCTCTCCATTCTCCATAAGCGTTTTTATTCAAAAGAATGCGCAAATCAAAAGGAGCATCCTCTTTCGTCAGATTGAGAATCCGCTTTTGACAAATGAATGTATGCTGCAGGAGGATTCGGTTAACCCACTTGATAAAGTTCTCTTTACTGGGGAAGGATTGTTCCAAGATCCCTTCCTTTTTCGTTGTTCGAACGACTATGCCCCCCTGGCTTTCCACAAGATGATAAATGGCAAATCCATGAGCACCATCGATTGGTTTGATGATTATATCTTTATGTTCAGTAAGTAGATTTAATAAATGATTTCCATCGGTCACAAGATACGTTTCGGGAATATAAGGGGAGATGGACGTCTTTTTAAGTTTTTCGTAAAGATGCCATTTGTTTGGTAAGCCATAGCCGAGAAATCGAATGTGTCTTTGGTTTTTTAACCACTGAACGACGGCCTTTGCCTGTTGGGACTGTATATCCTTTTGGTAATACGTACGGTCGTAGATATATTCTGGAATCTCAAAGGCTTCATTTTCCCATGATTGTGACTCTTTATTGAAATAGAATCCATCCACCGTTTCGTTTAAAGGAGAGATTCCTTTGGGGGAGAACAGATAAAGATCAATAGGATAAGAGAGGGATTGTTTCGCTATTCCAAGAAAGTAGCTGTTCGTTACTTGCGGAGTAAGGGTCATAATGCCCAATGATTGGTTCATCGTTTTAATCCTCCTTGTTCATCCATTTTGTGAAACTATATTCATAGAGTGCTTTAACCGACGGACGAATCCGGTCGTTTTCCAAGTATGTTCGTTTAGAAGGTTTGGAATTGACTTCGATCAGCCATGGCTTCCCGCTTTCACCGATGCCAACATCAATGCCAAGCTCGGCGAAATGCCCTTCTACCGCCTCAGAAAGGAGTCTGGCAGAAGACGTACATAACTCCTTCATGTCATTTAGAATTCCGACACTTTTCTTAGGTGAAAAAAGAGATTGAAGGATTGGAAGAGGTTTTTCGATTCGTCCTCCCTGATCGACATTTGCCACGAATTGATCATGAGAAGCAATCCGGGCAACAGAAGAAACGATTTCCCAGTTTCCCTTTCCATTCAAGTGACAAAGAAATCGAAAATCTAATGGTTGCTCTTCCACTGTAAGAAACGGAATGGTTTCCTGAACCAAATAAGAAGAAGGGTTGCACCAGGATCGTATTTGTTTATAAAGTGCAGAGTAGGTTGAGAAAGAAAGTGTACTCTGTGATGTGAAAGAATTTTGGTACATGATAAACTCGTTCTCTCTTTTTTGAATACGCATGATGTAACGACCCTTGCTTCCATTAATCCCTTTAACGAAAACATCCTTATACAAGGAAAGCATTTCTTGCAATGAATCGAATCCCTGCACGGTTTTAGGCAAGTGGTGGGCTAAGGATGGGCTATCTTTCAACGCAATGTAAACCTCATCCTTTGATAGAAATCCAGAATTGAAAACATGAATGTCCCGTTCTTCAGATTGAGTAAGCGATTTTTCAAAGGAAGGGGTTCTTTCTACCTTTCTTGAATGACATCGATTGTAAATGATGTGAGGAGCGGGAAGGGTTTTAAGCTCCCAGTCTTGATCAAGAAATACAACCCCTTCAGGGAGGTCTCCAACAAAAGAAGAGAGCGGAATAAGATAAAAGAACCCACCTTTTCGTTGAAACCAGCTCTGACACTCTGTAAAATAATCTTTTAAAGAGTGAGAATGTAATGTATTGAGATCGAATTGGTTAATTAATAGGGCCACAACCGGTCCCATATGAATGATGCTATGCCTTGAATCGATGGATATCCATATTTTTTCCAAATTCGGTATGGAGGAGAATAATGAATCGCTTGTTTCTAACATAATCTGTAAAGAATCAGATGAAGCCTCCCTACATGTGACGTTAAGAGAAGAGTTTCCACATTTCAGCGTCATGTTCCGTTTAAAAGGATATTGATTCATCATCTGCTTCGGTATATACAAGTGATGATGATCATGATGATGTTTATGCGAACTAAATGAACATTTTATCTTCATCAGGCATTCCCCGTTTGCATAACCCGTAAGAATGATTCTATAATGATTTATTGGGCTAATGTTGATATAGCATTCTATGTAAACCCAGGCAAAATGTTCAAACAAGAGAGGTAGAAAAGGAAGGTGCAATCATGCTGGATGCTTTCATCCTAATACTGTTCATGGTTTTGATTGGAGCCCTCATTGGAGGAGTCACCAATTCATTAGCCATAAAAATGTTATTCAGACCTTATAGGGCTTACTATATCGGGAAATTTAAAGTACCATTCACACCCGGGTTGATCCCAAAACGCCGGAGTGAATTGGCGGAACAACTCGGAAAAATGGTGGTCGATCATTTAATCACGCCTGAAAGTCTTCAGAAGAAAATGATTAACGATGATTTTCAAAGGGATGTAACCCACTGGCTAGCGGAAGAATTACAGCCTTTCTTCTCATCGGACAGAACGGTGAATGAGTGGCTGGATATCCTGCAAATCCCTGTATCCTCCGATCGTCTTAATGATTGGCTTGAAGAGTGGGTAGCTGTAAAAATGAAAGATACGAAAGCAGCTTACACCTCTAAAAAGCTGGAAGAGGCTCTTCCTGAAAAGTGGCAGGAAAGAGTCGAAGAAAGTATTCCGAAGCTTGTTGACTTTATCGCAAACCGTGCGGAAACCTATTTCACAAGCCCTGAAGGAAAAACGAAAGTGAAGATCATGATCGACGATTTTCTGAAAGAACGGGGCATGCTCGGAAACATGCTTGGAATGTTCCTCGGCAACACGTCTGTTGCGGATAAAGTACAGCCTGAAATCGTAAAGTTCATTAAGCATGAAGGAACCCAGGAAATCCTGTTCAATCTGCTGACAAAAGAATGGTCCAAACTGAAAGAAATGAAGCTTGATGAGTTCATCGATAGATTACCGGAAGAAGACTTGATTCAAACCGTCCAGGCATCTCTGGTCAAACTCGTCAACATCGAAGGGCACCTATCCAAGCCGCTAAGCCACTGGCTTGAGCCTCACAAAGATCCCTTCTTCAATAACCAGCTTCCGAAATGGGTGGATAGAGGGACGGACCTCTTAGCGATGAAGATTCCGAACCTGATGGAAAAGATGCACCTGCAGCAAATTGTGCAGGAGCAGGTTGAATCTTTTTCAGTTGGAAGATTGGAAGAATTGGTTCTCGGTATTTCCCGTCGTGAATTCAAGATGATTACTTACTTAGGGGCATTACTTGGAGGAGTGATCGGAATCGTTCAAGGGATCATAGCCCTCTTTATCTCTTAATTCAACAGGGCCTAAGGGTCCTTCCTAGAATTTCACTCTATAGTTTGTTATAGTGGTGTAGGAAACATAGAGTGAAATTACAGGAGGTACGTATTTTGGCTATTAACTTATACGATCAAGCGAACGAATTGGAAAGTGCTTTACGTCAAAGCGATGAATTTCTACAACTGAAGAAGATGTATGACGAAGTAAACAATGACGAATCTGCTAACAAGATGTTTGAAAACTTCAGAAACATCCAAATGACACTTCAACAAAAACAAATGAGCGGTGAAGAAATCTCTCAAGAAGAAGTAGAGCAAGCTCAAAAGACAGCTCAACTTGTTCAACAACACGAAAAAATCGCAAAGCTTATGGAAGCTGAGCAACGCATGAGCATGGTCATCAATGACTTGAACAAAGTCATCATGAAGCCACTTGAAGAACTTTACGGTTCAATGCAGAAATAATATGGGTACGAAAAGGACTGACTTCCGGATCGGGGGTTAGTCCTTTTTTTGTGGATATAGTAGGGCAACAGATAAGACAGGATTTTGACTTTTGGTGCCTGTTTAGAGTGTTGGCTTTGTTAATGAGTGCTGATTTTTCGTATTTTACCAAACGACGTATAAACTCGTCAAAAAGACGCAAAAAATAATAAAAAGACGCAATAACCATCAAAAACGACGCATAAATTTGAGGCGGGAATTATTGAAAGTTAATTATGGATGAAATGAAATGAGTAGGCACTTTTTCATAAATCCGCTAAAATAAGAACACTTTTCAGTTCTAAGCGATACTCCAGTAAGAACTTCTCATCTAGTTGAATAAGTTCTACCAGCTACTCCAAATAATTTGCGAATTGCTCCCACCCCTTGTCATATTTGTATCCCCTCTTTCATAAAAGTAAAGAAAGGGAGTAGACAACATATAGGGGGGACACCAATGATGATCTATAGAATGTTAGCGTTAAATATTGATGGAACGATTGTAAATGAAAACGGAAAAATTGCAAAGGAAACAAAGGATGCAATTGAGTACGTTCAAGATAAAGGTGTACCGGTCACATTGGTTACAAGCAGAAGCTTTACTTCAGCAAAGAAAGTAGCCAAAGCCCTTAAGCTCAAAAACCCGCTAGTCACACATAGTGGGGCCTACATTGCTGGAGAGCTTGAAAAACCGATGTATGTAAAAAAGATTGCCGAGGACATTACGTATGAAATTGCTCAATTCCTTGAAGGTTTCTCAAGCCAAGTAGCTCTATCCCATGAGAAGCGGTCCATCATTGGCAAAGCCAATTCCCAGGCAAGGGATATGGCCAAAGTCTCTTGGCAAAGGGAGTCAAAATTACTTTATAGTAAGCAGTTTGTGGATCGTGTGAGTGATCATCTCTTGGAGAATCCAATGTCGGTTCCGAAGATATCGGTTGTCATGGAGCATCGTGAAGATGTGTGGGACGTTGTCGCTTCTCTAAAAGGGATGTATGAAGAAGTGGACGCCATTCCGACATCCGATTATAAACTGGATATCGTGCCAAAGGGCGTATCGAAGCTTCGAGGGTTGATGTATCTGTCTGAACACCTCGGAGTGAAAAAGGATCAAATCGTGATGGTCGGATCGGGGCTGGATGACATCGACTCCTTGGAATGTTGTGGTCTTGGGGTTGCTATGGGAGATGCCCCAAGACCGGTGAGAGATGCAGCGAACTGGATTACACGGAGCCAAAGCGAAAAAGGCATCCCATACTTTGTAACAGAGCTATTCCGCAAGCAGCACCCCATTCCATTCCTGAAGAAAATGAACATCATTAAATCATAAACCGGATACACCCCGCGTTTCTATTGGAAAAGCGGGGTGTTGTATTTATTTTAGTCAGCCTCCCTGCCATTGACCATTCCCACCCCATTCTGTACACTTATAAAAGCTTATTAGATTTGGTGAAAGGTGATTAGAACGTGAATGTTTTAATAAAAGGAATCGAGGATGAGCGTTTTGAGCGCCCCCTGCGATTGATTGCGAATTTATTTTTTGAAGAATCCGTGATTCACTTTGGCCGTTGTGATGACATGGATCTTCAAGTCAAAATAGAACTTTCAATAGAAGAAAAGATAGAAGCGAAAGCCGTGTTGACAAAACCGTCTTCTGATGAATCATACACTGCGACTTATGAACGTGGCTGGACATCATATGAAAATGAAAAAGAACGCTTCAAACAGCTAAAAACAGCAGTATCTCATGTGTATCTGAATGTTCTTCAAGACCTGACGGGAATCAGGCAAAAGTGGGGGATCTTAACGGGGATCCGTCCTACCAAGCTTTTACATAAGCAAACTCTGCTTGGGATCCCCCAGGAGGAAATTCAAGCGAAATTGAAGGAAGAATACCTCATTACCGACGAAAAAATTCAGCTGATGCAAAACATCGTGGACCGTCAGTTGTCGGTTGTACCGGATCTCTATGATCTCCAGAATGAAGTGAGCATCTATATCGGAATCCCGTTTTGCCCTACCAAATGTGCGTATTGTACATTTCCTGCATACGCGATTCTCGGTAAACAAGGGAGGGTCGATTCGTTCCTGGCCGGGCTTCACTACGAAATCCAGGAAATGGGACGCTGGCTCAAAGAGAATAACGTTAAGATTACGACGATTTACTATGGTGGAGGGACACCTACGTCCATCACGGCAGAAGAAATGGATGCCCTATATGAAGAAATGTATCGATCATTTCCGGATGTGGACGCGGTAAGGGAAGTGACGGTAGAAGCAGGGAGACCGGATACGATTTCTCCAGATAAACTAGAGGTACTAAAGAAATGGAATATCGACCGCATTTCCATCAACCCTCAGTCGTATACACAAGAAACATTAAAAGCGATCGGCCGCCATCACACCGTGGAAGAGACCATCGATAAATTTCATTTATCCCGCAACATGGGAATGAACAACATCAACATGGATCTCATTATCGGACTTCCAGGTGAAGAGCTTCCAGAACTTCAGCATTCTTTGGATGAAACCGAAAAGCTCATGCCGGAATCGTTGACGGTCCACACTTTGTCCTTCAAGCGGGCGTCTGAAATGACGAAGAATAAAGATAAGTATAAAGTGGCAGACCGGGTGGAAATCGAGAAGATGATGGGTCTTGCTGAGGAATGGACGAAGGCTCAAGGCTATGAGCCCTATTACTTATATCGTCAGAAAAACATTCTGGGTAACCTCGAGAATGTCGGGTATGCTCTCCCCGGACAGGATAGCCTCTATAACATCATGATCATGGAAGAAGTCCAAACCATCATTGGCATCGGCTGCGGGGCTGCGAGTAAATTCATCGATCCGAAGACCGGAAAGATCACTCATTTTGCCAATCCGAAAGAGCCAAACGCCTACAACCTGGGATTCAAAGAATATACCGATAAGAAGATTAAGATCCTTAATGACTTATTTTCATAAAAACAAGCTGTTCAGAAAACTTCTGGACGGCTTCTTATTTATATCTAAGGACGTGTTGGTATATGTCTAATTAACGGAATTTTTCAACAATACATAAAGGATTACTTCTGAAAAGGTCGAATTAGTAAGGTAGACATAGAAATTTAGACAATATTTTTGTAAACGCTTACTAAAATTGAGGGGAGAGATCGAATATGATGCAAACACTTCTGCTTTTGACACAAATGATTGAACGAGCCGAAAAGTATTTTCCTAACAAAGAAATTGTTTCACGTACTGAGTCCGCAATAAGCCGCTTCACGTATAAACAGTGGGGAGAAAGAACACGAAGACTTGCAAGCAGCCTATCAAAACTTGGGGTTGAAGAAGGGGATAAGGTCGGGACACTTGCCTGGAACCATCATCGACATCTTGAATCCTATTTTGCGATTCCGTGTAGTGGGGCCGTCCTACATACGATCAATATTCGCTTATCACCTCAGCACATCGTATATATTATCAATCACGCCAAGGACCAGGTATTGCTCATCGATTCAGACATCGTACCACTTATCGAAAAAATCAAAGACCAGATACCGACGGTCAAAGCCTTCATTGTAATGACCGATGGAGACTTGCCGGAAACCACTTTGGAGCCGGTTTATCATTATGAAAGATTGCTGGAGGAAGGCGATCCTTCTTTCCAATTCCGGACAGACATTGATGAAAATGCCCCTGCCGGTATGTGTTACACTTCAGCCACAACCGGAAATCCTAAAGGGGTCATTTATTCTCATCGTGGAATCGTCCTGCATGCCATGGCGCTAGGGCTTGCTGATACCACTGGTGTCTGTGAAAGAGACGTGGCCCTGCCGGTCGTACCGATGTTTCATGTAAACGCATGGGGACTACCATTTGCCTCGGTGTGGTTCGGGACGAAGCAGGTTCTGCCTGGGCCATATTTCACTCCTGGATTGCTGGCTCAGTTAATGCAGGATGAGAAGGTTACCATCTCTGCAGGGGTCCCGACCATTTGGCTTGGCTTGCTTCATGAATTGGAGAAAAATGAATATGATCTCTCCAGCCTTCGTTCCGTTCTTTGTGGAGGTTCGGCTGCTCCTAAAGGAATGATTAGAACCTTTGAAGAGAAATTCGGTATTCCGTTCATGCATGCATATGGAATGACGGAAACAAGTCCCCTTGCCGTGATTGCTGCTTCGAAAAGCTATCATGATGATCTTTCCGCTGAAGAAAAGCTTGAATTGAAAGCAAAACAAGGGATCCTCGTCCCTGGATTAGACATGAAAATCGTCGGGAAAGACGGAGAAGTGGCTTGGGATGGAAAGGAAATGGGAGAGCTTGCCCTGAGAGGCCCATGGGTTGCTTCTGAATACTATGAAGATGACAGAACACAGGAAGCATTCCGTGATGGCTGGTTGTATACAGGTGATGTGGTCACCATCGACGAAGAGGGCTACATTAAAATCGTTGACCGCACAAAGGACTTAATCAAATCAGGTGGAGAATGGATTTCTTCTGTAGACATTGAAAATGCACTCATGGCACATGAACATATCTTCGAAGCAGCGGTAGTTGCAGTTCCCCATGAGGAATGGCAGGAACGCCCGATCGCTTGTGTGGTGTTAAGAGACTCGGGAAAAGGAAAGGTATCCAAAGAAGAAATCATGGACTTTTTGAAACCACAGTTTGCCAAATGGTGGCTGCCGGATGAAATCCTGTTCCTTGATGAGATTCCAAAAACGTCAGTAGGGAAATTTTTGAAAAGAGCCTTGCGGGATCAAGTGCAGGATAAAATGAAACAAATATAAATCGTATGAGAGGTCGGTCAGAAGTCGACCTTTCTTTTGAATTATTATACTATTCGAAATAATGATTCCTAAAAATAGGTTATTACGCTATGCTAGAAGAAAGGGGAGGGATTTTTTTGACAGTGTCAAATCAATACGAAACAGTAAAATTACATAAAGAAGGTAAGGTGGCAAGGCTTCAACTGAATCGGCCTCAATCACTGAATGCGTTGGATGCAGGGCTTATGGGAGAGCTCTTGGCTGCATTAAAAGAAGTGAAAAATGACCCATCGATTTCTTTATTGGTCCTGACAGGGGAAGGAAAGGGGTTTTCTTCTGGAGGAGATATTAAATCCATGCTTTCATTAAGCGGAGAAGAACAGTTCTCAAGTATTATGGATACCATCAGTGAACTGGTGATGACGCTGTACACCATGCCGAAAATTGTTCTAACAGGTATACATGGTGCTGCTGCAGGTCTTGGTTTCAGCCTGGCACTTTGCTCTGACTATATTTTGTGTGAAGAAGACAGCAAGCTAGCCATGAACTTTATCGGCATCGCACTGATTCCGGATGGAGGAAGTCATTTTCTTCTGCAGGAGCGCCTGGGAACACATAAAGCCAAACGATTGATTTGGAACGGTAAAGTATTGGAAGGGCAAGAGGCCCTTATGAAGGGACTGGTTGACGAAGCGATTCCTTCCGGAAAATTGGAAGAAGGCATCGAACGCTATACAAAACAAGTATTAAGTGCACCGACGAAAGCGATGCTGAAAACGAAAGAAGTATATGTCACATTAAACAAAGACAGACTTCAGCGTGCACTTGAGCTGGAAAAACAAGGGCAATGGCTCATGCGTCAAACCTCGGATCACCAGGAAGGCATTCGTGCATTTGTTGAGAAAAGACGACCTGAATTTAAGGGAGAATAATAGTTGAAGAGAACTAACCCGATGGGGTTGGTTCTTTTTTTCGTAATACATTCATCCTTTTAATAAAAAAATGCATTACAAGCCACTGGATGTGACCCGCAATGCAGAATGCAAGTCTTACACATGAAACAACAATAGTTTCCCCAGAGGAGAAGTGCAGCGATGAGTATGATCGAAATAGCCCTTTTCTTCTAACATGGATTCTCCCATTTTCTTTGCATCGCTGTCGGATGAAGCTTCGAATGATTCATCCAGAATCTTTTTTCCGTCTTTTTCAAAAACCGTTAATTTGTATACTTTCATTGTGATATACCCCTTTGTATAGAATTCATGTACTCTTTTATTTTTTCATATTATCATTTTTTTGGAAAGTCTAAATAGTTTGATAAAGAAAAAAGGATGGAAAATGAAACCTTTTTTGGATAAGATCGTAGAGTACTAGAGAGAAAAAGGATACTCGTTTATGGGTATAGGAGGGAAATGCTGAAATGAGTTTGAGTATACAACAGGTAACCAAACGGTTTGGACAATTTACAGCAGTTGATCAGCTGTCACTGGATATCCCACCGGGTGAAATGTTTGGGTTCCTGGGCGCGAATGGGGCCGGGAAGACGACGACATTTCGAATGGTGTTAGGGTTGTTAGATGCAACGGAAGGGCAGATTACGTGGAAAGGGAAACGGGTCGATTATTCCACAAGTCCAGAAATTGGGTATCTGCCTGAAGAAAGAGGACTATATCCGAAAATGAAGGTGAGCGATCAGATCGTCTATCTGGCACGTCTTCGTGGGATGGAGAAAAAGACCATTCTGAAAGAACTGGATTACTGGTTGGAACGATTCAATGTTCCTCAAAACGTCAACAAGAAAGTAGAAGAACTTTCAAAAGGAAATCAGCAAAAAATTCAGTTTATCGCATCGGTTATCCATAAGCCCAGTTTACTGATTCTCGACGAACCGTTCAGCGGTCTCGATCCGGTTAATGTTGAACTGTTAAAGGATGCGGTCCGGGAAATTAAGAAAAATGGAACCACAATCGTGTTCTCCAGTCACCGCATGGAGCATGTGGAGGAGCTCTGTGAAAGCCTATGCATCATGCATAAAGGGCGTCCCGTGGTGCATGGTGGCTTGAAGGAGATCAAGCGTTCCTTTGGTAAGAAGAATGTGGTGATTCACTCCGATTTTGATCTTCTATATTTAAAGGAAATGAAAGGCGTGACGAAGCTGAAAGAAACAACGGAAGGAGTTCTTCTGCAAGTCGAGTCTGAGGCTGCTGCCCAAGGTGTATTCCATGATGTTGTTCAAAAGGGATTCCTTCGAAAGTTCGAATTGGAAGAACCTTCCCTGAACGATATCTTCATAGAAAAGGTGGGAACTTCTTATGAATAATTTCTTCTTGATCCTTAGTCACTCCTATTTATCAAAGCTTAAGGCAAAATCTTTTATCATATCCACCGTCGTCATTGCCGCTGCCCTTGTATTACTGGCCAATTTTGACAGTATCATTTCGAACTTTAGTGATGATGACACGAGTAAAATAGCGATTCAGGACGAAACGGGCAAGCTGTATGATCCGCTTGTGCAGCAGCTGGAGATCATGAATAGCGAGATTGAGCTGGAATCGACAACTCAATCGATAGAAGAAATCGAAAAGAAAATAGAATCTGAAGAATTAAAGGGACTACTCATTTTGAGTGAAAGCGCTGAAGGTCTTCCGCAAGCTCTGTATAAATCCAATTCATTATCAGAGTCCAATGTGACAGGGGAATTACAAGTCGCCCTGCAAAATGTAAAGTCCTCACTGGCTGCAAGTATTCTGGAGCTTTCAGGGGAAGAACTTGCACTGCTAAGCGGCCCTGTTTCCTTTGAGAAGGAAGCCCTTGTTGAAGGAGCCAAGTCTGAAGAAGAACTAAGTCAGGCAAGGGGTATTGTATATGTTCTATTATTCTTTATTTATTTCTCTGTCATTGCTTACGCCAACATGACGGCCATGGAAGTCGCGACAGAAAAAAGCTCCCGGGTCATGGAAATCCTCATATCGAGTGTATCCCCAGTGAAACAAATGTTTGCCAAAATTATTGGAATCGGACTCGCAGGGTTAACACAGTTAGCTGTAATCCTGGCAGTAGGCTATTTTACAATGATTCAAAAGAAAGATGAACTGGTCGGGGGGTTCTTTGAAGGATTCGGATTTGAATCTCTATCTGTAGGTGTCATAATCTATGCGGTCATTTTCTTTTTATTAGGGTATTTCCTGTATGCTACCCTGGCTGCATTATTGGGATCTCTTGTCAGTAGAATCGAAGATGTACAGCAGATGATCATGCCGATGACCTTCCTGATCATGATTGGATTCTTCATCTCCATGTTCGGTCTTGGGAATCCGGAATCCAGTTTTGTGACGATTACATCATACATCCCGTTTTTTACACCGATGGTTATGTTCCTTCGTGTAGGGATGCTGGATCTTCCAGTGTATGAACCAATCATAGGAATTGTGGTCCTTCTTGCGACGATTATTATTCTTGGAGTATTTGGAGCAAGAGTGTATCGCGGAGGAGTGCTCCTATACGGAAAATCTAATTCATATAAAGATATTAAAAAAGCAATCGATATTACATCGAAAAAATGATTTGTAAGAGCAGGCTGTCTCCGTCGTCAGGGGCAGCCTTTCTCTATGAATCGCGTAAAATGTTAATACATACTGAAATTATCTCCGGTTTTAGGATATAATGAAAGAATATAAGAACGTATATTCGTAGTGCAGGGAGGGAACTTCATGGGGAAGATTCGGTTTTTTCATGTAGCAGATCTACATCTGGATAGTCCTTTTATCGGACTAAAACATTTACCGAAAGAAGTGTTCGAAAGAATATATAATAGTACCTTTGCCTCTTTCGAAAAAGTGGTAAGGGAAGCGATTCAAAGAGAAATTGACTTCATGATCATCAGCGGGGATCTATTTGACGAAGAAGATCGCAGTATTCGGGCGCAGGCTAAATTATTGAAGCAATTCAATCTGTTACATTCAAACAACATTCCTGTATACGTCGTTCATGGGAATCATGATCATCTTGGAAGCTATCGATTAGAGCTCGATATGCCGGATAATATACATATCTTCAGCGCAGAAACAGAAGTGAAACAGCTTACTGTAAAGAATGGGACAACAGTAGATATAGTCGGATTCAGCTATGGTACAAGACATATCCAGGAAAGAAGGATTGCTGATTATCCTAAACGTTCCGATGACCTCTATACGATAGGCATCCTCCATGGAAGCGAAGGAAGTGTGCATTCTTCACATGAAACGTACGCGCCTTTTGCGATAAGGGAACTATTGGAGAAGAATTATCACTACTGGGCTTTGGGACATATCCATGAGCGGCAGATTCTGCACGAAGAGCCTTACATAGTGTATCCAGGTAATATCCAGGGAAGACATCGGAAAGAAACAGGTGAAAAAGGATGTTATGAAGTGGTGCTTGATCATCACCATACAGAATTAACATTTATCCCGACTCACGACTTGATGTGGAAGACGTGCACCGTATCCCTTCAAGGTGTTCAGCGCTTTGGGGAGATTTTCCAACGTATCCAGCAAGCTCTGGAATCTCTTGAAGAAGGGGATGTGTTGATGGAGGTTATCTTGACGGATGATGAATCACTCCCTCAAGATATGGCGGGTAAAATAGAAAATGGTGATCTACTGGAAGCATTGCAATCAGAATACGAGAGTCACCAGGGTTTGAAGTGGATTCATTCCATACGATGGAAGCATACCCAGGCGAGTCGGGGCATTGAACAGGATCCGTTCAAACAGGAAGTAATGGAGACCCTGGGAAGCATGGGTGAAGAAGAGTGGAAGGGTGCCCTGGCAGAACTGTATGAGCACCCTTCTATTTACCGCTTTCTGGATCCCCTAAAGGAAGAAGAGAAGAAATCTTTAATAGAAGATACAGAGCACTTGTTACAAAATAAAGGCTGAACGTGGAGGTGAATGGGGTGAAACTGCTCGAACTTCATATTTATGGATACGGAAAAATAGAAAACAAGCACTATACGATTGGTGACCTTCAAATATTCTATGGGGAAAATGAAGCTGGTAAATCAACGATTATGTCGTTCATACATAGCATTTTGTTCGGGTTTCCGACGAAGCAGCAATCCCTGCTCAGGTATGAACCGAAATCTTCTACAGAGTATGGCGGGAGAATCCTTTGCCGGATGGAAGAACAAGGAATCCTCAGTATCGAGCGGGTTAAAGGGAAGGCCACAGGGGACGTGACCGTTCAATTCGAGGACGGAAGAACCGAAGGAGAAGAAACCCTTCAACAACTGCTCGGAAATATGGACAGGACAACTTACCAAAACATATTCTCATTCAATCTGGAAGGGCTGCAAAACATTCAGCGCCTCAAAAAAGAAGAACTGAACCGCTACCTATTCTCTGCAGGCTCTACAGGGACGGACCTCTTGTTACAGATGGAACAGAATTGGCAGAAAGAAAGGGAGCAGCTGTTTAAGAAATCGGGAAGAAAGCCGATGGTCAACGCAGTGCTGACACAATTAAAAGTCCTTGAAAAACAAGTAAAGGAAGGAAAAGAAAAAAATGATCAATACCGTCCTCTCATAGCAAAGCAAAAATCGTTAGAAACCCGGATTTCATCCATGGAGACAGAAAAGGCATCTCTTGCTGAAAAGAAAGAGAACCTGATTTCAGTTAATGAAAATTGGGATACACTCACGAGCTTCAAAAGAGTGAAGGAGCGCCTTTTCCAACTGGAAATTATTGAGTTTCCTGCAAAAGGATTAGAGCGTTTAAACGAGCTTAAAACTGAAGAAAGACAAGTGTCGGCCTATCTTGAAACATTGGTGACGAAGCAAGAAAAGCTCCACAACAAATTAGAATCAGAAGTGATTGATCCTTCCTTAAGTGAAGACATACCTTTTATTGAAAAGATATTGTCTCAACAATCCTTTTATCTGAAATGGAAAGAAGAAAGCAGTGAACGGAGCAGAGAACTAAAAACGGTGCGTAGTAAGATCAATGATACGATCCGTGAATTGGGATTAACAATAGAGATCGAGGCCATCCCTGCACTGGATACAAGCTTAATGATGTCTGACCGTATTCAGCAGGCACTGGATCAGCAATCAAGGCTCCTTCATGAACGGGAAAGCTTCCAGAAGCATTACGAAGAGGAGGAAGAAGAACTTCACAACATCGAAAGGAAGTGTGATAGCTTAGAGGATCGGCTGATGGAAGAAGATGAGTATCAAGAATTACAAAGAACAGTGAAAATTGAATCTTCCCGGCGGGCTTCACGGGACCAGGCACATTGGATCACCCTGCAAGTGAAAGAGGCAGAAGAACGTTTCAGCAGAAAAAAGTCCTCCTTTTCTCGGCAGCTTCTCTTAATAGGTGCAGCACTCCTTCTTTTATTCGGGATTGGGTCATGGGCAATCGTGACCGGTAATGGGCTCTTTGTCGGGATCAGCTTGCTTCTTCTCATAGTAGTGGGTGCAACGGGAATGCAGGCGAGAGGGAGTCTGCAAGAAGAATCCAGCACCCTTCAACAAACAAAAGCAAGAGCAAAAGAGTTTCAGCCGGCAGGTCAAATGGAATCTCACTCTTTGGAAAGGGCTGAGCAAAGCTTAAAGCAGCAAATGGAATTGAGAAACGAGTGGAAGCAGCGAATTATTTCATTAGAAGAGCAACAGACAAAACTTCAGAAGCTCCATGAAAAACAGAAGGAAGTAGAGAAAGAAATTGTTTTAGGAGAACAAAGGTTATCCGGTCTAAAATCAGAGCTCTGTTTACCTTCTGATTTTCACTGGAAATGGCTGCGTGATGCGTTTGTCAAAATGAAAGAGACCGTCTCGAATTATGAGGCTTATATCCAACTTAAAGAAGAAGAAGACCATGTGGTCCGAAAATTAAATGAGTTTAGGGATCTTTGTCAGGAATGGTTCCACCGCCACTCTCTCACGTTTACCACAGTGGAAGAGGCCATGATTAAACTGAAGGGGATCATGCAGGATATTGAAAAGAAAAGCCTTATAATCAATAGCATCAAAACGGAGCTCGAGCCTCTTTCATTTGAGATAGAGAAGCTAAGAATTGAAGGTGGAAAGATCCGTGAAGAGGTTGGAACCCTTCTTCAATCTGCAGGATGCATGGAAGAAATAGAATTTCGTGAAAAGGCACTTCACGCCGAAGAGAGAACTGAACTTTCGGCTCGATATAATGGAATGAAAACGAGGCTGACCGAACGAACACTCAACACGTTTCTTCAGTTTGATTCTAAGGAAGATAGCAAAAAGGAATTAAATTGGGTATCGAAAAGAGTCGAAGAGCTTTCAACTGAGCTCTCTGCTTATCAAAAAGAGCTCGCTTCTATTTCGTATGAAATAAAAGTGCTGGAGGAAGGAAAGAGCTACTCCACAATCCTTCAGGAGTTTCAAAGCAAAAAGGCTGAGCTTCAAGAACTGGCGTATGACTGGTCCAAATATACGTTAGCAAAAGTGTCCTTAAGAAAAACAATGGATCTTTACCAAAAATCGAAGATGCCTAAAGTGATGGAGCTTGCAGAAGAGAACTTTAGAGAGCTGACGGAAGGGCACTATCTACGTATTTTCTTACAAGTTGATGAGATGATCAGGGTAGAGAGGAAAGACGGTGCAGTCTTCCATGCAGTCGAGCTCAGTCAAGGAACGAAAGAACAGTTATACATCTCCATTCGCTTTGCCCTCATTCAATCTTTCCGGGACAAGTACCCATTGCCGGTACTGATCGACGATGGAGTAGTCAATTTTGATCGAGAAAGAACGAACGCATTTTTAAAGCTGTTGAGGAAAATGGCAACGAACCATCAGACTATCTTCTTTACCTGTCATCCTCATATAAGAAATGAGTTTACAGAGGATGAAATGATCGTGTTAAAGCGAATGGAAAAGGAATCGATTCGGAATGCATGATTCTTTAAAGAATTTGAATTGGCAATAATTTCTCAGATTCGTTACAATACTACAAGGAGTTTGTTTGCACGAAAAAAAGTAGCTTGGGAATGAAATGAGAGTGAGAAAGAAGGAACACATAGTATGACAAAAACAAAAGGGTCCAAACGAAATCGGGGACCACTGGCACTACTAAGCTTCAACTTATTTATCGTCATGGTTGGAATCGGGCTGGTCATCCCCATTCTTCCTTTCTACGTAGAAAAATTCAACGCCAATGCTCAAACGCTTGGAGCGTTGGTGGCTGTATTTGCCTTTATGCAGTTTTTATTTGCTCCTATTTGGGGACGGTTATCCGATCGAATAGGGAGAAAGCCATTAATCACCATCGGCTTGGTTGGCTTTGCCATAGCTGAATTCATTTTTGCCTTCGCTGTAGGATTATGGATGCTATTTCTGTCCAGGATCCTCGCAGGCATTTTCGGCTCAGCACTAATGCCGACTGCAATGGCCTATGTATCAGATGTAACGGATGAGGATAATCGGGGTCAAGGGATGGGGATCCTGGGTGCAGCCATGGGTCTTGGTATCGTCATAGGGCCAGGAATCGGAGGATGGCTGGCAGAAATCAACCTCTCCTATCCGTTTATCTTTGCCGGGATCGCCGCTTCCATTGCTGCCATTGTCTCGGTCATCATATTACCGGAATCCTATCCAAAGGAAAGAAGAACCTTTGACCCGAACGAGAAACGTGAAAACCGCTTCGTGGTCATGAAGAATGCGGTGATGAGTCCGGTCGGGTTTCTGTTGGTACTTGTATTCATCATGAGCTTTGGATTGGCAAATTTCCAATCAATCTTCAGCTACTATGCGCTCGAACGATATGGATATGGTCCACAGGAAGTTGGGATCATCATTTTGATTATTGGTATCATCGGTACCGTTGTTCAAGGAGTGGGTGTGGGAAGGGCGACGAAGATCTTCGGTGAGGAAAAAGTCGTAACCGGCTCATTGCTCCTCAGTGCACTGGGATTTGTCATCATGACATTTGCCACCAACTTTGTAGGGATCCTGATTACAACCGCTGTTTTCTTTGTTGGAAACTCGATGCTCCGTCCATCGTTGAATTCCCTTATTTCAAAACTGGCAGGAGAACGACAAGGGACCGTCATGGGGCTGAACAACTCGTTTCTCAGTCTTGGTAACGTCGCTGGACCATTACTTGCCGGCACACTGTTTGAGTGGAATATACATATTCCCTACTTCTTCGGAGCATTCATTATGCTCGTTGGGCTGGTAGCGACGAAAGTTTGGATTAGCAAGAAACAAAAAAGAGCATTGGTGAATTAGGATGGAACCGTCTCCGGGTGGGGGCGGTTTTTTGTTGTGAGAAGCGAGAGGGACGGACCTCTGGAATTTGATCATAGTTTAGCACAATCCTCGCCCACATCTCGCTCCAACCCTTTCCACCCCTGTACTCTATCGAAATATGATATACTGAAACTACTAATATAGTTGGACGGAGGAGAAGAGATGTCTGGGATTACACATTTTAATGTCGGAGAAACTATCGAATTACCCCTTTTAATTAAACAAATGACCAAAGGCACGACAAATACAGGTAAGCCGTTTTTAACGCTGATTCTGCAGGATAAGAGTGGAAATATGGAAGCTAAGCTTTGGGATGCTTCTGAGCAGGATGAGAAGGCATATCAACCTGAAACGATCGTGCAGGTTGTTGGAGACATACATAGTTACCGTGGAAAGAGTCAGCTCAAGATCAAGCAGATTCGCCCGGCTTCCCCGGCAGATGGTTATGCCATTTCAGACTTCCTGGAAACGGCGCCAGTAAGCATTGATGAAATGACGAGTAAGATCACTCAGTATATTTTTGAAATGAGAAATCCAAATATTCAACGCATCACAAGACACTTGATAAAAAAATATCAGAAGCCTTTCCTGGAATATCCGGCGGCTACTAAGAACCATCATGAATTTGTGTCAGGCCTTGCGTATCATGTTGTATCGATGCTGGACCTCTCGAAAGCCATTGCAGGACTATACCCATCCCTGGATTCAGATCTATTGTACGCTGGGGTCATTCTTCATGATTTAGGCAAAGTCATTGAGCTTTCAGGCCCAACCTCTACTACGTATACGATTGAAGGGAATCTGATCGGTCATATTTCGATCATGGTGAACGAGATTGGAAAAGCTGCAGATGAGCTTGGAATTGAAGGGGAAGAAGTGATGATCCTTCAACATCTCGTATTGAGTCATCACGGAAAAGCGGAATGGGGAAGTCCTAAGCCGCCGCTCATTCGTGAAGCTGAAATCCTTCATTATATCGATAACGTGGATGCAAAGATGAATATGCTGGATCGTGCATTGGAACGGGTGAAACCAGGGGAGTATACAGAAAGAGTGTTTGCCCTTGATAATCGTTCATTCTATAAACCGACTTTTCATAAATAGGTAACCTCTTAGACCCCGGATAATGGAACGGGGTCTTTTTAGTAGAAAAAAAGGTTAAATCTAGTTATGTTTTATCTCTTCATTACATATAGTGTTAATAAAGAGGACAAACCTATAAGGAGATGAAGCAAATGACACTACCTATTTGGATGTACTTGGTTGTAGCAGGGATTTTCGGGAGTGCCTTTATGACGATTAAATCAGCTAAGGAAGAAAAGAGTATGGAAGATGAGTGGATAGAGAAAGAAGGAGAAGTCTACATTCATCGTATGGAAGAGGAGAAGGAGAGGAGACGTCAACTAACGTCTTGATCATAGAGAATAAAAAGGACTGACGGAATGGATCCGTCAGTCCTTTTTGGTCTACTCTTGAGCAGGTGCTGGGGCTTCTTCTCCTTCGGGTACAGCAGGGGCTTCTCCGCCTTCAGGTGCAGCCGCAGGGTTCAGCACTTGATCAAATGCTTTTTTAAGATCTTCATCTTTAATGTTTAAGTCAGCTTTTTCAATTTCAGCTTTCATCGCTTCCTGGATTTTTTGAGGATCCACTTTTGAAAGCTTCAGTTCTTTTTCGATTTCCTTTTTCATCTCGTCAAAGGATTTCTTTTCTTTTTTATCTGTCACTTCAATGATGTGGTAGCCATATTCTGTTTTGATAGGCTCACTCACTTTGCCTTTTTCTAAAGTGTCCAGAGCTTTAGAGAATTCTGGTACGAAGTTTTGACGACCAGCATTGTCTACCCAGCCTAAGCTTCCGCCATTTTCAGCAGAACCAGGATCTTTAGAATATTCTTTTGCAAGTTCTTCAAACTTTCCACCATCAGCTAATTTTTGTTTCACTTCTTTAGCTGTTTTTTCATCATCGACAAGAATGTGACGAACTTGAATGTCAGGCTTCCATGTCTCGTAGTATTCCTTTACTTCTTTTTCAGTGACTTTCACGTCAGAAATCGCTGCTTTTTCTTGAAGTAATTGAAGCTTTAGGTATTCTTTAAACGATTTTTCATCAAGATTATATTGTTGTAAGAACATTTCAAATTGAGGTCCCAATTGATCTTTCGCTTCATTCAGCTTTTCGTCAACTTCCTCTTTCGACACGTCATACTTTTCTTCAAGTACTTTCGTGTAAACCAATTCTTGAAGGGCTTGTTCCATTTGTGGAGTGAATTTTTGCTTCATTGATTTGTAAAGTTCATCTTTTGTTACGTCTCCAGCTTTTGTTGTTGCAACAACGTCACTGTTTCCTTCAGCACCGTCTCCGCTGCATCCTGCAAGTCCTACGACTCCCGCAGCCAATGATACTGAAATGATCCATTTTTTCATGGTGACCAACTCCTACAATATATTCGTTTGGTGGCTTGTCAAATTTCTACAAAACATACTATAACACACTTTTTCCATGAAAAAAAATATTTTCCATATTAATCTTTAGAAAAATGGGCATTTTACACACCCATTTCCTAGGTTCCTTCATATGATAAGAGCGAAGAGAGAAAAGGAGGTAATAAATATGAGCTGTGAACACAATTCCGGATTCGCGTTAATCGTAGTGCTGTTCATCTTATTAATCATCGTTGGTGCCGCATTTATTTGCTAAAAAAATTAAATTTATGACATTAGCCTAAACCAAATGGCAGCTAACTTGAATAAGATAAATTAGCGCTTCAAAGGAGGTGGAAAGTTATGGGTCACGGACACGGCGGAGGTTTCGCGTTAATCGTAGTACTGTTCATCCTGTTAATTATTGTAGGTGCAGCATGGCTATAATTTAGCCTCAGGGTTTAAAGTTATCTGATAAAGACTGTAGAGGGGGCAATACCTTAAAAAAGGCGGCCCCTTTTGCTATATGCATATTTAGGTGGCTTTTTCATACATGAAAGGAGGAAGCGCAGATGTCAGGTGCTTACGGCGGAGGATTTGCGTTAATCGTTGTTCTATTCATTTTGTTAATCATCATTGGTGCAGCATACGTTTATTAATTAAACGGTGACTTATAAAAAAACAAAGCAGATCCGGATTTTCCGGATCTGCTTTGTTAATTATTCTTTTCTAATTGTCCAGCTCCGACGGCTAGAGGCTCGAGGTCATAAGTTAAACCTACCAAAAAGGCAAAGAGCGCCTTTCCGGTAGGTTCACCTTATGCTTGTCGCCTCTAAACGAGCCGCCTCCGCTTTCTAATTGTCTAGCTCCGGCGGCTAAGCCCCTCGAGGTCTTAACAGGGAAATCCCCAAAGGCAAAGAGCGCCTTCAGGGATTTCCCTGTTATGCTTGTCATGGCTAACCAAGCCGCCTCCGCTTTTCTTCTATGTAAACAATATTTCTATATAAGAAGAGACCAGTAGTATGGTGATTAGGATATTGATGGTTCTAAACACCTTTGGTTGGCGTTCTTCAGGTATTTCTTTTTGTAAACATAATGCGTTTGTCATTTTATTTATATAGAATAAGATGAAAACAGCAAACACTAAAAACATGGAGATCATCCAAACCCCTCCCCGTTATCTCCTTTAAGCTATACATTACCAAATAATTTCTCTAATTGGTAGCGAGAGTAATGCATTAATCATGCAAATAAGGCTTTTTGCATTCTTTTTTACATTACATCCAAGTGCAAGCAGGAATTTTCGATCAGTAAATGAAAAAAGAATCTTCGTGAAAACACCTAAAAAAACAGAAGGATGATTTCTTCCATCGAGTGTATGTTTCAATGGCCATCCATCATCCTTACTGATAAATCAATATTTCGTATCCATCATCATTCTCTTCAATTAATGCATTCTTTGGTGAGTCCATTAGTTGCTTTGCATATATAAAGTCAATGGCGCAGATCCCTGAATGAAAAGCAAGCAGCATTGTAAAGTAATGAGAATAGTGCGGGAAGTGGATGCATCCGTATAGCAAAATCCCGTTCAGTACAAAGAATGGTGCCACCAGGGCAAGCATGTAACGGTATTTTGAGATAGGCTGATCCACTCGCAAAGAAACGATCGGTAAAAAAAATAGTTTCCGATTGCATCTACACTTCATTTTTTTCACAAAAGGTAGTATAGGTACAATGTGAAAAAACTTATGCAACGGATAGATACTCAACATTCCTATAAAGAACACAAGGAAGTGGTTATCATAGAAAGCACTTGGAAATAGTAAGTTAATTGGTACGTATATTAATGAGAATACCATCATCATGATGATAGATGAAAGTAAAAAGACTCGGTAAAATCCGAATTGTTTTTCCAGATTGATTGTTTTCCAGCAATGCATAAAAAAATCGCCTCCATTAGACGAATAGATCATAGTTAAGTGCCTAACATACTTTATTACGATTGCCGGAAAAAATCAATACATTTCAGGCTGATTTTTTCATATTTTTTAGAAGAACTTTTTGGGAAAGGTATGTTATAGTTTTGTACAAAGAGAGTATGAGAATTTTTTGCAATGATTGAAGGGTGATTAAGATGAATGATTTAGTGAAACGTATAGAGAAACTCGAGTATTATCAACGGTTAATGGCGGAGATGATCCCCGAAAATGGTTTTCCTTTTCATCGAATGATTATTCGTAAGGGTTTGTCGGAAAGGGAAGTGAAGGAGTTGTTTATCACTTGTGATAGGTTGAGCATGAAATTCCAAAAGCAAAAAGCGGAAGGATTCGTGTACAATATTCCGCTTTTCAATGAGTTTGAAGAAGAGCTTCATTCAAAGCTGAAGGTTCATGAAGTGGTTGATAGCTGTTTAGCTCAAGACATTTATCCAGCTTTGATGAAACAGTTAAAGAAGAGCTTGTAGATTAAGCCAGTTCTTCTTCATCTTGAAATAATTCTCCCAGTTTTCCGTTATCATCAGAAAAATCATTTTCAATGTTATGAAACGATTTTTCGAATATCTCCATAAAATCATTTCCATATATATTTCGCACGACGGTCATCATTTCAATCATTTCAGGGAACTTTCCATATAATTCCCGTAATGGGGAAACTCCCTGGAAGATTGAGTGACTCTCAGGCTTATAGTTCTTCATTAACTCAAGAAGTATATTTTCCCCTTTAGCCGTCAATTGAATATAGGTGTTCCGTTTATCGTTCTCCCGTTTAGAAAACTGTAGTAATTCCCGTTCTTCTAATTTCTTGGAGAAGTTAAATGCAGTTGAAACATGCATAACACCAAACTTGGCTACGTCTGAAATGGAAGCACCCTTTAAATGATACGCAATCCAGAGAATATGATGTTCGTTGATATTTAAGTCGTATGGCTTGATCCATTGCTGCCAGTCCTTTTCTATGGCCTTCCACAGAGCTTTACTAAGCTGAGCCATCCTTTGACTGAAGAGCATAGCCTCTTTCAAAGTAAATTCTCTTTCCTTCATCTCATTCACCCACTTTGCTAGAAAATCTTTTTAAATCTAAGTAGTACCAAAATGACTTACTAAAACAACTATCACAAAAAAGAAAGCGCTTATATTTTATTATGCCAATAAAGTAATAATTAATAAAGGTTAAATTGACAAAATTTTTCGAAGTATATAATTTTTGATTGGGACATACTGTGAAAAACAAAGGTTGATGGGCAGATGGATACTGTAATGACGGGATTTACACATGTAATTATTATATTGAAAGAAAAGAAGGGGGATCATACTTTTTTTTCAAAACATGTTTCTACAGAATCGATATAATCCCTTTTCCAACCAAAAAGCCCCACAGTCTTCCATCACCATTAGTGAAAAAAGGGCTGTGGGGATCTGGTTATTGATTCGGTGTATTTGCTGAGTTAATCGATTTTTCCAAGTCTTCAATGGTTCTTTGGATGGATTGGATTTCTTCCTGAAGTCGTCGATTATTTGGCTCTGTCGAAGCCTGCCAATGTTTGAAAGAAGCTTGAAGATCTTTCGAAAGTTGCATGACCGTTTCTTTTCCTTCCTGAGACAGGGTGCCGATGGATTCTTTCAATTCACCAATATTCACCTTCATCTCGTCAATTACTCCAGTCCAGTCATCTTTCTTGTCCTTGATTTGTGCCCGGATTTCTTTCCCTGATGAAGGAGACGTGAGAAGGGATGCTAATCCTCCAACCACTCCACCGATAAATAGCCCGTAAGCTAGGGATTTTTTGTTCACTATGATCACCTCGTTCTTCTATTTCTATAATACTCTATTTCTACAATCAACATGTATTCTCCTTTTCCCTTTTATAACAGATTAAAACAAGTCAATTCATAACTTTCTTACTTGCAGCATAAAAATAAAGGTAAGAGGTGGAGTAAAGGAGGGATTCTAATCAATGGACGGGATAATCTTTGGTTTCTTTGCTCTCTGTACAGTACTATTTCTAAGTATGGTGTATAATTTCATTTCCATTCAAAGGCCGGGTATGTATCCTCCTAAGAATATATTAAAAAAGCGTGCTGCCATAATGGGGTCCGGTGGGGTGATTACCTTTTTGATTGGAGTACTCTTATGGGTTGCAGTCAAGTAAGATATAGAAAAAGCCCTCCATTCAGCTGGCGATAGCACAATGAATGGAGGGCTTTACTATGATTAAATTAGGATAGCTGTTCTGTTGTGACAGCTTCTCGAATGGTTGAACGTTTTAAAATCCCGTTAATGATTGGATACACCACAAACATTGCCCCGGCGTTAACAAGTGTAGCTGGAAGTACGACTGCTGCAAATAGAGCAAAGAAAGCTCCAGGCAGACCGACAATCACATAAGCAGAAAATAAGAATATACTTCCTGATACGAGTGTACCAATAGCTGTTAGAACAGAAGCTCCTACAAGTGAACGAGTGATTTTTTTAGTAGCCAGGAAAAGGCCGTAAAAAACGAATGCCGTGATCGGTTTATCGATCAGGTTAGGTAAGAATCCTCCAGGGAACTGTGTTGTCAGACCTGAAATGACTCCAGTTAATAAACCTAAAAGTAATACGTTTTTCTTAGCTGGAAATAATATAATGCCTAGAAACATCATCGTCAGCATCATGTCCGGCTTCATTCCTAAGAAAATTCCCGGGATCACTGTGTGCAGGACGGCTCCGATCCCTACTATTAATGACAGGGATACAAGTGTTTTTGTATTCATTTCTCATCTCTCCTCAACTAAACTATACTATTTGCTTCTCCTAATGTGCACTGTTGCCATTAGCGAAAAGATAGGTACATTATAACATACCGAGTATTGTTGTCAAAGATTAATTATTCTGAAAAAACCTGATCCCCATTACCTTCAGGGATCAGGCTCGATTTTTATGAAAGATGCTGTGCAATGGATTCAGCTATTCCTTTCAGGTCTTCTTGAGTGTAGTCATCATTATGTGTCTTCCAAACGGCTCCAAAGCCATCTCCCTGGCCATAGCGGGGAATGAAGTGCATGTGGAAATGGAAGACGGATTGTCCTGCTTCTTCACCTGCGTTGCTTAACAAGTTCATTCCAATAGGATTAAACTCGGCCTTTATACTGTCAGCAATCTTAGGTGCAACGGAGAAGAGGTGGCTTGCCATATCGGGAGTCAGCTCATAGATGTTTTCTTTATGTACCTTGGGAATAAGTAATGTATGGCCTTTCGTCACTTGGCTAATATCAAGGAAAGCAAGGACATGCTCATCTTCGTACACTTTCATAGCAGGGATTTCACCGTCTATAATCTTGCAAAAAATACAGTCGCTCAACTTTTACTCCACCTTTCAGTAATGGCATTTTTATGTATTTTATCATGAATGAGAAAATAAATGAAGAAGAGACAGGAACGATTTTCCTGCCTCTCTTCTTGAAGGGGTAATACTATAAAGGTTTATATGTCAGGCTTCATTCTCCTTGATAAACACCTCAATCGCTAGTAGCTTTTGTAGTGATACATTCTTACGTTAGAATGAAAATTGTTCAATGCGACCATCCCCTTATCTTTTCGCTATTTAAGCAATTCAGACAATAGAAACTGTTAGCCGTCTTGGACAAACACCTCATTTGCTATAAGGATGATATGTGTAAACCATTAGAAACATGAATGACTTTGTGCAATGTGACCATCCCCTTATCTCCTAAGCTTGATAAGCTAATAAAGTAAGTTGATTCAGTCAAAATGTGCTTTAACAAACACCTCATTTATCAATTTTTTGAACAAATGAATATGGTGTGTGTGTCATTCACTATAGAAGACGACAATCCTTACAGCCGCAAACAATAGTGAAATCGGTTAGCTGGTCTTTAACAACCATCCCCTTTTTCTTATTGCTGGCCCCTTCAAATATTATGATGTGCAGATTCCGTATTGTTATGAATGCTAAAATATGGAATGGAAAGTTTGTTTAACCATGCCTTTACCATGAAATTTTGATAAAATAGAGAAAAACATGTAGAAGAGAAAGGACGTTGCTGCTCGTGTCATTATTAGAAATCAAACACCTGGTTGGTGGGTATACCCGAAAACCGGTCTTAAAGGATATAACATTCTCCATACATTCAAATGAGATTGTCGGATTAATCGGCCTGAACGGAGCAGGGAAAAGCACGACTATCAAGCATATAATTGGTCTCATGGAAGCAAAGCAAGGAGAAGTGTCCATTAACGGTCATACCTTGAAGAGTGATGCCGATCAGTATCGAAAGCAGTTTTCATACATACCGGAAACACCGATTCTTTATGATGAGCTTACCCTTGAAGAGCATTTAAAACTTACGGCCATGGCTTATGGATTATCAGAGTCTGAGTATAAAGGAAGAATTGATAAACTATTGAAGGCCTTTCGTATGGAGAAGAAGATGAGCTGGTTTCCTGCTCACTTTTCAAAAGGAATGAAGCAAAAGGTAATGATCATGTGCGCCTTTCTTATTCAGCCCAGTCTCTATATCATTGACGAACCGTTTGTTGGATTAGACCCACTAGGTATTCAGTCGCTGCTGGATTGGATGCAGGAGATGAAGCAAAACGGTGCTGGAATTCTGATGTCGACGCATATTTTAGCAACGGCAGAAAGATATTGTGACTCATTCATCATCCTTCATGAAGGGAAAATTCGTGCAAAAGGAACGCTTCAGGAGCTACGTAAGGAATTCTCCATGCCGGGTGCAACGTTAGATGATATTTATATCCAGCTGACAAAGGAAGAATCCCATGATGAATAAGGTGGAAAGCATTTGGAAGAAACGAATCGTAGAGTATAATCTCGAGCTTCAAAAGTACTTAAAATACATGTTTAACGATCATTTATTATTCGTCCTGATTTTTGCATTGGGAGGAGCAGCTTATACGTATAATCAGTGGGTGAAAAGCCTGGATCCGGCTTTTCCTGCACCTCTCATCATGGCGGTGATCCTGGGCCTCCTATTGGCATGGAGTCCCGTTTATACGTTTCTGAGAGAAGCGGATGCCGTGTTTCTTTTGCCGTTAGAGGGCCGCTTATCAAGTTATTTCACCAAATGCATCTTGATTAGCTTCATGTTTCAATCGTACATTCAACTGCTCGTACTGGCTGCACTGATGCCAATGTATGTATCGGTATCCGGGAGCAGCTTTGGAAGCTTCTTTCCGTTACTTGGCTTTGTATTAGCCTTAAAGGTATGGAATTTATATGTACGCTGGTTTATGCTGCGCTTTCAGGAAAAGGAAGCTCATTGGACGGACAGCTTTTTGCGCTTTTTATTAAACGGTGCTCTCGTGTTCTTAGTATTATCAGGGGCTGCTATCTGGATGGTCATCGTCGTTGTCTTCATCATGCTCGGATATGCGCTCTACTTTTATCAGGCAACAAAGGGAAAGAATCTTAAATGGGATTTATTAATCACTTTAGAGCAGCAGCGAATGCTGATCTTTTATCGGATCGCCAATATGTTCACGGATGTACCTAAGCTGAAAGGGAAGGTGCACCGGAGAAAATGGCTTGATGGACTTGTGCGGACACCTTTCTCTCAAGCATCGACGTATCGGTATTTGTATCTTCGGTCGATGGTGAGAACAAGTGAATATTCGGGTCTTTACATTCGGTTAACCTTGATCGGTGTGCTGTTAATTTATTCGAATTCTTCTTTTATCTTCAGTATTCTGACGGCATTAGTGTTCCTTTATTTAACAGCTTTTCAGCTGATCCCTTTGTTTAAACGGTTTGATTATAAAATCTGGGTACTCATTTATCCCGTATCACGGGAATTAAAGAAATCCTCTTTTCAAAAAATCATGAATCAGTCCATGATGATCCAAGCGGTTGTGTTTTCCCTTCCTCTATTCTTAAAGGGGGCATGGATAGAAGGGCTGATCACGCTACTGGTCGGGTTGTCATTTTCAATTCTATTTAGTCAGTTTTACTTAGTACAGCGATTGAAGAAGATGGAAGAAACATTATTTTAGTGAAACAATCCGGCAGGAAAAAACGTATAGAAGAGTAAACAGATAAAAAAGGATGGTGGTTCAGTGTGAACCATGAAAGAGAAGAGCTCGATTCCTGGAAACGTAAGTTCAGTAGAAAATCTTCCATCTTCCAACGTTTTTCTAAGCAAGCTCAAACAAAAGTGAATCAATGGATCCCTGAGAAAGCACATAAAGTTGTAACGGAAAGTATCAAGAAGATGGTAGAAGTAACGTTAAAAGGCAGCGAGTGGGTACCCCTTCAGCAGGTCTCTGTGACGTCTTCACTGAAGGAAAGAGAAGGGCTTATGAAGGAACGAATGGAATTTCACCGGAAAGCTGCTACGATTGAAGGAGCAGGTACAGGTGCAGGCGGAATCTTTCTCGGCCTGGCAGATTTTCCGTTACTTTTATCAATCAAAATGAAATTTCTGAGCGAATGCTCTGCCATTCATGGCTATGATACAAAACAATATGAGGAACGCCTGTTTCTACTTTATGTCTTTCAGCTTGCATTCTCCAGTGATTCTCATAAAAAACATGTCCTCGACATCATCGAAAACTGGGATGTGGAAAAAGAAAAACTGATGGAATTGGACTGGCGAACTTTCCAGCAGGAGTATCGGGATTACATTGATTTCGTGAAATTGTTTCAACTCATTCCCGGGGTAGGGGCTGTGGTGGGAGCCTATGCAAACTATCAACTTCTTGATCAATTGGGGGAAGTGGCAAAATATGCTTATCGGATTCGGTACTTTCATGATTTAGAATAGTAGTGATAGTAGTGAGGGAAGGTCGACGTGATAGTCGATCTTTTTTTTGTGAGGGATATTGGTAGGGAAACGGAATACAAACGCATCTTTTTATTTCCTCTGAATATTCAGGTATAGTTAGAAAGTGCATTATCATTATTGTAGTGAGGTGTGAAATAGATGAACAAACGCAAGAAAGGATTGAAAGTATTAGGTCTTATTCTATTCTCATTCTTCTTCTTTTTAGCAGGGGTGTTTCACTTTATTGAAGCTCAAGGATTCGCCAAAATGATCCCTGAATTCATTCCACTAAGGGAAGAAATCGTGTATATTACGGGAATGATCGAGTTTATATTGGCTGTACTCCTGCTCATTCCAAAGACTCGTGAAAAAGCGGGGATTATCACAGCGATTTATTTAGTTCTCATTTTACCCGCAAATATTTATGCGGCCATTAAAGAAATTCCTGCTCCAGGGAAAGAAGAAGCAAATGTTGTGCTGCTTTGGGTGAGGTTATTATTTCAACCGCTCTTGATCTGGTGGGTCTTGGTGGTAAGTAAGATTGAAAAAAATCATCGTTTTTATTAAGAGTAAAGGATCAGGCCATTATGGCAGCTGATCCTTTTTTATGATTTACTTTGTAAGCGTCTCTGTGACAGAATGCCTTTCTTGATATTGAATGGTAGCAGACGCCAGTGATTTAGCGGCAATCAGAAGAGCCTTTTCGTTAATATCAAACTTGGGATGATGGTGGGGGAAGGCAACTTCAACATTTTCCGGCTTGGCTCCCGTAAAAAAGAAGGTACCCTTTACATGTTCTAAGTAATGGGAGAAATCTTCCCCGCCCATTTGCATTTCAATTTCTTCCACTCTATGAACTTCATCGACTGTATCCACACTTTGAATCAACAGCTCCGTTTCCTCTGCGTGATTCACGACAGCAGGATATCCGCGTTCATACACATATTCATACTCACAACGGGCTGAAAGACATGCCCCTTTCAGGATCTGTTCGATTTCATCTTCGATAAAGTCTCTGACCTCAGGATTGAATGTACGGACTGTTCCAATGAGTTTAGCGGAATCAGCAATCACGTTAAATGCGTTATCTGCCATGAACGAACCGATTGTCACGACGGCAGGTTCAATCGGATTCACTCTTCTGCTGACAATTTGTTGAAGCTCGGAAACAACTTGAGCTCCAATCACGATGGAATCCTTTGTTTTATGAGGTTGTGCCCCGTGACCACCGGAGCCCTTGATGACGATTTCAAATCTATCAGCAGCAGCCATTATTGGACCTGGTCGATATAGAATTTTTCCGAGAGGTTCACTTGACCATAAATGAGTTCCGAAAATAACATCCACTCCATCCAGGCAGCCCGCTTCAATCATGGGTTTCGCTCCGCCTGGTGCATATTCTTCCGCATGCTGATGAATCAGCACTATAGTGCCGGATAGCTTATCGCGCATTTCATGCATGATTTTACCCAATACTAATAGAGTTGCTGTATGACCGTCATGGCCACATGCATGCATGACGCCTGGAACGGTGGAGCGATATTTCACATCCTTTTCATCCTGGATGGGGAGGGCGTCAAAGTCTGCCCGAAGAGCCACCGTTTTTCCCGGGAGAGCTCCCTCGATTCTTGCTACTACCCCATTGCCACCGACTTGTTCCTGGATGGGAACCCCGATTTTATTGTAGTAATCAGCAATGTATGCAGCTGTATTTTTCTCTTGGAAGGATAATTCAGGATGTTGATGGAGAAACCTTCTGATCTCAACCATTTCTATCCAACGTTCTTCTAATTTCTGATATAATTCATTCAGCAAGTGCACAACCTCCTAATATTTGATGAATATTACGAATATTATAACACTAAATAGGAAGAGGGAAGTGGGTAATTAGAGTGAAATTCAAGGAGGATCAAGATGAAGAAGTTTCAATACATAACGGCCATCATTTCATTTGTACTGTTTATGACCATCGTACATTTTGTTTTTTATGAGATGGAGATTTTAGGTGAGGATTATCTCTTGTCGAACATGAGCAACCTTCACTTTATTGAATTGTTTTCCGTAATTGGTACCGAATTAGTGATTGGGATCGCATCCATCGCCCTTATTTTATATCTTTGGTGGGCCAAGAAGGACTTTGTTGGAATCATTACCGTTGTTGTGCTGGTAGCGGGAAGTAACGTGCTGAATAAAGCAATCAAAGGTTTGATGGAAAGAGAAAGACCTCCATTTCCACACGGGGAAGAAGGGTTCAGCTTTCCCAGCGGCCATGCCATGGTGGGGCTGGTCTTCTTACTCGTCATTGCATACTTCATTAGTAGAGAGATTTCTTCTACTGGAATGAAAGTGACCCTCTTTATCCTTGCCATCATCCTTTCCCTGCTGACAGGACTCAGCAGAATAGTGGAACAGGCTCACTATCCATCAGACGTCGCAGCTGGATACCTACTGGGTTACTCTTTTTTTGTACTGTGTATCTTTCTTTATGAGAAGCGGCCGAAACAGGAAAAATAGAGGGACAGACCTCAAATAAGGTCCGTCACTCACTATATTCAAATCAACAACATCGCTACAATCGTGGTTGCCACTAATCCGATGACGACAGGAAGCATGTTACGTCTTGCGAGTTCGAATGGATCGACACCGCAGATGGCGGCAGCCGGGATGAGGGCCCATGGAACGAGTGTTCCACCGCCGACCCAGATGGCTGCGACTTGCCCTAGGGCAGTAAGGGTGGCAACACCTGACCCAATGCTATCTGCGAATAGATTGGCTACGGAACCGGCTAGGGAGATTCCGGAAAAGCCGGATCCGTCAAGTCCTGTAATCGCTCCAACGGTCGTAAGGGTGATCGCCCCGACTGTTGTAGAGAGGGGAACGATGGCAGCAAGAGATGCCCCGAGGTCATTGACGATTCCTTGTGACGTTGAAGGAAGGAAGTCGCCGATAATCGTTTGAAAACCTGAATCTCCCAAGTAGAAGAAAGCAGCGATTGGAATCACGGGACCAAACACTTTAAATCCAAACTGAAACCCGTCAATCATGAAGCTCGTCGTTTTCTCCAATCCCTTTCCTTTATAGGCAGCCAATGAAATCAAGAGAAGAATGATGATGGATGTTCCACCAATCAGTGCGGTAGCATCTCCTCCTTGAAGATCAAATAGAACCATGGCGGTAATATCCAGGGCAAATAAGATAGGGATAAGAATGGCAATCGCTTGTTTCCATCGTGTAGATAACAGGTTAGGTGACTCCTCCTGATCCTGTCCGATGGACGCAAGGGAGCTCGAATCCACCGAGAGGATTCCTTTCTTCATATCTCTTTTAAGGAAAAGGAATGCAGTAACGGTTGTGACGACACCCATCACGATAATAAGGGGGATACTTGCAGAAATAACATCTGATACAGGTATACCTGCTGCGTCGGCCGTTAACTTCGGAGCTGCCTGAATGACAAAGTCACCGGAAAGGGCGATACCGTGACCGAATAAGTTCATGGCCATGGCAATTCCAAGAGCGGGTAATCCGACTCGCAAGGCAACGGGTACTAACACGGCACCCAGGAGAGCTACTGCAGGCGACGGCCAGAAGAACCAAGATATAAACATCATGACAAGACCGATTGTCCAATAGGCAAGGGCCGGTGTCCTGATGAACTTCGTAAACGGGCGAATCATGACATCGTTAATACCGGTAGTAGTCAGTCCTTTACTCATTGCTACGATTATGGAAATCACGAGAATGGTAGATAGCAGTTCGGTGATGGCGAATATAAAGCTATTAAATATACTACTAATCGATCCGCTTAACGATCCTGTTGCCACCAGGGCAATACTGAAGATTCCCAGGATACATACGATCGTTGTATCTTTACGGAAAATCATAAATAGGATGATGAATCCTATGAAAGCTAAATAAATCCAATGAAGAGCTGTTAAATCAATCCCCATTAGAAAAAACCTCCTCTAAATCGTTCCTCAAACTTTAGGCATTTGCCCTGATCTGTACTATAGATTATGAAAATAGTGAAAAGGTGTGATACAGGGTAGGAACATTTTTTTCCGTCTCGAGACCGAGGCAGAATCATACCGATGCTCCTCATTACACGAGAGAAAGCAATCTATAATGAAAGTAGTAACAGGAATTTATTCATTAATAGCGAAACTAATAGTAGATGTGAAGGTGGTGCTGGCATGAGGTATAAGGGAAGAAAACAATGGTTTTTCTCGTTCCTGTTGATGGCGATAGGACTGTTGTTATTACTATTGAATATTGGTGTCATTTCCTTGGAAATAACGCAGATATTTGTCAATATTATTCCTATAATGTTATTACTCTTCGGCTTGAAGTGGACAATAGACAGCTTTTTAAAGAAGAGTTTCGGGAAGTTACTGTTTGGATTGTTCAGTATGGTGTTGGGAACGCTGATCATTCTTGATGGATACGATGTAGTGGATTTCGAATATGCAAGCTGGTGGAAACTGTGGCCGCTCTTTATTATCGCAATCGCCATTCATCGTGTTATCAGAAATAAACCAATCAGAGTAAGTATAAGCAACGAATATCCATTTGAGAAAACATCCCAAATTGGTTTTGAGAATGAGAGAGATAAAACCACTCCCAAGAAGAATAAGATGAACAGAGGTTTTATCGTCGGAGATATTCGATTTTCCGAGCCAAACTGGCCCCTTGAAAATATGAAGCTTTACAATGCCATTGGAGATTACTATTTTGACTTCAGTAAAGCCTTTATTCCTGAAGGCGAAACGCCTATTGAAATCAAAGGCTGGATCGGCGATGTGAAAATGATCATACCGGAAAACGTACCTGTGGAAATCACCTTGAAGGTACAAGTCGGGGATATTAAATTATTTGACCAAAAGTCGGCAGATATTCGTTCTGAGCTTTATTACCGTTCACCGGAATACGAACAGGCAAGTAAGAAAATCAAGCTGGCTGTTGACGTGAAAATCGGTTCGATTCGAATAAACCGAGTGTAACGTAAGTAAAAGGAGGGGAGAATTTGAACAATTCCTCGAACATTCGCAATTGGATCTTTAAAAGCTTTTTTATGATGTCTGTCATGGCTATCTTGCTTTTCTTTATATCTCTGCAGGTCTATTTGTACTTCTCTGAAGGTACAAGTATTTCTCTTGAACTATCGATTTATTTGACTATATGGTTAGCCATCATCCTTCTATTATTAAGTATTTATTTCGGATTTCGTACGGGGTATATATTCAAAGGGAGAATCGATGATATTTCTACATTCGTGACCCTGTTAAGAAGCGGGAAGTTTTCTGCAAGGGTGGATCGCTTTGAACATGATGAGCTTGGAATATTATCTGATGAATTAAATCAACTTGCTGTGTTCATTCAAGAACAGGTGAAATCATTGCAGAGGTTGGCCGATGAAAAATCTGAGCTTGCCGATCAAGCTCACCAGGCAGCTGTCATGGAAGAACGGCAAAGACTGGCGCGGGATCTGCATGATTCAGTCAGTCAGCAATTATTCGCGTTAAACATGCTATCTTCTGCCGCGCAAAAAAGTATCGGGACAGACTCAAAGAAGGTTGAAATGATCGTTAAACAAGTAGCAGACATTGCGGGAAAAGCACAAGGGGAGATGAGGGCTCTTCTTCTTCATTTACGACCGATTGATTTAAAAGGGGAAAGTCTTTGTGAAGCATTAACCATTTTAATTAGAGAATTAAAAGAAAAAACACAAATCGAGATCGAAGCAAGTCTCGATGGGATTGAGAATCTTTCAAAGGGAACCGAAACCCACATGTTCAGGATTATTCAGGAGAGCCTTTCCAATATCCTTCGTCACTCTGAGGCAACGAAAATAAAAATTGTAACGGAGAAAAAGGAGGGATATGTCACTTTGTACATTAGTGACAATGGAAAAGGTTTTAACCCGAGAGAAAACAAGATGACATCTTACGGACTTCAGACAATGAGAGAGCGTGCCGAGGAAATCGGGGGATTGTTTCAAATTCGTTCTAAAGAGAAAGAAGGAACGTATATTGACCTGCGGATTCCAGTCTAAACCAAAGGGGGAAAACAGGTGGATAAGGTAAAGGTGATGATTGTAGATGATCACGAAATGGTTCGATTAGGAATGAAAACCTATTTGCTGACAGAGGATCGAATTGAATTTCTTGGGGAAGCAAAAAGCGGAAATGAAGCGGCTCAGCTTGCGAAGCTATATAAGCCTGATGTGATTCTGATGGATTTATTAATGGAGAACGGGAATGGTATCGAAGCCACAAAGAAGATCTTAACCTTTCATCCACACTGTAAAATCATCATACTTACAAGCTATTATGATGATGAAAAAGTGTTTCCTGCCATTGAAGCAGGAGCTCATAGTTATTTGTTGAAAACGGCAAGTGCCGAAGAAGTGACATCGGCTGTTTATAAAGCAATGAAGGGGGAGTCCGTCATTGCCTCCAAAGTAGCGGATAAAATGATGAACCGATTCCGCCCTCAGGTAAGAAAGCCTCATGAAGAGCTGACGTCGAGAGAAATGGATGTATTGAAATGCCTGGGAGAAGGAATGACAAACCAAGAAATTTCAGAAGAGCTTTTCATTGGGATTAAGACCGTCAAAACTCATGTAAGTAATATCCTGAGCAAACTTGCAGTGACCGATCGAACACAGGCAGCGATTTATGCGAATCGGAATGGGATATTGTACCGGGGGAATAATAAAAAGTAGGTAAGCTTTACGATAAGGACTGGGGAATTTTAAAACACGCAAGAGGGGCTTAGTCAAAGGGAATGGAATCACTCCCCTTGACTAAGCCCCTCTTGCGAGAACAGAAAAGTTACTTAGAAAATAACAGGTTTACTAAATTTGAATCGTGAAGATAGTATGGATTCTGTTGAAGAGATGGTGGCGAATTCATGATGAAGATTAGCCAGTGACAGCCCGTGAACAATTTCAGCTGAAAATAAAGAACCATCATACGAATACGTTTCAAAGCATGCTGTGGCATCAAAAGGAACAGTCACATCATAACCTAAGTTCCCAGCCATGCGAACCGTAGTGGATACACAGTGATTCGTCGTGAAGCCCATCACTACAAGGGATGTGAACTTTTCCCTTTTTAAATATAAATCCAGGTCCGTATCGATAAATGCGCTGTTGACGTGCTTAATGATTTGCTTTTCGTTTCTTAAAGGACGGAATTCGTCTATAAAATCGAAACCTGCTGAGCTGGAATGCAGTTGTGAATCCATATCATTGGAAGAATGCTGTACATGAACGACAGGGCATGCCTTTTCTCTCCAGGCGCGAAGAAGCTGATAGGCGTTTTCTTCCATACCAGGATTATTCCGCTTTCCCCATGAAGGATGACTAAATGCCTTTTGAAAGTCAATCAGAAGCAAACACGTTTGACTCATCGGTACTCAACTCCTTTCACATAGGGTGTGTTGTAAATAAATGCAAAGAAAATATCTATGACCAATACGATAAAGTATACTGTTAATAATTTGTAATTATGTATGTACACTTTAACTGTAATTGTTAAGTTTGAGGGACCGGTGAGTGGCTGCCATTCTAAATAAAAAGCTGCCTGAAAATCCGGCAGCTCATGTGTTACTCTTCACCTGTTACATGGTATTCACTTGCATAGGAAGCGCGAGGGAAGATATCTTTTTTATTATCAATTCCTTCTTCCGTTCCACGCTTTTCATGTGCTTTCTGGTATTGCTTGGATTCCTGCCACCCTATGAAGCTTTTCTCATCTTCCCATAAAGTCATAATCACATATGTATCTGTATCTAAAGGACGAAGAACCCTGATAGCCGTAAAGCCTGGAACTTCTTCAATCAATCCTGCACGATTTTTAAAACGGTATTCAAATAGTGGGCGACCTTCATCTGTAACAGGAATGTTATTGAAAACTACATATCCTTTATTTTTAAGCTCACCTGATTGATCGACAATTTCATATTTGCGGGGGGATTCAAAGACACTCTTACCATTTGTCTCATGAAGCAGCATGGCATCTTTCCCTTGCATTAAGATCATTTTTTCATCTGAATGCCGATCCATTAATTTTTGTAGAAATTCATGGGTTCCCGTTGTTATATACACCTTCATCCATATCACCTCAATTAATTAGTTACCTCTATTATACTCTTCCCTAATCCTTTGCTCATGTAACATGATTTCTGGATATTTTTTCATCTAACTTGAAAATCGGCAAATTTATGACATTTTCCCTTGATAACTATACAATTCTCTTTAAAACGTCTATAGTTTAAAAGGGCTACAAAACGTACGGTCATATTTAAGGTTCTATTCGTAAAGGATCTGTCTTAGGCTCTGTCAATCAATGTGTGCTGGATGGTGAGGGGAACTGCTCCGCTTGCTATCGTTCGGCCGAGCCTCCTCAGCTTAGCCGAACGGGGTATCGGCACGCCCAAAATCCGCCGGAGTCTACGCAGTTCCCCTCACAATCTATAAGAGACTTTTCGTGACAGAGCTAAAAGGTGACAAAAACAATCTAATAGAAACTAGAACTTCTTGTTCTCAAAAGGAAATGAACCACTGCTCTCTTTAAAAGAGATTGTTTTCTAAAAAGTTAGTGTTTTTATTTAGATTTTATTAAAAAACTCATAATGAGAAAGTTGATTGGAGCGGAAGGTGCTCGACTCCTGCGGGAGAAGTGGGACAGTACGAAAAGCGGAAAGGGCTTTGCCCAGGGGCGACAAGCATAAGACGGGTCTGCTGGAAAGGCGCTATTGCCTTTTTGGCAGACTTGGCTTAGGACCTCGAGCCCCTAAGCCCTGTAGCTAGACAGGTGAGACCCCGCAGGCGAAGCCGAGGAGGCTCACCGCCCGCCCCGCGGAAAGCGAGCATCCTGCAGCGGAAATCAACTACTACTATCTTCTTGAAAATAGCAACAAACTTTACGAAAGAACCTATTAAAAATAGGACAATTTCAGAATCTACTCTAATTAGTATACAATGGGAATAATGGAGTTACATAGAAAGGTGGACGAAAAAAGGTATGAAGCAAATGAATGATACATTTTTACGAGCAGCAAGGGGAGAAAAGACGGACTATACTCCGGTTTGGTATATGAGACAAGCTGGGCGTTCACAACCTGAATACCGCAAAATCAAAGAGAAGTATTCTCTGTTTGAAATTACACACCAACCTGAGCTTTGCGCCTATGTGACAAGGCTGCCGGTGGAACAATATGATGTGGATGCAGCGATCCTTTATAAAGACATTATGTCACCACTTCCTTCTATTGGAGTGGACGTTGAAATCAAATCAGGAATTGGCCCTGTAATCGATAACCCGATTCGTACGACAGCAGATGTTGAGAAGTTGGGAGAAATCGACCCTGAAAATGATGTTCCTTATGTATTAGATACCATTAAATTATTGACGCAGGAGCAACTGTCCGTGCCGTTGATCGGTTTTGCCGGTGCACCTTTTACAATGGCAAGCTACATGATTGAAGGCGGTCCATCGAAAAACTATAATAAAACAAAAGCGTTCATGTATGCAGAACCACAAGCCTGGTTTGCTTTAATGGATAAACTGGCAACTATGACAGTAACGTATGCGAAAGCTCAAATCAAAGCAGGAGCGTCTGCTTTCCAAATATTCGACTCTTGGGTCGGGGCATTGAATGTACAAGATTATCGTACATTTATTAAGCCGGTCATGGAGAAGATCTTTACAGAATTGGAGGCAGAGAACGTACCATTGATCATGTTTGGTGTTGGTGCAAGTCACTTGGCGAATGAATGGCATGACCTTCCTCTTGATGTAGTTGGATTAGACTGGCGCCTGCCGATTAAAGAAGCAAGAGATAGAGGCATTTCCAAAACGGTAATGGGAAATCTGGATCCTGCGATTCTGTTAGCTCCTTGGGAAGTGATCGAAGAAAGAGCCAAAGAGATCCTTGATCAAGGAATGGAGCTTCCTGGCCACATCTTTAACTTAGGACACGGGGTATTCCCGCAAGTTAATCCGGACACATTAAAGCGTCTAGCAGCTTTCGTACATGAATACAGTGCCAGGTAGAGGACATTCATACGTGTGTAACCATGGATTCATATGAAGAAAACATGGCACAATAATGGAATGTATGATACTGATAATGAGGTGAAATGGTATGACAAAGAAAAAAATGGGTCTATTGGTGATGGCCTATGGAACTCCCTATAAAGAAGAAGATTTGGAACGTTACTATACACATATCCGACATGGAAGAGCTCCTTCAGCTGAACTGCTGGAAGACCTCCGTGGACGTTATGAAGCGATTGGTGGGATTTCTCCACTGGCAAAAATCACCCTGGATCAAGCGAAGAGTCTTGAAGAACATTTAAACAGCATTCAAGATGACATTGAGTTTAAAATGTATCTTGGTCTGAAACATATCGAACCTTTCGTGGAAGACGCTGTTGAACAAATGCATAAAGACGGTATGGAAGAAGCTGTTTCGATTGTACTTGCCCCTCATTTTTCAACGTTCAGTGTTAAATCCTACAATGGACGTGCGAAGGAAACGGCAGAAAAGCTTGGTGGACCACACATTACATTCGTGGAGAGCTGGTATGATGAACCTAAATTCATTCAGTATTGGGTGGATAGAGTAAAAGGAACCTATGCAAGCATGTCAGATGAGGAACGCAGCCATGCTGTCCTGATCGTATCCGCTCATAGCCTGCCGGAACGTATCCTGCAGTCAGGTGATCCGTATCCAATGCAATTAGAGGAAACAGCGAAGATGATTGCAGAGGGCGCAGGTGTGGAGGAATATGCAGTAGGCTGGCAAAGTGAAGGAAACACTCCTGATCCCTGGTTAGGTCCTGACGTTCAGGATTTAACCCGTGACCTATTTAAAGAAAAGGGGTACAAGACATTCGTCTACACACCGGTAGGTTTCGTATCCGATCATCTAGAAGTGCTATATGACAATGATTATGAATGTAGAGTGGTAACAGATGATATTGGAGCTTCGTACTATCGTCCGGAAATGCCGAATGCCAAACCTGAATTCATCGATGCAATGGCAGATGTCGTGTTAAAACACCTTAAATAATTTCTCGTTTTTGGCTGAAACAAAGGAAGGACTGAGGCACATGAGTTTAAACTCACCGCTTTAGTCCTTCTCTATTTTTCAATAAGATATATTGTTAAAGAAGGCGATGAACGTGTTGGAACAACAAAATAAAAGAGTCACAATCATAGGTGGAGGGATCACCGGATTAACGACGGCGTACTACCTACAACAGGAAATAAAAGATAAAAACCTTCCCATCGAAGTGAAGCTTGTGGAAGCTACCCATCGACTCGGAGGAAAAGTGCAAACCTTGAAAAGGGACGGGTATGTTATCGAAAAGGGACCGGATTCATGTTTAGCCAGCAAACCAGAAGTCTCCCGCTTAGCGGAACGACTGGGAATCGAGGATACGCTCATTCGTAACCGTAAAGGCACATCCTATGTGATAGCGGGCGGTGAGCTTTACCCGATACCCGGGGGATCCATCGTAGGTATTCCAACCCAAATCGCTCCTTTCATTACGACCAGTCTGTTTTCGTTGACAGGAAAGATGAGGGCTGCTGCTGATTTCGTTCTTCCCCGATCACAGGAAACGGAAGATCAGTCACTGGGCAAATTCTTTCGAAGAAGAATGGGGGATGAAGTTGTTGACCATTTAATTGAACCCCTCTTAACAGGTATCTTTGCCGGGGATATCGATCAATTAAGCTTAATGTCAACCTTCCCGCAACTCTATGAATTAGAACAAAAACATCGTAGTTTAATAGCAGGTATCAAAAAGAGCGGTCAATCGGCAAACTCGAATGAAGAAGGGAACTTCCTGACATTTACAGGAGGGCTTCAATCTCTCATCGATGCCATGGAAGCAGGACTGAACCCGAATACGGTATACAAGAGCATGAAAGTAACCAACATAGAAAAAGAAGACAGTAATGTTTACACGATTACCTTCACAAACGGTGAGCAGTTGGAAGCCGACAGCGTAATCGTCACCACACCTCATCATGTAGTTCAATCCATGCTTCCCTCGTCTCCTTTTTTAACCTTTTTAAAAGAAATGCCGGCTACATCCGTGGCAACCGTAGCAATGGGATTCTCACAAGATGCTATCAAAAAAGACATCGCCGGAACGGAATTCCTTGTATCAAGAAACAGTGACTATTCCTTGACGGCGGGAACCTGGACCCATAAAAAATGGCCACACACTGCCCCGGAAGGAAAGGCACTATTGCGATGCTACGTGGGGAAATCCGGTGATGAAACCATCGTCGATTTATCTGATGATGAAATAGAGCAGATTGTCCTTGAAGATCTGAGCAAGGTCATGGATATAGAGGGTACTCCTGAGTTTACAATCGTGTCCCGATATAAGAACTCCATGCCTCAATATACAGTAGGCCACAGGGAACGGATCCAGGACATGTATGAACAGGCTGAAGCAAGCCTGCCTGGATTATTTATCGCCGGGAGCTCTTATGAAGGAGTAAGTATTCCTGACTGTATCGTACAGGGGGAAAAGACTGTATCGAAAGTAATGGAGTATCTGAAATAGGATTATGGAGGCCGCCAGGATTGGCGGTCTTTTTTGAATCTAATAGGAAGGTATTCAGGCGAATTTTCTTCAAGCTGAACAAAAAGAAAAACACCTCCTGCAGACAACAGGAGGTGCACTACTCACTTCACAACCCGATACCGGGAATGCTGCAGCATCCAATTCTGTGGAAAGGCAGAACCGAGTACCCAGTAGCTTAAGCCTTTGAGCTTATAGTCATCTACCGTCTTTTGTTTAGCTAGCATGCTTCGTGCGTCTTCAAACCAGACTTCATGCTTTTGGCCGGTTTCATCCCAATAGGTGAAATAAGGGGATTGATATACGTCGTTGTATTGAATCCTTACACCATATTTGCTTGCGAGATCAAGTGCTCCTTGAGGGGAGACCGTTTTGGCGAAGGTTCCATCGACCCATGGAACTTTCCAATCGCGCCCGTAGAGGGGTGCTCCCATCATGATTTTGTTTCTCGGGATGACGGTAACGGCATAATCAAGTACTTTCTTCACTTCATTAATCGGGGCAATCGCCCATGGTTTGCCGCCTGCCCATCCCCATTCGTATGTCATGATGACAACAAAGTCGACAATTTCTCCGTGAGCTTTATAGTCATGGGCTTCATATAATAGTCCTTTTTGATCAGCTTTAATTTTAGGTGCAAGGGCCGTCGACACAGAGTATCCTTTAGGTTTTAGTGCTGCAACGGTTCTTCTTAAGAAAGTATTATAATTTTCCCGGTCTTCAGGATATACATATTCGAAATCAAAATTTAATCCTTTATAGCCCTTCATCTCCATTTTCTTTACGATAGATGAGATTAAGGTGTTTTGCAGAGATTCACTTCTTAGGATGGTGGCAACAAGATCAGAATCGAATTTTCCACCTGTGAAATTCGTGAGAACCAGTAAAGGGTCGACGTTTTGGTTGTATGAGGCTGAAATAAGCGCACTATCATTTAACTCAGTGACCGAGCCGTCTTTTGTAATGGAATACGTAAAGGGGGTCAGGTAGGTGAAATAGCTGCCCAAACCGTTCACTTCCGCTACACCTTCACTATCTGTCCGGGTAATGTAGGCATTTACTTCCGTCGTGAGTTTTGTGTTTGGAATCCTGAATTGCTGGTTTGGATAAATGAGAGAAGGATTCGCAATAGAATTGGCATTTAATATTTCCTGTAGCGAGACTTTATAGTTATAGGAAATGGTATAGAGAGATTCACCTGACTTTACTCTATGAATAAAGGAAGGCATAACGATCAATTGACCGACGAAAAGCATGGTAGGATCAGAAATCTGATTGAAATCGATCAGTTCTTTTAAACTTATAGTGTACTTTTGGCTAATGCCATACAAAGTGTCTCCTGGTTGCACGATGTATTCTTTTAAAGGTTCCGGAATGAGAAGACTTTGTCCAATCACGAGAATATTGGGGTTTTTCAATTGATTTCCGTATGAAATTTGATTAACGTCGACACCATATCTTTGTGCGATCGACCAAAGAGAATCCCCGCTTTTGACAACATAAATATTCATAAGACACCTCCAAACAAACCTAATCTCTATAGCCTATTCAGAAGGGCTTATTCTATATGAAGGATGAATGGTATACTATAAGAAAAAAATCACTTGTGTTTTGGCAAGAGATGTGATAAATTTATCAATGTTAATGAAGTGACTAAATTACAAATTTGGTCAACTGGTCATATTAAGGGGTGAGGTCATGGCGATTGATCGAAAGAAACAGGTTCTGGAGGCTGCGACGAATTCGTTTTCACTGTTTGGCTATAAAGCAACGACGATGGATCAAGTGGCAAAATTAGCGAACGTGGGAAAAGGAACGATTTATACGTTTTTTAAAAATAAGGAAGAATTGTTTGATGAAATTGTATCATCGTTAATCAATGAAATGAAACGGGAAGCCGAAGAAGTGATTGATCCGCAGGAAACCTTCACGGAAAATGTTCATCGTGCATTGTTCCGCATGCTTGAATTCAGGAAAGAGCATAAGCTGACCATCAAGCTTTATCAAGAAGCCCGGGAAATGGGAACTCCTGCTGTATCAGAAGTCATTGATCGCATGGAGAAAGTGGTCATTGAATTCTTGAGTCAACGAATTGAAAAAGCGATTGCCTCAGAAGCGATTAAGCCATGTAATCCTGAAATGACCGCCTTTGTTATGTTGAAGATGTACGTTTCACTTATTTTCGATTGGGAACGAGCACATGGTCCCCTTGATAAAGATGAAATTGCCAATCTCTTTGAACTATATTTAATTAAAGGGTTATCGAATCGATAGTCCTTCATTTTTGGTAATGAATGACTAAATGAATGAAATGGTCATTTATTTTTCACTAAAATGACTAGTCGAACTAATTGGTCAATAATTCAGATTCAGAAAAATAATAGGAGGAAAAACATGAAGAATTCATTTATTGGTTCAGAATTCAAAGCGATTTTCAAAAATAAGAAACTTCTCATCCCGATTCTAGCCGTTCTTTTCATCCCTGTTTTGTACAGTGGTATGTTCTTATGGGCATTTTGGGATCCATATGAACAGTTGTCAGACTTACCTGTGGCGGTTGTAAACAGCGACCAGGGAGCAGAGTTTGACGGAAAAGAATTGCATATTGGAGATGAACTTGTTGATAAACTGAAGGAGAGCGATCAATTCGACTTTCATTTTATCGATAAAGAAGAAGGCTACAAAAATTTAGAGAAGCAGGATTATTACATGCTTGTTGAGATCCCGGAGGATTTCTCTGAAAATGGAACAACATTATTAGAAGATAATCCTAAAAAACTTTCTCTGAAATATGTGCCGAACGAAAGCTTTAACTTCCTCTCGGCTCAAATCGGTGATACAGCGATGAAAGAGATCAAAGCAAGCCTTTCGAAGTCTGTTTCTGAAACATACGCTGAGACCATGTTTGATAAAATTAAAGAAATGGGAGATGGCTACCAGACGGCCAGTGATAAAGCTGGAGAAATCAATAATGGTGCGATCGATTTATCTCAAGGTGCCAATAAGTTAAAGGATAATTTAGCCGTCTTAGCCGAAAAGAATATTGAGATGAATGACGGTGTGGCGAAAACGCGTGCAGGTGCCGGTGAACTTGCCAAGGGTTCTAAAGAATTATCGGACGGTGTAGGTGTCATGAAGGATAAATCCCTACAATTGTATGAAGGAACAAAAGATGTCCAATCAGGGATTGATGCCCTTGCAGCAGGAATTGATAAAAGTAAGGCTGGTTTAGAGCAGGTGGATGCAGGTCTAAATAGCGCCGTGGACAATACAGCCAAACTGCACGCAGGATCTCAAAACCTGGCAGAAAAAATCGGTGCTCTCCAGGGTGGAGCCGATAGTGCGAAAGCAGGCGCTCAAGCCATTGGAGCAGGGGCTACAAAGCTTGAAGAACAACTGGCACCATTTATGGGAAGCCTTCCAGAAGAAAAAAAGGCAGAGTTACAGGCTGCAATCGATCAGATTAAGCAGGGGGCAACCGGTCTTCAAACGGGTACCGGGGCTCTAAGTACGGGTGCATCCGAGCTTCAAAAAGGAGCGAATTCTCTGGCTGGAGGAATCGGGGCATTAAATGAAGGCCAAAAGGAACTTCAAGGGGGAGTAGGACAATTAGTAGCCGGCTCTGCTCAATTGGATCAAGGATCCAACCAGCTTCAAGCAGGTCAGGGTGAAGTTGTGAAAAATTTTGGCTTATTAAACGATAAGCTTGGTGAAGTGTATCAAGGAACGGTAAGTGTTGCTTCAGGAGCAAATGAATTAAGCACAGGTCTTAACAGAGTATACAATGGTTCCACTCAATTAACGGAAGGATCTAAAAAACTTGCTGATGGTTCAACAGAGTTAGCAGAAGGTTCAACGAAACTATCAGATGGAACGACAGAATACGAAACGAAATTAAAAGACGCGGCCAAAGAAGCCAACAGCGTAAAAGCCAATGGCGATACGTACGACATGATGGCTGCCCCGGTAGATGTGAAAAATGAGAAAATCAATCATGTGCCAAACTACGGAACTGGTTTTGCTCCTTATTTCTTATCTCTCGGATTATTTGTCGGAGCACTATTAATTTCGATTGTGTATCCATTGAAAGAACCAGCAAATCGTCCATCAAGCGGGATCAGTTGGTTCCTGGGTAAATTCACTGTTCTTACAGTAGTTGGGATCATTCAATCATTGATTGCAGCAGGTATATTGCTGTTGGGATTAGGTCTTGAAGTGGAAAGTGTACCATTATTCTTACTTTCTACGATTATTACGAGTCTTACATTCCTGGCCCTCATTCAAATGCTTGTAACGATATTAGGTGATCCGGGACGCTTTGTAGCGATTATCATATTAATCCTTCAATTAACTACAAGTGCAGGGACATTCCCATTAGAATTAATCCCAACTGCATTACAGCCAATCAGTGCATTGTTACCAATGACATACTCAGTGGCAGCATTTAAAGCGGTCATTTCAAGCGGGGACTTTGCATTCATGTGGCAGAACCTCTTCATCCTGCTGGGATACTTCATTGTATGTGTCGCAATGACGTCTTTATTCTTTGTAGGACTATTCAAGAAACAATATACGAACACAGTAGAAGCATAAGGAAAAAAACGGGAGATGTCACACAAATCTCCCGTTTTTTCTTCATAAAATGGACAAACCATCCGTAAGCATGAGAGTGTATACTAATTGGTGAGAAGTACATAATGGTGAGACACTTAAAAAAGAAGAATGTTTAAAGGAGAGTTTGGGATGAAGAAGGTAAGCTTGTTTGTACTGGTAGGCTTTCTCGCATTGTTTATCGCTGCCTGCGGGAATTCAAATGAAGATAACGGAGCAAAAGAAGATGAAAAATTGGAAGCTATTGAGGCAAAGTTAGACGTGCCTGAAAAAGGAGAAAAGGGAGAAACCGTTTCTCTTTCCACTAAAGTCACACAAGGTGTTGAGAATGTAGAGGAAGCCGGTGAAGTCAAATACGAGATTTGGAAGAATGACCATAAAAAAGAAAGTGAAATGATCGAAGCAAAGCATGATAAAGACGGTGTATACAAAGCTGAAAAGACATTTGAAGAAGACGGCGTGTATACAGTGCAGGTCCATGTAACAGCCCGTGATATGCATACCATGCCGAAAGCTGAAATTGCGATTGGTGAAGTGGAGGCAGGGGAACATGGAGAGGAAAGCGAAGACGGTCACCATGACCATCACGAAAGTACAGTATCCATCCATCTTATGAAGCATGATACGATTAAGATGAATGACGAAGCAGAAATGAACGTTCATGTGGAAAATGAAGAAAAAGCATTAGAAGAAGCAGAAGTGCGTTTGGAAATTTACAAAGAGGGTCAAGAAAAACACGAATGGGTGGATTTAACAGAGGGTGAAGCTGGCAAGTATAACGGTTCGTATGCTTTCCCGGAAACGGGTACGTATAATGTACAGGTTCACGTGACCAAAGAAGAAATTCACGAACACACTATGCAAACAGTTGAAGTACAATAAACATAAAAAGGATGCTCTCACATGAAGAGCATCCTTTTTATTACCCCTTGATTCCTAATTTTTAATACTCGTAATCAGTCGTACATTTTTCGCAATAAATGCCGTAGCATTCATGCTGTTCTTCAATTGTATCTCCACATTGTGCACAAGACTTAGGCGGCAAATTTCGAAAGAACTCCACAATATTTTTTACCATGTTAATCACCCTCCGTAAATTTGTTTTCACCCATCAATTGTTCGTGTTATATAACTGATGTGTTAATTTATTTTATTGTATTATAACAGTATGAACTTCGTCAACAATTAATTCAAAAATAGGCGAAAAAAATGAAAAAATAGGCACAATGAAGTATAGTAGGGTTACATACTAAAGTGAGGGGCGAGGTTCAAAAGATGAAGCTAACCGTTATTGGCCAATGGGGCGGCTATCCGAAGGCAGGAGAAGCGAGCACCGGGTATTTACTTGAGCATAATGGCTTTAAACTGCTTATTGACTGTGGCAGTGGTGTACTATCCCATCTGCAATATCACATAGAGGCAACAGATTTAGATGCGGTCCTTCTGTCCCACTATCATCCAGATCATGTAGCAGATATAGGTGTACTACAACACGCTTTATTGATTCAATACTTCTTGGGGAAAAATAAAGGTACATTACCTGTATATGCCCATAGAGAAGATCAACGGGGCTACGATACGCTTACATATAAAGATTTAATGAAGGCCAATGAATATAAGGAAAATACATCATTATCGATTGGCCCTTTCACGGTAACATTTGTGAAGGCCAAGCATCCCGTACCATGCTACGGAATGAGAATCGAAGCAGACGGCAAATCGCTGTTCTATACAGCAGACTCGGCTTTCATAGAGTCATTTGTTCCATTTGGGAAAGACGCAGATGTACTGCTCTGTGAATGCAATTTCTATGGAGGGATGAATGCCTCGAACGCTGGTCACATGACGAGTCTCGACGCCGGGAATCTTGCTCAAAAAACCAATGCCGGAAAGCTCATTCTCACGCATTTACCTCATTTCGGCGAACTGGAGCAATTGGTAACGGAAGCGAAAACCATCTATAACGGCGAGGTATTATTAGCGAAAAAAGATATGGAAGTAGACATTTAGGAGGAAGAATGATGTTATTTATTGATAATAAAGGGATCACGGATCCAAGAATCAATCTTGCTATTGAAGAATATGCACTGAAGAACTTAGAAATTAATGAGAGTTATTTATTGTTTTATATTAATGAACCTTCCATCATTATCGGGAAAAACCAAAATACGATCGAAGAGATTAATACAGACTACGTGGAGAAGCAAGGCCTTCATGTCGTTCGCCGCCTTTCCGGTGGGGGAGCGGTGTATCACGATTTAGGAAACCTGAACTTCAGCTTTATCACGAAAGATGACGGAGAGAGCTTCCACAACTTCAAAAAATTCACAGAGCCTGTTGTAACAGCCCTCCATAGGCTAGGGGTGAAGGCGGAGCTTAGTGGACGTAACGATATTATCGCAGAAGGCAGAAAGATCTCCGGTAACGCCCAGTTCTCCACTAAGGGCCGGATGTTCAGCCACGGAACGCTGTTGTTCGATTCCGAAATGGAAAACGTCGTGTCAGCTCTACGGGTGAAAAAGGACAAGATTGAATCAAAAGGGATTAAATCGATCCGAAGCCGTGTGGCCAACATTTCTGAATTCCTGTCAGAAAAAATGACCATCGAACAATTCCGTTCAACTCTTCTGGATTATATATTTGACGGCAGCGACGTAGAAGAATACGTCCTGACGGAAGAAGACTGGAAGAACATCCATGAGCTTTCAAAAGAACGCTATCAGAACTGGGATTGGAACTACGGTAAATCACCGAAATTCAATCTTCAGCATTCTCACCGCTTCCCGGTCGGATCCATCGACGTTCGTCTGAAAGTGAACAAAGGAAAAATCGAAAACTGTAAAATCTATGGTGATTTCTTCGGAGTCGGGAATGTTGATGACATCGAAGAAAAACTAATAGGCACCCGCTACGAAAGAATAGACATTGCCGGGGCTTTGGAAGGTGTGGATATTCAACACTATTTCGGGAATGTGACGAAGGATGAATTTGTGGATTTGGTGTATTAAAGATTAATGACCCTCCTTTTTATGGAGGGTTTTTTTTATTTTAAAAAAATTATAAAAAATATCAGATTTTTTAAAAAATTCTATGAATATTTCACATTATGAAATTATCATAAGTTTTATCTTTTAAAAAGCTATAGTATGGAGTCAGATTAAGAAATGAGGAGGTGGCATGTAAAATGGATATTCGCGATTTAAGAAATTGTTTTGGTAAGTTTGCCACGGGAGTAACGGTTGTTACTTGGAAAGGCGATAACAATCAGAATCATGGTATTACGGTAAATTCGTTTACGTCTGTTTCTTTGGATCCTCCATTAGTATTGGTATCTATTGATAAAAGAGCCAAAGCCTACGAAAGAATGAAAGAAAAGTCATTTGTTATTAATATATTGGCAGCTGGTCAGGAAGCGGTGGCTTGGCAATTTGCCGGAAAAGAACAACAAGGATTGCAAATCGAATGGGAAGATACCGAATGTGGTCCACTTATCAAAGGTTCATTAGCTACAATTGAATGCAATCCCTGGAAGGAATATGAAGGCGGAGACCATGTACTATTTGTGGGCGAAGTTCAAAATTACCATTACGAAGAAGGGAATAGTTTAGTGTTTTTCCAAGGTAAATTCTTAGAAACAAATTCAATCGATCACTACGTAAAAAAATAGTAGTAAAGGGGGATGTATAAATGACAATTCGTACTGGTGCCCAGTATATAGAAGGTTTGAAATCTCGACAACCAGAAGTTTGGCTAGGAGGAAAGAAAGTAGAGAACGTTTATGAGGAAGAAGTATTCCGTCAGCCAATCCATGAAATTGCAAATCTCTACGATATTCAAAATGACCCAAAATACAAAGAGGAAATCACCTACATATGTGAAGAAACAGGTGAGCGATATTCCCAGGCATTTAAAGTACCTAAATCGTATGAAGAGTTAAAAGCAAGAAGCAAGCTTTTTGAAGTTTGGGCTAAAGCAACCTTTGGGCTTATGGGAAGAACACCGGACTTTCTTAATGTAACGATCACTGCAATGGCCAGCAATAAGTGGTTTCTAGAACAATACAATCCGGAATGGGCAAAGAATATGGTGAACTACTACGAATATATTCGGGCCAACGACTTATTCTTGACTCATGCCATCATTAATCCTCAAAATGACCGCAGTAAAGCCTCTCATGAACAGGAAAAAGAATATACACATCTAGGGGTTGTAGAAGAAAGACCTGATGGTTTTATTGTAAGAGGAGCCAAGATGTTAGCCACACTAGCTCCAATAACAGATGAAGTGATCATTTATTCATTTCCAGGGTTTCAGCCGGGCGATGAAAAGCATGCCATTGCATTTGCTTTGCCTATAGACACACCGGGGCTGCGAATTATTTGTAGAGAGCCGATGCAAGATGGAAAACGATCTGTATTAGACCATCCACTCGCTTCCAGATATGAAGAAATGGATGCATTACTTGTCTTTAATGACGTATTTGTTCCAAGTGACCGTATTTTTATCAATCAGAATATTGAAGCTGCTAATCAATTATATCCAAAGACTGGAATTGGACAGCAACCTGCTCATCAATCAGGGGTAAGAGGATTAGTAAAACTGCAATTTGCTTCTGAAGTAGCAGCAAGAGTGGCAGATTCCATTGGTGTGGACGGATATTTAAACGTTCAAACACAATTAGGGGAGCTTATGCAGTCAGTTGAAGCAGTACGGGCATTATTAAGAGTGGCTGAATACGAATATGAAACGACGTCAATCGGTGAAGTGAGACCAGCTGGTACACCTCTTGAGACCGTTCGTGGGATGTTGCCTAAGCTTTATCCTCGTGCCATTGAAGTGATGCAAACTGTTGGTGCTGGTGGATTATTGATGTCACCTACATTCGCTGATTTTGAACAGCCTGAACTTCGGGAAGATGCTCAGAAATATTATGTAGGACGTGAAGGGGTAACATCAGAAGAACGGGTTCAATTATTTAAACTTGCATGGGATTTATGTGGTGAAGCATTTGGACAAAGGCTACTGCAATATGAGCGTTATTATTCAGGAGATCCTCTAAGAAGACTGGGTCGTTTCTATGCAGGATTTAAACGGAACCACTCTTTTGAAATGGTTGATGAGGCATTAAAAGGGTCCAAAGACCTTCAAGGACAACCGACCCCATAAATATAAGCGCTTTATTTTGTTTGGTTGGAAGCAGGTAATTCAACAAGATTTGTCAAAGTTCTTAAATTGGTGCTCTTGGCCAATAGTAGGATGAGGGGGATAATAAGTGATTTCTTCTGTGAAAAAGATTTCCAAAATTCTGAATTGTTTTACCAATGACGAACCGGCATTAGGCAATAATGAAATTGCCGAAAGACTAGGAATGAATCCAAGTACTGTCCATCATTTAGTGCGAACCCTATGTGAAGAGGGAATGCTGATTCAAGATAGCCGAAAAAAATACCGATTAGGCTGGAAGCTATTAGAATGGAGCAATCACGTAATGTATCAGCAGGATATTTATAGTGAGGCAACTCCATTTTGTGAGAGTCTAATACGAAAGTTTCACGGTACTGCCCATATTGGTATGTTCGATTCAGGAGAAGTTCGATTCGTTTTAAAGGTGAAATCCAAAACTTCACTTCCAGTACCAACATATGTCGGGGCAACGAAACCGGCTTATTGTACGAGTACGGGAAAGATTTTGTTAGCTTATAACCCTTCGTTAATTAAACCTACCATTGCCAAGGGTCTATTACAACGTGCACCTAATACAATTACCTGTATTTCAAAATTAAAAGAAGAATTAAAGCAAATAAAAGCCCAGGGGTTTGCGATTAGCAATAATGAGAATGAACTAGGGCTATATGGTATAGCGGCACCTATTCGATCATATACGGGTCAAACGATCGCTGCGCTTAATATGGTTGGACCGATCACATATATGAATGGCAGCAATCGTAATGAAATGATTAGAAGTGTGGTAAACACAGCTGAAAAAATTTCAAAAGATATCGGCTATATAAGCAGTGTATTGTAACAACTACAATCATTCAGGAGGTTATGAAATGACTACTCAATCAAAATCATTTTTAAAAACAAGGGTTCTGGATTTATTGAAAACAATTGAAGATAACAAAGATTTATTGAAGCCACCAGTGAACAATAAAGTGCTTTGGGAAGACTCTGAATTTATTGCCATGTTGCTTGGAGGACCTAATAAACGTCGTGATTTCCATGTGGATCCATCTGATGAATTCTTCTATCAAATTAAAGGCAATGCATACGTAGAATGCATTAATGATGAAGGAAAACGTGAAGTGGTAACTGTAGGCGAAGGTGAGATATTTATGCTGCCGGCTAATATACCCCACTCTCCTCATAGAGTAGCAGATTCCTATGGAATTGTTTTAGAAAGAAAAAGGGACCAAGGAGAACTTGAAAGCTTTGTATGGTTCTGTGATAAATGTGACCATGAAATGCACCGTGCGACTGTTCAACTGACAAATATTGAAACACAGGTGAAAGAAGCGATAGAACATTTTAATTCAAGTGAAGATCTGCGTATTTGTGAAAATTGTGCGTATAAAATGCCCCCTGAAGCTGAGGAATGGAAATGAGAGTAGATTTTCATACACATATCATTCCAAAAGACCTCCCTGATTTTGCTGAAAAATATGGAGGGAAATGGCCGGTTCTTCATCAAACATGTGCGTGTGGAGCAAATATTTTAGTAGAAGGAAAGATATTTAGAGAAGTGACTGATCAAGTGTGGAGTCCTGAAAAGAGAATACAGGATATGAATAGAGAAGGTGTAGACATTCAGGTGCTTTCTCCCATTCCCGTCACGTTCTCATACTGGGCAAATAAGAATGCAGCACTTGAAATGGCACGGATTCAAAATGACTTTATTTCAAAAACCGTTCAAGAGCATCCCTCCCGTTTTGTAGGATTAGGGACTGTTCCCATGCAGGATGCAGCAACAGCAGTAGCTGAAATGGATCGTTGCATAAATGAATTAAATTTATACGGAATTGAGATAGGTACAAATGTAAATGGCGAAAATTTAGATGCTCCTGAATTCCTTGAATTTTTTGAGATGGCTGAGAAATGGAATGTACCTTTATTTATTCATCCGTGGGAGACGATGGCTAAGGATCGAACACCACGACATAACTTTATGTATACCATCGGAATGCCGAGTGAGACAGCTCTTGCCGCTGCCAGTCTTGTTTGGAGCGGTGTGATAGAGAAATTTCCTAATTTAAAAATTTGTTTTGCCCATGGTGGAGGGTCGTTCCCATACATTTTACCAAGACTGGATCAAGGGTGGAAAGTGTGGCCGCAATTACGATTAACAACGCATCCACCAAGTCATTATGTGAAGAATTTCTATTTTGACTCCTTAAACTATGATTCTTTAAATGTGAACTATCTAATTGATCGATTTGGTCATGAGAAAGTAATGATGGGGTCAGATTATCCATTTTTATTAAGAGAGATTCCACCAGGAAGAGTAATAGATGGGATGAACGAATTAACAGACGTTCAAAGACGAATGATCTTAGGTGAAAATGCGTTGAGATTCTTAAATATAAAGGAGTTAAAATCTGACTATGGAACAAAAACTAATGACACCAGAGGAGAAACTTCAAAGTCTGGGACTTAAGCTTTCTCCTGTACGTCCTGTTGTGGGGAATTATGTTAGTAGAGTTCGTATTGGCAACCTGATTTTCACTTCTGGTCAAGGGGTCGATGAGTATCGTGGAAAGATTGGCAGTGACTTTGATGTACAGGAGGGTTATCTGGCTGCCCGTCAATCCATGATGAATCTATTAAACGTATTGAAGGATGAACTAGGAGAACTTTCTAGAGTTAAGAGAATCGTGAAAATATTAGGATTTGTCAATTGTACAGAGAATTTTATGGATCAGCCAAAAGTAATGAATGGTGCGTCTGATTTATTAGTAGAGGTTTTTGGTGAAAAAGGTAAGCACGCCAGATCAGCTGTGGGGATGGCCCAATTACCTGGAGGAACAGCCATTGAAATTGAAATGATTGTAGAAATTGAAGACCCATTAACTTAAATGAAATGAAAAAAGGTGACAAACATGTCACCTTTTTTCAAAAATAATAACGTGTTAATAGTAGCAGGGGGGACTTTCAGTGCATTTAAAAGAAAAATCTAATCAGAAAGTTAGACCAATAGATTGCAGACATTTCATTAATGGTGAATATAGAGATTCATTTGATATGAAAACATTTGAAAATATTAATCCAGCTACAGAGGAAATAATTGGAAGTGTATCGGAAGGCGGGAAGAAGGAAGTAGATGAAGCTGTAAAAGCAGCCAAAACGGCTTTACAGGGACCTTGGAAAACCTTCTCTTCAAGTCAACGTTCTGCCGTTTTAAGACGTATTGGCGACCTGATTCTTGATCGGAAAGAAGAATTAGCTGCACTTGAATCCATGGATACCGGAAAACCTTATCAAATGGCACTTGAAATCGATATTCCAAGAGCTGCCTATAACTTCCATTTCTTTGCAGACTACTTGACCTCTATGGGAACAGAGGCATATCAGCAAGATCAACAAGCCCTTCATTACTCCATTCGCCGGCCAGTTGGTGTAGTGGGTATGATTAATCCTTGGAATCTGCCATTATTACTTCTTACATGGAAGATGGCACCTTGCCTTGCAGCTGGAAATACAGCAGTTATGAAGCCTGCTGAGTGGACTCCCATGACAGCTACGGTACTGGCAGAAATATGTAAAGAAGCTGGAGTACCAGACGGGGTAGTGAATCTTGTTCATGGTTTTGGACCTGGCTCAGCAGGGGCTGCCATTACCGAACATCCTGACGTTGATGCTGTTACGTTCACAGGGGAAACCAAGACAGGAACCGCTATCATGAAAGCCGCTGCACCTTCATTAAAGAAACTTTCATACGAACTTGGTGGGAAAAATCCTAACATCATTTTTGCAGATTCCGACTTGGATGAAGTGATTGAGACAACACTTAAATCAAGTTTTATGAATCAAGGGGAAGTATGTCTGTGTGGTTCCAGAATTTATGTTGAAAGTTCGGTATATGAATCCTTTTTAGAGAAGTTTGTTGCCAAAACAAAAGAGCTAACTGTAGGTAATCCATTCCGTGATGAAACCAAAGTTGGCGCAGTAATAAGTAAAGAACACTATGAGCGAGTGTTGGGCTACATACAATCAGCCAGAGATGAAGGAGGAACCATCCTTGTAGGGGGAGGTCGTCTTCAGGAAGAAGACAAAGGGTATTTTATCATGCCGACGATCATTGTTGGCCTTGATAAAGATGCAACTTGTGTTCGTGAAGAAATATTTGGACCGGTGGTGACTGTACTTCCTTTTGAAACGGAAGAAGAAGTCATTGAACAAGCAAACGATACTCATTATGGACTAGGGACGACGATTTGGACAAACGACTTAAGAAGAGCCCATCGAGTAGCTCACCAAATAGAAGCAGGAATTATTTGGGTGAACACCTGGTATTTGCGAGATCTGCGCACTCCATTTGGAGGAATGAAACAAAGCGGTATAGGCAGAGAGGGAGGCATGCATAGTTTCGAGTTTTATAGCGAGCTTTCCAATATCACGATTAAATTATAGAAAAAGGTGGGCTGTCCATGTTTGAGCAAACAATTAGCGAAGAAATCAAGAGATTTTCAAATCATCTTATAGAAGCTGAGAGAAATAGAGAGGGGAGTAAACCTTTAACAGAATTAAAACCATCCATCACGATTCAAGAAGCCTACCACATCCAACTAAAAACGATCGCTAGGAAAGTCGAAACGGGTGCGACCATAGTGGGCAAAAAAATTGGTCTCACTTCCATCGCCATGCAGGAACTACTTGGTGTCAATGAACCAGATTATGGACACCTTCTTGATGAAATGGCCATTGAGAACAATGGAACTGTGTTGAAGCCTCAAGTTCTTCAACCTAGAGTGGAGGGGGAAATCGCTTTTGTCCTTAAAGAAGAGTTACGAGGTCCTAACGTAACTGCAGAAGGTGTATTGAAGGCTACGGATTATGTATTACCTGCATTAGAAGTTGTTGATAGCAGAATTACAGATTGGAAGATTAAATTACAAGATACGATTGCCGATAATGCTTCATCAGGATTATTTGTATTAGGGAGTAGACCAGTTTCCATAGAGGACGTCAATTTAAAAGAAGTAGGGATGAACTTCTATCGTAATGGTGAACTGATGAATACGGGGAAGGGTTCAGCAGCACTAGGAGATCCAGCATATTGTGTAGCGTGGCTTGCCAATAAACTTCATGAGTTTAATTTGACACTGGAACCTGGGGAGTTGATCTTATCAGGAGCTTTATCAGCAGCTGTATACGCACATCCCGGTGATGATTTCTCTGCCGTGTTTGATGGTCTAGGAAAGGTTTCATGTACGTTTGAAAGGTAAGGAGGAAAAGAAATGAAAACGAAAGTTGCCATAATCGGGTCTGGGAATATAGGTACAGATTTAATGAAGAAATTGCTTCGTTCAGATGTATTGGAATTAACGGCAATGATTGGTATTGACTCAAATTCAGAAGGATTAAGAATGGCACAGGAACATGGTCTTTCAACATTTTCGAATGGGTTAGATGGATTTGTGGAAAGACATGAAATCGCAGAAATATTATTTGATGCGACTTCTGCAAAAGCGCATTACAATCATGCAGAAGTATTGAAAAAACTTGGTAAGAAAGTGATTGATCTTACACCTGCTGCCATCGGTCCCTTTGTTGTTCCACCTGTAAACCTACACGAGCATTTACATGAACAAAATGTAAATATGATCACTTGTGGAGGGCAAGCGACCATTCCCATCGTGCACAGTATAAATTCAGTGACTGAAGTGGAGTATGCAGAAATTGTTGCTACAATTTCCAGTAGAAGTGCTGGTCCGGGCACAAGAGCTAATATTGATGAATTCACAGTAACAACAGCTAAAGGTCTTGAAGTGATTGGAGGAGCTGAAAATGGAAAAGCGATTATCATTCTTAATCCAGCTGAACCTCCAATCTTAATGAGGGACACGGTTTATTGTTTAGTAAAAGGAAATGTAAACCAAAAAGAGATTACTCAATCAATCAAAAATATGGTACAGAGAGTGAGTGAATATGTTCCTGGATACCGCCTTCGAACCGATCCTATTTTTGAAGACAATAAAGTAACGGTTTTCCTTGAAGTGGAGGGTTCTGGTGACTACTTACCGAGTTATGCCGGAAACTTAGATATCATGACTTCGTCTGCAGTGAAAGTAGGGGAAGAACTAGCTAAATTTGTAATGACTCAGCAGGCATAAAATTCACCTCGAGTAAATGAGAAAGGAGAATGAGTGTGATGAATCGGGATATTACTGTGACAGAGGTAGCTTTAAGAGACGGAAGTCATGCTATCGGTCACAGCTATACAGTCGATCAAGTAATAAATGTAGCCAAAGCCTTAGATGAAGCGAACGTTCCTTATATTGAAGTCTCACATGGAGATGGTTTAGGGGGTTCCTCCCTGCAATACGGGCTTTCAAAAACAAATGAATTCGATTTGATATCAGCTGCTGTTTCGGTATGCAGACAAGCAAAGATAGGGGTTTTGCTCTTACCGGGAATAGGAACGGTTAAAGAATTGATTACGGCAGAGCAAGCAGGTGCAAGGCTCGCTCGTATTGCTACCCATGTGACAGAAGCTGATGTATCAAAGCAACATATCCAAACAGCAAAAGAATTGGGTATGGAAACGGTCGGTTTCTTGATGATGGCTCACATGGCACCTATAGACAAATTGATACAGCAGGCGAAATTAATGGAAAGCTATGGAGCGGATACCATTTATATTGTAGATTCTGCAGGGACCATGCTTCCTCATGAAGTAAGGGAAAGAGTGAAAGCATTAAAGCAAAGCCTCCATTCAAATATTGGATTTCATGCCCATAATAATCTTTCATTGGCGATGGCCAATACTCTTGTAGCAATAGAAGAAGGAGCAACCTGGGTAGATGGGAGTGTCCGGTGTTTAGGTGCGGGTGCTGGAAACACCCAAACAGAGGTTCTGATCTCGATACTGGATCGCATGAACATTGAGACTGGAATCGATCATTATAAAATGATGGATTTGGCAGAGGATATTATAGCTCCCATTCTAGAAAAACCACAAGAAATTACAAAAGGGAGTTTAATTCTGGGTTATGCAGGTGTCTATTCGAGTTTCTTACTTCATGCACAAAAAGCGGCTAGGAAATTCAATGTAGATCCAAGAGACATTTTAGTGGAATTAGGTAGAATGGGTGTCGTAGGAGGACAAGAAGATATGATTGTCGACGTCGCCAGCGAGTTATCAAAGAAAGCTACTGTAAGGTAGAAAGGAGCCGAAAATGGAGACTAAAACGCAGAACTTAAAAGAATTAGCGGAATACATTGATTTTCATCAAGTGAAAGGAATTGAGATGGATAAGATTACACTGGCTTATCCCAACTTAACAGTTGAAGAATCTTATGAAATTCAGAAATTATGGGAACAATGTGCCCTTCAAAGGGGAGATCATAAAATTGGATGGAAAATGGGTTTAACGAGTGTAGCAAAACAAAAATCGGTTGGTGTGAATGAACCAATTTATGGGAGACTAACTCAATCAATGGAGATCAATCAAGAGTCTCTCTCTCTTCAAGGATTGATTCATCCCAGAGTTGAACCGGAAATTGCATTTGTAATGAAGAAAGCTTTAAAGGGGAGCAACTTAACACCTCGGGATGTTTGGAGTGCTACAGAATTTATCATGCCTTCAGTTGAGGTTATTGATAGCCGATATAAAAATTTCTCTTTCACGTTAGTGGATGTAGTGGCAGATAATGCCTCCTCTTCTCGTTTTTTACTGAGTGATCAAGCATATTCTCCTTTGAACTATTCCCTTGAAAATCTGGAAGTTTCCATGTTTAGAAATGGAGAAAAAGTTCAATCTGGTCTAGGTTCCGCTGTTTTAGGGCACCCTGTCAAATCCATTATTGAATTAGCCAAAATGTTGGATCGAGTTGGTCTGGGAATTGAAGCAGGGATGGTTATTTTAACGGGAGGAATAACCGAAGCGATCAATATTTATGATGGTGACTCTTTGAAGGTTGATTTTGGTCTCCTTGGATCCATTGCTTTTAATGTGTGTAATGGGAAGGATGAATAAGGGTGCCGATTGCTCATCTTCATATTCTCGAAGGCAGGAGTCCCGAAGTGAAAGAAGAACTTGTAAAATCTCTGACTCTTTCAATTTGTGAATGTTTAGAAACAAAGCCTGAACAAGTTAGAATTTTAATAAATGAAGTTCCAAAGGGGAATTGGGCAGTTGGTGGTACGTTGAAAGGATAATTAAGCTTTGTACGTAAGGGACTTTATTTTTTTGGAGGTGCTACTGGTGCAAATTCTTCATGTGAAGTCATTGACATTGCCTAGATCGGTTATGACAATAGGGGCATTTGACGGTGTACACAAAGGACATCAATCCGTGATTACTCATGTCGTACATGAAAGCGGAAAAAGAAGTATTCCAAGCGTGGTGTATACTTTTGATCCACCTCCTCGTGCTTATTTCAAGGGTGCTAAAATGCTTACCACCTTAGATGAGAAGTTGGAACGTATAGAGTCTCTGGGTGTTGATTATGCCGTTATAGCCAGTTTCAATAAAGAGTATCTAAAACAATCTTCTTCCCGATTTATAAACACTCTTATGAGTTTCCACCCGGAAGAAATTTTTGTTGGGAACGATTTTAGATTTGGAAATGGCAGAGAAGGCAATGTGGAAACGCTCAGGCAATCTTTTAAAGTAAGCACAATGAATCCTGTTTGTTGCGAGCAAGGAACAGTAATTTCCTCAACAAGAATCAGAAAGCTTATCGAGCAAGGGAAAGATTTCGAAGCTAGTAATCTGTTAGGGTTACATCTGCAACTTTAGAGAATGCATTCATTGGATTTTCAATAATTGAAAACGCTTTAATAATGAATGAGGGGGAAATGAAAGTGAAAAGTTTGAAAAAATGGGGATTAAACTTGTTGGGTCTTCTTCTTGTATTAGGTGTATTGGGTGCCTGCGGTTCCGGAGAATCAGAAAAAAGCAGTGGATCTGAAGATAATAAGGACAAAACTTATAGCTTTAAATTAGCTCATATTACACCACCGAGTCATATGTGGCATAAAGGGGCGGAAAAATTTAAAGAAGAGCTCGAAAAGAGATCAGAAGGTCGAATGAAAGTAGAAATTTATCCATCAAGTCAGTTAGGAACAGAAGCAGATATGGTAGAACAAATCGCTGCCGGATCAGTTGATTTTGGTCTGATAACAGCTGCATATATGAGCTCAAGGGAACCTTCATTTGCTGCGTGGTTTACTCCTTATGCGTTTGAAGATTTAAATGCGGCAAATGAAGCAAGAGATTCAGAGGTAGCAAAGAGTATTCTCAATACGATAGATAAGCAAGGTTTAGTGGGCCTGGACTATTTATTCGCCGGCCAACGAGTGATGTTGTTTAAAGATAAAGAAGTAAAGAACCCTTCAGATATGGAGGGGTTAAAACTGCGTGTTACACCTAGTCCACCAATGCAGGATTTCTATCAATTCTCTGGAGCTTCTACCGAGGGGCTTCCATTACCGGAAGTATATTCTGCCGTTCAAACAGGTGTGATTGATGGAATGGACATGGACTTGGATGCAGCCATCACCAATAAATATCATGAAGTAGTTAAATATGGAGCGGTGACTAATCACATGGTTTGGCCTGCAGTGGCGATGATGAATAAAGGAACATTCGAAGGACTGTCTGAGGAAGACCAACAAATTGTCCGTGAATCCATGGCGGCAGCGGCAGATTTCGCAGCAACTACAAGAGCTGGACAAGAAGAAGAATTTAAACAAACTCTAAAAGATGAAGGTATGAAAATCTACGAACTTGATTCTGAAGCATTTAAAGAACAGATGAAGCAGTTTGATGAGAAATATGGTCCGACAGATCCACTTATTCAAGAGTTTATTGATACCTTCCGTAAATAATAGATTAGCAATAGGGGGTCAAAATCATGAAAGCGATAAGTAACGGCATTTCTTCTATAGAAAAGATACTGTCAATGATCCTGATGTTTTCGATGGCCGTTATCGTAACGTTAGCAGTCGGTTTTCGTTATATCCTTAATTCCCCATTATCATGGGCAGGAGAAGTGTCTATATTTCTCCTGATTTGGATTAGTTTTATAGGAGGGAGCTTGGGGCTGAAGTATAAGTCCCAGGCCTCCGTCACAATCGTATTAGAATATGTCTCTTCAAAAGTTAAAAGGATCATACTTATGTTAGGGCATATGATTATGCTCGTTTTTCTCGTTCTCTTAATCTATTACAGCATTACTTGGATTTTATCACCTAGTGTTGCCTATCAAAAATCCACAGCCATGTTAATACCAATGTGGATTCCTTATTCAGCAGTACCATTGGGTCTTTCATTTGCAGGTATCCATGTATTATCAAACCTCTTTGATTTGGTAAAGGAGGGGCAGTAATTGACAATATTAGTGGTCTTTTGTTTCTTTATTCTCCTCTTTATGTCTGTACCTATCTCCCTTGTACTGGGGATCACAACCGTACTCTATTTTCTAGTAGTAGGAAACGTAACACTTTTGTCCTCTACACCCATGAGACTATACTCAGGGTTGGATAATTTTGGTTTATTGGCCATTCCTTTGTTTATGCTGGCTGGAGAGTTAATGAATGGTGGTGGTATCACCACAAGGTTAGTAAAGTTTGCAAGAGTCTTAATCGGTCATGTTAGAGGCGGACTCGCGTATGTCACGATTATTGCTAACATGTTCTTAGCTTCCATACTAGGATCAGCTAATGCTCAGGCGGCCATGATGAGTAAAGTCATGGTTCCCGAAATGGAAAAAGAAGGTTACGATAGAGAGTTCTCGTCAGCATTAACATTAGCTTCTTCTATAGTAGCTCCAATCATTCCGCCCAGCATGATCTTTATCATCTATGGAACTCTATCTGGTACTTCCATTGGTGGTTTGTTCATGGCTGGAATCATTCCAGGTATCATGTATGGAATCGGTTTTATCAGCTTAATTGCCTTCCTTGGATATAAATATAATTTTAAGAAGACGACAAGAGCTTCTGCTAAAGAAATTATGAAGAGTTCATTAAGTGTTCTCCCGGCATTACTTGTTCCATTCATTATTATATTTGGAATACTGAGTGGGGCATTTACAGCTACGGAGTCTGCTGCTATCGCCTCACTAGTAGCCTTTATTGTAGGAAAGTTATTCTACAGGGAACTAAAGTGGAGAAAAATCCCTGGTATTTTAGTGAATACCGTGACGGCAACAGCGACGGTTACTTTTTTAATTGCAATGGCCAATATCTTTGGCTGGATGATAGCATTTGAACAAATCCCACAAGCGATCGTAACGCAAATGACATCCTTATCAGATAACCCATTTGTGTTCCTGTTATTGGTGAATATACTCCTGCTATTACTAGGTGCGGTGCTGGATGGAATAGCGGCCTTAATCATATTAGTACCTGTTTTTATGCCTCTGATCACGGCATTTGAAATCGATCCGATTCATTTTGGCGTCATCATTTGTATTAATCTCACCATAGGTCTTCTCACACCTCCTGTAGGGACAGGTTTATTCATTGTTTCCTCAATTGCAGATGTGAAATTTGAAAGGCTGGTAAAGGCAACCATGCCATTTCTCATGATGGGGATATTCATCTTATTTATCATTACCTATTGGGAAGGGGCAGTGATGTGGATCCCGAATATGCTTGGACTATAAATGCCATGTCAAGAATTTTAATCAGAGGGCAGTTTTCTAAAAGAGAGAGCTGCTCTCTTTTTTTTAGTCTATAGGAAAATCCCCCCATTAAAATATAGGTCTAAATATTTATGTGAAATAGTGAATATTTATTCTATTATTATACTATTACATAATTTGGAGGTACATAAATGAAGCAAAAGATTATTGCAGGAATTGCCAGTTTTACTCTACTATCCACCACACCATTCAACGTTTTAGCAGAATCTCCTCAAACGACGATTCAAAACACTCAACTCGATGAGAAAGAGAAAAGCTTGTTTAATAGCGAGCACTATGACTTTGTGAAGTACTCTGAGATTGAAGGAAAGCTTGAAGCGATCGCACAGGAAAGCAATCGTGTGACGGTCGAGAAGAGCGAAACAAAATCAGCAGCCGGTCATGATATGTTTGTAGTGACCGTTTCGGATGCGAAAGCGAAAGGGAAGTATGGTCATTATAAAGGTCTGCGTAAGAAAATGATCCAGTCGCCTGATAAAGCACAGGACTTTATCGATAAGCACCCTGATCTAAAGGTTCCGGTGATGATCAATGCATCCATCCATGGAACAGAGTTTGTTGGAACCGATGCAGCTCTGCAATTAATCGAGCGCTTTGCGACGGAAGATGATGAGGAGACAAAAGGAATTCTCGAAGATCATATCCTAATCTTCAATGTGGTAGCGAACCCGGATGGGCGTATTGATGCTACACGTTTCAATGGGAATGGAATTGACCTCAACCGTGATTTCATCACTCAATCCCAGCCTGAAACAGAGCATATGGTAGACCTGATCACCGAATGGAATCCAATGGTATTCCTTGATCTGCACGGATATGTGAGAGGGTATGGCGGCCCGACAAAGCCAGGTTTGATAGAGCCTTGTACGCCGCCTCATAATCCAAACTATGAATATGATTTGTATTCCAAATGGGCATTGAATCAAGCGGAAGCGATGGAATCCAATATCGTTTCGAATAAAGAAAACTATGAAAATACTCATACGGAATCATCAAACGTAGATTATCAAGATATGGAAGGGACTTATATCCCGCAACGTGATGATGCTGCCGGATGGGATGATTATCCGCCGATCTTCACACCAATGTATGCCATGTATCACGGGGCATATGGGTATACCCTTGAAGCGCCGACCAATGATTGGGACGGGGTTCAATGGACATATGATGCCGTGATGGGTGCACTGGGTTATGCGAGTGAAAACAAAGTGGATATGGTAAAAGATCAGATCGAAGTCTTTAAACGTGGTGTCCAGTTCGACCACCCGTTCCATACTGAAGGCCATTTTCCATCTGCTTATATTCTGCCAAGTGATGAACAGGATCAAACGGCTACTTTGAAAGCCGTTGAGCATCTTCAAGATAATGATATTGTCGTAGAAGAAGCTCAGAAGGATTTTACGTTTGATGGAGTGACGTATCCTAAAGGGACGTATATCGTACCGATGGATCAAGCAAAAGCCGGCCTTGCAAACACGATGCTTTGGGACGGGGAAGACATCACTGAAGACACACCGAGTATGTACGATATCTCTGCCTGGAATCTGCCTGAATTATGGGGCTTCGATGCAGTGGAAGTAAGCAGTGACACTGAACTGAATGTAAAATCGAAACAAGTAAGAGCACTGAATGAAAGTGGAGATGTCATTGGGGACGGACCTTATGCGATCCCGAATACCTCCGCCAGATCGATTGCGATTGCCAATCAATTATTAAATAGCGGGCACACTCTTCACCGAGGTGAAGATGGAACATTGTATGCAGGTGCCGAAGCCAAAGCTGAACTGGCCGACCTCGTGAAAAATACTGCTGTCACGATTCCTTCCCAATCCGTACCGGAAGGAGCGAAAGAAATTACGTCCCAGCATGTGACCCTCTTAAAAGATGGAGGAATGAACAAAGCTCAATCCCACTCTGGAACGAAGCTGGCACTTGAACGTCTTGGCTTCACAGTGGAAGAAAAGACTCCCGAACAGGTAGCAGAAGAGGGTCTTGGTTCAACGGATGTGTTTATTTATAACGGCAGATCGAATCTCATTTCCTATCAAAATAGTGTGGCCAATTCGGAATTCGGATTGAAGGATGCAGCGCAATATGAAGCATTTAAAGCGAATGTGGAAGGTTTTGTAGCGGATGGCGGGCAATATCTTGCCATCGGTGCCGGTGCATCCCTGGCCACGACAAAGCTTGGATTAAGTGATGTGAAAGTGGAAACAGGCGGCTCCAACAGCAACGGTATCGTTCAATTATCTCATACGGATTCTACTTACACAGCTGGTTACGAGACAGAAGACCTTGGATTTGTTTATCAACCAACATGGTACACAAACACAGGAAGTGCAGCCATTCTATCAAGCTATCAAAATAGCAGTGATTTCTTCCTGGCCGGTCACTGGGAAGACAGTGAAGCGGCTCAAGGGAAGCCAGTTATCGTGAAGGATGAAAATGTATTGTTAATCGGACTCGAACCAACTTTCCGTGATCATACGGATTATCTGTTCAGACTTGTTTCCAATGCTATTTTTGCACAATAAGAAAATGGAAAAGCCGTCCAAATTGGGCGGCTTTTTTTCTACAAGATACTTGTATTAATACTATTCTTTATATAGAATATATTTTGAATACTTTTAATAGTTTGATGAATGACCATTCATTCAGTTTATCTGAAAAGGGGAGGGATACAATTGAATATCGCAACACGGTTAGACCAAATCGCTCAAGAGAAAGCAGATAAAACAGCCTATCATTTCTTAAATACCTCCAGTACATATGGGGAATTAAATGCAGCTGTATCAAAATTTGCAAGCGGCTTAGAGCAATTGGGTCTGAAAAAAGGGGATCACATCGCGCTTGTATTAGGGAATTCACCACATTTCGTCATTGGATTGTATGGGGCACTACGAATGGGGTTAAAGGTGATACCAATCAATCCGATTTACACACCGGACGAAATTGGCTACATCCTGAAAAATGGTGACGTGAAAACCATCGTCACTCTTGATTTGTTATTCCCATTAATTGAAAAGATGCAGCATCTATTATCCGGTGTCGAGCATTTCATCCTGTGTGAATCAGGGGATGAACGGGCGAAGGATATTGATTTAGAAAAAATCTCGCTCGCTTATCCTAAAATGAAATCGTTTACAGGTGTTCTTGGAAAAGGCGATCCTGCGTTTAAGGGGGAGGATGTGGATGAAAATGAAGTTGCCATCATCCTTTACACCTCAGGAACGACGGGGAAACCGAAAGGCGCCATGCTGACGCACAAAAATATTTATTCCAATGCAACCGATGTCGGCAGCTATTTACGAATGAATGAAGACGATCGCGTCATAACAGCCCTGCCAATGTTCCATGTATTCTGTTTGACAGTGGTACTGAATGCGCCATTGATGACAGGGGCAACCCTTTTAATCGTTCCGCGCTTTAGTCCAAAAGCCATTTTCGACCTGTCGAAGACCTATGAGCCAACCTTATTTGCCGGCGTACCAACCATGTACAACTTCCTGTTCCAGTATCCTGAAGGAAATCCTGAAGATTTATCATCTCTCCGTCTCTGTATTTCAGGTGGCGCTTCCTTACCAGTTGCACTCTTGAATAACTTTGAAAAGAAATTCAACGTCATGATTTCTGAAGGCTACGGCTTATCCGAAGCGTCGCCCGTGACATGCTTCAACCCGCTGGATCGACCAAGAAAGCCGGGTTCAATCGGAACATCGATCATGAACCTGAAGAATAAAGTCGTCGATGAACTTGGAGAAGAAGTTCCAGTCGGACAAGTCGGCGAACTGATTGTCAAAGGCCCGAATGTCATGAAGGGCTATTACAAAATGGAAGAAGAAACAGCGGCAACGATCCGAGACGGCTGGTTACACACAGGTGACCTTGCCCGGATGGATGAAGAAGGCTACTTCTATATTGTGGACCGTAAGAAAGAACTGATCATCGTCGGGGGGTACAATGTCTACCCGCGCGAGGTCGAAGAAGTGCTATACAATCACCCTGGAATCGTTGAAGCAGCGGTCATCGGTGTCCCTCATCCGGAACTGGGTGAAGCCGTCAGCAGCTATGTTGTCAAAAGTGATTCATCCTTAACGGAACAGGACGTGCTTGAGTATTGTAAAGAGCATCTTGCCAAATACAAACTGCCAGCATCGATCGAGTTCATTGATGAGTTGCCGAAGAATACAACAGGGAAAATTTTAAGAAGAGCACTGAAAGAACAAGTGCTCCAGTCATAAAAAAAGAGGATGCTCAGTTGTTTACTGAGCATCTTTTTGTATTTAATTCATCTTTTTACCATCTCACAAACCCATCTCCAATATGGGTAGCGGTCACGTTCAGTTTATGCACACACCAGAGAGGTGTTTAGGCTAAAAAAAATGAAAGGGTTTTCTCGGTTTGTGTCGAATCATACATTAGGAGGAAACACTTAAAAAAAGGGGAGAACAAACATGGAATCGATCTTACTCGAACAAAAAGGCAACGTCGCCACCGTCACCATCAACCGACCGGAGGCAATGAACGCCTTTAACTACGATACACTGAACGAACTCCAGCAGGTAGTCGAAGCACTCCGCATCAATCCGGACGTCAGAGTCGTCATCTTCACAGGAAGCGGAGAAAAAGCCTTCTCGGTTGGAGCCGATCTCAAAGAACGTAAAACCCTGACCGAACAACAAGTCATCCGCAACGTCTACAAAATCGGTGAAGTCTTTCAATCCGTCGCCACCCTTCCACAACCGACCATCGCCGCCATGAACGGCTACGCATTCGGCGGTGGAATGGAACTGGCACTGGCCTGTGACTTCCGAATCGCAGTAGCAGGCACCACAATGGGACTGACCGAAACGAGCCTGGCCATCATCCCGGGAGCAGGCGGAACCCAGCGTCTCCCACGATTAGTAGGAGAATCCAAAGCACTGGAACTTATTCTGACGGCTAAGCGATTAACTTCAGAAGAAGCGTTGGAAATCGAACTCGTTACAAGAGTAGTAGAAAAAGAGAATTTCTTAGGTGAAGTTCATGCATTTGTGGAACCTATGTTAGCTAATGGCCCGATTGCCCTGCAGCAAGCAAAGTTTGCCGTGAAGAATGGTATGAACGTAGACCTGCAGACCGGATTGCAGATTGAGAGAAAAGCGTATGAGATTACAATTCCTACTGAAGATCGTGTGGAAGCATTGTTGGCGTTTAGTCAAAAGCGGAAGCCGGAGTTTAAGGGGAAGTAAGAAGATTGGTTAAAAAGAACTCCTTTATGGGGGTTCTTTTTGTTTGGGGGTAACTTTCTGTTAAATGGCCAATGGGAAAACATTGTATTAAGATATTAAGCAATAAAGGCAATTACTGTTCTATTTAGTTACTCCTGAATAGGGCTGTAGTGTTGAATAACTTATAAATAATGGGGTGCTATGTTCATATGGCCAAATTTCTCAAGTATACCACTGAGAAATTTGGTCTTTTTATATTCACAAGTTGGATAAATGATTACACCTCAAGTCTTACCTTAAGGTAGTCCCTAAGCCGTTAGAGAGAATATTCATTTAATGGTAAATTTATGTAAATAACATATGGAATCTGAAGACGGATTTAAAAGGGGGATTAAGGATTTGAGAAAAGTACTTATAGCTTTATGCTTGTTTTGCCACATCATTTTTTCTTTTCAATTCCATGCAAGGGCAGAGAGTGATAATCAAATAGAACTCTTAGAAAGATTTATGAATGAATCGATGGAGGAGTATGGAATTCCAGGGGCTTCTTTAGCGATTATTCAAGAGGGAAAGCTCATGTTTCAACAGAGTTGGGGGGAACAAAGTAAAGGAGCTCCTGTCACGAAGGATACGCTGTTTACGATCGGTTCTGTCAGCAAGCCTTTAACCAGCCTTGCTATCATGAGGTTAGTCGATGATAAGAAGATTGAACTTGATCAGGAGATTGATCATTATTTGCATGCCTTTCATTATAATAGAAATCGATTTGATAAGAAAATCACCATTAGGCACCTATTAACACATTCAAGTGGAATCACCTCTTATGATGGGTTGGAAATTGCAGATCGTAATTTGCGAGGGAAGAATGCAATAGATGTAGCGGTTCAAAAGCTGAATAATGTTAATTTGAGTTATGAGCCAGGAGAAGTACACCAATACAGTGCTGCGAATTATTTACTTTTAGGAAAAATCATAGAGAATATCACAAAACAAACATTTTCTGAATATATGGATGATGAGATATTCAGTGTGATTGGGATGGATCGGACCGTATCGAATTTCGAAGCGGCTAAAGTATTGGGATATCAGCCCGGCTATCAATCATGGTTTGGAAAGCCCATGAAAAGTAGAGGTTTTTTTGATGATAGTGGGGCCCCATATGGTTACATGGTCTCTACAACGGGTGATATGGCAAAGTTTATTAAATTTCTCTTGGAAGGTGGTGGTGACATTCTATCTAAGGATTCATTCGATACTTATACTTCACCTCATTATCATAGAAAAGAAGATATGTATTATGGACTGGGCTGGAGAATCTCTACAGAGGTTGATAATTCTTATTATTTTCACGGCGGAGAAACACCTGATTCCCGGGCTGAATTATTCATAAACCCCCAACAAGACTATGGATTTATCCTACTCACAAACAAAAACAACTTCTCTGAAGTCCTTTCAACCGTTTGGATGAGGGATGGAATCAAAATGATTGTGGAGGAGGGGAAGTCCCCGGAAGTGCAGCAATTGAATCACCACATGCAATGGAACACTTTAATAGTAGTCCTTTTTCTTCTACTCTTGTCATCCTGGAACTTATATCGACTAATAAAGAAACCCAAAATTAAGTCGAAGGTATGGAAATTCATTGGAGTGCTATCTATACTGTTATCAATTATTATGGTTCCACTAATAATCTATCTGTTCAGTTCACCCTGGAATACAATCAATCTATATGCACCTGCTACCGCTATTCTCATCAAGGTTTTAGTTGGTATACTGGCAACGAATGGAGTTCTTTTGTTATTGGTTATGTATTTCAAAAAGACACATTAAAGCTCTGTCATGAAAAATTCTTATAGATGGTGAGGGGAACTGCGTAGACTCCGGCGGATTTTGGGCGTGCCGAGACCCGTTCGGCTAAGCTGAGGAGGCTCGGCCGTACGCTAGCTGCAATCGGAGCGGTTCCCCTCACCATCTAACACACACTGGTTGACAGAGCCGCTGGTAGCTCTCATGTTATAAAACATTTCAAAAGAAATTAAGATAATTATTGAAGACATTTTCTTTAGGAGCTTATCAGAAAAAGATAAGTTTTCTTTTCACTGCAAATAATCGTTGAGTTAATTGTATTGATTTGAAATAATTGGAATAGGATATATGTGATTTTAATTAAGTGTAATGAAAAAGATTGCTATTCTAACATCATATCGAGGTGATCAAATGTATACCCATAAAGAAAGAGAGTTAGCCTTTAGTAGTACAATCGAAAAGTTAAAAGTCTTCAGATTTGATAGAAGGAATCGTTCAGTTGGGATCAGGGGTGATGGGATACAAGGATGATCTTTCAGACATAGACCTGATGCTATCCACTCCAACAGTAGATGATGTAGAAAAAGCAAGGGGATTTATCCGTCAATGCTTTTCTTCACTCCATTTATATCAAGGAAATACAACTAAGAGAAAATATATATCTAGCAATAGTCTTTATGGAGAATGGATTGGAATTCAATGTGTCCATCCTGCCAACGGAGCTATTAAATGTAAAATCTCCATTGTGGAAAGTAGTCGTTGATAAGTCAGGGAAAGTTTCTGAGAAAATGCAGATTGAAAACGAACGCTTTACTACTAATCTTAATAATAGTTATGTTGGCTATGATATTCCATTTGAATTTTTTTATAGCATGAGAAAATTACTTACGGAATTAAAGCGTAATAACGTCATCTATGCGCTCAAGATGCTTGAGACGATGAGGGATGATACTTTACATATTCAAGCCATGAATGAGAATAAAAAACTTCACCAATTTAAGACATATGAAACATTGAGTCCTCAGTTCATTATAAGGTTCCTTGAAACGTATCCAAGTGAATTTACTAATGAAGGGGTATTAATGGCATCGGATAAATTGAAAGAACTATTTATTGAAACAATTAAACAAAATAGTGTTATTTCATTTGATGAAGAAATGCTTCAAATTCTGAGGTGATTGAAGGATAATACGAGAAAGCAGAACATATCACGCAACTAGAAAAAATGATATAACAAAAAATGAAAATCTTCATTTAAACTAGGAGGTTCCAACTTGGAGCCTCTTTTTCACATTGCCCTTTTTAAACACCAAAAATCATGTAAAATAAAGAATCATACTAAAAAAACACTGGAGTGACTCCTGTGAAAAAGAAACAGCTTAAACTAAGTACCATCATCATTCTCTTCGTGTGCATCGTTGTCCTGGTATCACTTGTGATAACCGACTTGCTTATTTCCAGGACGATTAATGACAACATAGAGTCTAATATTGAAGAAAAGGCGAAAATCGTTTCCCGGACGGTCGCTCATTCCACGATTGTGAAGAGCGGTTTAGAAGGGGAAGGGAATGCAGATCGAATTCAGGAATACACCCTTGATATCCAGAAATCAGCAGAGGTTCTGTTTGTAGTGGTCATGGATATGGAAGGGATACGTAAATCTCACCCTGATCCTGACCGTATCGGCAAGCATTTTGTCGGCGGGGATGAGAAAGATGTGCTCCAAGGGAAGGAAACATTGTCTATTTCAGAGGGGACTTTGGGCAAATCCGTCAGGGCATTTTCTCCTGTCTTTAACGATGAAAATCAACAGATAGGGGCTGTCGCAGTAGGGATTTCCCTGGGTAGCGTGGAGGAAGCATTGGATCAGAGTCACCTGAATATTTTAGTGGGATCCATGATCGGGATTATTGTTGGAATCATTGGGGCGATTATTATAGCCAGATACATAAAGAAAATTTTATTTGGGTTGGAGCCGATTACGATTGCGAAAATATTGGAAGAGCGGAATACGATGCTCCAGTCGGTACATGAGGGGGTGGTGGCTGTCAATAAAGATACAACCATCTCATTAGTGAATAAATCTGCCCTCAAAATATTTAACAAAGCGGGACTAAGCTCGGATCCGATCGGAATGCCCATCAAAGAATACATGCCACACACCAGGTTGAAAAGAGTCATCGCAACGGGGAATCCTGAGCTTGACGAGGAGCAAACCATCAATGGGGTATCTATTCTGGTAAACCGTGTTCCGTTAATCGTCAATGGTGAAGTAGTCGGAGCAATCTCTACCTTCCGTGATAAAACGGAAGTGAATCAATTAGCAGAGCAGTTAACGGGTGTAAAATCGTATGCGGAAGCGCTTCGTGCCCAGTCGCATGAATTTATGAATAAGATGCATGTGATTCTGGGATTGGTGAAGATGAAGGATTACAATCATTTAAATCGTTACGTGAAAGAGCTTGTTTCCTTACGAGTCGATGAAGTGAGCGCGGTGACGTCGAAAGTGAAGGATCCTGCTTTGGCTGGTTTTATCATGGGGAAACTGAGCTATGCGAGGGAAAAGAACGTTGCATTGACCATTGAATGTCACGACTTTATCCCGGAACCCAAAGATCCTACTGTTACACATGAACTGATTACCTTGATCGGAAACCTCTTGGATAATAGTATTGAAGCCACGATGGATGGTGACGTAAAGGAAGTGCTGATGGAGTTATTTTATCAGGACGAGCAATTTGAAATGGTCGTGACGGATACAGGAGAAGGAATGCCGGATGAAATGGTAGAGGATATCTTCATCAAAGGATACTCTTCTAAAGGGGAAGGAAGAGGATACGGTCTCTTCTTAGTGAAAGAAAGTCTCTGTAAACTGAATGGAACCCTGCATGTTGAATCAAAGGTAGGCTCGGGAACGACGATGATTGTTCAAGCTTCATATAAGGTGGGGATGAAGAGTGATTAATGTATTGATTGTGGAAGATGATCCGATGGTGGCCCAGTTTAATCAAAGGTATCTGGAAGAGATCAAAGGGTTTCATTTAATCGGGATTTCGAATTCGATTGACGATGCCATGGTGAAAGTAAATGAGTATAAGATTGACCTGATTTTATTGGATGTTTATATGCCTGGGAAACAAACGGGGATGGACTTATTAGAGCAAATACGGAAGGATCAGCGGGAGACAGATGTCATCCTCATCACAGCGGCATCAGAAGTCGATAATATCCAGAGTGCCCTTCGCATGGGGGTAGTGGACTATTTGATCAAGCCTTTTGAATTTGAACGGTTTAAAAAAGCATTGACGACTTATCGGGAGGGTAATCGTATGCTTCAAAAGCAATCTACCATCGATCAGAGTGAATTGGATTTACTTTTACTTAGGGATGTACAAGAAGCCGGGGAGAAGGCACCCCTTCCTAAAGGATTGACGAGCAGTACATTATCGTCTATCTACGACGAGATTGTGAGTTTAGAAGGAGAGCCGTTTTCAACAGATGATATCGCAGACGTTACATCCATTTCACGGGTGTCAATCAGAAAGTACCTCAGGTTTCTGAAAGATATCGGGGTGGTGGATGAAACCCTGATCTATGGTATCGGAAGACCTGTCTATCAATATACATGGAACAAACTGAATAGCTCACGAATTCAAAGCTATTTGTAAGCAGCCCATCCGGCTGCTTTTTTTAATTTCAAAAGTCAAACAATAGTTTCATAATCTATGAAACGATAAAGCGTTTTCATATGATGGATATACATTGTAAGCGATTACGTTAGGAGCGATTGGATGACTCGAAAGAATTTAAAGGAAGAAGCCTTAGCCATACATGAATCTCATGCAGGGAAAATTGAAGTGGTGAGTAAGATTGATATTTTATCTGAAGAAGATCTTAGTCTTGTCTATACACCGGGTGTCGCCGATGTATGTAAGACGATAGCCGAAGATCCTGAACAGGCCAATACGCTGACATCGAAAGGAAACATGGTGGCCATCGTTACAGACGGTACAGCTGTATTGGGTCTTGGTGATATCGGTCCGGAAGCAGCGATCCCGGTCATGGAAGGGAAAAGCATGCTGTTTAAGAAGTTCGCCGGTATAGATGCCTTCCCCCTTAGTTTGGATACGAAGGATGTAGATGAAATCGTCACGATCATTAAAGCCTTGTCTCCTTCTTTTGGAGGGATCAATTTGGAGGACATTTCAGCACCGCGCTGCTTTGAAATTGAAAAACGGTTAAAGAAAGAGTTGGATATTCCGGTTTTCCATGATGATCAGCATGGTACAGCCATCGTCGTCCTAGGTGCATTAGTCAATGCGCTGAAGGTCGTAAACAAATCATATAAGAAAGTGAAAATTGTCATCAATGGGGCGGGGGCAGCTGGAATCGCGATTGCGGAACTCCTATTATTCGCAGGTTATGAAGATATTACTCTCGTAAGTTTAGAAGGTGTCTTGTGCAAGGGGGAGAAATGGATGAATGCTACCCAAGAGGATATTTCTTCACGCACGAACCTGCTAGGGGTACGAGGTGAATTATCGGATGCGATTAAAGGGGCCGATGTATTTATTGGTGTTTCGGGACCCGGAGCCCTCAAGAAAGAGTTTATTAAAATGATGAATGAGCAGCCGATTGTGTTTGCCATGGCCAATCCGATTCCTGAAATTTATCCGGAGGAAGCATTGGAAGCAGGCGCAGCGGTAGTGGGGACGGGGAGGTCAGATTATCCGAACCAGGTCAATAATCTTCTCGCTTTCCCTGGGATATTCAGAGGAGCGCTGGATGCGAAAGCAAAGGACATTACGATGGAAATGAAAGTGGCCGCTTCCTATGCCATAGCCGATGTGATCAGCTCTTCTGAATTGAGCCCTCAATATATTATTCCGAAGGCGCTTGATTCCCGTGTGGCAGAAAAAGTCGGGGAGTCTGTGCGAGAGATTGCATGTAAGAAAAGCAAAGCAAACAGTTCAGTTTCGTAATTATTAAAACGACAAAGGGGATGAACAAGATGGGACAAGTAGCATCAACACTTTCATATAAGAATGAGAAAACAAAAGAGAATGTACCGCTTACGAAAGATCGATCGCTTCAGATTTTCAATATGCCGATCCTTTGGTTCCTGGTCTTTACGGGTATCACGCTTACAAGCTTGTATACGGGGAACCTTCCAGGAGGCATGATTGGAAGTCTTCTCGTCATGATGGTCCTTGGGGAATTATTTGGATGGATAGGAGATCGTACGCCAATCGTGAAAACGTTCCTCGGCGGAGGAGCTATCATTGCGATCTTTGGATCTGCTTTTATGGTTTACGCAGGTTTACTTCCGGAGGCCGCCGTCACGTCCATGACCGACTTCATGAAATCAGGCGGATTTTTGAATTTCTATATTGCTGCATTAATCACGGGAAGTATCTTAGGAATGAATTCGAAAGTATTAATTAAGGTGGGGCTGCGCTACTTCCTGCCGATTTTCGGGGCGGTAGCAGGAGCTGTGATTGTTGCAGGGATTTTTGGATCCCTTGTTGGTTTTACGCTGCAAGAGGCTGTGCTTGTTATTACCATGCCGATCATGGGTGGTGGAATGGGGGCAGGGGCCGTTCCCATGAGTCAAATCTATTCTGAGATGATGGGGAATGATCCGAGCTATTATATTTCAATGCTCGTGCCGGCACTGGCATTAGGGAATGTATTTGCAATCATTTTAGCATCGGTTCTTGATATCATCGGAAAAAAAGTACCTTCACTAAGTGGAAACGGTCAACTTATGAAAGGTTTTACCTACGAAAAAACAAAGCAGAAGTATAACATTGAAAAGATGGGAGTTGGCTTACTCGCTGCCCTGACATTCTTCACGGTTGGAACATTGCTGGGGTCCGTTCTTCCCCTTCATCCATATGCCATCATGATCATTCTTGTGGCTGCAGCGAAGATTTCAAACATGATCCCTCAAAATGTCGTAGAGGGAGCCAGTCAGTGGTATCAATTTGTAGCAAGTAACTGGACGTTCGCCTTATTATTTGGGATCGGTGTCGCGTACACAGACTTAGATACCGTTCTTGCAGCGTTGACGCTTCAATATATCTTGACTGTATTCGGAGTCGTTTTAGGAGCGATCATCGGTGCGGCGATCCTTGGGAAAGTCGTTGGCTTTTACCCGATTGAAGCAGCGATCACTGCGGGATTATGCATGGCGAATATGGGAGGAACAGGGGATGTTGCCGTGTTGTCAGCATCGAAACGAATGGAACTTATGCCATTCGCTCAAATCTCTTCCCGATTAGGCGGCGCATTGATCCTGCTGTTAGCCGGATTAATAATCCCGCTGTTGTAAATATGGTACACTTAGGCTTGACTCTAGTAGTCAAGCCTATCTTTCATTTTAATAGATTGTGGTGACGTAAATGGACGTAATATTGATTGTACTGCCAGCATTACTGGTCTTTGCTGTTGGATATATCGGCCAAAAGAAACTTGGTTTCGAGATCAATTCGATTTCGAAGATGGCCATTTACTTAATGTATCCATTTTTGGCATTTAAGACATTTTATGAGAATGAAATGAATATGGATTATCTTTACATCTTTCTCTTTTGTATCGCGCTTTGTGTGATTTTGATTGTTTCTATTAAAATAGTGGCTAAGTTTAGAAACTATTCAAAATCGAAAGTGTCGGCCATGATTCTATCCGGGGTATTCATGAACAGCGGCAACTATGGAGTACCGATCATCCTCTTTGCTTTCGGTGAGCTCGGTTTTCGCTATGCGGTCATTATGATGGTGATCCAGTCATTTCTGATGAATACAATAGGCCTCTATTATGCTGTCAGTGGCAGCGATAAAAAGAGGGAAACGAGCGAAACCTGGATGAAGATCGTCAAGATGCCGATTCTGCATGGTGCTTTTCTTGGATTGAGCTTTCAATTGTTACATCTTGATGTGCCGGTGTTTATGAGTCAGACCATTGATCTAATTTCACAGGCAACGATTCCTACGATTATGGTGGTGTTAGGGATGCAATTAGCGACATTGGGAGGGAAGAAAGTGGAAAGAAGCGCCCTTTCCTTTATTGTGATCATGAGAATGGTAGCGTCACCCATCATAGCACTGGTCGTCGTTTCCTTCCTTCCTATTTCTACCATGCTGGGATCGATTCTCATTATTTTGGCAAGCATGCCGACAGCTGCGAATACTACGATGTTTTCATTGCAGTTCAACACAGAACCTGATTTAGTGTCGACAAGTACACTTGTCACTACACTTATGAGCATTGTGACGATCCCGATCATGTTGGCTCTTGTATCCTTATAGAAACGAAGCTATTGAGATTCCTCAATAGCTTTTTTAGATGGAGGGAGTGAGGGGGGGAGCTATCTTTTTGACAACTGTCGTCGAATCTATTACTATTGTAAAATAAATTCCAACCAATTCAATCAGATTAAGGAGGATTATTCATGGCTGGCTATGTGCAACCGATTAATGAACAAAAGGGCCCAGAGAAAGCGAGTATGCAATTGAACCCACCACAGACATCTTTAGTGGCTGGCGGTTTAATCGTTACAGCGATTCTTGGCCTATATTTACTCTTTACACAAGACATTGGCCAAACCGTGTTACTTGTTCTAGGGCTGCTGTTAGGATATACATTATTTCATGCACGATTTGGATTCACTTCTGCTTTCCGCAGAGTGATGTCTGTAGGGAATGGGCAGGCACTGCGGGCACATATGGTGATGCTTGTCGTTGCCGTAACGTTATTTGCTCCGATCCTTGCGACAGGGTACACATTCTTTGGAGGTGAAGCGGCAGGTTATGTATCGCCCGTAGGTGTAAGTTTACTAGTAGGTGCCTTCCTGTTTGGGATTGGCATGCAGCTTGGAGGAGGCTGTGCTTCAGGTACCCTTTATGCAATCGGCGGCGGCCGCTCCGTTATGTTTATCACCTTGCTATTCTTTATTGTCGGTGCCACAGTCGGAGCCTATCATTTTCCATTTTGGACAGAGGAAATGCCGTCCTTTAAACCTATTTCATTAGCAACCTCTACCGGATTAGGTTATTTTGGGGCATGGGTCGTTTCGATTTTATTCTTTGGCTTCATTGCGTGGATTACACTGCGGGTGGAGAAGAAGAAAAACCCGCCCCGCATGGCGGCGCTTCCAACGGCAAAAGGATGGAAACGGATTTTACGTGGATCTTGGCCCCTTATAGCAGCAGCGATTGTTTTGGCTGTGTTAAATGCTCTTACTCTAATGACACGAGGGAATCCTTGGGGAATCACTTCTGCCTTTGCTCTATGGGGATCAAAGGTTGCCGGAATGTTTGGAGTCGACGTGGCAAGCTGGGGATACTGGACAGGAGCCAATGCAGAAGCTCTTCAAGCATCGATCTTTGCCGATTCCACAACGGTATTAAACTTTGGTGTCATCCTTGGAGCATTTCTTGCATCAGCTGCAGGAGGCCTGTTCCGTTTTAATAAAGTTACTGGGAAAAATGCCATGGCGTCCGTCATTGGTGGACTGCTGATGGGATACGGTGCCCGTTTGGCATTCGGATGTAACATTGGTGCTTACTTCGGAGGGATTGCTTCCTTCAGCCTTCACGGGTATATTTGGGGAATTCTTGCCCTTGGAGGTACGTTCCTTGCACTTTATCTTCGTCCGATGTTCGGATTGTCGGTGCCGAAACCGAAGGATACATTTTGCTAGCTAGATAGTTTAAAAAATCCTGCATGTAGTTTCACATGCAGGATTTTTTACATTATTCCCCGCCATAATAAATAACCATCTGACACACTGCCTCATCACCTGAAGCATTCACATATTCATGTCCGGAGTCGGCGGCAAATCTGATCGAGCTGCCTTCCGATAATTCATATGTTTCTTCAGCAATCCTTAGGGCAATCTCTCCTGACAGTACGGTAATGTATTCCTCTACTCCCTTCGTATGCCCTTCATTCCGATACGAGCAGCCAGGCTTCATTTCAACCCGGTAGCTTTCCCATTTTTTCAGGGGATCGAAAGGGAAGATGGGATAAACGATGTAATTTCCGTTATCTTCAAAAACAGGCTGAACGTCTTGATAATGAATGATGGATACTTGATTGCTTGGCTTTTCAATCAGTGAAGAGAAGGATACCTTCAAGCCATTGGCGATCTTCCATAGAATCGCGACTGTCGGGTTCGAATCACCACGTTCAATCTGACCGATCATCGCCTTGCTTACATTGGTGCGCTCTGCCATCTGCTCAAGACTGAAGCCGCGCTCTCTGCGGATCTTCCGTATATTATCACCAATTTGAATCGGGAAATTTTCCATGCCAAAACTCCTCTTGTATACTATAGTGTCTATATGTATAATATAATAAATTATCAAAAAATTAAATTAGTAAATTACTTCTATTATAAAGGATGTGAGAGGATGGAGGCACTGCTTTCTACGAAAAAAGTGAGTGATTTTCGCCTGGGGTTACAGGGAGGGCTCAGCATTGCCATCGGATATATGCCTGTAGCATTAACCTTTGGGTTGTTGGCACGGACAACTGGCCTCACGGTCACGGAAACGGTACTGATGAGCATGCTCGTGTTTGCAGGGGCTGCTCAATACATATCGCTGAGTCTGATTGCGGTTGGTACTGGTATCATTGAAATTATTCTTACCACGTTCATCGTAAACATCCGTCACTTCCTGATGTCGGCTTCTTTAAGTGAAAAGCTCGAGGAAGACCGTCTATTTAAAAAGCTTTTTTATGCGTTTGGGATTACGGATGAAACCTTCACGGTCATCAGTGTCAAAGATGGCAAGGTAAGAACCGGTTTTGCCGTCGGGGTTATGCTCATTTCATACGGGAGCTGGGTCGTGAATTCAGGAGTGGGGTACTTTATTGGGGAAATCCTCCCCGAATTTCTACAAGCGAGCATGACGATTGCTCTTTATGCCATGTTTGTGGGACTCCTCGTTCCTTCTATGAAAAAAAGTGTGAAGGTCACGTTTTTAGCTGTAGTGGCTGGTGCGTTGAATAGCATACTTCTTTTCACGACGAATCTTTCAAACGGCTGGTCAATTGTACTTGCTACGCTCGTTTCGGCCGTGATTGTGGAATTGGTGGTCATGATGAAGGGGGGAGCGAGATCGAATGAATAGCGCGATTGTTTTGATGATCATCGGTATGGCGATTGTCACGTATATTCCCAGAATGCTTCCTTTCCTCGTATTTAAAGGGAAAGAACTGCCTCCATTTCTTCAAGGGGTATTAAAGAATGTTCCCTTCGCCGTATTGGGCGCTTTAATTTTTCCAAGTATCCTGTTGATTCAAGAGGGGAACCTTATGTTTGGAGCCGTCGGGACGGCAGCCGCATTTGTCATTGCCTTTCTGGGTGCCAACGTCATCCTTGTGGTGATTGGGGCGATTTCTGTCCTGTCTTTGTATTCGGTATTCTTGATGTAAGCCACGATTTGGGTCGTGGCTTTTTTTGTTAGATGGAAAGGTGCGGAGGGGTTCTGAGGTATGCCGAATGTTGAAGAATGACAGATAAATCTCTGAAATGGCAGATAAAATTTTATTTTGGCAGATATAATGATAATACGGCAGATAAATTTATAATATGGCACGTAAATCCCCAGAAGGGCAAATAAACGATTTTCCACATCAAGCCCGGCACTTTCACTGACATGGGTTTAGGTTCTAAATCTTTGGACAGGGTATTACATATAGTAATGAAGACGAGAAGGGAGGAAGTATGTTGGTTAGAAAATGGGCGTTCAGGTCGATTTTGGCTTATTTGCTATTAGGCTTGTTTCTATATGTGTATTTATTTTTCATGGCGGATTCTACTTTACCTGACATGTACAAAGGAAGCAGTGCTGATCCAGCCACCTTTATGAATGATAAAGAAATTATGCTGAGTGAGGATTTCTCGAAAGTCAAGAACCTCTTGTTTTTCTTATCCACTCCTTATGAATGGTTGTTTTATTTCCTGATCCTAATTCTCGGGGTCTCGCGTGTGTTCGAGAAGTGGGCGAGGGGAACGGTGAAAAATGGTTTCCTGCAAACGGCCATTTATTTGTTCTGGTTATCGATTGCTTCGTTCCTGGCCATTTTTCCACTGCAGTACATTTCGTATAGTATTTCGAAGAGCTACAATATTTCCACCCAGACGTTCTCCATGTGGATGAAGGATGAGATCACAGATTTCTGGGTGAATTACCTCCTCATGTTCATCATAGTATCGGTATTATATGGATTGATGAAACGATTCAAGCAGCGCTGGTGGTTAGCTGCCTGGGCATTGTCTGTACCCTTTACGATTTTCATGATGTTCGTGCAGCCGGTTTTGATCGACCCGCTATATAATGACTTCTATCCACTGAAGGATAAAGCGTTAGAGGAACAAATCCTGACTCTTGCCGACAAGGCAAACATTCCAACGGACCACGTATTTGAAGTCGACATGTCGGAGAAAACGAATTCACTCAACGCTTATGTAACCGGAGTCGGATCCAATTCCCGGATCGTTCTTTGGGATACCACCCTCGAAAAATTAACGGACAAGGAAATCCTATTTGTGATGGCCCATGAAATGGCTCACTATGTGGAGAAACACATCTATATCGGCATTGGCATCTACCTGATCCTATCCTTCTTCGGGTTACTCCTGACGGCTAAGCTGATGAGAGGGATCGTCGCCAATCATAAGGATGACATGAAAGTATCGAGCGTGTCGAACTTGAGCTCTTTACCTCTTTTCTTAATGATCACTTCCATGCTTCTGTTCACTGTCAGTCCCCTTAGCAATTGGATCTCCCGCTACCAGGAAACGAGGGCTGACCGGTATGCAATAGAAATGACGGGCGACAAAGAAGCCGCCATCTCATCTTTCCAAAAGTTATCGAAGGTGGGGCTATCTCAGGTCAATCCGCCTCTACTTGTGAAGGTTTTCCGTTACGGTCATCCGACCATGCTTGAACGACTTTCCATGTTGGAACAGTACGAAGCGGAGAAAAAAGAAGAATAAAGAGAAAAGCCTGGTCCCGTGGGATTAGGCTTTTTCTCTTTTACTGATAATCAGGTTCTTGGCTTTCTCTGTCATATAAGCAAAAATCACATCTTTATGATGCAGGTTCGAGTTGGTTAATTGAGTTTCCAGCCATTTTGTCGATTTTCCAAGAAGCTTAAGGTTCCGCGTTTGGATTTTACCATCCACAATCACTGAAATCGGCAATCCCTCGTCATCAATTTTAAGGTTGAGATGCTGGACGGTAACAGGGGTGTTTTCCACCCTCGGAATGATACTCACTTCACCGATCGGCTCGAGCATGGCGTAGTCCACATCTGATATCTTCGGGTAACCTTGAGAGCGTAGAATAGAGGTTAATTGAATAAGCGAGATTTTGGATTTCTCCAGATTATCCTCTAATATCTCCCCATTTTTAATTAGTAAGGTGGGTTCTCCCAAGAAGAAGCGATTTCCCCATTGACTTAGGGTCAGGTATGAGAACAGTACATGAAGCCCCACTAAAATGACGAGAGCCGCGATGGTTGGCCAGAATTCCGTGGAGATCAGTGGCTCAGAGGCAATGGTACCAACGATAATAATCGCCACAAGATCATAGGGAGTCATTTGTACAATTGTGGATTTTCCCATCAGTCGCATAGCGGCAATGGTAATTAAGTAGAGGACAAGTACTTTTATTAGCAGGATCATCATATTCGCTCCAAAGTGTATAAGTTAGCTATAGGGTTTGCTATTTGAATGGAAGTCATGCATGAAATGCAGGGACCAATGGCCCGTCCATTAAAAAAGGAATAGCTGACTCATGTATAGAGTCAGCTATTATTTATCATCCGTAGCTTAGGTTCAGTTCGTTTAATTCCTTTGATAATTTCATGAACAGAGGTTTATTTTTCTGATCCAGGGCGGCGTCAATGTCTGTCAGGAGTTTTGTCTTGCGCGTCGTTAGAAGGCTTTCATGCAGCACCATGTCGATATAGATCTCCATCACACTTCTCTCAGCGGCTTTCTTACGGGTCATGGCAGAAGCTTTCATTATTTCGGTATAGGACTTTTTGTTTTCCATATACGGTCACCCCTGAATTCTTTTTATTAGTATATGGGGTAAGTAGTGAAAATTCAACCAAAAAATTAAATATTCTGATAATTTTTTATCCGTAATAGAGTGGCGTATAGTTAATTTCAGAATTTTTAAAAATATACAAGACAACCCTCGAAATTTATGGTATTATTTTGGTGAAAAATGTAAACGGAGGCGATGAAATGAGAGAAAAATCTCGAATTATAGAAGAATATGAAGTGAATCCCCATACGATGATCCTGCAGCCAATTGAGTACGGTGCCAGGACATTTACCAAAATCATAGAGGTAGATGACGTGCTAATCTCCCCATTTAAACCGTTTGATATTTTAAAGAAGAGCTGTGAATTCTTTGGTTCCTCCTATGAAGGAAGAAAAGAAGGCACCAAAAGACTTACGGGTATCATCTACAAAGCTCCCATCATGGTGAATCCTCAAATGTCCATTTATCTATTTCCGACATCTTCTCCTGTCAAGCAAGAATGCGCCTGGATTTCCCATTCACATGTTCGCGGGTATGAACGATCGACAAATGGATCAACACGGGTCTTTCTTCAAAACAATGAGTCCTGCATGGTTCCCATTTCATACAGTTCCTTTGAAAATCAAATGCTTCGTACTTCTGACTTGCGTATCGCCTACACACAGCGTGTCGCAGAAATGGAAAGTAAATATAATACGAAGGTTCAAACCGAAATGAGTACTATCAAAACGTTTTACCTAAATAGAAATATCAAAAAAAACGATGCGTGAGATGAATCACGCTTCTTTTGTTGTATCTGTTTTCGATTCCAGGAATCGGCGATACAAATAATGTCTCATTAAATCCTCCACACGGTTTCGAAGGCGCGGATTAAAGTAATTATGGTGCTCTTCATAACCCTTATACAGAAACATATACATCGTGAAGGCATCGTCTGATTGAATTCGCTCAACCTTCATCTTATTGGTCCTCATGTACTTTTTGACATGAGCGAGTTCTCCTTGGATGACCTTCATCGTCTCCTCAATCATTTCTAAATACGGTCGTTTTAATTTAAACGGGCTGCTGTCTACGATTTGCAGATCGCGATTCAAAATCGTCAGCACCATCGGTAAATATATCGCCTGTTCTAATATGTTCCTGTCGTTCTCGGGGATCCTTGTCATATGAAAAGACTCCTTTTCACTTTAATACAGAACAAATGTTCGTATTTTTATTTTACGTGGAATTTGATTTACTTTCAATAGGGAAAGTTGGGTAATTTGAATTTGTTTCTATTATGAAGGACAGATCGAATTTTTATCCATAAAGGGAAAAGTATTTCTAACGTCGAAATAACAAAGAGAATAAAAGAAAGGAAGGTGCCAGAACATGAATAAAGGAATCAAAATTCAGGATCTCTACGAGTTAAAGGCCGTATCCGATCCAAGATTATCTCCAAGTGGAGAAGAAGCCGTTTATGTCAAAACCATCATGTGTGAAGAAAAAAATGAATATTTCTCGACCTTACATAGCATTTGTCTGCAAGATAAGATCACTCGCCAATGGACTTTCGGAGAACAAAAGATTTCAACTCCTAGATGGTCACCTGATGGTAGAAAGATCGTCTTTGTCTCGAATCGCTGCGGTGTGAATCAACTATACCTCATCCACAGGGATGGAGGGGAAGCAGAGCAGCTGACGGATTATCAAAAAGGCGTTTCGAATCCTGTTTGGTCTCCTTGTGGTGAAAAAATCGCTTTCTCGATGCGGTTGGAAAAAGGGGAGACGTTTGAAAGGAAGGAAAGCGAAGAAGAGAAATTAAAGCCATTCGTTGCGACAAGCATGAAATATAAAAGTGATGACCGAGGTTTCAATGACAACTGCTACTCGCAGATAGTAGTGGTGGACGTGGCGTCGAAGGAAGTAAGAAGAGTCACGGATGATGTCCATGAGTACACTCTTCACTCCTGGTGTCCCGACGGTAAGCACATTGCGTTTTCAGTGGACAGAACAGAGGACAAAGATTTCTCCTTCCAGTCTGATTTATTTATTTTTCACCTTGAAACGAACGAATATAAGAAGATTAATGGAGAATCGGGGTACTACGGAGAAGCAAGCTGGTCTCCCGATGGAAAGCATCTAGCCTATTTAGGACATAGACGTGATTATGAAAATGCGACACACAATAAGGTATGGTTGCATCACCTTGAAACCGGTCAATCCGTTTGCCTGACAGAAAGCATGGATGTACCTGTAGGAGACTATCTCAATAGCGACAGCATCCAAGGCTCATCTCAAGCAGGAATCCTGTGGTCACAGGACAATGAAAGTTTCTATTTCCTGGCGTCTGATTCAGGAAACACGGTTCTTTACTACGCACACATTGAAGGGGCCATCTACCCCGCATTGCTGCAGGAGGAGCAGCATGTATACGGATTCGACTTCGATTCAACTCGACAAGTGATGCTGATTGCCATGAGCAAACCGACAGAACCCGGTGAATTATATACTCTTCATGTTCCTAGTGGTGAGCTGACGGAAATAACCAGCCTGAACGGGGACCTGCTGGGGAATCGTGAATTGTCCTCTCCCCAATCGTTTATGTACAAGGGTGCGAAAGACTGGCCCGTTCAAGGCTGGATCATGAAACCACTTGGGTATGAGGAAGGAAAGAAATATCCCCTCATCGTTGAAATACATGGCGGTCCCCACACCATGTATGGGAACACTTTCTTTCATGAATTTCAAGTGCTTGCAAGTAAAGGCTACGCAGTTTTATATGTAAATCCAAGAGGAAGCCACGGCTATGGCCAAGAGTTCGTCGATGCCGTAAGAGGCGATTACGGCGGCGGGGATTATAAAGACATTATGGCAGCTGTCGACTATGCACTGGAGGAATTTTCGTTTATTGATGAAACCCGCCTGGGAGTGACCGGTGGAAGCTACGGAGGATTCATGACCAACTGGATCATCGGTCACAGCGACAAGTTTAAAGCAGCCGCCACCCAGCGCTCCATCAGCAATTGGATTAGTTTTTACGGAGTGAGTGATATCGGCTACTATTTTTCAGAATGGCAAATCCAAAGCGATCTTGGCGACATCGAAACCCTTTGGAAGCATTCACCCCTTGCGTATGTGAAAAATATGAACACCCCCCTATTGATTCTTCACAGCGAGAAGGACTATCGCTGTCCGATAGAGCAAGCCGAACAACTATTTATCGCATTGAAACGTGAGAAGAAAGATGTGAGATTCGTGCGTTTTCCAGAATCCAATCATAATCTGTCCAGGACTGGAAAGCCTTCTTTGAGGGAAGCGAGATTACAAGAAATTGTGGATTGGTTCGGAGAGTATCTATAGAAGAGAAGGCTGTCATTTCCAGATGGGGATGGCAGTTTTTTGTTAGGGAGAAATGGGGAATGAAGTCTGAGATTTGAAAAAGAAATGGGGACGAGGGTGGAGCGCCTATTTTGAAAGTCGATAATATATGGGGGGAAGTCGATAATATCGACCGAACGGAGCCGGGGAACCCTGGACTGGATTGTCCTTGAGAAGGGATTTATCTGACCTTGTGCAAAATCCGACAAATTTCGCGAACGAACGTACGAATTCTAATCCAGAACCCATCCCCCAAAAAATACCCACCCGAAACGTTTACATCCCCCCACATTAGGCAAGGTTATAATAATAAAGCCAACAAGAAACAACAATGTGGAAATCCTGATTCGGTGTGATATGATGAAAATAGTTAGTAACGATATAACGAAATGAGTTTATTTGTTCATGGTCGTTTAAGGGGAAACATATAATATGGATATAAATAAGATAAAAGACTGGTTTACACTTGAAAATATGATGGACCTGATTCAGCAGTATCGTTCATTTGGACCGATTCCAGGGATCCTGCTGCCGCTGTTGGAAGCATTTCTCCCGTTCCTGCCCCTGGTTGTGTTTGTGACGGCCAATGCGAATGCATTCGGGTTATGGTGGGGATTCCTGTTTTCATGGATTGGCGCTACGCTTGGTGCACTTATTGTGTTTCTATTGGTACGAAGATATGGGGAAACACGATTCTTCCGCATTCTGAGAAAGAACCGCCAAGTGAAGCGATTGACGAAATGGGTAGACAAGCACGGGTTTGGCCCGTTGTTCATTCTTTTATGCTTCCCATTTACGCCGTCTGCCGTGGTGAATGTGGTGGCGGGATTGTCGTCGATCAGCATCGCTCAATACATGCTCGCTGTGGTTACGGGGAAAATGGTGATGATTTTCACCATAAGCTTTATAGGATATGATATTATATCATTAGTAAGACAACCAATACGTACTGTAATCGTTGCAGCCATTATTTTTGTGCTATGGTTTGTAGGGAAACGAATTGAGATACATCTGAATAAGAAAATGGAAATAGACCAACGAATTGAACGGAAAAAGCAGGAGGAATCAAATTGAGAGAAGAGGTAAAAAGAGAAGGACTCGAATGGATTAAAGCCTTGGGGATTGGACTAATCATCTTTATTATCATTCGAACCTTTCTCTTCTCCAACTATGTAGTCGAAGGTGAATCGATGATGCCAACACTACAGGATGGAAATAAACTTGTTGTGAATAAAATCGGTTATCATATTGGAGACTTGGATCGCTTTGATGTTGTTGTCTTTCATGCGAATGAGAACGAGGATTATGTGAAACGAATCATTGGACTGCCCGGTGATAAGGTTGTTTATAAAGATGATAAGTTATATGTTAACGGAGAGTACTATCCTGAACCTTACTTAGAAAAATTCAAGCAGGAGTACATCGGCAACAAGCTGACGGGAGACTTTACCCTTGAAGAAATCACGGATGAGCAAACGGTTCCCAAAGGAAAAGTATTCGTTCTTGGAGACAATCGTCGGGGAAGCATGGATAGTCGCTACTTCGGGTTTATAGACCGGGAACAGATTGTCGGAAAAGTGGACCTTCGTTATTGGCCTATCAACGAATGGGATATACAATTCAGGAACTAAAGATATGGGAATGCTGTTCGATACATGAACAGCATTCTTTTTTTTTTGCGAAAGATTCTCCATTATGTACTAGTTGTCCTCCTGTGATCCATATAAATATGGTGGAATAGTAGGAAAATTCGTTCATTTTGAGGGTGGTAGTGTGAAAATAGAAATACCCAATCATTGAAACTAAGTTTGTGCCGCCTGTTGTCAAGGATTCATATATTAGGCGTCCAAGCTTAATGAAAAAAATGAGAATGGTTACAAATTATAAGCTGGTGATCGGAAGGCGGCACGGTGACTGCAGGGAGTTCTTCAAGCCTGAATGATGGAGGGGCGGCACTGATTCTCATGAGTGAAGAAGAAGCTGAACGAAGAGGACTTCAGCCTTTAGGAAGAATCGTTGGATATTCCGTAGCAGGCGTCGATCCAAAAGTGATGGGGATAGGACCCGTGCCCGCTATTCAAAAAGGTTTACATACAAGAGAAAATTGGTCTTTGGATGATATTGATCTATTTGAAATCAACGAAGCTTTCGCAGCCCAGTATTTAGCTGTTGAAAAAGAGCTGGGCCTGGACCGTGAGAATATGAATGTCAATGGCAGCGGAATCAGTATCGGTCACCCAGTCGGCTGCACCGGTGCACGACTCGTTGTGTCTTTACTGCATGAGTTGAATCGCCGTGAATTAAAAAAAGGAATTGCCTCATTATGTGTAGGCGGTGGCATGGGCGCTTCGGTATTGGTTGAAGGGATGTAAGAAGAGGAAGGGCTAGCTCTGGGTGGGGCTAGTGCTTTTTTTGTGGGATTTTAAAAGAACGTCTCTCCCCCAGCAACACCCATCACAAACCCTATGAAATTAGACTCATTTTCACGCATTTACACAAAATTTACCCTATTTTGATAATATGTGATGTACGCTAAATGTATAGTCATATTAAGAGGGGGCGAAGCGATTTGAAGGTTGTAAACAAAAAGTTCATCAGCATTTTTTCTATTTTAATTATTTTTATGATTGCGTGTGGTCAAGTATCTCCAAGTCAAATGAGTGCAGCGGGAAATGGGACGTGGAGTTCGCCATTTACTGTTGATCAGGCATTATCCAATCAGAATGGTTCCACTCAGTCAGTGGAAGGGTATGTGGTCGGGCAGCCAACCTCTACGTCATCCGTTGTCTCGAGTAACTTTCCAAACGATTATGCACTTGCCTTAGCGGATTCCCCGTCTGAATCCAATACGGATAAGATGGTCTATGTTCAAATTCCATCTTCTTACCGTTCAAACTTTGGATTGCAAAGTAACCCAGGCCTAATGGGTGAAAAAATCAAAGTGACGGGCAGTTTAACGGCATATTTCTCTCATTCGGGAGTGAAGTCGTCGTCAGCATTTGAATCCGTGGAAGATGGCGGCACTGATCCGACTGATCCTCCAACCGATCCGCCAGGCTATGAAGAATACTACAACACCGCTGAAGGAAAAACGGGATCATCTTTAAAAACAGCACTACATAACATCATTGATGATCATCAAACTCTTTCCTACAGCGATGTATGGGGAGCATTACGTAACACGGATGAAGATCCGAACAACCCCAATAATGTGATACTCCTGTACTCAGGCCGCTCCCAATCGAAAACGACAAACGGCGGTGGAGTAGACGACTGGAACCGTGAGCACGTGTGGGCGAAATCCCACGGTGACTTCGGAACAGCGCAAGGGCCAGGGACGGACCTTCATCACTTGAGACCGACAGATGTAACGGTCAATTCTACAAGAAGTAATCTTGACTTCGATAATGGTGGGACTCACCATGGTGAAGCACCTGGCAACTATTATGATGGGGACTCCTGGGAGCCCCGAGATGAAGTGAAAGGTGACGTCGCCCGTATGATTTTCTACATGGCGGTCCGCTATGAAGGGGACAGCGGGGAACTGGATTTAGAGATCAATAACAACGTCAACAATGGAAGTGCCCCTTATCACGGGAAAATGTCCGTTCTCCTTCAATGGAATGAACAGGACCCTGTCGATGGAAGGGAAATCAGACGCAACGATATCATTTTTGAACAATATCAAGGAAACCGAAATCCATTCATTGACCACCCTGAGTGGGCGGAAATGATCTGGTAAGCAGCACGGGGCCTGGAATCTTCCAGGCTCTTTTTTTATGTGGAAGGTTGGTTACTCTACTGTAACTCATTTGTAACCTCCACCATCTATCATAAAAGCAACCATCCAAAGGAGGAGATGAATATGGAAAGAGTCACAGATTGGTTGCAGAAGCGATCAATGATCTCTCCTGAACACGTTGCATTAATCAATGCTCCTACCAATGAAACGATCGACTACCGCACTTTAGATGAGTGGGCGTCTAAGTGGGCTCAATATATGCAGGACTCAGGAATAACAAAAGGGGACCGGGTGGCATTCATTTCCACGAATCATACGGTCTGCTTCGAGCTCTTGTTTGCCTGCGGAAAAATCGGGGCTATATTTGTACCTCTTAATTGGCGATTATCCGCTTCTGAAATTGGGTCGATCATAGCGAATTGTACACCCGGCCTCATTTTATATAATAAAGACTTTCAATCTCTTGTTTCGGACCTTCCAAACACAGCCGAACGAGACTGTATTGATAAAGTCACAGCCTTTGTTTACTCTCAAAAACAGGGTATAACCTCAATCTGCTGCTCTGTCAGCCTCGGACCCTTGGGTGATAATCTATACGGGTGGAACGACGGGATGTCCCAAAGGAGTGGTTCTTTCTCATCAATCGATCACTGCTAATGCCCTGAACACTGTGATGAGCTGGAACTTGACAGAGGAGGACTCCACGTTGACGTATTTGCCTACCTTTCACACGGGAGGGCTAATGCCTTGTCGATCCCTCTTTTGATGGTGGGGGGGAAGTCGTGATTGCTGAAAGGTTTGACCCCGATCAAGCGATACATGTCCTGAACGAATACGGATGCAGCATCGTTCTCCTTGTCCCGACAATGTATCACTTGCTTATGGAAAATGAGGATTTTAAACATACTCCATTTCCGAAAATGAAAGTGTTTCTTTCAGGATGAGCCCCGTGCCCCGGAAAAGTATATGATTTCTTTAAGGAAAAGAAGATTCCGTTTAAAGAAGGCTATGGTTTAACCGAAGCGGGACCTAATAATTTTTATATCGATCCTTCCCGGATGAAAAAGGGTTCGGTGGGTAAAGCGATGATGTTGAATCGGGTAAAGGTGATTGATGAAACCGGAAATCCTGTCGGTCAGGGAGAAGTGGGAGAGTTGTTATTAGGAGGAGACCATTTATTTAAGGAGTACTGGAAGAATCCAAAGGAGACGGAAGAAGTTCTCAAAAACGGGTGGTTACATACCGGGGACCTGGCGAAGTATGATGAGGATGAAGATTACTATATTGTTGGGCGAAAAAAAGACATGATCATTTCCGGGGGAGAAAACATTTATCCTCAAGAGATCGAGCATTGGTTATGGGAGCATCCAGCCATACTTGAGTGTGCGGTCATGGGACTGCCTCATGAAAAGTGGGGAGAGGTGGTCACGGCCGTCCTCTCGATTCGAAACGGCGCAAGCATGTCGGCGGAGGAGGTGAGAACGTATTGCTTACAGAAGTTTGGTAAGCTTAAGATCCCTAAGGACTATCATTTCATCGAAGACCTTTCGAAAACCGATGTGGGAAAAGTGAATAAAAAGGCACTCACGAAACTTTTTCAAGGGCAATAAAGGAATCGGAGAGAAACGCCTCGAAATACATACGTCGAGGTGAAAAAGACATGAAACGGTTATTAACGGGTAAAAGAATTTATCTTTCCGGTTTTCAGGAAGAAGATGTTACGGCCATAAGGGAATGGAGTCAAAATGAAGAAGTTCAGAGATTACTGGATGCTCTCCCCCACAAGCCGAAAGCACAGGAAGATATTAAAAAATGGATGGGGGATCCGGGAGACAACGCCTATCGTTTTGCTATTCGTTTAAAAGACGATGGAAGAATCATAGGCTTTGTTGAATTGGACGGGATCCTATGGACGCATCGTGTCGGATGGGTCTCCATCTCAATTGGTGACGAACAGTCCTGGGGCAATGGATATGGCAAGGAAGCCATGAAGTGTTTGCTGGCGTACGCTTTCCATGAGTTGAATTTATACCGACTCCAACTAACGGTATTTTCGTATAATGAGAGGGCGATCCGTTTGTATGAATCACTCGGATTTACGAAAGAAGGAAGCTACCGTCAATTTTTACAAAGGGACGGAGATCGATATGACATGGTTTTATATGGGATATTAGCAGATGAATGGAAAGGTATTGTGAAAGAAGGATAATGATGTCCTTCTTTTTTTGACGTGTTAGATGTAGAGGGAGAACGAGCGTTCAATCAATTTCCTTTATTTGTGAAACGACGCATAAACAAAGGAAAACGACGCAAAAAACGAAAAAATGACGCAATAACCGTTCAAAACGACGCATAAACTTCGAAAATGACGCATAAAGCCAATACCATGTAGTCTTGGGGTTTGTGTGATGAGGAAAAACTATCAGGTTGACTGGATTTTTCTGAGCAAACAACGAAAAACGGCAGGAGGAATGTACATGAACAACTCAGGCTTTAATCACCTGACGATTGACACGGCTAGTTTGGAAGACGCCCTCCTCTTTTATATCAACATTCTTGGGGCAAAGCTAATACATAAGGGGCGGAGGGATGCTTATCTGGAATGGGGTCCCGTATGGATCTGTCTCCAGGAAAAAGACAGCCTCGAGACGTCCAGGGGATATGGGATCCATCACATCGCATTTTCAATCGATGAAAAAGGATTTCTTGAAGCAGTTCAACGATTGAAGGAAAAGGAAGTGCATATTGTAAGGGGACCTTTAAAAAGAGGGAAAGGGTGGAGTGTCAATTTCCTTGCCCCGGACAATGTCCAATTCCAGCTACACACCTCGAATCTGCAGGAAAGAATGGAGGTCTGGCGCTAATCCCCCAGCTTCCATCTCCTCCGCTCAACATACAACAAGCCTCCCATCCAGGCATGAAACAAAAAGCATCCCAGTAACAGAAACAACGATTGTACGTAAGTAAGCTGCATGATGACTAGGGGTGCTATGCTTGTTCCACCTAATAAAATAAAGGAGTACAGGCTGAGTGCCTGGCTGCGGTCATCTCCACTCATATCTCCGATTAGGGTAATGACGGTCGGGATCAACAATGAGATCGCAGAAACAAACAGGACTGAAGAAAGAACGATGATGAAGGGTTCACTCATGTGTACATAAAGAAAAGCAATCAATACACTCGCAATAGAGATTGTTACCCCAATAAAAAGAGTTTTATAGACTCCGATTGCTTCAAGAAGGCGACCGGTAAAGAGTGATAAGCTGACACCAATCAATCCGACTGCCCGGAGTAGAAAAAGTAGATTGGAATCACCCAATAAGTACCGTGTTAAGCTGTCATAATAAGCAACAAAGGAGGCGAGAAGGGTGAACACGATGCCGTAGCAGTAAAGGAGTTCCTTTCTCAAAAGGAGTTTATAAATCGTGACGATCTGGTATGTGACAGAAACGGATCGAGTGGATGTAGCGGGTAGCGTTTGTTTTCCTATTAAAAATAAGGAGACGTACACCATTGCGAAAAAGAAGAATACAATCGTCCAGTTGCTGTAGCGGGTGATTCCTTCACTGAGTAATTGACCGAGGATGCCGGAGAACAGAAAACCGGAATTGATAAAAGCGAGAAGCAGCGTTCTCTTTCTTCCAGAAAACAAATCATACGTATAAGCAAAGGCGACGGGGGCAAAACCCCCCAAACAAAAGCCTTGAATTCCCCGTATGAAAAATAAACTCCAGAAATCACCTGCAAGCCCCACCAAACCTGTTGAAACAGCAGAGGCAAGCATTCCCCAAACGAGAATCTCTTTTTTTCCAAAACGATCTGCGCTATTGGCAAAGGTTAGAAGTCCACAGGTGTAGAAAAAGATAAATGAGCTTCCTGCAATAACGACTTCACTTTGTGCTATGGAGAGGGAGGAAGCGATATTCCCGTAAATGGGAATAAACGTGTAAATATTACAGGCTACCATAATCGCCATCACAACAAGAACAGAAGCGACTCTGTTAAAATATTGATTCATCAGCAATCACCTACCTCTTTTTACTGTATGCAGGTGTTCCAAATATTTTCAATAAAGATTGAGACGGGAAAGATTTGTTCCTGTGTACTATAATGAACCTATACAAAAATTCAACCTGCCTCATGGTTACAATAGATTAGTATTAGAAAGGGAGTGAGAGGATGGCTGTACGTTTTATTCTCGGGCGCTCTGGTACGGGGAAAACCCATCGCATATTAGATGAGATGAAACAGAGCTTATTGGAAGCGCCGAATGGGGATCCCATCATCTATATCGTACCGGATCAGATGTCATTTATATCGGAATACGAGCTTGTCAACACACCTGGATTAAACGGGATGATTCGTGGACAAGTGTTCAGTTTCACCCGGCTCGCGTGGAAGATTCTGCAGGAAACGGGCGGAATGAGCCGCTACCATTTATCAGATGTCGGCTTAAATATGATGATTCGGAAGATTATCGACGAAAACAAAGACCGTCTCCATATTTTCTCGAAGGCCGCGGATAAGCCGGGTTTCATTCATCATGTAGAATCCATGTTGACGGAATTCAAGCGCTATTGTATTTCGCCTCAGGATCTCCAACAACTTGATGGAGAAGACAAGCGGGATTCGAAGGTGTTGAAGGATAAGCTTCATGATCTTGAACTGATTTATGAGAAATTCGAGGAGAAGCTCCTCGGAAAATACATTGATTCAGAAGATTATTTTCAGCTGTTGGCTGATAATGTGAAAAACTCTGAGCTTCTTAGAGATGCAGAGATTTACATAGACGGCTTCCATAGCTTCACGCCCCAGGAATATCTGATAATTGAACAGCTCATTCAGCACAGTAAGACAGTGACGGTTGCCCTGACAACCGATCCGGAGCAGCAAATGGGAGCGATGAACGAGTTAAGCTTATATCGGATGACGAACGAAACGTACCATACTCTTCAGGATATATGCTATGGAGCGGGGAAGTCCATAGAAGAAGATGTGTTAGTGAAGCCGATTCGCTATCATAATGACACGATGCTACATCTCGAACGTCATTTTGAGGACCGGCCAACTGTTCCATGCGAAGAAGCAAAAGGCTCTATTGAGTTTCTGGAAGCCTCTAATCGTCGGGCAGAGGTCGAAGGGATAGCAAGGGAAATACGGAAGCTTGCCCGGGAAAAGGGATATCGCTACAAGGATATAGCGGTACTGGTTCGAAACAGCCAGGATTACCGTGATAAGGTCGAAACGATTTTTCAAGATTATAGTATTCCATTTTTCCTTGATCAGAAGCGGACAATGTTAAATCACCCATTAATTGAGTTGATCCGTTCCACTCTGGAAATTATGAACACGAACTGGAGATATGAGCCTGTCTTCCGGGCGGTGAAAACAGACCTGTTGTTTCCTTATCAAAAAAATCCAACCGATTTGCGGGAAAAAATGGACCGTTTGGAGAACTATGTGTTGGCTTACGGAATCAAAGGCGATCGCTGGTTGAAGAAAGATCGCTGGAAATACCGTCGCTTCCGTGGTCTTGAGCATGTGGACGCACCACAAACCGACCGTGAAAAGGAACTCGAGCATGAGATCAATGAGCTTCGTTTATTTATTTCTGCGCCGATCATCCGTCTCGGAAAACGATTGAAAAAGCAATCCACGGGACGGGAATTCTGTGAAACTCTCTATCTGTATCTGGAAGAGTTGGATATTCCGGCTAAGCTTGAACGCATGCGTATTGAAGCAGAAGAAAAAGGCGACTTGATTGCGGCAAGAGAGCATGATCAAGCGTGGTCAGCCGTAATGGACTTACTTGATCAATATGTAGAAATGCTTGGTGATGAGGAAGCGACAATGAAGAAATTCTCGTCGATCCTGGATGCAGGTATGGAAACGATGCAGTTCTCGTTAGTTCCCCCTGCCATTGATCAGGTCATTATAGCTGATCTGGAGAAATCAAGACTTGGTGACATTAAAGCAGCCTTTATCATCGGAGTGAATGATGGGGTTCTTCCGGCGAAAATGAATGAAGACGGAGTCCTGTCTGATGAAGACCGTGAATCGTTGATCAATTGGGGCTTCAAGATAGCTCCCAGTAACAGGACGAAGCTGTTGGACGAGGAGTTTGTGGCGTATAAAGCCTTTACGACCCCGAGTGAGCGTTTATTCATCAGCTATCCGATTGCCAATGAAGAAGGAAAAGCGTTATTACCATCCTCTTTCATAAAAAGGCTGAATGAAATGTTCCCGGATGCAAATACGAAACTTCTTATTAATGAACCATCCGAGCTTTCTGAAGAAGAGCAGCTACACTATGTTTGCCACCCTAATGTAACAATTTCTCATTTAACGTCGCAATTACAGTTAAAGAAGCGCGAATATCCGATCTGTGACTTCTGGTGGGATGTGTATAACTTCTATGCAACGTCAAACGATTGGAAATGGCATTCACAGCATATTTTATCCAGTCTCTTCTACCAGAATCGGGCGAATCAGCTTTCAGAGGATACGAGCAGGGATCTGTATGGTGATCATATTTTAGCCAGCGTATCCCGAATGGAGCTGTTCCATAGTTGTCCGTTTTCTCATTTTGCCAGTCATGGGTTGAAACTTAGAGAGCGGGATTTCTTTAAACTGGAGGCACCGGATATCGGGGAAATGTTCCATTCCGCTCTTAAATGGATATCGGAAGAAGTGGAACGTCATGGCCTGACCTGGGCATCTTTATCAAAAGCCCAGTGTCTCAAGCTCGCTAAAGAAGCCGTCATGATGCTCGCCCCGAAGCTTCAGCACCAGATTCTATTAAGTTCAAACCGCCATTATTATATCGCTCAGAAGCTGGAGCAAATCATAAGCCGGGCGAGTCTGATTCTCAGTGAGCATGCCAAGGCGAGTGGATTTGTGCCTGTCGGGGTGGAGCTTGGATTTGGACCGCATGCGACCCTGCCTCCGTTTCAGTTCCAGCTGAGGAATGGAACGAAAATGGAGCTTCAGGGAAGGATCGACCGGGTTGACAAAGCGGAAGATGCAAGTGGAGTATACCTAAGAATCGTTGATTACAAATCTAGCGCGAGAGATTTGGATATGACGGAAGTGTACTACGGATTGGCTCTTCAGATGCTGACGTATTTAGATATTGTGTTAACGAACTCTAAGCAATTTGTCGGGAAGGAAGCGAAGCCTGCAGGCGTACTCTATTTCCACGTTCATAATCCTATGATCAATAGTAAGAAAATCTTGACGATGGATCAGATTGAAAAGGAAATCTTTAAGAGCTTTAAAATGAAGGGACTCGTTCTGGGAGACTCGGACATCGTTCGGTTAATGGATCAAACATTGGATACGGGGAGCTCAGATATCATCTCGGCCGGGATCAAGAAGGATGGATTATTATCCTCCCGGTCAAAAGCTGCTTCACAGGAAGACTTTCACTTTATGCGTCAGCATGTGAGAAAGCTATATGAAGCGTCAGGAAACCGAATCGTTTCAGGTGAGACCCATATTACTCCTTACAAGCTGAAGGACCGTACACCATGTCAGTTCTGTTCGTTCCGTTCTGTTTGTCAATTCGACCAATCCCTTGAAGAAAACGAGTACAGAGTGCTCCCGACGGCAAAACCGGAAGATCTATTAAGGAAAGTGAGAGAGGAGGTAGAGTCCAATGAGTAATGGTACGATTCCAGCAAAGCCTGATCATGTTACATGGACAGATGATCAGTGGAAGGCGATTTGGGCAAAAGGTCAGGACATTCTCGTAGCAGCTGCTGCAGGATCAGGGAAGACCGCAGTTCTTGTAGAGAGGATCATTCAGAAAATCCTATCTGAAGAAGACAGAATGGATGTGGACGAACTATTGGTTGTAACCTTTACCAATGCATCGGCCGCTGAGATGAGACATCGGATTGGGCAGGCATTGGAAAAGGCGATTGATGAGGATCCCCATTCCCATCATTTAAGAAAGCAGCTGAGCTTACTGAACCGTGCTTCCATTTCGACTCTTCACTCGTTTTGCCTTGAAGTGATTCGTAAATATTATTATCTCATCGACATTGACCCGGGTTTTCGGATTGCCGATGAAACAGAAGGGGATCTGATCAGGGATGAAGTGCTTGATGAGCTGTTTGAAGAGGAATACGGAAAAGAAGGCAATCATGATTTCTTTACACTGGTAGATACATTTACCAATGATAGAAGTGACGGGGCCCTTCAGGATATGATCCGTAAGCTGTATGACTTTTCACGTTCCCATCCGAACCCGGACGAATGGCTGAGAGGGCTGGAAGAGATGTATGACATCCAAGAAGGTGTAGAGATCGATCAGCTTTCCTTTATTCAGCCGCTCCTGACCGATATTCGCTTACAGCTTTATGGGGCGAAAAGCTTGTTTCAGCGTGCATTGGATTTGACACGGGTTCCTGGAGGTCCGGCTCCGAGAGCTGAAAACTTTCTAAGCGATATAGAGATTGTCGAGAGCCTTGAAGAAAGCCAGCACATTTCATGGAATGCTTTATATGAAAGAATTCAAACCTTACCCTTTACAAAGTTAAAAGCTTGTCGAGGGGATGACTATAACAAGGATATAGTAGATGAAGCGAAAAAGCTTCGGGATCAAGGGAAGAAAACGTTAGAAAAACTTCAGGAAGATTTTTTCTCAAGAAGACCGGAGTCATTCCTTGAGGATATGAAGAAGATGAGAGACGTGATTCACACCCTGGCAGAAGTGGTGGTGGAATTCGGCAAACGTTTCCGACAAGTGAAAGAAGAAAAGGGACTTGTTGACTTTGCCGATTTAGAGCATTTTTGTCTCGATATTTTAAGAGACCCTGCATCAGATGCTTTACTCCCTTCAGAAGCTGCAAAGCAGTATAAAAATAAATTCAAAGAAGTACTGGTCGATGAATATCAGGATACGAATATGGTTCAGGAGTTGATTCTTCTTCTTATTACTGAAGAACGAGAAGAAGTAGGGAACCGTTTTATGGTAGGAGATGTAAAGCAGTCCATCTATCGCTTCCGATTGGCAGAACCGAATTTATTTTTAGGAAAGTATACCCGCTTTCTTCCTGTAAGCGGAGAATCGGGATTGAAGATCGATCTATCTCAAAACTTCAGAAGCCGGAAAGAGGTATTAGAGGGAACCAACTTTTTATTTAAGCAAATTATGGGGTCCTCGGTTGGTGAGATGGAATATAACCAGGAAGCAGAACTGGTGAAGGGTGCTCCTTATCCTGAAGAGAAAGAGTATCCGATCGAAGTAGCGATTATTAATCAGGAATCAGAGGAAACTTCATCGGGTGGTGATGAAGAGGAATTGTCCATTTTTGACGAGGGTGATATTGAGAAATCCGTGCTTGAAGCCCGCTACATGGCAAATAAAGTGAAGGCAATGATTGAAGAGCGAACACCGATCTATGATGCCAAAACGAAAACAGAGCGTCCGATTCAGTACAAGGATATTGTGATTCTGCTTCGTTCCATGCCTTGGGCGGCAGAAATTATGGAAGAATTCAAACGGCAAGGAATTCCGATTTATGCAAATCTATCCACTGGTTATTTTGAAGCAACCGAGATCGCGATTATGCTTTCACTGCTGAAAGTGATTGACAATCCGTATCAGGATATCCCCCTGGCATCGGTTCTTCGTTCACCGATTGTTGGACTGGACGAGCAAGGTCTTGCAAGCATTCGGATTCATTCGAGAGCGGGAACGTATTACGAAGCCTTGAAGAAATTTGCAAGTGAAAAACCAAGTAACGCACGTGAAGAAGAAACATTTGAAAAGGTCAAAGTGTTTCTGTATCACCTGCAAAACTGGCGGACAAAGGCTAGACAAGGATCGGTTGCAGAGTTGATTTGGCAATTGTACCGGGACACCCGATTCTATGATTATGTTGGAGGAATGGCCGGCGGGAAACAGCGTCAGGCAAATCTTCGGGCACTATACGACCGTGCCTGCCAATATGAATCAACATCCTTCAGAGGGTTATTCCGCTTCCTGCGATTCATTGATCGGATGAGGGAAAGAGGCGATGACCTCGGGGTAGCAAGAGCACTCAGTGAACAGGAGGATGTGGTCCGCTTAATGACGATTCACTCCAGTAAAGGTCTTGAGTTCCCAGTTGTCTTTGTCGCTGGCACGTCGAAGCAATTCAATCTCATGGACTTGAACGCCTCCTATTTATTAGATAAAGATCTGGGTTTGGCTACAAAGTATACAGACCCAGGGAAGCGAATCAGTTATCCATCCCTTCCCCAGCTGGCATTTAAGCGGAAGAAGCGCATGGAGGCCATCTCAGAGGAAATGCGGGTGCTCTATGTGGCGTTAACCCGTGCAAAAGAGAAGCTATTTTTAGTGGGAACCGTCAAAAGCTTAGAGAAGTCACTTAAGAAATGGCGGGGGGCTTTAGGTCAGACAGAATGGTTGTTATCTGACTATGACCGGGCCGGGGCCAGTTCCTATCTTGATTGGATAGGTCCGTCCCTCATGCGACACCCCCATTGTGGAGAGCTTGGGGGAGAAGTGGCTCTGGAGGGAAGTGCGATCAATGACGAGATTCTAAAGCATCCTTCTTGTTGGAATATCACGACGATTCATAAGTCGGAACTTGTTGCAGAAGAGGAAGAGGAATTGAGTGAAGAGGGTAATTGGAAGGAGAAGGTGAAAAGGGGAGAAGAGGTGGAGATACATTCCTCTCATAAAGAAGAGGTATTACACCGCTTATCATGGCAATATCCACATCTAAGTGCTACAAACCTTCGCTCGAAGCAATCGGTTTCTGAGCTGAAGCGAATGGTGGAACTAAGGGATGAAGCATCAAGTATCGATATTCTTCGTCGCCATCAAAAGCCAGTGTATAACCGGCCACAATTCATGCAGTCCAAAGAACTGTCACCTGCTGAAAGAGGAACAGCCATGCATACAGTCATGCAGCATATTTCGTTTGCGGATGGTGTACCTGCAGAAGAAGATGTAAAAGAGTTGTTATCGACGTTAGTGCATAAAGAAATCCTGACGGAAGAACAGGAAAGGGCAATCTCGTTAGACAACATCGTTGGATTCTTCCAAAGCGACCTTGGGAAGCGTTTGGTTCAGGCAGCGAATATCCAACGGGAAATTCCATTCAGCATGAGTGTTCCTCTGAGTGAAATATCGGAAACAGGTGAGGGTGCCCCGGAAGAAACGATCCTCGTTCAAGGGGTCATTGACTGTGTATTCCGGGATGAATTGGGAATTGTGTTGTTGGATTACAAAACGGATGGCATACATGATCGATATAAGGATGGTTTTGCAGAAGCAAGACCGATACTTGAAGAGCGTTATAGGGTGCAAATTGAATTATATACCCGTGCATTGGAATCGATTTGGAAAGAAACAGTGTCTGAAAAGTATCTTTACTTTTTCGATGGAGGGCATGTCTTGGAACTATAAAGAAGAACCACTTTGAAGCACTTGCCTTCAAAGTGGTTTTTTTAAAGTGATAAAAATAGGGAATATCTATACTAAACACATATAGGAAGTGCTTGAGATGAGTAAAAAAACGATTGCTATGTGGATTATGCTCTCGTCAGAATGTAGAAACCACGATTCATCACCTGACACCTAAAGAGGTGGGGGAACATTCCTTCCCGCAGCACAACTTTGTATTCCGTGTCATGAGCAAATTCATTCCCTCTATACGAAGGATGAATTGGGCGTAAGATTGAACACCATCGAAGACTTGAGGGGGGATGAAAAGATTCATAAGTTCATTAAGTGGATCCGAAAGCAGCCCTCCACTAAATTGGTGAAAACGAGGAAAAGTATCGAGCGTCAAAAGAGACGATAAGGAAATCAAAAAAACAAAAAGCCGCATAAGGGCTTTTTGTTTTTTTAATTATTTCCGGTGATTGGTTGATCCACGACATTGCAATCAAACGTGGTACTTACGCTGAAGACATTATAGCTTAACTGAAATGGACCAGTATTAAAGCCGCCGGCACCACCGAATGTCTTGGTTGCTGACTTAGGTGAAATAATGGCCGTATCTCCAAACTGAACATTTCCTCCACCAACGTTAAGAATAGCGACAGGACCTACTAAAGCGGGCATAATCAACATCCTCTTTTTATTTGTCTATATGGTTAGCCTATGTGAACTTGCAGGGAAGGTTCTTCGGTCAGCCTTGAACAGAAAAAAACACCGCGCATCAATTTGATTCATCGATCGTTTCAAATGTTTGAGGAGTCTCGTCTTCTTTATTTTCCAACTGCCGGATATTTTTCACCCTTGCTTCCATATACACATTGCAGGTATTCCCTACATGAATAATGGAAGAAGAGGAGGTCGCTCGGATATTCATGTTTTCGACCTTGATGGGACAAAGGTTGAGGCGGCTTACTCGGATGTCGGGATTGATAGTAGGCAGGTCGATCGGATTTTGGAAAACTTCTGAATCGAAGCTTCCCTCACTCGTCAGGAAAAATTCTTTTTCACGTTGTACTGCAAAAGCCATTGAGCGAGCGCAAATATTTTGGGAATCGCCAATTTGATAAACCGAACTAAAGGCCAGAGTGATACCATCAAGCTTGTTTACGATGGAATATCGTTTCATCATGATTTATCCTTCAGGGGACAGAGGGACAAATGGGCCGATGATCAGGGACTCAGGGGGGGTATCGAATGCAGATGCCAATTGAATGATATCAGCATCTCCAACAAGCACGAGGGAAGAACTCGCCACCCCTGCAATATCAATATTTCCAACCGATAGTTCACGATTGATGACCTGGAGGTTCATTGTTCTTCATTCCTTCCATATTATTGGGGATTTGTGACATAAAGGAGAAGAGGGCAGTTTCGATATCCTTTTTGATTTTGCTGATGATTTTCCGTTCCCATTCTCCTTCTTGGTGTTTTGATTCAATATAGGGGATGTTCTGTAAATAGAAATCGATTCTTTGTGGCATCTGGTTCAATAAATCCTGCTGGATCATTTCGTAGTAAGATGGATCCAGTGACCGCTGAAATTGCATTTCATTATCCTGAATAAGGCTTGGTAATTCTGAATCGATATACGCTTTAATTTCTGCAGTAATCCTTTCTTTATAGGGCTTGATGTCCTTTATTGAATTTACATCCACATTTTGCTCGACGGCCAGATCCTCTATGGTGTCTTTTAAGTTATTTGGATTCAATCCAATATTCAAGGTGCCATCAAGAGATTCTACTTTGAGCTGATCAAATTTGTATTCGATTCTTTCAACATTGATTTTCGGAGCATCCCTTAGAGTTATTACCTCTTGTGACAGCTCATTCACTTTTTTTTCCAACGCGACAATTTTCGTGTTCAACATCTCGATATACTGATAAAGTTGTTGTGGGGTCATATAGTAATTGTTCATACTGTCACCTCTTTCTTTTGTCGCGATTAAGGCTAACTTGGCGATTGCAGGGGAACGAGGGGGGTTACAGAGGGAGGTGGTTCTCCATTACCGTTTTTCTCCGCTTCTGGAGCAGGCTCCGTGAAGCCCCCTGTATTATAAAGAAAGTTATTTGTTGTGATTTGACCGCATGTTCCAATCTGAAGGATGGAAGAATTGGACATCCCCCCGATTTTAATAAATTGAATCTGTATGGATTGTTGAATATAATAATTCGTCATTCGGCATCACACTCATAGGTTAAAGTTTATTCCTTGATCCAATCCATCATCGTCCACGGTATAGGTCAAGGAGCTTTCATTGTAGACTGAAATCCCCTTTCCTGTTATGAACGAACCAGCCCCTGCGAAAGTCTTGGCTGTGGAAATTGGACTAATGTTAAATACATCTCCAATATGGAAGACCGCACTTGAACCGACGCTTACGACTTGAGCAATTCCTACGATTGCGGGCATATCAACTCACACCTTTAAGACAAAGTTAATTATTGTTATTCTATGTGAGAGGAACGAATAGGTGATAATCGCCTAAATTCATATTTAGAGTTAAAATGGAACAGAGAATATTTTTTCGGAGGAACTGTACATGAACACGTTATCGCCAATTGAGCATTCAGAACGTATTGTAAGTCTTGATGTGATCCGGGGTTTTTCATTGCTTGGGATCTTTATCATCAACATGATTTCCTTTCATTCCCCATTTCTGTATCTTGATCCGTATTCCTGGTGGAAAACACCTGAAGATGTCGCCTTGTATCCATGGATTGATGTATTGGTCCAAGCAAGCTTCTATCCTCTGTTCGCCATGATGTTTGGGTACGGGTTAGGTATTCAGCAGCAAAGGGCAACTGCTAAAGGAACGTCTTTCTATCTCTTTGGAATCAGAAGGCTTCTTATCTTATTAGTGATTGGCTGCATTCATGCTTTCCTTATTTGGTCGGGAGATATCTTAATTAATTATGCCGTATTCGGGCTGCTGCTGCTCGTATTTATGAGGCTGTCAGGAAAGGGATTATTGTGGTTAGGGGGATTATTATTTCTGCTGCCTCAATTATTTTTCAGTATTCTGCTCGTATTAATGACATTCGCAGATCCGACTGGTGTAACTCAGTTCACTGATATCCAGTCGCTTCAGGATTCTGTCGCTGCATATGGATCCGGAAGCTTCAACAGTATTATGGAACAGCGCTTTCAGGACTGGTATGCTGTGAATTCACCAGGCAACCTCATATTCTTATTACTTTCTATCTTACCAATGATGATGATGGGGGCAGGGGCTAGTAAACTGCAACTATTGGAAAAGATAAGAGATTATAAGAAGACATGGATTGTGATAGGAAGCAGTACTTTAGTGATTGGAATTTTCATTAAATCTCTCCCATTATTCATCCATTCTAATTTTGCTTATGCGTATATTCAAGACTTTTTGGGAGGTCCGTTCTTATCAGTATCTTATGCAATAATCCTTTCATTATTATTGTTGAATGAAAAAATCATGAAAGGGAGCAAGCCTTTAGCCTCAGTCGGGAAAATGTCCTTGACGAACTATCTCATGCAATCGATTATCGGCACCCTGATTTTCTATTCGTATGGATTTGGATTGTATGGAGAAGTGACGTTAATGACGGGGACTTTACTGGCGATTGGCATATATGCTATCCAAGTAATCCTTTCAGAAATCTGGTTATCCAAGTTTAAATACGGTCCTGTTGAGAAGCTGTGGCGTGTATTAAGCTATGGAAAAAGCACTGTTGTTAAAAAGGGAGAGTTATAGTTTCTCAATCAAACGAAGGGGATGAGTAAGGGATGAAATTTGTTAGCTTTCAGGTTGGGGATAGACAGACGTATGGCGTGGAACGAGATGCCAGAATTGTAGAGTTAGCAGGTGTGCACGGCTTACCTCAGGATTTACTTGGCGGGATAGAACGGGGGGAAGGCTTTCTTCAAAAAGTAAAAAGCATCCTTCAGGACGTTTCCGTAGATATCCCGTCTTATTCACATGATGAGGTTAAGTGGCTTTCACCGCTTCCAAAAGTGAAGAGGAATATTATGTGTGTAGGAAAAAATTATCGTGATCATGCCATTGAAATGGGTGGGGAGCAGGATATCCCGAAAGACATCATGATTTTCACAAAAGCGACCAATACCGTAGTCGGTCATGAAGAAACGGTGCTGCATCATGATGAAATAACGGAGCAGCTTGATTATGAAGGGGAGCTTGCTGTCGTAATTGGCAAGACAGGGAGAGGGATTTCTCCGAAAGACGCCTTAGAGTACGTATATGGATATACGATACTCAATGATATAACCGCCAGGGATCTGCAGAAAAAGCATGGCCAATTTTTTATAGGTAAGAGCCTTGATACAACATGTCCGATCGGTCCGTATCTTGTCACGAAGGATGAAGTCGTCGACCCTCAGAATCTATCAATCACGACGAGGGTAAATGATGAAACCCGTCAGTCTTCGAACACAAGTGATATGATATTCAACATTCCCACTATCATTTCTACGTTATCAAAGGGGATGACTCTTGAGCCTGGTGATATTATTGCTACCGGGACACCTGCTGGAGTTGGAAAGGGCTTCAAGCCTCCGCTTTTCCTGAAGAAGGGTGACAGAGTGGAAATCGAAATTGAATCTCTGGGAATTTTGACAAATCAGTTACAGACCTAGATAAAATTTCTGTTGAAGTAAAGACTATGGTAATATTATGAACGTAAACTATCTACCTGTAGGAGGTTCATTATGTTTGATAATACACATGCTCATATTACAACTTGGGTGATTGCGATTATTCTTTTCTTTGTAGCAGTTGGCTTACATAATGCAGGAAAGAAAAAAGGCATGAAAGTTGTACATATGATCTTACGGTTATTCTACCTGCTCATTATTTTAACGGGTGCCCTATTATTCTGGAAGCATCAAGGAATTGATCCTGCCCTTTATGGAATTAAAGGATTGGTTGGGATTTGGGTCATCGGGATGTTCGAGATGGTCTTGGTTCGCACGAATAAAGGCAAGAGTACGAAGGTGTTCTGGATTCAATTGATCATCGCTTTAATCATTGTTCTTTATTTGGGATTACGTTTGCCTCTGGGCTTGAATTTCCTTGGATAGAGAATAATAGAAAAAAAAGCAAATGTATGTCGGATACCGGCAGGCATTTGCTTTTTTTCTATTTGGGTTTATGAATGGATTAAATATTGAAACTTTCAATCACAATTCGTCTCCCCGTACTTAAAGTGAATTCAAAGCGGTCCCGCTTCTTTTTGTAATAGGTGAAGTGATGCTGGACAGCACATACTTCTACACCGTTATCGAAGGTGATGAAGTTAACTCCTTCTTTGATCTTTTGATTACCAAGGAAAACCAGGTGGTTATGGCAAAAGATACTATCATAAATAGAATAACCCAGATTGTTTAAGGCAGTTGTAAACTGATGAAAAGCATCATCAGAAATCTCTTCCAATAAATTCTCCAACGAATACAATATATTCTTCTTTATTTGAATTCGTTCGCCATTCTCGATTCTTAATCGTTCATACGGGGTAACAATAATTCCATCTTCCAACAAAACACCTGCAAGCCAGTCTCCATCTCTATATACTTTCAATTCATGATTGAGGTAAAATTCGAGCTCAGACTCTTCCTCGGCATCAATTTCGAAAAAGTACCACGTATCATCTTCGAAAAGAGCAGTGCCTTCGGAATAGGACCTTTTTTGGGATTTTAAAATGTTTGATCGAAATGTGTTGCTCAAGTGAATATCCCTCCTTAACTACATTTCTTGTCATAATTATCATATTTCATTCATGTGAAAATTGATTGAGACAATTAACCATTTCCTGAGCGGAACATAGAATAATTTATGTGTCCGTGAGGCCAGTTTGTTTGATTAGAAAGTGAGGATGATCACCATGTGCGGAATTACAGGTTGGATCCATTATAAACGAGATTTGTCTGATCAAAAAGAAGTAGTGGAAAAAATGGCAGAAACCCTTTCTAAAAGAGGGCCAGATGAAACGAATGTATGGATTGATCAACATGTTGTGTTTGGTCATAAGCGATTGATTGTAGTAGATCCTGCAGGTGGAAGGCAGCCCATGAGCATTCAGCATAACGGGCACCTTTTCACCATCTGCTACAATGGAGAACTTTACAATACAGAAGATTTGAGAAAAGTACTTATTTCTAAGGGTTATACCTTCAGAGGACATTCTGATACGGAGGTCCTGTTAACGTCTTATATAGAATGGCGTGAGGATTGTGTCCATCATTTAAATGGAATTTTTGCCTTTGCTGTGTGGGACAGTGAAAAGGAACATGTATTTATAGGCAGAGATCGAATGGGCGTAAAGCCTTTATTTTATTTTGAAAAGGAAGAAGGAATCCTCTTTGGTTCCGAACTCAAAGCGTTACTGGCCCATCCAGATGTTTTGCCCCAGGTGGATCATCAGGGATTGGCGGAAGTATTGGGACTGGGGCCATCCCGTACGCCTGGTAATGGTGTATTTAAAGGAGTAAAGGAGCTCCGTCCTGCTCATGCTTTGCTATTCTCAAGAGATGGCTTAAAAATATGGAGATACTGGAATGTGAAGAGTGAGGAGCATAAAGACTCATTTATTGAAACAGTGTCAAAGGTGCGCTTCCTTTTGACTGATGCCATCGAGAGGCAGCTCGTTTCCGATGTGCCACTCTGTACGTTCTTATCAGGCGGACTCGATTCAAGTGCGATTACAGCAGTGGCAGCGAACAGCTATAAAAAAGAAGGCAAAGGGAAACTTCACACCTATTCTATTGATTATGAAGAAAACGAACAATACTTTAAAGCGAACGATTTTCAGCCTAATTCTGATGCACCATGGATAGAAAAAATGACTTCGGAATTCGAGACTGAGCACCATTGCTGTGTCATCCGCCAGCAGCAATTGAAGGACTATCTGACTGAAGCGGTTCATGTAAGAGACTTACCGGGAATGGCAGACGTTGATTCATCTCTATTATGGTTCTGTCGGGAAATTAAACAGGATTTCACGGTTGGATTATCAGGGGAATGTGCGGATGAAATATTCGGTGGTTACCCTTGGTTTCACCGTCCTGAAGATTTCGACCGCAGAGGATTTCCGTGGATGCGCTCCACGGCTGAGCGTCAAGGTCTTCTAAAAGAAGAATGGAGCAAGAAATTAAATCTGGAAGAATATGTGCTCGAGCAATATGATCGCACAGTAGCAGAAACCCCATTATTAGAAGGGGAAAGTGAAGTTGAAACCAAAAGAAGACAATTATTCTACCTGAATTTACTTTGGTTCATGACGACATTGTTAGATCGTAAAGATCGGATGAGTATGGGTGCAAGTTTAGAGGTCCGTGTGCCATTTGCTGATCATAGACTCGTAGAGTACGTCTGGAACATTCCATGGGAGATGAAAATGCACGAGGGAAGAGAAAAAGGAATTCTGCGAAAGGCTCTTGAAGGAGTATTGCCTCACGAAGTCCTTTATCGTAAGAAAAGTCCGTACCCAAAAACCCACCACCCTGAGTACACGAAGCTGGTCAGTGAGTGGTTGAATGAAATACTCGAAGACAAATCAAGTGTTCTCTATGAATTATTCGATGAAGAAAAACTGAAAGAAATCGTTGCAACAGGCGGATCTGCCTTCCAGGTGCCGTGGTACGGCCAACTCATGACCGGCCCACAGCTACTTGCCCACCTGGCACAGATTCATGTTTGGTTTAAGGATTATAATGTAGAGATTGTGGAATAGTAGTCGTACAAAAAAGGTGAGCTCCTTATATGAAAGAAGCTCACCTTTTTCTCTTTGTAAAATCGTCAAACCCCTAATCAAAAGATATAAAAGAAAAAATCATTTCAACGATTTCGTAAATAAGCCCTTTATGGAGCTTTAGTTGCAAGGTATCCATATGAGCTTATTTTTGTTGGAGACCGAAAAAAAGAGCCGCTCTGGGCAGCTCCAAATCTGATTATATTGTGTTTCGTTGATTCATGGTTTCACTCACTTTACCTGTTCCGATCGAATTTAATCGTTCAACTAAATCAGATCCAAAAGGAGAAGAGGAAGAAACGTTTGATTCTAATACAGTATCCTTTAATTCATAGGCATTCGACCCATGCTCTGTAAAGTCCAGTCCTGAAAGCTCTTCTTCACGTGAAACGCGAATACTTGATACTCTTGTTACGATGAACAGGAACCCTCCGACAGTGACGGAGGTCCAAGCAATAACTGCTAAGACACCGAGGGCTTGAGTGGTTACTAAAGAAACACCACCGCCATATAATAAGCCGTTTGAAACATCAAACAACCCAACTGCTATTGTACCCCAGATCCCGCAAATTCCATGTACGGCAATAGCACCTACAGGATCATCGACTTTAAGTCTAGAATCGATTACGGTGACGGCTTCAACAAGGATCACTCCTGCAATAAGCCCGATTATGAGAGAGCCGACGAGTGATACATTGGCACAGCCAGCGGTGATACCGACAAGTCCTCCCAGTGCTCCATTTAAAGTGAGGGATGGGTCGATTCGTTTAAATCTCACTAACGTGTAGAAAGCGGATGAAAGAATGGCAGCAGATGCTGAGAATAAAGTTGTTGTAATGACGTGGGGTACAAGCGTCGGATCAGCGGCCAAGCTGCTGCCACCATTAAATCCAAACCAGCCGAACCAAAGGATGAATACCCCAAGGGCACCGATCGGGATATTATGACCAGGAATAACATTTACTTTACCTTTATTATATTTGCCAATACGTGCTCCAAGGAAAAGCACCGTAATGAAGGCTCCAACAGCACCTGTTAAATGAACGACAGTAGATCCGGCGAAATCAACGAATCCAAGCTCTGAAAGCCATCCGCCACCCCAAATCCAATGTCCGACAATCGGATAAATGATTCCGGTCATGACAATGGTTAATAGAATATAACTTTTAAGCTTCATTCGTTCAGCTACAGCACCTGAAATGATCGTTGCACATGTAGCGGCAAACACGGATTGGAATAAGAAGAAGCCGATGTCTTCACGTCCTGAAAGGAAAAAGCTGTCAGTCCCAATGATGCCTCCGGATGTTCCTCCAAACATAAACCCAAATCCTACAATGAAAAACAGAACAGAAGCAATGGCTACAGTTAAGAAGTTTTTCATCAGGATATTAAGAGAGTTCTTGGCTCGGGTAAATCCGGTCTCGACCATGGCGAATCCAGCGTGCATGAAGAACACAAGGACTGCAGCAATCATGACCCATAGGGAGTCAACGGATGCTTGAACAGATTCTGCGGTAGGGGCCGCAGCGAAAGCAGTAGTGTTCAAAAACAGTGACAGAAGCAACAGAACAGAAATCTTTTTAATCAATGGTATCCCTCCAAAATTGGTTTGGCCAGAGGCTTAGTGATTGAGTTAAAAATGAAGTGATCTATAAAACGGCTTTTTTTCCTCGTTCACCTGTACGGATGCGAATGACATCCTCAACTGGATATATGAAAATCTTCCCGTCTCCTACGGTGTCAGTACTGCAATGTTCTACAATGAGATCAATGATGTCTTCAACCTGACCATCGTCGACGATCATTTCCACCTTTACACGGGGGACTAACTGCAGTTCGAATTTATTCCCTCTGAAAATCCCTTGCTTTCCTTTTTGTTTTCCACAGCCAGCTGCTTCAGATACGGTTAGTCCGCTGAATCCACGAAGGCATAACGCTTCTCGCAGGGACAAGAATGCTTCTGCGCGAATAATCGCTTCTACTTTTTTCATTGGGGTTTCCTCCTTTAGTTTTTTTCCTTCACTTTTAGATAAATGGATTCTTTGATGTTAGGTTTTATGACATGAATAAGTTATATTATTTATCATATTCAGAAAATAACAAAAGTTCAAGTGTTAATTTGTAATGTAAGCGTTTTTATGTAAAAAAACTTAACATGAGTTAAATGGATGCGTTTCCATATAGGGTGAAAAAGAGTCAGCTCGATTGGAGAGCTGACTCTTTTTCAAAGGAGAGAGGTGTAATAAGGTAGCGGCGGTCATATGGACTTGCGCCAAATGGTTAACAGCCACCTACAGGAAGGTCCGTCCCTCTACACTGTACTTTTATTATTTTGAACAAATCGTTTATGGATCCATACTTTGGATCGCCAGCGTTTGAGCATGATGATGCCTCGGAGCCATTCATCGGCAATGAAGGAGATCCAGATCCCGATAAGTCCGAGCCCGAACCAGATTCCGAGTATATAGGAGAGCGTAACGCTTACTCCCCACATGGATAAGATCCCCATATAGACTGGGAAGCGTACATCACCTGTTGCTCTTAGTGCGTTAATGACAACTAAATTGAAGCTTCTGCCCGGTTCGAGAATGATGGTCAGGTAGATTAATGTTTTACCAAGAGAAATGATTTCTTCGTTGTTTGTAAATATTCGTAGCAGCGGCTCTGCTGCGATAGAGAAAATTCCGGCCATAATGAGAGAGATGAAGATAGCAATCTTTAAACTTTTCAAACAACGTTCATAGGCACTGTCAAATTGTTTCGCTCCGATCATATGACCAATGATAATTTGGGTTCCCTGACTGATTGCTACGCTGAATAAAAAGATAAACATCATCAGGTTTTGTGCATATACCTTGGTGGTCAAGGCGTTCGTCCCGATGCTTGCAATGAAATACGTAATGACCATTTGTGAACCATTATAAGATAAATGTTCTCCTGCAGAAGGAATTCCGATGCGAAGTAAATTTTGTACATGAGAAATGGGTAAACGAAAAAGTCTCTTGATTGGAAGAGCGTCAGGGATTCGTTTGGTAATCACGATGATGCTCACAATAAATCCGATAAGTCTCGAAGAAATCGTGGAAATCGCTACCCCTTCTACTCCTAAAACAGGGACACCAAATGGACCAAAGATAAATAAATAGTTCCCGATCACATTGATGATATTCATTCCGATCGTAATGTACATGGCGTCTTTCGTGTAGCCATAGCTCCTCATAATGGAACCGGCTGTCATGATCAAGGCCTGGATGAAGGCGAATCCTCCAACAATTTTTAAATAAGAAGAGGCTTCATTCATCAGGGAACCGGGAAGATCCATTGAAAGCAGAATCGGTTCACTGAAAAACACAAGGGCGATACTCAGGAAGAGACCGAATCCTAGGTTAACGGCAATGGAAACGATGGATACTTCTCCAGCCAATCGGTCCTCCCGAGCTCCCAGATGCTGAGCAACCAGAATGGCAGTACCTGTAGCGACAAATCCAAACATGACAATAATGAGAGAAAGGATTTGATTGGAAACCCCTACGGCTGCAACAGAGTCATCAGAGTACTGACTGAGCATTAACGTATCGGCATTTCCCATCAGCATATGAAGGAAAATTTCAATGAAGATCGGCCAAGTCAAGGCGAAGAGGGTCATGTTTTTTTGATTCTTGCTCATAGATTTTCTCCTTTAGCTGACCAGGGATATGCATCCGGTCATTCTTTATGATTTAAATTGATAAAGGGACTAACCGTTAAGGTGTAGTCCCGATTATCACGAACTAAGCTTTATTAAAATTTCAGGATGGCAAATCCATACCCTTCGAGTGCGACTTCGATGGACTCTGCTTCAGCTGCAAAATCTTCCCCGCTCCACAGATTCATGATTTTCTTTCCTTTTAATTCAAAAGGAAGAGAGAAGGTGGTCGACTCCTCACTACAGTTTAATAGGACGAATATTGTTTCCTCTCCGTTTGATTTGGTGAAGGAAAGGCAATTTTCATGAAGGTTCACGGGTAAAAACGTCAGATTTCCTTCGTTGCTTAACAGTGGATACTGCTTTCGAAGGGCAATATGTTTCTGTATATGCCCAAAGAGCTCTTCATTATGTTGTTCTTTCTCCCAAGGGAAGCACTTTCGGCAACCTGGATCCTGTTCACCAGTCAGGCCGATTTCATCACCATAATAAATACAAGGTGTGCCTGTGAAAGTGAGCATGAACGTGTAGATTTGTTTTGCACGGCGGATATCTTCACCACACTCAGTCAATACACGAGGTGTATCGTGACTTCCGACAAGGTTGAAATTCACTGCGTTTACATTCTTAGGGTACATATGCACGACTGAAGTCATATTTTCTGTAAATTGAGAAGCAGAAATCGTTTGGTGAGCAAATAGATTCAATAGATTTGTCGTGAAAGGATAGTTCATGACAGCATCGAATTGATCTCCCCGTAACCAGGGCATTGAATCGTGCCAAATTTCTCCTAAGATATATAGATCCGGTTTTATAGCCTTCACTTCTTTGCGGAAATCACGCCAGAAGTGGTGATCGACTTCATTGGCAACATCCAGACGCCATCCATCGATATCAAATTCCTTTATCCAGTATCGGCCAACCTCTAATAGATAATTGCGGACCTCTTCATTTTCAGTATTTAACTTCGGCATGGAAGGTTCGAATGCAAAAGTATCATAATTAGGCGGCTTACTCTCGATATCCAAAGGAAATTCGTTTACATGAAACCACTCTTTATAAGGAGAATCCTCACCGTTTTCAAGTACATCCTGGAACTGGTCAAAATAGAAGCCGCTATGATTAAAGACGGCATCCAGCATGACTTTCATTTCATTCTCATGACAGACCTTTATTAATTCCTTCAAAGTTTCTTTCGTCCCAAACTGTGGGTCGATTTCGAAATAATCAATCGTGTCGTACTTATGATTGGAATGCGCTTTAAATATGGGAGTAAAGTAGATCCCGGAGATCCCAAGCTCTTTTAGATAAGGAATGTTCTGGATCACACCTTCTAAATCCCCTCCGAAGAAATTGGATGGAGTGGGGTCTGTGCTATTCCAAGCCAGTGTCCCTTCAGGATCATTCTCCGTTTTCCCATTTGCGAATCGCTCAGGGAAGATTTGATACCATACTGTATCCTTCACCCAAGCCGGTGCTTGAAATACATCGATGGTATTCAAGAACGGGAAGCAGAAGTAATCCCCGATATCAGTAGAAGGAGCCCCATTAAATCCTTTTTCTCCATAAAAGACTTCCTCCATTTCGTCATGTAGAAGGAAACCATAACGAAGGCGTCTGAAAGGAGGGGAGATGGGAGCAAACCAATAATCAAACAGGTGATCAGTTCCGGTTAAAACCATCTCCTTACGATCATATATCCATTTTCCGTCTTCCCATTGATAAGGATCTCCGTGCAGGAGTGTGACGTTTTCTACATCATTTTTCTTCGTACGAATCCGTATGTGTAATTCATTTTTTGTGCAAGCGTATGCATAGTTATCTTTCGGTCTATGGTATATGGCTTCCAGTAGCATCGTATATCCTCCTCTTATTCATTCCATTTAAAGAGTATTCTAAACCAACAATGTTGTCAATAAAACGTATATAAACTAGTAAAGCATTCTTCTTTCTCTCATAAACGTAGATAATTTTCAAAAAAGTATTGTCAAAGAAGATTTAGTTTGTATAATAAGAAGTAGGTTGTGCAATCGTTTTCACAAAGAATGTAAGCGATATCTTTCGGAATTAAGTCATACTATGTGCAAGCGTTTGTTCAGTCTAACGGAAAGCTCATTTTTTACCATACTTAGGAGGGGTCGAGATGAAGAAAGCGTTATCATTATTGATGGTAATCATGCTTGTACTAGGTGCGTTGGCTGCTTGTGGTCCTAATCGTGAAGAAGGATCAGGAAACAATGACAGCGGAGAGAAAAAAGCTGACGATGCAAACAAACCTGAAAAACTGGTTGTCTGGGAAGATCAAGAGAAAACTGGATGGCTGGATGAAGTAGGTGCTAAGTTCGAAGAAGAAACTGGCATCAAAGTTGAAGTGAAAGAAGTCGAAATGGCTACTAAGATGAAAGAACAATTACGTTTAGACGGTCCTGCCGGAACTGGTCCAGACGTTTTAACATTACCACATGACCAAATCGGTGAGCTTGCTCTTGCCGGTCATATCGCTGCTTTAGAAGTTGAAGGGGATCTTGAAGAGCGTTTCACTGAATCTTCGATGACAGCGGAGAGCTATGATGGAAAACTATATGGTCTTCCAAAGTCTTCTGAAACGCCGGTATTCGTTTATAACAAAGCGTTAATGGAAGAAGCTCCAAAAACAATGGATGAAGTGTACACATTCTCTAAAGACTTCACTAAAGATGGAAACTACGGTTTCTTAGCTCTTTGGGATAACTTCTACTTCGCTCATGCACCAATCGGTGGATTCGGCGGATATGTATTTGCTGAAAATGATGGAGCGTTAGATGCGAACGATCTTGGGTTAAACAATGAAGGTGCTGTAGAAGGTACGGAGTATATTCAAAAATGGTACACAGAAGGTTTATTCCCTAAAGGTATCGTTGGAGAAAATGGAGGATCTGCAATGGACGGTCTGTTTGGAGAAGGGAAAGTTGCTTCTGTCATGAATGGACCATGGTCCTTCCAAGGATATAAAGATGCTGGAATTGAAATCGGTATTTCAGCTATGCCTAAACTTCCAAACGGAGAGCCAATGAAAACGTTCATGGGTGTTAAAGGCTGGCACGTCTCAGGATATTCTGAAAATAAAGAGTGGGCTCAAAAATTCATCGAGTTCATCACTCAAGATGAATATGCTAAATTACGTTTTGAACAAACTCAAGAAGTTCCAACAAACCAAGGGTTGATCGACGATCCTGCGATCGCAGAAAACCCTGGAGCTAAAGCAGTTGCTGAGCAATCTCAATATGCGGTTCCAATGCCGAACATTCCTGAAATGGGAGAAGTTTGGGGACCAATGGCTGACTCACTTCAAACCGTGGTGACAGGCAAACAAGAACCGAAAGCGGCTCTTGATGCAGCTGTAAAGCAAATTCAAGAGAATATTGATGCAAATCACTCAAACTAATGAATAAACATAGCGGTACCTTCTCATCCTGAGAGGTACTGCTATCCTTTTAAAGACCTATTCAAGGGCTTTTTAAGGAAATAAACACTTCTTTTCTTAAAAAGCTCTTGAAGCTTATCAAAATTGTGAACGTAGAAAGGGGAATATAGGATGGAGCAACAATCCTATCAAAAAAAACATAGAAAAACAGCACTGGCCCTTTCCCTAATCCCTGGATTAGGTCAGATGTATCATAGACAGTTTCTAAAAGGCGGATTCTTCCTGATCATGACAGCCGCTTTTATCCTTGTCTTTAGAGATTTAATCGGCTACGGATTATGGGGGATTACAACGCTTGGGACAGACGTTTCATACGGAGACCATTCCATTTTCTTGATGGTATACGGAATTCTGGCAATCATCGTATCAATCTTCGGAATCGGATTCTACTTGTTTAATCTCCGCGATGCTTATAAAAACGGAGAAAAGAGAGACAGAGGAGAGAAACTGAGTACGATTCGTGAGCAGTACAAAAATCTAGTAGACAATGGCTTCCCGTATTTGATCATGTCGCCGGGATTTTTACTACTCGTATTCGTAGTCATCTTCCCGATTATCTTTGTTATCTTACTGGCGTTTACAAACTATGATTTGTATCACTCACCTCCTGCTAAATTAGTCGATTGGGTAGGGATTCAAAACTTTGTTGATATTTTCAAGATTGATATTTGGAGAGAAACATTTATTACCGTGTTAGCCTGGACACTTGTTTGGACGTTTGGTGCAACAACGCTTCAAGTTGCCCTGGGTGTATTCCTGGCAATCCTGGTCAATCAAAAGGATTTAAAGGGAAAAGCAATCATTCGTACCGTATTCATCTTACCTTGGGCCATTCCGGCTTTCGTTTCCATCCTGGTTTTCGCTGGTATGTTCAATGAATCTTTTGGAACGATTAACCGGGATATCTTAGGATTCTTCGGCATTGAAGGTTTACCATGGATGACGGAACCGATGTATACACGAATTGCCCTAATCGGAATTCAAGCCTGGTTAGGCTTCCCATTCATCTTTGCTATGACAACGGGAGTACTTCAATCGATTCCTGATGAGCTTTATGAAGCAGCAACGGTTGATGGAGCATCAGCTTTCCAGAAATTCAAGAATATTACGTTGCCGCTGGTTCTTTTTGCAACGGCACCAATCATCATTACGCAATACACATTTAACTTTAATAACTTTAACGTTATTTACTTATTCAATGGCGGAGGACCTGCCCTGACAGGACAAAATGCAGGTGGAACTGACATTTTGATTTCATGGATCTACAGTCTGACTATGACATCGGCACAGTATTCTAAAGCAGCTGCCATCACATTATTGTTATCCATCATCGTCATTACAGTAGCGATTTGGCAGTTCAAGAGAACGAAATCATTCCAAGAAGAGGATATGATGTAATATGAATATGAAGAGACAGAAACTCATACGTTTAACACTTTCGTACGCAGCCATCGGAATCATGTTTGCCATCATTCTTTACCCGGTTGCATGGATTATCGGATCTTCTTTCAACCCAGGTCAAAGTTTATCCGGTTCATCCATCATTCCCAAGAATGCAACATTGGCACATTATAAAGAACTATTCGATCTGGAACAAAGTAATTATATGCTTTGGTACTGGAACTCGTTAAAAGTCAGTTTATCAACCATGGCACTTACGGTTTTACTCGTCAGTTTAACGGCTTACTCATTCTCACGTTATCGCTTCGCAGGTCGCAAAAATGGATTGATGACATTCCTGATCTTACAAATGATCCCTAACTTTGCTGCCTTAATTGCGATATTCGTATTAGCATTACTAACAAAATTATTAGATACTCATATCGGATTGATCCTCGTATATGTGGGTGGACAAATCCCAATGAATACATGGTTAATGAAAGGGTATCTGGATACGATTCCGAAAGAACTTGATGAATCAGCTAAAATGGATGGAGCGGGACATTTGCGTATTTTCTTCCAGATCGTCATGCCCCTTGCGAAACCGATCATTGCGGTAGTAGCACTGTTTTCATTCATTGCACCATTCGCAGACTTTATCATTGCAAGTATCCTATTGCGTTCAGAAAAAATGTACACATTACCGGTTGCCCTTTATGATATGGTAGCAAAACAATTCGGAGCAGAATTTACAACATTCGCTGCAGGTTCTGTCCTGATTGCCTTACCAATTGCCCTATTATTCTTGTTCTTCCAGAAATACTTCGTTTCAGGATTGACGGCAGGGGGTACAAAAGGATAATCTTATAGGCGTTACTAACAGTTGAGGAGGAGCGGAGATGAAAAGAAGAGTATTATCTCTCATTTTAGTCCCGTTTCTTCTTTTTTACGCCCTTCCGGTAGGTGCAGTTGAAAAAGAAGAACGAAAATGGCAGGATGAGACCATTTATTTTCTGATGGTCGATCGCTTTAATAACGGGGATACGAGCAATGATAAGAATGTGGATACCAAAGACCCTAGAGCCTATCAGGGCGGAGACTTTCAAGGTGTGATTGATAAGCTGGATTATATTAAGGATATGGGATTTACCGCCATCTGGCTGACCCCGGTCTTTGATAATCAACCCCTTGGATATCACGGATATTGGATTACAGATTTCTATAAGACAGAAGAACATTTCGGATCCATCGATACGTTTAAAAAGCTTGTAGATGAGGCACACAAACGTGATATGAAAGTGATGTTGGACTTCGTTGTAAATCATGTCGGACCCGAACACCCTTGGGTGAATGATCCTGAAAAATCGGACTGGTTTCATGAAAATCAGCCGATGAACTTCTATAATGAAGAAAGTCTTCAAAATGCGTGGTTATATGACCTTCCCGATTTAAATACTGAAAATCCCGAAGTGAAAAACTACTTATTTGACGCCGCCAAATGGTGGATCGAAGAAACGGATGTTGACGGCTATCGATTGGATACGGTTCGTCACGTCCCCCAAGAATTTTGGACTGAATTCAGCAATGAGGTTAAATCAGTCAAAGAAGATTTCTATCTTCTTGGTGAAGTGTTCGATCGTGATCCCGGTAAGATCGCGAAGTATAATGATGTAGGAATTGATGGATTCGTTAACTTTCCACAAGCAGAAGAAATGGGTTCTGTATTCCAAAAACCGGATACATCGATGGATCGCCTTTTTAACTTTTGGAAGTACAACGAAACGTATTATGAAGATCCGTATTTAATGGGAACCTTCATTGATAACCATGATATGGAACGTTTCACGAGATTGCTCGTTCAAGAGAAGCTCTTCCCGGGTACCAGATGGAAGCTCGCTCTAACGTATATGTATACAACTCCAGGAATACCAATCGTTTATTATGGATCAGAAATAGCTGTCGATGGTGGGAATGACCCGGATAATCGCCGTTTTATGAACTTTAGGGCAGATGAAGAACTGATTGATTACATCACTCAATTAGGAAAGCTTCGTCAAGATTACCCCGCCCTTACAAAAGGGACGATAGAACCCATCTATGAAAAAGACGGTATGGGTATATTCAAGCGTACGTATGGGGACCAAACGCTCGTGATCGCCATAAACAACACTAGTGAATCTCAAAAGATTGAATTGAGTGAGGAAGAGTTAGCAGAAAATAGTGAGTTAAAAGGGTTATTAACCGCGGACCTTGTACGCAGTGATAAGGATGGAAAGTATTCGATCGTAATCGACCGTGAAGAATCAGAGGTTTATTCCCTGAAACAGAAGAGTGGATTGAATTATCCTTACCTACTGGCACTCGGTACTGTGTATGTACTCTTCTTACTCTTTATTTATCTTGTATGGAAGCGTGGAAGAAAGAAAAAACAGTCATGATTTGATCTGGGGCTCTGTCTATGAGCCCTACAATTCCGGAATTTAAGAATGATGAAATGGAAGCGTTTTAATTATTGTATAAAATAGATTGAAGCAGCCCGCTACACCTAAGAGGGTACGCTTTTTAAAAGAGGGGGGTGGAATGAATGGCGGTCACCATCAAGGATGTTGCAAAGCTTGCAAACGTAGCTCCATCTACGGTTTCACGTGTCATTGCAAACAATCCAAGAATCAGCGAGAAAACAAAGCAAAAAGTAAGAGAAGCGATGGAAGAATTAGGATATCATCCTAACTTCATTGCAAGGAGCTTGGCAAATCAATCCACTCAAGTATTGGGGCTTGTATTACCAGGTTCGGCTAGTACTTTTTCACAAAACCCATTCTTTCCAACAGTATTAAGAGGACTAAGTGAAGGGGCACAGGAAAAACAATACGCCCTTCAAATGTCCACAGGCCAATCCGAAGAAGAAATCTATGAAGGCGTCGTCCAAATGGTTCAAGGGGGAAGAGTGGACGGAATCATCCTTCTTTACTCAAAAGTGGAAGATAAGGTGATGAACTACTTAAAAGATCGTGATTTTCCATTTGTCGTCGTAGGGAAGCCTTATAAATATTGTGAAGAGATCACTCATGTGGATAATGACAACTATCGGGCAACGAAGGAAGTAACCGATTATCTCCTGGAGCTTGGTCATGAATGCATTGGTTTTATTGGTGGAGACCTCAACCTCGTTGTAACCGTTGAGCGCCTATTAGGTTATGAGAAGGCTTTGCGTGATGCCGGGATTGATATGAAGGACGAGTACATCATTCATGAGGAATTTCTTCGTGAAGGGGGGCGTGAAGCCATTAATGAGCTGATGCAATTAGACGATCCTCCAACGGCTCTTGTAGTGGCCGATGACTTAATGGCGTTAGGTGTACTGAACACACTGGATGAGATGTGCATCCGTGTTCCTGAAGACATCTCCATTGTAAGCTTCAACAATGTATTGCTGGCTGAAATGTCACGTCCGCCGCTCACGTCTGTGGATATCAACATATTCAACCTGGGAAATGAGGCAGCAAAAAGCCTGATCCAAAAGATTGAGAACCCGAAAGAGCCGATCAAGAGAATCATCGTGCCGCATCAGCTCGTTACGAGATACTCTTGCAGTGTGCGAAAAGTGAAATCATAATAAAAAGCGACTGAAACGTTGGAATCTCCACTTAGTGGAGATTCATATGCTTCAGTCGCTTTCGTTTTATCCGTTAATAACTGTTCCGCCATTAATATGAATCATCTGTCCTGAAACGTAGCTTGAATCTTCGCTTGCCAGGTATACGTATGCAGGTCCTAATTCATACGGCTGACCAGCACGTCCAAGTGGTGTATTCGCTCCAAATTGAGATACCTTTTGAGAGCTGAAGGTGGACGGAATGAGCGGCGTCCAGATCGGACCCGGTGCCACGCCGTTTACCCTGATCCCATCTGATGCAATGTTTTCTGCGAGGGAGCGGGTGAAACTGACAATTGCCCCCTTAGTAGATGAATAATCAATCAAATCTTTATTCCCTTTATAAGCTGTGATTGAAGCCGTATTAATAATGGAAGCCCCCTTTTTAAGATGAGGCAAAGCAGCTCTTGTTAAGTAGAACATAGAGAATACATTCGTTTTAAATGTACGCTCCAACTGCTCGTCACTTATATCCGTCAGGCCTTGTTGGGGATGCTGTTCAGCAGCGTTATTCACCAGGATATCAAGCTTCCCGAATTCCGAAATCGTTTTGTTCACGATGTCTTTACAGAACGTCGAGCTTCCTATATCACCTGACAGAAGGATACATCTTACACCTTCTGCTTCCACTAATTCCTTCGTTTTATTCGCATCTTCATGTTCATCTAAATAAGAAATCGCAACATGGGCCCCTTCCCTTGCAAAATACCATGCGACCGATCGTCCGATACCGCTGTCTCCTCCGGTAACAAGGGCGATCTTTCCATCCAGCTTTCCACTGCCTTTATAATTTTGATCCGTATGAATCGGCTGTGGATTCATCTCATCCACTGTGCCGGGCTGATGATCCTGGTGCTGCGGGGGAAACGTTTGCTTCTGATTTTGTTGTTGTGACAATGAAAACACTCCTTTAATGATTTAGGTTATCTTAGGATAGTGTTTACCCGGAAAATATATTTATTAACATGTTTCTCTTGGGGGATTTATCATAATAATCGGTCAATTGATTGGAAATCCAGTTAATTTGAGGGGGAATTCAACCGATTTTGAGGAAAATCCTGCCGAAACAGGAAAGAATCCAGTCGTTTAATAGATTTATCCATTTCGAAAGCGTCATACTAAAAACAGGCCCCTCCCATGAGAAGCCTGCATGCAATTATTCTTTTTCCATCAACCCGGCACCCTTATACCCGATCATATTCAACAACCCTTTCGGAGAAGAGAATGGAGGGGCATAGCAGGTTTCGATTTCCTGGAGTTCGGTAATGGACAGGCCACCGTATATGGCTGTGGCAAGAACGTCGATTTGTTTGTCTACCCCTTCGCCGCCCACTACATTTCCTCCAAAGATCTTTCCGGTGTCAGGACAAAAATGGACTCTCACATACACATCATGAGCACCGGGATAGTAGCCGGCATGTGACTTTCCTTCATGCACGGATGTTTTATACGTATAGCCTTTTTCATTTAATTCTTTCTCGCCTAATCCGGTAGATGCAATGGAAAGGTCGAATACCTTCGCAATAGCAGTACCAAGCATCCCCTTGAAAGGTACAGGGTTTCCTGATAGGTGTCTTGCGATAATATAAGCTTGTCGATGGGCAGGCCATGCGAGAGGAACCTGCTTTGGGGTCCCGTCAATAAGATCCATGGACTCTACCACATCTCCTACTGCATAAATGGAGGGATCGTCTGATTGCATAAACTCATTACTGACGACACCACCTGACTCTCCCGTAGATAACCCGGCTTCTTTAGCAAGAAAGTTATTAGGCTTTACACCTGCCGAAAGGAGAATGAAGTCAGACTGAAACGTCTTTCCGCTATCGAGTTTCAGGGTATTTTCTGATAGCACCTCTTTCAGTCCGTCATTCGTGTACAACTTTACACCTTGCTCGGTTATATGCTCTTGCAGTTTGATGGCGGTCTCTTCATCGATTACACTGATCACATGTTCCGATCTTTCAACCAGGTTGACTTTCATTCCTAAATGAGTGAAGTTCTCAGACATTTCGACTCCTATGAAGCCCCCGCCGATAATGGTACAGTCTTTTGGCTTTGAGGTTTCAACGAATTGCTTGATCCTGTCCATGTCTTCAACAGTTCTGAGATGGAAAGAAGGAATTTGATCAAGTCCCGGGATGTCAGGAATGAAAGGGGATGCTCCCGTTGCGATTACAAGGTAATCATATGCTTCTTCGTAATCTCGGTTTTTGTCATGATCTCTCACACGTAAAGATTTTTTATCACGGTCAATTTTCAACGCCTCATGATGCATGCGGACTTCGATGTTTTTTTTCGTATGTAATTTTTCAGGGGTGGCTGCAAATAGACTTTCACGGTCTTTAATGACATCACCTAAGTAATAAGGCATTCCGCAAGCCCCGTATGAAAGATAGGATGTCTTTTCAAGAAGAATGATCTCTATTTCACTATCCAGTTTTCTAATTTGTGATGCAGTGGTGGCACCGCCGCCCACCGCCCCAATAATGATGACTTTTTTCTTCATGTTTTTCCTCCTAAATGAAAGAAGTCTAATGAATATATTGTACCCATTAGACTTGTTTGAAAAACCGAATTAACGGAAGTTTACGTACTGCACATCGATAGAAAGATCTGCTTCACGGATTGCAGCGATGATTTTTTGAAGATCATCTTTACTTTTTCCAGTGACCCGTACTTGATCATCCTGCACCTGACTCTTCACTTTTACGGCGGAGTTTTTGATGATGGTATTGATTTTTTTCGCATTTTCTTTATCGATACCTTGAATGAGCTTCGCACGCTGACGAACGGTTCCGCCAGATGCCCCTTCAAGCTTGCTGTAGTCAAGGTTCTTAACAGGAACATTACGCTTGATGAGTTTACTTAGAAGAACGTCCTTTAACTGATTCATTTTAAATTCATCATCAGAAACGAGAACGATTTCCTCTCCATCTAATTTAATGTCACTCTTACTTCCTTTAAAGTCATAGCGTGTTTGAACTTCCTTCAACGCAATTTGAATCGCATTACTCACTTCAGACATATCCACTTTCGACACAATATCAAATGAACTCTCTTTTGCCATATGTAACCCCTCCATAGTATTATCTCTTTTCATTATAGACAAGCTTTGAAGGTGCATACAACTTCTATGAATGCAATGGGGAAGATTTTTTGAAAATAGGGAATAATGGTGGATAGAAAAAAGATCAATATGGGGATTCAATTATAGAAGTGAGGAGTCGATAATATATTCGGAAAGTCGATAATATATCAGAAAAGTCGATAATAAATGCCTCCAACATGAGCCCAGTCCTAATTTTTCTCTGAAAAAATCCAATTTGAAAATAAAATCGTAAAATTGAAAATAAAAGTATGAAAGTTGAAAACAAATCACTGGAAGTTGAAAACAAATCATGATCCATGACTAACAAGGAGTAGATTTCATCCATAAAACACCTAGTGAAGACCATTTTTCCCTCTTATATACGAATTTCACGTGCGATTTTCAGCCTACTCCACACAAAAAAGCACTAGCTCAATAAAGAACTAGCACTTTCTCTTATCCAAGAGCTGGAGACTGTCCACGACAATCCCTTACAAATGATCCGTCTTCTTAGAATACTGATTCTTCCCGGCTTTACGATTCACTTCTTTGATCTTATTCTTTTCCTGGTGCAGGGCATTGTTGTCTCTGGCCTTTTTTTCGTTATCAGATGTATGTGGCATAGTGATCCTCCCTTCGAGTATAATCTTCTCTCCTAGTATGAGGAAGAGGAGGGGAGTTTATGAGTGTTCGTTTAAGAAAAATATGGCTAAGGTGCCTGTGCCTGTATGAGAACCTATGGCACATCCAATAATACTGATATATACATCTTTCGGTGAAAATTTTTCTTGAATGAGCTTTTTCATTTCAAGGGCAAGTTCTTCGTCGTCTCCGTGGCTGATGGCGATCACTTGATTGGAGAGGTCTTCACCCCGTTCTTCCATCAAGTCGAGAATTCGTTTGAGAAGCTTCTTTTTCCCACGCAATTTTTCAATCGGGACAAGCTTTCCATCTTCTACATGAAGGAGAGGCTTGATGTTTAGCAGTCCGCCAAGAAAAGCTGATGCTTTTGATACTCTTCCGCCTTTTGCCAGGTATTCAAGGTCTTCTACGGTGAATAGGTGTTCCATATGCTCTGAGTGGTAACGGGAGGCTTCGATAATTTCTTCTTTATTCGCGCCGTTCTGAAGCAGTTCAGCAGCCTTCATTACAACTAATCCGTAGCCCAGTGAAGCGCAATTTGAATCGATAATGGTCAAATCAAGAGCAGGGTGTTCCTCTTTCACTTGATCGCGAATCATCACAGCCGTTTGATACGTACCTGACAATTGTGAGGAAAAGGCAATGTAGATACCGGGTTGATTCGATTCTGCAAGCTCTGTGAACTTCTTCAGGAAAAAGTCCGGTGATACTTGAGACGTTTTTGGCATATGCCCTTCCCTTATTTTGTTGAATACGGTTTTCGGCTCGATGGTGACCAGGTCCTCGTAGTCCTGACCATCAATATGTACTTTCAGTGGCAGCAGTTCTATGTTGTGTTGGTTGAAATATGCAGCAGGAAGGTCGCTCGCACTATCAGCAAATAATTTTACTGTCATCCTAATCATCCTTTGACTATTCTATATAGATTTAGTCTAGCTATTTTTCATGAAAATGACAATCTATAGATCATGATTTCAAGGTAAAAAGTATCATTGTTTTCTTAAAGGGTGAATATCAGGGGGAGTTTTAGTTAAGATGAATTGTGGAACATAGAAAATATCAACTAGATGTGGGAGGTCTGTCAATGTCGAGAGATCATGTTCAGTTAGAAGCGAAGAAATTTTTCGTAGTGTTGGTAGGGGCAGTGCTGGGTGCCATTGCGATGAATTTTTTCCTGATACCGGCAAATGTTTATGCAAGTGGTTTTACAGGGTTGGCTCAGTTATTGTCCAGTGTGTTAAAAGAATTTGCACCATTCAATATTTCAACAGGTATTTTATTATTTATCTTAAATATTCCTGTGACGATACTGGGGTGGCTTAAAGTTGGTCGTTCCTTTACAGTGTATAGCTTCATTTCTGTATTTCTGACGTCCTTATTCCTTGAAGTGATTCCTGTGATTAAATTATCGCCTGATATCCTTCTAAACGCCGTGTTTGGCGGGGTCATTGCCGCTGTGGGAGTTGGAATCACGTTAAAATGGGGTGCATCTACGGGAGGCATGGACATTATTGCCATGATTCTTTCCAGAATGAAAGATAAGCCTGTCGGGTCCTATTTCTTCCTGATGAATGCGGTCATCATTACTTCTGCAGGATTTCTTTATGGGTGGGAAAAAGCATTGTATACGTTAGTAACGTTGTATGCTTCAACTCGTGTCATTGATTCCATTCATACACGCCATGAAAAACTCACAGCGATGATTGTGACAAAGAAATCTAATGAATTAAGAGAAGCCATCCATTCAAAGCTTGTCAGGGGAATCACGACTCTACCTGCAAAAGGGGCTTTTTCCGGTGAAGATAAGGAAATGTTGATCATTGTCATTTCGCGCTATGAACTTTACGAGCTTGAACATACCATAAAAGATGTAGATCCCAACGCATTTACCAATATAGTGCAAACGACAGGTATATTCGGATTTTTTAGAAAAGATTAGATTCTTGAAATTAACAAATACTAGAGGTGAACTTGAATAGAAAGGGGTATCACCTTGAAGGCATTTGTTTATATACTTATTAGTTCTTTCATGCTCTTTAGTGTACCTTCTCCGATAAAAGCAGAGAAGGCACCTCTGATCTTTTCTGTAAAATCTTTTCCGGGAGAAGAAGAATCTCAGATCAAGCTCGTTCTTTATAATAATAGTGAAGGGGATAAAAAGATCACCTTCCATACGAGTCAGATGTTTGACTTTACAATCAAAAACAAAGCGGGCCAAGTGGTCTATCGGTACAGTCAGGGGAAATCATTTCTCCAGGCGTTTCAAACCCTTACGTTGAAAAAGGGTGAAACGAAGATTTGGAAAGAAACATGGGATTACAAGCAGGAAGGAAAGCGTGTTCCAAAAGGGCACTATACGATTGAAGCACAGCTGATGGGAGAGGATATGAGTGGATTTGATCATCCTTTGCGAGCTGCGCATTCATTCTCAGTTCCGGAAGAAAACCCGTCCTTTAGAGGAGTAACGGTACGTGAGGTGAAAGGACGTGTTTCCATCAAAGGGCAAGCCCGTGTATCAGATGGCGGCTTTTATTATTCTGTGGAGGACGGACATAGAGTGCTTCTAAAAGAATCCTTATTCAAGGTTAATAAAGAAGCGCCTAACTGGACTGATTTTTCCATCATACTTCCGGAGCTATCAGGGAGTGCGGAGAAGGTCTTTATAAGCCTTTATGAGCGGGATAAAGGGGATGGGAAGATCCTTCACCGATATGTCATTTCCATTCCGTGAAAAAAACAGGGTTGTCCATTTTGGACAACCCTGTTTTTCTTTATGACAGGCGGTTTAACTCATCTTGAAGAGCATGAAGCTGCTTTTGTTCTTCGACATTTGAGTTAGCGTAAGCAGAGGACAACGCGTTTTTCGCTTTATCAATGGACATTTGAGCGTTTTCTCCCGTACTGCATGCTTGTTGGGCAGTATGAACCGCGTTACGGGCCTGTTGGAATAATGGATTACTCATTACTCCATTCCCCCTAGCCCTTCGCCATGTGAAGCAAGCTTTTTAGCCTCTGCTTCAGCATACGTCAGATGGTACGGAATACGTTCATCATGTTTTGTTACAGCGATTTTACCTTGTTGTACAAATCGTTTAGATTTACTTCTACCCATCACTACCACCCCTTTTGCAAGTTGGAACGCATGATGCGCTCCTTTTTAGTATGGCTCATGTGGTGGTGGAATACAGTAAGAAGATATACCCACAGCTTCCAAAAACGATCTGGTTTAGAGATCAAAACGTTTTTGTAGGAAGCGGCCGATCCCGTCGTCTTCATTCGAAAATGTCACTTCATTGGCAATATCTTTAAGGGGATCAATGGCATTCCCCATTGCAACACCAGTGCCTGCATATTCAAGCATTTCAAGATCGTTATCTTCATCTCCGAATGCAATAATCCGTTCTTGCGGAATTTTTAAAGATGAAGCAACTCGTTCAATTCCGACAGCTTTATTCAATCCTGATTTAACAATTTCGATGATGTGCCACGGTGTAGCCCAGCGGCGATGGTCAATCAATTCTGCATGAACATCATCCAAGTGAGCCCGAATCTCTGGAACATCTTCTTCTTCAGCGTGAATGAGCATGGATGTAGGATGATCAGAAAGTACATTTCGGATGTCTCCTGTTGAAATCGCAGGATTGCCCATCATGAAAACATCTATGATCTTTTCATCATGGTAGTGCAGATACACATCATCCATCACTTCGGCAACAATGTTGCGGAAGTTAAAACCGTCACATGCATCAATGATTTGTTTCGCCACCTTTAAATCCATCGGCTCGTGATACAATCCCCATGAATCATCAATAGGGTGATGCACGAATGCACCGTTAAAATTTACTATCGGAGTGGTTAGTTTTAATTGTTGATAATACAATTCACTCGCACGATAAGGTCTGCCTGTGGCAATCATCACTTCATGCCCTTTCATGCGTGCTTTTTTTAATATATCGTGAGTTTTTGATGAGATCTTCTTCTCATCCGTTAATAGTGTTCCGTCTAAATCCAGAACAATCAGATGTTTTTCTTGTGTGTTCATGAATACTAATCCCCAATCTTATTGGTATTAAGGCAATTCTAGCGCTACACATTGAAAGTTGTCTACCGCAGCTTCATATCATTTAAAAAATGTTTACAAACGCTTACGATTTAAATATTATACATACTACCAAATCTAGGATATCATAGTAAAGTGAAATGCATTCAGGAGGGAGAGCCCACACATGATCTTAGTTGATAAATCAACCATTCAAACCATTCCGTTTCTGCACCTTGTAAAGGAAGAGAATGTAGATAAGCAAGTTCCGATATGTTTTTTTATCCACGGGTTTACAAGTGCGAAGGAGCATAATTTACATTACGCCTATTATCTTGCGGAAAAAGGATTTAGAGTGATTCTTCCCGATTGTTTAGAGCATGGAGAACGATCGACAGGCAAATCAGAGCATCAATTAGGACAAGTATTCTGGAAAATCGTCTTAAATACGATTCATGAATTATCGATTATTAAAGGTCATTTTGATGAAAAAGGATTGCTCGTTCATAATGGTGTCGGAGTTGCAGGGACCTCAATGGGTGGTATCGTCACACTTGGAGCGTTGACTCAATATGATTGGATCTCTTCTGCTGTCTCGCTGATGGGGAATCCTACATATGTGAAGTTTGCTCAAGCTCAGTTAGCCCAAGTCGAATCATTAGGACATGAACTTCCATTCAGCGAAGAAGAAATAGAAAACATGTTAAGTGAACTGGCTCATTATGACTTAAGTCTTCAGCCTGAAAAACTTAGCGGCAGACCATTGATGTTCTGGCACGGAAAACGGGACAAAGTTGTTCCATTCAACCTGACACACGAATTCTACCAAAGCATCCTGCCATACTATGAATCCCAGGAAGATCATCTGTTATTTATAGAAGATGATAAAGCCGATCACAAAGTAACGAGAGAAGGCGTGTTAAAGCTTGTTGAGTGGTTCGAGAAACATCTATCGGCCTAATGTTTTGTTTTATAAACGTTCTTTTGTTAAGATGAGTAGTGAAAATAGATATGGAACAAGTATAGAGAGCAAAGGAGTGTTAACATGGATCAAGATCTTAAAGATAATTTGATGGGTGCACTGGAACAGGTGGTTGACCCTGAATTAGGAATAGACATTGTCAATTTAGGTCTGGTATATGACGTGGATCTGGATGAAGAAGGTAAAGCAACGGTCACTATGACACTTACATCAATGGGATGTCCGTTGGCTGGAACCATTGTCGATCAAGTGAAAACAGCCTTAAGTGACATCCCTGAAGTGAAGGAAACAGAAGTAGACATCGTCTGGAATCCGCCATGGAGCAAAGACAACATGTCCCGCTATGCGAAGATTGCATTGGGGATTAGGTAACACGAAAAGCGAAGGCGGCTTGGTCAGAGGCGACAAGCATAAGGCGAACCTACCGAAAAGGCGGGTTATTGCCTTTTTGGTAGGTTTGACTTATGACCTCGAGCCTCTAGCCGCCGTAGCTGGACAAATAGAAAAGCGAAGGCGGCTTGGTCAGAGCGACAAGCATAAGGCGAACCTGCCGAAAAGGCGGGTTATTGCCTTTTTGGAAGGTTTGACTTATGACCTCGAGCCTCTAAGCCCCGTAGCTGGACAAGAAGAAAAGCGAAGGCGGCTTGATCAGACCCGACAAGCATAACATGGAATTCCCAAAAGGAGCTTTTTGCCTTATGGGATTTTTTTGTGAGAGAAGGGATTTCCAGTCGTATATGAAATTAGAAATCGATCACAAAATTTGTCGATTTTTGGAGAGCGGTCGATATATTGAAAATACGGTTGATAAATCCTAATAACGGTCGATAAATCAAACCCTTGTCCCCTGCCACAACCCAAACTCCAATCCACCCACCCACATAACCCCTCTCAAACCAAAAAAAGCCGAAAACACAGTATCCAGTACTGCATTTCCAGCTTTTCATTAATCAATCCGACAAATAGAAACCGAACAGTTCTCACAATCGATTTCATCTTTGAGAAAATTCAAGTCAAGTATTGTGATATATCCTTTTTCCCACATCAGGACATTGTCTTTCTTCAATTCACTCAACAACCGATTCACGACTTCCCTTGAGGAAGCACAGAAATTGGCCAGCTCCTGATTGGTTAAAGGAAAATCAATCAGTATGCCATTTTCAACGGCTTTTCCATAGCTGTTGGACATACGGATCAGTGTTGAGTACAGGGCACCTTTTTTTCCATGAAGAACAAGATCCCTAAATTTCGTTTGATTTTGTTGATTTTGAATTTGAATCCATTTTAGCCATTGGATGGTCAAGCCGTTATTAACGGATAGCTTTTCTTCAAAGACTTCTTTGGGTAGTACATAAGTCTCCGTATCCTCAAGGATTTTTGTACTGAGCATAAAGTAAGCTTCTTCCGTAAATAACGTTAACTCCCCGATCACATCATCACTTGAACAGTGGCGTAAAGACAACTCCCGGCCATCAGGAATCACTTAGCTGATCTGAACTCGTCCGCTTTTGATTAAGTATAACTCGTGAGCAGGTTTCCCCTCTTGAAACAGAAAAGTTCCTTTTTTAACGGTTTTCAACGTTTTTTTCTCGAAAAATAATTGTTTAATCCCGGAAGGAACTTCAGTTATTTCACTCATGAGATCACATCATTTCCATCGTAATGTCTTATTCATAAAGCTTACTAAAGGAAACAGACGGATAGAAGGGATTTAAGCGAAAATTAATACAGCAGCTCCGACAACGGCACAGTAAATGGCAAAATATTTCAAGTTTCCTTTAGCCATAATATTCATGAACCACTTTAATGAGAAGTATGAAGCAATAAGTGACGCAATAAATGCGACTAAGTAAGGAATGGCCATTGAAGCAAGATTTGGATCCTTGATTAAATCACTTATTCCAAATACCATAACCCCGACACTTACCGGGATATAGAGCAGGAAAGAGAAACGTAATGCCGTTTCGGCTTTCATCCCGCTTGCCATTGCCGCAACAATGGTTGCACCTGAACGACTGATTCCAGGTATAAGGGCTACTGCCTGTGCAAGGCCGATAATGATAGCGTCTTTCACATTTAAGTCGCCATCATTTTTTCTTCCTCGAAGGTTACGGATTAACCATAAAGCGATACCGGTAATAATTAAAGTAACCCCGACAGTCCATACATAAGTTAAATTATCTTCAATCACGTCACCGAATAATACACCAATCACCCCGGCAGGGATCGTCCCAATCAATAAGTAAACAATGAAATGAAAATCACGTTTCGTTTCAGGTGTTTTATGTTTGAAATAGCCTAAGCCATTCACGATCAGGCGCATGATATCTTCACGGTAAATAATGAGTACAGCCACTAATGAAGCCGTATTAACCAGGATTTCAAATGTTAGGGTAGCATCCTTGATTCCAAGGAAATGCTGGGCTAATAGTAAGTGTCCACTGGATGAAATCGGGATTGGTTCAGTAAACCCTTGAAAAATCCCTAAAAATAAGTATTTCATAATCAGATAAAAATCCATTGTGTATCCTCCAAGCTTTTTTTCTCCACAGTTTTTAATTTAACACCATAAAGGGAAAGACTGTAAAGCCTTTTTCCAAATGTTAACCGAACCGTAACTTGTTTATCATATAAAGCATTCTGATATCCTTCATCTGGCATGCATGAATGCTCGTCCTTGTAGAAAAATAGTAAAGAAGCATCGCTTCGAAAAGGAGGGGTAAGAATGGGCCAGTCACGACAGTTCAGAGCTGGAGAAAAAGCACCTAATAATGGAGAATATATCGAAATTGGTGAAACTGGAAGTATGGTGAAAAATCCGCAGAAACTACGATTAAATGCGGGGGACCGATTTCCTGAAAACTCCAACCATAATCGTCTATGGACGTATATGAGAAAACCTTAACCCCATAAGGGAACAAGGATGCCGTGTCGACAACTCTCCTTAACAAGGATGGTGACATCTATCGGAGGCACTCCTTGTTCCTTTTCTTTTCCTTTTTCCACCGAAAGATATATAATAGATGAAAAGGTCAATAAAGGTCAAAATGCGAGGTGTAGCACGATGAATTTTGATAATATGACTCACAGCATTCAAGAAGGATTGGTTTTGGCGGGAGAGACCGCAAAAGAAAGACTACATACAGATATCACCCTTCTTCATTTGTGGAAATCACTCCTCAGTTCAGAAGACAGTTTTCTCCGAACGATCTATGAACGTGCGGGAGTAGATGCAGAAGACTTGAAGAATTGGATTGATGCCAAATTAAACGGTATTCCTTCTGTAGAGGGAGATGGTCTGCAGTATGGCCGATTTTTTGCAAGAGATGTCCATCAGCTCATGCAAGATAGTGATTCATTAAAGAATAAATGGGAAGATGACTATATCTCGATTGAACATCTTGCCCTTAGGTTATTCAACCAAAAGAACCACCCAATTACAACTTACTTAACAAAACATAATGTAACAGAAAAGGAATTAAAGGAGGTTATTGAAACGATGAGAGGAGGGAGCAAGGTGACCACACAGAATCCTGAAGTAAAATATGAAGCGTTGAAAAGGTATGGAAGGGATCTTGTTGCGGAGGTAAAGTCGGGAAGATTAGATCCAGTCATAGGCAGGGACAGTGAAATCCGCCACGTGATTCGAATCCTTTCCCGTAAAACGAAAAATAATCCTGTCCTTATAGGAGAGCCTGGCGTCGGGAAGACAGCCATCGTTGAAGGACTTGCACAGAGGATTGTCAGAAAAGATGTCCCGGAAGGATTGAAGGATAAAACCATCTTCGAATTGGATATGAGCGCTTTAGTTGCAGGTGCCAAGTTCAGGGGTGAGTTTGAGGAACGCTTAAAGGCTGTATTGCAGGAAGTGAAAAAGAGTGAGGGACGCATTCTTCTATTCATTGATGAGCTCCATACGATTGTGGGAGCAGGGAAAACAGAAGGAGCGATGGATGCGGGGAATATCTTAAAGCCGATGCTTGCGAGGGGAGAACTTCATTGTATAGGTGCTACCACTCTCAATGAATACCGTAAGTACATTGAAAAGGATCCCGCTTTGGAAAGACGTTTTCAACAGGTGCTCGTTCAGGAACCCAATGTGGAAGATACGATATCTATTCTAAGAGGCTTAAAGGAACGATTTGAAATTCATCATGGAGTAAATATCCATGACCGGGCCATTGTGGCAGCCTCAAAACTTTCCGATCGCTATATATCCGACCGTTTCTTGCCGGACAAAGCAATAGACTTAATCGACGAGGCATGTGCGATGATCCGAACGGAAATTGACTCAATGCCATCAGAATTGGATGAAGTGACACGTAAAGTGATGCAGCTCGAAATTGAAGAAGCAGCTTTAAATAAGGAAAAGGATCCTGCCAGTCTTGAACGCCTGGATCGAATCCGTGAAGATTTAAGTAATCTGAAGGAAAAAGCGAATACGATGAAGTTAAAATGGCAGCAGGAGAAAGAAAGCATCGGGATCGTACAGGAGAAGCGGGAAGAACTGGAGAAGCTGCGTCGCTTACTAGAAGAAGCAGAAAGTGATTATGATCTGAATAAAGCTGCTGAGCTTCGTCACGGCAGGATTCCCGCTATGGAAAAAGAGCTTGTTGCTGTTGAGCAGGAGATGATGAAAGAGCAGGAAGGGCGCTTGCTGCGTGAAGAAGTGACGGAGGAAGAAGTGGCAAATATTGTAGCAAGATGGACAGGGATACCGGTCACTAAGCTAGTAGAAGGTGAACGAGAGAAGCTTTTAAAACTTGATCGCATTCTGCATGAAAGGGTGATCGGGCAGGATGAGGCAGTTCAATTAGTGAGTGACGCTGTTATTCGTGCGAGAGCCGGTATTAAAGATCCGAACCGTCCAATTGGTTCATTCATTTTCTTAGGTCCAACGGGAGTAGGGAAGACAGAACTTGCGAAGACACTTGCTCACACGTTATTTGATAGTGAGGAACAGATCATTCGGATTGATATGTCTGAATATATGGAGAAGCATGCGGTTTCACGCTTGATTGGTGCACCTCCAGGTTATGTTGGTTATGAAGAAGGCGGTCAGCTGACAGAAGCGATCAGACGGAAACCGTATTCGGTCATTCTACTGGATGAAATTGAGAAGGCTCATCCAGAAGTATTCAATATTCTCCTGCAAATGCTCGATGATGGGAGGATAACCGATTCTCAGGGAAGAACCGTTGATTGTAAGAACACGGTGATCATTATGACCTCTAACATTGGGTCCTCTTATCTTCTTGAACGAAATAAGGGAGAAGAGGAAATGGATATAGAAACGAAGAACCTGGTCATGAGTCAGCTTCGTTCCTCTTTCAGACCGGAGTTCCTTAACCGGGTCGACGACATTATTCTCTTTAAACCACTGAGCATTGAGAATATAAAAGGGATTATCGATAAGCTAATAGAAGACTTGCAAAATCGAGTCGAAGAACAGCATATCTCATTGTCATTAACGGACAGTGCAAAAGAATTTATAGCACAGTCAGCCTATGATCCGGTTTATGGTGCACGCCCTTTAAAAAGGTACTTGCAGAGAGAAATCGAAACCAAACTGGCAAGAGAACTGATAGCAGGAAATATCAGGTCAAACGAAACCATCACCATAGACGCTGGGGAGAATGGTTTATCGATCATTTAGGATAAATAAAAAAGCAGCCGGATTTGGCTGCTTTTTTTAGTGCTTTTCGACTGGCTCGTTTGGTATAACAAGCGTGATAAGGAATACTAATATCGTTACACAAACCGATATAATTAATCCTGTTTCAAAGTGAAAAGCAGTTCCATTCATTGAACTTACAACGTAAGTTAACATTTCAGTCAGAGCAAATGCCCAGAAAAACATCCAGAAAAGTCTCACGTCAAGTCACCTCATTCCTATGTAATAAACTAATACATTATTAGAGCATTCTAACCAATTTCAATCTTTTTTATCTTACCACAGCTTCATGAATTAATAAATGACTAATCTGTGAAATGTAACCCTTATCATATCCCTGTTAAAACCTTTTTGGGATAATCTGTATCTTGACTAAAATTGCAAATATCAGGGGTTCTTTGGGCTATCTCCCTTACAAATGTTGTCTTCTTACATAAACTATAATGACTTACTATGTAAAAGGAGAAATTCTAATGTATCAGCGATTGTTTCAATTAGAGCAAGAGTGGTGCATGATTCATTATCCTGAACGCCCAAATGGATTCGCTGTAATGGTAATAGGGGATTCCCATCACTATGTAGACGATAAGAGCAGCTTTTGGGTTCAACATGAGGCACGCTACAAGTGGATTCAAGAACTGACCGCCAAAGGATACATTGTGTATTATAGTAATCTTTACGGAGCGAATTGGGGTAGCAATCAAGCCGTGCAGTTAGCGAAACGACTTTATCAGCATGTAAAACGAAATGAAATCATTAATGGAAAGATTCATATATTGGCCGAAGGAATGGGGGCTTTGGTATTGAAAAACCTCTATCCGAAAATGGAGCAGGACATTAGAAGTGCTGTTATGCTTGCGCCTTGTGTGTCTTTATATGATCATCTGGAACAAGAGAAGGAACAGAAATTCTTTTATAAAAAGGTAATAAAAGAACTCGCACACACATTTCGATTGAAAGAGGTGGAGTGCGAATCCTTCATCTCTCAACAATCGAAGGACTACGAAGTATTTAAAAACATCTCGATTCCCCTTTACATTGTTCAATCAACGACTCTTAATCGTTATAAAAATCAATTCACTCTCATAAAAGATATATATACGGAGCGTTTAGAAAAAGGCACATCAACGGATTTATTCTTTGTACTCCCTGAAAAACGTGCTTCTCTGGGAAGGAAGTTTGCTTCATACTTTTCTTTACATGAGAAAGAGTTATAACAAACATATTGGAGTGATTGACTTGAATCATGCATTCGTTTTTGCTGCTCAACAGTTTTTGGGATTTGAGCTTTGTGATTCCCTTCTTGAGAATGGATGGACCGTAACGGCAGTGGATGAAAACAAAGAAACAGAGGAGAAGTGGTTAGGAATTGGAAGGAACTCAAACATTCAATATATTCCTTATGAAGACTGGGATAAGGAAATACAATCAGGATGCAGCGTGTTCCTTCCATACTATGATCAGGTAAGAGAGAATAAAGTGAGTTACTTGTCAGAAGTAGAAGGGCTGCTGTCAAAAGTTGAACAACCCCTCTCGATCATTCGAATCTATTCCAATTTTGACAGAGATCAAAAATGCCAAAAAGGAACCGTATTCTACCTTCCTACTCTGTACGGAATTCACCAGCCTACAGACTTTCTGTTCGCTCAACTATTAAATGGAGAGGATGGTGACTCTCCTTACATTGATGATCCGAGTGGAGCGATCTATGTAAAGGACGCTGCCCGATCTATAATAAAGCATTCATCCAATACAGAAGAAATATATAAGGTGAAAGCTCTCTCAAAACAAAGCTGGAATGAAGCATTATCGTACGTAACGAAGAAGTCTTTTTCTCCCGTCAGAATGGATGCTGAACCAAATGGAAAAGCGCTTATTGTCAAGCCGTCCAAGTCTCATGAATCGGTCATCAAAGAACAATTAAGAGGCATTCATTTGCATGAAATTCAGGAATAAGAAAACTTTTTCTTTCTTTGTGGATAGGGATGAGGGTAAAATAAATCTGATGTAATAATTTTCTATGATTCTTTTTTTAGATGCTGCACGGGCTTTAAAGGAGTTGCTGCACATGAGTAAGAAATTTTACACTATTTTCTTGATTTTTTTACTTTTTGGAATAAGTGGTTGTTCAGCAGGAGACAGCGCTGAAATTGAAAAAGTTGGTTTACTGGTTCCGGAAACCGTAAGCGATGGGGTATGGGGAACAAAAGGATACAAAGGATTATTAAAAATTCAATCCGATTATAATGCAGACGTCTTCTATAAAGAGAGTATACAGAATGATACATCAATTAAACAAGCGGTAAAAGAGTATAATGCTGATGAAGTTACTTTAGTGTTTGGCCACGGAAGTGAATATTCAGGGATATTTAACACCCTTTCCGGTGACTATCCCAATATGCATTTTGTAAGCTTTAATGGAAATGCCACAAAGGAGAATACAACCAGTCTACAATTCAAAGGCTATGCAATGGGCTTCTTCGGAGGCATGACAGCAGCCTATCAATCTAAAACGAATAAAGTCGGAGTGATTGCTGCTTTTGAATGGCAGCCCGAAGTTCAAGGGTTTATAGATGGAGCGAAATTCCAAAAAAGTGAATCTGAGCTTATTATCGAGTATACCAATCACTGGGACGATCAAGATATGGCTTTTGAAAAGCTGGAGGAGTTATTGAATCAACGAGTTGATGTTGTATATCCTGCAGGTGACGGCTATAATGTAGCTGTAATCGAAAAGCTGAAGGAAAAGGGTCTCTATGCCATTGGCTATGTCTCGGATCAATCTGATTTAGGGGAATCCACGGTATTAACGAGTACTGTGCAGCATGCAGATAAGCTGTATAGTATCGTTGCGGAAAGATTCGCGAATGACGAACTCAATTCTGGAAACCTCGAATTTGATTTTGAAGACGGAGTCATTTCCATGGGTAAATTTAGTCCCGTCATTCCTGCTGATTTTCAAGCTGAGATGAAGCAACATGTTCAGCACTACATCGAAACCGGCAAATTGCCGAACGGAAAGGAATCGAAGCAATGAATCAAGACAAAACGATGGAATTCATGCAAATTGCCATGAAGTACTTCCCACAAGCAAAAGAGCAACTGGATCAAGCGGGTGTTGAGTTCACTCCCGAAATGTTGCAACCATTCATGACGCTATTTACACAAGTCATGAGTGAAGCCTATGAATTAGGCAAACAGGATGCCTTACATAAAGAGTGAGTGTACAGTAAAACGGTTCATTGAATTTTTCAATGAACCGTTTTTTTTTATTTTATTTTCCATTGCTTTAAAAATGGACTGATTTTCTTATAAAGTAGTTTCAATTCATCGATGGAATTCATCAAGGAATGAACGCCATCGAATAATGATCCTCCTTCATTGCTGTCTTTACGCATTTCCTGAGAAGGAGAAGCTTCTCTTTTAAGGGGCCTTCCTCCGTACATCATCTGATCAAATGGATGTAGCTTCTTTTCTTCAGACACATTCTCACCTCCTCTACCTACTATATAACCTATGAGGAGATGGGTTGTACGAGTATAGTCAAGCGCGTAGAAGAAAGAGAGAAGAAAAAATAATTGCAGAAAGTAGAAATCTTCGGTAAAATTAGTACCAAGTCATAATAATTGATAATAAACTTAAGTATAAGAAAAAAACATAAAAAAAAAGAAAGTAGGGAATGCCGGTATGAATACAGGAATTATTGGAATTGGGCGTTACCTTCCTGAGAAAATCGTAACCAATGCAGATCTTGAGAAAATGATGGATACATCTGACGAATGGATTCGTACGAGAACGGGCATTGAAGAGCGAAGAATAGCAGATAATGAAACAGATACATCAGACATGGCGTACGAAGCAGCAAAAACGGCCATTGCGGATGCAGATATTTCGGCAGAAGAAATTGATCTGATCCTTGTGGCTACGGTGACACCTGACCAGCCATTTCCAGCTGTAGCTTGCTTACTTCAAGAAAGATTAGGAGCAAAAAAAGCAGCGGCGATGGATATAAGTGCGGCATGTGCAGGATTTATGTATGGTATGATTACGGCAAAGCAATTCATAGATAATGGTGCATATAAAAATGTACTGGTTGTGGGAGTAGAAAAATTATCAAAAATCACAGATTGGGAAGACCGAAATACTGCCGTTCTATTTGGAGACGCAGCAGGAGCAGCGGTTCTGGGACCAGTTCCAGACGGTAAGGGGATCCTTGCCTTTGAACTGGGGGCAGATGGATCTGGGGCAAAGCATTTATATCAAGACGAAAAACTGATTATGAATGGCCGTGAGGTATTTAAGTTTGCAGTACGTCAAATGGGTGAATCCAGTATAAATGTAATCGAAAAAGCGGGATTAAACAAAGAGGACGTAGATTTCTTAATTCCTCATCAAGCAAATATCCGAATAATGGAAGCCTCAAGACAACGATTGGAACTGCCGGTAGAAAAAATGTCTAAAACCGTAAATAAATACGGCAATACTTCAGCAGCTTCCATCCCGGTTTCACTAGTAGAAGATTTAGAAGCAGGAAGAGTAAAAGAAAACGATGTAGTCGTCATGGTAGGATTCGGCGGCGGTTTAACCTGGGGCGCTATTATCATGCGCTGGGGCAAATAAATAGGACTCTCTTCTATAACTTGCAGACAAAGGAGATGGAATAAATGAACAAGAAACGTGTAGTTGTAACAGGATTGGGAAGTGTTACCCCGTTAGGGAATGATGTTGAATCAACGTGGGCAAATATTTTAGCAGGGGAAACGGGTGTAGGTCCGTTAACGCGCTTAAATGCAGACGATTATCCTGCCAAAGTGGCAGCAGAATTGAAAGGTTTTAATATCGAGGATTTCGGTGTCGAGAGAAAAGAAGCGAGAAAAATGGATCGCTTCACTCATTATGCGATCGCAGCATCCTTAATGGCTGTCAAAGATTCCAAGCTTGACATTACAGACGAAAACGCTCACCGTGTCGGCGTGTGGATCGGTTCGGGAATTGGTGGAATGGAAACGTTCGAACAGCAATATGAAACCTTCCAAAAACGTGGATATCGCAGAGTAAGTCCATTCTTCGTTCCGATGATCATTCCTGATATGGCTGCTGGACAAGTTTCCATCATGCTAGGAGCAAAGGGCTTTAACTCTTGTACAGTCACTGCATGTGCGACAGGGACAAATTCGATTGGAGATGCATTTAAAGTCATCCAGCGGGGAGACGCGGATGTCATGGTTTCAGGTGGGGCAGAAGCACCGATTACAAAGATGTCAGTAGCGGGCTTCTGTGCAAACACTGCTCTATCGACGAATACAGATCCTGAAAAAGCTTCAAGACCATTCGATGCAAACCGTGACGGATTTGTCATGGGAGAAGGAGCCGGTGTCGTGGTTCTGGAAGAACTTGAGCACGCACTGAAACGCGGAGCACCGATCTATGCTGAAATCGTTGGATATGGCTGTACGGGAGATGCCTATCATATCACGGCACCTGCACCGGCTGGAGAAGGTGGAGCCAGAGCAATGAAAATGGCATTGGAAGACGGTGGAGTCCTTCCAGAGCAAATGGATTACATCAATGCTCATGGAACGAGCACTCCTTACAATGACAAATACGAAACAATGGCAGTAAAAGAAGTATTTGGAGAACATGCATATAAATTAGCCATGAGCTCAACGAAATCCATGACAGGTCACCTTCTAGGAGCAGCAGGAGGAGTTGAAGCGATTTTCACTGTATTGGCGATGAAAGACAGCGTGTTGCCTCCAACAATCAATATAGAAACACCAGATCCGGATTGTGATCTTGATTATGTAGCGAACGAAGCTAGAAAACAGGATGTGAATGTGGCGATGAGTAACTCATTAGGTTTCGGTGGCCATAATGCTACGATCGTCTTTAAAAAATATACCAACTAAGATGAGAACGAGTCTGCTAACACGTTAGCAGGCTCGTTTTTTGTTGTGAACCCTCTTTCTTTTACATATACATGATAAAAAGCCAGGAAAGAGGGATGAAGGTGACCGTTGCTCCTACTGATGAATGGCTGGTGGACTCCATTCATAAGCCTTTAGAGCTTTTAAAGAAAACAATTAACGGAAAAGACGATCAAAAATCGTTTTATCAATACCTTATGAGGCATGGAATGTACAAATCATCACATCATGCCGAAGATATTTACGAAAAGATGAAAGAACATAACATATGGGAACGGTTTTCAAATTATGAAAAAAAGTATCAACGAAAATGGAATGGTCCCAATGTTCCGATTTACTTATTCCCCGTGCAGGAAAAGAGAGGTATGTTTCAATCGTCAATGAAAAAATCAGGTGTATGCTTTAAAGACGAAATTTTCTTTTTTATAACAGATCAAGAAGATACGAAAGAGTACGAAGCTCTCTTTGTTCATGAATACCATCACTGTGTCAGAATGAAATTACTAAACAAAAAAGACACACAATATACCTTATTGGACTCAATCATTTTTGAAGGACTGGCAGAACATGCCGTTAAAGAGTACTGTGGAGAAAAATATTCAGCTTCCTGGACAAAGGCTTATGAAGAGAAAGAAATGTCACGTTATTACGAGAAATGGATTCAGCCTAATTTGGATGTGAAAAGAAGCATTCCCATTCACGATCACTTACTTCTTGGTAAGAAATCGTATCCTAACATGCTGGGTTATGCTGCTGGTTATTACCTAGTAGAAAATTATTTGAAGAAGAAGGATGCAGCTACCATAGCCCTAATAGGAAAAGCATCATCAACCTTCTTACCATAGGAGAATGGGGGATCAGATCAGTCAGGTATTTTCTGATTCCCAGTAGGTGATGAAAATTGGATCCTAATTTCGTCATATCTTCCATTTACCCTCATAAACTATAGTAAGAATGGACGAGCTAAATCTCTAAATGCGAGGATAGAGGCGGAAGGTATGGTGTTTCGAATGTTTGTATTGTTTATCGGGTTTGGACTGGCTGTTTCAGGAGGAGTGAGTTTAATTATATATTTAAATCTTCTCACCACCGGAATGACTTTTTCAGACTATATTCTTTTCGTATCCACCCGAGTCGAATGCTATTTATTTCTCTTAGGGATTCTTATCATCACGCTTTCGATCTATATCCCCCGAAGGAAAAATAATCATTATCTATAAAACCCTTGTTGAATAGGAATAAATTTACACCGATTTGCCTATACTGATTGACAAATAAGATTGTAGCAAAGCGAGGGGTCAATCATGTTATATCTTCATGATGTATGGGTAAATTGGTTCGAAGGCGAAGAAAATGGCTACAATGTCTGTCATTTTCACGAATGGAGAAAAGAGGACGTTATTGAGTTATTGGATCAAGTTCCTCTCATTAAAGTGGACACTGTTCTATTTCATTACATCGAGAATGATTTATCAGAGTTACCTCAACAACTGCTTAATAATGTCTATCAAAAAGCTTACTTACGAAAAAACCATGAAAGAATTCAACTGGATTATTGCTTCATTGTCACAGATGGAACAGGGATACTCGCAGTGGATTCGATTGGGTATACCGTTCCAATCAGAAAAAGCAGGCTGATCCCAAGACAAGAACAGCTCGTCTATGAAATGGTAGAAAGTCATGAAACGATGCATTATGCCATTCAGCCTGAGGCAAAGAGTGAAGATTCCTATCATATTCTCTCACCAAGTCCTTATATGATGAGTGGACTGACAAGAAAAGAAAGGCAGTTGAAGCAATTATTATTTATGGCGCTTGATCAGCTTCACAGCTCGAACAACACGGCCGAAATCCGCTACTGGTATACCGAATGGTCTCCACAGCGATACCGGACCATCCAGGAATTGGACTTTGAAGAAATTTGGCAAATGTTATACGAAGAAACGCAGTTTGGCTGGTCGGACAAGCACTTGACCCTCTGCGAGAACTTAATTAAGGGACAACCCTTCTTTGAAAAACTGTGGGAAGTGGAGAATCGCCCTAAGGTAAATTGATAGGTGGATGAAAACCTCAAGTCTGTGATGGGCTTGGGGTTTTTTGTTTAGTGTTTAAGGGAGTAGGAGATGATGATCGGTCCCAATAAAAAAAGCCCAGAGCCTCATACTGCAAGCTCTGAGCAACAATACTATTTTCTCTTTCTCTCTTTACGCCCTAATCCCATGGCCTTTTCCATCTTTTTCAGCATTTTGTTTGCTGCAAAATGAGCTTTTTCTGCCCCGTGATCGAGGATATCATCCAGCTCTTCAGAATCAATCAATTCATAGTAGCGGTCCTGCACGGGCTTAATGGCATTGACGACCACTTGAGCTAAGTCTCCTTTAAAGTCTCCATAGCCCTTACCTTCATACTTTTGTTCAAGTTCTTCTATTGAACTGCCTTCAAGAATCGAATAGATGGAAAGAAGATTTGATACTCCCGGTTTGTTTTCTTTATCATATTTAACGACTCCTTCTGAATCCGTCACAGCACTTTTGATTTTCTTTTCAATCTGTTTCGGATCGTCGAGGAGTGTAATAAATGATTTCTGGTTATGATCGGACTTACTCATTTTCTTCAAAGGATCTTGAAGGGACATAACACGGGCGCCCACTTTAGGAATCCGGACATCAGGAACCGTAAAGATGTTGTTGTATTTATTATTAAAGCGCTCTGCAAGATTTCTCGTTAATTCCAAATGCTGTTTCTGATCTTCTCCCACAGGGACTAAATCTGTTCCATATAGAAGAATATCGGCTGCCATTAATGGTGGGTAAGTTAACAAACCTGCAGAAACAGCTTCTTTCCCATGTGATTTATCTTTGAATTGCGTCATTCTTTCGAGTTCACCGATATACGTCACACATTGCAGAATCCATCCTGCCTGTGCATGAGCCGGAACCTCTGATTGAATGAATAATGTTGATTTCTCAGGGTCGATACCACACGCAATGTAGAGGGCAGCAAGACTGCGAATGTTTTTGCGAAGCTCCATTTTATCCTGGGCTACCGTGATTGCATGCTGATCCACTACACAGAAATAACAATTGTATTCTTCCTGCAGCTCAGTGAATTGCTTCATGGCCCCGATGTAATTCCCAAGCGTAATCGTACCGCTCGGTTGAATGCCACTAAATATTGTTTTCATCTTATTTCCTCCTGTTTTACACAAAATAAAAACCCACCCGTCCTATTGAAGATAGGGACGAATGGGATGATTTCCGCGGTGCCACCCTAAGTACTCAGATGAGTCAGCTTAGTCCATGACGAGCATGGAACCCCTTTAACGTGAGGTTAATCCGTTATATGCTACTCCATTTCACAAATAAAGCTCAGAAGTCCATTCCCTTTCCAATGATTACTTGTTTTCACCAGCCACAAGCTCTCTATAAATCATATAGAAAAGTACTACTCTTCATCAACGCTTATTACTCTCATTAATATATTTTTATTATATGAAAAATAATATGGTAATTCAAGTGTACAACAGATAGGACAAAGCGATAGATAGAAATAGGGTAATGGATCCGATTATCAGAACTGACCTGGTAATGGAAAAAGATCGCTTGACTCCGTATTCCTCATGGGCATCCTTAGTATCGTCCAGATCGTCAAACTGGGAAATGTACTTTCCTTGTTTCGTGCTGTTCCGGAATCTCTTAAGGGCATACACGATCCCATTGAAAAATCCTTTTTCGAATATATATAGGAGGGAACCTGCAGCAACATACGTTATTCCGATGATAAACAAGCTATCTATAATAGAGAGAAGCATGTTTTTTCCCTGAAATATAGCAGGGACGAAGGCGATGATGAAAAACAGCAGGGTAAGTAAGTAGAAAAAATTTAATCGTTTCATAGTTCTCCTTAAAATGATTTTTATCAAAAGTATACATGAAGCCCTAAGAAGATTTCAATCATTCATATATATTCAAGCCATCATGCATTGTATGGTGAGGGAGAACATAAATCCGCATAAGGAGTACACACTTGAAACTTCAGCAAAATCATAAAAATATGAATAGAATAAAGTATTTATTCTATTTTTTATATTTAGTCTTGTATATTTATAATTATAATAGAAACGGAGCTCTTAATTTTTACCTGACAGCCAAAATAAGACTAGGTTATATGCTGGGTAATTTACATTTGTAACAATTGTAATGGGACAAACTCTCTAAAACATTCACCTAAAATCCTTTTACACCAACGTTTTGGCATCAATATACCTACTAATCTGACAATTTAGCAAAAAAACTGTTAAATTCATATTGCAATAATTTCTCTATCATGTATAATAAGTAACAAATCTTCTGAAAATTAGAAGATAAATAAATATGAGATTTTCGAGGAGGTCAATTTCAAGATGAAGAAAAAGTTTTCATTCTTGCTAGTTCTTCTTCTGGCTCTAAGTACTTTCTTAGCTGCTTGTGGCGGCGATAAGAAAACTGAGGGCAATGAAGGAGCATCTGGCGAAGGCGGCGAGTCCGCTGAAAAAAGAGAACAGGTACTTAACTTACTTGAGAGTTCTGAGATCCCATCAATGGACTCTACTCTAGCAACTGACGCTGTTTCATTCAAAGTAATGAACAACGTATTTGAAGGTCTTTACCGTTTAGGTGAAAATGATGAAGCTGTACTTGGTATGGCTGCAGAAGAACCACAAATCAGTGAAGATGGTAAAACATACACGTTCAAAATCCGTGATGCTAAATGGTCAAACGGTGATGCAGTTACTGCAAACGACTTCGTTTACGGTTGGCAAAAAGCTTTAAACCCTGACACTGGTGCAGAGTATGCGTACATCATGTACGATATCAAAAACGCTGCAAAAGTAAATGCTGGTGAAGTTCCAGTTGAAGAATTAGGTGTTAAAGCGGTTGATGAAAAAACATTAGAAGTTCAGCTTGAAACAGCTGTTCCATATTTCAAAGCATTACTTTCTTTCGCAACTTTCTATCCTCAAAACCAAAAGTTTGTTGAAGAAAAAGGCGATAAATTCGGTCTTGAAGCTGACACTGCAATTTACAATGGTCCATTCACACTTTCTGAGTGGAAGCATGAGCAAAGCTTCAAATTAACTAAAAACGACAGTTACTGGGATGCAGAAACGGTTAAGTTAAAAGAAGTAAACTTTAACATTGTTAAAGATACTGCTACTGGAGTTAACTTATACGAAACAGAAAAAGCGGATGTCGCTGGTCTTTCTGCTGAATTTGTTGACAAATATAAATCAGATGAAAACTTCAAAACAAAGGCTGATACTGCGGTATTCTTCCTTCGTTTAAATCAAAAGAATGAAGTTATGGCTAATGTAAATGCTCGTAAAGCATTTGATGCAGCTTATGACAAGCAAGGAATGGTTGACGTTCTTCTTAACAATGGTTCTATTCCTGCGTACTTCTTAGTACCAAAAGATTTCGTTTCAGGTCCGGACAATACGGAGTATCGTGAAGCTGTAGGTGATTTCGGTGGTTTCGATCCTGAAAAAGCTGCAGAACATTGGGCAAAAGCGAAAGAAGAGTTAGGTAAAGATTCTATTGAATTAGAACTATTAAACTATGACTCTGACAGCTCTAAGAAAATCGGTGAATTCTTAAAAGAACAATTAGAGCAAAACTTAGAAGGATTAACTGTTTCAATTAAAGCACAACCATTCAAGCAAAAGCTTGAGTTAGAATCTAAAGGTGATTATGATGTTTCATTCGCCGGATGGGGTCCTGACTATCCAGATCCGATGACATTTGTTGACATGTTCGTTACTGATGGTGCACATAACCAAATGGCTTACTCTAACCCAGAGTATGACAAGTTAATCGAACAAGCTAAAGGTGAACTTCTTGATGATCCGGAAGCTCGTTGGCAAGCAATGGTTGACGCAGAAAAGATTCTTTTCGAGGATCAAGCGATCAGCCCGATGTACCAACGTGGAACTGCTTTCCTAGAGCGTCCATATGTTAAAGGTCTGTTACGTCACTCATTTGGTGCAGATGCATCATACAAATGGGCTCACATTGAGTAATCGTTAGCTCAATTAACAAACCTTCAGAGGAGAGTGTATGCTTGAGCATACGCTCTCCTTTTCCAGTGAGTGTCGAAAATTATCAAAAAAGTAGAAATATATTGAATATTTGTCGAAAATCGATATAATTAAAATGTAGAAAAAAAAAGATAAAAAAGGGGGGCTAAAGAATGGTCAGATATACAATTCAACGTATCGTCTATATGATCATCACTTTGCTTATCATTGCAACCGCCACTTTCTTTCTGATGAAGCTCCTACCTGGATCTCCACTACAAAACACAGAAAGGCTGACTCCGGAACAACAACAAATCATCCTGGATAAATACGGTCTGAATGACCCGATGCCAGAACAATATGTGAAATATATGGTTGGGTTGGCAAAAGGTGATTTAGGATTGTCCTTCCAATATGACAATCGTCCAGTAACACAAATTCTTGGAGATCGTATTGGTCCTTCCGCACTTCTTGGATTCCAAGCTATGGTATTAGGTACATTCTTAGGGCTACTTATTGGAATTATTGCAGCAATTAAACACAACACATGGTTAGATTATGGTTCAACATTCCTTGCTGTACTGGGTATATCGATTCCTTCCTTCGTATTCGCAGGACTCCTGCAGTATTATGTTGGGGTTAAACTTGAATGGCTGCCGGTAGCATTATGGGGAGAATACAAACATACTATTCTTCCAACTTTAGCATTGACGGTGTTTGTAGTAGCGACCATTGCTCGTTTCATGCGTACTGAAATGCTGGAAATATTAAACTCCGATTATATTTTACTTGCAAAGGCAAAGGGGATTTCCCAAACTTCTACAGTTGTAAAGCATGCTGTTAGAAATGCTTTAATCCCGATTGTTACGATTCTTGGACCAATGACTGTTGGTGTAATGACAGGATCTCTTGTTGTTGAACGTATTTTTGCTGTCCCTGGTCTAGGGGAACAATTCGTTTTATCTATTAACACCAATGATTACACAGTTATTATGGGTATTACCCTCTTCTTTAGTGCTTTATTCATTGGTGTAATCTTCTTGGTAGATATTCTTTATGGAATTATTGATCCGCGTATTCGCTTAGCTGGAGGGAAGAAATAATGGAAGCAAACAAAAAGAATTTAGATCAACTTAGTCCAGAACTCTTCCAACCTCAAAAGGCTAGGGAAGACGAGTCAGAGAAAATTTCGCGTCCGAGCTTAAATTTCTGGCAAGACTCATGGATTCGTTTACGTAAGAACAAAGGAGCAATTGCTGGGATTATTATCACGGCAATCATTTTCTTCTTTGCCGCTTTTGGTCCAATGATGAACGAGTACAAATTTAGCGATCAAAATATCAGGCATGCAAAGCTGCCTCCAAAAATTGAAGCGCTTTCAGGGGTCAGCTGGCTCCCTTTTGACGGAAAAGATGCAGATGGTTTTGATGTATATGAAGCAAGACAAGTTAAAGAAAACTATTGGTTTGGTACAGATGACTTAGGACGTGACTTATGGACACGTACATGGAACGGTACCCGTATTTCACTTTATATTGGTATTCTTGCAGCGATCATCGATTTTATCATTGGAATTTCATATGGTGGAATTTCTGCTTATTATGGTGGAAAAGTCGACGATGTCATGCAGCGTATTATTGAAATCCTTGTCGGGATTCCAAACTTAATTGTTGTTATTCTCTTTATCTTGATATTCGAACCTGGGATATTCTCGATAACCATGGCCATGGTAATAACAGGTTGGACCGGCATGGCCCGTATCGTCCGTGGACAGGTACTTCAATTAAAGAACCAGGAATTTGTTCTTGCTTCCCGTACTTTAGGAGCAACCAGCAACCGTTTGATCTTTAAACACCTACTTCCAAACGTAATGGGACCTGTTATCATTACCACGATGTTCACAGTACCTGCTGCGATTTACACAGAAGCATTCTTAAGCTTTATCGGATTAGGGATTGCTCCTCCAAGAGCATCACTGGGATCATTGGTTAATGATGGGTACAAATCAATTCAGTCATTTCCGCATATGATGCTTGTTCCATCAGCTGTCATCTCATTAGTTATCTTGAGCTTCAACTTAATGGCCGATGGTCTGCGTGATGCACTAGATCCGAAAATGCGTAAGTAATGGAAGGGAGATTATGAATATGTCAAAAATTTTAGAAGTGAAAGATCTACACGTCTCCTTCAATACGCATGGAGGAGAAGTTCAGGCTGTCCGAGGTGTAGATTTCCATTTAGATAAAGGTGAAACACTAGCGATCGTTGGTGAATCTGGTTCCGGTAAATCAGTTACTACCAAAGCGATCATGAGATTGATTCCAAACCCGCCAGGCTTCATCAAGGGTGGAGAAATGTTATTTGAAGGTAAAGACTTAGCGAAATTACCAGAAAAGGATATGCAAAAAATCCGTGGGAAAGATATCTCTATGATTTTCCAAGATCCGATGACGTCTCTAAACCCTACAATGACGATTGGTAAACAGATCATGGAACCGCTGGTGAAGCACCAGAATATGAGTAAAAATGATGCGAAAAAACGTGCCATTGAGTTACTTAAACTTGTTGGTCTGCCTAGCCCTGAAACACGCTTTAAGCAATATCCTCACCAATTCTCAGGTGGTCAGCGTCAGCGTGTCGTCATCGCAATTGCCCTTGCTTGTAATCCGAAAATTTTGATTGCCGATGAGCCGACGACGGCATTGGATGTTACCATCCAGGCTCAGATCCTTGAATTAATGAAAGATTTACAAACAAAGATAGAAACTTCCATCATTTTCATCACTCACGATCTTGGAGTTGTTGCGAACGTAGCTGATCGTGTAGCCGTTATGTATGGAGGACAAATTGTTGAAACAGGAACAGTGGATGAAATTTTCTACGATCCACGCCACCCATATACGTGGGGATTGATCGGTTCCATGCCGACAACAGAAACAGAAGGTGAGCAGGAGCTGGTTGCCATTCCTGGGACTCCACCGGATTTATTAAATCCACCTAAAGGGGATGCATTCGCTCTTCGCAGTGAGTATGCATTGAAAGTAGATTTTGAACAAGAGCCGCCATATTATAAGGTTTCAGATACTCATTATGTGAAGTCCTGGTTACTGCACCCGAGTGCTCCAAAAGTAGAGCCGCCTGAAATCGTGAAATTAAGACATAGACAAATGCCTTCTAATTATAAAGAGCCGGTACTTGTTGAGGGGGTTCGTTCATAATGGCAGAAAAATTATTAGAAATTAAGAATTTAAAACAGTACTTTAACCCAGGGAAACCGAATATGGTGAAAGCTGTCGATGATATCAGCTTTGATATTTATAAAGGGGAAACCCTTGGCCTGGTTGGTGAATCAGGCTGCGGTAAATCAACGACTGGTCGTACGATTATTCGTTTGTATAATGCCACGGACGGCCAGGTTCTCTTTAATGGTGAGGACGTTCATGGTAAAAAATCACGTTCACAATTAAAGAAATTCAACCGTAAGATGCAAATGATCTTTCAGGATCCATACGCAAGTTTGAATCCTCGTATGAAGGTCGCGGATATCATTGCTGAAGGTATCGACATTCATGGACTGGCTTCTTCCAAAGAAGAACGCTTAAAGAGAGTTCATGACCTGCTTGAAACAGTTGGTTTGAATAAAGAGCATGCCGGTCGTTATCCACATGAATTCTCCGGTGGTCAAAGACAGCGTATCGGGATTGCACGTGCCCTTGCAGTAGATCCGGACTTCATTATTGCCGATGAGCCAATTTCGGCTCTTGACGTTTCGATTCAGGCACAGGTAGTTAATCTTATGCAAGAGCTTCAGAAAGAGAAAGGCTTAACGTACTTATTTATCGCCCATGACCTTTCCATGGTAAAATACATCAGTGATCGCATCGGGGTTATGTATTTTGGTAAATTAGTCGAGTTGGCTCCAAGTGATGCCCTTTACAAGAACCCGTTACATCCTTATACACAATCTCTATTATCAGCGATTCCGTTACCGGATCCAGAGTATGAGCGCACACGCAGAAGAAAAGAATATAATCCTTCAGTTCACAACTATACAGAGGATGATAATCTTGAAATGCGTGAAGTGGCGCCTGGACACTTCGTGTATTGCTCAGACAAAGAGTTTGCGCAGTATAAAGCTCAGTACAAAAGTTAATAAGTGTAGAAAAGCTCCCTTTAATGAGGGGAGCTTTTTTCATTGAAGAGCTAGCTTTATTCTTTTTTCACATGAAATTCATACAATATATAGAAGATTATTAATTTCCTCGGAAATTTCGACAGATTAAGTATAATATCCCTTTTCTTTCAAGTTATTTCCTTGTTAGAATAGATATGGTGTTACATATTTTACTAGATAGCTTATTTAATAGAGGAGAGGTTAATTTTGAAATGGAGTAAGGTAGCGACATCCTTATGTTTAGTCACATTGTGCGTATTGCCGTTCCAAACAGCGAGTGCAGAAGGAGACGGGGCGGTAGCCCATGAGAAGAGAAGTCTTTCTTTAAGTAAGAAGGAAATTGGAAGTCCGGCTCCAAGATTTGCATATGATTCCGGCTTTAAGTTTGAATATCCTGATGCGGTAAGAGGGGTTTATGTTACAGGTCACTCTGCAGGTGGAGCGAGATTTGACAGCTTAACGAAACTAATGGATGATACAGATCTAAATGCCATGGTTATTGATATTAAAGATGATCACGGATATGTTACATACGAACCCGATGAATCTTCTCCATACGCTAAAGTAGGTCAGCCTTATATCAAAGATCCTAAAGCGATTTTAAAGACACTTGAAGAAAAACAGATTTATCCGATCGCAAGAATTGTGGTATTTAAAGATACGGTTTTGGCGAATGAGAAACCCGAGCTTTCCTTTAAAGATGGAGGTCAGGTATGGAAAAATGGCAGAGGAGAATCCTTTGTGAACCCATTCCTGAAAGAAGTGTGGGATTATAATGTGGGAATTGCAATCGAAGCAGCCAAAATGGGATTCCAGGAAATCCAGTTTGATTATGTCCGTTTCCCAGAAGGCTTTGAAAAACGTGATGATGAACTACAATATAACGGTGGCGAATATGCTAGTCAAGACTCAGATAATGTACAAAAGCGTGTGCAGGCCGTAACAGACTTTGTAGAGTACGCGCATGAAAAACTTGAGCCATATGGAGTTAAGGTTTCTGTGGACATTTTCGGGTATACAGCAACGCTTCCAGAGGCACCTGGGATTGGACAGAACTTCTCAAAGATATCTGAAAACGTCGATGTGATTTCATCCATGATCTATCCAAGTCACTGGACACCGTACTTTGGAATCGCAAAGCCCGATTTACAACCTTATGAATTGGTTTCTGAGTATGCTAAGCTTGAAAATTCTAAGTTAGCAGAATTAGATAACCCGCCTATTTCAAGGCCATGGCTGCAGGATTTCACTGCTTCCTGGTTAGGAAGTGGAAACTATAAAGCCTACGGAAAAGCAGAAGTTGAAGCGCAGATTAAAGCATTGAATGATCAAGGCATTAAAGAATTCCTTTTATGGGATGCCGGTAATACGTATACAGAAGGTGTAGATTATACACCATGATCGAAAAGACCGACCTGAGAAATTTCAGGCCGGTCTTTTCTTAATGAGGCTTTTCGATTTGAAAAAATACTCAATCATTGTTATCATTAAAGTATTGGTAAGATTAACCGCTTTCAACCACATTACCCTCTTCATAGGTATTTCAAGCCTATGATTCCGTATTTCTTATCCCACGGATGAGACTAACATCTAACATAAACATTTTTTTTCTGAGAAAGATAATTGTATCCCGTTAGTCAATGTCACCCAAAATTCTTTAAAAGGAGTAGATCCATGCATTGGTATGAAAAGTTAAATCAGTATTTCCCGGTAGAGGAAATGAAATCAAAAGAACACCTTGAGTCATTACTCAAAGAGAGAAGCGACATCTATCATAAAGATGAGGGACAATACCACGTACTTATGTATGTCGAACTTGATGATTTTATCTTTATCGATTATCTTTTTGTCTCAAAGGATGCACGCGGCCAAGGCTTAGGTCATAAGTTGCTCGGGAAGTTAAAAGAAAAGAACAAAGCAATTATTTTAGAAGTAGAGCCAGTGGATTATGATGATACTGACACGGAAAAACGTTTAAAGTTCTACAAGCGTGAAGGATTCGAACATGCTGTCAGTATCGGATATGCACGTCGATCTCTCGCTACTAATGAAATCAATGAAATGGAAATCCTTTATTGGGCTCCAAATAACGAATCAGAAGATCTGATCTTCAATTCTATGAAGAAAACATATGAATTAATCCACACTTATAATGATAAGAAGTTTTATGGTGCGTCTTACCAGCCGGTTGAAGAAGTCTTGAAGAAAGACAAAGACCGTGATGGAGATGTACTGAAAAACCTCTAAACAAAAGGCTCTTTTTGTAAAGATAGTTGTTAGTTTAGAGAAGAAAGTAGTAGTTGATTTCCGCTCTTTCCGCGGGGCGGGCGGTGAGCCTTCTCGGCAACGCCTGTGGGGTCTCACCTGTCCCGCTTCTCCCGCACGAGTCGAGCACCTTCCGCTCCAATCAACTTTCTTTAGCATGAGTTTTTTTCAAATGGAACCAATATAAAAATTTTAGAATACAATCTCTTTTAAAGAGAGCAGTGGTGCATTTCCTTTTGAGGACGAGAAATTCTGGTTTCTATTAGAATGTTTTTGTCACATTTTAGCTCTGTCACGAAAAGTCTCTTATAGATGGTGAGGGGAACTGCGTAGACTCCTGCGGAAGAACGGACGTGCCGAGACCCCGTTCGGCTAAGCTGAGGAGGCTCGGCCGTACGCTAGCTGCAAGCGGAGCGGTTCCCCTCACCAACCCAGCACACACCGATTGACAGAGCCCCTGGCCGATCTTATTTTATAAAACAACAAGCTTTGTGAAAAGAGCCAAACAAAAAACCTCATTGTCCATTCGCAATAAGGTTTTCTAAATGAAAAAATGAAAATGTTCTATATCATGTTTAGGCTCTTTTTGAATCGGGTAAAGCCATTGTAGAAAGAGATTATATAGTGTATGTTAAACCTATGTATAGGAAATTTGACAAATTGGTTAAAACTATGTTCAAGGGACAGTAATTCATGTATAATACATAATAGAGATTTCTTATTTAAACTTATTTTAATTTACAGTCGATGTTTAAATGAAATACTCTATATAATAAAAAAATCCTTAAGGGAGTGTGAATGATTCGTGGTTACATTATTCACTTCACCTAGTTGTACATCTTGTCGTAAGGCAAAAGCTTGGTTAGAAGAGCATGAGATTCCATATACAGAGCGTAACGTATTTTCTGAGCCATTAAGCATTGATGAAATTAAGGAAATCCTGCGTATGACTGAGGACGGAACGGATGAAATCATTTCAACTCGTTCTAAGACATTCCAAAAGCTTAATGTAGACTTAGAAACTTTACCACTTCAAGAACTGTTCGAGCTTATCCAGAAAAATCCTGGCCTTTTAAGACGTCCAATCATCTTGGATGAGAAACGTCTTCAGGTAGGATACAATGAAGATGAAATCAGACGATTCCTTCCGAGAAAGGTTCGCACATTCCAACTTCTAGAAGCTCAAAGAATGGTAAACTAAAGTATTCTTGCATTCTCATCATATTATCAATGTTTGAGAATATATAAGGAAAAAGGGGCTGACCCTTTAAGGAACGTTGCGTATCCTTTCGGGTCAACCCCTTTTATATTAGTATAAGTATTAACACTTGAATTTTCTGCAAATATTCGCTAAAATGTCAAAAACACGTTAAATAGTGGGATTTGTGAAGAAAAAAATGGGTGTTATTTTTATTCCATTTTCAGTGTTTATATCATAAAATAGAAGTACAAGGTACAAACTAACCTAAATGTATCTTCTATCTTCACCAGCAATCGAGCAAAATTGCTCAGAGGGTGTAGTCCCTTCACCAACATCATGCAAGAAGGGAGAGGTGTTAATTGGAAATCGAACGCATTAATGAAAATACGGTCAAGTTCTATATATCATATGGAGATATAGAAGATCGCGGCTTTGACCGCGAGGAGATCTGGTATAATCGTGAAAGAAGTGAAGAACTCTTCTGGGAAATGATGGATGAAGTTCATCAAGAAGAAGATTTCGGAATTGAAGGACCGCTATGGATTCAAGTTCAAGCGTTAGATAAAGGGCTTGAAGTACTGGTTACAAGAGCTCAGGTTTCAAAGGATGGTCAACGATTCGAGTTGCCTATTCCAGAGGATAAACTCAAGGAACTTCCTGTAGATGAACGCATAGAGGAACTTCTGGATCAGCATTTCCAAATCAAGCAGGATCAAGATGGAGAAGCAGAAGTGGCACTGGATTTCACATTGAAGTTCAATGATTTCGAAGATGCGGTTTCTTTATCCCATCGAATGAAAGACATGCCTTTAGATCATTTAGAAACAAAGCTGCTTGCATTCGAAGATAAATATTTTATTTACGTTAAATTTTCAGAAGAGCACTTCTCTGAAGAAGATATCGACAATATGTTAAGTATACTACTTGAATATGCGGATGAGTCACGAATGACCGTTCATCGCCTAGAAGAGTATGGAAAAGTAGTCATTAATGAACATGTGTTTGGGACATTAAGTGGACACTTTTCGTAAGGATCATACCGGTTTCATTTAGAAATCGGTATTTTTTTATTTATTTAGTATCATTAAGCCAGTGGAAGGTGTTAGAAGTATGAAAAATACAGTGAGAGTCCTCATATTTATTGCTGTTCTCGTGTTAAGTTATTTTTTTTATTTTGATCAATACCTTTCAGGTATGGTCAAATATATTAGTCTGGTTTTTACTTTCTCTGTAATTGTGATAGGATTTCTTATCTTCTTTGAGAATCGTCATCCCACTCAAACATTAACATGGTTAGTTGTTTTAGGTGCTTTTCCATTCCTTGGTTTTATCTTCTATTTATTGTTTGGCCGAAACTACCGGAAAGAGAAAATGTATAAGAAGAAGTACATATTGGACAAGGAAACCTACAATAAATTTGAGCCTGGCCCTAAGGAAATGAACGCTGAAATGTTTGGTTTGTTTCAGGAAAAGCACTTTCAGCTTGCTCAGCGAATAGGAAACAGTGCCATTTCTTTTTCCAGTGAAACGAAGCTTTTAACCAATGGTAACGAGACATTCGGAGAAATCCTGAGGTGGTTAAAAACTGCCAAGCATCACATTCATATGGAATATTATATTGTCCGTCATGATGATATTGGAAATCAGATTAAAGATATCCTTATTGAACGAGCCAATGATGGGGTGAAAATTCGCTTTCTTTATGACGCGGTTGGGGCTTGGCAATTATCAAAGGATTATATTGCTGAATTAAAAGATGCAGGGATTGAAGTGGTTCCGTTTGGTCCCGTCAAAATTCCTGTTCTTAATAATAAGTTTAATTTTCGAAATCATCGCAAGATCATCGTCATTGATGGAAGTATAGGATTTGTTGGGGGACTTAATATTGGCGATGAGTACTTAGGTAAGAATCCACATTTTGGTTTTTGGCGGGATACCCACCTATTTGTAAGGGGTGAAGCGGTTCGGACGTTGCAGCTCATCTTTCTTCAAGATTGGTATTATATGACGAATGACGATTTCTTGACTCCAGGGTATTTAAGTCCTGATCCATTGGAAAATGCAAACGATGGTGGAGTTCAAATGATTGCAGGAGGACCTGATAATGAGTTGAGCGTTTTGAAGAATATCTTCTTCTCTATGATCACTTCTGCAAGAAAAAGCGTATGGGTTGCATCACCTTATTTCATACCGGATGATGATATTTTCTCAGCACTTAAAATTGCTGCTTTGAGTGGTGTGGATGTAAGGTTATTGGTTCCCCATAAGCCTGATAAACGAATTGTTTTTCACGCTTCACGATCTTATTTCCCGGATCTTCTCGAAGCAGGAGCCCGAATCTTCGAATATCAAAAAGGCTTTATGCATAGTAAGATTGTTATCGTTGATGAAGAAATGGCATCAATCGGGACATCAAATATGGATATGAGAAGTTTTCATTTAAACTTTGAAGTCAACGCATTTCTATATAAAACAGAAAGTACCGACTCTCTTGTGAAGGAGTATTTACATGACTTAGAGGATGCAGAAGAACTGCAGCTGGAAGAGTTTCAAAAGAGACATCTTGGCTACAGGTTATTGGAATCCACTTCACGCTTAATGTCACCTCTATTATAAGATGAAGCCTTCAAGTGATTTTTTGCTTGAAGGTTTTTTTTGAAGGATTTTCACGACTTTTGACGAATAATTATTGAAGGAGGTGTTCTATGTTAACAGCTTTATTTCAAGAGAAAGTGTTTTCAACCATCCATTACTCAAGAGAGGAATTAAAGAGTCTGCGAAGTAAGCGTCATATATTTCTCTGTCCTCATTGTTCATTCGAATTGAATCTTCGCATCGGAAACCAAAACGTTCCACATTTTGCTCATCTTTCACACTCCCATTGTGAGATCGGCAAGCAGCATGAGTCACCGCGACATCTGCTTAGTAAGCAACTGCTATATGAAAGGTTAAGAGAGCATTATTCGGAGGTGAAGGTTGAATATTATGTAAAAGAAGTTCAGCAAATCGCTGATGTTTATGTAAAAACGGAATCGAAAAAAATTGCCATTGAGATTCAATGTTCTTCCATTCCCATTCCCGACATCCTTTCTAGAACTCAAGGATATCACAGTCAAAACATCACTCCGTTTTGGATGCTTACTCAACCGGTGACAGTAAAGCAAAAGGGATTATTGCATTTACCGTCATTTCAGCAAGCATTTATCCGGTATTCACCCCATTTAAACCATTTCCTTCTCCATTTTTCTCCTGAAGATAGAAGCTTTAAATTATTTACTCATCTCATACCTGTTTCAGTCTCAGCTTTTATTAGTGCAGCACCTGTCAGGATCCCTATCGAGCAATTCACTCTTCCTTTGTCCATTCCACATTCTACAGTTCATCACCCATATCTATTAAAAAACTGGAATCAATTCCGAATGAAGTGGATCTATAATAAACTTCATTACAGTAAAGCGAAAAGCGATATATTTTTACGGGAAGTGTATAGAGAAGGTGATACGTTTCTATATTTACCTTTGTTTGTTGGTATGCCAGTATCCCCTCATGGAATCCATTTTAAGAATCATGCGATCGAGTGGCAATACTATATATGGAAGGATTGTATGAAGAAGGATCGGTTTATTTCAGAGGAAAAAGTAGTTGAGGTGATAAAAAGAAGAATGGATAGAGGTTATTTAGAATTCCGTTCGCTTCCTTTTGTATGGGGGGACCAACTACTAAAGGAAATAGTAAAGAGTTATTTGGCTCTCTTGAAGGATATGCAGGTGGTCAGAAGGATGGAGGATGGGCAATATCAGCTCTCTGGGCCGTGGAATTGTCCAGACAACTTTTCAGGTTTCGAAAAGCATCAGCATGATTTTTTTCCTAAATGGAAGCATATATTAAAAAAGGTCTAACAAAGATTGTTTTGTTGCAGGAAAATCTTAGATAAGAGAGAATGTAACTATAAGGAATTTTCTGTAGATTTCAGAATGGAGGATGTATATGTCAAAAGATACAGCTACGAAAAGTCTGCCTGGCAGGAAAGAGGTAGATGAGAAGTTAACGTGGAGATTGGAAGATATATTTGAAAGTGATGAAGCGTGGGAAAAAGAATACAAAGCAATTAAAGAGTTAACGGGTAAAGCAGACGAGTTTAAAGGAACTTTAGGTGAGAGTGCAGATCAGCTTTATAAAGCATTTGCCTTCCAAGATGAAATTATGGAACGTATGGGTAGGGTGTATACATATTCTCATATGCGCTATGATCAGGACACAACTAATTCATACTATCAAGGACTCGATGACCGTGCCAAAAGTCTTTATACACAGTTAGGGAGTAAATTTGCCTACTTAGTACCTGAAGTGCTTTTGATTGAGGAAAGTAAGCTTCAAGGATTTCTTAACGAAAAGGAAGAGCTGAAGCAATACAATCATGCTTTAGAAGAAATTAATCTCCAGCGTCCACATGTTCTTTCAGCGGAGGAAGAAGCATTACTTGCTCAATCTTCCGAAGTGTTCAGTGCGGCGAGTAACACGTTTGGTATGCTGAACAATGCAGACTTGGAGTTTCCGAGCATTAAAGATGAAAACGGGGAAGAAGTTGATATCACACATGGCCGTTTCATTCGTTTCCTTGAGAGCAGCGATCGACGCGTACGGGAAGAAGCGTTTAAAAAGGTGTATGAAACATACGGCAAATTCGAAAATACGTTTGCCTCTACATTAAGTGGAGCAGTGAAGAAAGATAATTTCGTCGCAAACGTAAGACATTACGATTCAGCAAGACATGCGGCATTATCAAATAACAATATTCCTGAACAGGTGTATGATAACCTGGTTGATACGGTCAATAAGAACCTTCATTTGCTGCAGCGCTATGTAAAGCTTCGTAAGAAAGTATTAAGCTTGGATGAAGTTCATATGTATGACCTATATACACCGTTAGTGAAGGAAGTCAAGATGGACATCAGCTATGATGAAGCACAGAACATGATTCTGGATGGCTTAAAGCCTTTAGGAGAAGAATATGCCAATGTCCTGAAAGAAGGCTTTGATAACCGTTGGGTGGATGTTGTCGAGAACAAAGGAAAAAGAAGTGGTGCATACTCTTCAGGAGCATACGGCACCAACCCTTATATCCTCATGAACTGGCAGGATAATGTAAACAATCTATTTACATTGGCTCATGAATTCGGACATAGTGTTCACAGCTATTATACGCGCAGTGCTCAGCCGTACACGTATGGGCATTACTCCATCTTTGTTGCCGAGGTGGCTTCTACGTGTAATGAAGCTTTATTGAATGATTATCTATTAAATACAATTGATGACGAGAAAAAACGTCTGTACCTATTAAATCATTACCTGGAAGGATTCAGAGGCACTGTTTTCCGACAAACCATGTTTGCAGAGTTTGAACACCTCATTCATAAAAAAGCCCAAGAAGGAGAAGCTCTTACTTCTGAATTTCTAACAAAAGAATATTATGAATTAAATAAGAAATATTTTGGAGAAGACATCTCGATTGATGAAGAGATTGGATTGGAATGGGCTCGAATTCCTCACTTCTACTACAATTACTATGTTTATCAATATGCAACCGGCTTCTCGGCTGCGACCGCTCTCAGTCAGCAAATCCTTGAAGAAGGAGAGCCTGCCGTAGAACGCTACATTGATTTCCTGAAAGCGGGCAGCTCTGATTATCCTATTGAAGTACTGAAAAAAGCAGGAGTGGATATGACAACCTCCAAGCCGGTTGAAGACGCATGCAAAGTCTTTGAAGAAAAGTTGAATGAAATGGAAGAACTGCTTGAAAAATTACAGTAAATAGAGATCAGGTGCCTATTGGTTTAAACATAAACTCCCCTTAGAAAGGAATTCCTTTCTAAGGGGAGTTTTATTTTTGGGGAATTTTTCGAAAGAAAGGTCCGTCCCTCATTTCATTGATTTGAATCCTTTGAAGCGGTTGCGGTTTCCGAGAGAGTGGAAGAAGAGTAGGAGTGAGAGAAAGAGGATCGGGGATGTTATATAGATTGGAACCAGGCGCATGAGTCCGAGGACGTTTATGAAGAAGCTGATCAGGATTAACAGCAGGAGGATTCCATATTTTATTTTTAGTGCCATAGCATTTCCCTCCGGTGATAAGTTGTCTTATACACATATATATGAAGGAGGGGAGGGGAACATGAATGGTTTTTGACAATATTGTGAAATGCCATACAAACAACTTGCCAATACAAGTGTATGCGTGATATATTATCAGTGTGAAGTTGATCACAAGCAAACATATACCCCTTTGTTTGACCGTGAAAAATTTCTCCCATCCCCTTTGTTCGTATTGAAAAACCGATGTTGGAAACAACATCGGCTTTTCTTGTTTATACGGTTATTTTAATATATTGAAATAATTAACCGCTTATATATTTCCAGAAAGTTCCGTGCTTTGCAGGGAGCCTCTTTACTTTTTGCTGAAGTGTCCATTTCTTCATTTGCTTTTCTACTTCTTCTATAGATAAATCATAGACAACGGCTATTTCCTTCGATGCCACTACACGATAATATTTCATGAATACTTCCAGTGGAGGCAATGGTTGCTTATCAGGCTTCTCCCCAAGCATTTCTTCAATAATATGAACATATACCTCGTAGGAATACAATCCCGTGATCTTTAAGCCTTCATCTTCAATATTTTCATTAAAGAAGACCAATGTAGGAATTTCTTCTACTTCCATCTCAGATGTGATCTTTACATCACACTGAAAGGCTTTGGACGCAGATGATGAATTGATATCGTTCATAAATTCACTCAAATCAAGCTTGGCGGCTTGAGCACACTCCTTGAGTACCTCGATATTTGAAATGTCCTGTTTCTGTAAGAATAATCTTTCCTGTAAAAACCTTAGAAACCGGATACCCGAATGCTTTCCTTGAAGCTCGGCGGCTTTAATGGCGAAAGAAGCAAGATAAGGTGAATCAATTGGATTATCTATCCATAAGCTTCCGTCGCATGACATTCCCGAACGGCTGGCTGTTTTATCCCATTTCTGGGCTAAATCTTCCTGCTTACGTTTGGTTGCAAGGTTTAAAGAAGCAAGCTGTCCACTCAAAATGTAACGAATACGAAAGTATTGTCCGTATTCAATGTGCAATTTTTTTAAGATTGGTTCCAGTGCCCAGCATTCCGGGCAAAGAGGGTCAACAAACATATATATTTCCAGAGGTTTCTTATCATATCCACACCCTTTTAGGTGATGCCAGCTATTTGTTCTAGTCAAGGCTAGTACCCTTTGGTGTTACTGTATTCACCATATGATGGGCGGTTAATACGAGTCTGTGAAAAAAGTCATCTCTTACTGGACCCTCTAGATTGACTTCATCCATTGCCTCGTGCATACAGCTTAACCAAGCCTTTGCCCGTTCTTCTGTGATGGGAAATGGCAGATGCCTTGCGCGTAGCATGGGGTGACCATGCTCCTCTGTGAAAAGCGCAGGACCACCTAAATATTGAGTGAGAAATTGTTTTTGTTTGCGAGCTGTCTCGGTTAAATCATCTGGGAATATTGGTGCTAACTCGGGATGATTCGCTACTTTACTATAAAAAGCTTCAACGAGCATGGAGAGTTTCTTTTCGCCGATAAGATTATAAGGCATTTGTGGTTTCTCGACCATAAGAATGACTCCTTTTTACTTAGATTGTATGTTTATTCTAGCAAGCATTTATTTATATCTCAAACAAATCGCCTTACATCAACTTATTATTCCTAAATTAGTGTAGCCTTCTTTCTGATGTCTATCCCGATTCCGGGAAGTTTGTGGGGGATGGTGCAGGTGGATTTAAGAGGAGATAGGGCTATCAGACTTTAGTTTTATGTCTTAAATATTAATAGGAAAATACATAAGAAAAGGCTGACCAGGAAGTAGAGGTCAGCCTGCTCTGAGAGGTCATGCAAAATAGCGATCGGTCACTTTCTTTACATAAGCAGTGGTTTCTTTAAACGGTGGGATGCCGTTGTATTTATCAACATTTCCGGGACCTGCATTATAGGCAGCTAGAGCCAGTTTAACGTCCCCATTGTACTTATCGAGCATCTGCTTTAAGTATTTCGTTCCGGCGAATACGTTTTCTTCCGGGTCAAAGATATTGTTTACGCCAAGCCCCCTTGCTGTACTGGGCATGAGCTGCATTAATCCGGATGCCCCTGCATGACTAACGGCATTAGGGTTGAAGTTGGACTCCTGTTTAATGACCGCTTGAATCAGTTTTATGGGGATACCATAGTGATCGGCCGCTCGGGAGATGATTTCATCAATCTCCTGAGGAGCATTCCGGTTCGGTTTGTTTAAAGCGGAAAGTCCAGGAGGAGGAGGTGAAATCGAGAAGGCTGTTCTGGTTCCCAGTGCCTCTTTAACGGCCCCTAATGTTTGGTTTATATTTAAATGGTTCTGGTTAGTGTGAAGTGCCTGATTTAAGAGTTGTTGAAATAGATCACTGGATTGGCCAGTGTTTTGCTGAACAGAAGATACTGAACCCAAGCTGTTTATAGCTTGCAACTCCATCATCGTTCTCAACTGCTGAACATTCATGAGTATAACTCCTCTTCTGGAAGACTTTTATTTATATACTATATCGGTAATCCTCACTACTTTTTTAATTTTTCCAAATAAAAACGTTTGATTTTATTATCCGTTTTACGAAGTGGAATGTTTAGTTCCTTCAGTAAGTTCAGGAATATAGTTTCACCTGAAATACGCTCTTTCACTTCATATTCCAGCTCATAGTCTTCCTTTTGTAAATATGAGCTCTTATCGAAGACCAGGAGCCCGGCTTTGTAGTCGATTTCAGCCCGGCTTGTCGTCAGCGTTCCGAAATGGTGAAGGGATTGAGTGGGGATTTGAAGGGAAATCAGAACATCTTTGACTTCTCCTTCAGGGAATGCCCCTTGATGTAAAAGAGATTCAGACTCTTCTATTGTTAACCTTTGGTTCGTTTCTAGTAGATCCTCTTCTAAAGGGGTTTTTAAGGTCAGCGTGTAAGTCCCGTTCTTCTCCCGAATTCTTAAGGCAGATTGATTACCCTTTAATTGATAGTCTGGCGTATCAAAATAGTGATTGTCTTGAGATAAGAAATCTTCCTCTTTTATTTGAAAATGAGAGGTTAATCGCGTAAATTCATCTTGTGTTACTAGATTCTTGAATTCTATTTCAATTTCCTGTGCCATGAAAAGCATCCTTTCCTTGCATACTTCTTCTATTATCTCTTTAATAAAAGAGAACTTCAATGTTTAGATGAAATGGTTGTCTTATGTTAAAATGATACTGATTGTTTAATGGAAGGATGAAGAAAAGCATGAGGAAAATAGTTCAATTTAAACACACAACTTATGAAAACGGTACACTATACTTACATACCGACCAAGCAGATCTCCTGCAAGGGACAACTGCAGCTGGTCAAATTATTGCAGACTCCGATCGCTATGCTTTCGTATACTTAGCAGAAAATGAAGAGGAATATGTTTACTTATACCTTGAAGAGTCGATTTGGGATGAATTGAAAAAAGCACTTCAAGAAAAGAGTGCCGTTATTGCAAAAAGCAATGATTATTCTTTGGAGTTGGATCAATTCACTGCAGAGCTCGACTATCTTGTGGCCAATATAGAAGGAAATGGGAACTACGGTGACGAAATGGTTAAAAAGGTAGAGAGCGTATTTCTTGATAAGTAGTCACGTGACGTAAAGAGGTGAGGAGAATGAATCACTGGGAACAATTTTTAGCTCCCTACAAGCAAGCGGTTGACGAATTGAAGATTAAGCTTAAAGGGATGAGGGGAGAATATGAACTTCATAACACACATTCTCCCATTGAATTTGTGACTGGAAGAGTAAAGCCAATCGCGAGTATTCTTGATAAAGCAAATCAAAAAGGGATCAAGCTATCGAATATTGAAACAGAAATGCAAGATATCGCCGGACTCAGGATGATGTGTCAATTCGTGGAGGATATTCATGTGGTAGTGGAAAAGCTACGTGGGCGGAATGACTTTACTATTATAGAAGAAAGAGATTACGTGACCCATAAGAAACAAAGTGGATACCGTTCCTATCATATTGTCATTGATTATCCGGTACAAACGATTCACGGAGAAAAAAATATTCTGGTAGAAATCCAAATCCGGACACTTTCGATGAACTTTTGGGCTACGATAGAGCATTCTTTGAATTATAAGTACAGTGGACAGATTCCCGAGCAAGTTCGTCTTCGCATTCAAAGCGCTGCTGAAGCTGTCTTTCGACTGGATGAAGAAATGAGCCTGATTCGTGAAGAAATTCAGGAAGCCCAAGTCATATTTACAAACAAAAAGGAAAAGGATCAACGGGGGAAAAGCTCCAAACCAAATCAGCAGTGACTTGAAGGGGGTACACGAATGAAGTTCGCGATTACATCAAAAGGTGATTCGAAGTCCAATACATTAATGCACAAAATGAGGACCTATCTCCAAGATTTTAATTTAACCTATGATGATGACCAACCGGATATCGTCATATCGGTTGGAGGAGATGGGACGCTGCTTTATGCATTTCATCGCTACAGATCCCGGTTAGATAAGACAGCATTTGTTGGTGTACATACAGGACATCTCGGCTTTTACGCCGATTGGGTGCCGGAAGAGATCGAGAAGCTCGTGATCGCCATAGCGAAGACACCTTATCAAATTATCGAATACCCATTATTAGAAACGATCATCCGCTATCAGCATGGAGGGAAAGAAACCCGTTACTTAGCGCTAAATGAATCGACGGTCAAAAGTGTCGAAGGAACCCTGGTCATGGACGTGGAGATCAGGGGCCAGCATTTTGAACGATTTAGAGGAGATGGACTCTGCTTATCGACTCCATCTGGTAGTACGGCTTACAATAAAGCACTTGGCGGGGCAATCATTCACCCGTCTCTTCCAGCTATTCAATTTGCGGAGATGGCTTCCATCAATAATCGTGTATTTCGTACCATCGGATCACCTTTGATTTTACCAGCACATCATACATGCATGCTCAAGCCTGTGAATGGACCAGATTTCCTGGTCACCATCGACCATCTATCTCTTCTTCATAAAGATGTGAAGAGCATTCAATATCGTGTCGCTGATGAGAAAATCCGTTTTGCCCGCTTCCGTCCATTCCCGTTTTGGAAAAGGGTGCATGATTCATTTGTGGCTGATGAATAACTCGGGTTTAGGAATTGTACGGTGAAATTCTATACATTGAAATGGGTTATCCCTTCTTCCTATGACGGGAAACTGATGAGAGAGTTTCTAATCGATCAGCAGATTTCAAAGCGTACACTGACTGCTGTGAAGTTTGATGGAGGGACGATAACCGTTAATGGAAAAGAAGAAAATGTCCGATATGACCTTATAGAAGGGGATATTCTTGAGATGAGGTTCCCTGAAGAAAAAGGGAGTGAGTCCTTAGTTGCCGAAGAGATTCCATTGTCAATCATATATGAGGATGGGGATGTTCTCGTAGTAGATAAGCCATGGGGGATGAAATCCATTCCGACTAAGAATGAGTCGACAGGAAGTCTCGCCAATGCCATAGCCGGTTATTATGAGAGGGTCGGTATTTGTTCAACTGTTCATATCGTTACTCGATTAGATAAGGATACATCAGGGCTTGTTCTAATAGCAAAACACCGCCACGTTCATCATTTATTCAGCCTTCAGCAGAAGGGGCGGGAAATTAAGAGAACGTATGAAGCTTTAGCAGAAGGTTGGTTGGACTCGGACATTGGTACGATCGAAGAGCCTATCGGCCGGAAACTGGATAGTATCATTGAAAGAGAAGTGCGGCAGGATGGACAGTATGCCCTGACACACTATAGAGTGAAAAAGCAGTTCAAGGGTTTCGCTCATATTGAATTGAGATTGGAAACGGGGAGAACTCACCAAATCAGGGTTCACATGTCATTTATCGGACATCCACTGGCAGGGGATGATTTGTATGGAGGTAGTGTGGAGCTGATGGGAAGGCAGGCTCTGCATTGTAAGAAGCTGTCTTTTTTTCATCCTGTCAAGAAAGAATGGGTGCATTTGGAGGCTGTGATGCCTCGGGATATGCGGATTTTGCTTGAAAGACAATGAAAAAAGAGATTCTTTTTCAGTTGAACTGAAAAGAATCTCTTTTTTTGGTGTGTGGAGTGGGAACAAACACTACCACCAGCACTACCATACCTTATTCAAATCTCCGAAACTTCTCCTCCACAAAAGGCATGCTCGACCCCACACTCACCACTTCGATCTCGGGGTATCTCAAAGCAGTCAACTTCCCTCCAAACACAGCCCCTGTATCAATATTCGCAGTCTTATTAAGGATCCGGGCCTCTTTTACCGGGGTGTGGCCATATACGATCCACGCTTCACCTTTATAATCCGAAGCCCAATCTTTTCTGACCGGCGTCCCGTCTTCATGCTTCTCACCTGTGATGTCACCGTACAGAACAAATGTTTTCACCCGATTATTCTGCTTTCCGATCAGCTCTTCTTTTATACCGGCATGGGCGATGATCAGCTTTCCGTCATCCAACACGTGATATAAAGGGGACTGTTCATACAAGGAGAGAAACATATCCCGATAACGGTCTCTTTCACTCCGGGGAAGGGCACTCAGTTCCGCTACTGTCGTTTCTAGCCCGTGCAGGATCTTCACATTATTCCCGAGGAAGTAGCGATAGAGTTTATTACAATGGTTTCCAGGGACATAGTAAAGAGATCCTTTTTCAAACAGGTTAAAGACCGTTGAAATGGTCTGAAGCGAGTGATGACCCCGGTCAGTTAAATCCCCTACAAAGCCGAGCAGCCTTCCTTGGGGATGAACGGGGAGACCGGATGTCCAATCGTAGCCTAACTTTTTTGTTAATTCTTTAAACTCTTTATAACATCCATGAATGTCTCCGATTATATCTATTTTCATAGGATACCTACTTTCCTGTGGCATTTTTCTTTTCTTTTCGCTTATTTTATGCCATATTAATGATTCAGTCTTTCATATCGAGCGGATGTTTATTCATATTTCTCTTATAAGTTCCGTACCTAACCCGTACCATATACAAGGATGGTTATCATTTCATAAGAGACATTCGTCTGAAGATTTGCTAGTATTATTACGACTATATACAATTCAAGATAAGAAGGAGGGTGTATATGATGTCTGAAGTAACTCAAGATCAATCAAAAGAAAGAGATAAACAAGAAAAAGAAATGTATGATGAAGACCTTCTCATTAGAGCCCTTCAAGAAGAAGATCTGGATTTATTTCGCTCAGAATTCGTCCATTTACACTCTTATGACCAAGCAAAGTTCTTTTCGAAAATAGATGAAGGTTTACGAAGCCACCTGTATCATTATCTGTCTCCGGAAGAGATGGCGGAGCTTTTTGAAAGTCTGGATATAGATGAAGAGGACTATCAGGATATATTAGCCGAGATGAATCCTACATATGCTGCTGAAATGCTATCGAATATGTATGCCGATGACGCGGTGGATGTCTTAAATGAACTGGATAAGGACCAGGTAGTTAGTTATTTAACGATCATGGATGATGAATCAGCTAAAGAAATTAAAGAATTATTGCATTATGAAGAATACACAGCCGGTAGTATCATGACTACTGAGTTTGTCTCCATATCCAAGAATCAGACCGTCCGATCGGCCATGTATATATTGAAAAACGAAGCCCCTAATGCTGAAACGATTTACTACATTTATGTAGTGGATGATGATAAAAAGCTCGTCGGGGTTATCTCCCTAAGGGATCTCATCATCAGCCATGATGATGTGATGATAGGCGAAATCATGAGTGATCGTGTCATGTCTGTAGGCGTCAGCGAAGATCAGGAGGCAGTCGCGAGACAAATGAAAGATTATGACTTCCTTGCTTTGCCTGTTGTTGATTTCCAACATCACTTACTGGGGATCATTACCGTAGATGACATTATGGACGTTATGGAAGAAGAAGCATCTGATGACTATTCAAAGTTAGCTGGTATCGCCGATTTGGATTCCATCGACCGAAGTCCATTTAATGCAGCGAAGAAGCGTCTTCCATGGCTGATTGCATTACTATTTTTAGGAATGTTCACCGCAAGCCTTATCGGGAGATTTGAAGACACGTTAGATAAAGTAGCGATTCTTGCCGTATTTATCCCCTTGATCGCCGGAATGGCAGGTAATACGGGAACCCAGGCCCTTGCCGTTGCCGTTAGAGGGATTGCGACCGGTGACCTGGAAAAGGAAAACAAGATGTCCCTTGTCATCCGTGAAGCGGGAACCGGACTTATAACTGGTACTACATGCGGGATAGTCGTCAGCATCGTGGTCTATGTATGGAAAGGGGAATTCTTCCTGGGGGTTCTCGTTGGGATCTCCGTGTTGGTCTCATTATTTGTTGCAACGCTCGCTGGTACATTAGTACCGTTACTTATGCACAAACTAAAAGTGGACCCAGCTGTCGCTTCTGGTCCTTTTATTACGACGATAAATGATATTATCAGTATTTTAATTTATTTTGGCTTAGCGACATTGTTTATGAATCACTTAATATAGAGAGAAGAGAGAGGGGGAGGTATAGATGGAACAGCATGCGTCCGTTGCATCATTAGTTATTGTCATTCTTGTAGCTTTTTTAACTCCCATATTGCTGCATAAATTCAAATTGAATTTTATCCCTGTAGTCATCGCTGAAATCATTATGGGATTAATAATAGGTAAGAGCGGATTTAATATCGTTCACCAGGACATGTGGTTGGAAACACTGTCTACACTTGGATTTATTTTCCTAATGTTCTTAAGTGGACTGGAAATTGATTTCACTGCTTTTTCAGGAGGAAAGAAGAAAAAAGAACGGTTACCGAATGGAAAAGAAGAACCGAACCGTCTGAAGGTAGCGACTATTATATTTATCGGGATATTCTTTGTTTCACTTGGCCTGTCTTATTTGTTCGTCTTATTCGGGCTGATTGATAATGCATTCTTAATGACCCTTATTATCTCCACCATTTCACTTGGTGTTGTGGTTCCTACACTTAAGGAAGCACATATCATGAAAAGCGCCATCGGGCAGATCATCCTGCTTGTGGCGGTTATTGCAGACCTTGTGACTATGATATTACTGGCTGTATTCGTGTCACTATACGGTGAAGGTCATGGAAACATGTGGCTTCTCCTCATCCTGTTCGGTGTTGGAGTACTCTTATATTTCCTGGCAAAGAGGTTGAAGAACAATTCCTTCATCAAGAGCTTGTCGACAGGTACCGTTCAAATCGGCACACGAGCTGTCTTTACATTGATCATTCTACTTGTAGCTGTATCTGAAACCGTTGGGGCTGAAAACATTCTAGGTGCATTCCTTGCAGGTGTACTGGTTTCATTATTGGCACCTAATCAAGAAATGGTTCATAAGCTTGATTCCTTTGGTTATGGATTCTTAATCCCGATCTTCTTCGTGATGGTAGGGGTTGAATTGGATCTTGGCTCACTGCTCAGTGATAAAAAGATGCTGCTGTTGATTCCATTACTTCTGCTTGCGTTCCTAGTTTCGAAAATCATCCCGGTTTACTTATTAAAGTATTGGTATGATACGAAAACTACGATTGCATCAGCATTTTTACTTACATCAACATTATCTCTGGTCATTGCGGCTGCGAAAATCGCAGAGAGAATGGAAATTATCACAGCACAAATGAGTGGTACCCTTATATTAGTAGCCGTGATTACGTGTATCATTACACCAATATTCTTCAAAAAGCTCTTCCCAAGGGAAAGTGCAAAAGAGAAAAAGCTCAAGATTACGTTCCTGGGAGCGAATCAACTTACGATGCCGGTTTCAAGGGAGCTTCATTCATCCCTTTATGAACCAGTCTTGTATCATACAAAACAAGATAAGTCTGATCGCAATATTGCTGATTCTCTGTTTACCATCAATGAAATTGATAATTACGAGTTAGGTACGCTCGAAGAGAACAACATCTTTGAATCAGACATTATTGTGATCTCAACGGGTGATGAAGAAATCAATGCAACACTTGCCGTTACCGCTAAAGAATATGGCGTGAATCGTGTCATTGTAAGGGTTGAGAGTCCTGACTTACATGAGACTCTGCGAGAACAGGATATTGAAGTTTATTCCGTGTTCCTGTCAACGAAAGCCTTACTGCGTGCACTTATTGAGTCACCGTCTGTCATGAATATCCTTACGAACCAAGAGACATCGCTATATGAGATTCGCATGCTGAACAGTCAATTTGAAGGCATGACCCTTCGGAAATTTCCGTTTACAGGAGATGTTATCTTTGTTCGGATCTTTAGAGGGAAAGATTCCATTGTTCCTCACGGAGATACAGAACTCCACATGAACGACCGCTTGATCGTCACCGGTTCAAAAGAATATGTAGATGAACTTAAACGCGAGCTTGAATTCTGTGAGTACTGCTAAGAAATAATCAACTTCCCAAGAAATTTTTCTTGGGAAGTTTTATTTATTAAAGGAGTTTAAGTTCTAATCTCTAATAACTAAAAAAAGGTGTTTTTAACAAAAGTCTGCTTGGTCTCTATCCATTAGTGTGTGCTGGATGGTGAGGGGAACTGCTCCGCTTGCAGCTAGCGTTCGGCCGAGCCTCCTCAGCTTAGCCGAACGGGGTCTCGGCACGTCCAAAATCCGCAGGTGTCTACGCAGTTCCCCTCACCATCTTCACGCGAATTTTCGTGACAGAGCTACAAGGTGTCCAAAACAACTTAACTAGAAAACAGAATTCTTCTTCCTCAAAAGGAAATCATCTTAGAAAGCGGTTGTTTGCTAATAGATTTTGTTTTTATTTATTTCTTTTAAAAAATGACTGAAAACTGATTTTTGAGCTATCATAATGTTTTGTGTTTGTTTATCTATACTTATAGGCAGTAAGAATGTAATAGCACAGAGTGGATTGTAGCGGAAGGCACTTGACTCCTGCGGGAAATAGAGGAAAGGTCGAGATCCCACAAAAAGCAACGGTCCCTGTTTTCACATACCACTCAAAATAAATTCATTTCTTTGGAAGTTATTCACCGCCCGCCCTGCAGAAAGCGAGCATCCTGTAGCGGAAGTCAACTACTACTTTCTTCTGTAAAATAGCCACAATGTTTACGAAAAGAGACTTTTTTAAAAAGGAGTTTTCATTCTTACCGCTAATAACTAATAAAAGAGAAGATTGATTGGGAGGCTAAAAGCATGTGGGAAACTAGAGTAATGGAAATCAGAGATAAGGTGAAAGAAAGCTTTGGAGATTTGTCTGTTGTGAAGTTGAATGAGAAGCCTTCACCTGAGGAATGGAGCATAGCGCAAATAGTACTCCATTTGGCCGGGGCTGAAAAAAGGTTTCTAACATTGGCTCTCGATTCAGCGGAGAACCAAAACGGCATATATGAAAAGCCGGTCGATTTATCCGTATTTGACGATTCAACCAAGAAATTAAAGGCACCAATCGAACCGCCTTCCGAACCTAAAAATAAAGAGGATTTAGTTCAAGCCTTAGATGAATCCCGTTCTCTCACTAAACACTTTCTAAAACTTTATACTAAAGAGAGCCTGAAAAACCAATCCATGAACCATCACCGCTTTGGGGATATGCCGATATGGCAAGTACTGGAGCTTCTCGGTAAACATGAACAGAGGCATATCGTTCAAATTGAAGAGGTCAAAAGGAGAATCCTGTAGGAATTCTTCTTTCCTTTTGCATTGGATTACTGTAGAATTAGTAGCAGGTACTAATAACATGTATAAATAGGAGGATTACAATGACTCTTTCATTAAAAGGTAAAACATATGTCGTTATGGGAGTTGCGAATAAACGCAGTATAGCATGGGGAATTGCCCGTTCCTTACATCAATCAGGTGCACGTTTGATTTTTACATATGCAGGCGAGCGTTTTGAAAAAGGGGTTAGAGATCTTGCCGGGACATTAGAAGGTGGAGAAGATTCATTAGTGCTGCCTTGTGATGTAACAAGTGATGAAGACATCGAAAAATGCTTTGCAACGATTAAGGAAGAAGTCGGAGTGATTCACGGACTTGCCCACTGTATCGCTTTTGCCAATAAAGAAGAGTTGGCTGGTGATTACATGAACACAACAAGAGACGGGTTCCTTCTGGCCCACAATATCAGCTCATACTCCTTGACAGCAGTTGCTAAAGTAGCGAAGGATCTTATGACTGAAGGTGGAAGTATCGTTTCCATGACATACCTTGGTGGTGAGAGAGTGATGCAAAACTACAACGTAATGGGTGTAGCAAAAGCATCTCTTGAAGCGAGTGTGAAATATCTTGCCAGCGATCTTGGAAAGCACGGCATTCGTGTGAACGCGATTTCTGCAGGACCGATCCGCACCCTGTCTGCTAAAGGTGTAGGTGACTTCAACAGCATACTGAAAGAAATCGAAGAGCGTGCTCCGCTCCGCCGCAATACAACACAAGAAGAAGTCGGTGATACGGCTGTATTCCTTTTTAGTGATTATTCAAGAGGGATTACAGGTGAGAACCTGCATGTAGACTCCGGTTATCATGTATTAGGTTAAAATATAGACATACGGAACCCTGGTTGCAGAAATTTTACTGTAGCCGGGGTTCTTTTGTTATGTAGAGATAGTATTTATCTATAGCTAATAAGAAACTCATAAGCGGTTCCTGCATACATATAAATGTAGAATGTAAGGAGGGATAGGATTGAATAGACAGAAAAAGCCACTATTATATATACATCAACCCAGATTGAATGATGTGAAAAGCAGTATGCAGGAAGTCTATAGAGGATCGTCAAGTATCGTTCAACCAAAAAAAGAAGAAAGAAACACCCAGCCGATAGAAATGAAAAGGAAAAGCGTTGAGTTATTTGAAGCTGCTCCATTAGGGAGGTTAAAGCAGCCTGAGTATCACACGATTGTAAAAAGAGAAACTCAAGAGGTTCGGCCCATTATAAAAGAGACTCCTAATAGTGAAGAACCAAATCAAGGTGAATTAGGACTGGAACACGCACATGACGGTTACTTTAAACCACTTACTCCATTTAAAGACCTGGATCTGGATGGGAAAATTGAGTATATGCAGCAGAGTATAATGGGGAGAGCCCCATTTCCATGTGCGTTTCAAACAGAAGAAGGGGTGTATCGTGGTGTACTAACCAGTGCAGATGGCGCATCAATTGATATTAAAACGTTTCAAGGTGAAGAAATCACTTTAAAACGAAATTCAATAAAGGCGATCAAAATCATTGGATTGAAATAAAAGAAGCCAGCCGGAATTTCCGACTGGCTTTTTATTCTCGTTGCTGATTAGTCACAAACTCCTTCTACTCTTACATCATCGATACATTGGATAGCGCAGAAGCAATCTAGATCAACTGTGATACAATCTCCAGTCAATTCGTAAATGAAGTTATTGTTTAACCCCATTAATTCGTCTTCTGATTCTACGTCTTCACCTGTAACATGAACTTTCTTCAATACTTGAAGTGTAGCACAGCAGTCGTCAAATACATTCTTCACACGGAAGTAAGGTGTTTTCCAGCAATAATGTTTAGGGTGAACCTTGAATAGGTCTCCTTTTTTATTATAAAGTTTGAAAACACGAGTATTTGGTGCATTTCCAACTGGACTTACCAAAGATCCTAATGGCTCAAGAAAACAATCATTTTTACAATCAAAACAGTCTTGATCTGCTGCATCTTGAACATCTTTAATAGCGCGAACAGCAAGGCATACACAACCGCGGTCTCTTGCACCTGCAATGTCATCTTTTCTGTAATTACCGCAACCCATAAGAATTTTCCTCCTTAAATAATTTTCACTACACTAATAACATATTGTAGAAGAGGAAATTGGGTAACGGACAAATGCCCCTTTTGACTAAATTGGGCGGGATATAGTTTATAAAAGGAGTGGGAATATGGAGATATTTGACATAATTATATTGGGTATTGCCGTGTTTAGAATGACTCACCTCATCGTATTTGATAAAATAACGGAATTCTTAAGGTCTCCTTTTTTTGATGAAGTATCTGAAATGTCAGTAGATGGGGAGGAAGAAATCTTCCTTTTACCCAAAAAAGGTGGAATAAAAGGGTTTATAGGGGAACTATTATCGTGTTATTGGTGTACAGGTATGTGGGTTGCTATATTCCTATATGGAGGAAATATTTTTTTTCCTCAATTTTTCATCCCGATTATCACAGTATTGGCAGTTGCTGGAGTTGCTTCCATATTAGAGGCGGCTGTCCAAAGTTGGATAAGAGAGTAACTCATTAGGTAATTAGTGGAAACAAGCTTACACTATCGCACATATAATGGTCGTAAAGGCAATGGTAAAAGGAGGCGATCATTATGAAGAATACTTCTACAAATACCAAGAAATCAACGAATTCTCCCATTAAGAAAAAAGGTTGCGGTTGTGGATCAAAAGTGAAGAAAAGATAGACTGCTCAAAATGGGCAGTTTTTTTTTTTCATAAAATCTGACTTTATGAAAAAAATAAAACATGAGTACAAATAAAAGAGGGATATGTCATGAACAAAAAACGAATCATCGTTCCACTTACGATACTTGTCTTAATTGGCTGCGCCAATAAGCAAGATGGAAACGACAGCAAAATTGCGCTGATGAAGAAAACCGATCCGCCACCCATTGAGTTAGTGGACAATCCTGAAACAGACAGCTATGGACATGCCATTAAGAGGGAAATTTCAAAAATGAAAGAGCTTTATGACGTAGCGGTCATTCAAGGAAAAGAAGAAACGCTTGTGGTATATAAAGTGAAGCACCTGCAAAGATTTCATATGAAGAAGATCGAAAAAAAGATGGACCGTTATTTAGAAGATAAATATCCGGATGAAGACTTTATATTGTCCAGTGATTACAAGATATTTCTTGAAACCATCCGTTTAAAGGAAAAACTTAAGAGGGGTTCGATTTCTAAGAAAGATGCGGAAAAGAAGTTCCAGGATATTGTGGAGCTTCAAAAGGAAAAGACGTAGGAGGAATGTTTTGTGGGGAAATCACCAAAAACGCCCGAACAGAAAAAATACGAACAGTTGGAAAAACAATATGAAACAAAGAGGCCACTACTTAAAAATGTACTAAAGGCTTTCTTTGTGGGGGGATTCTTCTGCTTAATCGGTCAGGTTTTTACGTATATATTTATTTATTTCTTTGATTTCACTGAGCAGACGGCAGGAAATCCAACCGTTGCGACTATGGTTTTTATATCAATGCTTCTTACGGGCTTTGGCGTTTATGATCATATCGGTCAGTTTGCAGGTGCAGGTAGTGCAGTCCCTGTAACAGGATTTGGTAACTCTGTTATTGCAGCTGCCATTGAGCATAAAACGGAAGGGTATGTCTTAGGGGTTGGCGGTAATATGTTCAAGCTTGCAGGTTCGGTTATTGTATTCGGAGTGTTTTCAGCCTTTGTCGTTGCATTAATCAAGACAATCTTAATTCAATTGGGGGTGATTTAATGCTTAATGGTTCAAGGTCATGGGTATTTCCTACACATCCGGCCATCCTGTCTACCGGTGTCGTTGGCGGTCCATTTGAAAAAAAAGGGAACTTAGCTTCCGACTTTGATCAGTTTTATGATGACCTGTGGATGGGACAGGACACATATGAAAAAGCCAATCGAACTCTCATTGAAGATGCTGTTCAGATTGCGTTGGAAAAACAGTCTCTCCAAAAAAGCGATGTACAGTTTTTCCTAACGGGGGATCTTATTAATCAAATTACCCCATCAAGCTTTGCTGCCAGAACCAATGGAATCCCATACTTCGGTTTATTCGGAGCATGCTCAACGTCGATGGAGGGTTTGGCGTTATCTGCATTTTTGGTTAATTATCATGGGGCTCAGCATGTGGTGACAGGGGCATCCAGCCATAATGCAGCAACTGAGAAACAATTCCGGTACCCGACTGAATATGGCGGTCAGAAGCCTCCAACAGCTCAGTGGACTGTAACAGGTGCAGGTTATGCAGTAATAGGAGAAGGGAAGTCTGTTACAGCCCCTACACCGAGAGTTACCTCTGCAACCATCGGCAAGGTGATGGATATGGGATTGAAGGATCCTTTTAACATGGGAGGAGCCATGGCACCGGCTGCTGCTGATACGATTGCAGGTCATTTTCAAGATTTGGGGAGAGATCCTTCTTACTACGATTTGATCATCACAGGTGATCTGGCTAAGATCGGCAGGCAGACAGCTGTTGAAATGCTGAAAGAAAAAGGATACAACTTCTCGGATCATCAGTTTAAAGATTGTGGATTACTGATTTATGGAGACAATCAGCCGGTTCAATCCGGAGCCAGTGGTCCCGGCTGTTCAGCTACAGTCCTTTACGGTCACCTATTAAATGAAATGAAAAAAGGAACATATAAACGCATCTTAGTTGTAGCGACGGGAGCCTTGTTATCACCATTGACTTTTCAGCAAGGGGAAACAATACCCTGTATTGCTCATGCGGTTTCCATTGAATATATGTAAAGGAAAGGAGGAAACGAAGTGTTAGCGATGTTTTTTTGGGCTTTTACAATAGGCGGGATTATTTGTGTGATTGGTCAATTACTGTTTGATGTTGCTAAATTAACTCCAGCCCATACCCTAAGCTTACTAGTAGTGGCAGGAGCGGTTTTTTCGGGATTTGGATTGTATGAACCTCTCATTGATTTTGCCGGTGCAGGAGCGACCATTCCCATCACAAGTTTCGGTAACGCCCTGGTCAATGGTGCCATGCAGGAATCACAGGAGCATGGGGTAGTGGGAGTCCTTACCGGGATGTTTGAAGTGACTAGCTCAGGGATATCCTCCGCGATCATATTCGGTTTCATTGGGGCACTCCTTTTCAAACCAAAAGGATGAGAGGTGAAAATCGATGCCTGAATACTTAGAGGTGGCGTTACGCAGTATATTTATCTTACTTTCCTTATTTGCAATAACCAAGTTACTGGGGAAAAAACAGCTATCTAAATTGTCTTTTTTTGAGTACATTACAGGAATCACAGTTGGAAGCATTGCAGGGACACTTTCGATGGATCTGGGTCTTCCTTTAAGTGAAGGACTGATGAGCATCTTTTTATGGTTTACCTTTCCACTCCTTTTCTCCTATCTTTCTCTTAAGAGCGTTCGATTTAGACGATTTGCTGAGGGAAAACCGACTGTTTTTATAAAGGATGGAAATATTGATGAGAAGGCTTTAAAGAAAGAACAGTATTCCGTTGATGAACTGCTGGAACAATTGAGAAAGAAAGACGTTTTCAGAGCTGCAGATGTGGAGTTCGCGTCACTGGACACCAACGGAGATCTAAGTGTTTTGCTCAAAAGAGAAAAAAGGCCGCTTGTTCGAGAAGATATATATAAAATCTCACAAAAGTCCACCCCTCCACAGGCAGTCATTTCAGATGGGGAAATAGATGAAGTAGCTCTGCAAGAAGTAGGATTTCCCCTACCCTGGTTACAAAAAGAGCTAGCCAAGAGACAATTGCAAGTTGAATCCATTTTCCTTGCCCAACTCGACTGCGAAGGAAACCTGACCTTCGATCTGTACAATTGGACAAACACACAATAAATTCCTCGAAAGCCCATACGTATTGTTCTCTCTATACATATGTTATAAGAGACTAAAGGTAAAAGAGAGGTGATACTAAAATGCCTTATGGATATGGTTACGGCGGCTGTGGTTATGGCGGAGGCGGTTATGGATCAACTTTTGTATTAATCGTTGTGCTTTTCATTCTTTTAATTATCGTTGGAGCTAGCTTCTGTTAGAAAGGGGTACAAAAGGCAGAATCCTCATTTGAGAGATTTTGTCTTTTTGTTTTGCTCTTTTCGCAAAGTTTCTGGCTATCTTAAGAAGAAAGTAGTAGTAGATTTCGGCTACAGGATGCTCGCTTTCCGCGGGGCGGGCGGTGAGCCTCCTAGTAGCTGCGCTCCTGCGGGGTCTCACCTGTCTCGCTTCTCCCGCAGGAGTCGAGCTCATTCCGTTCAATCAACTTTTTAAGCATGAATTTTTATTATAGAATCAAAATAAACCAACAATATTTAAAAAATATCCTCTTCTAAAGAGAGATATGTTCGATTTCCTTAAAAATAATTTCTTTAAGATGGTTTTTGTCCCCTTTTAAGCTCTGTCACGCTAAATTCTTATAGATGGTGAGGGGAACTGCGTAGACTCCGGCGGATTTTGGTCGTGCCGAGACCCCGTTCGGCTAAGCTGAGGAGGCTTGGCCGAACGCTAGCTGCAAGCGAAGCAGTTACTCTCACCATCCAGCACACACTAATGGACAGAGCCCAAGCAGACCTTTTGTTACAAAACAACAATCTTTGCGAAAAGAAGCCTTTTGTTTTATTTGGGAAGTTGGCAACTTTGAGGGTACTACAGCGGGGAATGTGTTAAGGCAATGGGTTAGGTTCAACGAATAAATCACTCCAAGCTTCAAATTTAGTAATTCATAATCACGCTCCTGTTTTTTTTACATATGATGCTTATAGTTAAAAGGAGGCGTGAAGGAAATGAATAATAACTTTTTTAAGAATTTAGAGAAGAAGACAGGCGTAAACATGAACGAAGTGTTAGAGCTTGCGAACTCATTACAAAATGCAAACTTCAAAGATGAAGCAACCGTTAGAAGCGTCATTAAACGCGTATCTAAAATTGCCAATAAACCCGTAAACAAGGAAATGGAAAATAAGATTGTGCAGTCGATTGTGAATGATGGAAAGCAATTAGACTTTGGAACCATCTCCAATATGTTAAACAAGGGGAAGAAATAAAAGTTAGAAATAAAATGAAGGAGAATGGACATAAAGGTGCGTGCCAACACGTATTTTATGTTAATTCTCCTATTTATATTTTGACTGCGGTGTAGGAGTGGTCAGATTACTCATCCAGGCATGATACATATTTCCACAAAGTCTGAACAGACCATAGGATCGATAAAGCCTAAGTAAAGTTTAATGTTCAACCCTATATGGGTAACTAATACCAAGGAGGTAATGAAAATGGGATACATTGCTCCAATACCCCACCATCAGTATAAACAGTATCAGGAACGAGAATTAAAAGTTGAAAAACATCCGTTTGCCTTTCTACCCGTCCAACCTGTAAAGCCCATGAAAAATAAAACTCAAGCACATACTGAAGAAGCAGAAACATCTTATCATGTAATTCAATCCAATCAACGAAAAACTTCATACCAAGCTCTCTCTAAACCATCCATCCCAACAACCTTATTAGCCCAATTAACAGGAAAAGGAAAGCACTTTAACGAATATGTATAAAGAAGTTTGAGGGGCTTTTTTTTAGGCAGTTTGAAAAATCCCAAAAGGAGCATTCCTTATGGGTTTTTTTAATTAACTGCTGATATATGGCCCCGGACATATTTGGAGGTAATCACTTGAAACTACAAAACCTTGCCGAGCATTGCTATGCATTTACAGGCAGCGTAACCATTGGCTACTGCATCAAAGAAGGAAAGGGTCTTCTTATTGACAGTGGTTTGGACGATTCTGCCATGAAGAAAGTGATCAAAATCTTATCCAATGAAGGACGGCCCTTGGATTATTGTGTCATCACCCACGCCCACGCCGATCATTTTGGAGGAGCTCACTTCCTGAAGAAAAAACAAGGGACTCCATTGTTTGCACCAAAACTAGAAAAAGCGATCATGGAGAATTCGATCCTGGAACCGATTTATCTATTCAATGGAGCTAACCCCATAAATGATTTGAGAAATAAGTTTCTTGAAGGACAATCAGTGGTCATTGATGATGAGTTGAAGATTGGTGAAAATAGCATTGGTCCTTTCACTTTTGAAGCAATTGATTTACCGGGTCATTCGTATGGTCAGGTAGGTTTGCTGGTTGATGATGTTTTATATGCAGCGGACAGTTATTTTGGCAGGGATACGTTGGAAAAGCATATCATTCCGTTTATCATTGACGCGGATCAAACACTGGATTCATTAGAAAAACTCCTTCACATACCATGCAAAGGAGCGATTCCGGGACACGGGGACTATGAAGAAAACTTTGTTAAAACAGTTCAGGAGAATATCGATCTTCATAAAGAACGTATGAATTCTCTTCTAACACTAGTAAATGATAGTAAAGAAGGCTTTTCTTTTGAAAAGTTCATAAAAGAGTATTTGAATTTACACAAAATAACTGTATCAAATGTGGGGCAATGGCTTTTGTTCAGAACATCGGTAACAGCTTATCTTACCAGTCTTGAACGAAAGAAACTCTTATCGTTCACGATTAGAAATAATGAACTCATCATTAAGCCCCATTAATAACCTTGTACTAAAAGGCTTTCTCCTTCTTCCCATTCAGCATACAAAACGTCCTTGGAGGAGAGGAAGCCTTGTTTTTTTATTTCGCTTAAAAGCCAATCCTCTCTTTGTTCGGCCAGCTTTAAATTATCGTAAACGATTTCTCCATCCACAATTAAAGAAAGCGGGAGAGAAGCATTTTTTGCCGGTATATTAAGGTCTTGACGCTGTACGATTTCATAAAGCGGTTTTCTAATGACACTCAGCGTACCGTCAGACTCCAAAAGGGCAAATTCACATTCCCTTACTGAGAAAATATCTTTGGCACGAAGTAGATGCTGCAGTTGATTCAGATCTAAGTGATTTCTCTTAAGCTCATCGAAGTTGATCTTCCCTTTATTAATGACTAAGGCAGGCGTACCTTCCAGCAAATGGCGAAACCGTCGGGATTTCTGGGTGAAAAACTCTGTGAAAAAGATCAAACTCCCCCAGATAAAAATGGCAAAAAGGATTGGAAGCACAGTGATCTTTCCATCATAAAGGGAGTTACCTACAAGTTCACCAAGAATTAATGCTGAAATGAAATCAAAGGCAGATATTTGAGTGATTTGAGTTTTACCAAGTATTTTTGTAAGAATCAATAAGGCAAAATATCCTACGATTAACTCGATGGCAATCGATGTGATTCCCATAAGGATCCCCCTTCCCATACATTTTCCCATTATCGACGAGTTGATATGGTAATATACTTCATAATTTGATTTGCCAGAAGCAAAAAAAGGAAGAAGTAATTAAGCAGTTATGCTTAATTACTTCTTCCTTTTAAATATCCTTCTTCATGGTTTTATGAGGGATTCCTGCGTCCAGAAATTCATCCGATGTAACTTTGTAACCTAAGCCTTCATAAAAAGGGATGGCATAGGTTTGGGCATTTAATTTCAATTGGGATAAGTGCTCCTGCTTCGCATATTTTTCAATGGCAAGCATGATTTCACGCCCTGCTCCTTTTCCCCTGACGGATTCTAAAACGCATATTCTTTCAACTTTCCCCATTCCATCAAGAATACGGAAACGGCCTGCACCTACAGCGTGTGTTTGGTCGTAAAGGACAAAATGAGTGGAATCGTTTTCGAATTCATCGATTTCTTCTTCAAGTGGAACCTTTTGTTCTTCCACAAACACTGTCTTTCTTATGTTGAATACCTCTTGGATCTGATCTTCTGTTTTTGCAACTTCGACCTTCAACTTTACTCTTCCTTTCCTAAACGGAAGGTTTCGTAAACTGTCCAAGAGCCGTTTTCTAATTGATACAACAAGTGGAATCGGTCAATGGTTTCTTCATGATCGATTCCCAGCATACGAAGAGATCCAAAAATATCCGAGTGCTCATCATTTGAAAGCTTTTGAGCAACAGTAATGTGAGGAACGAAAGCGAATTCCGGCTCGTCACCCATGAAGTTTTGACTATGCATGTCATCGTGTAACCCTTGCAGTTCAGGAGTGGAGTTCACCTTGAAATAGATTACATTGTTCACAGGCTGAAAAGAACTTACTTTGTACACTTTTAGATTGAAGGGATCGTATTTCTTTGAAATAGCAGCTAATTTATTAGCTATATCTTTGATTTGATCATCATCTGCACTAAAGACATTCTTTAATGTCAAATGTGGTGGAACCAATGCATAATGAGGATCATAACGTTTCCTATAAGAGTTTGCGATATCTTGCAGCTTTTTCGATGGGAAAATGACTATACCATAATTCATTTTCTTCAATCCTCCTCTATTTAACTATCTTTGTATTATGTATAGTATAGCAAATTTTTCAAAAATTTAATATAGGGCGAACGGATAGGATCTCCTTTTATCAAGTGATGCCGACAGGTCCCTGTATTCATTTAGAGAGAGGCAAGGGTGGTCCCTTGCCAAGTAGGGGTTTAGTTAAACATCATCTTCAAAGCACGTCTCAAATCCGGTTGCCAATGTTTCCACGTATGATCTCCGTCGAACTCATTATAAAAGGAAGAGAATCCTTTTTGATCGAATATTTCGTGAAGCTTACGGTTTGGCTTTAAGAAGTCTTTTACTTTGCCGTCCGTTGTTTTCACCTCTGTTTCCTGTTTACCAATGATATGGTAAATGCTTAACAGGTGAGGTTGTGAGAAGTTTTCTACGGCTTCCAACACTTTCTCGTTGACCAAAGGTGACTGCAGGAGAACCTTGCCAAATGTATTTGGATATTTTAATGCAGTCATCAATGAAACTGTCGCTCCTAATGAATCACCAACCAGGGCACGTCCCATTCCCATATGATAAGTTGGGTAATGCTCGTCCAGATACGGGACCAATTCATGTGCTAAAAAGCGAATGTAAGCATCATTTTCTTCACCATGTGGATGGTATTTTCTTCTCCGGTCCTCAACATTTTTATATGGGACTCCCACGATAATCATGTTTTCTATTTCTCTATTTTCGAGAAGTTCATCAGCCAGGCGAGGTATTCTTCCTAGCTGGAAATAATCCTTACCATCTTGGGTGATCAGTAGTGAATATTTATAGAGGGGAGAAAAAGTAGCTGGCAGGTATACGAGCATCTTAATCTCTTCATTCAGTTCTTTACTAAAGAGGTTTAATTCGGTTACAGCTCCTCTTGCGGTTGTCATGACGATAGCCTCCTATAATCAGTGTTAACGTTTACAGAAAGATTGTATCATATTCTCCTCGATAATTCCCTAAAGCGGATTGCAATACGAAAATTCAAAAGAATGGTATAATTCCAGTAAGTTTATGGACTGTCCAGAAAGGGGTATCTCAATGAATAAACCTGTACATTCAAGGGATGTAACAAAAGCTGCATTACAGAGGCTGAAAGATAGAGGAGTATCAATAGAAGATATTGCTGAAATCGTCTATGAAATGCAGTATCCATATAATCATGAGTTAAATATGGAAGATTGTATCGACAGTGTGAAGAAAGTATTATTAAAAAGAGAGATTCAGCATGCGATACTAGTAGGGGTAGAACTGGATCAGCTTGCTGAAGAGAAGAAGCTTTCCGAACCACTTCAATCGATTGTAGAATCAGATGAAGGGTTGTTTGGAGTAGATGAGACCATTGCTTTAGGTGCAGCATTAGGATATGGGAGTATCGCTGTTACTACCTTTGGTCATCTTGATAAAAATAAGATCGGTATCATCCGTGACCTGGATACGAAGAACGGGAAGGGTGTTCATACCTTTTTAGATGATATCGTGGCAAGTATTGCGGCCAATGCTTCTTCGAGAATTGCACATAGCTTACGGGACCGTGAAGAGAATATTTCAGAAGAAGATAAGATGAAATTTGAGGATGAGGAATTAATAGGCTAGATCATTTCCTGATATATAACAGATGGACTGGAGAGGAGTAATTCCTCTTCAGTCTTTTTATAGTGGACAAACATGCGTCGGGGAAGAAAATGGAACGGGGAAATGTAACCGCTTTATACATTCTGTATACATTTGTAAAATAGTTGACATGACATGAACAAGCCACACAACAGATTTCAATCAAAGTGTATTGGATGTAGAAAGGGTTTTTTATAAAAATTGTTAAAATTTTATGTATTTGATTTGACAAGATTGTTACAGACTGTGTTACAATTATTTCGGTAAAGTAGAAATTTAATAGGGGGAATTAGAATATGAAAAAACGCAGTTTTTATCTAAGCACTGCACTACTTCTAGTTCTATCTGTCATTCTTGCTGCATGTGGCGGCGGATCAGGCGGAGGATCATCTGAGGGTGAAGGTAACAAAGAGGTTGACTTCATTGGAATTGCTACAGGTGGAACAGGGGGTACATATTACCCGTTAGGCGGAACATTTGCTAAAATCATTCAAGATGAAACAGGAATTAAAGCATCTGCTTCAACATCTGGTGCATCTGCGGAAAATATGGCATCTATTAAAGATGGAAAAACTGAAATCGCTTTTACACAAACAGATATCGCTTCTTATGCATCTGAAGGAACAGAAATGTTCAGCGATAACAAGGTAGAAAATGCACGTGGAATTGCTACTCTTTATCCTGAAACGATTCAAATCGTTACAACAAAGGATTCAGGTATCAAGTCCGTTGAAGATCTGAAAGGTAAAGTTGTTTCTGTCGGTGAAGCAGGATCTGGAACATTATTGAACGCGAAACAAATCCTTGAGGTACACGGCATTGCGTTAGAAGATTTAGAAGCTCGTAATTTATCATTTGATGATTCAACCACTGGTATCCAGGATGGTACAATCGATGCGGCGTTCATTACTTCAGGTACTCCAACCGGAGCAGTTGAAGGATTGGCCGCAACGGAAGATATCACTATCGTACCGGTTGAATCCGGTAAAATCAGTGAGCTGATCGAGAAATATCCATATTACTCTGAGGATGAAATTCCTTCAGGGACTTACAGTAAAGTCGATGAGGCAGTTACAACCGTTGCGGTTCGTGCAATGTTAGTAACAAATGCTGATATTTCCGAAGATGTAATCTATGATGTTACAAAAGCCATTTTTGAAAATACAGATTCAATCACTCATGCCAAAGGTGAGTTAATCAAAGCTGAAGATGGACTAAAGGGTATGGGGATTGAATTACATCCTGGTGCGAAGAAATACTTTGATGAAAAAGGCGTTTCAATGGAATAGATCCACACCAGCAGATGGACGAAGGGATAGGCCGCGTAAAACGGTCTATTCTTTTGTTTTGGTATAGGCTATAAAAATGTTAAGTAAAGCAGTAATAAATGGAATGGTGGGGAATTTGTTATGAAGAAAATTTCATTCATAGGAACAATTCTCATTGTTCTTGTTCTTTTATTCATCACCTTTATTCCCTTTCAAACATATCTGGTAATCGAACCGAGGAGTACTGAGGGAGATCCTGTCCTTTTCAGACTACCTGAAGATCATACATTTTCGGTTCGTTACACTCATTCTATTCATCTCTCAGAAGTAGAAGAGTTTTATCGCCAATCTACAAACCAAATTCAACAGACAAAGATGCTTTATGAGGATACTGCAATTGGTATGCCTGCGAATGCAGAAGGAAATGAAACCTTCGAGATGACAGAAGAAGGAAAATACTTCATTTCAAATATGAATAAAGTATTTCCATACATTGATATTCGCATCGGACAAGTGGTAGCCAATCATCGACTCGTATTGGATGGGAAAGTCTATCCTTTAGCTGACTATTTCGATAAAGGGTCTGTCGTTCGAATGCAATTAAAGAAACAAACACTATATGATCAGTGGAAAGGAGTGACCGTTGTTGGAAAAAGATAAAGAATTCGAATCATTAACCTCCGAACAACAACAAGAATTATTAGAAAAATATGATCCTGAATCATCTACGAGAAAGCTGCACCATGGACTTTTTAAATGGGTGATTTTCTATGGTCTCTTAGCATTTTCATTATTTCAATTAGTCGCATCGATCTTTCAATTTATCCCTAGACAATTACTATTATCTATTCATTTAGGATTTGCTTTGTCACTTGTCTTTCTTCTGTTTCCTGCTAGAAAAAAGAATCTACGAAAAGATAAAGTCGCATGGTATGACGTCGTTCTATCTGTCATATCTGTAGGAATTGGTGCATACTGGCCGATTATGCAAGATGACATCGTTAGCAGAGTCGGTATAATGACATCACTTGATTTTTATGTTGGTTTTGCTGCGATGATCTTAGTATTGGAGGCAACCCGTCGTGCAGTCGGTTTACCCATCACGATTATCGCCTCTACTTTCATTCTCTATATGTATTATGGTCGATTGATGCCTGGATTCCTTGCGCACAGGGGATATGACTGGGACGATATCGTTAAGACGATGTTCTTTACAAGTGAAGGGATTCTTGGAACGCCACTCTATGTTTCAGCAACCTTCATCTTCCTATTCCTATTATTCGGGGCCTTCCTCGTTAAAACAGGCGTAGGGCAATATTTCAATGATTTAGCTGTGGCCATTGCCGGTAAACGCACTGGTGGCCCTGCTAAGGTTGCAATCTTCTCGAGTGCCCTGCAAGGAACGATCAGCGGAAGTTCCGTTGCAAACGTTGTAACATCTGGTTCCTTTACGATTCCAATGATGAAAAAGCTTGGCTATCGTAAAGAGTTTGCAGGTGGAGTAGAGGCAGCAGCTTCAACGGGTGGTCAGTTAATGCCGCCAATCATGGGAGCTGCAGCATTCTTAATGGTTGAATTCATCGGTGGAATCTCTTACTGGGATATCGCAAAGGCTGCCACCATTCCAGCTCTTTTGTATTTTACAGGAATTTGGATTATGACTCATTTTGAAGCGAAGCGAATCGGACTTCGCGGTCTTTCAGACGATGAAATGCCGAATCGTAAAGAAGTTTTAAAGAAAATTTACTTATTAATGCCGATTCTTACAGTCATTATTTTATTAGTCAGCGGTATGAGTGTTATGCGAGCAGCACTTTGGTCAATTGTTGCTACGATTGTGATTAGCGCGATTCGAAAAGAGACAAGGATTGGCTTTAAAGATGCAGTCGACGCACTCGTAGACGGTGCACGTACTGCACTTTCCGTAGCTGTAGCAACTGCGGCTGCAGGGATGATTGTCGGTGTAGTGACAAAAACGGGATTAGGGCTGACACTTGCGAATGGTTTAGTTGACCTTGCTGCTGATCTAACAAATTCATCAGAAGGTAAATTAATCCTGACCCTGGTGTTTACGATGATTGCATCTATTGTATTAGGTATGGGATCACCGACAACGGCCAACTACGTAATCACGTCCACAATCGCGGCACCTGCGATTATCCTGTTAGGTGCACCTGAGTTAGCAGCTCACTTATTTGTCTTTTACTTTGGTATCATTGCAGATATCACACCACCAGTGGCTCTTGCAGCATTTGCCGCCGCCGGGGTGTCAGGGGGGGAGCCGATACGGACCGGGGTCAATTCTGCTAAATTAGCGATTGCTGCCTTTATTATTCCGTATATGTTCGTCCTGTCTCCTGAGTTGCTGATGATTGATACAACAATCCCGAGATTATTATGGGTTGTCTTTACGGCAATAACCGGAATGATGGCCATAGGGGCTGGGATGATTGGGTATTGGTACAGAAGAGTATATGTGATTGAACGTTTCCTTTGTGTAGCAGCCGGTTTAATGCTGATCTATCCAGAGGGGAGCACAGACATCATTGGTTTAGTGTTATTTGGTGTCATGCTTGCGTTACAATTCTTCATTAAAAGAGAAGACAAAACACCAAAAAAAGCAACAGCATAAACAAACAAATGTGAGGCTGACCCTTTACTAGGGTCAGCCTCACGTCTTTTAGTTTCCAACTAGGATATAGTTCGTTTCTTATAAGGAATAAGAGGATAAGCGGCCAAAATATCATGCAGTCTGAATCTGCGGAATTCTTGTCGTAAAAAGCAATAGGCCAGAATAATATCCCCATCTAATTTTTTTACTATGATTTTTCTTTTCGTACAAATGGACTCAGGAGTCATATAGATGATTTCAATGGGGCTTTGGTCCATGAATGAGCGCTGTAATACCGTATTCATTTGTGAGCTCCTCTCCTGGAAGTGTACTCATAGTATATGCGAACGAATGTTCTTTCATACATGAATACCCAGAAGAAAAATGTATAGAACAAAAAATGATTGACATTTTTCTCATCATGACTATAATTTAATATATACCTTCCTTAGCGACTTGTTAGCTCAGTGGGAGAGCACTTCCTTGACAGGGAAGGGGTCGTGGGTTCGAATCCCTCACAGGTCATACATAAAGAAAGCCTGCATCTTATTTTAAAGATGCAGGCTTTCTTCTTTTATATGTAAATCAACCTTTATAAAGGATCAGTGTTAAACGACCAGCGCTGTATGCCATTAAAAGTAAAAAGGACTCTGTTGGAATTCACGTAAGAGTCCTTGCCAAATCATATTAAGATATGATCACTTCTTTTTAGTTGACTTCTAATTCTTCCTCAAAATAAAACGTGCCAGGATGTTCTTTTACAATATATGAGAATCGCTTCATATTTTTAACGTATTGCCATTTCAATATTGTCACTGTTTCGCCAGTTTCCTTTATCGTAACCATTGCGCCATTACTAAACCGATTTTTTGTGGATTTCATTGGGCACTCCCTTTCATATTCTCTCATTATACCACAGTTTACCCTTCATTTTAGAGTCCCATTAGTGATAAATTTGGATAAATATAATGGTAGCGCTTTAACGGGCATGAAGGTAGTAATCATTACTCATATCAAGAGACTATTTGATGGGGAGAAAGGTTGTGTCAGAGGTCTGACTTTCAAAACTTCTCCTTGAAGAACTTGCTTATTTATTTCATTACTGTTATTCTATAGAAGAATTATTTTTGTCCGGTATACGAGGGAAGAACAAGATTTGGTTTTCACCTGATATCGCAAGAATAGTAATACTTTGTGTGTAACGCACTTTAGGAGGCAACAAACATGGAAAATGGTAAAGTAAAATGGTTTAACGCAGAAAAAGGTTTCGGATTCATCGAAGTAGAAGGTGGAGACGACGTATTCGTACACTTCTCAGCGATCCAAGGTGAAGGTTTCAAATCTCTTGACGAAGGTCAAGAAGTATCTTTCGACGTTGAACAAGGTGCTCGTGGACCACAAGCAGCTAACGTACGTAAAGCATAATCAAACTTTACAACTCCAAAAACAGACTCATTCGTGAGTCTGTTTTTTTATGGGGATATTTAAGTAACCCGGGACAAATTAAAATTAAAAAATCTATGCACGACATTCCAGTATGGCCGAATTAAACCGGTCGCTTATATTATTCATTTTCCTAAATCTTTCTTCGTCACTTCACTGCGAATATTGAGTTCTTTCGAGAATTCAGTATCGCTTTTTTTGTTGTTTGGGTATTTATTTTTTCGTTCACGATTATCATTTTTATTAGTCATCATTGTTTCCTCCTGTTTGTAAATGGTTATTACATTCTTATTCTAAACAAGTGATGCTTCGTTATCCTTGGTAAGTAAGGGAAGGGTGTTGTGAGTAGACAGAATTTTAAAAACATTATATCTTTTTTCTCCATACAACGCTAAAATTAAAATATATGCTTTACATGAGTGGAGGGATTTATCGTGGAAATGAAAGAAATAGTCGCCTTAGTGACAGGTGGTGCATCCGGGCTGGGTGAAGCTACAGTAAGAAGGATTATTGAGGAAGGTGGTAAGGCATATATACTGGATCTCAATGAAGAGAGAGCAGCAGCCTTGATAGAGGAGTATGGAGAATCCATTGGCTTTTATAAAACAGACGTGACAAAGGAAGATCAGGTGTTAGAAGCCTTGGAGGGGTCGATACAGGCTTTTGGCGGTTTTAATACAGTAGTGAACTGTGCAGGGATTGCTCCACCAGGGAAAGTGATAGGAAGAAACGGAATTCACTCTCTTGATCGATTTTCCAAGGTAATTGAGATTAACTTAATTGGTACGTTCAATGTGATACGCTTGGCTGCAGAAAAGATGATGGGTAATACAACAAATGACCACGGAGAAAGAGGGGTCATCGTCAATACAGCTTCTGTTGCTGCATTTGATGGGCAGATCGGTCAGGCTGCTTATAGTGCATCTAAAGGTGGAGTGGTCGGGATGACTCTTCCGGTTGCCAGGGAGCTTGCAAGGGATGGTATAAGAGTCATGACCATTGCTCCGGGGTTATTTCATACCCCGATGTTTGACACACTTCCTGAGGAAGCAAGAAATTCGCTTGGAAAAATGGTGCCATTTCCACCAAGGCTCGGTCACCCATCTGAATATGCTCAATTAGTGAAAAGTATACTCGAAAATCAAATGCTGAACGGTGAAACGATCCGATTAGACGGTGCGATTAGAATGCAGCCTAAGTAAGTGGTTGAAACTGATGGAAATGTTTGCTTATTAAATGAGTGCGTGTTCATTCATTATCCCGAAAATGAAAACGCTTTATAAAATGCATCACTTTGAAATGAGGGCGAGTACGTATGAAACATCATTATTTAACGGAGGATCATAGCATATTCAGGCAGGCACTTCGGAAATTTTTACAAAAAGAGGCTTATCCTTTTTATGATGAATGGGAGAAAAACAGGATGGTTCCAAGGGCCTTTTGGACGAAGATGGGGGAGCAGGGATTTCTTTGTCCAGACATTGACGAAGTGTACGGTGGAAGCGGGGTGGATTGGGGATATTCCGTGATTATCAATGAAGAATTAGAACGGGTAGGCTCTGGTCTGATCGGGATAGGATTGCACAATGACATTGTAGTCCCTTATATATCTGAATATGGAAGTGAGGAACAAAAAAAGAAGTGGCTCCCCGCATGCACGAGTGGAAAAATGATTACGGCCATTGCTATGACGGAACCTGGTGCAGGATCAGATTTAGCCGGGATTAAAACGACGGCTAAGCTTGAGGGGGACCACTATATTGTGAATGGTCAAAAGACCTTCATCACAAATGGGATTCAAGGTGATTTAGTGATTGTTGCCTGTAAAACAGATACGACCATCAGTCCGCCTCACATGGGGATCAGTTTGTTGGCCATCGAAAGGGATGCACCCGGATTCTCCAGGGGAAGGAAGCTTGACAAAGTTGGTTTACACTGTCAGGATACAGCCGAGCTGATCTTTGAAGATTGCAAGGTGCCGAAAGATAATTTGATTGGGGAAGAGGGCAAAGGATTTCAATATCTGATGAAAAAGCTCCAGCAAGAACGTCTTATCGTGGCGATAGCTGCTCAGACTGCTTCAGAAGAAATGTTTTCTCTCACGATGGATTATGTGAAGAGCCGTGAAGCATTTGGAAGGGCGATTGGTAAATTCCAGAATACACAATTTAAGATAGCGGAAATGGCGACGGATATTGAGATGGGCAGGGTATTCCTCGATGGTTTGATCGCCGAACATATGGATGGGAAAGATGTCGTGACGAAGGTTTCCATGGCCAAGTATAAATTGACTGAAATGGCAAGGCAAATCGCCACTGAATGCATGCAGCTGCATGGTGGATACGGCTACATGGAAGAGTATCAAATTGCGAGAAGATACAGGGATATTCCTGTTGCAAGTATATATGCAGGGACAAATGAGATCATGAAAGTGATCATAGCGAAGAATCTTGGATTATAGAAAGGAAGAGCAGGATGAGAGAGGTTGTTATCATTGAAGGAATACGATCTGCGGTTGGGAGACGGAAGGGTTCTTTGAAAGATATGAGGCCCGATGATTTAGCAGGGGAAGTGCTGAAAGGGTTAGTAGAAAGAGCAGGGATTGACCCTGGGCTTATCGATGATGTCATATTAGGCTGTGTTACTCAATCAGGTGAGCAGGCAGGTGATATTGCCAGGGTGGCTGCATTGATTGCCGGTTTTCCAATCGAAGTACCTGGTACGACAATCGACCGACAATGCGGCTCGAGCCAGCAGGCTGTCCACTTTGCATCACAAGCGATTCTTTCCGGCGACATGGATATCGTAATCGCTGGCGGGGTCGAGAATATGTCAAGAACTCCAATCGGTTCAAACTATCAAGGGGCTCCCTTTAGTGAAAAGCTTAGAGGCCAACACGAGATCATCCACCAGGGTTTATCTGCAGAACGGATTGCTGAAAAGTACGGATTCAGTCGTGAAGATCTTGATCAGTTCGCATATTCCAGTCATCAAAAGGCGTTAAAGGCTCAAGAGGCTGGTTATTTCGACCGGGAAATTTATGAGGTGAAGGTTAACGTCCCGAACGGTACTGTATTTCCGTTTTCTAAAGACGAAGGACCAAGAAAGGAAACGTCACTGGATGTGCTTTCAAATTTAAAACCTGCATTTAAAGAAGATGGTATCATTCATGCAGGGAATGCAAGCCAAATTAGCGATGGGGCTGCCGCACTTCTGTTAATGACGCGGGAGAAGGCTGAAGAATTAGGGTTGAAGGCAAGATTTAAGGTTCATACCCGCGTGGTGGTCGGATCTGATCCTACCCTCATGTTAACCGGACCTATACCGGCAACGAAGAAAGTCCTGGAGAAAGCAGGATTATCATTGTCAGATATTGATGTTTTCGAAGTGAATGAAGCATTCGCACCTGTTGCCCTTGCCTGGTTAAAAGAAATAGGAGCCGACCATTCCAAACTGAATCCAAACGGGGGGGCAATTGCCCTGGGGCATCCATTAGGCGCCAGTGGGGCACGCATCATGGTAAGCATGATGCATGAGCTGGAGCGTTCTGGAGGAAGATACGGCCTTCAAACGATGTGCGAAGGCCATGGGATGGCAAATGCAACAATCATTGAAAGACTGGAAGCTTAAGTGGAATAAAGTTGGTCATTCCTGTCACAATCCTTTTGCCACCCGTGTTATAGTAAAGAAGTGGTAAATGATCATAGGAAAATGGGAGAGAAAAGATGAAACAACTGTATGAAAAAGTTATTGAATTCAGGGATGAACGAAATTGGGATGCCAATCATAATGAAAAGGATCTCGCCATTTCCATTTCATTAGAGGCAAATGAACTCCTGGAAAATTTCCAATGGAAAACAAGCAGGGAAGCAGTGGGAACGACAAGTCAAAATATTAAAGAAGAAATGGCTGATGTCCTGATTTATTTAGTCCAGCTGGCTGATAAAATGGATATCGACTTAGAAGAAGAAGTGTATAAGAAGTTGGAAAAGAATACATTGAAGTATCCGAAGTAATGATTAGGGACGGACCTTTGAAAAGGTCCGTCCCTTTACTTGCTGATAATCATCAGGAAATCCTGAATATAAATGCCTGACGTCCTTTACCCTACAAATAATGACTAAATTTTCTTAATGGAAATCGCGTCACGCATTTTTTGCAGGGAAGCCTTGGATAGATCTTTTCTCTTCATCATGGTGTTGACATAGAGGGCATCCACAATACTTAGCTGACTGATTCTTGAAGCTAGTGCTTCAGATCGATATTCGGTTTCTTGAGATACCGTAAAAAGAGGAATGTCGACCCCGTTGCTTAGAGGGGATTTGGCAAAGTGAGTAATGGCAATGGTCTTTACCCGATTTTTCTTCGCAACGTCTAACACTTCCAATAGATCTTTGTTCGATCCTGAATGAGAGATAAAGACGATCACATCTGCATCGGTCAATTGGGAAGCGGAGATCAGCTGCATATGGGGATCGTTGTACGCCGTAGTGGTCATGCCGGTTCTGAGGAACTTATGATGAGCATCCATGGCAACAAACCCCGATCCACCCGTACCGTAAAATTCTATTCTTCTGGCACTTATCATCCCTTGAATAGCTTTCGTAAACATTTCTTCGTTTAGCATACTTAAAGAATCCTCTAATGTTCTGATATTGGACCTGAACACTTTTTGGGCGATAACGCCCTCAGAGTCCCCTCCATTGATTGTTTCATGAATATCTTCGATAGGGGTCACCAGGTTGGATGCAAGAGAAATCTTCATGGCCTGATAGCCTTTAAAGCCCAATCGTTTACAGAATCGGAAGACTGTAGCATCTGCAACGTTCAGTTCTTCTGCTACACCACTGATGGTGGAGTGGATAATTTTTTCAGGATTAGCAATAATAAAATCTGCAATCATCTTTTCTTTTTCACTGAATTGAGAGTAATGGGAACGGATACGAGGTAAACAATGCTGTATCTTTTCTTCTTTCATGCAGGGTAAACCTCCTCTAAGCGAAATCTACATGAAAATAATTTTAACCTACTTCACGAAATAAAAAAATATTATTTCATAAAAATCCACCACGGAAAATTATTTCGTATTATAATATATACGGTGAAAATATAATTACTCGAAGTGAAAGGAATGATCAATATATGAAAAAACAACAAATAGGAGTTGCTGGTGTCGGAGTGATGGGGAAGAGTCTGGCCTTAAATTTCGAAAGCAGAGGCTATTCCGTTTCCATCTATGATGTGTCTGATGAAAAAGTAAGAGAAGTTCTTGAAGAACATCCAGAGAAGAAAATGATCGGTACTCACGATGTAATAGAGTTCGTGCGGTCATTAGAAACACCACGAAAAATATTGATTATGGTTCCAGCCGGTAATATTACCGATAAAGCGATTGAATCATTGCTTCCTCATTTAGATCAGGGAGATATTCTGATTGATGGAGGAAACACATACTTTGAAGATACAATTCGCCGCAATAAGGAACTTGGTGAAAAAGGAATCAACTTCATCGGTGCGGGTGTTTCAGGCGGAGAAGAAGGCGCTTTATACGGTCCTGCTATCATGCCGAGCGGTCAGAAGGAAGCATACGAGTTAGTCGAGCCTTTCCTGACAGCGATTGCGGCCAAGGTAAAAGGCGATGCGTGCAGTACATATATCGGTCCGGATGGATCAGGCCATTATGTGAAAATGGTACACAATGGAATTGAGTACAGTGATATGCAGCTTATCTGTGAAGCGTATTATCTTATGAAAAATGTATTGGGTTTAAGCGCTACAGAGCTGCATGAAATATTCAAAGAATGGAACGCGGGGGAGCTCGACAGCTACCTGATTGAAATCACGGCGGATATTTTCACAAAGGTGGATGAAGAAACAGGAAAACCCCTTGTTGACGTGATTCTGGATACCGCAGGGCAGAAAGGAACAGGGAAATGGACGAGTATTTCTGCACTGGAATTAGGTGTACCCTTATCGATCATTACTGAATCTGTGTTTGCCCGTTTCATCTCTGCCATGAAGGAAGAAAGAGTAAAGGCAAGTAAGATCTTAAGAGGACCACGAAATAAGGAGTTCTCCGGTAACAAAGAAGAGTTTATCGAAATGATTCGTAAAGCGTTGTACTTAAGCAAAATTTGTTCATATGCACAGGGTTTCGCCCAGCTTCAATCTGCTTCGGATGAGTATAATTGGAACCTGAAGCCCGGCGAAATTTCCATGATCTTCAGAGGTGGATGCATCATTCGTGCAGGCTTCCTCGAAGAAATCAAGAAAGCGTATGATCGTGAACCGGGATTAACGAATTTACTACTTGATCCATATTTCAAGGAAATCGTTGAAAACTATCAGGAGGAAGCGAGAGAAGTGGTGGCTACAGCGATTAAATTAGGTATCCCTGTGCCGGGTCTTGCGAGTGCTATAGCATATTATGACAGCTATCGCTCTGAGTCACTGCCTGCCAACCTTCTGCAAGCCCAACGTGATTATTTTGGAGCCCATACGTATCAGCGTGTGGATAAGGAAGGGACATTCCATACGGATTGGTTATCTAAATAAGAATAGTGCCCTGTGGGAATCCCACAGGGCTTTTGATTAATGTATTATTCTTTGCTTGATGAGTCATCTTTCGTATGATGCTTATTTTTCTCGTCCTGCTGCTCTTTTTTTAAGTCATCGAGGGGAATTGGATCCACATTTTGCTCACTTTCATGCTGATCGAGAATGCCGTCATGATCTTTATTGATTTGTTCTGGATTGTCATTTTTCCTCTTCGTCATTATCTTTCATCCTCCCTTAATGAGTCGTTGTTGTACCATACCCTTCGTGAGCAGAGAAAAACATCGGGGGATAGAACATAAGAAAGCCACCTATCGATATAGGTGGCTTTCTTTGATAAAAGTTTAGATTTTCACATCAACTTTAGCATTTTTCTTTAAATCTTCTACATGCTGAACAAGTTTTTCTTGTTTTTTCTGTTGCTCTAACTGAGTCTTAATTTGAGGTTTCACTTCTTCAAACTTTGGTGCATCCTTTGATTCACCCTGACCTTGCTGGCTTGCATACTGATCGTAAAATTTCTTCATTTCATCTTCAGAGACTTCTTCTACTTTGATTTCTTTCTCAACGTAGTTTGTGTATTTGATGTTTTCAGCGATTTGGGTTTTTAACTCGTCAATCGTAAATCCGGCTTTTTTCATGGCATCTTCAAATTTCTTTTCATCACCATACTGCTTTTTAACTTCTTCCAGTTGTTTATTGATTTCATCTTCTGACGCTTTGTAGCCTTTTTCATCGGCCTGCTGCATAAGGAGTGTTTGTCCAACCAGGCTATCAATTGTTTGTTCCTTGATTTTCTTTGCTGCATCTTTACTTGTTGGGTCTTGCCCCATCTGTTGATATTGCATTTGTGATTGAGTCAATACGTTATTGAAATCTTCCCCATTAATTTTTTCGTCGTTTACAATGGCAACGATCTTATCTCTTTCAACCTTTTGTTCATCCATTTTCTTCTGCATTTCTTCCATTTGCTTTGCTTGTTCTTCCTGAGCCTGTCCATCGCTTTTTTCTTCTGTTTTGGCTTTATCGTCAGCTTGTTTTTGGCTCTCCTCGTTCGAACCGCAAGCGGCTAGTCCAATCGTTAGTAATGCTAATAGTAAAGTCGTAAATAATTTTTTCATAATAGACTCCTTTCAGAACTAAGGTGTGATTTCGAAAAAAATCACTTAATGCGCATTTTAAATGAAAAACCCGTAAAAAGAAAGTATTTAAGCTGAAAAGTATTGATTGTAATAAGGTTGAAATACAGTAAATTACTTATATGTTCCCTTTTTCACTATAATGTATGCGATTACATTTGACTGACAACTGCCGGCTAGAAATGAAAATGTAAGAAGACTTTCACCTATGTGTTCAATCTAAGTAGGTAAAAAAAGAGACTGTTTAAATCGAGGTCTTCCTCCATTTAAACAGCCTATAAAAATATTGGGGACCAAAGAATACTGTCAAACAACCTTCTATTTGAATTATAGAGAGTGGCTACTTTTTCTTCAACTAACATTTAGGAAGGTGTCGGCTGACTAGTGTCCTTATGAAGGTAGTATTCAATCTTCTCCTATTCTTTTCATGCAAAATAATAATTATAAGCATATTTTAATGGAAGGGTTTTCCTTCCTTTTGTTGAACTAGTAACAGAATAAATGAAAAGGAGAGAGACGATGAGGCAATTAGTAAGAATCGGGACTATTTATATTCCAGTAAGGGATGTACAAAGAGCATGCATATGGTATAAAGAAAAATTAAACGCGAATGTGAATTATAAGGATGAGGACAAGGCAATCCTAGACCTTGCAAATCAAAGTTTCTTCCTGGTGGGTGCTTTGGATGAAGAAAGCAGTAATTTTTTTGATAAGTACGAAAACAAGAAATTTTCCATCACTTTTGAAGTAGATGGTTTAGTAGCATTAAAAGAGTTGAGAGAAGATTTAGTTCAAAAAGGAGTCGAAGCCGGGGAGATTGAAAGCAGGGGGCATAATGGACGAAATTTTGTATTTTCCGATGGGGATGGCAATCTTTTCGATGTTTGGAGCGAACTGAGTCCGCAGTTTAAAGAAGCATTTAATCTCTAAATAGGATTATCACACATAAAATAGGGATTTGATTGTGAATGCAATGACCATTTTACAACTCTTGACTTTAAGAGGGTAATAGAGTGATACTATTAAAAGATTTCAACTTCTAAACGAAATGAATAGTTTCACTTGTAAATTCATTTTTAATCGTTTATGATGGTACAGAACACAACATTTTGTGTTCTGTTTAATTATTTTAACTATATATTGATTATAACCTGTGAATTGGGTGTCTGAATGGACTTAAAAGGGAATCCGGTGTGAATCCGGAACTGTCCCCGCAACTGTAAGTGCTGACGAAATAAGGAACTGCCACTGTCATATAGGATGGGAAGGCCTTAGAGTAGGGTGAAGCACGAGTCAGGAGACCTGCCTTGTTTATCACGTGTTATCTTCTTCGGGAATTGGGAGGATAAAGCGAGGATTGGAATAGTCCCTTTAGTCTATTCATATATCTTTCGTACATAAAAGCCTATCCTTCAGAAGGATGGGCTTTTTTTGAATCCTTCCCACACTGTATAAATTGGGAGGAATGATGATGTCAATCGTATCACAGTATCAGCGGACAACAATGGAAGCAAAAGCGATTCTTACAAATCTCCACAGTCGCTTTCCGCAACTTCATTTTAAAGAATTTGATGAAAAGACTTTTAAGTATGCAGACGCTCAATCTGAAATGAGTAAAGAAAAGCTTTATCATTTCATGATCCTCACGGCAGTTGAACGGATCTCTGCCCATGAACCTGATTGGACGTATGTAGCTGCAGAATTATATTTAATGAAACTTTATCGTACAATCGCTCATTCAAGGAGAGTTGAAGAAAGCATGTTGTACAATTCCTTTTATGAATTAATTCAAGACTTGACTGATAGGAAATTATATACTCCCGCACTATTGGATTCATATTGCAAAGAAGAAATTGAAACTTTGGGGAGGATCATGGATTCATCTAAAGACCATCTGTTTACTTACATAGGGATCGTCACATTATCAGAGCGGTATTTAACTAAGTCCCATGATGGTAAAATCCTTGAATTACCTCAGGAGCGATTGCTGATCATCGCCATGACACTCTTTATGAACGAACCCCGTGATAAGCGTCTGGTGCTTATTGAAGAAGCTTACTGGGCACTGTCTAATTTGTATATGACGGTTGCAACCCCTACGTTTGCCAACGCCGGCAAAAGCCATGGTCAGTTATCAAGCTGTTTTATTGATACGGTAGCCGATGATTTAAGAAGTATTTATGACAGCAATACAGATGTTTCCACACTAAGTAAAAACGGTGGGGGTCTCGGTATCTATCTGGGGAAGGTCCGGAGCAGAGGAAGTAATATCAAAGGCTTCAAGGGAGTAAGTTCAGGTGTTATTCCATGGATGAAGCAATTAAATAACACAGCAGTATCCGTTGATCAATTAGGGCAACGTCAAGGAGCGATCGCTGTTTATTTGGATGTATGGCATAAGGATATTTTTCCTTTTCTTGATACACGATTAAATAATGGAGATGAAAGGCAGCGTACTCATGATCTTTTCACTGGAGTAAGCTTACCGGATTTATTTATGGAACAAGTGGAGAATAGAGGGGATTGGTACTTATTTGATCCTCATGAAGTGAGGGTGGTCATGGGGTATTCCCTGGAGGATTACTTTGATGAGAGTGAGGGAGAAGGTTCGTTCAGGGATAAGTATTGGGAGTGCGTAGAATGTCCTGATCTATCCAGGGAAGTCGTTCCAGCAATTGAAATTTTCAAGCGGATCATGATTTCCCAGCTCGAAACGGGAACGCCCTATATGTTTTACCGTGATACAGTCAATCGGCTAAATGCCAATCAGCATAAGGGAATGATTTACTGTAGTAATTTGTGTACCGAAATCGCCCAGAATATGAGTGCGACCGTCATGGAAGAAGAGGTCATAAAGGACGGGAAAATCATTACCTATAAATCTCCCGGAGATTATGTCGTCTGTAATCTGGCATCTGTTTCTTTAGCCAAAACAATCATGGATGATGAGTTGGAGAGAGTCGTGTCCATAGGAGTGAGATTACTTGATAATGTCATAGATATTAATAGACTTCCAGTCCTGCAAGCCCAACTGACAAATCAACGCTATAGAGGGATTGGATTAGGAACCTTTGGCTGGCATCACCTCCTTGCATTAAAAGGTTTGAAATGGGAGAGCGATGAAGCAGTTGATTATTGTGACTCACTATACGAGGATGTTGCTTATTACACGATAAAAGCCAGTCATGAATTAGCGAAAGAAAAAGGCTCCTATCCATATTACAATGGTTCCGACTGGTCGACTGGAGAGTATTTTTCAAAGAAAGGGTATTCTGGACCGAGGTGGGATACACTCAGGGATGATGTTTCTTCACAAGGAATCCGAAACGGATATTTAATGGCGGTTGCGCCCAATTCGTCCACTTCGATTATAGCTGGCTCTACAGCAAGTATAGATCCCTTATTCAGATTGGAGTACTCGGAAGAAAAGAAAGATTATAAGATTCCTGTTACAGCACCTGATTTATCACCTAAGACGACCTGGTATTACAAAACGGCTTATAACGTAGATCAGCACTGGAGTATTAAACAGAATGAGAAGAGACAGCGACATATAGATCAAGGAATATCGTTTAACTTGTATGTGCGGAATGATATCAAGGCGATAGAGTTACTATCTCTTCATTTAGATGCATGGAGGTCAGGATTGAAAACGACCTACTATGTGAGATCAACATCCGTTTCAAATTTTGAAGAATGTGAAAGCTGCCATAGCTAACTGGGAGGAAGATGATAACGTGAATGGATTAAAGCAGCGAATCTTAATAGATTCTGAGGCACCAAATAAATCTACTGGAATTGTAAATGGACAAAGCTCGAATATATTAAACTGGGATGATGTCAGGTTCTCATGGGCCTATCCAAAGTATAAGAGAATGCTGGGGAATTTCTGGACGCCTTTTGAGATCAATATGGCAAAGGATATCAAACAGTTCCCTACTCTTTCATCAAAGGAGCAGGAGTCCTTTTTGAAAATCATCGGCTTACTGGCTCTCCTTGATAGTGTGCAGACAGATTACGCGGGTAAAGTGGCAGACTATCTCACAGATTCCAGCCTGAATGCATTGATGATCATTTTGGCACAGCAAGAGGTCGTCCATAACCACTCGTACAGTTACGTGTTATCCAGTATCGTGTCCAAAAAGAAGCAGGATGAAGTGTTTGATTTCTGGAAGAACGATCCAATCTTGAAGAAGCGGAACGAATTTATAACGAATGGATATAAAGGATTTGTAGAATCCCCCACCATTGAGAATCTATTAAAGTCGATCATCTATGATGTAATTCTGGAAGGGTTGTTCTTTTACTCCGGTTTTGCCTTCTTCTACAATCTGGCCAGAAATCAAAAGATGGTGGCGACATCGACGATGATTAATTATATCAATCGGGATGAACAGCTGCATGTCGGATTATTTGAAAAAATATTTAAAGAGGTACTGAACGAGAATCCCTCTTATCAAACGGAAGAGCTGCGTGACTTTGGAAAGGAAGCTTTCAAACAGGCAGCTCTCCTGGAAATAGAGTGGGGAAGGGACATCATCGGATCTCATGTTGAAGGGCTGTTAATGAGCGACCTTGAAGATTATATTAAATTCATGGCGAATAAAAGAGCCAAACAGCTAGGGTTTGAAGAACCATTCCAAGGATATAAGACCAACCCATTAAAATGGATCATTGCCTATCAGGAAGTGGATAGAGGGAAAACCGATTTCTTTGAACAGAAATCAAGGCAATATACGAAGACATCGGATGCTAATGGGTTTGATGAACTGTAAAAATTAGAGCTGTGGTACTTTTGGTCAGAGGTTAGATATTCGTGAGCATCCAGTTCGCCGTTATATTTGAAATTCCGCCGATAAAAGTACTGATTTCGCCGATAAAATCAGAATATCGCCGTTATCCAGTCAACGTCTTAAAAGAATCAACTAATAATTGGTGAAACTTTGGTATCTGGTTACTGAATTGGTTGAACTTCCTTACAAAATGCATTTTTTAGAACTAAATGTGTTATTTCTTTCGTGAAATAACAGTTTTTATTACAGAAGGTGAGTAGTTTGTATCTTGTGTGACTCGTGGCGATAAATGGCTAAGAAAGTCAACTGTACACAACCATATCAGATTCTCATGGAAGCTTTACAACATCGTTACAATCACCCCATAAAAAAGCGAGTCATCACGACTCGCTTTTTGATTTGTTTTTTTCAATAAAAGGTCATTTCAGTTCTTGTAATCGTTCTTCACGTCTGCCACAAGCATCACGGTGATTTCTTTAGAAGCTAATTCCTTTGCGGTCGCTTGTCCGATCCCACTGCTTGCTCCTGTAATGATAGCTACTTTTTTTATATTAATCATTTTCCTTCTCGTGCTTCGTAATCTTTATCCACTCTATTGTTTTCACGGTACCATTATCATTTAAACATAGTTGAGAGAGTTGGAAATTCCATTACCATTAATATGAAAATAAATGTTTAACTCTCCCGGTGGTGGGAATATACATACTAGATTGAATGAGAGGAGAGGTTTTACATGGCAAATCATTCTACAGAAGAAAAAATGGAGTCGAAAGTAGACAGTACATTAGACAATTTGTCTCAGGACAAAAAAGAAGATATTCTTTCAAACTTTGATCATTTCAAACAATATTTAGGTAATAAAGTTTCCTTAGCGGATAAGTTAGGGATGAATGAAGAGCAGCAGGCTAAGGCAGCCCAAAAAGTTGGGGATTATCTTGCGGCTCATGAGGAACCGAAGAATAGAGAAGAGAAGTTATTATATGAATTATGGAAAGCGGGTAACGAGGAAGAGCAGCATATGCTTGCCCATATGTTAGTGAAGCTTGTTCACGCTGAATCATAATAAAAAAGGGCATCTGAATGGATGCCCTTTGCTTATGCTTTTTTTACATTTGTATCTCAGGGTCTACCCTTACCGTCACATTCCCTTTGATGGCACGGGTGATCATGCAAGACTGCTCCGCTTTCATCAACAACTTCTTAGTAAGGGTTATGTCTTTTTCAGAAGTGGAGGGACCTAATGTCAGCACAGGTCGGTGAATGATTTCTTTGTATGTAATGATCCCTTTTTGAACTTCCACAATTCCTTCAGATATCATCGATAAGTCCGTTTTCTCAATATGACTTCGTTCAAGCATTGCGGCCAGAGTGATGATGTAACAGGTAGCTGCTGCTCCAAGAAGCATTTCATCAGGGTTTGTCCCTATTCCAGGCCCGTCCATTTCAGTTGGAATTGATATTTTTGTATGAAAATTTTCCGAGCTCAAGGTACCTGTATCATTTCTCAGCCCCGGCCAATCAGTAGATATATGAAAAGAGTGTCTAGCCATACAATAAACCTCCTAATAAGCATGTTAAGGTTATTGTATACACTATTTAATGTGATGGCAAAGAAAAAAGACCCTACAGAGTAGAGTCTTTCGAATTTGCATGAATTATGCTTTAGTAACGTTAGCAGCTTGGTCGCCACGGTTTCCTTGAACGATTTCGAAAGAAACTTTTTGACCTTCTTCTAAAGTTTTGAATCCTTCGCCTTGAATAGCTGAGAAGTGTACGAACACGTCGTCTCCACCTTCGCGCTCGATGAATCCGAAACCTTTTTCTGCGTTAAACCATTTAACTGTACCTTCTAACATAATGTTACCTCCTCGTGTGTTCTCCACACAATTGTATTACTATTCTTGCTCACGTAACTTCAAGGCGAAAAGCTTTAAAAACTTTGTCTATCCTTCCATTCCGAACAAAAATAATTCTCTTACATAATATCAGGTAACCATTTAAAAGGCAACCCTTATGAATGAAGGAATTAAAAATAGGCAGAAAAATGTGTGAATTTCACATTCATTATATGAGCCTTTCAAAAAGTACATGATGTAAAGGATTTAGAGGTTCGTTCGGACATTCCACAGCTCAGGGAAGAAACGATGATCCAGAACCTTTTTTAGATAGCCTACGCCGCTTGAGCCGCCCGTCCCCATTTTATGACCAATGATCCGTTCCACGGTTTTCATATGTCTGAAGCGCCATTGCTGAAGCCAATCCTCAATATCGATCAATTTTTCAGCTAATTCGTATAAATCCCAATACCTATCCGGATGCTTATATACTTCTGTCCATGCATCCAATACAGTCTGATCTTCCGTGTAAGGCTTCTTATAATCCCGAAGAAGTACATCTTCATGAATGGGTAACCCTGCTTTCGATAAGGCAAGGATAGAAACATCATATAGGGAAGGGGCCTCGTATGCCTCTTTAAGCTGGGCTAATAACTCAGGATCCTTCTTATAAATCTCCAATACATGTTTCGTTTTGTAGCCAAGGGCAAATTCGATCATTCGATATTGGTAGGATTGAAATCCTGATGCTTGCCCAAGGCTGTCCCTGAATTGAACATATTCTGATGGTGTAAGTGTGGATAGCACATCCCAGGCATGAATGATTTGTGATTGAATCTTTGAAACACGTGCCAACATTTTAAATGCAGGAGAGAGTTCATCTTGTTGAATGGAAGTGATACTGGCTTTAAGTTCATGCAGGATCAATTTCATCCATAACTCACTTACTTGATGAATGATAATGAATAACATTTCATCATGGTGACCGGATAAACGTTTCTGACTATCAAGTAGTGTATCCAGGCCAAGATATTCTCCATAGGTCATTTTATTAATAAAGTCTGTGTATACATCTTCATTCCCCATTGTTTCCTTGTTGTTTACCATTTCGATTCTCCCTTTCCTTTCGTCTGCTTCATGCAGTGATGCAATAAATTTTCTTTCTATTATTGATTTCTTGAATGAGAGGGAGAAATCCTTTATTAGTTACGGGTATTTTCATGAATTTTGATGGTTGTTTTTAAATTACCTTGTATTTATTTGTTCAATAGCAGCATTCATTCACACAAACGTACTAATTTTCATCTCGAAAAATTCATTCCTAATATCGAAAGTTATGTTAATATTAGAACAATTTATAATGCATGTGGGGTGAATGGTGTGGGGAAGATTTACATTTCTTCTCATTTATATATACGCAGGTTAAAGAAAGAAGATTGGAAGGACGTTCATCTATATGCGTCTCAAGAAAATGTGTCTCAGTATCAGCCATGGGGTCCGAATTCAGAGAGGGAAACATTAGCGTATGTGGAAGAAGTGCTGAGAGCTGAAAAGATGGTTCCACAAACAAGGCATGTTCAAGCCCTAGTAGATGAGAAAACCGATCAAGTGATTGGTGCAGGTGAAATCATCATCAAGAGTTTTGTTCACCAATCAGGGCAGATCGGTTATATTCTACATCCTGATTATTGGGGGAAGGGAATCGGAACTCTCCTTGGAAATGCATTAGTAGAGAGAGGGTTTTCTGAGTTGAATTTGCATAAAATCTCAGCTACATGTGACCCTCAAAACATTTCCTCTCAGAAAGTGTTAACAAAAATCGGTATGACGTTAGAAGGAAGAATGCGTCATGACTTGAAAATGAAAAATGGGTGGAGAGACTCTCTGCTTTTTGGTTTATTAGAGGGTGAGTGGAGAAAAGGGGGTGCAGAATGAGGCAAGGATAGGGGACTACTCCATATACTCTTAGTATTTCTTCACGCTTATCTTATTTTGACATGTAAAAGAAAGTAAATGATAATACAAAGCAGTTCAAAAATGATTGAATTGTGCATGTAAGGGAAAAATAAGAGTATCTTTTCCTATTTAGGAGTCTGAAACCATGAATATCTTACATCATTCTAAGAAGGTGACCGTTCGGTTTTTCAAGGAGCGTTTCTTTGATCATTCTGCACAATTGGCTTATTATTTATTGTTATCGATCTTTCCGTTTTTAATTTTTGTCTTTTCATTGATTAGTTATCTGCCCATTTCGGAAACCAATGTATTGCTCCTGATTAAACCTTTTGCACCTGATAAATCATACGCCATCATTCAAAATAATATAGATCGTATTTTGTATGACCAACGGGGAGATGTGTTGTCCATTTCCATCTTCTTTACTTTTTGGCTTTCCTCTATGGCTGTCCAATCCATGGTGAGATCATTGAATAAAGCGTATAAAATCGAGAGGAAGAAACCCTTTTTGGTTGCGTTATTGTATGATCTATTATTGACAGTCGGATTTATGTTCCTTATTTCATTTTCACTCATTGTACCGGTGGTTGAGGAATATATCCGTCATGCAAGGTTTGCAGAAGGGAAGATTAACGGAGAATGGAGTCAAGCTTGGGTTATAGGGAAATGGGGGTTAAGTTCCATCTTTATGTTCATACTTTTTCTGTTTCTTTATATGGTTGTTCCAAGTAAACGAATTTCGTTCCTTCATGTCATTCCCGGTGCACTAGTCGCTACCTTTGGATGGCAAGGGGTTTCATGGTTATACGGAACCTATGTTAAATTGAATGACTATTCCCAGTTTTATGGGCAGCTGGGCAGCGTCATTACCCTTGTGGTATGGTTTTACATTTCCTCCACGATTTTATTGATTGGTGGATTATTGAACGGGAGTGTAGCTGAGAAGAAGGTAAAATAGGAAAACCGCTTGGCTTAATTGCCAGCGGTTTTCCTATTTTTTTAGGTATGATTTTCTTCCCTCATCATTAGGACAAGTTTTTTAGAAATGGCAAGTAAGACGAAGCCAAGAATAATGGCGGTTGCACCGATGACAGTGAAGATTTCTAAATAACCCAGAGTGGCTGTCAGGGAAGCCAATTGTCCGGCAAGAAGACTCGCCACACCTATTGCAGCCACCCAAACACCCATTAGCAAGGATGCGAACTTAACAGGAGCTACTTTACTGACCAGAGACAAACCAACGGGAGATAAAAAGAGTTCCCCAAGAGTGTGCAGAAGGTAAGTAAAGACGATAAACAACAAGTTTGCCTTAACGGTGATGTTCTGTTCATCCGAACCCGTTTGCATGACTGCTGGAATGAGAATCATAAATCCGAGTCCAAGGAGAATCATTCCGATCCCCATTTTTGTCGTCATGTTCAGATCCCCTCGATTTGATCTTGAAAGCTTTAACCAGACACTTGATAGAATCGGTGCCAGGATCACAATAAACAAGGGGTTAACAGATTGGAACCAGGCAACTGGTATGGTGTAGCCGAACACTTCACGATCGATGAAGTTTTTCGTGTACAAAGTGAAAGAGCTTCCTGCCTGTTCAAAGCCAGCCCAGAAGAAAACGACAAAGGAGGCGAGGATAAGAATGGCTGTTGTCCGCTGCTTTTCTTTCTTTGTCAAAGGAACATTCTGGTTTTGGTTCGCTTCTTCAGCTAATGCTTTGTTGGGCTTTAGTCCAACGTTTCCTAGATACTTATTATTTAATGTACTAAAGATGATTTGTCCAGTAATCATGCCGATGGAGGATGCAAGGAAAGCCCATTTAAATCCATAGTGCATCGTACCATCCGCTAGCATTGTGAGGAATTAATCCTCTGCAAGAAACCCTGCAATAAGCGGTGCGAATAATGCTCCCAGGTTAATTCCCATATAAAAAATCGTAAAGGCTGCATCCTTTCGTTTATCATGTCGTGGATAGAGCTCACCAACCAGGGTTGAGATATTTGGTTTGAAGAATCCATTTCCGATCACTAGTAGGGCTAATCCTGCATAGAGGCCTGTTTGGGAGTGGGTAAGGAAGATTAGAAAATCTCCGCATGCCATTGTGATGCCCCCAATAGTGATGGCCTTTCTTAACCCAATATAGCGGTCCGTAAGCCACCCTCCGAATATTGGAGTGAAATATACACTTCCTGTATAAATTCCATAGATGGATAAAGCCTTGGCAGGGTCCACACCCAATCCCCCACTAACAAATGCAGTTGTTAAATAGAGGACGAGAAGAGCCCTCATTCCATAGTAACTATACCGTTCCCATAATTCCGTGAAGAATAAGAGATATAATCCTTTCGGATGTTTCTTCCCTTGAGGTAAACTGTCCAGTGTAGATGAGTTCACTATATCACTCCTGTTTCTTTGATGTTTTTTAATGTGTAATGATTAGGGGAACAGTAACCCTTCTACAAATCCATTCATAGTATCCCCGTTCCTTTCATAGGCATGTACAAAAAGGGGACGGTGGAAAATATGGGGTTTAACGGATGTTTATATTGTGGTCACCCAAGTATAACGGAAAGCGAAATATTCTTGAGAGAAGGATATGGTGATGGGCTTACGATTTTGCCCCATGGACAAAAGGTTGGAGGGAACATTGGCTTTTACTGTTGTGAGAACTGTGGCTATCTTCATCCGTTTCAAAAAGAGAAAAGAAAAAACTTTGAAAGAGAAACGATTAAAAGATCTAAGCGTATTAGATGGAATATTCGGTAAACAACATTTGTAGTAAGCTTCCAATTGACGGTATAATACGATTAGGGAGGGAGTCAATTGAATACATATCCAGATACGAAGAAAACACTTCAATTAATTAAGGAGCTTGTCGAAATTCCAAGCCCTTCAGGAAACACGAATAAAATTATGAGTTTTGTTGAGGAATATCTTTCAGACCTGCATGTAGAGATGTCAAGAAACAGAAAAGGAGCTTTGATTGTTACATTACCAGGAGAAGACATGAAGAGACATCGTATGTTAACGGCCCATGTGGATGCACTTGGCGCCATGGTCAAGGAAATCAAAAGCGATGGACGTTTGCGTTTATCCATGATAGGTGGATTCAGATGGAATGCAGTCGAAGGGGAGTATTGTCAGATTGAAACCTCTTCAGGCAGAACCTACAGTGGAACCATCCTTATGCATCAAACATCCGTCCATGTATATAAAAATGCAGGTGAAGCGAAAAGGGATGAAACAAATATAGAAGTTCGTATTGATGAAAAAGTCCGAAATGCAAAGGAAGTAAGGGATCTTGGCATTGAAGTCGGTGACTTTGTTTCTTTTGATCCCCGTGCTGAAATTACAGAAAGCGGGTTTATTAAATCCCGTCATTTAGATGATAAGGCAAGTGTAGGTATGCTTCTTTGCTTGATTCGCCAAATCAAATCAGAAGGAATCACTCTTCCTTATACGACCCACTTCTTAATATCCAATAATGAAGAAATCGGATACGGGGGGAATTCTAATATTCCTGACGAAACCATTGAATACCTGGCGGTGGATATGGGAGCAATCGGTGATGGACAATCAACGGATGAATATACCGTTTCTATTTGTGCAAAGGATTCAAGTGGACCTTATCATTACGAATTACGTAAACAATTAGTCTCATTAGCGGAAGAAAACGGGATCGAATATAAAGTCGATATTTATCCGTATTATGGATCTGATGCATCAGCTGCAATCCGGGCAGGATTTGATATCGTTCACGGATTGATAGGAGCAGGAATCGATGCTTCTCATGCATATGAGCGAACGCATGAATCGTCCATTCTCAATACGGAAAAATTACTTTGGCACTATGTACAATCAAAGATGGTTCTAGAGTAAATGTGAAGTCTTTGATCACCCTTACTATGGGGGTGTTCAAAGACTATTTTTGTTTTAGTTGTTGTGAACATGGGTAGGGTGACATTTGTGTGAGAAAAGATTGTTTTGATTTTAGGAGGTATTTCTCTTATCAAAGCGAAGATGATAAGATAAAATAGATACAATATTAATACAAAAGAGGTAAGCAAATGATTACATATAATCTATTAGACAGCATTAAATTAAAAACCATTTACGGTGAATTACCTTCAGAAATAAACGAAATTCATGTCGATTCCAGAAAAGTGACAGAAGGCAGTATTTTTGTATGTACAAGAGGCTACACAGTGGATGGGCATGATTATGCACAGATGGCCGTAGAAAAAGGAGCCACCCTGATTGTTGGAGAAAAACAATTAGACATTGATTTAAATAAAGCCGCATTAGTCGTAGTCAAAGACTCATTCAAAGCCTTGGCTCAATTATCAAATAAGTATTATGATTACCCTTCCCGGAAGTTAACGGTTTTCGGCGTAACGGGAACAAATGGAAAGACTACAGTGAGTAATCTGATTCACTCCATCCTGAAAAAAGACAGCCGCAGCTCTGCTTTATCCGGTACAATCGGCTTTAATTTAGATGGAGAGTTACTCCCGAGTGAAAACACAACCTGCGACAACTTAACGAACCAGCAGATGCTTCAAAGTGCAATAGACCGCAATATTCAGAATTTCACCCTTGAAGTATCTTCACACGGACTCGCGTTGGGTAGGCTTTGGGGCATCGACTTTGATGTGGTGGCTTTCACCAACTTAAGTCATGATCATTTGGATTATCACGGTACGATGGAGCACTATGGATATGCAAAAGGGTTATTGTTTTCTCAATTAGGTCAGGACCTTCAAGATCCAAAGTACGCTGTTCTTAATGCAGATGACGAATGGTATGAGCGCTACAGCTATATGACTCCTCATGAAGTGATCAGCTATGGACTTGAAGGGAACGCAGACTTTAAAGCAGAAAATGTAAAATATTTTAATAATTTTACGAATTTTACGCTTTTATCTCCTCAAGGAAGCTTTGAGGTAGAAATGAAGTTATTGGGGAAGTTCAATGTTTACAATGTACTGACAGCTATGGCATGTTTGTATGCGAAGGGGATGGAAGTATCCAGACTAGTGGAAATTGTTCGCGATCTCCCACCTGTGAGCGGAAGAATGGAGAAGGTTGAAATGGAAGCACCTCTATCCGTTTACATTGATTATGCACATACGCCGGATGCAATCGAAAATGCTATTCAATCCGTCCTGCCGTTTAAAGAAAACAAAATCATTTTCCTCATTGGTACAGGAGGAAATCGTGATAAGACAAAACGTCCTACCATGGCAGAAAAAGCATCATTAGCAGACTATGTCATCTTAACAACAGACGACCCGCGATATGAAGAATACGATAGCATTCTAAATGATCTTGTGAAAGGAATGCAGCATGAACAGTATGCTTTGATTGGTGATCGAGCCGAAGCGGTTAAGCATGCAGTGGAAGTAAGTGAACCTGGAGATATTATCATCTTTGCCGGTAAAGGTCATGAGGATTATCAGATCATCGAAAATACGAAATATCCTCATAGTGACAAAAATATTGCAATAGAAGAGAGTAAGTTGAAATACGGTGTAACTGAATAATTTTCTTCTGAGCAGCAGACCAATATGACAATGTTGGTCTGTTTTTTTATATGGTTATAGACGGATTTCGCAATCTTTGGCAAATTTAAACTATAAATTAAACGATGAGAGAATGAAGCTGATGAGATTTTCATTGTATTTAAATGATTACGAAACAGAGAAGTTGTTTTCTACTTTGAGGTGGCTGTTCATGCATGCAACCATTTATTGGAGAACCAAAGGGGCCCTCATTTCTCTTGCAATATTTAGCCTGGCATATCTTTTGATGGGGAGCGTAACCGTCAAGTAAACTGAATTTCAACATTAGTTCACTCTTTTATTAAATTTGTTTTTTTCCTCTGGATCATTGGTCTTTTCGGGGCTTTGATCATGCTGCGCGAGCATGATCATTATGCGCAAAAAGAAGCCCATCATCATCTCGCCCATCGAGATTATTTGTCTGGCTTATTCAATCAACTAAGTTTAGACGGAAAGTGGATGCGATTCAATCCTTCACCTTACTCCTAGGTGTCATCGATGATTTCAAAAAAGTGAATGATGAATACGGGCATTTAACAGGGGATGAAGTGATTTAAAAGGTTGGGGAAGTCTTTCGTACTCTCACGGATACCTATAAGGGACAGGCATTTCGATATGGAGGAGAAGAGTTTGTCATCTTATTGCCTCATATGGATGACCATGTTATCCATCAGTTTTTAAAGGGATTATATAACCGGTTGGAAACCTTAAAGCCTCTGCCAATTTCCATGAGTTTCGGGCAGGCTGAAACAACGGAAGCCAATGACCCAGAAAAACTAATCGCACTTTCCGATCGAAGATTTTATGTAGCAAAGAAATCCGGGAAGAGAAGAACCTGTCTTACAAATGATGAACTTTTCATTCCATCAGCAGGCTAGAATGAAAAGAAGCTGTTCTCAATGAGAACAGCTTCTTTATTGATTGTAAATATTATACGAACATACCAGCAATTGCAGCACTTAATAATGAAGCAAGTGCGCCGGCAATCACGGCTTTTAATCCTAAGCGGGCGATATCACCTCTGCGGTCAGGAGCTAAGTTACCAAGTCCACCAAGTAAAATACCCAGTGAAGAGAGGTTCGCAAATCCACAAAGAGCGAAGGAGATGATAGCTACCGCTTTATCAGATAAGTTCCCGATTTCAGGTGCAAAAGCAGAATAAGCAACGAATTCGTTGATCACCAGCTTTTGTCCAATGAAGTTTCCGGCGATAACTGCCTCACTCCAAGGAACACCAATAGCAAAAGCAAGTGGAGCAAAAGCGTATCCAAGTAAGAGTTCAAGTGAAAGGCTGTCAAAACCGAACCAACCACCTACAAACCCGAGTAAACCATTAATAAGGGCAACGAGTGCAATAAATGCCAGTAGCATTGCACCGATATTTAAAGCTAATTGAAGCCCGACGCTGGCACCTTTAGCCGCTGCATCGATCACATTAGCCGAATCAGAATCCGCTTCCATATCAAGCTCTTTTGGTTCAGGGGTATTATCTGTCTCAGGTACAAATAACTTTGCCAACACGAGTCCTGCAGGAGCTGCCATGAAGCTTGCTGCCAGTAAATATTCCAAAGGAACACCTAATAAGGAATATCCGACTAATACCGAACCGGCAACGGAAGCCAGTCCACCTGTCATGACTGCGAAAAGTTCCGATTCAGTCATTTTAGAAAGATAAGGTCTTACTACTAACGGAGCCTCTGTTTGTCCGACGAAAATATTCGCTGCTGCAGAAAGTGACTCCGCCTTTCTTGTTCCTAAGAGCTTTGCCAGTCCGCCACCTAAAATTTTGATGAAAAATTGCATGATTTTAAGATAGTAAAGGACTGAAATTAACGCTGAAAAGAAAATAACGACAGGAAGGACATTAAACGCAAAAATAAACGCTATATTGGATTCTTCCGTATAAAGACCACCGAAAAGGAAGGTGATCCCTTCGTTTGAATAATTGATAATAGCGTTTACACCTTGAGTCAACCATTTAAGAGAATTCTGACCCCAAGTAGTTTCCAACACGACAAAAGCGAAGAATAACTGTATAGCTAGTCCTCCAAGGACGGTTCTGAAATTAATACTCTTTTTGTTCGTAGAAAATGCAAAAGCAATTCCCAGAACGACAATGATACCCATGATACCCCATAAATATTGCACTTCTTTCACCTCTTCGAAATTTAAGTTTGTAACTTGATGCTTTCGGTTTTTTATTTTACAATTCTTTCAGACGTCTGACAACCTACAATTACACGATTTTATTAAAGTTGTACGGACAACATCGTCATTAGTGCGCGCCAATAAAGCGTTTTCATGAAAGGGGATACACGTTATGAAGATCAGAAAAAATTTTTTGGAAGGCTTGGAACAAAAAGTATATATCTATGAAAACAAGAAAGATGAGTTCATATTAATTGCAGTTCCGGATATTCGATGGTCTTATTCTTTTACCTATGATGAAGATAATATACAAACAAAATTACAGGAGTCATTACTGGTAAGGGTTTCAAAAGAAACAGCAGAAACATTAAGTTCCCGAATTGTTCAATGGACAAGTGAAATGTAAGAGTGCTTAAAGCCATTTTGGTGAATCAGGGCATGATAGTGTGAAATGCAAATTCAATTCATACTTATAGGAAATGATGTATGAAACATGTCTGATTTACCAAGGTGTTGATTCTTTGTTGCATTGTCACTTTAGAACGAATATGATGAGAAAGTGAGAATGACGAGAAAGGGTTTTTATGAATGAAAATAGACTTTATACAGGAAGTTCAGTCGAGACGGACTTTCGCTATTATTTCCCACCCGGATGCCGGGAAAACAACATTAACAGAGCAACTTCTTCTCTTTGGAGGAGCGATTCGGGCAGCTGGAACTGTAAAAGGTAAGAAATCAGGAAAGTTCGCTACATCTGATTGGATGGAAATTGAGAAGCAGAGAGGGATCTCGGTCACTTCTTCTGTGATGGCTTTCGACTATGAAGATTATCGGGTGAATATCCTGGATACACCTGGCCACCAGGACTTTTCTGAAGATACGTATAGAACATTGATGGCTGTTGATAGCGCGGTTATGATCATCGATTCAGCCAAAGGGATTGAAGCACAAACCTTAAAGCTTTTCAAAGTTTGCCGAATGAGAGGCATACCGATTTTCACATTCATTAATAAGCTGGACCGTCAAGGACGTGAGCCATTGGAATTATTGGAAGAGCTTGAAGAAGTACTTGGAATTCAATCTTATCCGATGAATTGGCCAATAGGAATGGGGAAAGAATTCTTAGGTATCTATGATCGCTTCCATAATCGAATTGAGCAATTCCGCGTGGAGGATGAAGATCGTTTTATTCCTTTAAACGATGAAGGGGAAATTGAGGGCGAACACCCCCTTAAGGAAAGCAATCTATATGATCAAACCCTTGAAGATGTTTTGCTTTTGAACGAAGCAGGAAACCAGTTCTCACGTGAGCGAATAGCGAATGGAGAGCTTTCCCCCGTTTTCTTCGGAAGTGCATTAACGAATTTTGGTGTTCAAACGTTTCTTGAAACGTATTTACAATTTGCACCATCTCCTCAGCCAAGGAATTCTGACACTGGTGAAATTGAGCCGACGGCAGAGGAGTTTTCTGGTTTCGTGTTCAAGATTCAAGCCAATATGAATCCCGCTCACCGTGACCGGATTGCATTTGTCCGCATCTGTTCAGGACAATTTGAGAGAGGGATGACGGTTAATCTTTCCCGCACAGGTAAATCCATTAAGCTTGCTCAGTCTACACAATTCCTTGCAGACGATCGAAGCACTGTAAATGAAGCTGTGAGTGGGGATATTATCGGGGTTTATGACACGGGTACGTATCAAATCGGTGATACGCTTGTTCAAGGAAAGCAAGGCTTCCAATATGAAAAGCTCCCTCAATTTACACCTGAACTTTTTGTTCGGGTTACAGCTAAGAACGTAATGAAACAGAAGCACTTTCAAAAAGGAATTCTTCAACTGGTTCAAGAAGGGGCCATCCAATACTATAAGACCCGCACGGAAGATATCATCCTTGGTGCAGTCGGGCAGCTTCAGTTTGAAGTATTCGAACACAGAATGAAAAATGAGTACAACGTTGATGTGAAAATGGAACCGATTGGATCAAAAATAGCAAGATGGATTGAAAACGAAGAAGATGTTAAGGAAACAATGTCAAGCTCTCGAAGCATGCTGGTGAAAGACCGTCATGACAACCTGGTCTTCTTGTTTGAAAATGATTTTGCCATGAGATGGTTCAACGATAAAAATCCGGATATTCGATTATATAGTTTGATGTAAAGATAGTGAACACCCCCCGGGAATTGGACCTGGAGGGGGGTTTTTTTGGTAGTAACGGAATGCCGGTGTCATCCGGATTCAATTCAACTTCTTAACATTATCAAGTGAATTTATCCCGGAATAAATGTATATTAGTAGCATTATTTAGGTGGAAAGTCTTATTAGCAGAAGGGATTGAGAGGTAAGAAGAACTGCTATTTTGTAAAAAAATCGGTGTTCATTATGCACAAGGCTATTTCATCGGAAAACCTGTTCGTGAAGCAAAAGAACCATTTGCACAATCTCTATTTGTATAGCTAAAATGACCTATCTTCTTACAAAGGAGGTCATTTTTTTAATGAATATCATTGACATATTTCGATAAGATGATAAAATACTACTATAATTACTTTAGTGCATAAAAGCTTAAAAGCGTTTAAGAGTAAAAGAGGTTAATGTCCTTTCGAACTCTCAACGGTTCAAACACATATCTTTGTCTTGAGCAACGCAGTAGGAAATAGGTAGACAGCAATCAGAGACTAGGCGGCAGGTGAAAGCCTAGGTCCATTATTTCTGAATTACATTGCTTATAAATCCTCTAAGTAGATGAGGATTTATCCAGGGACAAACCTTTATGAAGTGGGAATAAACCTATTGTCAATTATTCATGAATAGTAGTGAATAAGTAGTGGGAATGTATGACAATAGGTTTATTCCAATTAGGGTGGTAACGCGGAGAACTCTTCGTCCCTATTCGGGATGGAGGGTTCTTTTTGTTGTTCTTTCTATTCCAATTCATCGATTTCAACTTAGAGAAGGAAGTGTTACTATGTTAAACATTCAAAGCGTAAACAAACCAAAAGTTATAGAAGCATCAGCGATATTGCTCGCTGTACTGGGGATTATTAGTGGCAGTATTATTGGGCTCGAATCAGTCCCCCATATTCCCATTATCCTATCACTCTTCTTTTTGATGGTGTATGGTCTTTGTCGCAAAGTGAAATTTAAAGAGATTGAACAGGGAATGATCGTTGGGGCACAAGGTGGCTTAGGAGCTATTTTACTCTTTTTCTTTATTGGTCTTCTTGTGAGCAGTTGGTTACTCAGTGGAACCATTCCCACTTTGATGTTTTATGGATTTGAATTTGTATCACCCCATTACTTTTATGCGATTGCCTTTTTGCTTACTTCCTTGAGCGGTATCGTGATTGGAAGTTCATTGACGACGGCGGCAACCATTGGTGTGGCACTTATCGGAATTGGTGAGGCGATGGGACTGTCCATGAGTATCACAGCAGGAGCGATAGTTTCAGGAGCTTTTTTTGGAGATAAAATGTCGCCATTATCAGACACAACGAACCTTGCTTCTTCTATTGTGAAGGTAGATTTATTTACTCATATTCGTAACATGGCCTGGACAACTGTTCCTGCATTCATGATTACACTCATCGTTTTTGGGTTTTTATCACCGGAAACAAGTGATGTCAACTTAACACAGCTGAAATCGTTACAGGATGGCTTGGATCAAACAGGTCTGATTCATTGGTACAGTCTCATTCCTGTATTATTACTAATTGTTCTCATCGTATTTAAGACCCCTGCATTACTAACACTTGCAATCAATATAGTTGTCTCAATTGGCCTTTCGTTCTTACATGGATCTATGAAGCTAAGTGAACTGTTTCAGGTGTTATTTTCAGGATTTGAATCCAATACAGGGGTGGAATCCATCGACTCACTTTTAACTAGAGGAGGAGTGAACAGCATGATGTTTACGATTTCCCTTGTCATTCTCTCTTTAAGCCTCGGTGGATTATTATTTAAGCTTGGTATTATTCCTGTGTTGCTTAATAAAGTTTCAACGATCCTTCAATCAGGAAGAAGAACGATTCTTTCAACGGCTCTATCGGCCATTGGTATAAATCTGGTAGTAGGGGAGCAGTACCTGTCCATCCTGCTAACGGGAGAAGCCTTTCAATCTCAATATAAGAAGCTTGGGTTACATCCTAAAAACTTATCACGTACGTTAGAAGATGCTGGAACGGTCATTAACCCGTTAGTGCCATGGAGTGTATGTGGTATCTTCTTAACTGATGTATTAGGTGTCGCCACGCTAGAGTATTTACCGTTTGCAATCTTTTGTCTCATTTCTCCTGTCATAACCATTCTTTATGGATTTACCGGCTGGACCATTGAAAAAGAACAAACTGAAACGAATCCAATTGCATCAAACTAACATTTTATAAGAAGCCTCTTTTCGCAAAGGTTGTTGTTTGTTAACATAAGGTCTGCTTGGGCTCTGTCAATTAGTGTGAGTTGGATGTGAGGGGAACTGCCCCGCTTTCCGCGGACTTTCGGCCGAGCCGCCTCAGCTGAGCCGAACGGGGTCTCGGCACTCCAAAATCCGCCGGAGTCTACGCAGTTCCCCTCACCATCTTTAAGAGATTTTTAGTGACAGAGCTAAAAGGTGTCAAAAAACAAGTTAAATCCTCGGTGGGTAATAACGATAAACATTGACTAATAACTGATTTTTGAGCTATCATAATGAGGTTAATTTTGTGCTCCTTTGTAGATAGTTTGTTTTGGGAACAAACGCTAACATATCTACAATAGGAGCTTTTTTTGTATTTGTCTATCCGTTATTAGGAAGTCAAAATGTAGAAGCACAGAGTGGATTGTAGCGGAAGGCACTTGACTCCTGCGGGAGATAGAGGAAAGGTCGAGACCCCACAGACGGAACGTCGAGGAGGCTCGACTTCCTCCCCGAGGAATCTTGTGCCTGGAGCGGAAAGGAACGGTCCATGATTCTTCCTACACTCATCTAAAATACAAATTTTACTAAAAGAGCCTATAAGAAAATAAAAAAGGACTGTCCTGGTCATTCATCGGATCTCTTTCTAAAAGATGAATTATCCAGAGGGCAGTCCTTTTCGTTTGATTTCAACATAATTTGGTAAATAATGATTGTAATAATATCCGCCTATTGCAATCACAGAAAAATGAAAAAGTGGAAGAACCATCAGCATGATTGGGCCCTTTAATAGCAACACACCTTCTTGGATCATGAATATTTCTATGGTTAACAAGAAAAGGATGGTCAATAGTGCATATTGCTTATCCTTATTTCTAAAGAAGATGACCAGTGTATAAAAGTAGGTGGTAAACCAAATGTACATCGCATTTCCAGCAATCAAGTCCCGTGTATGATTAGAGAAATGATTCAATGGGATGATATATAGTTCCAAAAGGGATGAAAGAATCCAGGTGAATGAAAGAGAGACGGTCGACAGAGCAAAAAACAAGGTAATGAATAGTACATAGTGATTAGGATCATCTTCAAGCAGTTTCCACCACGCTTTAGACAGAAGGACAGAAATGATTAAGAAAAATGATGTGTAATACGATTGCCACCAATGGTGATCGTACAAACTTGAATAGGTGAAGCATGTTTCAATGAGAAAGAATAAGCCAATGATCAAGGCAATCCGGGTTGCTCTTAACTGATATACAACAATATACGTGAGCGCGATTGGCACTGAAAAGGCCTGAGAACTAATCGATCCTAACACACTGTCATTGTAATCATTTGATAAAATATGGGGATGATACGTATAGCTGTTAAATAAAACAAAGATGATATATTCGAATACATAAGCTAAACCGGAAATGAAAAGCCAAAACAATAAAATCCGAGCAGACATATGACGGTTCTTAACGACAATTATGACTAACAGGAAAATGCTGATAAGACTAAGGGATACAAATGGAACCCAATTCGCCATGCTAATGCTCCTAACGTTCAGTATAAAAATAGTGTTTACTGATTAGGTGTATTTATTTATCAAGATGAATAATTTGTGAACATTTTCTCTTGTAGAAGCTTTAATATTGAAGGATTTTCCTGAAGAGACTATAGTTAACATTAACTGCTTCCGACGTAGTGTACGATATAGATATAGAAAGGGGAGCGTCCGTTTGAAAATTAGTGATTTTTCCATACGCCGTCCTGTATTCACCATTGTCACAATGCTGCTCATTCTTATTCTTGGAGGAGTTTCCCTCCTGAGAATCCCATTAAAGCTCATTCCTGATCTAAATCCTCCAGTTGGGGTCGTCGTGACCAATTATCCGGGCGCCAGTCCTGAAGAAGTGGTGGAAAAGTTGACTAAGCCACTGGAAGAAAGCTTGTCCACTTTACCAGGAATGAAAAACATCCAATCTACTTCCACGGAAGGCTCAAACTTCATTCTCCTTGAATTTTCATGGACAACTTCCATTGATGAGATAGAAAATGATGTGCTTCAAAGAATGGATCAAACCCCACTCCCGGATGGGGCGGATAATCCCAGGTTTCTTAAGTTCGATCCGGCCCAATTTCCAATCATTCAATTCTCGTTGCGTGAAGAGGGGAAGGAAAGTAATTTAAAAACGCTATCCGAGAATTTGAAATTGGAATTAACCCGGGTTGAAGGAGTGGCCAATGTAAACGTTTCCGGTTCACTCAAGGATGAAGTGGTCATTGAATTGAATCAACAAGCGCTGAAAGATAATCGTCTAAGTCAATCTGACGTAATTAACACGATTAGAGCAAATAATGTAACATCACCTGGGGATACCATAGAAACTGATGGACAAACCTTAACCACCCGTGTTATGAGTGAATTACAGTCCGTCGATGAACTGGAAAAATTGGTTCTTCAAGTGAATCCTCAAAGTGGTAAGAAGATTACCCTTGGAGAAGTAGCGGCTGTTGAGAAGAAGCAACAGGACACGAATACGATCACTCGTGCCAATCAGGAATCTGCCATCCTTTTTAGTGTGTTACAGCAATCCGACGCAAACACGGCTTCTGTTTCAAAAGCATTTCAAGATGAGCTGGATCGTCTACTTCAACAAGATCAATACAAATCAATCAAAGCAGACATTCTCTTTGATCAGGGGGACTATATTACCCAAGCAATAGGAAATATTGCAAATTCCCTTATCCTTGGAGGGGCTTTTGCCATGCTTGTTCTATTTCTATTCTTGAAGAATGTAAAGAGTCCGTTAATCATTGGTGTGGCGATTCCATACTCTGTTATCGTTACATTTGTCTTAATGTTCTTTGCTGATTTTGCTTTGAATATCATGACTCTCGGAGCACTTGCCCTTGGAATCGGAATGCTTGTGGATAATGCCATTGTTGTAATTGAAAATATTTATCGGCACCTTTCCCTTGGGAAAACACCGAGAGAGGCTGCGAGTATCGGAGCCAAAGAAGTGGGTGGAGCCATTACGGCATCTACTTTAACAACAGTTGCAGTGTTTTTACCTGTTGTCTTTATTTCAGGTTTGCTTGGTGAATTATTTACCGAATTTGCCCTAACCATTTCTTTTAGCTTATTAGCATCGCTCGTTGTAGCTTTAACGGTGATCCCGATGTTAGCAAGCAGATTATTGAAGAAGCCTAAAGGAAATCTCGAAGCGAAGCGCAGGCGCTCAAAAAGCAGGAAAACATTTGCCAGATCTGTCAAGTGGGCCCTTCGTCACCGATTTATCGTCCTGTTTATAACGGCTCTCACTCTGGTCGCAGGCGGTTTCGGCTTAACGACGGTAGGAACACAGTTTTTACCTCCTACGGATGAAGGGTTTTTCAATATGAGAATTGAATTAGATAATGGAGCATCCGTGGAAGAGACGAATAAAGTTGTAAATGCAATTGAAGATAGGCTTGAAAAGGAAAAAGATGTTGATGTTTTTGTAAGCCTGGTCGGTACAACTCAGGAGGAGTCCTTTAGAGGAAGTTCAAAAGGGAATATTGCTGAGGTGTACGTAAAGATGAAACCTTTAGAGGATCGTGGGAGATCCATATTCACTTTTGCGGACGAAGTAAAACCTGAGATAGAAAAAGCTGCGAAAAAGGTAAATGATTCATCGGAAATTTATTTTAACCTTCAGTCAACGTCAGGTTCAAGTCCTCAAACCCTGACGTTTAATTTAAGGGATACAGATCCAAATCGATTGGAGCAATCTGTTGATGTCTTATTCAATTCTTTGAAGGGGATGAAAAACGTATCAGAAGTGACGACGGATCAAATGGAAACGGTCAAAGAAGTCCAAATGAAAGTGAACCGTGACAAAGCTCTCGAACAAGGGTTGGCACCAGCTCAGATAGGCACCCTTGTACAAGATGTTACACGAGGTGTATTGGCGACTCAAATGGTTACAGAGACTTCTGATGTCATAAATGTACTAGTTCAATATGACCGTAATATTACTGAAAATCTGGACTCTCTGAAGAAACTACTTATTCCTAATGGACAAGGAAAATATATTCAATTAAATTCTGTAGTAGATTTTTCGATAGAAGATGGTCCTGTCAGTATACAAAGAATCGATCAGCAGCACGCAGTTCAATTCACTTTGAAGTATTCTTCGTCCACCAATCTCGGGGCAATCTCGAAAGCTGTTGACGAGCAAATAGAATCATTGGAACTTCCGAATGAGACACTGGTTTCATTCAGTGGTGACAGGGAGTTACTGGAAGACTCCATTGATGATATGGCACTTGCACTTGGACTGGCGATTGTTCTTGTCTATATGGTCATGGCTGCACAGTTTGAATCGTTTAAGTATCCATTTGTCATTATGTTTACAGTGCCGCTCATGGTCATCGGGGTCGCAATAGCGCTGGCGGTAACTCAAACACCTATAAGCATTTCAGCGATTATTGGTGTCATTGTCCTGGCAGGCATAGTTGTAAACAATGCAATTGTGATTGTCGATTACATCAACCAGCGTAAAGAATCAGGAATCAATAGCTTTGATAGTATTGTTGAAGCGGTTCAAGACCGGGCACGGCCGATATTAATGACCGCATTGACGACTATACTTGGCTTGTTACCTCTTGCCCTGGGACTCGGGGAAGGTACTGAGATCAATCAGCCTATGGGTATAGCCGTAATTGGTGGATTAATAAGCAGTACACTGTTAACGATTTATGTCATTCCGATTGTATACAGTTTCTTTGATCAAGAGACGAGAAGAATGAAGAGAAATCGTGAAGCATACGGTAATAAAGAATAGACAAAATCAAACGTGCTAACCTGACAGGTAAGTAGTCACCTCCTTATATCGAGCAGGTAACTTAGACTGCAGGTTAGCTTTTTTCATTACCCATTTTGAAAGAAGTCCTTAGCGGGGGGAAGCGATATGAAGAAAGGGATATATTTAATCACGGGGTTTCCAGGGTTTTTGAGTCTTAATATTGTGGAAGAATTAATTAGTCAAGAGAAGGCATCGTCGATCTTCTTGCTTCATTTAGATACTATGACTGCAGAAGCAGAGGAATTAGTCGGCAAATTGAGAGGAAACAAAGGAGCCAACCTTATTTTAGTGAAAGGAGACATTACAAAACCTGATCTTGGAATGACAGAAGGGAAAATAAGTGAAATACGCGAAACAGTGGAGTACGTCTGGCATTTAGCTGCCATATATGATCTTGCCGTACCTGAAAATCTTGCACATAAAGTAAACGTCGAAGGTACTCGACACGTTAATTCTTTCTGTAAAACTCTTCACCAATTAAAGAGATATGTTTATTTCTCTACTGCCTTTGTGGCCGGAACACGTAAAGGAGAGATATATGAGGAGGAGTTGAAGTATCCAAATAGCTTTAATAACTTCTATGAACAGACAAAGTATGAAGCAGAGGTATTAGTGGATGAACAGAAGGAATTCCTGCCGATTACGATCATCCGTCCCGGTATCGTTAAAGGAAGTTCAAAGACTGGTGAGACAGTTAAGTTTGATGGTCCGTATTTTATTATGAATATGTTTAAACGATTATCGTTTTTACCTTGGATACCCTTTCTCGGAGGAGGTAATGCCCTCATCAATATCGTTCCCGTCGAATATGTCGTCCGAGCTTCTATATACCTCGGCCATGAAGGCATTGGAACAGGAAAAACCTATCATCTTACCGATCCACAACCAGTGACGGTAAAGGAAGTCTATGAACAGATTTTATGGCATATGTACAAAAAACAGCCACGGGGAAGGGTTCCCTTGTCTCTTTCCAATTGGGCACTGGGCTTTCGGTTTGTACGCAAATATTTGAAGGTTGAACGTGAAGCGCTTGATTATTTTACACTTGAAGGAAGGTTTAATTGTCAAAATGCTCAAGAAGACTTAAGAGGATCTGACATTCAATGCCCAACCCTCTCAAGCCAAATTGGAAAAATGGTTGAATTTTATCTTGAACATTCTTCTAACGAAAAATTACATGTAAAGATTAATTAAGGATGTTTTCATGAAGATTGTTAGATGGTGTCTTAATCCTCGTAATAATTGGGAGGTAAATGGTAAAAATAATGGGAGAAGCATCAATAGGAGGATTCTCGAGATGTCATTTTCCCATACGCAAGATCAGACCAGGTACATATATCCTATAGTTCATTCACTACATCGCCTATTCTATTTGCTGGGATGCCCATGAAAACTTCGATTACAAAATTAGAAGGAATTCTATGGAGCATTGCTCTCCCTGGTTTTCCGCAATTACTGGTTGGACTTTGGTTTAAGGGAACGTTATTTGTGCTTCTTGAGATTATCATCAATGTCCAAAGTAACTTCAATCAAGGGATTATGTATAGTTTTTTAGGGGAAACCCATAAAGCAGCTTCTGTAATTAATTATCAATGGTTAATGTTTTATCCATGTCTTTACATGTTTGCCATGTGGGATGCTTATAAGCTTGCTCAAACCAAGGAAGAACCTTATATATTTTTACCTTTTGTCATGTCTGCTTATATGGTGACGGTAGGGCTGATGGTTTCACCGAAGATATATTTATTTGGGAATTTTATCGGGCCAATCTTTTTGCCGATGTTATTTGTGATTCCCGGAGTGGTCCTGGGCCTAATCATTCGATGGAGCCTGATTAGGATCCAATAAATTTTATTTCTTTACGTAACATCGTTCATGGGGTAAAATACAGGTATACAACTTAAACGTTTTCTACCTGTCAAAGGGGAGTAGCTATAGGTGACATACCTAAACAAAGTCGTCAGTTCATGGATGATTCCATCGGCTTTGTTGGCATAAATGATTATGCTCAGCAAGACCTTTGCCTTATTTAGGCAAGGGTCTTTTTATTTTATAAAAATCCTTGCCTATTGGAAAACTAACTGTGTAAATAGGAGGGACTTACATTAATGGATGCTTCAATGTTATTGGAATATGGTTGGGTACTGCTCATCCTTGTTGGTCTTGAAGGAATTCTGGCTGCCGATAATGCAGTTGTTATGGCAGTCATGGTTAAACATCTGCCGGTAGAGCAAAGAAAGAAAGCACTCTTTTATGGTCTGTTAGGAGCTTTTGTATTTAGATTTGCTGCACTATTTCTCATTTCGTTCTTAGTGAATGTATGGCAGGTTCAAGCCATCGGGGCAATCTATTTATTCTATGTGTCGATTCATCATTTCGTTAAAAAGAGGAAAGACATGGGAATTGTTGAGTCAGAGTCTAACAAGGGCTCAGGTTTCTGGACGACGGTATTGAAGGTGGAGCTTGCAGACATCGCCTTTGCAGTTGACTCCATGTTAGCCGCCGTAGCTTTAGCGGTTACTTTGCAGCCAACCGGATGGTTTGATGTCGGTGGAATTGACGGCGGTCAGTTTATCGTCATGTTCCTTGGTGGAATAATCGGATTGGTGATCATGCGATTTGCTGCAACATGGTTTGTGAAGCTATTGGAGAAATACCCTACATTGGAATCAGCGGCGTTTTTAATTGTTGGTTGGGTTGGGGTGAAGCTGGCTGTCTTTACGCTTGCTCATCCTGATGTGGCGATCCTGGATCACCATTTCCCTGAATCAAAGCCATGGAAGCTCGTCTTTTGGACCGTCTTAATCCTTTTGTCAGTTGGAGGATATTTATTATCACGCAGGAAAGCAAAACAGGAAGAAGCCAAAGCAGAAGCCAAAGCAGAAGCCAAAGCAGAAGCCAAAGCAGAATAAAGAATAATCGAAAGCTAACGTGAGAAATATTCACGTTAGCTTTTTTCCTATGAGAATCATATGTCTACCCACCCCTTACCATTCGGTCCCTTTTTGAGAACTTTATCAATATTTATTTGTATAAACCCCCTCAAAAAAAATTCTCTTAACGTAACTCCTTTAATAAGGCGATCGATCGACTAATAAAAATTTAACTTCCGAGGTGTACATATGACAAAACATTCCAAATTAATGAAATCATCTTTAGCTGTATTAGTAGCAGGATCTATTAGCTTTTCAGGTTCATTGGCTTATGCGAATAATGATGAAAAAACGTTCGACACGGTTACAATTGAGCAAAAGGGCAGTACAGGAGTTACAGTGAATGATGAAGCCATGATTGATTCTGCTAAAACAGAAATTGAAAAACTAGAAAAGACAGAAACTCCATCATTACTTCCTGGTGAGTTCTTCTATTTTGCTAAGCTTGCTCTAGAGAAAGTGAAGTTGGCCTTTACGATGGATGATGCGAAAGAAGCGAAATTACTTGCAGAGTATGCAGCAGAAAGACTTGCTGAAGTAGAAGCTTTATTTGAAGAAGGAAAAGAAGAAGAAGCCATCGAAGCAATCAATCATGCCATTGAAATGATTCAACGCTCTGGAGAGGAATTACCACACGGTGAGAATGAAGAAGCTTCTAACGATGATTCAATGAAAGAGTCAGAGGGCGAAACAGCAGATGAATCGAATACTGAAGAGAAAAACAGTGAAACTGAACAAACCAAAGAAAGTAATGATGAAGGAACTCTAGAAGAAGCAGATTCCGAAGAAAAATCGGATGAAATGACTGAAATGGAAGAGTTAATGTCACAAAATATCATTTCACTTAAAACGAATATGGAAAAAGTGAAGAACCCTAAAGCGAAAGCCGCTCTTCAAAATAACATTGAAAAAAGTTATTTAAAATTAGCCGAAAAGCTTGCGAAGTTTGAAGAAAAATGGACGAAAAAAGCAAATGCTAAAGAAGAAACAGAATCCGATGAATTGGTGATGGAAGATCCTGAAACTCGAGTTGAAGAACCAGCACCATCTGATACAACAAATGATGAGAATACAGCTGAAAATACAACTAAGGAATCTCCAGAAGCAGCAAAGACTGCACCAGTAAAAGTTCAGCACGTGGAAAAAGAAGCGAAAAAAGAATTAAAGCAGCAACAAAAGCAAGAGAAAAAAGAAGCAATAGAAGTGCGTAAACAAATGAAAAACGAGGAAAAACAAGCTCGTCATGATGTTAAAGAAGAAAAGAAACAACATCAGCCAGCTACAAAACAGAAAGAACACCAGGGTCAGAACAGTATAAGCGGAAAAGAAAACGGCAAGGGTCACAATAAAGACTAAGTATAGAACAATAGCTACAGGATAGGCTGGAATTCTAATTGCCCGTCAGTCTCGAAGGGGATACTGGACTTAAAGTAATTTTTCATTTGCTGGGTTGAGTGCATCTGTAAAGATTACTTAAACAGTACCCCTTCCTCTCTATTATCCTTTTAAAATCAACATCATATGAGTATAATAGTGTGCAGGATGGAGTGAGACTGATGCTAAATGTATTACTATTTTTAATAGCCAAACAAAAGAAGAAACAAACGCTTGAAGACATGGCGATACGAATACAAAATGGTGATGAACAATTACTGAACATTGTTCTGGAAGACTATAAGCCATTTATAAAAAAAACGGTATCTTCAGTCTGCAAACGGTATATCTATGAAAGTGATGATGAATTTAGCATCGGTTTTATTGCCTTTCATGACGCTATCTTAAAATATAACCATCATCGGGGATCTTCCATCATCAGTTTTTCAGAAGTGATCATCAAACGGAAAGTAATTGATTATATCAGAAAAAACGGGAAGATTCAGGATGTGAGTATCGACATGAGTCTGGTTGAGGATGATGAAGAGAACCCTAATTTAACCATCGAGCAAATTGTCTCTGTTGATGAATATGGGAAGCAGGAAGAAGGAAAGAAGAGGCGGGAAGAGATCATTTCTTTCCAAGAACATCTTTCTCACTTCAAATTATCCTTCCGTGAGCTAGTCGAACAATCACCTAAGCATGAAGATGCAAGACTGAATGCCATTGACATTGCTAAAACGGTAGTGAATTCCAAAGAATTATTGGAATACCTTCTTGAAAAGAAACGATTACCCATAAAAAAATTAGAGAAAAGGGTAAACGTTAGTAGAAAAACAATTGAGAGAAATAGAAAATATATTATTGCCATTACTCTTATTCTTATAGGAGATTATGTGTATTTACGGGATTACTTAAAAGGGCGGTTAGAGATATGAAAAAAGGGATCATTATGGAAATCAAACGTGATGTCCTCGTTATGATTACGTCAGAAGGGGAATTTCTGACGGGAAGAAGACAGCCCAATCAAAAATATGCTATTGGAGAGGAAATACCTTTCTTTCCCATGCATCACGAACCTGCTACAGCTCAACCATTTCTTAAATGGAACTGGAAGGTGTCAACTGCATTATTAACAGCTATAATCGTCATCCTCACCCTGTTTTCAAGTGCTTTCTTACAGAGTAACCAGGCATATGCCTATGTGTCTGTCGATATCAATCCAAGTATGGAATTGACATTGAATGAAAAACAACAGGTGATAAAGATTACTCCTTACAATCAAGATGCCAAAGTGCTCCTGGAAGAGTTAGTTGGCTGGGAAAACATGGATGTAGGTGAAGTGACAGAGGAAATCTTCCTCTTATGTGAAGAAATGGGATTTTTAAAAGAGAATCAAAATGTTCTCATCACCTCATCATTTATTGAGGATTCAAATGGTCAGCGTGAAGATGATTTGGTTGCTGAAATAAACAAGTTTGTTCAAGAATACAGCACAGACCACAACATGAACATCACGGTGAAAGAAACATCGCAGGAAATGAGAGAAGAAGCTTCAGATAAAGGAATGACTGCAGGGGCCTTATTACAAGAAACTGAAAAAGTTGAAACACCGAAACCAGCAGGGGATCCTAAAGAAGATAGTAAAGACCAAGATGTGCTCAAAGAGGGAATGAAGAAAGAGGAGAATTCAAAGGTTGAAAATCAAAATGTGGAGTTACCATCTGTAGAGAAGAAGCAGAAACCAGCGAAACCTGAGAACCATCCAAAAAATAATAAACCTCTTCCAAATGAAAATAAGCCTCAAGAAAAACCTGCACAATCCCAAGGCAAAGGTAATTCCTCTGACCATCACAAATGGAATGAGCCCAATGGGAACCACACTGGTTCTTCTAAACAAGGTAATAAAGATCAATCCAGAGACAATGAAAACCGTGATAATAACGAAGAAAAGAAAATGGATCACCAAGAACGAAAAGATAATAAAAAATATAAAGAAGATTAGAAAACTGCGGCCCATTTGCAAAAATGGGTCGTTCTCATTTATAAGAGGTAGCTGGTGAAACCAGCTACCTCAAGCCAATATTATTTAGTTTGTTGTCCGGAAAGTTGAGATTGAGCTTGTTTAACCAGTCGTTTTGTAATTTCTCCTCCAACGGATCCGTTAGAGCGAGCTACTGTATCCGATCCGAGTGTTACACCAAACTCTTGAGCGATTTCATATTTCACTTGATCAAGGTATTGTTCAACACCAGGAACGAGTAATTTATTACTGCTTCTAGCCATGGTTGTTTCCTCCTTAGTAATAGACTTGAAACAAGGATGTTTCAGTAGTACTATTATTTGTCTTATTTCTTCGAACATGAATGGTAATATTTCGCCGAAATTGTATAGTTTGTATGGGAAGAAATGAATCACTGATACTTAATGGTTTAAGCTGCTTTCCTTAAAGAAAGAATAAACATATAGTAAATTATCCATTTTTCCTTTCATTCTTCGTACATATTCATTAAGATAGAAAAGGAAATAACCTTGAAAGGGAAATATACATATGTGGTATAAACTTAGATTAAACTTGAATAAATTGACTCCAGCTCAAGTCATAGTGACCTTCTATCTTATCGCTGTAACAGTGGCAACGATTCTTTTGAGCTTACCATTTGCCCATAAACCCGGGGCAGAGTGGAGTTTTATAGATGCTATTTTCACTTCCGTCAGTGCCGTGAGTGTAACCGGCTTAACTGTTATTAGTACTGCGGATACGTTTAACACAGTAGGGATTTTCTTATTGATATTTGTTTTACAGTTCGGTGGAATTGGAATCATGACTCTTGGAACTTTTTTCTGGCTCTTGGTAGGAAAGAAAATTGGTTTGAAAGAACGACGATTGATTATGATGGATCAAAATCAATCCAACTTGTCAGGTCTTGTTCATCTATTAAAACAAATATTATTGCTTATCATTGTGATTGAATTAGTCGGTGCGTTTATATTAGGGGTCTATTTCCTGAGTTACTATCCAAGCTGGCAGGAAGCATTTATACACGGACTCTTTGCCTCAGTAAGTGCTACGACTAACGCTGGTTTTGATATAACTGGTCAGTCACTCATACCTTTTAAAAATGACTATTTTGTCCAATTTATCACAATCATCTTACTCACTTTAGGGGCAATTGGATTTCCGGTATTGATTGAAACAAAAGACTATCTAATGAATAAGCAGCGAAGTAAACATCATTTTTCCTTGTTTACTAAAATTACAACCATTACTTTTGGGCTGTTGTTGGTATTTGGGACTTTGATTATTTGGTTATTCGAAAATGATCAATTTTTTTCCGGGATGACATGGCATGAATCTTTCTTTTATTCATTATTTCAGTCTGCATCCACTAGGAGTGGTGGACTAGCCACCATGAATGTCGCTGAATTTTCCACTCCGACTCTAATGGTGATGAGTGCGTTAATGTTCATCGGAGCATCCCCAAGTTCAGTTGGTGGTGGAATCAGGACGACCACTTTTGCATTAAACATCCTGTTCTTATTTCACTTTGCCAGAGGCAATCAAACGATTAAGGTTTTTAGAAGAGAGGTACATGAACAGGACATCATTAAATCTCTTGTTGTTACGATGGTGGCTGTTCTTATGTGTTTTGTGTCGGTCGTTATCTTAACGATTACAGAAGATCACAGCCTGATAGAAATAATCTTTGAAGTGGCATCGGCCTTTGGAACAACGGGTTTATCATTAGGGATCACTTCTGATTTAACTTCTGTAGGGAAGTGTATCATTATCGCGCTAATGTTCATCGGTCGTGTAGGAATACTCGCTTTCTTGTTTATGATAGGTGGAAAAGAGAAAACAACCAAGTATCATTATCCAAAGGAAAGGGTCATTATTGGATAGAAAAACGATGCATGCCGCATCGTTTTTTTTATTTGAGCACAGAATAAGGGACATCAAAGTAAATCCAAAGGAAGATAATGATGGGAAAGGATATGATCCATCCTACAATCGGGTTTTTATGATGGACAATGAGTACGGTGAACATCATGATATTAAATAGGATATCCCACCCCAAATGCCAGCCGTGGTGATAGGTCATCATCCCAAATACATAGGATAAGCCTTCTGTCAGACCGTAAATACCAGTCCACATTAGTATCCAGGCTAGTTTTCCCCAGTATGTTGAGGGGAGTTTCCCGATAAAGATGGCCACGGTTGCGGTGTATTGAACAGCCATTTTACACAGTGAAATGATCGTATGATTCAGGTTGATGTGGTCCCCGAATGGTGTAATCGCATGGAATTTCCACATAGAGTAGTCATACAAAAGGAACTGGGAGAGTAGATCTCCAATAATAAAAAACAACAATGTTGGATAATAGCTGTAAAAATCTTTCCAATTTCCGAATTTCCATCCAAGTAGAGCGTAACAAATTAAGAAGACAAGTATCATGTCATATCCTCATTTAACATTTTTGCATAGTTTTTGGTTAAATGCTGCATTTATTCAGACTTTTTCTTCTAGTATTGGAATACCTTTATCATCTGAAAATCATATATCTTTTGGAATGGAAAGAGAATCGAGTGGGGAAAGTAAGGTTACAAAGGAGATGAGTTAATGATGAAACGTAAAGCTCAGTATAATGCTGCTGAAAAGAACAATCAAACACCTTTAAAGAATAAGCAAGAGGCAGAATTCTCCGCTGAATTCTCACAAGGAGAAGATCCAGCGAAGGGAAAGAATAGAAACTCTTCTAAAGGTATGAAGGGTAGAAGCTGATGAAGGATAAAAAACAATCCTTCCGTGAGGAGTTTGGTCAGGAATTTGGAGATGTTAATGCGGCTAAGATCCTGGAAGTGACACAAAAACAGCCAAAAGTAAAAGAAGACAAGAAAAAATGTTAAGCGAACCGCTTAACATTTCTTCTTGTTTATAGTGAAACAGATTGTCGGCCAAACTCAAATACGGTAGATTGACCTGAGGCTGGTTCAAAGTAAGCTAATACATACTGATCTTGTCCATCCTTCGACTGAATCGTTTCTAAGAGTGTATGCTTATACAATTCTTTTTCATTTAAGTTTAGCTCAGCGAAAGATTCACCTGCGATAGATGGTTGTGCAAGCAAAGTTTGATAAATAGCAGACCTTTCTTCTTTCGTCAGTTCATGTGTCCACCAAGGCTTTCTTGGTTTGTACTTCTGATTCTCTAAATAATCCAGTTTCATTAGACCTTCAATAATCGACATGTTGTAGCTTGTCTCTGTATATAAAAACTCATGTAGTCTTTTAAACAAATCCTCCAGTTGATGCCCGATTCTTGACCAACCACGGTTTTCCCAGTAGGAGCCGAATAGTTGGAAGAAATCAAAGGGTGTTTCAAAGCATTCGGTCACCAGATATTCGATCGTCCGATCCATACGATGATCGTTCCAATACTTTTCTAATACATCTTCAACCTGTTTGATTCTAACGATATCATCAAAGGATAATACATTGTTGCCCAGGATTTCATAGGGTGAATGGTCCATGTACGTATATTGATGGTCGTTTGCACGAATCCTTAAGCCCGTACCACGAAGCATCTTCAGGAATCCTAATTGAAGTTCCTCTGGTCGCAGTTCAAATACATCATTGAAGGTTTTCCGGAATGAATGGTAATCCTCTTCAGGCAGACCGGCAATCAAATCCAGATGCTGATCGATCTTTCCTCCATCCTTGACCATCGTAACGGTTCTCGTCAGTTTCGAGTAATTTTGTTTTCTCATCACAAGATCATTCGTTTCGTCATTTGTTGATTGGATTCCTATTTCAAAGCGAAAATAAACCTGATGGGGCATTTTCATTCAGGAATTCAATGACTTCCGGTCTCATGATGTCTGCTGTGATTTCAAATTGAAAGACGGTTCCAGGCAAGTGTTCATCGATTAGAAATTGAAACATTTCCATGGCATAGCTTCGGCTGATATTGAAAGTACGATCCACAAACTTTATCGTTTTTGCACCATTTTTCATTAAGAATCGAATGTCATCTTTTACCTTTTCTCTGTCGAAGTAACGTACACCTACTTCGATCGAAGAAAGACAGAATTGACAACGGAATGGACAACCTCTGCTTGTCTCAATATACGTAACCCTCTTACCCAATTGAGGAAGGTCTTCTTGAAAGCGAAACGGTGAAGGAACATCTCTTAAATCAATTTTATTCTGCTGTGGCTTGATGACCGGCTTTCCATCTGCTAAGTAAGCCACTCCATGGACCTGTGAAAAGTCCCTATCACCATTAAGTTCCTCCAATAACTGCTTAAAGGATTCTTCCCCTTCACCGATAACGATAAAGTCAACGTCTTGCAGCCGCTCCAGCCAGTAGGGAACATCATATGTGACTTCTGGCCCACCCAGGACGATGGTTACTTCAGGCAGGATTTTACGAAGGATCTTGATCACTTTAATCGTCTCTTCGATATTCCAAATGTAACAGCTGAATCCTATAATATCAGGTTTTTTCGAAAACAAGTCAGTAGCGATGTTAAGGGTTGGATCTTTAATGGTGTATTCAGCCAGTTCTATCTCATGTTCAGGCTCTGCAAAGGCCTTCAGGCAACGAATCGCCAGATTGGTGTGAATATATTTTGCATTTAACGTACTTAAAACGACTTTTTTCATCAATAAGCTCCTTTTATACTAACCTCACATGGATGAACCATGTGAACCATTTTAAACGATATATTCCAACATTTACGAGTTGTTCGTACATCTAATATCAACAGTTCTGATTATCATTTTATCTAAGGAAGAGAGAAAGCTCAATGTTTGTCTAGAATGAATTTAAATTTATTGTAAGTATTAGAAGGAATTTAAGGAAAAGTTACGAATAGTATAATAAAATAAATAGTTTTTTGAAAATTGTGTAGAAGATGATCAATATATACCTTAAGAGAATAGATATTCATGAAAAGGGACTGACCCGTGTCTGCTATTGGGTCAGCCCTTTCTAGTGGGGTTTATCTTGTTTTCATTTCTCTTTTTGAAAGAAGTTTCTGGAGTTTGGTTGATTTAAATTCCACTATTGGTTGCGTTATGCTTGTGAAAAACCTTGTTGAGAAAATCATTGTCAGAACCAATGATACACCGAGTAAGATTAATAAACTCGTAGTGGGATCAATTGTATCCTTCAGCTGGCTTTCCCGGAATAAGCGGATAAGAAAGCCGTGCAGCAAGTATACATATAGCGTATTTTTGCCCCACTTAGTGAAGAACTGTCTTTTCGTAGGGACAAAGGTAAAGAAGCTAAAGATCATCACAACGTTCAGCAAGTAAACAAATGCCCTGACCGCTAAACTAATGACGTTGTTCCCTTCGAAGTCTCCATACGGCTTAGAGCCCAGTAACCATTTATCGGAGAATTCAGGTATAAAAAACATTCCTAAAAATACGAGAACAAATAATGTACCTGCCACTATACGTGCTTTACTCTTTTTAAAATATTCGAAGTGCTCCTTCTCCAAATAATAGCCCATCAGGAAAATGGGAAAGAAAACAAATGTTCTGGACAGGCTTAGATAGTTTGAAATCACATCAGCAAATCCTACAAGCAGCCCAATGGAAAAAGCGATTGTCAATCCGATGCCGGGCTTGAACTTAAACCACTTGATGAAAACATACAATAATGCGTTCCAACAGAATAAGCTGATGAGGAACCATAATGACCAGTGCGGATTAAGGGGATCGACTTCAAATGTTGATTTTTGATAAAGAAAATAGTAATACACCGTGTAGATCAATTGAAACACAAGGTAAGGAAGTATTAACTTTTTCGCCAGTTTTTGAATATATCCCTTTTTATAAAATCCTTTTGCAAAAAACCCTGCCACAAGAATAAAGGCTGGCATGTGGAAGGTGTAGATCGTTTTGTACAGAGAAAGGATAAATGGATCGCTTTCTATATAGGACCGGATCAAATGTCCAAAAACAACCAGGAAGATCAAAATGAATTTGGCATTGTCGAAGTAATAGTCACGTTGTTTCATATCTTCACCATCTCTTAGAATAGATTTATCCTAATTCATTCTTACCCTAGGATACAATGAGTAAAACATGAATTTCACTGTTAATTATCACCAAAAGTATGGGAAGCTATGCGAACTCTATAATGACCTGAGCCAATAGTCGTCTTTTAAAATAGTAGGGGGATGAGGAAATGACTAATAGTAGTAAATTGCAGAAAGAGCTGAATAAGGACGAATGTCATCCCGTCGATAGGGAAATTTGCTTAGCATCACCCATGCCGATGTTCGTGATCAATAAAGAGTTGAAAATTGTCTTTGCCAATGGAGAAGCATGTGAAACGCTACAGACCACGAAAGAAAGGATTGTAGGCACACTGTTCAGCAACTTTTTTTCTTCTGTTCCGGCCCCGATTGTGGCTCATTATAAAGAAGTAATGGAAACCGGAAAGAACCTTGAAGATGAAACGTTAATGAATATTAGTGATAAGAAAATCATCCATATTGAACTATTGCTTAAAAAATCGACCATTTCTCCTAATGCCTATCTGTATTTCAAGGATGTAACGGCACTAAAGGAAAAAGAGCGGAAAGATCATATGAATGTCCATTTGTTATCGAATATTTTTCAGAATGCATCAGAAGGAATCGTTCTCTTTGATATAGAAGGAAATATTAACGACGTGAATCAGGCATTCAGTTTACAAGTCGGATTGGAAAAGGATGAAATCACAAACAGGAAAATAAGCTCATTTATTCCTGAGAATGCACATTATAAGGTTGAAAAGATAAAAGAACTGATTTCTCAAAACAAAAAAGCCCGTGGGGAAATTCCAATAAAAAAATCACATAGCATTTCAATGGTGGAATTTACGACAAGTCCGTATGTGCATCACAAGCTTCATATGGCCATCCTTAGGGATGTAACCGAGAAGAGACAGATGGAGATTCAATTAAAACGAAACGAAGAGTTGTTTAAAGGCTTATTTGAAGAAGCGATTGATGCGATCGTGTTATGGGATCAGGATGGTAGAGTACTTAAAGCGAACTCTTCCGCCCTGAAGATCTTTGAATGCTCACTTTCAGAGCTTCTTTCGAAGAGGATCCGTGACTTTGTTTATCCTCTGGAAAGCCAAAAGTTTGATTTAGTCATGGAACAGTTAAACAGAAGCGGTGCAGTAAGGGATGAAGTACTGTTTCTAATGCCTAACAATCAGTTGAAGCATTTGGAGTTCACTTCTAAGCTTCATTCCGTTGATGGGTATAACATGACGATCTTCAGGAATGTCAGTGAGCGTTATCAAATGGAAAAGGAATTGCGGGAAAGCGAGGAGAGGTTCAGGAAGATTTTCGAAGGTTCACTGGACGGCCTGATTCTTACCAATCACAATTATGTTGTCGTAGACGCAAATCCTGAAGTGAGTAAGATCATTGATATCGAGAAAGATCACTTAATAGGTAAAGATGTACGTGAAATATTGACTATAGAACCCGGTGAAGAATCATATGATGAATACTTACAACAATTGAAAGAAGACGGGCAGGCGACGTTTTTAAAAACGTTGACTTCTCATAGGGATAAGGTTCAATACATTGAGCTGTCATCCAAGTACAATTTGCTCTCTAATTTAAATCTAACGATCATTCGTGACATTACAGAACAAATTGAAATGCAGGAGCAGTTGAGAAAGTCAGATACATTGAGTGTAGTTGGGGAGCTTGCTGCAGGTATTGCCCATGAAATCAGAAATCCAATGACCGCCCTTAAAGGCTTTATTCAATTGTTGGAAAATAGTGTGGGTCAAGATCATGAGATGTACTTTAATGTGATTACTTCTGAGTTTCAGAGAATTGAATCCATCATTACTGAGTTTCTAGTATTAGCAAAGCCACAGGCGATTCAATATCAAGAAACAAATTTAATCAGAATCATGAAAGATACGGTAGAACTATTAAGTGCTCAGGCAGTCATGCATAATGTGCAATACGAGGAGAGTTACCAAGTGGATCTCCCAACCATCATCGCAGAGCCCAATCAGTTAAAGCAGGTTTTCATTAATGTCATCAAGAATGCGATTGAAGTTATGACGGACGGTGGGTTCATTTCCATCCGAATCCAAGAGACGGATGATGAAATGATTCACATACGCATAAAAGATCAGGGTGGCGGGATATCAAAGGATAAGATTAGAAAGCTTGGTGAACCTTTTTACACTACGAAGGAACGGGGAACTGGACTTGGTCTGATGGTAAGCTTTAAAATTATTAAAGAGCATAAAGGAAGTGTTCAGGTTGAGAGTATCGTTGGAGAAGGAACCACCTTCCACATCTATCTCCCTAAATCGTAAAGGAGTCCTGTATAATGTCATCTCATTCTATTATAATGGAGAGTCCGATTGGAAAGTTAGAACTTCAAGCGGATCAGAGCAATCTAATTTCGGTACAGTTTTTAGAAAATGATTTACGAGGGGATTTTGTCACCGAGAATCCAATATTACTAAGGGCACAAGAGCAAATCACAGAATTCTTTAAGGGGGAGAGAAGAGAATTTGATCTCCCTCTAAAGATAGAGGGAACGGCTTTTCAGAAGGAAGTATGGAACACCCTGCAACAGATTCCATTTGGTGAAACCCGGTCTTACCAGGAGGTAGCCCAAGCGATCCAAAGACCTAAAGCTGTCAGGGCAGTAGGGCAAGCGAATAAAGCCAACCGATTCCCCATCATCATCCCATGTCACCGTGTCATCGGTAAGAATAACACACTTACAGGTTATGCTGGTAAGCAGGTGGATAAGAAAGAAACCTTACTGTCATTAGAAAAATAGATTCAGTAACAGGCATTTTCCATAGGGAGAATGCCTGTTTTTTTATGACTGATTTCGCAAGGTTTGTTGTATTATGACATATGATCAGCCAGGACTCTGTCAACCCGTGTGTGCTAGATAGTGAGGGGAACCGCTCCGTTTGCAGCTAGCGTTCGGCCGAGCCTCCAAAGCTTAGCCGAACGGGGTCTCTGCACGCCCGTACTTCCGCGGGGGTCTACGCAGTTCCCCTCACCATCTATAAGAAATTTTCATGACAAAGAGCTTAAAGGTAACAAAAACTTCTAAAGAAGACAGAATTTCTAGTACACAAGAGAAAATAGTTCACTGGTAAAAGAGGTTGTTTTCTAAATTTTTGTTGTTATTATTTAGATTTTCTAAGAAAATTTATGCTGAGAAAGTTGATTCTCGCTGCAGGTGCTCGACTCCTGCGGGAGAAGCGGGACAGTACGAAAAGCGGAAGGGCTTTGCCAGGTGCGACCCCACAGGAGCAGAGTGACGAGGAGGCTCACCACCCGCCCCGCGGAAAGCGAGCACCTGGAGCGGAAATCACCCACTACTCGCTAAGCAACAAAGTTTACGAAAATAGCCTATTTATTTTGTGATTGATTTATCATTCTAATTAGAAAGGGGGAGACCTGTTGCAATTAAGTAAGCAGGTAGCTTTTCATAAAACAATGGGGGATCCGACCCGAATCAAGATTGTCTATTTACTGGCATCAGAAAGCTTGCACGTAGGAGCCATTGCGGGAAAACTGGGACTCACCGCCCCGACAATATCCCATCACCTAACGAAACTCAAAGAGTGCAATCTTGTTTATTCACGAAGGGAGAAGAACACGGTTTACTACTATTTGAATAAAAAAGTTCTGAGTCATCATGGGAGTGTTCTTCATCAGTTTGCTCATGAAGAGAAAGGGGACAGTGTGATGGCAGAAAAACTAATGAAAGAAAAACAAAAGGTGATGAATAATTTTTTGGAGAAAAATGGACGAATCAAAAATATTCCTTCTCAACAAAAAAAGAAATTATTTATATTGGAACATATGGTGGAAGGATTAAAGGTGGGAGAAAAATATAAGGAAAAAGATTTGAATGAGTATATTCAGCAATTTCATGAAGACTTTGCAACCTTACGAAGAGAATTTATCATTCATCAGTTTATGTACCGGGAAAATAGCATTTATGAAGTGAATCCGAGGGAAATGTGGGCGTCGACAAAGTTATATGGGTAATAACATGGAAGCCAAAAGAAGAGCAGGAGGAATCTATTGCTCTTCTTTTGGCTATTGTTTAATACCTATGGTTTGTTGAATACTTTCCTCGAAGCGAGGGTTCAGGACACCTTTTTCCGTGATGATGCCGGTAATCAGTTCATGAGAAGTAACATCGAATGCAGGATTATAAACATGAACGTTTTCTGGAGCAATCAACGTCCCCCCGATTGTTGTGATTTCTTCCCGGTTACGCTCTTCAATGGGAATATCGTTTCCGTTTAAGCTGGAAAGATCGAAAGTGGAAGAAGGAGCAGCGACATAAAAGGGTATATTGAAATGTTTACACAAAATGGCAAGCATGGACGTTCCGATTTTATTTGCGGTATCCCCGTTGGCAGAAATCCGGTCAGCCCCGACAATGACGGCTTCTACACCTTTTTCTTTCATGGTATGTGCAGCCATGCTATCTGTGATGAGGGTGACATCTACTCCTGATTGCTGTAACTCCCAAGCGGTCAGGCGGGCTCCTTGCAGAACAGGTCGCGTCTCACATGCATAAACCTGAAACGCTTTTCCCTTTTCTCTTCCTAGATGAAAAGGGGCCAATGCAGTACCGTATTTACTCGTTGCAATGGACCCGGCATTACAGATGGTCATCACGATTTGTTTATCCTTCAATACACTCAAACCATTTTCCCCTAAAAGACGGCACACGGCCTCGTCTTCTGCATGAAGCTGGATGGCAGCATGGAGTAAATTGGTTTTAGCTTCATTAACAGAAGAAACATTCTCTAATACCTTTTCCAAGCGGTTCAAAGCCCAAACCAGGTTGACTGCTGTAGGGCGTGAATCGGCAAGATATTCTTTGTCACATTGAAACAGGTCGATAAATTCCTCTAACGTATTCACTTCATACTGACAAGCTGACTGGGCTAAACCGTAAGCAGCCGTAATGCCAATGGCAGGTGCACCTCTCACTTTTAGTGTGATAATCGCATCATAATACTCTTCGATGGTCGTCAGTTTAATGTATTCCACTATGTTAGGCAGTTTTTGTTGATTAAGAATCAGTAAATAATCTTCATGCCACTCTAGTGAAGTTGGAATTGTAAGTGTTTGTGTCATGATAATCTCCTTTATTCATTAAGAATGGGACTGTATTAAGGATATGAGTTCCTCGATGGAATGGATCTGTTTTCGTTTCACGATCAGTTCTTTCCCGAGAACTATGCAAGTACGTTTGGCCAGTATTCTTTGTTCTTTTTCAGCGATACTCTCCAAATCTTCAACATGAGCAAGGCCTATCGTTCTCCTGATACATTCACATCCTGCAAAACCGATGCTGTCTTGAAAGCTCTTCTCCAATACATATTCAAGGTAGCCATCCACTTTCGTGTAGGCATCTCCGCTTTCTTTCCAATACTTGGAGAACACAGTAGAGAAGACGTTCCAGGTATTCTCAATGTGATAGAGAATCGTTTCCTTCTCATCTGGCTTGGAAACGGCTTGGAAAATAAGGTTGGCAATGAACTGTCCAATATCAAAGCCAATCGGTCCATAAAAGGCAAACTCGGGATCAATCACTTTTGTTTGATTCTTATCTACAAAGATGCTTCCCGTATGAAGATCTCCATGAAGAAGTGCCTCTCCTTCAGTAAGAAAGCTCTTTTTCAATTTGGCCACTTCAAGTTTCAAGGTGAAATCAGCCCATAAATGTTGGACGTCCTGGGAAAGCTCTTCTTCAAATTCATTGGTTTCACTGTTAAAAAAAGGATCCGTGAATACAAGGTCCTCAGTGATTTTGCACAACTCAGGATTTGAAAATTCTTTCACGTATTCCTTTTTCTTAAAAGGATGAAGGGCATAATCAGAGGTGAAATATAAGGTATTAGCTAAAAATGTTCCAATGTCATGGGAGAGCCGGGGGTAATTTTCCCCTTTGATAAGGCCAGCCCGGGCAATGGTCAGTGCGCTCAAATCTTCCATGACTGTAATCGCAAGTGTCGGATCAGAATAGTACACTTCGGGAACGAGATCCCCTACAAATGATTGCTGAAGCTTAAGGGCACTCGCTTCTATTCTTGCCCGTTCGATTGTCAACGGCCAGCTTTCACCTACAACCTTCGCATATGGTAGGGCTTGCTTAATGATGATTCCCTTACCTGTTTCCCGTTCTAATACACGAAAGACCAGATTTAAATTCCCGTCTCCAATTTCTTCACACGTTAAGAGAGTGCCGTCTTCAAAAATTCTTAAGCGAATCGCCAGTGCAATTGCCGCCTGTTCAGTTAATGGTTGATATGTATTGAGTCTCGTAATCGCCATTGTCCTTCCTCCTTTAAGTACAGTCTTATTGAAGACTGTGTTGTGGAGGCTTTTCTGTGGCATAAGAAAAGCCTCTTTCCATGTTCGAAAGAGGCTTGAAGAAGGTATCTTCGTCGCCTCTTATCTCTCAGAAAGACTATCTTTCTGTTGGAATTAGCACCGTGCCTTAATGGATCCATTCAATCCGGCGCGTGCTGCGCCCCGTTTTACAACGGTATTATGGTCGGTTGCTGGGCTTCATAGGGCCAAATCCCTCAGCCAGCTCTTGATAAGAGTTGCGTAAACTATTTAATTAAACTTTCAGAATGTTTCATTTGATTTGAATAGTACCATCGAAGTATTTTCCATGTCAACGTTTTTTTAAAAAAATAACCTTTTTTAATAAAAATGCGGTCTTCGATCCTGGAATATCGGAATCTGTTTTCGGACTCTATCTACTTCCTGTAAATTGATTTTAGCTGAAACCAATTCTTCATTTTGCGACCCTTTTGAAAGAATTTCTCCCCATGGATCAATGATGAGGGAACAACCGCCAAATTCATTGTTCGGGTCGCTTCCCACCCGGTTGCAGGCGATCACGAAGCATTGATTTTCAATCGCTCTTGCCCTTAAGAGGGTCTGCCAGTGATCAATTCGTGCTGCAGGCCACTCTGCTACGACAAAAACAACCTTGGCACCTAGTAGAACTTGTTTTCTGAACCATTCCGGGAAACGGATGTCGTAACAAATCAATCCCGCCATCTCTGTGTCTTGAAGGGTGAAGATGCCATCTTCATGCCCAGGAAGTAAATAATGATGTTCATCCATTAGCTTAAACAAGTGAAGCTTCGAATACTTTTTCACCAACTCGCCTTTTGAATTCGTAACTAAAAGGGTATTGGACACCCCATCCTGCGTTTTCTGTGCAATAGAACCACCTACAATATGAATAGAATATTTCTTTGATAGGGCAGACAGGAAGGAGATTGAATCTTTTGCTCCTTCATCAGCGATTTCCTCCATTCTTGTAAGGTCATATCCAGTCGTCCACAGTTCAGGGAGTACAACCGTATCACAGCCTTCGTCACACGCTCTTTTAACCCATTGTTCTACTTTTTGCTTGTTTTTTTCGGGATCCCCGAACACAATATCCATTTGTGCAAGACCTATCTTTTGAATCATTTCTTTCACCTCATTATGGATTTTTGGAATTTATTCCTTTACATTCTTTATTTTCCGTTATATCATTTGTGACTAGAATTTGAAAGTAATTAATTTTCAAAAAAATGTAGTGGGTGAATGTATGAAAACCTTTAGTAAGGCAAAACGATTAGATTTATTACCTGAACAATTTTTCGCATCCCTCGCGGAAACAGTGAATGCTGTGGTCAAAGAGGGACATGATGTCATTAATTTGGGCCAGGGAAATCCGGATCAACCGACTCCTCCACATATTGTGGAAAAACTGACAGAAGCAGCAGCTTCCCCGTCCAATCATAAGTATCCTCCATTTCGCGGCTTATCGTCCTTTAAAGAGGCGATTGCTGCTTTCTACCTTCGTGAATACGGTGTGGAATTAGACCCGGAAACAGAGGTAGCTGTGCTGTTCGGAGGAAAGGCAGGGTTAGTTGAAATCCCTCAATGTTTATTGAATCCTGGTGATGGGGTATTGGTGCCCGATCCCGGTTATCCTGATTATTTATCAGGGGTTGCATTGGCAGAAGCACGTATGATTAAAATGCCTCTACGAGAGAAAAATGGATTTCTGCCTGATTATCGTGAACACTCCCGTAATGAGCTGGAAAATGCGAAGCTAATGTTTCTGAATTACCCTAATAACCCTACTGGAGCGATCGCCACAAAATCATTCTTTGAAGAAACAGTCACTCTTGCCAATCAGCATGATATTTGTGTTGTACATGATTTTGCCTATGGAGCTATAGGGTTTGATGGAAATAAGCCCATAAGCTTCTTGGAAACAAAAGGAGCAAAAGATGTGGGGATTGAGATTTATACATTATCGAAAACGTATAATATGGCTGGCTGGAGAGTGGGGTTTGCAGTAGGGAATAAGAGTGTCATAGAAGCGATCAACCTCCTCCAAGATCACTTATATGTCAGTCTGTTCGGTGCTATTCAAGAAGCGGCTACCACTGCCCTTTTAAGTTCCCAGGAATGCGTACATGAGCTTGTTTCAACATACGAAGAAAGAAGAAAACTATTAATCTCCGGACTTCAGGAAATAGGGTGGGATGTAAAAGCTCCACAAGGTTCCTTCTTTGCTTGGTTAAAAGTACCTGAGGGATTCACCTCTGTAGAGTTCTCTACTTATTTACTTGAAAAAATCAAAGTCGCTGTAGCCCCGGGAGTTGGCTTTGGAGAATTCGGAGAAGGGTATGTACGTGTAGGACTATTAACCACAAACGAGCGGATAAAAGAAGCGATTTCACGTATTGAAAATTTAGAATTATTCCATAAAAGGGATTGACAGAAGTTGAAATTGGTGCAATAATCCAACTGAAATAATGAATAATGAAATTCTTATCAAGAGCAGGCGGAGGGACCAGCCCTATGAAGCCCGGCAACCGACTTATTCAAGCACGGTGCTAATTCTTGCAGCAATAATGCTGACAGATAAGAAAGAGTGACTTTTTCAAACCTCTTCTTATTTGGAAGAGGTTTTTTGTTTACCCGGGCTTATGAAATCAACATGCGGATAAGAATAGCATGTTTTCAAAAGGAGGCAGGACAACAATGAGTGAAGTGATAGCCACATATGAACTAAAGGGAAAGAGTGGTTCATTCGAGAAAAAGGCAGAGGGAATCGCCCTGGGATTGACGGTCGGTTCATGGACGGACTTACCGCTCCTGGAACAGGATCAATTGCGCAAGTACAAGGGGAGAGTCGTTTCTGTGAAAGAGTGGGAGGGCAAAAATGGACCCAGAGGTAAGGTGCAAATTGGCTATCCCGGTCATAATTATTCAAATGATATCCCAGCCATCCTTACTACGGTATTCGGCAAGCTTTCCCTGGATGGTGAAGTGAAATTAGTAGATATAGAGTTTTCCAGTGACTTAAAAAAAGCCTATCCTGGGCCACGGTTTGGAATAGAAGGAATCAGGGAGCTAACAGGTGTACAAGAAAGACCCCTGTTAATGAGCATCTTTAAAGGCGTAATCGGCAGGGATCTTACCTACCTTGAAACTCAATTAAGGGCACAGGCTCTAGGGGGAGTCGACGTAGTAAAAGACGATGAGATCCTCTTTGATAATTCACTAACACCTTTCACTGAGAGGATCAATATAGGGAAAAGAGTGTTATACGAGCTGTTTGAAGAGACAGGTAAGAAAACGTTGTATGCTGTAAACCTAACAGGAAGGACTTCAGAATTACGTGATAAAGCAAGAAAAGCACGTGAGCTTGGAGCCCATGCCCTTTTATTCAATGTGTTTTCATACGGCCTGGATGTTCTCCAGGAATTGAGGGAGGACCCTGAGATCGGATTGCCGATTATGGCCCACCCTGCATTTGCAGGTGCTGTTGCTTCATCTCCTGCACATGGTGTGAGCTATTCTTTATGGTTAGGGAAATTCTTACGAATGGCCGGAGCTGATTTTTCTTTATTTCCATCTCCATACGGAACTGTCGCATTAGATAAGAACCAAGTCCTGTCGCTCAGTCATGAGTTAACAAAGGATGACGATCAACTAAGAAGATCATTGCCCGTACCATCAGCTGGCATTCATCCTGCGCTTGTACCGCTTTTGATGAAGGATTTTGGTTTAGACTGTGTCATTAATGCAGGTGGTGGCATCCATGGCCATTCAGATGGGGCAATTGGAGGGGGGAAGGCATTCGTCCAAGCAATTGAAGCAGTTTTAAGAGGAGAGTCTCTGACAGATGCTGCAGATACCCATAGTGAGCTTCGTAAAGCACTATCCCTATGGGGAGAGGAGGTAAAGGTATAGTGACGCGTCCGATCATTTTCTGTGATTTTGATGGCACGATTACAGAAACCGATAATATCATCTCGTTAATGAAATCCTTTGCTTCTCCAGAATGGGAACCTATCAAAGACGACATCTTAAATCAGTCGATTTCCATTAAAGAAGGAGTCAGCAAGCTGTTTTCACTTATTCCTTCATCACAGAAAGAGGAAATGATTCAGTATCTATTAGACACAGCAGTCATACGTAAAGGGTTTAAGGAATTTGTAGATTATACAAAAAAACATGAGATTCCTTTGTATATCGTTAGCGGTGGAATCGACTTCTTTGTTCATCCTTTACTAAAAGAATATGGGCCTTTTAATGGGGTTTATTGTAATAAAGCAAACTTTAACGACTCAACCATAACGCTTCATTGGCCATATCCATGTGACGATCACTGTGAAAATAAAGGATGTGGGTGCTGCAAGCCTTCCATCTTGAGAATGTTGTCTTTAACAGAAGATACAGAGGTCATTGTGATAGGGGATTCTGTCACTGATATCGAAATGGCAAAGCTTGGAGATACTGTGATCGCCAGAGACTATTTGGCACATACATGCGAAGAAAAAGGAATTCTCTATCATCCGTTTGAATCCTTTCACGATTGCTTGGACGTCATTGAAAAAGGAGTGAAAATATGAATTCCTATCAATCTCAATGGGAAGAACTCGCTGATATTAAAAGGGAACTGGCAGCCAGGGATTGGTTTATGGGAACGAGCGGGAACCTTGCGATACGAGTGAGTTCTTTACCTGCTACTTTCCTGGTAACGGCAAGTGGAAAGGATAAAAGGAAGCAAACCGATAAAGATTTCCTGCTCGTGAATGCTCGTGGTGAGGCCATCGAGGATACTCCTTTACGACCATCTGCCGAAACATTGCTGCACAGTCATGTTTTCACAGAAAGTTCAGCAGGTTGCAGCTTACATGTCCATACTGTTGCCAATAATGTGATTAGTGAATTGTATGGGGATGAAGGTGTCGTCACATTTAGAAACCAAGAATTAATTAAAGCGTGGGATAAATGGAAGGAAGATGATTCTTTAACCATTCCAATTATTCGTAATCATGCACATATCCCGACGCTTGCCGAGGAGTTTCAGTCCTTTATTAAAGCAGACAAAGGGGCAGTGCTCATTCGCAACCATGGGATTACGGTATGGGGACGAACCGGTTTTGAAGCTAAGAAACTATTAGAAGCTTGTGAGTTTATGTTTCAATATCAACTCACTCTTTTATCCTTAACGAACACGAGATCATTTACTAAAGGAGGAGTCAGATTATGACGACAATCAAAATCCAAGGGAAAAACCAAGTCATTGATAATCAGGAAGAAGTAGTGAAGTATTTAAGTGAACAAGGAGTCATTTATGAGCATTGGAATATCGAAAAGCTGGACGAAGGACTAAGGGACCAATACGCTTTAACCGAAGATGATAAAGCGGAAATTCTGTCTACTTTTAAAGAGGAGATTGAAAATATTTCAGAGCGAAGAGGATATCAGGCTTGGGATGTGATTTCCCTTTCCGAGCGCACACCAAATCTTGAAGAGCTTTTAAAGAATTTCCAACAGGAGCATCATCACACAGATGATGAAGTCCGTTTTATTGTAAACGGCCATGGTGTATTTGTTATTCAAGGAAGTGATGGTGATTTCTTTGAAGTGCATCTAAACCCGGGTGACTTAATTTCAGTCCCTGAAAATATCCGGCATTATTTTACATTGAGTGAAGACAAGCAAGTAGTTGCCGTCCGGATTTTCGTTACACAGGAAGGCTGGGTACCAATCTATTAATATAACTTTAGGGTAGACAAAGAGTGGAATCCATTGTCTATCCTTTTGTTTTTGATAGAGGAGATATTTAGCGAAAAATGTCTAATTAAGATACATTACTAGTTATTTTGTCTTGTTTTGCGAATCTATTTACTTTTCTAATAATACTTGCGATAATGCTCAAGTAACGATTTAACTTAATAAAGGCTAGGAGCTAAAAAGGAGTTTATAAGAAATGGGTCGTCTACTAAAACAGAAGTGGTTATTAATGAGAATTAATCAAAAACGTTCAGAAATGATTGGGTTGGGAGAGAGTTTAGGATTATGTGCAGCGGAGACAATCAAATGCAGTCAGCAATTAGATCAGCTTTTGAACGACTATGAAAAGTGCACAAATATGATAGTACCATTAACCCTCCAAGAAACATCAAACGAATTTGGGCAATACATTAAGAACTTATTAAAACGAACTGCTTCTTGAGACTACTCACCAAGGCTTTCCCTCACCATTCAAGGTTTACAAGAGACAATCATCTCCAACAAATCCACATTTAAACCAAGACAATCATTTTAATTTGTCGTTATCTAAATAAACGAAGGGCGGTTCGCTATATGCGTAACGCCCTTCGTTTATTTACTGTTGAGCAGTGATTCTTGTTTGACAAGGATAGGGTTTATCTGTATAATATTTTGAAACTGAGATATTTATTTAAAAGGAATGAATGGAATGAACGAAACTCCAGACACAAAACGATCATTAAAGCTTTTCATTGTCCTGTCAAGAGCTTTCAAAGCCTTAAATGAAGAGATAAATAAAAACATCCAGGAGAACGGTTTAAACCCTACTGAATTTGCCGTCCTAGAGCTTCTTTATCATAAGGGAGATCAGCCTTTGCAACAAATTGGCGGAAAGATTCTATTAGCTTCCGGCAGCATTACGTATGTAGTGGATAAGCTTGAACAAAAGGGCTACCTAAAGCGCAATGCTTGTCCAAAGGACCGTCGGGTCACCTATGCTCAAATAACAGAAAGCGGCAGAAAGTTAATTGATGAGATATTCCCCAATCACGAAAATCGAATTCATGAACTGATGTCAGCTCTATCTCCTGATGAGAAGGAAGAAACGATAGAAATGTTGAAGAAATTAGGCTTATCCATTAAAGACTTGTCGTATTGAGTCGAACTTCCTGTGCCCCGTCTTTCATGAGACGGGGCTTTTATTTTGTCTTATAAGCACGTCCTTTCACATCAGTTCCATTATTTCTATTTCCTAAAATTCGATATTACAATAAACAGGAGATTTTCTATCATAAGTCGAATAACTATATTCGGGGTTATATTAGGAGGAGGCAATAGTATGAAGTTTGATCAGTTTACATATGAAAGGCCCAATTTAGAAGAGGTTAAACCTGTTTTCCAACAATTGCTAGGGAAATTTAGGTCTGCGTCCAATGTACAGGAACAGGTGGATGCCATGAAGGAATTGAATGATATACGTCTGAACATCGATAACATGCAAAATATATGCTATATCCGGCATTCTATCGATACCAATGATGAGTTTTACAAAAAAGAGCAAGATTATATCGATGAAATGATGCCTGAGGTTCACGGGATGGTGACGGAATATTACCAGGAACTCGTAAACTCTCCTTATCGAAAAGAATTAGAAGAAAAGTGGGGAAAGCAGCTATTCGCTCTGGCAGAAAGTGAAATGAAGACTTTTTCTCCTGACATCGTCACTCTGTTGCAGAAGGAAAATAAATTATCTTCCCAATATACAAAGCTGATGGCGTCTGCAAAGATTCCATTTGAGGGGGAAGAAAGAACTTTGGCTCAAATGGGTCCTTTCACACAATCTGTAAATCGGGAAACAAGAAGAGAGGCCGCTCAAGCGACCGTTGCTTTCTTTGAAGAGAATCAAGAAGAATTGGATCGTCTATTTGATGAGTTAGTTAAGCTGCGTCACACGATTGCGACCACATTAGGGTATAAAAACTTTGTTGAATTAGGTTACTATCGTATGACGAGAACGGATTATACTCCTGATATGGTAAAGGTTTTCCGCGAGCAAGTAAAGAAGCATATCGTTCCTCTTGCTACAGAACTTAAAGAAAGACAAGGAAAGCGCATTGGAATAGATTCCATGAAGTTTTTTGACGAAGGCTTTAAGTTTACTTCCGGAAACGCAGTTCCTAAAGGAAGCCCTCAGTGGATCATAGATAATGGCAAAAAGATGTACGAAGAGCTGTCACCTGAAACAAAGGAATTCTTTGATTTCATGATTGAGCATGATCTCATGGATCTGGAAGCGAAGAAAGGAAAAGCTGGAGGCGGCTACTGCACGTATATTGCAAACCATGAGTCTCCTTACATCTTCTCAAATTTCAATGGGACCTCAGGGGATATTGATGTATTGACCCATGAAGCAGGTCACGCGTTCCAGGTTTACTCCAGCAGGGGATTCGATATCCCTGAATATATTTGGCCAACGTATGAAGCGTGTGAAATTCATTCCATGAGCATGGAGTTCTTCACGTGGCCATGGATGAATTATTTCTTCGAAGAGGATACAGACAAGTATCAATTTTCACATTTAAGTGAAGCATTGCAATTCCTTCCTTACGGTGTGGCAGTTGATGAGTTCCAGCATTTTGTGTATGAGAATCCTGAAGCTTCCCCGGCTGAACGGAATGCCGCCTGGAGAAAAATTGAGAAGGAATATCTTCCCCATAAGGACTACGATCATGTTTCTTACTTGGAGAATGGAGGATATTGGCAGCGCCAATCCCATATTTATAATTCTCCCTTCTATTATATCGATTACACATTGGCTCAAATTTGTGCATTTCAATTCTGGAAGAAGATGAATCTTAATCGTGAGGAAGCGTGGAGTGACTATGTTGCCCTTTGTAAACTGGGAGGGAGCCTTTCATTCACCGGGCTTGTAGAAGCAGCCAAACTTGATTCTCCATTCCAGGAAGGGACAGTTGAAAAAGTCATTGAACCGATCAGACAGTGGCTAAATGGAATAGATGATCAATCATTATAAATGCAAAAAGGGCAGCGTATTTTTTACGGCTGCCCTTTTTGTTAGGGCTCTTCTACAATTCCGGAAGAATTACGTTCTTTTGCTTCTGAATTTCCCTGCTTGTACATAAGGTGAAGTAGAAGGTTGTCAGAGGTGATGGGATGAAAAAACTAGCTGGGTCGTTTCAAATAGCTGCTGTTTATGTTGGTACCGTTATAGGAGCCGGATTTGCAACAGGAAGGGAAATTGTAGAGTTTTTCACTCGGTTTGGCTTTGTCGGGTTTATTGCGATTTTATTAAGCGGGTACTTATTTATTACAATGGGAACGAAGATTATGCTGAAGTCCCATGATATTAAAGCAAAGTCCTTTGAAGAATTTAATGAATATCTATTTGGAAAATGGTTTTCTAAGGTTATGAATATCGTCATGATGATTATGCTGATCGGGGTTTCTGCGGTTATGCTTTCAGGAGCGGGGGCTGTTTTTCAAGAGCAGCTTTTGCTACCAAAACAATTAGGGATATTGCTGACAATCGGTCTTGGATTCATCACGATGATGGTGGGGATTAAAGGGCTTTTTGCAGTTAATACGTTAGTTGTTCCTCTTATGATTGTCTTTAATCTTTTATTGATGGTTTATTCTGTTCGAAACGCAGCTTTTTTAGACGCATTTCTAATGATACCGCATGCAGAGGATGGATGGAAATCCGTAGTAGCACCTTTTTCATACGTGGCCTTTAATCTGGCCATGGCTCAGGCGGTTCTCGTTCCCGTTGCCGGAGAAGTGAAAGACCGGGAGACCATTAAGTATGGAGGATATCTTGGCGGTTTTTTCCTTACACTGATCCTAATTTCCAGTCATATTACCTTAGTCATGATCCCTAATGTGACACAATACCAAATTCCAATGGCTGTGGTGATGAAATCCTTTGTAGCCGGGTTTTATCTTGTTTATATCATCATCATTTATGGTGAAATTTTCACTTCCGTGATCGGGGGGGTATTTGGTCTGGAGAAACAATTAACGAATTATTGGAAGGGCTCTTCTTTAATGACCTTTACCGGTATCTTTCTCGTGATCTATTCGTTAAGCTTTTTTGAATACAGTGAACTTCTGTCGTATTTATACCCACTTTTTGGGTATATGAGCTTATTATTCATCATTCTTCTTTGGATGAAACCCAATAAATAATCATCAAGGTGAGAGTAAAATGCGGGTCTGCTGCTCATGTTAATAGAGACTAATGAAAAGGAGTGGCGAACATGACGCAATCAAAACATGAAAAAGAAAGACAGTGGAATGTAAGAAAACAGGAACAGCATCCTCATGGCAAAGTATCATCCTTCAAGGAGCTTTCAGAAGGAAAAAAAGGAAAAGAATAAGAAAAAAACGGATGCATCGTGCATCCGTTTTTTTCTTGGCTCTAATTACTCTTCTTTCTGATGATGGTAAGAGTCGTTTGTCTTATATTGTTCGGGGAAATATTTATTCCGCACTTCATCCTTATCCCAATCCGTTTGACTGCAAGCTGCAGCCAGTTCATCCAGGTGCCTCATAATGTACTGCATGTCGAGATTTTGAAGGCTTTCGTAATCAATTCCTTCCAGAATATAGTCTTTAAATGCCCACACCATATGCTGCGTTTCTTCGCTATTGTTTTCCCCTATCATTCGCAGCGAACGCAGGATTTCAGCAATAATGGATATGTCCTGCTTCCCGTAATGCCTTAACTGGTAAAAGCTCTTGTATAGATGATCAACAAAGGTCGGCTGTTCCAATATGATTCGCACATTGTTTTCTTCATCCGATAAATAAGAGCTTGGAAGCTTGTATTTAGCAAGTTTCGATAGAATGATCCCGATTTCTTCTATACAGTTTTTTGCCGTATTCGGGTCATTGATGGCGGGGGAAATGGCTCTCAAGGCTATTTCAACCAGCTTTCTTATCCCGAGCTCAATGTCTTCCATGGGCTCTTTATCAGGCCCAAGTACGAGGTATTCCAAGTAATCTTCTACATCAATGTCTTTATTCGTCGTCCATGCTGTCATGATAGGAGTTCCTTCAAGTAAGTATTCACCGGGTGTTTTCATCATGCGGATAACTGCTTCATCCTTAGCAGCTTTATTGATCATTCCTTCAATATTGATCTGTTGTAAGTACCCCGATTGTTCACTATACACCAAAATGGGCTCCGTATCGTCAAAGAGCGTCTCATTAAAGGTTGAAGGCTGTTCATTAATGGCATTCTTTCTATATAAATAACTATTATCAATTTTTTTATTGGTTTTGATTGTTATATTATGTATTAAATTACTTACCTTCACCCAATTGGAAACATGATGAACAAAGTAGACGAAAACAAATAAACAAATAATCGCCACTATACCGGCAAAGGCCGAAGAAATATATAGTTTTTGCCCGGACTCGTCCTGAAGGAGAACCAACAAAGTGATGCAGTACACCACACCTGACACAAAAATGGCTAGAACCCGTTGTGTAGGACGGTCATTAATGAAGTTCTGCAGGGTTCTGGGTGAATATTGGGACAAAAAAGTGGTTAAGACGACCATAATCGTTGAAAAGGTAATCGTCGTCATGGTCATGATCGAAGATGCAATCGTACTGATGATGGTCATGGATAAATCAAAATTGGAAAATAGTACCTTGGGGAACAAAGCATACTCATGCTGACTCAACCACCAATCAAAATAGAAGGTGATGAGAGCAAGTACTAATGAGATAAGTGAAAATAAAAATGGTACAAACCAAAAACTTTTCCTGGCTTTGTTAACCATGTGAATATTTAAATTCATGACGGGGGTCCACCTTACGAAACAGTATGCTATAAGAGTATCCTTAATGACATTTCCGTAAACCTTTCTCTAGTTAAGGAGCTCAATTTAAAAAGGTGGAGTTTCATTCTCCACCTTTTAGAAAATCGTACTATGCTTCAACTATTTTATAGTTTTTATGGTTAACAACTGTTTTTTCTTCCAGTTCAAGGTCTCGATAATTTTTCATATACGTTAGATCAACGATAACCGAGTTTTCATTTACTTTCTCTACAATACCTTTTAAACCCTCTCTAAATTCAATCACATTTCCAATTTCTGCTTTTTTCATCAGAGGTCGCCCCTTTTTACCAAAATTCTACAAACAATTACTAATATTTTGACTTAAACTCTTGGAAAGGTAAAGAGTTTTCTAAAAATTTCATCAAAAAAATTATTCTTGAGGTTTACATCCTTTTAAAACTACAATAGAGACATTCAGGATGGAGGTTTGGATATGAGTGAAACAGAAATTCTTGAACAATTACAATTATTGCGTACAAGAGAAATGGAAGAAATAAGAGTAACGAAAGAAGACTTTCTTACCTTTCGATCTGTACTCGTTAAACAAGAGGATTTTAAACAGTTTCGTGGAGTGGCTCAGCATGGCGGTGATATTTTTTATCACTATTTAGATACACCAAGAAGTTAGAAGAAGCGGGGGATGAGATCCTCCGTTTTTTTTGGGTTAATATCCAATATATGAAGCACTAAGGTTTTTTAGAATGTATTGCCAGGCTACAAAGAACGGACTGTGGTAACCATTACCTGATGAACTTCTGTTTATTCGTTGTTATCTTAGGGGGGAGTGCTAATTAGGAAGTAGCAAACGGTCAATATGCCTTTTCGCCGGTTCAGAACGGGGAAATCAACCAAGCGCCTTCACAGGAAGCGAGAGGCGCTGTTCAAGAGGCTTTGGCTTTCAGAGGTCAAGGACAAGGTTCTCTCTTCTTCTATAATCCACTAACATCTACAAGCGATGGATTACAAATAGAGAAACCATGTTAACCATTGGAAAACAACGCTTCTCAAAATAATCATTACGCAGGATTTGACTCAATATCAAAATAGCGTTCAGATACTTTTTTCTTTTCTCTACGTGGAATTAATAGTAAAATAGAGTAAAGAAAAAGAGGTGATGTTGATGAATGGGACCATTGTGGCTCGAATTGAAACGGTAAGGTGGAAGATGATACAGACAGGCGTTCGTTTTGGGCTTAGCAGTCCAGCCACCATTCAACTTAGTAAAGAGCTGGATGCCTTAATCAATATTCATCAGCAAAATGATATTAATAAAACTACAAAAAATAAGATAGTACAATAAATAAAAGGATTAACCTTGGAATGTCCCGGCATTTCCACAGGTTAATCCTTTTCTATATGTCTGAAAGAAGGTTGAGGGCCATGGGGGAAGGGTATGCTTTTTAGGAAGAGAACAGTAAATCGCAAATGAAAATATTTGAAGATAAAGGGAGATGACAAGATTGAAAGATAAAATGGTCTGCATAACAGGTGGAGCGAATGGGATCGGTAAAACGCTGGTTGAAGAATTTGCGAAGCAAGGTGCTGTTGTTGAATTTATGGACAGGGACGGGGATAAAGGGGAGGAATTATCCCTGCAACTCAATTCAGAAGGTTATTCAACACGGTTTCATGAAGTGAATGTAGGAGTCTATCAACAGGTAAAAGATGTTTTTTCAAAGATAAAAGAAGATCATGGCGTCGTGGACGTATTTATCAATAATGCAGGTGTTTCGAAGTTCATGTCCTTTTGGGAGATGGATCCCGAGGACTGGGACAGCATTCTATCGTCAAACTTAAGTAGTGTCTTCTATTGCAATAGAGAGGGGGACGCTTTAATGAAGAACCGAGGGGGTTGCATTATTAATATGGCCTCTACCAGAGCTTCCATGTCTGAACCGGATACGGAAGCCTACTCTGCAACAAAAGGGGGCATTGTGAGTTTGACTCATTCAATGGCCATTACATTGAGTGAGGTTGGGGTCCGGGTGAATTCCATAAGTCCCGGCTGGGTTGAAACCGAAGATTATGATTCATTACGGGACAAGGACCATGACCAGCATCCTTCGGGGAGAGTAGGGAACCCCGAAGACATAGCAAGGGCATGCTTATATCTTGCTCATCCTGATAATGATTTCATTACAGGAGAAAACTTAGTGGTGGATGGTGGAATGACAAGGAAGATGATCTATGAGCATTAGCACTGTTCGGGGAATAGGATAAGTATTTGTAAAGATTTGTATGAACATAGAAGAACTACCGGTTACGAATCCAAGACAGGGATGGTGACCGGCTTTTTACTGTTCAGAAACAAAAGGGATATTTTAACAACATACTATGGTATGATGAGGATGGCTCTATTTTTAGAATATTCGCTAAATATTTATTGTTATTTTAAAATTACTAGATAAATAGAGATCAAAATAAAGGGGGAGCAAAGGTGTCTACTATACAAGACATAAAAAAAGAAATGAGCAAAGTTCTGATTGGAAGAGAGAAAGAAGTCAATCTTCTATTGATTGCCTTACTTCAGGAAGGGCACGTCTTGCTAGAAAGTGTACCAGGGACTGGTAAAACATTATTGGCTAAGACATTTTCACATTGTATTGAAGGAGATTTTAAGCGAATACAATTCACACCGGATGTATTGCCGAGTGATGTAACAGGCATTCAGTTTTTTAATCCAAAAACTCAAGAATTCGAATTGAGAACCGGACCAGTTGTCACTAATGTGTTATTAGCAGATGAAATTAATAGGGCTACTCCCAGAACGCAGGCAAGTTTACTTGAAGTGATGGAAGAGAAACAGATCACCATCGATGGAGAGACGGTATCATTACAGCCTCCGTTCATTGTGATAGCGACGCAAAACCCGATTGAATCACAGCAGGGGACATTTCCTCTACCAGCAGCCCAACTGGATCGTTTTCTGTTGAAGATTCCATTTGCATATCCAAGTTTCGAAGAGGAACGCAGTATTCTAAATCGATTTAAATCTGCACAACCTTTAAATACTGTAGAAAAGGTGATGAGCCTGGGTGAAATTCAATCTCTTTCAAGTCTCGTTAAAGAGGTACATATATCTGAGGATATCGAATCTTATATTCTTCAGATCACAAGGGCGACAAGGGAGCATGAATGGGTTGAAGTAGGGGCGAGTCCACGTGCAAGTTTAGCTCTTTTAAAAGCATCCCAGGCTCAGGCATTCATAGCGGGGAGGGACTTCGTCAGACCCCAGGATGTCGTTGCGGTAGCACCATTTGTCCTTCAGCATAGAATTCAATTAACCATTGAGGCATCCCTTACTAAAACACCTGAAGAATTGATTGACAGAATAATAGAGATTGCCATGCTGCCTGTTGAAGCGAGGCAGGCGCAGTGAACTGGAGGCGCGAAGTAGTTGAAGACCCTTATATATCCTTGAGTCTAGTGCTCCTTGTCATTGTCGGGGCAGTAAGTTTCTATGTACAATCGTATGTTGGATTGGGGATTTTCCTGTTGATCATCCTCTATTTTCGCGTTCATCAGTGGTATCTGCTAAAAGTTGGAGAGGGAGTCATGATTGAAAGATCTCAACGAAGATTAAGGCTTCATTGTGATGAGGAAGATAATTGGGTATTTAAACTTGAAAACAAAGGACTTCCCATTTGGGGAGCAACATTGAAGATAACATTTAAAGATATTGTGGAGCCTACAAAGCATCCATATTCATTGGGCATTGCTAACGAGATCGAGGTATCTATCCCTTTCTCCATTGGGAAAAATGAAGAGAGTCAAATTTCGTTACCGGTCAAAGGTAAGAGAAGAGGGTTATGCCGTATAACCAATATGCAGCTTGAGATCCCTCACCTTTTTGGAAGTGGTAAGGTTCTCCTGAATCTACTCGATTCAGTTCAAACCACCATTATGGTGTTCCCTTCTTCATCACCTGTAAGAATGGTGGAGCAACAGCTTACATTAAGGCAAGGGGACGTATCTACTCCCCATTCTTTGTTTCATGATGTGTTCCATTCCGTAGGCACAAGGGGGTACGTACAGGGAGATCGATTTCAGGATGTTCATTGGAAGGCTTCTGCACGAACAGGCGAGCTGCAAACGAAAATCTTCGCGCCTGCTACTCAAAAAGAGTGGATGATTGCCATCAATATCTCTGATCGTTTTGCCATTACGAGCAAGTTGGAGGGAATCATCAAGCATGCAGCTTACCTTATGCAACTTGCTGTGGAACAAAACATCTCTTTTTCCCTAGTCTTAAATGTGAGAACACCGGGACTTACACCTTATTATTATCTGCCACCAGGAACAGGAAGGAAGCACCGACAGAGAGGGCTGGAGCTTTTAGCTACCTTATCGACCGATGAATTCACCATGCCCTTCCACATCGTCCTCCAGCATTTGTATCTACGCCGACTGGTACCGTCCGTCTTTATTGTCGCCGGTTCGCTTGGGTCAAGGGAAGAGGACTTATTGCAGAATATCGGCAAAGGCCATCCACATATTTTTAAGCTGAGCTTAGAAGAAGAACAAGGAGTCGTCACATTATGGAATCGTTCGTTGAAAATTCCTTCATAACGAAACTTAAACAAATGCTTTTTATCAAAATGGGGCTGTATGCAGGAATTGATCTTTTGTTTGTCCTGCTGGCCATTACGTTTCTATTTACTGGAGACGTCGTATTGAACCAATACGTACCCGCTTTTGCTATGATGTTGGTCTTGGTACTGACTTACACGGCCATATCCCTTAAAGTGCAGAGCTTCAATCACCTCTTGTTATATGCAGTGTTTGCCCTGGGGGTTGGAACTGGGATCTTATTATTCTCGGCGTCCTGGTGGGTTTTGCTTCCCGCTACGATCTTTCTGCACTGGAGAATCAGCTCCTATTTACAGATCAAGGACCCATCAATTGAAGTCAGCAGTGGTAACGTATTGATTTTTCTTTTTATCTCTGCTGTTTCTTTATTCACGGGATCTATCAGACAGTTGGAAAACACATACCTGGTTTACAGTCTGCTGTTTCTATTATTCGCGTTCATTGGGACCTTCACTTCGATTCAAAGGATGTTGGCCAGCGAAAGTAAAGGAGTAAAGAAGAGTATATACAAGCCTTTTGCACTTCTTCTCACGGTGTTTGTAAGCGTGGGGATACTTGCAGCTTTTAGTTCAGTGGTCAGCCAAGGAGTCTTTTGGCTGCTTGAAAAGGTGTTTTGGTTATTCTCCTTTTTGGTTAACCCGATCTTTAATATATTGATTAAATTAAGGGATTTGATCCTGAAGTTTTTTGAAAGTAATACGGAAAAGGGAGACGGAAATGAGATTGAACAACAAATTTATGATGGTTCCCAGCTGCCTACCAGTGGTGACGCACTTTCGTTTTCATGGGTAGATGAGGCACTGCTGGCCCTATTGGTTTGCTTTGCAATCATTTATTTGTTCAAGAAAAGAAAAACTTCCTTACATTTATCCTTGAATGAGGGTACAACACCTGTCATAATGACCCGGGTAGAAGGAGCGGCTGATACGCATAATCAAAAAGAGCAGGTCGAATATTCTAAAGCAAGGGACGCAATCAGAAAATCGATGGAAATGTTAGAAGAAGAAGCTTACAAGAATGAAGTGGGCAGACTTCCGAATGAAAACGTCCAAGCTTGGTTCACTAGAATTGAGTTGGAGGAAAGTGCCCAATTTTTCACTATATACGAACGTGTGAGATATGGACGTGGAGTTCCGGATCAGGATGAAGTGGATTTATTCACAAAACGAATCCGGGAACACATCGAATCCTTGAATACACCACTTGAATGAAACTGGTGCTCGAAGTTCTCCTTTCGAGCATCAGCTTCTTTATTTCATGCTTCTTTAGGGTATGATAAATGTGAATATATGGGAGGGTGAAGATAGTGCTGTTTCAATTAGAAAGCGTAATATTTAAAAATATCGTAAGCATCGATCACTTGGAAATAGCCTCACACAAAACAACCTGCCTCATCGGTGAAAGCGGTTCGGGAAAATCTACTCTTCTAAAATTGCTGAATAAAATGAATATACCAGATGAAGGAAAGGTCTATTATAATGAGACTCCCTTACAAGAAATGGACCCTGTAAAACTTCGAAGAGAAGTAGTGATGATTTCACAAACCCCCTTATTGTTCGGGGATACGGTAGAAGAGAATTTGCAGAAGGGTCTTCTGTTTTCAGAGAAGCCGCTTGCAAGTCGTGCGGAGCTCATGAAGACACTGAAAATCGTAAAGCTGGATAAACCTTTGGGTTCTCGTGCAGAACAGTTGTCCGGAGGGGAGAGGCAGCGCCTGTCCCTTGGCAGGGTGTTGTTGATGAAACCGCCAGTCTATTTACTGGACGAGCCTACGTCTGCTCTTGATGAGGAAACGGAAATTGAAGTGATGAAAAGCTTTATCGAAACTGCCAAAGGTCATGGAGGAACCATTATCATGGTCACTCATTCGACCAACGTTGCCGAGCAATATGGTGAAGAGATTATTACCATATCAAAATAAAAGAAGGAGAGAGTATTATTGGAAAAAGGAATAATTGATATAGAGCTGTGGAGATTTTTAGCAGCATATTTCTTCGTTCTTCTATTGTTGTTTATTGTGAAGTGGAGAGGAATTTCCAGGGAGAAGCAGATTATACTTGCCTCCTTTCGAATGACCATTCAGTTAATCATCGCAGGATACATACTAACCTATATTTTTGACAATCCAAGTCCGTGGCTTACGTTAGGTATTATATTGATTATGGAAGCCTTCGCCATCAGGAATATATTTAAACAGGTTAAATACGAAATGGATAAGAAACTGAAAGGGATTGCCGCCTTATCTTTACTAATTGGAACTCTCATTAGCTTATTCTACTTTAATATGGTGGTTATTCATTTCTCCCCTTGGTATGAACCGAGATATTTTATACCCATTGCCGGAATGATAGTGGGGAATTCCATGACGGGCATCACTTTGGGGATCAATACTCTATTAGGGGGATTAAAGGATCAAAGAGAAAAGGTAGAAGGTGCCCTCATGCTCGGAGCAACCCCTAAAGCAGCCTCTAAAAAATATGTAGATAATGCCTTTGATGCAGCGATTCTTCCCACTCTTAATAATATGTTAGGGATGGGCATCATCTTTTTACCTGGAATGATGACAGGGCAGATTCTTTCGGGGATAAGTCCATTAGTGGCCATCGAGTATCAGATTGCCATACTTTTAGGCATAGTGGGGAGTGTAGCCTTAACAGTCATCAGCTTTATATTAATGGGATATAAGCAACTATTTACGAGAGATGCCCAATTAAATTTATAGATACCACATAGCACTCCTGTTCTAATCTAGTTTTTTCCTGCATATGATAGAGAAAGAGTAGCAGGAAAGGGGAGAGTACTATATGAATTACCAAACAGAACAGGCGCTAAGAGTGAAAAGTTTAGCCATGGATGTCATAGAAGAACTAATGAAAGAGGATGGCAAGCATGAGGTGCAGGAATTAAAACAACTCTCAGAATTATTCTCTCGGTGCATATGTGACTTGGTAAATGTATATACAAACACCTCTGAAGATCATGAAATGACTCTGAAGGGGACCGTCATAAAAGCAAAAATCGGCTATAATATCATGAAAGCTAAATCACAAATCATAGAAAAAGAATAGTATCGCAATGACACAACTGACTCATACTAAAGACTCCTTCTCCTAATTGGAATGGAGTCATTGAAGAGTCAGTTTTTATTTTGTAAAGGTGTCTTCTAAAAGGTTGTTTTTCTATAATAATTTTGTTAAAGCAAGACGAATCTAAGAAAGTTGAGTGGAGCGGAAAGCGAGCGTCCTGTAGCGGAAATCAACTACTACTTTCTTCTCTAAGATAGCCACAAACTTTGCGAAAAGAGCCTTTGTAAAAAACATCATAATTTTTACATAAATAGGTTCATAACAGTGGCAAATTTATGAAATACTAAAAAAATCAAGCTTTACAATTGTGTATATCTTCATTGCATGCTATTCTTTTTTATTGAACAGCTTTATAGTAGGAATGGATTATTTACTAGAAATAGTTGACGTATTCTTCATAATCCATTACTTTAATGAAGCAACTAAAAACAAGATAAATTAAGGAGTCGATTTACATGGCACAAAAAACATTTACAGTTACAGCTGAAACAGGAATTCACGCTCGTCCGGCAACTCTACTAGTTCAAACGGCAAGCAAATTCGACAGCGATGTACATCTAGAATACAAAGAAAAGAAAGTAAACTTAAAATCAATCATGGGTGTTATGTCTTTGGGTGTAGGTAAAGGTGCAGAAATCACAATCATTACTGAAGGTAGCGACGAAGAAGAAGCGTTAAACAGCTTACAAGAAACATTGAACAAAGAAGGTTTAGCTGAGTAATGTCCAGTCTTTTAAAAGGAATTGCGGCATCAAATGGTATTGCCATAGCGAAAGCGTATCGCTTAGTTGAACCCGACCTAAGCTTTGAAAAGAAAAACGTAGACAATGCTGAACAGGAAGTATCACGCTTCCAGGAAGCCATTGCGACGTCAAAGTCAGAGCTTGAAGCGATCCGTGATAAAGCTAGAGAAGATTTAGGTGAAGATAAAGCTCAAATCTTTGAAGCGCATCTTCTTGTCCTAAGTGATCCAGAACTACTGACACCAATCGAAGACAAAGTGAAATCTGAAAATGTAAACGCTGAATTCGCCCTTAAAGAAACAGCGAATATGTTTGTATCCATGTTTGAATCCATGGACAATGAATACATGAAAGAACGTGCGTCAGATATCCGTGACGTGACGAAACGTGTCCTTTCACACCTGTTGGGCGTGCAGATTGCGAACCCAAGCATGGTGACAGAAGAAGTGATTGTGATCGCAGAGGATCTAACACCTTCTGATACGGCACAATTAAACCGTGAATTTGTTAAAGGATTTACAACAGATATCGGTGGAAGAACATCTCACTCAGCCATTATGGCACGTTCAATGGAGATTCCAGCTGTAGTGGGAACGAAATCCATTACTTCCTCAGTTGAAAATGGTGACATGATCATCGTTGACGGATTAAATGGAGAAGTACATATTAATCCGACTCCTGAAGTCATCGAAGAGTACAAGAAAGAGCATGCCCGATATGAAGAACAAAAAGCTGAATGGGCGAAGCTTGTCAATGAACCAACGGTATCCAAGGATGGGGAGCATGTTGAACTTGCTGCTAACATTGGGACACCTAAGGACCTTGAAGGGGTTATAAATCACGGCGGAGAAGGTGTAGGTCTGTATCGTACAGAATTCCTATACATGGGTCGTGACGAATTACCGTCTGAAGACGAGCAATTCGAAGCTTATAAGGCTGTACTAGAAGGTATGGAAGGGAAACCTGTAGTGGTTCGTACCCTTGACATCGGTGGAGATAAAGAGCTTCCTTACTTAAATCTGCCAAAAGAAATGAATCCATTCCTGGGGTATCGTGCGATCCGACTCTGTCTGGACGAACAGGATATCTTCCGTACTCAGCTTAGAGCGTTATTAAAGGCCAGTCCATTCGGAAATCTAAAGATCATGTTCCCGATGATTTCAAATCTTCAAGAGTTCAGAGAAGCGAAAGCCATCCTTGAAGAAGAGAAAAAAGCTCTTCTTGAGAATGGTACAAACGTAGCTGATCATATTGAAGTGGGAATCATGGTAGAAATTCCATCAACAGCTGTAATGGCGGATGTTTTTGCCAAGGAAGTAGATTTCTTCTCTATCGGAACCAATGATTTAATTCAGTACACAATGGCTGCCGACCGCATGAATGAGCGAGTTTCCTACTTATATCAACCGTATAACCCTGCCATTTTACGTCTTGTCAAAATGGTGATTGATGCGGCTCATAAAGAAGGCAAATGGGCAGGTATGTGTGGTGAAATGGCTGGAGATGAGATTGCTGTACCGATCCTTCTGGGATTAGGTTTGGATGAGTTCTCTATGAGTGCTACATCGATCTTACGCGCACGTTCTCAAATCCGTCAGTTGAACCGTGCTGAAATGAAAGAACTGGCAGAACAAGCACTACAATTAGACACCAATGATGCTGTCATTTCTGCTGTGAAAAAAGCGACATCAATGGAATAAATGTAGGTTTAGATGGTGGGAATGAGGGTATTATATCTGTGAATAATAAGGCACACCATTTGGGCCTTTTCATTCTCCTTTCCCCCTTTCTTGTGGATTGAAGGAACGTATTGTTCTTTCAATCCCTTTTTTCTTTTTCAGGGAGTACATCATTTGCAATACACGTTAAAACCTGGAACCTTTAAAAGGATTTTTCCATTCCATTAAAACCCCATAGTCACATGATTCTTCATCCTTCAGGTACCCTTTAACCGCTTTTAAAGGAGTGCGTCCTGTTTGCAGAAGAAACGTAATGACGGGATCCTTGAATTCTCCACTCGTTAATTTCTGTATATATTCCTCAATCGGAAAATTTTTGGCCACTTTATGATAGGTAGGAATCCGACCGCCGCCTAGTAAGCGATCCAATTGTAAATGAACCACAATCTCGAACATGGCATTCATCAAGACTTTTCCAAGCTTAAATCCCCTATAATCAGGGTCGATACATAGATCCACCACATACAATGTATTTCCATATTCATTGTGAGTCCGGATATATCCATCATCAGTTATGTCTTCCCACGTATGATGCGGCTCTAACGGATCAAAGTCGACGATTAAACTGGTCATGCTTCCCACTAATTTCCCGCCTACTTCCACACACATAGCCCCAAGGGGGAAATGAATCAAGTGATGTGCGAGCTGATCTTTATTCCACCATAATTCTGATGGGAAAGGAGGTGGAAAAGCTCTTTTTTGAAGGGATATCAAATCATCGAAATCGTCTTTGCGGTAATTTCTGATAACGGCTTTATGAATTTGGCTGTTTCTGAAAACGTACTGTTCTTTCACATACATGTTAGAACCTCATTTCTCAGAATTTACTTGTTCATTATACTTTATGAAAGCGCTTTTTTGAAGTGTTTTTCTGAAATAACTTTTCTTCTGAAAAAAATTAATTTTTTCTTGAAGGGCGGTTTATCATTCTGGAAAGCGGGTATTCTATAATTAAGCATGAAATTGGAGATTAATTTCTCACTAACACCCCCTTTTCCTTTTTTTTGAATCAACTCAGTTAACTGGGTTGGTTCTTTTTTTGCTATTTTTATACCGGAAGTTGATTCGTATAGTGAAAAAGAAGAAAGCGAATAATAATATTGTGCTAATCCATTAAAGATCAGCATGATTAATAAAAGGGGTGTATAAATAATGGCGAAACGTACAAAAAAGAATGATCCACAACAGAAGAACAAAAAAGGGTTCGATTCTTCTAAGATCAATGCGGAGTTTGCCCACGAAATAGGCAGTGCGGCAACAAACAAAATACACAAAGACAAAGCCAAAAAAGAAAAAGCACCTAAAAATAACGGTGAATATAAAGGGTAAATATGAAGAGGGACGGACCTTGTTATGCAAGGTCCGTCCCTCTTGTCCGTCCCTCTTGTCAGGGTTGGATGAAGGAGTGGATACGGTCGAGTCCTTCTGTCAGCTGGTCCATGGAGCAGGCATAGGATAGTCGGAAGTATCCTTCGCCGAGAGGGGAAAAAGCATCTCCAGGAACGACAGCCACCTTTTTCTCCTGAGCAAGTGCCAACGAAAAATCAAATGAACTTAAAAGAATCCGATCTGGTATCTTGACGAAAAAGTAGAAGGCTCCGTCAGGTTTGACGATTCCTTCAAATCCCATCTCAACTAATCGGTTGTATACATAGTCCCTTCGTTTTTTATATTCTTTCTTCATATCTGCCGCATCATCTTTTCCGACTGTAAGAGCTTCATAGGCAGCTTTCTGGGAGACGGAAGAAGCACAGGAAACATTATACTGGTGAACCTTTATGAGATGCTTAGAAATCGATTCTGGAGCGAATACCAGCCCGATCCTCCAACCGGTCATACTATGTGATTTAGATAAACCATTGACGACGATGGTTTGTTCTCTTAAATATTCGGCAATGGAATAATGTGAGTCATCAAAGGTAAGCTCGCTATAAATTTCATCAGCTAACACAAAGATATTTCTATTTCTAAGTAAGTCGGCAATCTCTTTTAATTCTGCTTTTGATAGGCTTACCCCTGTTGGATTAGATGGATAAGGCAATATAATACATTTTGTAGAAGGAGTTAAGCTCTTCTCAATAAGTGCGGCATCCAACTTAAAATCATTTTGTGTTATATCAATTTGTACGGGATTAGCACCACAAAGTTTAATGATCGGTTCATAGCCTGGATACACGGGTCCCGGAAGGAGGCAGTCATCTCCTTCGCATAATAGAGTACGAAGGATCACATCGATCCCCTGAGAAGCGCCGTTTGTGACTATGACCTCATTTACAGGGTTATAATGTACATTATATTTTTCTTTTACATATAAAGCCGCAGCTTCTCGTAATTCGAGAAATCCTGCATTATGGGTATAGGAAGTGAAGTCATCATCAATGGCAGCCATACCCGCGTCTTTAACATGTTGTGGGGTAGGAAAATCCGGCTGACCGATTGTCAGGGAAATGATGTCGTCTATGCCTGCCACCATATTAAAAAACTTTCGAATACCTGAAATCTGGATGTCCTTGACCCGAGGGTTAATATACTGTTCCAATACGTACACCTACTTTAATAATTTGATTCATATTTTATCATTAATTCTAGCTTTTACGTAGTGATTTTGTTTGAATGATGATGAAAAAGGGAATGGATAAAAAATAAATACATGTCAGTTAGGGAGAGCCATATGATTCGAACGAGTATTATCATGGAAAATGGGGAAATTGAACAGAATGTTCCCTTATCCAGAATAAAAGAAAAGGGGGTTAAATGGTATTGGGTGGATTTTTCAGAACCGACCAGCAAGGATATTCGGCTACTTAAACTGTATTTTCGATTCCATCCACTTGCGATAGAGGATTGCCTGGACGATTTCAGCCAGCGGGCTAAGCTCGATTTTTATGATCAGTACATATTTGTCCTTCTGCATGCCATTAATCAGAAAACCCTGGATTCTCACGAAGTGAATATGTTTGTGAACTCCAGTTTTATCGTTACCTTCCATAAACAGCCTGTAAGGGAATTAAATAATGTATGGGAAAAAGTTCAACAAGAAGGGGATCAGCTCAGTCCTTTTAATGTCATGCATGGAATTGTTGACCGGTTAGTGGACGATTATTTTCCGCTCGTTTATGGTATTGAAGATCGCCTCAATAAAATTGAAGATAACACGAATGAAGATGCTGAGAGTGATTTGATGGATGAATTATTCGATATTCGTCATGATATGTCAAAGTTAAGAAGAACCCTCGTTCCCATGAGGGATTTATTATATCGAATTAGCAATTCCGGCAGATTGAATGCACTCAAAGAAGAGCAGCTCTATTTTAATGATGTATACGATCATTTAATTAAGCTTGTCGAGATGCTTGAATCGTATCGTGAATTTTCATCAGATATCCGGGATAATTATTTATCCATTAACTCAGATAAAATGAATAATATCATGATGACCTTAACTGTGATTACGACGATTTTTATGCCGCTTACGTTTATTGTGGGTCTGTATGGGATGAACTTTGTCTATATGCCGGAACTCGATGAGCGAAGCGGATACTTTATCGTTCTCGGGGTTATGGGGATCATAGCACTGATCATGTTTGGGTTCTTTATAAAAATCGGCTGGCTGCGATTCAGCACGAAAAAACGAAGAAAACGAGGAAGGCTCCTTCGTTTAAAATAAGCAAGCTAAAAAGCAGTGACATTCCAGGGAAGTTACTGCTTTTTTTATCTATTTATTCATAAGCCAGCCATTTTCAACTCCCATTTCTACCCATTCGTTAATTTGAGCATAAATTTGTGGTGAAATCTCTTTAATCCACGCATTACGGTTTAGAACCTGATGAGCGTGAATCTTATGTTCCATCCATGATTTTCCTTGAGTTGAAACATTTAAGAGAAGGGGCTGTATGTGGTCGATGATCCCAGCATAGAGAGCTTCATTGGTCATTCCTTCTTCAAACTCATCCCATAGAGAGCGGTATTCGTCTCTTGTTTTTTCAGGAAGCAGTCCAAAGATTCGGTCAGCTGCAAGCTCTTCTCGTTTTCTCTTGTCTTCATAGCCTCTTTCATCAAACGCGTATGTATCGCCAGCATCAATTTCTACGATGTCATGTAGAAGAAGCATCTGAATGGAAGTGAATAGGTCTGTTTCCTGATTTCTCTCATACACTTCAAATAAGGTCATGGCCATCACGCATACATGCCAGGAATGCTCGCCGCTATTTTCTCTGCGGCTTTTGTTGCTTACGTATGTACGGCGTTCGATCGTCTTTAGTTTGTCTACCTCTGTAACGAAATTAATCATATCAGCTAACATGCCATACCCTCCAATTAATGATTCTTTTATGTCCATTATGAGGAGGGGGGAGGTATTTTGCAAATAATCGGCGGCCGGTGAAATGGAGACCTGGTCACGATGGAGATTACTTTTCCGATGAAATTCCCGTAAACGGTAGATTTTTTTGAAAAAAAACGTTATATTTGTTGAGGACAAAAGAAGAAGAACTGGGATAGATAAGTCTCGAGAGGTTCTAGCACAACCCTCTATAAAAAACTAAGGAAAACGGCATCCTTAGGTGTCGTTATTTTTTGTAAATGACGGCTTTAAAGCCATTGTAATAGGGTATCACAGAATCTCTTTCTTCTTTTCATGGCAAAAGAGCCTGTAGAAAAGAAAGGAGAACCTTTTATGAACACAGAGAAAGCGTTAGTCGTATTCAGCGGAGGTCAAGATAGTACAACGTGTTTATTTTGGGCAAAGAAAGCATTTAAAGAAGTAGAAGCGGTGACATTTAACTATGGTCAGAGGCATGTTGCAGAGCTGGACTGTGCAAAAGAGATTGCAGAGGATCTGAAAATCCCTCACCATGTATTAGATATGAGTTTATTAAATCAATTGGCACCAAGTGCTTTAACACGGACACATGAAGAAATCACTCATCAGGATGGTGAATTACCATCTACATTCGTTCCTGGAAGAAATCTATTATTCCTATCATTTGCAGGCATATTAGCGAAGCAAATCGGAGCGAGGCATATTGTAACAGGTGTATGTGAAACGGATTTCAGCGGCTATCCTGATTGCCGGGATATTTTTGTGAAATCCTTGAATGTTTCCCTCAATCTATCCATGGATGATCAGTTTGTGATTCATACTCCACTAATGTGGATCAATAAGGCACAAACGTGGGAAATGGCCGATAATTTAGGTGCCTTCCATTATGTACAGGAAAATACCCTCACTTGCTATAATGGGATAAAAGGCAGCGGATGTGGTAAGTGCCCTGCATGTGAGCTTAGACAAAGAGGGCTGGAAGAGTATACAAGTGCAAATAAAGGGGGAGAGGGAAGATGATTCAACAAATTTACCCGACTCCTGACCACACTTATGAATTTGAATTAAATAAAGATATGCATTTTGCGGCAGCCCATTATATTCCACATGTGGATGCAGGAAGCTGTCAGGATGTCCATGGACATACGTACTTTGCAAATATAACTATTGGTGGGGATCAGCTTGATGATTCAGGGTTCCTTATTAATTTTCAACACATCAAACAGCTGATTCATAAGCGCTTTGATCATAAGGTCATGAACGAAGATGAATTGTTTTCTGCAGAGAACGGCAATGTGTTCCCGACCACTGAAGTTGTAGCGAAAGTGATGTGGGAAATCATTCAGAATCATTTAGACACACTGCCTCACCAACCTAAATGCCTTCAAATATTTCTAAGAGAAACACCGACAAGTTACGTCATATACAGACCAAAGGTGAGACAACCATGAAGAAAATCCCCGTTTTAGAAGTGTTTGGTCCAACCATTCAAGGAGAAGGTATGGTAATAGGTCAAAAGACGATGTTTGTCCGAACTGCGGGATGTGATTATAGCTGTGCATGGTGTGACTCTGCATTTACGTGGGATGGATCTGCAAAAGAGGATATTCAGCTTATGACGGCTGGAGAAGTGTGGAACAGGCTAAAAAAAGTTGGAGGAAATAAGTTCTCACATGTCACCATTTCCGGTGGGAATCCTGCTCTGTTGGCTCATTTGAAGGAGCTTATCGAGATCTTAAAGGAGAATGGCATAGCTTCGGCCTTAGAGACGCAAGGAAGCCGCTGGCAGGATTGGTTCTATGATATAGATGACCTGACACTTTCTCCAAAGCCTCCAAGTTCGAAAATGGAGACTGATTTTGAGAAGCTGGATATCATTGTACAACGTTTAATTGAGAATGGCTCACAATTCAGCTTAAAAGTTGTTGTCTTTGACGACAGGGATCTGGAATACGCCACAAAAATTCATAAACACTTTCCTGACGTTCCATTCTATATCCAGACGGGTAATCCTTCTGTTTCCGAAGGAGATACACCTAAGCTGGTGTCAAATTTATTATTGGATTATGAAACGCTCATTGAGAAAGTTTGTGAGAAGGAAGAATTGAATCATGTACGGGTGCTCCCGCAGCTGCATACTTTGGTATGGGGCAACAAGCGCGGAGTATAAGAAAAAAGCGATTGAAGGGATGACTTTCAATCGCTTTTTCTATTATTTATGAAGATTTTCACGTTGTTCCTGATTTATCCTTCTTTGTCCCTCGATATAAGAAAGTTCATCGGGTTCATCTTTTCCATCAGCATTCTTCCCGAAGGCAATAATGGGAAGAATGTTTTGTGAGGGAAGGATGTGGTCACTTATTTCATCAAAATCAGGCAGGCTCCGGTTCTCTAAGTCCCTTCGATCGGTCATATAAACACCTCCTCCCCTTAGTATGTATAGGGATTCATTTTCTATTACCATTTAGGTCACGGTATAGAAAGTGAGGGTTGAAAAAGTCTGCTTTCCCAAACGGGTCTGCCTACTTTTTTCATGGTTACCTGTAAACATGTTTCTCAATTGTTCGATATAAGAAGAGTAAGGCAAATACTCATGTTTGTATGGAAGGACGAAAATAATTGAATCAATCAAACAGCATTCTTCTAGAAAGTGGGACCAATGAACTTGAAATTGTTGAATTTGAAGTTCATCACAATAAATTTGGTATCAATGTAATTAAAGTGAAGGAGATTATCCAACCAACTCCTGTTATCCCAATTCCCCATTCTCATCATCATGTGAAAGGACTCATTCAATTGAGGGGAGAGGTACTTCCAGTAATAGATATGGCAAGGGTACTGGGAGTGGAAGAGGAGGAATCTTCCAATTCAAAGTACATTGTCGCTGAGTTTAATCAACAGAAAATCATTTTTCATGTACATAACGTTACCCAAATTCATCGCATTTCATGGAATCAAATAGAGAAACCTTCAGAGATGTATTCTGGTGTTCATTCCGGAATAATAGGAGTCATCAAGCGAAACGAATCAATGATATTGTTACTGGATTTTGAGAGTATTATGCTGGAAATCAATCCTGATACAGGGATCCGGGTGGAACAAGTGAAGAAGTTAGGACCAAGGGAGAGAAGGAATAAGAAGATTGTTGCTGCTGAGGATTCCCCTTTACTCCGCAAGCTTTTGAATGATACGTTGAGTGAAGCAGGATATGAAGAAGTAGAGTTTTTTGAAAATGGAGGTGATGCATTGAATTATCTGGAATCACTTGTTGAAGGAACTCATGATATTCAACAGTCAGTTCAGCTTGTCATTACAGATATTGAAATGCCGCAAATGGACGGACATCATTTGACCAAAAGAATCAAAAGTCACTCTAAGCTCAATAAACTCCCAGTCATCATTTTTTCTTCACTGATTACAAATGATTTAAAACATAAAGGTGAGATGGTCGGAGCTGAAGATCAAATCAGTAAACCCGAGATTGCTGATCTGATTTTAAAAATCGATCAACATATATTGTAGAATCTAAAGAGATTGAGGATAATCATAAAGGGTTCAGACATTTGTCTGAACCCTTTATGACATATATGCGTTAATCCGCTAAAATCATTGAATATTAAAAGAAGCTATCGCCCAATTTTTTAAAAACAGGTTTTTGATAACTACTCTTCCCGGGCTTACGTGGCTGTTCATTACGATCAGACATCCCTGTATATTGTTCTAAAATACCTTTAGCCTGCTGAAGTCCCATTTTACATTTAGGATTTCTTAACGATTGATCAAGTGAACCCAGGTGTGGCAATTCCTTGAAATCTTCCTTTGATGGAGGGATATGAAAGGTATAATCTCCGCAATCAATCAATACGTCAGATTGTTGTTGACTATTCTTTGGGTTGTTGGAAAAGTGAAGTCCAACTTTCTTCGCCTTACCTTCCCGAATCATTTTCATTAAGGCTCGTTTTTTTAATGAATATAAGTATTTTGGGTTACCTGCTGTTTTCGCATGACGATTCACAGTGAAAATAGCTTGAGAGAGGGTGATTACGGATGTGGAAGAAGGGGTAGATTTACTAGTATTCCTCAAGTTATTGGCTCCTTTCCAATGTATTAATCTTCATTATACCTACTTTTTCTGGGATTGGAAAGGTACGGAGGGGGAGTTTCTTGTTGAAAGTTAGTAATATTTCGACAGGTCAGTTTCTATAGGAGGAATTATAGCGTTACCTTAAGAGGATTAGACGGGGTACCCTGGCCTCAAAGTAAAAGTTGTAGAGGGTAAATATCATAAAGGCTCTACCTAAAGAATGTAACACTTACATTTTCAGGTGAGCCTTTTGTTTATCTTTGGGGGTATATATTAATATTCTCTGTAAAGTTGTACGGTGAAGATTGGATATTATTTCCTCCGTAGGGTTGTGGGTATGCAGGGTAAGGATACCCTCCGTAAGGCGGATAAGGTGGATAGCAAGCAGGACCGTAGCAAGGTCTGTTGAAAAGGAACGGGCTAATGGCCAACCCAGCTAAACCACCTGCTAAAAACGGTAATCCAAAGAATGGGAAGAAGCGCTGGTCTCCTCCTCTAAACTGTGGATAACTGTGGTATGGGTAATATGCGTGCTGATACATATACAATAAACCTCCTCTCTCTATTCACATTAGTGTATGGTTCATATTCAAGCTGCGCGCCTGTCTCACATATAATAGGCAGACGAATGGAGTGGAACATAGGTATAAAGTAACGGTAAATGAAGAAAATAACAAATATTCTTATAATAATGTAGGAAACCCTTGGATTAACTAGTAAAATATATGGAGGAAGCATTATGTAGAAAATGACAGAAGGCTAAAAGGATGACGAATCCATGAAATGGACTACTATTATTAACACCAATGGTCAAGATCAACAGGTCCTTGACACTGTTTTGAAAGAACTAATTTTAGATCATATACATGATATGATTTTCATTATGAAGGTTGAAAAGGGACCTTCTTTCAGGTACCTATACATAAATGAATCAGCCAAAAGGTACACATCCATTCAGCATGGGGATATGGGACGCCTATTGGAGGAAGTGGTTTCATTTGAGATGGCTACTGACTTACAGGAGAAATACACCCTCCTTGTTCAAAAGGGTGAGAGTGTTACCTATCAGGATACTTTCTTCCATGCGAATGGAAGTCAGGTTGTGAACGAATCCATACTGACACCCATTAAGGATGGATATGGAAATGTAGAGTACGTTGTTTCCATTACAAGAGATATAACTTCGTCCATTATGGAGAAAAAGAGATTAGTGAAAGCGAAAGAACGATACAAATCTATTATCGAGCATAATCTGGATGCCATATTCATTCTGGACGGACAAGGTGTCATCAAGGAGTCTAACGGAGCAGGCTGCTTATTAACAGGCTATTCAAAAGAAAACTTAGTAAATATGAAAATCTATGATTTATTTCACTCTCAAAATGAGAAACTCTTGACAGAATCACTTATCCAAACATTAATGGGAACACCTTCTACAATTGATTATAGTCTTCTTCTTAACGAAGCAGGAGAGGAGAAAATAACCCAGTTGAAAATGGTTCCCATCGTGGTAGAAGAAAAGTGTGACGGCTGTTATATTATCGTGAAGGATATAACCAAGCATCATGAACAGAATGAAATGATTCATTATATGGCTCTGCATGATCAATTAACTGGTCTATGGAACAGGAAAGCACTGGATGATCATGTCCCTTTAATCATTCATAATATGGAAGAAAGAGGTATAGAGCTCTCGCTTTTATACCTGGATCTAGATCGGTTTAAATTTGTAAATGATACCCTTGGTTTAAAGGGAGGAGACCGGTTTCTCAAAAAAATCACAGAGCGTTTGATAACCCTTACGAACGAAGAATGTTTATTATACAGACAAGGAGGAGATGAATTTATTTTTCTGTTGAAGAATAGTGGTTTTGATGATACCAAGACGAAAGCGAAGGAAATCTTGGCACTCTTCATAGACCCTTTCACTATAGATGAGCAGGAATTTTATATCTCTCCTTCGGTTGGAATCAGCCGTTATCCTGCCGATGGATATGATTCTAATTCACTCATTCAAAAAGCTGCTCAAGCACTCTTTGAAGTAAAAGAAAAAGGAAGAGCCCATTATCGTTTTTACCAAACACATATGAAATCAAGTTTTCCGAATTATATCATTATGGAAGCTCATCTGAGAAGAGCAATAGAGAAGGGGGAGCTATACATCCATTATCAGCCACAGGTAAACTTAGCTACAGGTACCATCGATAGCTTCGAAGCGTTAGTCCGCTGGAACAACCGTAAATTTGGGTTTGTATCTCCTGCACAGTTCATTCCGTTGGCAGAAGAAACAGGCTTGATTCATCAAATTGGCGAATGGGTACTGGAGCAAGTGTGTATACAGCTTCAAAAGTGGCGAAACAAAGGATATAAGACAGTACGTGTGGCTATCAACATTTCTCCTAAGCAATTCCTTCAGGAGCAATTAGTAGATACCATTGAATTCTATTTATCAACGTATAAACTTCCCGCTTCTTGCATAGAAATTGAAATTACGGAGGGCGCCATGCAAGATACTCAACAAACATTAAAAATGCTGACAAAGCTTAAAGATCTTGGTGTGTACATTTCTGTGGATGATTTTGGAACAGGATATTCTTCTCTTCATTATTTGAAACGATTCCCCATTGACATCTTAAAGATCGATCAATCGTTTGTGAAAGAGATTGGAATGAATCAGAAGGATTCTGCCATAACGACTACCATCATCCATCTTGCACATAGCCTGGGTCTTGAGGTGATTGCAGAAGGTGTAGAAAGAGAGGGACAGGTTGACTTTCTTAAAGAGGCGAACTGCCAAAAAGCTCAAGGCTACTTCTTTAGTAAACCTATCTGCCCGAAAGAGATCGAGCAGCAGCAATTTGTCCTTATGTAACGTTCTTGCCCCCACTATTTGAGGCAACCTGTCATTTGATGATACGTTTTATTTTCATTCGTCTCACATACGTCTGGTAAAAGCGATGAAATATTTGACAGAGTAGTTCCTATGACTTATTTTAAAGTGAGGAGAGTAAAAGATTCATAGACAGGCATAAAGGATCGAAATCCGTGTGAATCAGAGTTCCGAATGCTTTATAAAGGAGAGGGATTATGAAAAAGACAAAACGTATGGAAATCCTATTTCTCCCTACCGATAGAGGAACGATTAAAGCATATATTTATGGCTTTAAAACTCCTCGATCTTTAGGTCAGGTAGTCGTTTCATATAATAATGTTTCTGTTGAAGCAAAAGGATATAAGAGAAATAAAACCATTATTAAGGCATTGGCGCAATTACACGATACCATTGTTAACAATCCTGATAGCTAATCTTTCAGACTGATTTTTAAGAAGAAGGTATTTTCTTAAAAATCAGTCTTTTTTATATTTAAAATGGTTGCAACGCATCTCTATATGGTAAAATTGTGAGTGAACATTCATTCATAAAAAAGGGGGAGTTACATATGGGAGAACAACAAGTTGTAATTGTAACAGGCGGTTCGAATGGTATGGGGAAATATATGGCAAAGCACTTTGTAGAGTCTGGCGCAAGCGTCGTCGTAACAGGGAGAAATGAAGAACGACTACAATCGGTGAAAGATGAATTTTCGTCTCTTAATGGAAAGATTGAAGTATTTCAAATGGATGTCAGGGAACAGGAACACGTAAAGGCAATGGTTGAATTTACTGCTGAGAAGTTCGGCAAAATCGATGTACTCATTAATAATGCAGCTGGTAATTTTATTTGTCCTGCTGAAAAGCTTTCACCTAATGGCTGGAAATCTGTTATTGATATCGTTTTAAATGGAACGTTCCTGTGCTCACATGCTGTAGGGAATTATTGGATTGAGAACAACCAAAAGGGGTCCATCATTAACATGGTTGCCACTTACGCTTGGAATGCAGGTACAGGTGTGGCTCATTCTGCGGCTGCCAAAGCCGGAGTCTTATCGTTAACCCGCACGCTTGCAGTCGAGTGGGGCCATAAATACGGTATTCGTGCAAATGCCATTGCACCAGGACCGATTGAAAGAACGGGTGGTGCCGAGAAGCTTTGGATTTCTGAAGAGGCAGCGAAAAGAACGATTGATAGCGTCCCGTTAAAACGATTAGGAACACCGGAAGAGATCGCCGGCCTTGCTTATTTTATTGCGTCAGATCAAGCGGCGTATATAAACGGAGAATGCATCACAATGGACGGGGGCCAATGGCTTAATCAATTTCCATTCTAATATAAGGTAAAGTATGAACAAAGGATTAAAAGCTTTCCCCCCATATGTCTAAACGGCAGGGCAGGGAAAGCTTTTTTGTTTATGTCATTTCGATTCCACTGTATAGTTGTGTTATAATTATGCAAAAAAACATGAGTAATGGTGGGGGAGTGCGCATGGACGCATTAGAAGTATTAACCAATATTGAAAAAGTGATTCCGTACTTTCAACCGATTTTCAGTGCGGATGAACATAAAATCATCGGCTACGAGGTATTAGGGAGAATAGGGGTGGATGAAGGAACTATCGAGAGTCTTGGTCCATTTTTTGGAGATGAAGAGATACCGGATGAATATAAAGTGGAAGTGGACGAACGAATAACCAGATTGGCTCTAAGTAAGTTTTTAGGTGAGGAACAAGAGGGATATATCTTCTTAAACCGTGATGCAAGGCTATTGATGCTTGACCACGGGGAATCCTTTCTGGAGCTCCTTCAAGAGTACGAAAAAAAGGGTTTGAATTTGAACCGGACGGTGATTGAGCTGTCTGAAAAAACGTTTATAGGGGACTTTGACCAGCTGGTTCATTTGCTTCTGTATTACAAAACATATGGAATTAAAATTGCGATTGATAACGTTGGCGGAAACAGCGGTCAGTTGGATCGGCTATCTCAATTCTCACCTGATATTTTGAAGGTGGATTTATACCAACTGAGAAATGATGCGGGGAATAAAGTCTATAAAGATATATTATACAGTTTGTCAATGCTTGCGAGAAAGATTGGGGCATCCCTCTTATTTGAGAATATCGAAATCAACTTTCAACTGCAGTTTGCCTGGTTGAATGGTGGTCGCTATTATCAAGGATATTATCTGCAGCACCCGTCAGACTCATTTTTGAAGCCGGATATCCTAAAAGAAAAATTGAAGGAAAAATGTCAGGACTATATTCGATATGAGAAGAAGCATCTTGAAGCAGGGTATGAATTCGCGGATGTCCTTCATAAAGAAATCAGTCAAAAGCTGATGATGATAAAAAAACAAAGTACTGAATTCGATGACATACTCTTTGAGTTGGGGAAGTATTTTACCGACAAATGCTTCCGGCTATACATTTGTGATGAAAATGGCTTCCAAGTGACTAGTAACGTATTAAAAACTGATCAAAAGTGGCAGATAGAACCAAGGTACAAAGGGAAGAATTGGAGCTGGCGCCCGTACTTTCTGGAAAATATCATTCGTATGAGGATCAATAAGAAAGGTTTATTATCGGACATTTACAGCGATATTGATTCAGGAGAATCCATCCGTACGTATTCCTTTCCGTTTGGCAATGGATTGTATTTATTTATGGATCTTTCGTATGAATTTTTATTTGAGGAGGATGGTTTGATCTTTTAAATCCCTGGGCGCCTTTCTGTCAGTTGCGCCTCTGGGCAAAGCCCCTCCGCTTTTCTTGATGTCCAGCTGCAGGGCTTAGAGGCTCGAGGTCATAAGCCAAATCTGTCAAAAAGGCAAAAGGCGCCTTTCTGTCAGCTTCGGCTTATGCTTGTCGCCTCTGGGCAAAGCCCCTCCGCTTTTCTTGATGTCCAGCTGCAGGGCTTAGAGGCTCGAGGTCATAAGCCAAATCTGTCAAAAAGGCAAAAAGGCGCCTTTCTGTCAGCTTCGGCTTATGCTTGTCGCCTCTGGGCAAAGCCCCTCCGCTTTTCTTGTATAGCCTTTTCCTATTGGGACAAATTATTCTTAAGGACATTATGTAAGGAGGGGCTATGATGAGTATATATATGATTGTGCTTGCCCTGATTGTTATAGGGATAGCCGGTTATTCGTTGGTGTATACCTTTAAACTGGCTGGACAGGAAAAGCGGCTGAAGGGTGAATATGATACAGATATACCGGATGTTGTGAAGGAGCATCCTTTTATTCGAAATCCTATTTTCTTGTCTATCTTAATTGCCACCATTCTAATTACACTGTTCATTATATATTGGTCCGTTCGCTATTTGTCATAATTAAGAGGGTGCCGCATGTAATCATGCGGCACCTTTTTTGGTTAAATGTACCATTGATTTTCGTGTTTGACTGTCACCAATAGGGGGAATTTTACAACCAAACCAAAATATATGTCAGTCCTTGTTAGGATTTAACGAACAAATGATAACCAATCGACAATTTTCCATTGCTACAATAATTTCAACAAGTTTTTTAAGGGAGGGAAAGCAAATGGAAATGAAAAAATTATGGCTATTATTTCTTATCGTAGGGCTCGTTACAGCGGCATGCGGGCAAGTCAGTCAAACCCAAGCATCAGAATTTACTGAAGATAACGCATTGTCTCTTGTGGAGGATGCCTTTCGTACCCAAGTATCATTAAGTGAAAAACCACAATCGAAGAAACGGATTAATGACAAGCTGTCACAGTATTTCACAAAAAATCTAACAGCAAGCTTCATAAAGGAGAATGTATATGAAGTTGAGGGCGGTTATATCACATTTGGATCGGACTTCGCACCACACTATATTCCATTTTTTAAGTATGATGAGTCTACTAACGTAGAATACATAGATGGAAATTGGTACGTGTGGGAAGAACGAACAGGTGAGGAAGAAGGTCCTGTTTCCCAGGTTTCAGGTATAGAAGCAGTCGTATTAAGTGAAGAAGAAGGTACTTGGAAGGTTTCATCCATTACGTACGAGTTACCAGAAAGAATTCAATCCCAATAATACAAGAAAAGTTGGCCGTGAAAAGTGGATGGGCCAACTTTTTTGTCGTTGAAAAACGTAATGCTTATTTGTTTAATGCTGCCGTTAGGGCTTCTAAGTTGAAGCCTGAAATCACTTCAGAGTCCACTGTGATTGTCGGAGTAGAATAAGACTTCAGCTCTTTTACAAGGTAATCTCTTGCTTGTTCATCTTCTTTGATATTGATTGCTTTGTATTCAACATTGTGTTCCTTCAAATACATTTTGACCACTTCACAGGGTGGGCATTCTGGTTGAGTGTATAAAGTGACTTTTTTCATGATGGTTTTTCTCCTTTGCTTTGTCTTACGAAATAATCTACGATTCCCATTGCTGATACGTTCGTATCCAGAGTTAATAATTTGAAAATCGGGTTGTCAGGATCAACGCCCTTTTGGACCATTTTACTCTTTGTAAGTTCAAAAAGTACAGCAGAAATCGCATTTACGTTCTCTTCCCCCGTTCTTTTGGAAGAGAACTGTTCCTCACTTTTTTCCATGAAAAGATCAAGCCATTTTTCTACTTCCCCTAATGCAAATGACACTTCTTCAGTGACACCATAGTGCCCAAAATACAAGCGATCGAGCTGCAAATCCTTAAACATGCGTATGGAATCCTTCATGTTTTCAGGGCTAAACTGATTGGGAGAAGTAGAAGGGATATAGAAGTGCTTTGACCCCACCGTATACTGGATTCCGCATGTGTCCCCGGTGAATAGCCCATTTGAAACAGAGTCAAAGATACTTAAATGGTGATTGGCATGACCAGGAGTGTGGTAAAACGTTAATGTACAGTTTTCGCTCAGATTCAGTTTTTCTTCATGCTCCATCACAATCATCCGGCCTTCCGGAATGGGTACAATCGGGTGGAAAAGATCGTCGAATTTCTCTCCATATACCGCTTTTGCTCCTGCGATCAAGCGTGTAGGGTCTGAAAGGTGACGACGTCCTTTCGGGTGAACGATGACCTTTGCATTGGGGCATTCTTTCAGGAAAAGACCGGCACCCCCCGCATGGTCAAGGTGTATATGAGTTAAAATTATGTATTGAATATCTTCAAGATTAATGTTTAACTTAGAGAGACCTTTTTTTAGATGAGGTATAGAAGGACTGGCAGATGTTTCGATAATGGTAAGGGACTCTTCGTTTATAATATAACTTCCTGTACGTTCCTGTAGTGACAAATCCATTAGATCAACTAACGATATTCGGGAATCTATACGATAAATACTCATCGGATCCATCCTTTCCGGGGAGAATATATTTCTACCCTTTCATTATAAAGGAATTTATGTAGAAAAAGGACAAAACATTAGATTTTACAGGATAGTATCTGGTACAATGCAAAAGCTATGACCAAGAATTAGAACAGGAAAGGAGAGACCGATTATGTCTCAGCTTCTTGGAATTATACAAAGATTAAAATCATTACAAGAGCAAGGTGAACAAGGGGAAACTCAACAACGGTTTTTCGAATACAATGGAAAGAAAATTTGTGAGGTAAAGTATTTACCAAAACAAGATACATTCGAAATTGAAGTCATGAATGAAAAAGGAAGCAGTTTTCCTTTTGATAACATAGACATTACAGCGATTGAAATTTTTGAACTTCTACAAGAAGCTCAACAAGATTAATGTACTAAAAAGGTAACCAGTCGGTTATCTTTTTTAGTCTTTAAACCAATCGTCAAAACATACATTCTCCTTCCGGTATGTTAAAATGGTTAGTGTCTACTTCTTTTGTTAATAGATTGGTACGCAAATTCTTATTTTTTAAAATGAGGGGTTATACATGATTTCATTGAGTAGCAAGGAGTTATTAGAAACGAATATTAAAGATTTCATTATTCCTTCTGAGAAGGTGGCTCATGTTCAAGTGGGGAATTCCTTGGAGCATGCGTTACTATTACTCACTAAGAGTGGTTACTCAGCCATCCCTGTGCTTGATCCGACATTTCGTTTTCAGGGCTTAATCAGTTCCAGTTTAATCACAGATTCCATTCTTGGTCTTGAGCGCTTTGAGTTTGAACAACTTGAAGCAAAGAAGGTAGAGGAAGTCATGACAACTGAATTTCCCAGCGTCTCCTTAGAATCAGATTTTAAGAAAGCACTTGAGCTTTTAGTGAACCATCCGTTCTTATGTGTGGTTTCTGATGATGGATACTTTGAAGGGATCATGACAAGGAGAGTTGTGTTAAAGCAACTTCAACGACAACTGTTTAAAAGGGATTAAACCCTTCATAACAGTTACATAACGGTAAGATCATATAGGATGGCATATTTGTCATCCTCTTTATTTTTAATGGCTCTTTTCTCAAATTTTGTTGTTTTATAACATAGATCTGCCAGGGGCTCTGTCAATCAGTGTGTGCATGATGGTGAGGGGAACTGCTCCGCTTGCAGCTAGCGTTCGGCCGAGCCTCCTCAGCTTAGCCGAACGGGGTCTCGGCACGCCCAAAATCCGCCGGAGACTACGCAGTTCCCCTCACCATCTTTAAAAAATTTCGTGACAGAGCCTACTAGTAAGAAAAAACAATCTATTACAAAACAAAATTTATAGTATCTATGCAGAAATCGACTACGGCTCTCTTTAATTAAGTTGTTTTCTCAAATTGTATTATTTTTTTGGATTTTTTTAAGAAACTCATGCTGAGAAAGTTGATTCTCGCTGCAGGTGGTCGACTCCTGCGGGAATAGCGGGACAGTCCGAAAAGTGGAGGCTCACCGCCCGCCCCGCGGAAAGCGAGCATCCTGTAGCGGAAATCAACTACTACTTTCTTCTGTAAAATAGCAACAATAATTAGGAACACGATTCAAAGGAGAACAAGATGAGCTGTTTAGAATTGGGTTCTATCAAAAGGACGAAAAAACCGCTTGTATTAATAGCTGTGATGCTGGCTATGTTCATGGGGGCCATTGAAGCAACAATCGTCTCTACCGCCATGCCTGCCATCGTGGGTGATCTTGGTGGCTTCTCTCTGTATAGTTGGGTGTTTTCCGCTTATCTATTAATGAATGCCATAACCGTCCTTATCTACGGTAAATTATCTGATTTATTTGGCAGGAAACCGATTATCACAATCGGGATCGTGATTTTTCTCATTGGGTCCGTTTTATGCGGATTTGCCCAAACGATGGAGCAATTGATTCTATTCCGATTCATCCAGGGACTTGGTGCGGGAGCGGTATTACCTATGGCCACTACTATTGTGGGAGATATTTATTCAAAGGAAGAACGTGCCAAAATACAGGGGTATTTATCAAGTGTATGGGGGATTTCCGCCATTAGTGGACCTCTCGTCGGGGGCTTGTTGGTTGAATATGCGAGTTGGAGGTACGTGTTTTGGGTCAATATCCCTCTGGGCTTATTATCGATTATGGGCCTATGGCTGTACTTACACGAGAATATTGAAAAGAAAAAACCGGTTATCGACTATGGTGGTGCATTTCTATTAGTCGTAACCCTCTCATCTTTAATGTATTTACTGGTGGAAGGAGGGGTACACCTGCCTTGGGACTCCTGGCAGGCGATATTTCTGATCATCCTTTTCATCTTGGGGTTTGTTGTGTTTATTTGTCACCAACGACGAACGGCACAACCGATGATGCCTTTTGATCTATGGAAGGTCCGTTCCATTTTGGTCGCCAATATCGTTTCACTAACAACAGGCGTTATGTTAATCGGTATCTCAAGCTTCCTCCCTGCCTTTGTACAAGGTGTCATGGAGCGGAGTGCAACTGTCGCCGGGTTTACATTGACGGCCATGTCTATTGGCTGGCCGATTTCGGCTACAATCGCCGGACGCTTATTATTAAGGATCGGCTACTTTAAAACCTCCTTGATGGGGGGAATATCCCTTATAGCAGGTGGTACTATCTTTGTCTTGATGGATCCATCATACGGTCCATTATGGGCTGCGTTTGGATCATTCTTTGTAGGGGTAGGAATGGGGCTAAGCTCTACATCCTTTATCGTTTCCATTCAGTCTACTGTCGAGTGGCAGGTCAGAGGGATTGCGACTGCCACCAATATGTTCATGAGGAATTTAGGTACGACGATAGGGGCTGCGTTATTGGGAGGAATCTTGAACAGCCGCCTGCAGAGATACTTAGAAGAAAGCGGTAATGATTATACCATCAATGATGTGAATATGCTCTTGAATGAACAAGAGAGGGAGCAATTGTCTTCCGATATGCTCGAGTTGTTACAAAATGCACTTACAGGTTCCTTGCAATCTGTATATCTAGTCGTTTTCCTTTTTGCCCTGTTTAGCTTTATCGGCATCTTATTTTTACCCAGGGACCAATCGCTAAAGAAATAGATTTTTCCCTAGCTGTAATATAAGAATGAGAGTAAGCACGTTTAATAAAATTTGTACATGTTTCGTAGAAAGCTTAGCTGCTCCCCTTACTGCCACTTGAGCCCCGATTAGTGCACCCAGTGCAAAAGGGATGGCAGCTCCCCATTCTACGTGGCCATTGTGAAAATAGACAGTAAATGCTCCTAAGCAGCTTACAAAAGTCTGAAAGCGGGTGAGAGCTACCGATTTTAAATACGAAAGCCCGTGCAGTAGATGAGTGTACATGAGCATAGTTGCCTGCCCTGGTCCGAATAATCCGTCATACGTACTGATTAAGTACAAAAATCCATAAATTCGAAATGGCTGCCGATTCACCTTCTTTGGCTTGAATCCTTTTATGATACTTAGTAAAAGGGCGAATAACAGAAAGAAAAAGGCCATCCATTCGAGCGAAGAAGGAGATATTCTATCCGAGAAAAATGCCCCTGTCAACCCGCCTGCAAGTGCAATAGGAAGAATTGGTAAACATTCTTTCCATGTAACTTTTCGATCCTTTATTAAATAAACAAAGCTTGAAAAAGAACTCATAATATTAGAAAATTTGGCCGTGGCAATGGCTGTATGAATGGGTAAACCAAGTAAAAGCATCACCGGCATACCAATCAATCCCCCGCTCCCTGCCAACGTTCCAATGAGTGCTACCACCAATCCAGTGAAAAAGAGAATCACTTCCACTTTCCAACACCTCCCCATGTTTCTACTATCAGTCTATTCCATTCTTAATAATAATGAAATTTTATATTAATTAAGATATAATATAAGAAAAACTTATGAAGGTGAAAATGATGGCGTTCTCAGAATATCAATTACTGCATGTACTTGCTCAGGAAATGAACATGCGTAAAGCAGCAGAGCGGCTATTTGTATCACAGCCTGCACTATCACAAAGACTCCAGACGATTGAAAAGGAATGGGGTACCAGACTATTCCTTCGTTCTCAAAAAGGTCTGGCCTTAACCCCTGCCGGAGAGCTTGTGGTGAAGTTGGCTGAAGAAATGTTGCTAAAGGAAGAAAGTGTGAAGGAAAGAATTCAAGCATTGGAGTTCAAGGTTCATGGAACCTTGAAGATTGCATGTGCCTCGATTGTAGGTCAGAATTGGCTTCCTAAAGTACTTAAAAGGTTTGTGGAAACCTATCCTCATGCCAAGATCTCGTTAATGACAGGGTGGAGCAGTGAAATTCTTAAAGCGATTTATGAAAATGAAGTGCATATCGGGATCATTCGGGGCACTCCCGATTGGAAGGGCCCCAAACACCATCTCTTTCAAGATACACTGTACTTAGTCGATAGAGAAATCCAATCGATTGAAGAAGTCATGAAAACTGATCGACCGTTTATCCAATTTAAAAGTGATTCGAATTATTATCAGGAAATTCAAGACTGGTGGCATCGGCAATTCCAGACAACCCCGAAGCGAACGATCGTTGTTGATCAAATTGAAACATGTAAGCAGATGACATTAAATGGAATCGGCTACGCCATTTTACCCGCAATCACGTTAGACGGGATGGAAGAAGATATTTATAAAATCCCATTAATCGATGAACATGATTCTCTGATACACAGGGACACTTGGCTACTGGGCTATGAATCAGCCTTTCAATTAAGACAAGTAGAAGCATTTGTTGAAGTTGTAAACGAATTCATTCATGAAAATTCATAGTTTTAACGTTTAGGGTTGTCTTACATCCTTTAATTTGATAAAGTAATTCAAGAAACAAATTCTGAATTTATACATAATTACGGAGGGTATTCTTATGAAAATGATGGACGCAAACGAAATTATTTCTTTTATTCAAAATAGTACCAAATCTACCCCTGTGAAGGTTTATGTGAAAGGTGACATAGAGGGAATCGACTTTGGTTCATCTTCCCAAACCTTCCTTCAAGGAAATTCCGGTGTCGTATTCGGGGAGTGGAGCGAGCTTTCTACTATTCTTGAAGAAAATAAAGATAAAATCGAAGACTACGTATTAGAAAATGATCGCCGAAACTCTGCGATTCCTCTTCTTGACCTAAAAGGGGTTAAAGCGCGTATTGAGCCAGGCGCCATCATTCGTGATCAAGTTGAAATCGGTGATAATGCGGTCATTATGATGGGTGCAATGATCAATATCGGTTCTGTAGTAGGTGCAGGAACGATGATCGATATGAATGTTGTACTTGGTGGCCGTGCTACAGTAGGGAAGAATTGTCATATTGGAGCGGGTGCAGTGCTTGCCGGGGTCATTGAACCGCCATCGGCAAAACCCGTCGTCATCGAAGATGATGTAGTCATTGGCGCCAATGCCGTTGTCCTGGAAGGGGTAACAGTTGGAAAAGGAGCTGTCGTTGCAGCTGGAGCGATAGTCGTTGATGATGTAGCTCCATACACGGTAGTGGCCGGTACACCCGCAAAGAAATTGAAAGACATTGATGAAAAAACAAAATCAAAGACTGAAATAAAACAAGAATTACGTCAACTGTAATCAATTCAACAATAGCATGATCAAAGAGAGAACGGACGGCTGGCGTCTGTTCTTTTCTTGTAAGGTCTCATTTTCACTATCTATCCATCTATTATTCATGTAAGGAGGATACCCATGTCTATAGTAGACTTTAAGTCGATTAGGAGAGATCTCCATCAAATTCCTGAACTTGGGTTTCAAGAGTTTAAAACACAGCAATATCTATTGAATTATATTTCAAGCCTACCTACTGACCGAATAGAGATTAAGACCTGGAGAACAGGCCTTTTCGTTAAGGTTCATGGCACCGATCCTAAAAGAATGGTTGGGTACCGTGGGGACATTGATGGCCTGCCGATTACGGAAGAAACAGGATTGGACTTTCCCTCATCACATGAAGGGAGGATGCATGCATGCGGCCATGATTTTCATATGTCGATTGAGCTGGGGGTATTAACCCATTTCGTTCACCACCCGATAGAAGATGATCTTCTGTTCATATTTCAACCGGCAGAGGAGGGACCAGGTGGAGCGAAGCTCATGCTTGAAAGTGAGATCATGAAGGAATGGAAGCCAGATGTGATCTTCGCACTTCACATTGCACCGGAATATGAGGTGGGGACGGTTGCGGTTAAAGAGGGGCTGCTTTTTGCCAATACGTCTGAGTTATTTATTGACTTTAAAGGAAAAGGCGGCCATGCTGCCTATCCACATCAGACCAAGGATATGATCGTCGTTGCCTCTTCCTTTGTCACACAAATGCAGTCGATCGTTTCAAGGAATGTCGATCCATTAGACAGTGCGGTTATCACTGTCGGCAAAATGGAAAGTGGGACGGTGCAAAATATCATCGCTGAAACAGCCAGATTGGAAGGTACCATCCGTACTCTTTCAGCCGAGTCGATGGAAAGTGTAAAAAAACGGCTGGAAGCGTTAATCGATGGTATGAAAATCAGTTATGATTGTGATATTGAGATGGATTATGGCAGTATGTATCGCCAGGTCTACAATGATCCGGAGTGGACAAATCATTTCATTTCTTTCGTCCAAAAAACGAATCGGAACCTCGTAATCTGTAAAGAAGCTATGACGGGTGAAGATTTTGGTTATATGCTTGAGGAAATACCAGGCTTTATGTTTTGGCTTGGCGTGGATTCTCCATTTGGACTGCATCATTCTAAATTAAACCCTGATGAGGAAGCGATAGACTTTGCCATCTCCCTTCTCTCAGATTATATTGGTGGACTAAAATAATGAGTGTGTATCACGGAACGATATCTACGATATCGTTCCGTGATTTTTTTGGTCATTTTAAGAAAAATTAACATAAATTTCTAAAATGGTCTTGCTAAGAGTTGAAAATAGTGTAAAATTACACTCAAGGTAGTTGGAGAATGAGGAAAAAGATAAAAATAATAGAAACTTTTCCCATGATGATTTCGTCTATCTTGTAGAGAGAAAGAAAGAGGGGAAAGCAAATGAAAAGATGGAGGAAAGCAATATTTTTGGTGACATTAGGGTTCTTGATGTTTCTTTTCATGGAAGATACATCATTAGCTCAAGCACAAATTAAGATTACAGTGGAAGAAGGAATCGATGGAAAAGTGAAGGAGGGAAAAGGTTTCCCCCTTAAAGTAACCGTCGAAAATACAGGTTCTGATTTCAAGGGGGATCTATTGTTTGATTATACTCCTTCCTATCAAACTGGAGGGGCAAGAGCGTTATCCATAGATGTGCCAGCAAATTCAAAACGTACATACACATTATCCATTCCAGGATTCAATGATGAAATCAGGCATAACTCCAATCACGAAACGATTCATTTGTTCCAAGGATCTTGGAAAAAAGGAAAAGAGATAAATTTTAAAGGGGATAAACGATTAACTCCTAATTTTATCTATAGTAATTATACGACCATTGGCTTATTGAGTGAAAATCCAGACCGTTTGAAGGGAATTAAAGGGGCTAACATGGGCGGGAATCGGGTAGAGGCTTTAACGCTCACAAAGGAAAACATTCCTGAAGAGAAAAGCGGACTTCAAATGCTTGATTATCTTATCATTGACCAATTTAATATATCAGAACTTAGCCAGGACCAACAAAGAGCGTTAAAAAGCTGGGTTGACACGGGTGGAGTTGTATTTATTGGGGGGGCTCCTCATTTAGGAGATACTCTTGGCTCTGTAGCAGATATGGCACCTCTTACTTTCGGGGAAGAATCGACACTCTCCGACACTTCAACTTTTAATGTGAAGAAGAATATAGAGGCTTCCTTTAACTCATTACCAATCTTTAAAGGGACTGTTAAACCAGAATCGGATGTTCTGGTTGAGCAAGACGGGATCCCATTGGTTGTGAAAAGTTCTGAAGGCTTAGGAGAAGTGTGGCAGACGGCATTCTCACTGGGTGATCCTGCATTAAATGCATGGGAAAACTATGACGAATGGTTTGCAAACATCCTTTCTAAAACAGAACCCTACTTTCTACTTGGCCAGTCCAATGGAGATCAAAGTTTCCTGGAGAGAATGTATTATGAAGTAGCCGACAGCAATGAACTCTTTCCGACTACCAATTTTAAAGTAAGTACACTTGTGATCATTCTCATCATTTACTTGATTGTCCTTGTACCTCTGCTCTATTTCTTATTAAGAAAAGTGGATAAACGTGAACAAGCATGGTGGATCATTCCTGCCATCTCGGTCCTCGTTTCTTCAGGGATTTTTATCACCGGAGCTAAAGATAGAATCTCAAAGCCTCATTTAAATCAAATGAGTATCTTAAAAGTCGACGAAGATAAGAGCGTACACGGAATTTCAGCTTTTAGCGCACTCTCAAACTCCGGGGGAGACTATGATTTTGTTTCAGATAGGCATAATCTAGATATCACACCTGCAAGGGTCAGGAATAGTACGGGGGGAGTAGATCAGTATAAGTTTGCAGTTGAAGAGATGACGAAGGATAGTAGATCCATTACATTCCGGGATGTAGAGTACTGGTCCACGAGGACTTTACTCGGATCAAGCGAAAAAGAAGAAGTTGGAAAGTTTATACCGGAATTAGTGTTAGAGGACCAAACCTTATCCGGTACGATTCAAAACGATTTTCCATATGATTTTACAGATATTTATATTTGGTCGGGGTCCAGAATGTATCGTTTGGGAGAAGTGAAAGCCGGGGATACGCTCGAGGTCGATAAAAAGCTTTCAACGAATTATTTATCTTCTCCTATCGGGAACCCAAATATGTCAGCGCCATTACCGAATCAGCAAAACATTAAGCAGCAAAAGAAAGAACGTTTGGAAAGTTTCGCATCTCAAATGATTTCTGCGGATAATGAAAATAACTCCCCGGTCATTTTTGGGTATACAGATGCGGAGATATTCCATATGAAAATTAAAAACAAAGAATCCAAGTCTGAAAATTTCTCACTACTCTATCAACACTTTCCTTCCTTGGGAAACTATAAGGGTGCTTTTACACTTAGGAATGAACAGCTTGATCTTGATGTGAAGCCTGTTCAGGGACAGGTGATTGAGCATTACTCACATAATGGTGCAGATGAGATGGGACTCGAAGATGGGACATATGAGCTATCCATTCACCTCCCTAATCAAATTGATTTATCGAAGGTTACTCTTCATTCGCTAAATATAACTCTTCATACAGGAGGGGCGCTTCAGTTTTCTCTGGTCGATCCACAAACAGGTGAACGGCTGGTGCTTTCTGAATCATCCTCGAACTCAATCGAAGTAAAAGAGCAATTGAACAAATATTTGAATGACAATGGGGAAATCGTTTTCGAGTTTGAAAAACGATCTCAAGGGGATCCGTTTGTTCGTCTTCCTAACATTGTGTTGAAAGGAGAGGTTCAACCATGATCGAGATTCAAAACTTATCTAAACGCTATGGGTCGTTCCTGGCCCTTGATGATCTGAGCTTATCCATTGAAAAGGGAACCGTATTTGGTTTTGTTGGTCAAAATGGAGCGGGGAAATCTACGACATTTTCCATTTTGGCTACTCTCTTAGCTCCTACTGCAGGAACGGCTACCGTGAACGGATTCAATATAAGTAAAGATCCAAAATTGGTCAGAAGGCAAATCGGCTATATGCCTGATTTCTTTGGAGTGTATGATCAATTAAAAGCTGACGAATACCTGGACTTTTATGGTGCAAGTTATAAGATTCCTGTAGAGCAAAGAAAGAAGCTCATTCCCCAGCTGTTGGAACTGGTGAATCTATCTCATAAAAAAGATTCCTACGTTGACCTTTTATCCAGGGGGATGAAGCAGCGTCTTTGTTTAGCAAGGTGCCTCATCCACGATCCGGAAGTGCTGATACTCGATGAACCGGCATCAGGGCTTGATCCGAGGGCCAGAATAGAAATGAGGGAAATTCTTAAAGAATTAAAGAAAATGGGAAAAACGATATTAATTTCCTCTCATATCCTTCCCGAGCTGGCGGAAATGTGTGATGAAATTGGCGTGATTGATAATGGGAAACTCGTAGCTCATGGTTCTGTTCAGGATATTCAATTTCAACTGCAGGCAGAGAAACTGATAGTCGTGAGGGTAAGGGGAATGGTGGAGAATGCTGTGGCATTCTTTGAAGACGACCCCTTTGTTTCAAAGGTTGAAGTGGACGAGGAGAATAGAATGTTTCAATTCCTTTATAAAGGAGAAGAAACGGAGCAAGTAGAGCTATTGAAAAAAGCTGTTTTAAACGATATCCAGATTGTGAGTTTCAAAGAAACTGAAACGAATTTAGAAGATGTCTTTATGGAGATCACGAAAGGAGTGACACTTTCATGAAGCAGTTACTTATCAATCCTATGTTAAACAAAGAATTTAAACTTCGCTTTCGTTCATTTAAAGCATTTATCGGAATGTTATGCTACTTAATTGCAGTAGGAATTGTCGTGATCGGTTTCATCTATATGCAAACGCGATTTTCAAATACTGGTTATTTTCGTCCCGAAGAAAGCCGGGTGATGTTTATGATTCTCTCATTCTTACAGCTTGCTCTCGTGTTATTTATTACACCTGGATTAACAGGCGGTGTCATCAGCGGAGAAAGAGAGAAGCAAACATTAAGCATGTTATTGACGACGGAGCAAAGTTCAATGAGTATAATCCTGAGTAAACTGGTATCGTCGGTTTCTTATTTGTTACTACTCGTTGTCTCAAGTTTGCCTCTATATAGCTTTGTATTCTTGTTCGGGGGAGTTTCCCCAACGGATTTACTCTTTGTATTTGGATACAGTTTGTTTCTGGTTTTTGCATTTGGTTCCGTGGGAGTTTTATATTCGACGATCATTCGAAAGACGATCGTGTCGATGGTCACAACCTATGCAACGGTTCTCTTTCTTGCAGGGGGGACGTTATTCCTCTTTATGCTCTCAATGGCAATCGGAAGCGGTCCTTATCAGAATCAGACCAATCCTGCACCGTATCTAATCGCCATGTTTAATCCCGGGATTGTCATGATGGGCCATTTTGAACCAATAGCGATTGAAGAAATATACACTCGCAGCGGCATTACGTTTCCTTTATGGATTTCATTCATGATCATATACACCGTTCTTGCAGTGATTGCCCTGTCCCTCAGTGTCATGAAGCTACGACCAAGCATGAAGGTGAAGAGCGCTAAATAAAGGGTGAGAAGATGGAACATACTCAACAATTTCTTCAATTGCTTCGGCAAATAAGAAAAAAGCTATGGATTAATCAATTATGGTATTACATTCAGCTCCTGCTTGTTTATGCAGGAGTCTTTGCTCTAAGCATCGTTTCGATAGCAGCCTTAGTTGTAATCCCATATTGGGAAAGAATCCTATGGATAGGTTGCCACTCTATTTTCATTGGTCTTGCGATTTTGTTTTATCGAAGAAGAGCCACCTTGAAGGATAGTGCCTTAACCTATGATAGGTTCGTGGACGACAATCGTGTAACGGCCGCTTATAGTAGCCTTCACAGTGGCCATGCCCTATCCTCTTTAGTTGTGTACGATGCATTGAAGAAGATGAAACCAGCTCATCCGGAAGTATTGAAATATGGAAAGAAGAGAATTCAGCCTTCATTCCTGTTATCAAGCGGAATTCTTATGCTTTTATCCTTGCTGATTTTCACTCAATGGGATGCCTCTTTTCGAGAAGCGAATCGGATTGAGAAAGAAAAGGAGATCATTGTGGAGTCAAATGAAAGAATAACAGAACAGGAGAAAAAGAAAGAGAATGCTTCTATTAAAGAAAAGCTGTTGAAGAAAAATGAAGAGCTCGAGAAAGTAAAGGAAGCGACCAAACGATATGGTGAAATAATCAAAAAAGTTAAAGAGCTCGAATTTCAGAAGAAATCAATAGAAAAACAGAATGAAAAGCTGCAGGAAGTGAAGAAAAAGATAGCAGATATAAATATAGAGAACGTAAACAAAGCGCTTCAAGAAAAAAATAGCGATAAACTCCAGCGAGCTTTTAATCAAATGACAAAAGAGCAAAGAGACCAGCTTATAATGGCTTTGAAATCACAGGATATTGCCTCTTTAGAAGAATTATCAAAATTAATGAAAGAATCGAATAGCGTAGCAGGACAATTAGATCAACTTGCTAAACTTCAAGATGAACTTCAAAATGAAGCCGATCTCTTAAAGAATGCAATTGGACAGAGTGAGACAACAGGTTCAGATTCATTGGCACAGAATTCCGGTAAAGCACCATCTAATCAGGCAAACAGTAAGTCACAGGCAAATAAGGATCCTTCTTCATCTGGCAATGGAAATCAGCCTGGCAACAGTGCTTCAAATTCACCTGGCCAGGAAGGGAATGGAAACGGTGCCGGAACTGGAAACGGTTCTTCCCCTCTAGCAGGAAACGGAGCCGGCAACGGGCAAGGATCCAGAGAGATGCTTTCTGTCCCGGAAAAAATTGAAGGACAGAACCATATTGAACGGGATACAGGCAAATTAGGTGAAGGTGAACAGGGAGAGCGGTTTGAGAGAAATGGACCGGTCCAAAAGGGAACCCTTCGTCCATATGAAGAAGTGTATCAAGACTATTATTCTTCTTACCGGAAGTCGTCAGATCGATCCACGATCCCTAAAGATTTAGAGAATATCGTACAATCCTATTTTAGTGAAATTGATCCAGGGGAGTTGGTAGAGTGAACATAGAAGGTAAGGAGCAACAATTTAAGAAAGCTTCTTTGAAGATAACAGAAGTGAAGGAAGAGGTTCAGCGCTTTATCGTAGGGCAAGAGGAAATTGTAGAGGGTGTGCTTTGGTCCATTCTTGCAGGAGGTCATACTCTCTTGGAAGGCTTACCTGGATTAGGGAAAACGATGTTGGTGCGTACCCTGGCAGATGTTATGGACCTTAGCTTTTCACGAATTCAGTTTACCCCGGATCTAATGCCTACAGACATCACTGGAACGATGGTCATGAAACAAAGCCGGGACGATCATCATCCGTTTGTTTTCCATCAAGGTCCTTTGTTTCATCACTTAGTGTTAGCGGATGAAATCAACCGTTCGACTCCCAAGACGCAAAGTGCCCTTCTTGAGGCAATGGCAGAGAATACGGTCACTGTGGTAGGCGAAACGATGACGTTGGAAAAGCCCTTCTTTGTCTTGGCCACACAGAATCCCATTGATCTTGAAGGAACGTACCCTTTACCTGAAGCACAAATGGATCGGTTCATGTGTAAAATCTTAGTTTCTTATCCTACTAAAGCGGAGTTGAAACAAATTATCCAGCGTACAACAGGAACCGATGAAATCGTTCTTGAGAAAAAGCTGAATCAAGCTGAACTATTAAGCATTCAGGATTTGGTGAAAGAAATAATGGTCACAGATGAAATGATCGACTTTGCCATTGATCTTATTGATGCAACACACCCGAAAAGTGAAAGAACAACTGAAAGAATCAAACAATATGTTGAATTTGGAAGTGGACCAAGGGGGCTTCAAAATGTCATCCTTATGGCCAAAGCGAGAGCATTAACACAAGGCAGGTTCCATGTTTCCATGGGGGACCTGAAAAAGGTGACTCCTCTCGTATTGCGGCACCGTATGATCCTGAATTTTGAAGGAGAAGCAATGAGTGTTGGAACGGATGAACTCATCCTAGAAATGATCGATTACGTTCAAAAAGGTGATAGTCGGTGAAAACAGTTTGGCACAGCCAGTTTCTAGCTCAATTGAAAAGGCACAGGATTACCAGTAAACGATTAAAGAACGGTCATCATAAAGGCTCACGTCTCGCAACCTATCATGGGAGTTCCCTGGAATTTTCCGATTATCAAGTGTATGAACTTGGGGACGATGTAAGGCAAATCGACTGGAATGTGTATGCCAGAACGGAAAAGGTATATATCAAAAGGTATCTGGATGAAAGAGAAATAAAGGTTCATATTTACCTTGATTGCTCGAACTCCATGTTAATAGAAGATAGGAAGTGGAAGAGAGCGAAAGAATTAGCTGGAGCACTATCCTTTTTAGCTCTTTCAAATGATGATCGGCTTTCTTTGCATTGCATGGGAGCTCATCAACAAAAGAGCTTTATGAAAAAAGGGGCACGAGACGCAAAAGCGATTCTCTATGACATTCAAGAGCTGTCCCTTGACCGTTCAGAAGAAGATGGAATCTGCTTTTTTGAGGAAGTAGGAAAAGGGGTACGAAAAAAAAGCTCGGTTTCCTTTATTCTTTCAGATGGACTCGAATCACTCTCAGTGATAGAGGAAGCACTCAGAAAACTTTCGATTAAAAGAGAAATGGTTTATTTTATTCAACTCCTCGATGAAGAAGAGCTAGCGCCATCCTATCAAGGTGATGTCAAATTAATAGATAGTGAAAAACACCGGGAAGCGAATGTTTCAATAAGTCGGAGGATGGTGGAGCTCTATCAGGAGCGATTACTGAACCACAACAAAGAGATTGAATCATTATGCAAAAAATGGGGGTTTGGCTATACCCAGACAAGTTGCCTGCCACCATTAAACGAAGTATTCTTTAAGGATTTCAAAGAAAATGGATGGATCCGCTGAGGTGATATGATGGGAATAGGGAATCCAATCTTTTTTTTATTTTCTTTTTTTATAGCCGCTGTTATTTTAATGTATTTCTTTCGAAAACAATACAGAAATCAAGTTGTTCCTTCTAATCTACTATGGGAAGAGGTTATGAAGGAATGGCAAGCTTCTCCATGGTTTCATAGATTACAGAAAAATCTTTTGCTTCTTTTACAAGTACTAATCCTTTTCTTCTTAATGATTTCCCTGGTAAAGCCTTACACATTAACCGAAATGGCCCAAAAAGATCATCTCGTCATTTTACTGGACACCTCTGCCTCTATGAATGCAGTGGTGAACAATCGATCTCACTTTGAAGAAGCAAAAGAAGACATTCAATCATTGATTGAAGAATCTGATGGAAAAGTAACCCTATTAGGAGTGGGGAAATCTGTAACCATCATTGTCTCAGAAGAAACAAACGACCGGGTTGTTCTCAACGGATTAAAGAACCTTCCATTATCTAATGACCACGAAGATATGAAAAAAGCGATTCACCTTGGAGAGGCATTGGCAATTGGGTCGGAATCAATCATACATATCTTCTCAGACTCAATAGAAAAAGAGGATTTTACAGAAGAACTTACCAGTCCTGTTCAGGTTCATAATCTTTTGACTAATCCTGTAAATGTTTCCCTTACAAGTTTCGGGGTTGAACGGGTAGGATCTTCGTATAAAGGAGTCGCTGTGATCGAAAATCAAAGTAAGGTATCACAAAGGGGCCACCTCGCTATTTACGATGATAAGAATGAGATCTCTTCAGTGGAACTGACATTGGAGCCAGGAAAGGAAACCGTTGTTCCATTATCTGATCTTTCCCATAGCCCAGTTTATAAGGCGGTAATCGATTTTAATGATGATTACATGGAAGATAACAGTCTTTCAAGTATTCAGGCTGCTACAAAACCAGCCATTCATGTCATAGGTGAAATTAACCCCTTCTTATTAAAAGGATTTCAATCGATCGGAGTAGACGTGAAAACCATTGAAGAGGACCAAAAGACGTCCGGGGATGAGATCATCTTGACGACAAAGGAGAAGTGGCAGCGATTATCGGTCACCAACCCTGCCGTGATTGTTCCGACACGGTCAAAAGAATCCACTCCTCTGGCAAATGGGATTAAGGCAAAGGATGAGGATCCCTTATTAAAACATGTTGACCTGGAAAAAGTGTATGTGGAAAAAGTGAATTCCATCCAAATAAAGAATTTCGAATCAGTTGCCATGGGTGATTCCATTCCTCTCATACAGAAGGGAGAAATGAATGGTCAAAAGCTTGTCTTGTTAAATCTCCACCTTAACGAATCAGACTTCCCATTACATCCGGGTTTTCCAATCTTTCTTTATAATTCTTATCAGTTTTTATCAGAAAATCATGGGTTTTTAGGCTATTATCAACCGGGAGAAGAGAGGATATTATCTCTTTCGGGCGATACATGGGATATATACTCCTCTGAAGGTGATTTTGTAAAACAATGGAATGGGAAGGAAGGGTTCAAGGCACCCGAAGCCCCGGGTGTATATCAGGCTATACGAGGTGGTGACACGAAATACTTCAGTGTCGTACTTGATGATCGGGAAAAACAATTATCAGAAGGGTCTTCATTTTCACTTAAAACCCCTAAAGGAATGAAAAACGAGGAATCAAAGAGCATTCCCCAAACCCTCTCAGTGTGGTTTCTAATGTTGGCGATTCTTTTATTATTTATCGAGTGGGAGGTGTACAGACGTGGGAATCGAATTTAAAGAAATCCTTTGGTTATGGTTAATGATTCCCCTTGGATTTGTACTCTACCTATTTGCCAAACAGGGATTGAAGAGGAAGGAAGAAAAGCTCGTCCTCATTTTAAGGGGATGTGGGATGGGTCTATTGATCATAGCCCTTGCTAACCCATTTATTATGTTGCCGGATAAAGGACGGTCGGTAATCATTCTAGCAGACCGTTCTGCATCTGTGGCGGAACAAGAGAATCACATCCTGAATCTGATCAATCAAGCATCCCAAACCATGACGGAACATGATCGATACGGAATCGTTGCCTTTGGAGAAAACTCGGAAATTGAACGAACAATTTCACTAGAAAGAAATCAAATCGATCAGTTTGCAGGAGAGATCAAAGAGGGAGAAACGAACCTCGAAGAAGGACTGGAATATGCATCGAATCTCCTTACCCGTGGAGGAAGAATTGTCGCCATCACAGATGGGAAGGAAACGACGGGGTCTGGGGGAAATGTCATACCTTTATTAAAGGGAAAAGGGATTGAAGTGGATTGGATCTCCCTTTCATCGGATACGAAAGAAGACGTGGCTGTAACTAATGTTACGTCGCCCTCCATCCAATATGAAGGAGAAGAAACAACCATAACCGTTAACGCGTACAGCACAACAAAAAAAGAGATAGAGATGCGAATATCCCTAAATGATCAATCAATCATTAAGGAAATTGTACAAGTGCAAGAAGGTGACAATGAATTTCAGTTCAAACATGTCGTAGGTGAATCGGGATTGTTGGTATATAAGGCAGAGGTGTTTACTGAAGGGGATGGAAGCAAAGAAAATAATACCCTATACAATCTTGCCCGTTCAGAAGGGCCAGCCAAAGTCCTCCTGGTGAAAAACCCTTCTGGAGAAAGTGCATTAACTCCACTACTGAAATCATCAGGGTTTAGCGTCGATTCATACAAACCTGAGCAGTTACCGGGAAAGCTGACTTCCTATCTGCAATATCAGACGATTCTTTTTGATAATGTATCTGCCACAAGCATCCCTGAGAATAAAATGCATCTCATGGAAAAAAGCGTCAAAGAATTTGGACGAGGATTTATCATGTTTGGCGGAAGCGACAGTTTTGCCCTTGGAGGATATTTTAAGACACCGATCGAACGATTGCTGCCCGTCGATATGGATGTGAAAAGTAAAAAGGAGCTTCCATCTCTTGGTCTTGTCATTGTTCTCGACCGCTCAGGCAGTATGAATGGTCAAAAGATTGCTCTTGCAAAAGAAGCAGCTGCGAGAACCGTCTCTCTACTAAGAAATAAAGATACGTTAGGAGTCATTGCATTTGACGATCGACCATGGGAAATCGTCGAGACGAAACCACTTTCTGATCGTAAAAAAGCAGAAGCGCAAATACGTTCCATTTCTCCTGGTGGGGGAACAGAAATCTTTACCTCCTTACAGCAAGCGTATAAAAGTTTAGAAGATCTACCTTTAAAAAGAAAACATATTATTCTTTTAACAGATGGACAATCTGCGACGACAGGTAGTTACCAGTCACTTGTAGAGGATGGTCAAGATAAACAAATCACGTTATCCACCGTCTCAATCGGTGAAGGAGCAGATCGAGGTCTATTGAATGATTTGTCTCAGTGGGGAAAAGGTCGATTTTATGATGTTGTCGACGCCGGTGTAATACCGAGTATCTTAACAAGGGAGACTGTCATTACTACAAGGACCTATATTGAAGACAATCCATTTTATCCAGCGATTTCTTCGTCTAAATGGGAATCGTTATTTACCGAAGGCATTCCGCAAATGAATGCCTATATTGCTACAAGTCCTAAAGGCACTGCTCTAGTTGAAATGAAGAGTGAAAAGAATGATCCAATCTTGGCCTCTTGGAGATATGGTCTTGGGAGGACATTTGCATTTGCGTCTGATACAACTGGAAAATGGACAGGGGATTTCAGCAGATGGAAAGGATGGCCAACGTTCGTAAATCAGCTTGTTACACGATCGTTTCCTGATATTCAATCCAACCCGTACACCATTGATGTGAAGGATGATCGGGGACATACTCAGTTAAAGCTTTCGGCATCGGAGGGAGATGTCTCACAACTTGAGGTAACGGCACTTGATGAAAGTGGAAAAAAGATTCCTGCAACGACAAGAATCAAGGCTCCGGGAGACTATGAAGTCGAATTTGAGAGCCGGTTATCTCCTGGACTATATCATATGAATATCTCCAAGACAGGTGAAGAGAGTGGAAGCTCATACCAAACAGGCTTTTCGGTCCCATATTCGAAAGAGTACTCCTATAAGGGAGGAACCCGATCACTGGACGAGATAGTAGAAGCAACGGGAGGGAAGAGGTATTCCTCGACTAAAGAAGTTTTTAGAGAGTTCGAAACCAAATCATCCAGAGAACAATCGACTCGACCTCTCTTTATTATTATAGGCTTTCTACTTTTCTTTGGTGAAATTGCCATAAGAAGGTTTGGGTTAGGTCCGATAATGGGAGTTTTTAATAAGCTTAAAAGGAGAATACCTGCTTCCGTTCCTAAAGAACAAACAAGCTTTGAACAACTTGGCAGAAAAGTGAAACATAACCGCAAGCGCAATGAGTGGGAGAAACCAATAAGCAGCAAGAAATCTTTGCCTAAAGTTTCAGAGAAAAAGGGGCCGATAAATAATCCCAAGGTTAAAAAGAAAGGAGTGGAGGCTCAAGAGAATAGGGATGATGATCGCCTTCAGCGTCTACTGAAAGCAAAAAGGAGAAGAGACAAATAAAAAGAGAAGGCCAGCGCCTTCTCTTTTCACTTTCGTTAGCCTTCCTTCTTCTCGATATAAACCTGATGAGGGTAAGGAATTTCAATTCCATTTTGATCAAGAGCTTCTTTTAGAGCTTTACGAAGCTTCCGTTCCACTCCCCATTGCTCCATGTTTTTCGTTTTGCATAACACTCTCAGTACTACATCGGAAGCGCCAAGTGTCTGAACACCTAACACATTTGGACCATCTACAATATTTTCATCTTCTTGAGCGATCGTATCACAAACCTGCTGAAGAACTACCATCGCTTTGTCAATGTCATCGTCATATGAGATCCCGATATCAACAAGTGCTCTCATATTGCCGCGGGAATGATTGCTGACACTCGTAATTTCTCTATTTGGAACATAATGAAGAGTGCCATCGAACCCACGAATATGAGTCGTTCGTAAACCAACCTCTTCTACTATCCCTGAGAAATTTCCAGTGGAGACGTAATCTCCTACATCCACTTGCTTTTCCAATAGAATAAAGAATCCTGTCACCACATCACTTACTAATCCTTGAGCCCCAAAGCCGACGGCAAGTCCAACAATTCCTGCTCCGGCAAGAATCGCGGTCACCTGGATACCGAAGATTTGTAAAATAGTGACAAAGAAAACAAAAATCAGAATGTATCCGATTATATTTTTTGAAAGACTTTGTAATGTTTGGGCGCGACCTTCAGAAACATCATTTTTCTTTCGGTACTTATTAAAGACTCTCTCAATCACTTTATTAGCCGCACCTTTCACGATAATGAAAGCGATCCATATCGCTAATATCTGTAAGGCGCCAATTCCGATCGTCACCAACAGACCGCCCCAATTAAAATTGGAAAGTCGGTCACTTAAAGCACTAAGACCAAGTATGTAATTCAATCCAAAACATCCTTCCTTTTAAATAATGACCATTCTAGTATACACAATACACCATAGGAGATGTCAAAGAGTATATCAAAAAGCATATTGTTTTATTCCCCAGTTGAGAAGTGGTAAACTTTATGTAGATGTTTATTGAAAAGTGAGTAAACTTCTATATAATAGGGAAAACCAAGTAAGGGATTCAGTCATTAGATTATAATGATTTTAATATTAAATTTATTATAATTTAACATTGACTAAAAAAAACTAATCCTTTATAATGAAAATTGTGATTCAGAAAGGACAGGCTGTCACGGCTTTCCTTTCTCAGGTATAATATTTCATTAAAAACTCATTGGAGGGATTCATTCATGGCAGAACGCATGGTAGGCAAACAAGCTCCACGTTTTGAAATGGACGCTGTATTGCCAAACAAAGAATTCGGTAAAGTGTCACTAGAAGAAAATATGAAAAACGGTAAGTGGACAGTATTGTTCTTCTACCCAATGGACTTCACTTTCGTTTGTCCAACTGAAATTACAGCAATGTCAGACCGTTACGATGAGTTCGAAGATTTAGATGCAGAAGTTATCGGTGTTTCTACAGACACTATTCATACACACTTAGCTTGGATCAACACTGACCGTAAAGAAAATGGTCTTGGTGAGTTAAGATACCCATTAGCTGCAGATACAAACCACAGCGTATCTAGCGAATACGGAGTCCTTATCGAAGATGAAGGTATTGCACTTCGCGGACTATACATCATCAACCCAGAAGGGGAACTTCAGTATCAAGTAGTATTCCACAACAATATCGGCCGTGACGTTGAAGAAACTCTACGTGTTCTTCAAGCACTTCAAACTGGCGGACTTTGCCCAGCAAACTGGAAGCCAGGTCAAAAAACTTTATAATCTTTAAATGAATAAAGGCCTAACCGTTTGTTAGGCCTTTTTCTTATCATTCAGGATTAGTACAAATCCATCCAGTGAACAATAGAATACGATCGATACAAATTAAGGGAGGCTATATTAATGAAGCTTCGTGAACCGATGCCGGAATTAAACGGTGCTACAGAATGGTTAAATGGAGAAGTAACAAAGGGAGATTTGGTAGGAGAAAAGCCGACACTTATTCACTTCTGGTCCATCTCATGTCACCTTTGTAAAGAAGCTATGCCACAGGTAAATGAATTTCGTGATCAATACAGCGATAAACTGAATGTAATGGCTGTCCATATGCCACGCTCCGAGGATGATCTGAACCTGGACGAAATAAAGAAGGTAGCAGCTGAGCACGATATCACTCAGCCAATCTTCGTAGACAGTGAGCATAAACTGACAGATGCATTCGAAAATCAATATGTCCCAGCTTACTATGTATTTGATAAAGACGGTAATCTTCGTCACTTCCAAGCTGGCGGAAGCGGAATGAAAATGCTTGAAAAGCGCGTCAATCGTGTGCTGGATGAAATGGAAAAAAGCGAATAAGTTCAAACGAAATATGTGGGAATAGATCGGTCAAAAGACCGATCTATTTTTTTGGATTCATTTTTACAATTAATATGAATAATAAGACTAGAAGGATAATTCATAAAAAAGTAAAAATTTCTAAAAAAGGGTAGATAAATATTTCGAAAGCCGATATATTTATTAATACGTTCTTTTTTTATGTAACGTTGAAGGGGGAGAAATTATGGATGTATTTAAAAAATTGAAAGCCTTTTATTGGCCTTATAAAAGGCATTTTATCATTTCAATGATCTTTTTGATTTTTGTTACTGGAATTACTGTAGTCTATCCAATTATCCTGCAAATCACGATTGATGATGTGATTCTGCAAGGGAACTACCAGTGGATTCCATACTTAGCATTCGGGTTTATCGGCATTATGATCGTGAAAGGTGTTGCCACATTTATTCAACAATACCATGGAGATCTATTCGGTATAACCTCCGTTTACCGACTGAGAAACGAACTGTATGAAAAGCTTCAGTTCCTTCCGTTCAGTTACTACGATAATGCCAAAACAGGGGATTTAATGTCCCGGCTGACGGCAGATGTAGAAGCATTCCGTTTCTTCTTATCATTTGGTTTTTCCGAATTGCTTCGCTTTTTCCTTTTAGTTACGGTAAGCTTTGGGGTTATGTTCTACTATTCACCTCAACTGACATTTGTTACCCTCGTTTCCTTACCATTTCTCGCAATTGCCGTATACAAATTTGATAAAGCGGTTCACCCGGCTTTCAGGGGCATCAGAAAGTCATTCGGAAAGCTGAACACCAATGTACAAGAAAATATTTCAGGAATCAATACAGTAAAATCCTTATCGCGAGAAGATCATCAAATTAACAAATTCAACCAATCAAATGGTGATTATAAAGATAAATACCTTTTCACATCAGACATCTGGGCAAAGTACTTTCCTTTAATGGAGTTCTTGGGAAATGTAAGTGTGGTGACACTCCTTGCATACGGTGGTTATCTGGTGATGAATGGAAACCTTCAGCCAGGAGAGCTTGTCGCGTTTTACAGTTTAGTGTGGTACATTATCTGGCCGATCATGAATCTTGGATTTACGATTAACCTGTTTTCCCAATCGAAAGCATCAGGGGAACGTTTACTCGAAATTCTTGAAGTGGACGAAGAGATAAAAGATCATCAAGATGTTCTTCACGTCAATCGGATGAAGGGTGAAGTAGAGTTTAAGCACGTGTCCCTAAATTACACCGTTCATGATGAATCAGCCCTCGAGGATATTACCTTTAAGGCTGAAACCGGAAAAGTCATCGGTCTGATCGGAGGTACCGGCTCGGGTAAAACAAGTATCACACAACTCATTACTCGTTTCTATGAACCAGAAGAGGGAGAAATTCTCATTGATGGCCGGGATCTGAAAGATTACTCTTTAAAATCCCTGCGGAAAAATATTGGATTCGTCCTTCAGGAGTCTTTCCTATTCTCCTCAACCATCAAAGCCAATATTTCGTATGGGCGACCCGAAGCAACCATGGATGAAATCATGGAAGCAGCCAAACGGGCACAAGCTCATGATTTCATTTCAGAATTGCCTGATGGATACGATACAAGGCTCGGAGAAAGAGGGTTAGGTCTTTCCGGTGGCCAAAAACAGCGTATTGCCATAGCCCGTGCTATCTGTACAGATCCTTCGATTCTGATTCTTGATGACGCAACAAGCGCCGTAGACATGGAAACCGAATTCAGAATTCAAAAAGCGCTGAAAGAAGTCATGTCCGATCGAACGACCTTTATCATTGCACACCGAATTTCATCCCTTAAGCATGCAGACGAAATCCTCGTACTGGAAAACGGGAGAGTCGTCGAGAGGGGAGTTCATGAATTCTTACTGAAAAATAACGGCCCATATCAACGAATCTATGACATCCAATACAAGGACCAGAAAAAAATATTACAAACTCAGGAAGGGTAGGTGAGGGAATTTGAGTCAGAAAAACAAAGTGAATAAAAGTGTACTTAGCAGATTCCATTACTCTACAGATCAAGTGATCGATAAGCCATTTAACTGGGAGCAACTCTACCGGTTATTAACGTATTTAAAGCCTTATTCTAAAAAACTCCTGCCCTTATCCATCATTACCGTTCTGATCACAACAGCAGTAAGGTTGATCGTACCAATTCTGATTGGGGTATACACTTTAGACAAGGCAATCAGGCAGAAGGATTCCAATTTACTTTTTACATTAGTGGGAATTATTGCAGGACTCTATGTATTGAACTATGTTGCAAATGTACTCAGAATCAGGTGGATGAATCAGCTGGGGCAAGGGGTCATATATGATTTAAGAAAGCATTTATTCAGCCATGTTCAATGGCTATCCCATCGCTTCTTTGATCAAAGATCAGCCGGTTCCATCCTGGTTCGAATCATGAATGACATTAACTCCCTTCAAGAGCTCTTCACAAACGGAGTTATTAATCTATTAATGGATATCATTCTACTCATTGGAATCATCGTCATTCTCTTTACGTTAAGCCCAGAGTTAACACTTGCCGTCATGGTCATTCTGCCAATCATGTTCTTTATCTCAACAAGCTTACGAAAAAACATCCGCAGATCCTGGCAAATGGTGCGTCTTAAGCAATCGAAACTGAACTCCCACCTGAATGAAAGCATCCAGGGGATCCGGGTTACTCAATCATTCACTCAAGAAAAAGAAAATATGGCCTTTTTTGACGGGGTAAACAACGAGAACTTCGATAGCTGGAGAACAGCCACAAAGAAAAATGCCATGTTCCGCCCGCTGGTAGAACTGACAAACGCCATCGGGACAGCGGTCCTCATATGGTACGGTGCTCATCTCATCCAAGGCGGCTCACTGGAACTGGGAGAATTTGTTTCATTCGCCTTCTACCTGGGGATGTTCTGGGAGCCCATTTCAAGGCTCGGTCAAGTTTATAATCAACTACTGATCGGAATGGCTTCATCAGAGCGTATCTTCGAATTCCTCGATGAACAACCGATTGTAAATGAAAAAACGAATGCCGTGAACCTGACTGACATCAAAGGAAGAATTCAGTTTGAGAATGTAGAATTTTCCTACGATGACAAACGGAAAGCACTCCAAAACATCAACCTTGAAATGAAAGCAGGCCAAACTGTTGCCTTAGTCGGTCATACCGGATCTGGTAAAACCACGATCGCCAACCTGATCAGCCGTTTTTACGATCCAACGAACGGTGTAGTGAAAATTGATGGGGTAAACCTGAGGGATGCATCGGTTTCAAGCTTACGAAGCCAAATCAGCATCGTCCTTCAGGATACCTTCATCTTCTCGGGAACGATCATGGATAACATCCGATTTGGACGTCCTGATGCAACGGACGAAGAGGTTAAGAAAGCCGCCGAAGCAATAGGAGCGAACGAATTCATCGAAAAACTCTCAAATGGATACGAAACCGAAGTAGAAGAACGAGGCAACGTATTATCCGTTGGTGAAAGACAATTACTGTCATTCGCTCGAGCACTCTTGGCGAACCCGAGAATCATTATATTGGATGAAGCGACAGCATCCATCGATACAGAAACAGAAGTCAAAATCCAAAACGCATTGAATAAACTACTGAACGGCCGGACCGCGATCATCATCGCCCACCGCCTATCTACGATCCGTGAATCGGACAATATCTTTGTTCTGGAAAATGGAAGAATCAAAGAATCCGGTAACCACGATGAGCTGATGGAGCAACAGGGTGATTATTATGAGCTGGTTAAATCACAGTTCAGGATGTTGGATGCGATGTGAGTCTGGAGGAGCCCTGCACTGGTGTGCGGGTTTTTTTTGTTTTGGTTATGGAAGGGGAGTGGCGGTGGGGATGTTGCAAAATTTGTCGGAATTTGCAGAACGGTCGGTATCGTGAAAATAAGGTTGATATAATGAAAAAACAGTTGATAAATTCAAATTTCGGTTGATAAAACAGAATAACGGTTGATAAATCTCTATAACGGTCGATAAAAAATCATTACTAAAATTATTCCAAAAATAAAGGGAATTCTTGTTTGAAAGTAGAATACTATTATTACCAAATTTGAAAGGAATGATAATTTGATCATTAAAGTAAGAGAAATCCCCCTAATTATCCTCTATTTTGAAGCCTTGTTAAGGAGGCTACCCCGAGAATCCAGCCTAAGGTCTAAGATTAAAGAAAACTTGCTTAAAGCTTGGGCAGGTTACCATGGAGAGTGTAAAGTAGACCGACAATTGAGTACAATCGATAATCAACATATGCTCGTCCTTAACGATCTATGTGTACCAATGGGGAGAGTTTCATTCAAATTGATACTCTAATTCTCACTAGAAATTTTATATTGATTTTAGAAATAAAAAATATAGCGGGATCCCTGGAATTCCGAACTGAATTTGAACAATTTTCCCGGACTCTTAATGGAGAAGTAACAGGCTTTCCCAATCCCATCTCTCAAGCGAATAGATATAAGATTCACCTCACACAATGGCCCCAAAAGAAAAGACTTCCTATTATCCCAATTGAATTTTTAGTTGTATTCACAAACTCTTCTTCTTTAATATCTACCTCTAATCAATTTATGAAGACTATAGATAGGGCTATTAGAATTGAGAATCTCGTAGCAAAATTTCTTACTATTCAACATAAATACTCAAATTCAAATTCAATTCTTGAAGTGAAGAACTTAAAAAGATTGCCAACTTCCTTAGGAAAGAGCATGCTCCATATTCTAAATTTAACCAACAGCATGAAGGAATCATACGCGGTGTTGGGTGTACCCGTTGCGAGAGATTCAATATGGTACGTAACATGAGGTCTTGGTACTGTCCTGATTGTGGAGAATTTGACCGTAATGCTCACCAACAGGCAATACCTACTCCTTGTAAGGGCCGACTATTACCAACAAACAAGCAAGAGAGTTCTTAGGTGTTGAATCCTCCAGAGTGGCCTATCATCTCCTGAATAACATGAACCTTACTTCACAAGGAAAAGGAAAAGGTCGAATCTACTCTCTCCCAAAAAACTTTACCCATCAGTAATTTATAGTCAAAATTAGAACCGATACCCACCTTGAAAAACAAACCCCCTCCCCCCAAGCAACATCATTGCCAACCACCCCAAAAACCTCTAAAATAAAAGCAAATAAATGTTTGTGAAAAACGTCACAAAATATTCATGTTCAACATATCACAAACTCATTTTCAGGTTTATAATGAACCATAAGTGATAAACAGTAGAAAAGAGCTGTTTACGATAGTAAGTAGATCAGTAGGGGGAGTATAGAATGGTTTTAGATGGTGTGATTTTGAGCAGAATGCTCACGTCGACAACCCTTGCATTCCATATTATTTTTGCAACGATTGGGGTAGGGGTGCCGATTATGATTTCCATTGCGGAGTTTATGGGAATCAAACGAAATGATCCTCATTATCTTTTGCTTGCCAGAAGATGGGCAAGAGGTTTTACGATTACAGTTGCGGTGGGAGTTGTAACAGGTACAGCCATAGGGTTGCAACTGTCTTTATTGTGGCCTTCATTTATGCAGGTGGCCGGACAGGTGATTGCACTGCCATTATTTATGGAAACTTTTGCGTTTTTCTTTGAGGCTATCTTTTTAGGAATCTATCTTTATACTTGGGACCGTTTTAAAAATAAGTGGATTCACTGGCTGTTGACGATTCCGGTTATGATTGGTTCTTCGGCTTCAGCGTTGTTTATTACAACGGTGAATGCGTTTATGAACACTCCTCAAGGTTTTGAATTAGAGAATGGGAAGGCGATAAATATCGACCCGATTGCTGCGATGTTGAATCCGGCAACGCCTACGAAAGTGTTTCACGTATTGACGACTGCCTATTTAACGTCGGCTTTAGTGTTGGCGGCGATAACGGCATTCGCGATACTTCGTAAAAAAGGCGGGGAATATCATAAGAAAGCCCTGCGTTTAACGATGGTTTCTGCTTTGATTTTCGCTTTTGCCACTGCTCTGGCAGGGGATTTATCAGCTAAATTTCTTGCCGAGTATCAGCCTGAGAAGCTCGCTGCAGCGGAGTGGCACTTTGAAACGGAAGAGAATGCTGACTTGATTGTATTCGGTACGCTGGATGAAAATAATGAGGTCCATAATGAGATCCGCTTACCTGGATTCTTAAGTTTTCTGGCCGGGAGTTCTTTTGAGACAGAGGTTATTGGTTTGAACGAATTTCCTGAAGATGAGCGGCCGCCTTTATGGGTGCACTATTTGTTCGACCTGATGGTATCAATTGGGTTTTACAGTATCTTTATTTCAGCGGTATTTATTTTGTTCTGGAAATGGAAGAAGCGAAATGAGTGGAATAAACCGTTACTTTGGGGAATTGTAGCGAGTGGACCACTGGCGATGCTGGCGATTGAATTTGGTTGGATTTATGCCGAAGTGGGCCGTCAGCCATGGATAATGAGAGGGTATATGAAAGTGGCGGATGCAGCAACGAAAGCCGATGGAGTAGGCTTGACGTTTGCATTGTTTGTTGGACTCTATATCCTCCTGGGTGTGCTATGCGTGACTGTACTGATTAAAATGTTTAAAAATAAGCCTGCTGAGGCTGAATTAGAACAACGTTTTCCTAAGAAAGCGAGTTAAGTAGAAATAAAGGTGCTCCTTCTTTTAAGGTTGTTGAGAAGAAGGAGCTTGAAGCTTTAAGGGAGGAATGGGTATGAGTTTGGAAGTGGTGGGGATTACCGTATTGTGGATTTTCCTTTATGGTTACCTGATAGTAGCTTCGATTGATTTTGGAGCCGGCTTCTTCGCCTTTTATGGGAGAATGAAAGGCAAGGAGCATACATTGAACGTGTTGATTAGCAGATACCTTTCTCCGGTATGGGAAGTAACCAACGTCTTTTTTGTCTTCTTCTTTGTGGGTCTTGTCGGATTCTTTCCTGACGCAGCCTATTATTATGGAACAGCATTATTACTTCCGGGAAGTATCGCCATCATATTACTAGCCATAAGGGGAAGTTTCTATGCTTTCGGAAATTACGGGTCAAAGGATAATATCGTGTATTTGTTTTTATATGGGGCGACCGGGTTATTAATTCCTGCTTCCTTATCCACGGCTTTAACGATTTCCGAAGGTGGATTTCTGGAAGAACAGGGAGATAAGGTTATCTTCCTCGCAAAGGAGCTTTTTACCAGCCCTTATTCATGGAGTGTAGTGGTCCTCTCCATTGTGTCAGTGTTATTTATAAGTGCGACATTTCTAACCTATTATGCAAATCGAGCAGGAGATATGGATTCCAGGGAGGAATTAAGAACGTTTTCCCTGTTTTGGAGTCCACCTACGATTCTCGCAAGTTTATTAGTATTTGTATCGTTGAGAGAGCATAATGCAGAGCATTTTGAGAAGGCGATTGATATTTGGTGGATGTTTGGATTGTCACTCCTTTGCTTCTTTGGTGCATCGCTAATGATATACATGCGTAAGAATTTTGGAACAGCATTTATATTGGTTATGCTGCAATTCTTCTTTGCCTTTTTTGGCTATGGTGCATCGCATTTACCTTATATTCTTAAACCGTTTATTACGATCGAAACAAGTGTGACGAATCCAACGATGGGAATGGCCCTGGTCATCGTCTTCATAGCAGGGTTGCTATTATTGATTCCATCTCTATATCTATTAATGAGGCTGTTTTTATTTGATGCTGATTATGTGAAAGGCAAGAAGTGATCGATCTACAAACCTCATCTAAATTTAATACAGAGGACTACAGGGAGAAATTTCATTTTCTCCTTTTTTTTATGCTAAAATATATGTTATAGAGAGTGCGGGGGGATGTATGGTGAAAAAAGAGTTTGTGGTTGTTGGTTTAGGACGATTTGGAGGCAGTATTGTCCGTTCATTATCAGATCAAGGCATGGAGGTTATGGCGATTGATCAGGATGAAGATAAAGTAAATGAATTCTCTTCCATTGCTTCTCATGCGGTAGTGGCAGATGCAACGGATGAATCCGTCTTAAAAAGCCTGGGAATCAGAAATTTTGATCACGTCATTGTGGCTATTGGAGACGATATCCAATCCAGTATCTTAACCACTTTGATGATGAAAGAAATCGGTGTGAAAAAAATTACCGTTAAAGCTCAAAATGATTATCATGAAAAAGTTTTGCGGAAAATAGGTGCAAACCAAGTCGTTCATCCAGAACGCGATATGGGAAGAAGGATTGCTCATAATATCGTTTCGAATAATGTATTGGATTACTTGGAACTGTCGGATGAACACTCCATCGTAGAGATTGTGGCGAATGAACATCTGAGTGGGAATTCATTAATTGACCTGGATATCCGTGCTCAATTCGGAATCAATATCGTGGCGATTAAGAGACAAAAGGATATTATTGTGTCTCCCCAAGCAGATGAACAAATTCGTGAAGGTGATATCCTGATTGTAATCGGTGCAGATACGGATATTAATCGTTTTGAAAAGAAGGTTTTATAATAATAAAGAAGAGGCTGACCTTTATATCGGGTCAGCCTCTTCTTTGATTGATCAGACTTCCATAATGATTGGTAAAATCATAGGACGTCGTTTTGTTTTTTCATATAAGAATGGAGCCAGTGTATCTGTGATTTCATTCTTAATTTCTGACCATTGAGAAGTTCTTCTCTCAAGAACTTTGTTCAGATGTTTAGAAATAAGCGTTTGTGCTTCATTGATAAGGTCACCTGATTCACGCATGTACACAAATCCTCTTGAAATCAGGTCCGGGCCAGAAGCAATCTTGAAATCTTTCATGTCGATGCTTACAACGACGATGACTAAACCTTCTTCTGAAAGGATACGGCGATCGCGAAGTACGATATTACCGATATCACCTATACCGCTTCCGTCGATATAGACGTTTCCTGAAGGGATTTTACCAGCTACTTGTGCGGAGTCATTGCTTAATGCAAGTACCTCACCATTGTCCATAATGAAACAGTTTTCAGGTTGTACTCCACAATCTACACCAAGCTGAGCGTGCATTTTCTGCATGCGGAATTCTCCATGTATCGGCATAAAGAAGGTTGGATTCATCAGACGGAGCATTAACTTCATTTCTTGTTGTCCACCATGACCAGATGTATGGATATCACTTAATGGTCCATGAATGACTTCTGCTCCAGCACGATATAATAGGTTGATTGTGCGGTTTACACTGATCGTATTTCCAGGAATCGGTGAAGAAGAGAATACTACGGTATCACCAGGCTGGATCTGAATCTGACGGTGAGTACCGTTTGCGATTCTTGATAATGCAGCCATTGGTTCACCTTGAGAACCTGTACATAATATCGCTACTTCATTCGCAGGTAAACGATTAATTTGGTTATGTTCAATGAACGTATCTTTAGGTGCGCTAATATACCCTAACTCTTGACCGATTGTAATGGCCGCTTCCATGCTTCTTCCGAAAACAGCGACTTTTCTATTATGAAAAACAGCTGCTTCAACCACTTGTTGAAGACGGTGAATATTAGAAGCAAAAGTAGCGAATATAACACGACCGTCCACTTTGCGGAAAATGTCATTGATGCTTTCTCCGACTTTGCGTTCCGACATTGTGAAGTTTGGAACCTCAGCATTTGTACTGTCAGATAGAAGACAAAGAACGCCTTCTTTTCCGATTTCAGCCATTTTGGTTAAGTTCGCGGGCTCACCAACCGGCGTGAAATCAAATTTAAAGTCACCTGTGTGTACCACATTACCAGGTGGTGTTTTTACCACAATACCGTATGAATCCGGAATACTGTGAGTCGTTCTGAAGAAGGTTACGGACGTCTTACGGAATTTAATGATGTCATCTTCTTGGATGACATTGAGTTTCGCATTTCTTAATAGACCGTGCTCTTCAAGCTTGTTTTTAATAAGTCCCAGTGCGAGCTTCCCGCCGTATATCGGGATGTTTAATTCGCGCAGTAGATAGGGGATTCCACCAATATGGTCTTCGTGTCCGTGTGTCACGAAAAGGCCTTTGATTTTATCCGCATTCTTCACCAGATACGTATAGTCTGGGATTACGTAATCGATACCGAGCAGTTCGTCTTCAGGGAACTTGATTCCTGCATCGATAAGGATGATTTCGTCTTGGAATTGTACGCCGTATGTGTTTTTACCGATTTCACCTAAACCGCCAAGGGCAAATACTGCGGTTTGGTCATTTTTGACAAATTTCATTAATTATTGCTCCAATTCGAAAGAATGATGGTTTTCTTCATACTCTAAAAAAGCGCCCTCTAGCTTTTGTACGAATTCAATGTTATACGGTTTGTCTTTTAATTTCAGGCGTACTTCACGTTCTGAATCTGCTTGCATGTAAAGAGATTGAGTGCATTCGCGAACAGGCACTTCTGCTTTACTTTCTTGATAAAATACTTTAAAAATCATGTCTTTTCTCTCTCCTTATCCGTTTTCAAAAAATCTAACTTTCATCTATGATAAAAAAGTTATCAACTAACATAACATAAGCGGCGTCTGGGCACTTACAGGCATAAAACCAGTCTCCGGTTGAGGGATATGGGTATTATGACGAATAGGGCTTGACGCTGGAGCTGGACATTAGAGGGCTAGCTTCCCTGCTAATAGGTATAGATATACCATTGTGGTCTGAACAGTTACTATGTTCATATATGGCTCATTTACGCCCTGTGGTAAAAAAACGATTGATCCATGAATCATTTCCTTAACACAGGGCGACCTTTCGATATGAATGAAAGGCGAGTCAAATCTATCTTTCACGAGAATTCACCATAGCCAACGGTCCTCACTCTAACTCTTTGAAATTAACCTATCATTTAAATAGGGATGAATCATCTTGTTTATGTATGCTATAAATTATAAAGGATTCTTTCGTGTAAATAAAGTTTTTGCGAGAATCCTTCATTAAAACATTACAAAAATAGAGAAGAGGGACTGAACCAATGGAGACGAAAAAGCTCACTAGTGGCATCAGTCCCTTATTAATTGTGTAAACGTATGACAGTATAGCCGAATTACATGTATTTTAGTAGTGTGACTGCTTAAGTTCGTTCGGCAGCAGCATGAAATACTATGCAATCGTTTTTTTTCTAAGCAATTCTTTCCACTGTTTTAAAAGCTTCTTTCTGAGCTTTTTTAACATGGTGGATCACTCCTTATCAATAGTTTACCGAGATTTTCCTTTGAAGTAAAGGAAAGATAATACCGAAGTCTCTGTTGTCTTACTTATATTGTACGGAATTTATGGCATCTCTTACATGGTTAAGTTTGGAAATAGGAGTGTCTACGCTCATTCATTGACATTTTTGCCGTAAAGGATTACTTTAAACAACGGGTAAAACAGATGATCGATTACGTATGAAAAGGAGATCAGATATGTCAAAAATAGTTTTCTTCGACATAGATGGCACACTGCTTGACCACGATAAGAAGCTGCCTCAAGCAACTAAAGAAGCCATCCAAACATTACAATCCAACGGTACTTATGTAGCAATTGCAACTGGCAGGGCTCCATTCATGTATGAGAGCCTGAGGGAAGAATTAGGAGTCGAGTCCTTTGTTTCCTTTAATGGGCAGTATGTGGTTTTTGAAAATGAGGTAATCTACACAAACCCATTAAAAATCGAGACATTGGAAGAGTTGCTGGAGGATGCTAATACAAAGGAGCATCCGGTGGTTCACTTAAATCATCAAACGATGAAGTCAAACCAAAAACACCATAAATATATAGAAGACAGTATGGGAAGTTTAAAGTTTCCACATCCCGATTATGCCCCGGAATTTTATAAGGATAGAGATATTTATCAATCCTTGTTATTTTGTACAAAGGACGATGAGAGCTTTTACAGGGAGAAATACAATGCCTTCACGTTCATTCGCTGGCATCAATTTTCCATGGATATCCTGCCAAAAGGTGGATCGAAAGCAGAAGGCATCAAAAAGATGATCGCGAAGCTCGGTTTTAAAATGGAAGATGTATATGCGTTTGGAGATGGATTAAATGATATTGAAATGATTCAATCCGTTGGTACCGGTGTTGCCATGGGGAATGCTGTGCAAGAAGTACAAAAACATGCAGATTTGATCACGAAACACGTCGATGACGATGGAATATATCATGGTTTGAAGGAACTTGAATTAATATAATGAATAACAAAAAAGACTTCTTCTGACAATGGGAAGAAGTCTTTTTATATTATCTTTCAATGGCAATCGCATCCGGAATCGGATCGAATGGGTTATTCGGGTTGATATGCTCGTAGAACATGATCCCATTCAAATGATCGATTTCGTGTTGGAACACGATGGATAGCAGTCCCTTTAAACGCAGCTTCACTTCGTTTCCATCCACATCCCAGCCTTTTACCGTCACTCTGGCATAACGGGGAACAAATCCGGGGACATTTCTGTCTACTGACAAGCATCCTTCACCCGATGTTAAATAAGCTTTCTCGATTGAGTGACTGATAATCTTCGGGTTGAATAAAGCATAGCTGTATAGTTTTCCTTGATTATCTGTCACATTGACAGCCAACATCCGCTTAGAAATATTGATTTGAGGTGCAGCAAGACCAATCCCTGGTCTAAGCCCATACTTATTTGCTGTTTCAGGATTTTGGCTGTTTACTACATACTCTAACAAGCTTCTTAATGTTTCCTGATCTTCTTTTGAGGGCGGGATAGCCACTTCCTTTGCCACCATTGTTAATGTAGGGTGTCCCTCACGGATGATGTCATTCATTGTAATCATTGATTTTCCTCCTCAGGTACGGTAGAGATATGAATGAAAAGGCGTAACTTGTCTTTACAGAACACTTACAGACATGGCCGGATGATCAATCACTTCTCTACTTTATTCATTAAAATTATCTATTATGTATGATAATAGTCTATCATTTTACTCCGGAAAAGTTAATGAATGAGATTTATTATAAGGTGGAATACTCACCGGGTAAATGACATATTCATTTTAATAGGAAGAATAGTCTAATCGACATTTTTTTCCACAGTTGTAAATCCCTATTGTCAAATGTTGTAGACATAGATATAGTAGAAGGTGGTAAATAGTTAAGGGGGATCTAGTTGTGTCGAAATTTCGTTTTACTTTCATTTTAGGAGCCGCTATCTTTGTACTAATGGGCTGTGTCGGTGGTTCTACACCCGAAGAGAATATGTATAATGTTCTTGAAGAAACAGTATCTAAAGAAGGTCAATATGTTGAAGTTCAAAAACCTCTTCAAGAATTAGAAGAAAAAGAAAAAGAGATTTATACTAAGATTATGGATCTTGGGATGAAAGAGTTTGACCAAATTGTAAAGCTTTCCGATGAAGCACTGGACAATATCAAAAAAAGAAAAGAATACATCGATAAAGAACGTGCGTCCATGAGTGAAGCCGAGGAAGAGTTTGCGAAAGCAGACGAATATGTTGATAAGTTTGAAAGCCAGGATCTTAAAAAGGAAGCAAAAAAGCTGAAAAAAACGATGGAAGAACGTTATCAGCTTCATGAAAAGCTAACATCTTCTTATCTGGATGTGCTGTCTCTGGATAAAGAACTTTATAATATGTTCAAAAACAAAGAACTAACAATGGAACAGCTTGAGAAACAAATCTCCTCTATTAATGAACAATATGAAAAAATAGTGAAGTTTAATGAGGATTATAATAAAAAGACAGAAGAATTCAATAACCTGAAACAAAAATTTTATTCGAGCGCCGGTCTTGATGTAGAAGAATCAGAATAAAGAAGGATAAAAAGTGATAGACGAGGAAAACTTCCTCGTCTATCACTTTTTTGTCTTTGTACGCTAAAATAATTTTCCGAATTCCTTTTGGGTCACAAGATAGTCGTGGGATATAGGGGATTAGTGGCATCCTTACTCTATAACAGATGAAGTTGTTTCAGGTGTTTATATATAACAGAGTTTGAATGGGTATTGATACAGTTTTGAATAGAATTGGTAGAAAAAAATTTCGGGGTCAATTAAAAACAAGAATTTATAATACTTTGTCGTTGACTTCCTGAATTTCTATATTGTAAACTAGTAAAGGTATTCATGGATTGTATTAGTCAATGTGAAATGCTGACTGATACAGATGAGCTCGAATGTAATTTCGGGTTTTCTTTCTTGGTATTTGTGGAAAACTAGTAATAGTGTGTGTATCCGCAAGTATTGTGGTAGGTCATACTGAATTTGGGTAATCTAAACTTTGTATGTAAAAAAACCAAAATAAATGTATAAAGAAAGGATAGGTGACTTCGATGGCTTCTAAATCAAAGAAGGCACAATTCGATGCAGTTAAGACGCTCGAACAAATTGAAGACAAGTTTGAAATGTTCCAAATTTTGAACGAAGAAGGCGAAGTAGTAAACGAAGACGCAATGCCGGAGATCTCTGATGAGGATCTGCAGGAATTAATGCGTCGTATGGTTTATACTCGTATTCTTGATCAAAGATCAATCTCCCTGAACCGTCAAGGACGTTTAGGTTTCTATGCACCAACAGCTGGACAGGAGGCATCACAAATTGCTTCTCACTTTGCTTTAGAGAAGGAAGATTGGATCCTGCCTGGATATCGTGATGTTCCACAAATCATTTGGCACGGTCTTCCGTTAGCTCAAGCATTCTTATTCTCACGTGGACACTTTAAAGGAAATCAGCCTCCAGAAGGAGTGAATGTATTATCACCTCAGATCATCATCGGTGCTCAATACATCCAAACTGCCGGGGTGGCATTAGGTCTTAAGAAACGTGGTAAGAAAGCTGTTGCCGTTACATATACAGGTGACGGTGGATCTTCACAAGGTGACTTCTACGAAGGAATTAACTTTGCAGGTGCGTACGCAGCTCCAGCGATTTTCGTTGTTCAAAACAACCAGTTCGCAATCTCAACACCACGTGATAAGCAAACAGCTGGCCGTACAATTGCTCAAAAAGCAGTTGCAGCTGGTATCCCTGGTATATTAGTGGATGGAATGGATCCATTAGCCGTGTATTCAGCTACATTAGAGGCTCGTAATCGTGCTGTAAATGGTGAAGGTCCTTCATTAATCGAAACACTTTGCTACCGTTATGGACCACATACAATGGCTGGTGATGATCCAACTCGCTACCGTACTTCAGAAATGGATACTGACTGGGAAAAGAAAGATCCATTGGTGCGTTTCCGTAAATTCCTAGAAGGTAAAGGATTATGGAGTGAAGAGAAAGAAAACGAAGTGATCGAAGAAGCGAAAGAAGATATCAAACAAGCTATTAAAGAAGCAGATGGAACTCCTAAACAAAAAGTTACTGATTTCATTAACAATATGTATGAAGAGCTTCCTTACAACTTGAAAGAACAATTAGAAATCTACAAAGAAAAGGAGTCGAAATAAGCCATGGCGCAAATGACAATGATTCAAGCGATCACTGATGCACTGCGCACAGAACTACGCAACAACGAAGACGTTTTAGTTTTTGGTGAGGACGTAGGTCTAAACGGTGGTGTATTCCGTGCAACGGAAGGACTTCAGAAAGAATTCGGTGAAGACCGTGTTTTCGATACTCCACTAGCAGAATCAGGAATCGGTGGTTTAGCAATCGGTTTAGCATTAGAAGGTTACCGTCCAGTACCGGAAATCCAATTCTTCGGTTTCGTATATGAAGTAATGGATTCAGTAAGTGGACAAATGGCGCGTATGCGCTACCGTTCAGGTGGAACTTATACTTCTCCAATCACAATCCGTTCCCCATTCGGTGGTGGAGTACATACTCCAGAACTTCATGCGGACAGCTTAGAAGGATTGATGGCTCAGCAACCTGGTCTGAAAGTTGTTATTCCATCCACACCTTATGACGCAAAAGGTTTATTAATTTCATCTATTCGTGATAATGACCCTGTCATTTTCTTAGAGCACATGAAATTATACCGTTCATTCCGTCAAGAGGTTCCAGAAGAGGAATACACAATCGAACTTGGTAAAGCGGATGTGAAACGTGAAGGTACAGACCTCTCTATCATCACTTACGGAGCTATGGTACACGAATCATTAAAAGCGGCTGAAGAGCTTGAAAAAGAAGGCCATTCAGTTGAAGTAATTGATTTACGTACAGTTAGCCCACTGGATATCGACACAATCATGGCATCTGTTGAAAAAACAAACCGTGCCATTGTTGTTCAAGAGGCTCAAAAACAAGCCGGTATTGCAGCGAACGTTGTTGCTGAGATCAATGACCGTGCAATTCTTAGCCTTGAAGCTCCTGTCCTTCGTGTAGCGGCGCCAGATACAGTGTACTCTTTCTCCCAAGCGGAGCCGATCTGGTTACCAAACCATAAAGATATTCTTGAAACGGCGAAAAAAGTACTTAACTTTTAATGGGTAAGGAGTATTTAAGCTCCTCCTTAATATTCAAATGAAAACAGAAGGGCATTCCACCCTTCTCTTTTCCAATTATAGATATAAGAAAATTAAACAGATATAACGTTTACATTCATCTATTTTTAATCATTATTCAATACAGGAGGTAGAGTCCATGTCATTCGAATTCAAATTACCAGACATTGGTGAAGGTATTCATGAAGGTGAAATCGTAAAATGGTTTGTTAAGACTGGCGATAAAGTTGAAGAAGACGATGTACTATGTGAAGTCCAAAATGATAAAGCAGTAGTAGAAATTCCATCTCCGGTAGCAGGAACAGTTGAAGAACTTCTTGTTGACGAAGGTACTGTAGCAGTTGTAGGTGATACACTGATTAAGTTCGACGCACCTGGTTACGAAGATCTTCAGTTCAAAGGTGACGATGGAGAGAAGAAAGAAGCTCCTAAAGCTGACGAGAAAACAGAAGGTCAAGTTCAAGGAACAGCAGAACAAGGTCAAGATGTTAAGAAAGATGCATCACCAGAAGCTGCTGAAGAAAAATCTGAAGGTGCGAATCAAAATGCTGACGCAGAAGTTGATCCTAATAAGCGTGTCATCGCTATGCCTTCTGTTCGTAAATATGCGAGAGAAAACGGTGTGGAAATTCGCCAAGTATCCGGTTCTGGTAAAAACGGACGTGTCGTTAAAGAAGATATCGACGCTTTCTTAAGCGGAGATTCTAAGCCGGCTGAAACTGCTGAAGAAGCGAAAACAGATGAAACAGCACCAGAAGCAGATACTAAAACCGCTGCACCTAAAGCTCCAGAGGGTGAATATCCTGAAACTCGTGAGAAAATGAGTGGTATGCGTAAAGCAATCGCCAAAGCAATGGTAAACTCTAAACATACAGCTCCTCACGTAACATTAATGGATGAAATCGATGTAACGAAACTTTGGGCTCACCGTAAGAAGTTCAAAGAAGTTGCAGCTGAAAAAGGTATTAAATTAACATTCCTACCTTACATTGTTAAAGCATTAACAAGTGCCTTACGTGAATACCCGGCACTAAACACATCCATTGATGATTCAACGAGCGAAATCGTTCAAAAACATTATTACAACATTGGTATCGCTGCAGATACTGACAAAGGTCTATTAGTACCTGTTGTGAAAAATGCTGATCGTAAATCTATGTTCTCAATTTCAAATGAAATTAACGAACTAGCTGGAAAAGCACGTGACGGTAAACTTTCTGGTGATGAAATGAAAGGTGCTTCATGCACAATCACGAATATTGGTTCTGCCGGTGGACAATGGTTTACTCCGGTAATCAACCACCCAGAGGTTGCAATCCTTGGAGTTGGGCGTATTGCAGAAAAACCTGTAGTTAAAAATGGTGAAATTGTAGCAGCACCTGTGTTAGCATTATCATTGAGCTTCGATCACCGTATGATCGACGGAGCTACTGCTCAACATGCACTTAACCATATCAAGCGTTTGTTGAACGATCCAGAATTATTATTAATGGAGGCGTAATACAATGGTAGTAGGAGATTTCCCAATTGAAACAGATACGATAGTAGTCGGTTCAGGTCCTGGAGGATATGTAGCTGCAATCCGTGCAGCGCAACTGGGACAAAAAGTAACGATCATTGAAAAAGAAAATTTAGGTGGAGTATGCTTAAACGTTGGTTGTATCCCATCTAAAGCTTTGATCACAGCGGGTCACCGTTTTCACAATGCTCAACACTCAGATGACATGGGTATTGTTGCTGAAAACGTAAAAGTGAACTTTGATAAGGTTCAAGAGTGGAAAGCTGGCGTTGTTAAGAAATTAACTGGCGGTGTTGAAGGTCTTCTTAAAGGAAACAAAGCAGAAATCGTTCGTGGTGAAGCTTATCTTGTAGATGCTAATACACTTCGTGTGATGGACGATAACTCTGCCCAAACATACAAGTTCAAAAACTTGATTCTTGCAACAGGTTCACGCCCGATTGAAATCCCAAGCTTTAAGTTCTCAAAACGCGTACTTGATTCTACAGGTGCTCTTGCATTAGAAGAAATCCCAAGCAAGCTTGTTGTTATCGGTGGAGGTTACATCGGAACTGAGCTTGGTACTGCGTATGCAAACCTTGGATCTCAAGTAACAATCTTAGAAGGTGCTGACGATATTCTTAGCGGATTCGAAAAGCAAATGACAGCGATTGTGAAAAAAGATCTTAAGAAAAAAGGCGTAGAGGTCGTTACCAAAGCCATGGCTAAAGGCGTGGAAGAAAGTGACAGCGGCGTTGTGGTTAAATATGAAGTAAAAGGCGAAGAAAAATCTGTTGAAGCTGATTACGTTCTAGTAACGGTAGGCCGTCGCCCGAATACGGATGAAATCGGTCTTGAAGAAGTTGGAATCGAGATGACAGACCGCGGAGTTGTCAAAATTGATAAGCAATGCCGCACGAACATCCCGAACATCTTCGCGATCGGTGATATCGTAGATGGACCACCACTTGCTCACAAAGCTTCTTACGAAGGTAAAATTGCTGCTGAAGTCATCTCTGGTGAACCAGCAGAAATCGACTATCTTGGTATTCCAGCTGTGTGCTTCACAGACCCGGAATTAGCTACAGTAGGTTATTCTGAAGCTCAAGCGAAAGAAGAAGGCATCGAAGTAATCGCTGCTAAATTCCCATTCGCGGCTAATGGCCGTGCATTGGCACTTAATGCTACAGATGGTTTCATGAAGCTTGTTACTCGAAAAGAAGATGGTTTAATTATCGGAGCACAAATCGTTGGTGCTGGAGCATCAGACATGATTGCTGAACTCGGACTGGCTATTGAATCCGGTATGACAGCTGAAGACGTTGCGATGACTATTCATGCTCACCCAACATTAGGTGAGATTTCCATGGAAGCAGCAGAAGTTGCTATGGGAAGCCCGATTCACATCGTAAAATAATCTAAGTTAATCAAGGAGTATCCCGGTTTGCCGGGATACTCCTTTTACTATGTGGTATTAATCAAAAAAAGGGATTGAAGCGTTTTTTGCTTCAATCCCTTTTTTGATTTTCACAGTAATTATTGATCCCAACTATCGATTGCACTTGAAACGGGTTTTATAATGTCTTCTATAGTCAAATAGCCTTCCACTTTACATATGACCTGATTGTTTTCTACAACAATGATTGCAGGTGAAGTCGGGGGAGAATCTGCTATTTTATTGGGTGCTTCGGTATTAAGGCTCACTACCTTTAAAAGTTTGAGGCTATCTGGGTACTGTTTTTTCAGCTCAATTATTGCATCGTAATAGGGTATTTCTTTAGAAACGTTTTGTTCATCGGTAAAAAAGATAACCTGCTTTTCTATAAACTGATCTTCTGCTAGAACAACTTTGTTGGAAGAAAGATAATCACATGAAGTCAAAAGCAACATTGTGGAAATGATTAGTATTGCTAAAGCGAGTATATGTTTCATACATCATCCTCTTTTCTTAAACGATGCTATGAACTTTGAATTTGTAAATAAATGACTTTCGAACCGTTCTTACGTCACATTTTATCATATGGAAAATCATTAAAGCGTCAAGTCATTGAAATGTTACATAATTGAAAAGACATGCATAATGAAAGTAATCTCAAAAGAATATACTATATTAATACGATGATCGAAGGCTGCTCTACGCCTTTATCAAATAAATCATTAGGTTTCAATCCATAAATCGGGGTAAATAAAAAGAAAGAAGTTTAAAATAAATCACTTAAAGGATGTAATGAACATGAAATCGTATATTGCTTTTTTGGTTCAAATGATTTTATGGAGTGTTTTCTATATAGCTGAATGGATGTCTGATAAGGATCATTTAGAATATAAGTGGATCATGTTTGTTATATTTTTTTACTTAGCGTTTATTGCTGCAAAGAAAATTGTTCAGTCAAGAAAGCTGACCTTATTTATTACGTCATTCAGTTTAACCTGCTTTTTTGCCTTCAAAGTAGTATTTGAAAATATAATGGAAATATTTTAATTCTTTCCCAGATTCACTTAAGAATATGTTAAAATATTCAAAGTGAATACGGAAAGGTGATAGACATGAAAAAGATTTTAGCAACAGGCTTAACCCTACTACTATTAACAGCATGCTCGAGTGAACCAACAACCACCAATGAAGAAACCAAGAAGCCTGATCAGTCTGAAGTGGATAAAGAGAGCGAGAAGACAAGTGAGGGTGACGCTTCACCAGAAAACAATAACGAACAAGAAGAAACATCTGAGCCATCAGAAGAGGCGGTTCAATCAAAGGACTATACGATCAATGAAAATAACTGGAGCATTAATCCTATAGGTGATGCGAATCCTAAAGTAGTTCTCCTTACGATCGATGATGCACCGGATCAACACGCCTTACAAATGGCAAAAGATCTTAAAGCGCTGAACGCCCCGGCTATCTTCTTTGTAAATGGTCATTTTCTTGATACATCGGAAGAAAAAGAGACTTTAAAAAAGATTTATGACATGGGATTTATGATTGGAAATCATACGTATAGTCATAGCAGTCTGAAAGAAATCACTCCTGAAAAGCAAAAAGAAGAGATTGTGTCACTTAATGATCTAATTGAATCCATCATAGGAGAACGGCCTAAGTTTTTCAGGGCGCCATTTGGTCAGAATACAGATTACAGCAGACAAATTGTAGAAGAAGAAAAAATGTCCTTGATGAACTGGACATACGGATATGATTGGGAAAAGCAATATCAGAACAAAGAAGCGATCACCGATATTATGGTAAACAGTCCTTACCTGAATGATGGTGCAAACCTGCTCATGCATGATCGCGCATGGACAAGCGAAGGTTTATCCGACATTGTAAAGGGACTGCGTGAAAAGGGATATGAAACTCTGGATCCAAATAGAATAAAGACCGTTGAATAATGCTAATAAGCTGCGTGAAAGAAGCACTTCTTTCACGCAGCTTTTTTATTTGTTCTTCCCCACCCAAAGGTTGTTCAGTGTAAAAACCCATATAATAACCAGGTATGTTAATGAAAACACTTACATACAATTCAATGTTCAATAGTATGATTGATTAAGAGGATAAAAAGTTAAATATGTTATACAAATTAGGCTTGATATTTTAAATGTGTTATATTATTATAGAAGTAGATAAGATAAAGCGTTTACAAAAAACATCGTGAAGGAGAGGAAAAAAGATGGGAACAATTGTATGTCAATCATGCCTTAACACTATCGATCACTTTGAGGATGAGAAGGTTTCTGTTTTATTCTCTAACTGCTGTGATTGCAATGACGACAAAGAATTAGACGACTGAAACCTGCTAAGGGGTGCAGGGAGTGAAAGTGTCTTAAAGGGGTTCTTATAAATAAAAGGATGAAGAAGGGTGGGGCCTTCTTCATCCTTTTTTGTTTATCTTATCGCTCTATGCTCTTTAATGACTCTCAAGTGACGTAAATCATAATCTTCAGGTCCTTGTACTGGCAGACCTGCTTCTATATTGGTTTTAATATAATTGATGTTTTCCTGGGTGATGATTTCACCAGGGATGAAAATCGGAATTCCCGGAGGGTAGACCATAATGAATTCAGCGATTGTTCTTCCGACAGACTCATCAATTGGAATAACCTCGGTATCTGCGTAAAAAGCATCTCTGGGTGTAATGGAAAGAACAGGTATGTCAGGCAGCATAACCTTAACAGGTGTCATATCCCCATGTTTTTTAAGACTTGTCACCAGCTCTTTTAAAGCCATGACCAATTGATTTCCCTCCACCTCGGTGTCACCAGGAGTGATGATGCAAAGGATGTTATAAAGGTCAGACATCTCAACCTCAATGTTATGAGCTTCCCGTAGCCACTTCTCAGCATCAAATCCACTGATCCCTAAATCTTTCACGGACACAATCAACTTTGTTGGATCATAGGCATAGGTGGCTTTTGTTCCAAGTATCTCTTCACCTACACAGTATAAACCTTCAATTTCGTTGATCTGTCTTCTAATATCTTGTGACAGTTCAATCGTCTTGGTGATGAGCTCATGACCTTCAGTTGCCAGCCGTTTTCTGGCAACATCGAGGGAAGCCAGTAATAAGTAGGAAGTCGAAGTGGTCGTCAACATACTTAAAATGGTTTGCACCCGTTTTGATGAAACAAGTCCTTCTTTCATATTAAGGACAGAACTCTGAGTCATAGAACCGCCCAGTTTATGAACGCTGGTAGCCGCTAGATCAGCACCTGCCTGCATTGCTGAAAGGGGAAGCTCGTCATGGAAATGTATATGAACGCCATGAGCTTCATCCACAAGTACTGGAACATTATACGAGTGAGCGATTTCTACAATCTTTTTGAGATCTGCAGAAATCCCGAAATAAGTTGGATTGATGACCAGAACACCTTTGGCATCCGGGTTTTGTTCTAGTGCTTTTGCTACGGCATCTGTGCTGATTCCATGAGAGATACCCAGGTCTTCATCAATATCCGGGTGGATAAAAATAGGAGTGGCACCTGAGAATACAATAGCAGACATAACGGATTTATGGACGTTCCTGGGAACGATGATTTTGTCTCCGGGCCCACATACACTCATGACCATTGTCATGATGGCACCACTTGTTCCTTGAACAGAGAAGAAGGTATGATCGGCACCAAACGCTTCGGCTGCAAGGTCCTGAGCTTTTTTTATCATCCCCTTAGGCTGATGTAAATCATCCAAAGGGCCGATGTTAATCAAATCAATGGAAAGGGCATTTTCTCCGATAAAATCCTTAAATTCAGGATCCATACCTGCACCTTTTTTATGACCGGGAATATGAAATTGGACGGGATTTTTTTTACTATGTTCAATTAAGCCGGAAAATAACGGCGTTTCATTCTGAGACAATTCATTCAACACCTCTTTATATTCTAATAGCAAATTTAATAGCCATACTAAAGTTATTATTATATAGGATTTGGCTCTTGATTTCATAACTTTTCTTACTATATTTTTAACAAACAAATGAATTATAGCACTTAAGAAAATCTTTGCATAGTGGCATATGCCTATCTATTTTTATTTTCCCACCATAGATCATACATTACTGTCTGTCAGCATCTCTTTTTTATTATGCTCCCATCAAGAAAAGGATTTTCCCTGCTTTATCGAGAATAGTTCAGTGAATGGAGGGATTCAATTGAATTGGAAAACGAGAGTAACAGATTTATTAAACATTCAATATCCAATTATACAAGGTGGGCTGGCACATCTGGCATATGCAGAACTGGCTGCGGCCGTGTCGAATGCGGGTGGTCTTGGCCAGATCACTGCCATGTCTTTAGACAATCCTGTTCAGTTACGAGAAGAGATCCGAAAGGTAAGGTCTTTAACAGATAAGCCGTTCGGGGTGAACTTTGCCATCGGTCAACATGGACGCCCCTTTAGCGAGTTTGTTGACGTTGCTATTGAAGAGAAGGTGCCGGTCGTTTCTGTTACAGGAGGGAATCCGACTCCCCTGTTTCAACAACTCCAGGGAATGGACATTGTTAAGCTTGTATTGGTCGCCTCGAAAAGACAGGCAATCAAAGCGGAAGAGCTGGGTGCGGATGCAGTGATGGTTGTTGGTCAAGAAGGAGGAGGTCACCTAGGGAAAGATGATATTGGTACATTCGTCTTGATTCCCAGAGTGGTGGATGCCGTTTCCATTCCAGTCATTGCTTCCGGAGGCGTTGGGGACGGAAGGGGATTGATGGCTGCTCTCAGCTTCGGTGCAGAGGGAGTTGAGATGGGTACGAGGTTTATTGCTACAAAGGAATGTGTACATGCTTCTGAAGTTTATAAGCGTACCTTGATTGAAGGTGACGAGAATGGTACAGTAGTCATCAAACGATCTTTAGGGGCACCGGCAAGGGCCATTTCAAACTCGTGGACCAAACAGATACTGGATGCTGAAACATCGAACGCTGGCTATGAAGGGTTAAAAGCATACATAAGCGGTGAAGCCAATAAACGATACATTTACGATGGGGAAGTAGACGCAGGGTTTGCGTGGGCAGGACAAGTGATGGGGTTGATTAATGACATCCCATCAGTTAAAGATCTCATTCAACGTATGATCTCTCAAGCAGAGGGCATCCGGAAGAAATGGAATTAATACATCATCATTCAAGGAGTTGTTGTAAACAATGGAATATCAATATCCTTTTGATATAGACTGGTCCACAGAAGAAGTCATCGACGTTATTGCCTTTTTCGAAGCAATCGAGAAAGCTTATGAAAAAGGTGTCTCTAGAGATGACCTTATGAATCGGTATAAGCGTTTTAAAGAAATCGTCCCTGGTAAAGCAGATGAAAAGAGAATATGCAATGAATTTGAAGAATCCAGTGGCTATTCCTCCTATCGTGTGGTAAAGAAGATGAAGGAGCTTCAGGAGGCTGACAAAATTTCTATGAACTAAAAGAACGACTGCCATTTTTGGCAGTCGTTCTTTCTGCTTTTTCCCAACCGTTATATGGTTTAGTTCATTTTATAAAGGGGTAAAAGTGTTTCAAAGGCATTGTTAACTTCTTGGATGAATTCATTACCATTTAGCTTAATAGCTGTATCCCGGTCCAGATGAAGTCCGCATAGAAGCTCAGCTTTTTTAACATTCTGTACTCTTTCACTTAAAGCGATGAATTCATCTTGAGACATGGAAGAAAAAGGTGTAGCATCTGGCTTTGTATGATCTCCAGACCAAACAAAGTGACCAGGAATCAATGATCTTATCTTATCTGCATTTTCTTCAACTTTTTTACCGAATTCAACTTTATTTGGAGCTTCATAGATCATAGCAAACCAGATGAAAACATGGGTTTCCCATAACCCTATCTGAAAATGTGGATGTTTTTTATAACCCCGTTTGTTGTTCGCGAACGCAACCCAGGTATCATCAGGAGGGTTAACCGATCGACGTGCATGTTTAGCCACATGGAAAAACATCTCCATTCCTGTTAATGCACTTAAAGTTGGAGTGAAATGATCGCCTAAATAATCAAGTTTAGGCCTGATCTGTTCTTGAATGGCAGTCATTCGATCTTCTAACCCATTAATCGTGAAAACTTGGAAATCTTCTTGTGTGAAACCATTAAATTTCATCTTGTAGCCTCCTTATAACCACCAATATCTTAACATAATGAGGTACAAGCTTGTAGTGAATTGATTTATCTATGGGTGACTGCACATTTTAGTTACAAGATTGGATGATACTTCATAATATGTAGTAAATATTATCAGAACAATCAGATAAATTGAAAACTCGGAAGGGGTGTATGGCCATGAAACAAGTAATGAACACTTCTAAAAAACGTGATGTCCAGCAGCAAAGAATGAATGTATTAAGACTTGAAATGGATTATGAATTAGCTGTATTGTTCGAAGCAATTCAAATGAAGAATAAAGAAACCCAGACCAAGTCCAAACAGAAACTCATGAGGATTCGAGAAGAACTAATGAAAATGAAGGCCTTATAAAACTTTAATCCTTTCGATGGGTATAAAGTATATTGTCGAATTTCAACTGTTGAACGGCGAGCTCATAGGCATAGAGAGTTCGCTTTTTTGTGGTCCTTAATAAAGCCCTGTGATTTTGATCAGTCTAATATTGCGGTGGACGACGAGGTGAATAACTTGAAACAGCCTCTAATTTCCATTAAGCTATTTAGCTAAAGGAGAAGTAGTATATTGTGGCTCTTGTATAGAAAATGAATATGAGTCGGATCTAATGAAAACGACCATATTAGTAATGATAATAAGTTTTTTGTTACGCAAATTGGAGGCTAATAATCAATGACAAATTGGAAGGAATTAGATCAAAATGTTAGAACATGGATACGGGAAGCCGGAGAAAGAATTCGTCAATCATTCAAGTCAGAGTTGAATATTAAAACGAAGTCGAATCGAAATGATTTGGTAACCGATATGGATGAAGCAACAGAGCATTTCTTTACTGAAAATATCCGAAATACATACCCGGATCATCAAATCCTCGGTGAAGAAGGTTATGGCGATGACTTTAAGGAGTTATCAAGTGTTACGTGGATAATCGATCCGATCGATGGAACGATGAATTTTGTTCATCAACAACGAAATTTTGCCATCTCTATCGGCATCTATGATGGAGAAGAAGGTAAATTAGGATACATATATGATGTCGTCCATGATGAGCTATATTTTGCAAATAAAGGACACGGAGCTTATATGAATGATGTGAAGCTGCCGGAGCTTGATCCAGTTCCGGTTCAGGATGCGATTGTAGCTTTAAATGCACTTTGGGTGACTGAGAATAAACGGATTGACCGAACAATTCTTGCACCACTCGTGAAGGATGTAAGGGGAACACGTTCCTATGGATCAGCTGCCATAGAATTGGCTTATGTAGCTTCAGGTAGATTGGATGCTTACTTAACAATGCGACTGGCTCCATGGGATTTTGCAGCTGGGAAAATAATGATTGAAGAGGTTGGGGGAGTTGTTTCTGACCTTAATGGGGATCCCTTGAATCCATTGAATAAAAGCTCATTGTTTGTAGGAAAACCCGGACTGCACCAAACCATCTTGACTGACTATCTTGAAAGAAAGAAATAAAGAAGGGAGACGGGCAATTTCATTGCCCCGTCTCCCCTTTTTAATCTACAATCGACCTTCATCACGATATTTCTTCTTTGTCTTGAAACCGAAGCCCATCACGATAAATAGAAAAATGAAGCTGACAACAGCAAGAAGGATGCTTTGTAAACTGATTGAAATGGCGATTCCCATAAGAGAAACAGCAGCTAATATAGAAAATAATACAAAAATCCATTTAATATTCCCCAAGATAAAACCTCCAAAAAAATGAAAAAATCATTTTCCTCATTAGATTAAAACCATTATAGCTCTTCCAATTAAATTTTACCTATCAATTCGATAATGTGCAATGGGTAGAGTAGACAAAGAGGTATAATGATGTGATTGATTATTATGGAAACTTTCAGTGGAAAGAAAAGGCTTTATGAAATATTTATTAGGGCTTTTCTAGATGCTGTGATATAATGGTCTAGTTGAACTGAAATATATTATCTTTAATAGTATAAAGAAATCCAATATTCAGGAGTGGAAATATGAAATTAAGAAATGACCTTAGAAATATTGCTATTATTGCTCACGTTGACCACGGGAAAACGACATTAGTAGACGAGCTTTTAAAGCAATCTGGAATCTTCCGCGAAAATGAAACAGTTTCTGAACGCGCGATGGATTCAAATGATTTGGAAAGAGAACGCGGTATTACGATCTTAGCGAAAAATACGGCGATTCAATATAAAGATTCTCGTATCAACATTCTTGATACACCAGGACATGCTGACTTTGGTGGAGAAGTTGAACGTATCATGAAAATGGTAGATGGTGTTTTACTGGTAGTAGATGCGTATGAAGGCTGTATGCCTCAGACTCGTTTCGTTCTTAAGAAAGCACTTGAGCAAAACCTTACACCTATTGTAGTTGTAAATAAAATTGACAAGCCTTCAGCACGTCCGGAAGAAGTAATCGATGAAGTACTGGAATTATTCATTGAACTGGATGCAAATGATGAACAGCTTGAATTCCCGGTTGTCTATGCTTCAGCTATCAACGGTACAGCAAGTACAGATCCAGATCCGGAAAAACAAGACGAAAACATGCAGTGTTTATATGATTCAATTATTGAGCACATTCCTGCACCAGTAGACAACTCTGAAGATCCACTGCAATTCCAAGTTGCATTGCTCGATTACAATGATTACGTTGGTCGAATCGGAATCGGCCGTGTGTTCAGAGGGACAATGAAGGTTGGCCAACAGGTAGCATTAATGAAGCTTGACGGCTCTGTTAAACAATTCCGTGTAACGAAAATCTTCGGTTTCTTCGGATTAAAACGTGAAGAAATACAAGAAGCAAAAGCCGGTGATTTAATCGCTGTTTCAGGAATGGAAGATATTAACGTCGGTGAAACGGTTTGTCCGGTTGAACATCAGGATCAACTTCCTGTTCTTCGTATTGACGAGCCCACACTTCAAATGACATTCCTAGTGAACAACAGTCCATTTGCAGGTAGAGAAGGTAAATTTGTTACTTCAAGAAAAATTGAAGAACGTTTATTGGCTCAGCTTCAAACGGATGTAAGTTTACGTGTTGAACCAACAGATTCACCTGATGCATGGACGGTTTCAGGCCGTGGAGAGCTTCACCTTTCCATCCTCATTGAAAACATGCGTCGTGAAGGTTACGAATTACAGGTATCTAAACCACAGGTTATCATTAAGGAAGTCGATGGCGTGAAGAGTGAGCCTGTAGAGCGTGTTCAAATTGATATTCCTGAAGAATATATGGGTGGAGTCATTGAATCACTTGGTCAACGTAAAGGCGAAATGCTGGATATGGTGAACAACGGTAACGGACAGGTCCGTTTAATGTTTATGGTTCCTGCACGTGGATTAATCGGTTATTCAACGGAGTTTATGACTCTTACTCGTGGATATGGTATCATCAACCACACATTCGACAGCTATCAGCCCCTTCAAAAAGGACGCGTTGGCGGACGTCGTCAAGGTGTACTTGTTTCGATGGAAACAGGTAAAGCATCTCAATACGGAATTATGCAAGTGGAAGATCGCGGTATTATATTCGTCGAATCCGGTACAGAAATTTATGGTGGAATGATCGTTGGGGAACATACAAGAGAAAATGATATTACTGTTAATATCACAAAGCTTAAACAAGCGACAAACGTTCGTTCGGCTAACAAAGATCAAACCGTAACCATTAAAAAGGCAAGAATCATGACTTTAGAAGAATCTCTTGAATATCTAAACGATGATGAGTATTGTGAGGTAACTCCTGAATCAATCCGTCTTCGTAAAAAGATTCTTGATAAGAATGAACGTGAAAGAGCAGAAAAGAAGAGCAAGGTGTCTCAATAAACTAAGTGAGGGGGAGTAGGAAATGGATGTAACTGAGCGTTTGTCCTTTTTCGCATCCCTTTACCGTGTTGACCAGAACGCGGAAATGGGTATGTGGTTGCTTTATATAACCATAGTAGGGCTCTCAATCTTAGTATATAAGCTCGGTTTTGCGAAGAAGCTTCCAGTAATGAAATCAATATTGATTTATTCTTTTCTTATTCTGGGATGTACCGTTTTAACGTTTCTCGGTATCTTTTTACCAGTAGCAGAAGGGCTAGTCGTTGCAGCTCTTATCTTAGTGATATATAAGATTCGTCTAACGAACGAAAAGAAAAAAGGCACATTTTAAGCTGAAAAAAGCTGTAGTCTCTAATGAATGAGACTACAGCTTTTTTTGTTATGTAGATTAACCTCGTACAGTAGATATATTATATAGTGGGGCTAAGGACAGAGCGTAGAGAAGATGTCCTGCTGTCCATAAGATAATTGCCTCACCATACATTAAACGGGGTACATCCTTAATTGCCAGGTACGAAAGAGGGAAATATAGGAACACAGTCGGGACTGTTAGCACAAGGGAGAGAAGCCAAGAGCCAATACTAGAAACTTTCAGCCTTTCCATCATGTACACGAACAGTACTCCGATCACACAAGAAATAACCAAGTGGAACAAAAACTCCATCCATTCAGGCAAGTCTTTATCACCGAACACAGGGATGAAATCCACATTCAATAACAGGACATATACTTTGATGCCTGTTAATACTTGCATCCATTTTAGAAATAATCCTAATAGGGTACCGGAAACAAGCCCAATAATTGTTCCTGAACCGATTTGTTTAAAAGTCATCTTCTACTTGAGGAGAACGGTAAAACCTGAAATTCCCACTCGATACACGTTCTTCCGTCTTTTCTTTAATACGATCATGACACTTATCACACATATACGTATGAATGGGACGGTTACGCAATTTCTTCGCTTGTAAGGAATAATCATCAATATTTTCTATCACTTCACATAGAGCACATTTTACTCTCATACAGTACACCTCAATTTGTTCTAATCATAAGTCTAGTCTTTTTAGTATATCATGTAGTATAGTCAAACGCTTAATTTAACTTTCCTTTATGCTTTTAACAATAGAATTTGGTATAGTATAATCAAGGTGAATCACGAATGAAATGAAACACTAACAGAGAAGAAATGAGTCAAATGAGTCGCATAAGGGGGGATTGTATGGCTAACCAAGTGGAACCCAGCTTGATTCCTGCACTTTTTGAAGAACTTCAATCAGAAAAATTTGTTACACTCGCTACGGTCGATCACCAAACGCATGGACCTAATGTAAGTGCGATCTCTTGGATTTATGCAAAGGATGAACACACATTGTTATTTGCTGTTGATCAACGCTCCAGGATTGTAGCAAATATAAAGAACAATCCACTTGCCGTTGTGAATCTAATAGCAAATGAATCAACCTATTCCATAAGCGGAAAAGCAGGGGTTTCAGAGGAAAAACTGGAAGGAGTGCCTTTGAAACTGACGCTTGTTAAACTTGCTATCAATGAAGTAAGAGATGTCATGTTCTATGGATCGAAAATATCGACAGAACCTGCCTATGTGAAGACATATGATAAGACGGCAGCAGACCGTTTGGACCGTCAAGTAATTGAAGCCATGAAAAAAGCTTAGTACTCTAAGCTTTTTCATGGCTTTTCCTCATTTTTTTAAGTGATCGCAGGATTATTCAATCTTATCGTAAGTCTGATTTTCTTGTTTTTCCCTAAGTTGTTTCTCTTTGGTGTTGTTCATTTTCTTTTTTGGTTCATTCGGAGCATTTTCCGGATCTGCTTGCTTTAACGATCGAGGGATTTCAGGCATAAGTCTGCCGGATATGTCAGCTAATTCATTCATAATTCCCTGGACCGGCTCGCCCTGTTGAATGTCTTTGCTGATTTCATTCAAACGTGCATAAAGATCCGGGTCAGCGATGACAATGGCTTCTGCACCATATGGGTCTTTTTGAAGAGCTTCTGCTACAGAATATTTGATTGAACCGACTTGTGAACGCTCAATGTCGGAATCGATATCTATTCCAACAAATGCATATTTTCCAAAGACTACAGCTGTTGCGTCTTTTACATCTGGTACACTCGTTGTCAGGTCAACTAAATGCCTTGAAATTTGCTGTCCTGATTTTCGTTCAACATGTTGGATATTACTATCCTGAACAGTGATCGGTTTACTGTTGTTGCTGTTCGAATCATTATCATACCCGACCTCATTTTTATTGGCGCATGCACCAAGAATGATGGTTACCATAAGTAGAGAGATGAGTTTATACATGTGAATACCTCCCGATTTAGAATCAATATCTTTTCTTATTGTGCAATTTTCTTCTATCTTTATACGTTTATTCATATATTTTAAGAAACGGGCCGTCCTATTTGAGTAGCTGGGAATAACCGGATCAACATTGGCTACATACAATAGTAATAAGAAATCAGGAGCAGGAGGCATCGATTTGAATAAAATTTATGTATTAGATACCAATGTCTTATTACAAGATCCACAAGCCATCTTTTCGTTTCAAGATAATGAGGTGGTTATACCTGCAGTTGTATTAGAAGAAGTGGACTCCAAAAAGCGTTATATGGATGAAATCGGAAGAAACGCAAGACATGTATCGAAGCTTATAGATAATTTACGGCAACAAGGAAAACTTCATGAAAAAATCCCCTTATATACGGGAGGATCACTAAGAATTGAACTAAATCACCGCTCATTTCAGCAACTTCAGGAAATTTTTTTAGAGAAAACAAATGATAACAGGATTATTGCCGTGGCAAAAAACTTATCTCTCGAAGAAGAAGCGAAAAAAGATGGAAAATCGGTCATTTTAGTTAGTAAAGACACCCTCGTACGGGTAAAGGCTGATGCGTTGGGGTTACAGGCAGAGGACTTCCTGAGTGACCGGGTCATCGAGGTGAACGATATTTACACAGGTTTTATTGAACTATACACAGAGAGAGAGTTACTCGACAAATTTTATGATAAAGGGGAACTGACCCTTTCTGATATAACGAAACAACGATTTTATTCTCATCAATTCCTCATTATGAAGGATGCTCTTGGAAGCTCTGCTTCTGCGTTGGGAATGGTGGATGCATCCGGACTGAAAGTGAAGAAGTTGGTCTATGATCAAGAGCATATGTGGGGAATCAAGGCCCGCAATGTTCAGCAAACAATGGCAACTGAACTGTTACTAAGAGATGATATTTCGTTGGTCACCATGATTGGAAAAGCCGGGACAGGAAAAACCCTGCTTGCACTGGCTGCAGGTCTTCTTCAGACCGAGGACTTCAATAAATTCAATAAATTACTCGTTGCTCGTCCAATCGTCCCAGTAGGTAAGGATATTGGTTATCTTCCAGGGGAAAAACAAGAAAAGCTCAGACCTTGGATGCAGCCTATTTACGATAACCTCGAATACTTATTCAATACAAAGAAGCCTGGTGAGCTGGATGATATCCTCGCGGGTATGGGTTCAATTGAAGTGGAAGCTTTAACTTATATAAGGGGGAGAAGCATTCCAGATCAATATATCATCATCGATGAAGCCCAGAACTTAACGAAGCATGAAGTGAAAACGATCTTAACCAGGGTGGGAGAGCGAAGTAAAATCGTTTTGATGGGTGATCCAGCTCAGATTGATCATCCATACCTGGATGAATACAATAATGGCTTAACGTATGTGGTAGAAAAATTTAAAGATCAAAAACTGGCCGGACATGTTAAACTCATGAAAGGTGAAAGATCGGGTCTTGCTCAACTTGCTGCTGATCTTCTTTAATACTACCGTATCTTAACCACAATAATAACGTAAAAAAACCGGTTCAGAGGGTTCCTGAACCGGTTTTTTTCGACACTGCGCTTTCTTGATGTTCTTATTCTACTCGAAAGGCTCTAACATCGGTAATGGGGGTTTCTCTATTTGATCCGTCTTTGTAGTAGATATGAACGGGGCCATTTTCCTTTAGTGGCTTTCCGTCTTTAGAGAATCCGATGAGCAATTGATCTGAGTGTGCAAGATCCATGCGATGTTCATCCGTTTCTGTTTCAATCACAAGAGTTGTTGCATTCTCAAAAGGTTCCGCATTTGTGAGAAAAGGTGCAAACGGAATAGCGAATGATCCGTTTAAAATCTTTTCCTTTTCATACTTTTTCTCTGTCCTAAGTGTAGGGGGATAGGTTGCACCTTCCTGAATTTCTCGTGACCAATGCTTGGATACGGCTTTTGTATATTCTTCCAATTCGTCAATCGTCTCATTCTTTTCATCAAAATATGTAGTTAAATCCACTTTTCGATCATCAAATATCCAAACGCCGGAATCCAGAGTTATCGTGAATTTTACCTTACCTTTTATGGGTACTATGCTTTCCAATTAAGACTCCTCCTCTCGCTGATAGTTTCAGTATATCTGTTATTTAAAGGTTTGTCACACTAAGCTGAAAGCATTTTCAACGTTTTCAATCGGTGAAAGTAGGGAAACTAAAGGTAGGACTAAAGGAGCTGATACGATAGTGATTAGAACTCAGGAGCTGTTGGAAGAATTAGTGGAGAAAGCAAGACCTTCTGCAGCAGAAGGAAAAGTTGCAGATTATATACCTGCACTAAAGGATCAAAACCCAAGTGACTTGGCGATAAGTATATATACTTTGGATAATCATTCTTGTTATGCAGGAGATCATTTAAAGAAGTTCACACTACAAAGCATATCGAAAGTCATCACTCTTGCTCTTGTGTTAATGGACTATGGGGAGGATTACGTCTTCTCAAAGGTTGGCATGGAGCCTACGGGTGATCCTTTTAATTCCATAGCAAAACTCGAAACCCATAAGCCCTCCAAACCCCTAAATCCGATGATCAACGCAGGTGCACTCGCAGTCACGAATATGATTAAAGGAAACACCGGAATGGAAAAGTGGGAACGATTAATAGAGTTTATAAATCATATGACCGGGGACACGGTATCATATAATGAGGATGTGGCTTATTCTGAACTGCAAACAGCCAATTTAAACAGATCGCTTTGTTATTTTATGAAGCAGCACGGTGTGATTACCGGAAATGTTGAAGATTTACTTGTTCTCTATACAAAACAATGTGCGGTGGAAATGAGCTGTGTCGATCTTGCTAAAATGGGGGCAGTTTTTGCCCATGATGGCGTGGATCCTGAAAGTGGGCGCGAAATTATAACGAGAGATGTTGCGAGAATTTGTAAAACGTTCATGGTTACGTGCGGGATGTATAATACTTCTGGAGAATTTGCCATTAAAGTGGGTATTCCGGCGAAAAGTGGAGTGTCAGGTGGAATCATGGGTGCTGTTCCCGGGAAGTGTGGAATCGGAATCTTTGGTCCTGCACTAGATAATGTCGGGAATAGCAGTGCAGGACTAAAGCTCCTTGAAATGCTCAGTGATGAATATTCCTGGAGTATATTTTAACGAAGGGTCACGCCCTGTCACATAAGGATATGTTTTTTTAGCGAGTTCGGGATAGACATTTGTAAAAGAATTTTCATGGGGATCCCTCCGAAATCATAATTCGAATTTCTGTCATAGAATCCCGGGGAATACACTTATTTTTCTTGCAATTTCTCTGATTTAACGATAAAATTTTAAGACAGGAAAGCTATTTGTTCGGAATGGGGGGATCACTGTGGCGCCAGAAATGACAATTAATCACCGAGAAAAAGCCTATGAACTACTAAAGGCCGACGCAGAAAAGATTTTACAACTTATTAAAGTACAAATGGATAATTTAACGATGCCCCAATGTCCTCTTTATGAGGAAGTATTGGATACCCAAATGTTCGGATTATCTCGTGAAATAGAATTTGCAGTCCGTTTAGGATTAGTAGATGATCAAGATGGAAAAGAGCTGATTGATTCTTTAGAAAGACAACTTTCTGCCCTTCATGAAGCATCTACAAAAAAGTAAAATAGTCATGACAACTCAAACAATACATAGATCTGTTGTTTGAGTTTTTTTGTTAAAGATTCTGATTAGTTGGGATTTATTTAAATGATATAAGAAAAAAAGGATTGAAATGTCATGATTAAAAAAATTGCAAAGTCCTATGATTATTCGTTAATCGCTGTATATGTATTTCTTTGTCTGTTTGGTCTGGTAATGATTTATAGTGCGAGTATGGTCATGGCTGTAGAACGATTTGGTTGGGAAAGTGACCATTTCTATAAAAGGCAGATGATCAATATTCTCATCGGGTTCTTTGCCTTTACAATAGCAGCATGGTTTCCATACAAAGCCTTCCAGGTGGGGAAAATAATCAAGGGACTCATGTTTATCGTTATCGGATTATTAATTGGAGTACATATTTTCGGTTATGAAGTAAACAACGCAAAAAGCTGGATTAATTTAGGTTTCATGCCCATTCAGCCATCGGAGTTCGCCAAGCTTGCAGTCATTATTTATCTCGGCTCTGTATACTCCAAGAAACAGACATACATAGATGATTTTAATAAGGGCCTTGCCCCGCCATTACTATTTTTAGGTTTTATATGTTTTTTAGTCTTTTTAGAGCCTGACTTTGGTACGGCGGCTATTATTTTCGCCATTGGAGCAATCGTCATTTCCTGCTCAGGGATCAGTTATAAAACATTCTTCAAGCTGGCTGGGTTGGGCGTAGGTCTGTTGATCGTACTGTCACCGGTCATATACCTGGCAAGAGGCTTTATTTTCACAAAAGAAAGACTTAGCAGGATTGAAGCGTATTTATCTCCGTTTAAATATGCCCAAGGGGAAGGCTACCATTTAGTGAACTCATATCTTGCCATTGGTTCTGGCGGGGTAAAAGGGCTTGGATTAGGCCAGAGTGTTCAAAAACTGGGTTATCTTCCTGAACCACAAACGGATTTCATTATGGCTATCATTGCTGAAGAATTAGGTGTATTCGGGGTAAGCTTTGTCATTCTCGGCCTCTCTTATATCGTGCTTCGGGGGATTTATACGGGAGTTAAATGTCAGGACCCCTTTGGAACGATGCTGGCCATCGGAATATCCAGTATGATCGGTATTCAAGCCTTCATTAATTTAGGAGGGGTGTCCGGATTAATTCCGATTACAGGTGTTCCACTTCCATTCATCAGCTATGGAGGATCATCACTATTAGTGCTATCTTTGTCGATGGGTGTCCTTGTGAATGTGTCGATGTTTGTAAAATATGAAGAAAAATATAAAACAAAGAAGGAAAATGGCTATCCTTCGGAGAATATGGATAATAGCAAAAAAATATATGGTGTAAAAATGTAGGTCACTTTGAAAGAGTATCTAAAACTCTAGTCTAGGGACTGCCCCCTAAGATACTTCTTTATTATCTTTCGGGTCAGCCCTTTTTTCATAGACTGCTTTACAGAGATTTTCAATCATGAATAGCCTAAAGGAGAGAGTGTATTGAAGAAAATCAAAAAAGTATTAGTAGCAAATCGCGGTGAAATTGCCATCCGTGTGTTCCGTGCATGTACAGAGCTTAATATTAGAACCGTCGCCATTTACAGTAAGGAAGATTCGGGAGCATATCATCGATATAAAGCTGATGAGGCCTACCTGACAGGAGAAGGAAAGAAACCAATTGATGCTTATTTAGATATAGAAGGGATCATTCGAATCGCAAAGAACGCCGATGTCGATGCCATCCATCCCGGTTACGGTTTTTTGTCCGAAAATATTCATTTTGCCCGACGTTGTGAAGAAGAGGGGATTACCTTCATAGGGCCTCATTCAGAGCACTTAAATATGTTCGGTGACAAAGTAAAGGCGCGTCATCAGGCCCAATTAGCGAACATCCCGGTTATACCGGGAACAGATGGACCTGTAGAAACGTTAGAAGAAGTCATTAGCTTTGGGAAGGACCATGGATTCCCGATCATCATTAAAGCTTCATTAGGTGGCGGAGGACGGGGAATGCGTATCGTCCGTAACCTGGAAAGCTTAAAGGAAGCATACGAGCGCGCTAAATCTGAAGCGAAAGCAGCTTTTGGTAATGATGAAATTTATGTTGAAAAATTTGTCGAGAATCCAAAACATATAGAAGTTCAAATTCTTGGGGACGAAGACGGCAATATTGTTCACTTATATGAACGTGATTGTTCCATCCAGAGACGTCACCAAAAGGTAGTTGAAATAGCACCATCCGTATCCTTGAGCGATCAGCTGCGAGAGGATATTTGTGAGGCAGCCGTCCGGTTGATGGATAATGTAAAGTATGTGAACGCAGGGACGGTTGAGTTCCTGGTTGCAAATGAGCAGTTCTATTTCATCGAGGTAAACCCTCGCGTTCAAGTAGAGCATACGATTACGGAAATGGTTACCGGAGTGGATATTGTCCAATCGCAATTAATGATTGCCGAAGGTTATGCACTACATAGCAGTAAACTTGGCATACCTGTTCAAGAAGAAATCCGGACAAATGGGTTTGCCATTCAATCCCGTGTGACAACGGAAGATCCATTGAACAACTTTATGCCTGACACAGGGAAGATCATGGCATACCGTTCAGGCGGGGGGTTCGGGGTTCGATTGGATGCAGGTAACGGGTTCCAGGGAGCCGTCATTACTCCTTACTATGATTCCCTTCTTGTTAAACTGTCCACGTGGGCTTTGACATTTGAACAAGCTGCATCCAAAATGGTCAGAAATCTTCAAGAGTTTAGAATACGTGGAATCAAGACGAATATTCCTTTCCTTGAAAATGTCGTTAAGCATGAAAACTTTATAACAGGTAAATATGATACATCCTTTATAGACACGACACCTGAACTGTTTATTTTTCCGAAACGAAAAGACCGTGGTACGAAGATGCTTTCTTATATCGGAAATGTAACCGTGAATGGTTTCCCGGGAATCGAGAAGAAGAAAAAGCCTGTATTCTCTAAGCCTAGGATTCCGGCTCTTGACTTGAAACAAGACTTTAAACCTGGGACAAAGCAAATTTTAGATCAACATGGTGCCGATGGGTTGGTAAATTGGGTCAAGGAACAAAACTCAGTGCTCCTGACTGATACAACTTTCCGGGATGCGCACCAATCTTTACTGGCTACGCGTGTCAGAACAAACGACCTGAAGCAAATTGCAGAACCAACATCTCACCTACTTCCTGATATGTTCTCCTATGAAATGTGGGGAGGGGCAACGTTTGATGTAGCCTATCGTTTTTTAAAGGAAGATCCTTGGAATCGATTATTAACAATGAGAGAGGACATTCCCAATGTTCTATTCCAAATGCTGCTGAGAGCATCAAATGCCGTTGGATATAAGAACTACCCTGATAATGTCATAAAAGAATTTGTTGAGAAATCTGCATTCGCAGGTATTGACGTCTTCCGGATATTTGACAGTTTAAACTGGGTTAAGGGGATGGAAGTAGCCATTGATGCGGTCAGACAAAGTGGGAAAATCGCCGAGGCAGCCATTTGTTATACAGGAGACATTGAAGATCCTACCCGGACCAAATATAGTATCGATTACTATAAGAATCTTGCAAAAGAGTTAGAAGCAAGCGGAGCGCATATTTTAGCGATTAAAGACATGGCGGGGCTCTTAAAACCACAGGCAGCCTACCGACTTATTTCAGAACTGAAAGATACGGTCAGTCTGCCTATCCACTTACACACCCATGATACAAGCGGAAACGGTATATACACATACGCAAGAGCCATTGAAGCAGGTGTGGATATTGTCGACACAGCCCTTAGCACGATGTCTGGATTAACATCTCAACCAAGTGCCAATACACTTTACTACGCATTGAAAGGAACCGAAAGAGAACCGAATGTAGATATTAACTCACTGGAGACTCTTTCCCACTATTGGGAAGACGTTCGAAAATACTATACAGACTTTGAGAGCGGCATGATGTCTCCGCATTCAGAGGTTTACAAGCACGAAATGCCCGGGGGACAATATAGTAATCTTCAGCAGCAGGCAAAAGCTGTAGGATTGGGTCATCGCTGGGAAGAAGTAAAAGAAATGTATGCAAGGGTCAACCACCTCTTTGGGGATATCGTAAAGGTTACTCCTTCATCAAAAGTTGTTGGGGATATGGCGTTGTTCATGGTGCAGAATGATCTGTCGGAGAAAGATGTGATTGAAAAAGGAGAAAAGATTGATTTCCCTGATTCAGTGGTTGAATTATTCGAAGGATATTTGGGTCAGCCCCATGGCGGATTCCCGAAAGACTTACAAAGCGTGATTCTGAAAGGGCGCACTCCATTAACCGTTCGACCTGGGGAGCTCCTTGATGATGTAGACTTCACAGCACTCAAAGAAAAGCTCTTCGAAGAACTGCAACGCCCTGTCACTAGTTTCGATGCTCTTGGATATGCTCTATATCCTAAAGTGTTTATGGAATACGCACATACAATGGATCAATTTGGTGATATTTCCGTTCTCGATACGCCAACCTTCCTATTCGGAATGAGACTTGGTGAAGAGATTGAGGTTGAAATTGAAACCGGGAAAACACTTATTGTCAAGCTCGTTTCCATTGGACAGGCTCAGGCCGATGGTACACGAATCGTCTACTTTGAACTGAATGGTCAGCCTCGTGAAATTGTGATAAAAGATGAAAGTATTAAATCGACAGTAGCAGCCAAGATGAAGGCTGACGCAAAAAATGAGACTCATATTGGTGCTTCCATGCCTGGAACCGTGATCAAGGTTATTGCAGAAAAAGGAGAGGCGGTTGAAAAAGGGGATCACTTAATGATCACCGAAGCCATGAAAATGGAAACGACCGTTCAAGCTCCGTTTGCAGGGGTAGTGAAAGACATCTATGTGCAAAATGGTGACGCCATTAGCCCTGGTGACCTATTAATAGAAGTTCAAAAAGCATAAACAAAAAAGGATTCCGGTTATGACCGGAATCCTTTTTTGTTATGCTTTCAATTTACTTCTTGAGATGAGCAGGATAAAGTAACAAAGTAATCCAAATAGACAAGAGATGATCAATGCGTGCAATAAAGCGATCCCCAAGTTTAGTCTTGTGAACACCACGAGTGCTCCGGACATGACTTGAAGGGATACCAGCGTAAACGCGATGATCCATCCCCAATAAATAACCTTTTGGTGCTTATGCTCTTTAATCGCAATATATGTGATATAAGCAATCCATAAGAAAATGAGTCCTGCCGCTGTCCGATGCCCCATTTGAATCCACTCATATAGATTGGAGGGCAGACCCGGAGACGAGTTAACACATAACGGCCAATCTTTACACACTAAGCTCGAATCCGTGTGTCTGACTAAAGCACCGGTATAAACAACAATATAACTATATAAAGTGACTCCTATTGTATGGAATCTCATACGTTTATTAATGACCAATGAGTTGGCATCAAATTTCTGATCGACTTCAAAAATCAGAAGTGTTAATAATAGAATTGAAGCAAATGATATAAGAGAAATCCCAAAATGCAGTGCAAGTACGAAGTCTGATTGCCCCCAGAGTACAGCAGCAGCTCCGATTAGACCTTGTAAAACTAAGAAAAAGAAAGAGAGTGCAGCAAGGAATTTTGTTTCACGCTTATATCCAATCGCTCTCCATGACCATACCGATAATGCCAATACTAATAATCCTACACCACCGGAGACAACCCGGTGTGCCAATTCTATGACAAGCTCGAACGTTATATCGCTTGGAATCAATTGTCCGTTACATAGTGGCCAAGATCGTCCGCAGCCCATACCAGATTCAGTCTTCGTAACAAGGGCTCCTCCCAATAGAACAAATAACATACCAAGAGTAGTGAGAACGGCAAGCCACTTTAATCCTTTGTGGACACCTTTATGCAATCTATTCACCTTCTTAATTAATAGACTCTACACACTTTCTAATTTATAAATATAGTAGAAAAATATATATGCCCCTACGATAATACATAAAAGGTCAGTAAAACTCAACCGATAAAATGTTACAGAATTATGAGCATGATAATTATTAATATGAAGAGAATAACTAGAAGAGAATAACTATTAGTAGATAAAGACTAATTTGCAGAAAAACAAAATCTGTAAGCGCTTAGCTTCGTTTTATGGTATGATGGGTTTAAAATGTTTGTAGAAATATGAAGAAACGTCTGCGTTTTTCATTCTTCACAATTTCTTCACATTATTGTCTAATTCTCCCCCAAAAAGGAAAAAATATATGGTTTAATATAATATTGATAGCATATATACTATTTCTTATCTGTGCATGAATTAACAGATGGATATAGAAATAGAGAATCATTTCCTATATAGTATAGAGGTGGTAACTGGCCTCTGGCTTTTTATAGAGAGGAGGAAGAGAATGTCTAGTCGAATGATGACTAACGCTCAAGAAGCAGATTTGACAACCTCAACTGCTTGGAAGGATTTTTTAGCACTAATCAAAATTGGTATCGTTAATTCAAACTTAATTACAACCTTTACAGGTATGTGGTTAGCTTTTTACTTTACTAATACACACTTTCTAAATTCTCTTGATACGATGTTCCTAACATTGATAGGTTCTTCCCTTATTATCGCGGGTTCCTGCTCCATAAATAATGTGTATGATCGAGACATCGATCCTCTGATGGAACGTACGAAGGGACGTCCTACCGTAACAGGAAAGATCAATGCACCTAAAGCTTTGTCTTTGGGATTAATTATGATTGCAGTGGGAATCATAATGTTATTTATGACCACCGTCACTGCAGGTGTGATAGGAATCATTGGGGTATTTAGTTACGTTGTATTATATACAATGTGGTCTAAGAGGAAATACGTAAGCAACACAATTGTAGGGAGTATCTCAGGTGCGGTCCCACCACTAATTGGTTGGTCAGCTGTAGATGCAAATCTGGATATCATCGCTTGGATTCTATTCCTAATGATGTTTATCTGGCAGCCGCCTCATTTCTACGCTTTAGCGATGAAGAGAGTGGAAGAATACAGAGCAGCGAATATACCAATGCTTCCCGTAGTAAAGGGATTTGCTACAACCAAGCACCATATCGTTGCATGGGTTGCAGCTTTACTGCCTCTGCCATTCTTCTTGATGGATTTAGGTATGTTCTTCTTTATACTTGCAACAGCCTTTAACATTGGCTGGCTTGCACTGGGATTAGCCGGTTACAAAATGAAAGATGATATTAAGTGGTCAAAACTTATGTTTGTCTATTCACTAAATTATTTAACTATCTTGTTCGTAGCGATGGTTATCGTTACCGTACTATAAGATTAGTGGGAATTCTTTCTGATAAGAAATCCAAATAGATATTTTTTATGAGTCCTTGTTTTATTCAAAAGTATATTACATGAAAGAGGGGTTTGATTAAGCTATGAAAGCAAGGCTATCTAAGTGGCGCTTATTCTCAATTGTAGCAATGTTAGCGCTAGTTCTTTCTGGTTGTGGAGAGCCATTTCTCTCCACATTACAGCCAGCTGGTGAAGTAGCACAGTCACAATATGATTTAATGATACTGTCTACGTTAATAATGGTATTAGTAATCATTGTAGTAGTCATCGTCTATATGGTAGCGATTATTCGTTTCCGTAGAAAAAAAGGAGATACTACTATTCCGAAACAAGTTGAAGGAAGTCACACACTTGAAATCGTGTGGACAGTGATTCCAATCATCCTTCTTCTTATCTTAGCTGTTCCGACCGTAACGTCTACTTTCGAATTAGCTGATACAAAGGCTATGGATAAAAAAGACGCAGATGGTAATCGCGAAGCTTTAGTTATAAACGTTCGCGCTAATCTTTACTGGTGGGAATTTGAGTATGAGGATGAAAAAATCATCACTTCCCAGGATTTAGTTGTACCAACCGATCAAAGGGTTTACTTCAATGTTACAGCTTCTGACGTTAAGCACTCTTTCTGGATTCCAGCTGCTGGAGGAAAGATTGATACAAACGTCGACAACGTAAACACCTTCTTCCTTGAATTTGATGGAGAAAAGTCTAAAGAAGCAGGCGGATTATTCTACGGAAAATGTGCTGAGCTATGTGGACCTTCTCATGCTTTAATGGACTTTAAAGTAAAAGCGCTTCCTAAGGACGAGTTTACGGCATGGGTAGAAGATATGAAAAATGCAGGGGAACCTAAACCATCTTCTGATTTAGCACAACAAGGACAAGAAATCTTCAACCAAAAATGCTTAAGCTGTCACGCAGTATCGCCTCAGGATGGACGTCCGGAATCAGCTCGTCTTGCTCCTAACTTAGCAAACTTTGGTGAGCGTACTCGAATCGCAGGTATTCTGGATCACAATGAAGAAGAGCTGAAAAATTGGCTGGTAGACCCTGAGCAGTATAAGCCAGGTAACAAGATGACAGGTACATATGGTAACCTGCAGGAAGACGAACTTGATGCCCTTGCAGAATATCTGATGGGATTAAAAGTTCAAGATTAATTGGGGATTAGTTAAAGGGAGGTTTAATCGTGAGTAGCTATGCACAGAAAAAAGGCTTCGGCGCGACTGTTTGGGACTATTTAACAACAGTAGACCATAAAAAGATCGCCATCCTTTACCTTATGGCTGGAGGATTCTTCTTCTTAGTCGGTGGATTAGAAGCTCTTATCATTCGTATACAGCTTGCTGTTCCTAACAATGACTTTGTTAGTGCTGGCTTATACAACGAAGTTTTAACAATGCACGGTACAACGATGATTTTCTTAGCGGCCATGCCGTTAATATTCGCATTCATGAATGCGGTTGTACCTTTACAAATCGGTGCTCGTGACGTTGCATTTCCTTTCCTGAATTCATTAGGTTTTTGGTTATTCTTCGCAGGTGGAGTTTTCCTTAACCTTTCATGGTTCTTAGGTGGAGCACCAGATGCCGGGTGGACTTCATATGCTTCACTCTCAATGGCATCTAAAGGACATGGAATTGATTTCTATGTACTAGGGTTGCAGATTTCAGGTGCAGGTACATTAATAGGTGGGATCAACTTCCTTGTAACCATCATTAATATGCGTGCTCCAGGTATGACATACATGCGTATGCCGCTATTTACTTGGACAGTTTTTGTTACCTCGGCACTTATTTTATTTGCGTTCCCTGCTTTAACGGTAGGATTATTCTTAATGTTATTTGATCGTATGTTCGAATCGAATTTCTTTGATGTAGCAAATGGCGGTAACACCATTATTTGGGAGCATTTCTTCTGGATTTTTGGTCACCCTGAGGTATACATCCTTGTATTACCTGCTTTTGGAATTTTCTCTGAGATCATTCCACACTTCTCTAGAAAACGTTTATTCGGATACTCATCCATGGTATTTGCGACCGTACTTATCGGTTTCTTAGGATTCATGGTTTGGGCTCACCATATGTTTACAGTAGGTCTTGGACCAATCGCAAATGCAATCTTCGCCGTTGCGACAATGGCCATTGCCGTTCCAACAGGTATCAAAATCTTTAACTGGCTCCTTACAATGTGGGGAGGAAGTCTCAGCTTCACTACTCCAATGCTTTACGCAGTAGCGTTTATCCCTACTTTCGTAGCAGGTGGAGTAACCGGAATCATGAACGCAGCTGCAACAGCTGACTATCAGTTCCATGATACGTATTTCGTTGTTGCCCATTTCCACTACGTTATCGTAGGTGGGGTAGTATTTGCCCTATTGGCTGGTACTCACTATTACTGGCCAAAAATGTTCGGTACAATGTTAAATGATTTCTTAGGGAAAATCGCTTTCTGGTTATTCTTTATCGGATTCCACTTAACATTCTTTATTCAGCATTTCCTTGGTTTAATGGGTATGCCTCGTCGTATTTGGAAGTTCTTGCCTGGTCAAGGATTGGAAACAGGAAACTTAATCTCTTCCATTGGAGCGGGCTTCATGGGAGTCGCGGTTATTGTACTTCTTGTTAACGTCATCATGACACAAGTCAAAGGGGTTAAAGTTTCTAATGACCCATGGGGGGACGGACGTACCATTGAATGGGCGATTCCATCACCACCACCATTCTATAACTTTAAGCAAACTCCGCTTATCCGTGGTTTAGATGCTTATTGGCTAGAAAAAATGGAAGGTAAAAAAGATCTTACACCGGCAGAACCTATCGGAGATATCCATATGCCGAATAACTCGATTTTACCGGTAATCATTTCACTCGGGTTATTCATAGCAGCATTTGGTGCTATGTATCATCCGGATGGTGATAAAGCATGGGCAATCCCTGTTCTGGTAATTGGAATGCTTATCACATTAGGTGCAATGTTCTTCCGTTCTGTAATTGATGATCATGGATATCATGTTCATAAAGAAGATTTAATGGATGATGATAAAGGGGGTAAGGCATAATGCATGCTGAAGAAAAATTCACGCCAAAGACCTGGCCAGCCTCCCCTGAAAAGGCAACCCTTGAGGGGAAAAACAAGTTTATGGGATTTTGGTTTTTCCTTGGTGGAGAAACGGTTCTTTTCGGATCTCTTTTCGCAACATATTTAGCGCTGAAAGACAAAGTTCCTAGTGACAGTCATGCACTTGCTGCTGACATCTTTGATTTACCACTTGCATTTATTGCAACTATGTTACTTTTAACAAGTTCTCTTACAAGTGTTTATGCAATGTATCACATGAAGAACTATAACTTCCAACGCATGCAGGCTTGGTTATTAGTTACGGTTCTACTAGGTGCAGCTTTCCTTGGATTAGAGATTTATGAGTTTAATCATTACGTACACGAATACGGGCATACTTTTACTAGTAGTGCATTTGGTTCAGCCTTCTACACACTAGTTGGATTCCACGGAGGGCACGTAGCTTTCGGTCTTCTATGGATTGTAAGCTTAATGCTTCGCAACGCTAAACGTGGCTTAAACCTTTACAATGCTCCAAAGTTCTATTTAGCTTCTCTATACTGGCACTTTATCGACGTTGTATGGGTATTTATCTTTACAGTAGTATACTTAATGGGAATGGTGGGATAAACTGATGGCGAATCAACAATCAAATTCAGGTAACCCAAGTGTAGATTACGAATATCGTCGTAAAAAAAATGCAGAAGACATGAGAATGCAGGTTACATCCTTCATGTTAATGATTTTTTTAACATTGGTGGCGTTTATTGCAGTGGCAGGAGATTTTGATAAGTACTTTATTGTACCTTTCATCCTCTTACTTGCAGTCGTTCAACTAATTTTTCAACTTTATTACTTTATGCATATGAGTCATAAAGGTCATGAAGCTCCTGCATTATTCCTGTACTCTGGTGCACTTGTTGCATTTATCACAGTGTTAGCATTTGTAACGATTGTATGGATCTAAAGAAAAAAGTCAGCCGGATGGCTGGCTTTTTTGTGTAGAGTTTGGGTTTTCCCAATATGCTTGTCGGGCCAGACCAGTTGGCTCTGCTTTTCGAATTGTCCAGCTCCAGGGCTTAGAGGCTCTAGGTCATAAGTCAAACATACCAAAAAGGCAAAGAGCGCCTTTCCGGTATGTTCGTCTTATGCTTGTCGCCTCTGTGCAAAGCCCCTTCGCTTTTCTAATTGTCAGCTACGCCTCCTAGTCCCTCGAGGTCACAACTGAAAAATCCCATAAGGCAAAAGACACCTTTGGGGATTTCCCAGTTGTGCTTGTCGGGTCTGACCAGTCGGCTCCGCTTTTCTAATTGTCAAGAACTTGTCATTACCTTGCGTTGAAGTGGGGGAGGGTTGTCAGTATAATGGGTATAGGTGTTAAATGTGAAATGAGGTGAGCAAATGCCTTTAGGTATTTTTGGTTTTATGGCTTTATGGAGCCCGTTTTTTTTCTTGGCTTTAGCATTTATAACGGTCGTGTATTTCTTGGTCACTGTCAAATGGAGAGACAGTTTTAAAGAAAGTAAAAAATTGACTCGCAAAGAAGCCACTTATTTTATTTTAGCAATGGTTCTATTATATGGAATTAAGGGATCGCCGGTGGAGATAATGAGTACCATTTTATTTTCTGCTCATATGACTCAGATGGCGTTACTATATTTAGTGGTCACTCCTCTGCTCGTATTAGGGATTCCTAAATGGGTTTGGAAAGCTATAGTCGAATTACCTGTAGTCAAGCAAGTATTTAAATTTATGACAAAACCATTGATCTCTTTACTATCTTTCAATATCATCTTTTCGATTTATCATATCCCTTTAGTATTTGATAATGTCAGAACTGATGCTACTCTTCACGGTTTGGCAACCATCATTCTATTCTTGTTATCCTTATTTATGTGGTGGCCTTTACTAAACCCTGTGGATGACGATATTGATTTAAGCGGGCTCAAGCGTATTGGATATATACTTGGGAGTGCAGTCTTATTGACTCCGGCATGCGGTTTGATTATTTTTGCCGAGAATCCTTTATATGCCCCTTATTATGATCCACAGGAGTTTCTTAAAGCGTTGGCACTATGTGTGCCCGTTAATACTCTGGAAGGGTTGACGCTGACGGGGCCGGAGTTATTTACCGATATGTCTACACAAAATGATCAGCAGCTTGGCGGAGTGATCATGAAGATTGTTCAGGAGATTGTATTTGGAGTTATGCTGTTCAACCTGTTTTTTCAATGGTATCGCAAAGATCAGGAGAAACAAGAAAAGCTCTCCTATGATCCCGTTGAGCCTAAATTGACAGAACAGTAACGAATGAGGGGATGATGAACGTCATTCCTCTACTTACATAGCATATTATCTTTAGAAAAGAGAGGAACAGAGATGGGTTTACCTATTTTACCTACAATTAGTACCAGCTTTATCGTGTTAAGTGCAGTCACAGTTGCGATTGGCTGGTGGCAGATTAAACAGAGAAGGATTGAGCAACATCAGAAAACCATGACACTTGCAGGTATTTTTGCGCTTATCTTTTTCATCATTTATATGAGCAGAACGATTTTTGTTGGAAACACGTCCTTTGGCGGTCCCGATAGCATCAAGATTTATTATACGATTTTCCTGGTTTTCCATATAACATTGGCCACAACCGGGGCAGTATTTGGCCTGATGAGCTTGTGGACGGGCTATAAGGACCGTTTAGCAAGGCACCGTAAGCTGGGGCCGATTACGAGTTTTATCTGGTTCTTTACGGCTATTACAGGAGTCGCTGTGTATCTTCTCCTTTACGTATTCTATAAAGGCGGAGAAACAACTTCTGTCATCCGGGCAATACTCGGATATTAAAGAAAAACCTATTATGTGATGAATCACATAATAGGTTTTTTCTTTTGACTAGGCTCTTTTGGAAAAGCTTGTGGCTATCTTAAAGAAGAAAGTAGTAGTTGATTTCCTCTCCAGGATGCTCGCTTTCCGCGGGGCTGGCGTTGAGCCTCCTCGGCAAGCCTCCGGGGTCTCACCTGTCCAGCTACGGGGTTTAGGGGCTCGAGGTCATAAGCCAAGACTGCCAAAAAGGCAAAAAGCGCCTTTTCAGCAGACCCAACTTATGCTTGTCGCCCCTGTGCAAAGCCCCTCCGCTTTTCGTACTGTCCAGCTATTCCCGCAGGAGTCGAGCACCTGCAGCGAGAATCAACTTTCTGAGCATGTTTCTTTAAAAGAAATAAATAAAATCAAAAGCTTTTAGCAATCAACCTCTTTTAAGGTGAGTAGAAGTAATGTCCCATTGAAGAGGAATTCTGTCTTCAAATTAGATTGTTTTTAACACCTTTTAGCTCTGTCACGAAAAAACTTTTAAAGATGGTGAGGGGAACTGCGTAGACTCCTGCGGAAGTATGGGCTTGCCGAGACCCCGGAAGCGAAGCAGTTCCCCTCACCATCCACAGCACACACTGATTGACAGAGCCAAAGCAGACCTTATGTTAAAAACAACAATCTTTGTGAGAAGAGCCTTTGACTATAAATGGTGATTTACTAAAGGGAATGGTAGAAGCCCCGTCGAATATAGAAATAGTAGAAGGGAGCAGATAGATAATGATTACAAAATTAAACTACGGGCAGTTTGAAGAATCCTTACAGTTATCCGAATATGCGTTTCAATATGTAGTACCAAGTGAAGACAGAAACAGACGCCTTCAACAGACTAAAGATCATACTGTGTATGGAATACATGAAGAAGAGAAATTAGCGGCGAAGCTTCATTTGATCCCGTTGGAAATACAGCTGGGTAAACATGTGTATCCGATGGGAGGTATTGCCGGAGTCGCTACCTATCCGGAGTTTAGGAGAAGAGGGTATGTGCGTCAATTAATAGATCATTCATTACTAAAGATGAAGGAAGATGGCACAGTCCTATCAATGCTTCATCCATTTTCTATTGATTTCTATCGGAAATTTGGATGGGAAGTATTTGCATCTTTCCACAAGGTACAGCTTGAGAAGAAGGACCTTGTACCATTAAAGCCTTACAATGGTCTAATCAGGAGATTTAAGAAGGATACATATCCTAAGGAATTGGAATCGATTTATGATCGCTATGCGGAGCAGCATAATGGAATGCTGGTACGTTCAAAAAATTGGTGGAGGGAAAGGAGCATCACCGATCTGTGGATAGCGATATACGATAGCGATGCAGGGGAAGCAACCGGGTACCTTACTTATGAAGTGAAAAAGGATAAGATGAAGGTTGAAGAGTTTGTTCCACTGACAAGTGATGCAAGAATTAGTTTATGGAACTTCATTTGTCAGCATGACTCAATGGTGAAAAAAGCTGAGCTTATATTGAACCCATGTGAGGTGTTACCCTATATGTTGAAGGACCCAAGAATTAAAGTTGAGAAGCACCCATACTTCATGGCAAGAATCGTCGATGTAGAAAACTTCTTGAATAGATATGTAAAAGAAATCGATTTTCCGTATCATCTTGAATTCTCCATTACGGATTCGACAGCGGCTTGGAATAACAGCACTTTTGTTCTTAATAAAAGTGAAGTGATGGTTGGTGAAAAGATTGAGGCACCGATTTCGCTGGACATTAAAGCTTTCACAGCATTAATCTTTGGAGTGCATACTCCAGAGGAACTGCTCCAAATGGGAAAACTTCAGGCTGTGGGGGAGGACCTTCATAAGCTCCAATCCTTATCCCAGGGGAATCATCCATTCTTTTATGATTTCTTTTAAGAGAAAATAAAGTCAAAAAGACCAATTCCCTACAAATAGGAATTGGTCTCTTTTCATAACTTGAAATTCGTTTTTATAATACCTGCCTCTTTAGCCGAATTAAACACGATAAGGATGAGCGGACCGATTATAAAGCCCAATACACCAAAGAGTTTTAGGCCGAGGTACATGGCGATTAATGTAGCAAGCGGGGATAAACCAATATGGGTTCCCATCACTTTAGGCTCTACCGTTCTTCTTATAATAAGGAGAATGGCTGCTAATACTGCTAGTTGAGTTCCTAATGCGATATTTTCTGTCAACAGATGGAAAATAGCCCATGGTGCCAAAACGACGATTGATCCTATCAAAGGAATAAAATCAATCACCCATATGATAATCGACATCACGATCGCAACCTCGGGAGCAATGAATAGAAGTCCAATTAAGGAAACGACAAAGATGATGATACTCACCAGGAATTGCGCTTTAAAGAATCCAAAAATAACATAGGTGAGTCGGGAAGTCATAAACGCCACTTTCTCTGCTGTTCTTTCTGTCAAATGACCATAAATGGATTTCTTGATTCGTGGTAAATCCAACATGAAAAGAAAGAGAGCAATTAAGTAAACGAGAAAACTCACTAAGTAATTGGGTATATAAGATAAAAACACACTTATCTTTTCAATATTGACAGAGTTAAGAATCTTCGTCTTTCCACTATTTAAGAAGTTTTGTACGTCTTCACTGAAGCTTCTCACTAGTTCATCAGGAAGATCCTCTGTCGCATTCAACAGCCTGTCCTCATAATCAAGCCAAATATCGCTTAATTGGTTTACATATTTCGGTGCATCTTCAATCAGCTTAATACCTTCACCAACGACTTTCGTAGTAACGAAGAACGAGGAAACGCTTATTAGAAGTAGGAACAATATAAAAACAGAAAGTACAGCCATTCGACGTTTAGCAGAGAAACGATTTTGTATAAAGCTAACGGCAGGCTCCAGGAAAAGTGCTGTAATAATCGCAGTAATCAAGGGGACTGAAACAGGTAATATAAAATAAGCAACTATAGCCAGTATTAAGATGATAAGTGTGATCATTAAAACTTTTTTTGTGAAAAACTTGGACAATGGTGTACCCCTTTCTAACAGAAACCTAGTACTATTATTATATGAGAGAATGAGAAGAATGAACAGTAGGAAGAAAATGAAATTTTAAAGGATTTATTTCTGTTTAAATACATGTTCTATCGAATGTTGAATAGGGGAGATTGAAGTATAGGTCCAATCTAATAAGACAAAGAAAAAGACTGTCTGAAGATAGACAGTCTAATCATAATCAGATATTACCAAGCGAAGTTCGTTGCTTCTTTTTTGACATCTGCAATAAGTTTTTCACAAGAAGTGACCAGATGTTTAGGGAATTCTTCACCTTCACCGTATTCTATACCGTGTGGATAGTAATGTTTTCCTAATAATGGAGTCATTAGTTGAATAACGGCGTCATGCTTTCCGATATCTCCCTCAACTGCAAGACCTTGAATTCGCAAATAGAAAATACCTTCCCTGATTTCAAATTTACGATCGTACGTCACTCTTTCATAATCCCATTGACCTGCACGAACAAGTCCGTGAGATTCCATAATCTCGTCTAATCGGTTTAAGTCCACTTTTAAGCTTTCAAATTCAGTTCCTTCAAAACGCATAAAAAATTCCCTCCTATATTGTCCGGCATGAGGACTTTCGAGCCCTGATGCTTTTCCTATGGTAGAAGCATTTATATCGGTGTATGTACAATGATACTAAATGCGGTATTTCTCATTCTTAATAATAGTGGAAAAACCTTTATCTTGCAATGTCTTCAATCATTTGAATTTGTCATTTTAATAAAATGTGAATATCCTGCAGGAGAAAGTGAAAAATATAGGAAGTAATTCGGAACGTATGAGGAGGATCCAAATGACAAAAATCAGGGACATGATGACAAAAGATATTGAAACTTGTTCGTTACTGGACAATGTGTATGAGGTTGCTTTAAAAATGAAAGAATACAATGTAGGATCCATTCCCATCGTGGATGGTGATAGGATTGTGGGGATGATGACAGACAGGGATATCGTCCTCCGCTGTATTGCCGAAAAACATCCCGCTTCTTCAAAAGTTGAAGATATCATGAGTAAACACCTAATAACGATAGGACCCGAGACCGAAGCATCAGAAGCGGCCCACATCATGGCTGAGAATCAGATCCGAAGACTTCCAGTTGTCGAGGGAGATCAATTGATCGGTATGGTATCTTTAGGTGATTTTGCTATAAGGGAGTCTCTGGGCAGGCAGGCCTACGTTGCGTTAGAAAATATATCCGAATCAAACTTCAGAAATAAGCCGTTTTAATCTCGAGGAGATGATCCATATAGGATCATCTCTATTTTATTTGGTTCAGAAACCTCTCCCCATCGAGATTCATTTGTTTTAGAAGGGAGGAAAATATGCTATCCTTTATACTAGACTGAAGTTTTAGAATCATAAACAATGGTATAATAATTCTAGTATTTGAGGCATATCCTGATAGAGAAAGTAGAGAGGAGGGAAATTTTCTGAGAACTGTTTTGCGTATTTTGATCATTCTTGTCATTATTTTATTTATTGGTATTTATCAAGGTCAAAAACAAGAAAATGAGCCTCTTAAAGGACCAGAAACCCAAACTCTTAAAGAAGACAACGAAAACCAATTAAATCAATCAATCGAAGCTCCGGGTGAACGACCCGCATCGGGTTTATCAACTTGGATTGGCAAAGATACGAAAAAGGTAACTGAAGCTTTTGGAGAACCAGAGCGGATTGAACCAAGCTCCTACGGGTATGAATGGTGGATCTACCCGATATCGGATAAACAGTACATACAAATGGGCGTTAACAACCATAAAGTCGTTACGTTGTTTGCCATTGGGGATCAGGTGGATGTGGCGCCTTATAAATTGGGACAACGTTTAGAAGACATTTACCGTTTTACCATTGTCGATTCCGAAATCGTTGTAAATGACGAATCAGGTTCTTATCAGTTTGAATTAAATGAAGAAGACCTGAATACCCGGCTTCTCGTAACCCTTGGAAATATTTATGCCCAGCTTTATCTGGACAAATTCACAGGTAGGCTAACGAGTATCCGCTTTCTTGATAGTCAAACTTTGATCGAGATGCATCCATATGAAATGATGTATCGAGGGGAATTGGCAGAGGAACAACAGCCAAGCGAGGATGAATGGGATAAAGTAAATAGCGCCAGCGAACAGCAGATCTTTGATATTACAAATATGATCAGGCATCAATTCGAAGCAGATATACTAAAATGGGATGAAGAAACGGCAATGGTAGCAAGAGGACATAGTCAAGAAATGTATGAAGAAGATTATTTCTCGCATGATTCACAAACCTTCGGAAACCTATCCGAGCGTCTGGAAAGTGAAAATGTTATGTTCAAGACTGCAGGGGAAAACATCGCTTCCCAGTACACGGACGCTCCAGAAGCCGTTCATGGCTGGCTGAATTCGGAAGGCCATCGAAAGATTTTACTGGAACAACAATTCACCCATCTTGGCGTCGGGGTATATAAAAGGTACTACACACAAAACTTTATAGAGAAATTTGAAGACAAAGAATAAAAAGGTTGATTCCCTAAGAAGTATGGGGAGTCAACCTTTTCTTATTGAAGAAAGCCCTTCTACTGTTTCTTTTTGAAAATAAAAAACGACCCGGTAGAATGAGCAACAATCTTACCTTCTGAACTGATAACTTTCCCGTCCACTACAATTGTCTTGCTTCCCTGATGAACCACAGTAGCATGAGCAGTTAAACGATCTCCTATACCTGGTGCCAAGTAGTGAATGTTTAAATTTGTCGTTACAGCTCCAAATTCTTCAGGAAGCATCATATTGGCTAATGTGCCCATAGCGGAGTCCACTAAAGTAGCGGTGACTCCTCCGTGAACGATCTGCAGTGAATTATGTGTAACTGGCGTAATCGGAATACTTATTTCAAAATTCCCATTTATCACTTCGCGGTCCATGGCAAATATTCCGCCTATGATCGATCCATTTTGATTGTCTTTCTTACGTTTAACTCCTTCGAGAAGCTGCTTCAAGATTAGAAGTTCCTCATCCGATGCTCCTGAAAGACATTCATCAAACAACCGTTGTACCTGTTCTTTCATTTTCATACATCCTTTTCTTTATTCACAGCCAAAACATTCATTGGAAACTGTAAAATCAACGTTAATATACATGTAAATTTTACTACAAAAAGGAATGTATCACCATTCTTTTGAATCTTTCATAAAGTGTAGTAGGTAGATGCCTGTAATGGAGGTGTTCATATAATGGGTAAATCACTACACCCTAAGGTAAAAGAGTTTAAAGGATTTGTGAGAAAACACCCGAAAATTGTGAAAGATGTGCGTAATGGTGATGCCAATTGGCAGGATCTCTTTGAAGACTGGTACTTACTGGGGGAAGATGATACAAGGTGGAATAAGTATAAAGACGAAGCCGCGAAAGAATCAACCGCAACCAACCAAGGAAGTAAAAGCGGCTGGATGGATCAAGTTGGAGATATGGTGAAAAAAATGGACGCTAATCAATTGCAGCAACATATTAACAGCATAAGTGAAGCCTTGGGAGCAGTTCAAGGAGTACTTAGTCAATTTCAGTCAAATAACAATAGAGGATCAGGGACAGCAACCAAAACTGAAACACCATCTAAACCCTCCCATCCATTTTCATTCCGGAAAGATTAGGAGGGTGAATAAAGATGCGAGCAGACATTATTGAGTATATTTATGCCAAAGAAGATCTGAAATTATTTTTAAGAGATCAGCCGCAGTGGTATCGGACACTTTCTCGAAATCCAAATGAATTAGAGAAATTCGAAATTGCGTCGATTAACCATTTTCAAAAAACGATTCCTCATCGAGTACAAAAATTCTCGAACGGAGTCCAAATGGCCTCCATGATGATCAGTATGTTCCAATCAATGAATAGTGCCGATAGTTGAGGCACTATTTTTTTGTGAGGAAGTCCCAAAAAAATGTTGAGTAAAATGCGAAACGGTTGGGCAAGGCTATTAGTAAGGAGTGGTGTACACGATGAAGAAAATCATTTTTCTATCCATTGCGTTACTTATTTTTTTAAGCGGCTGTAAGGAAAAAATGCCTGAACCAGAAAGCTTTACTTTCACTAAAAAAGTTGAAGCTGCGAAATCTGAGCAAAAACCTCTTTCCATCAAACACATGGTACAAGGAAGTCAAGTGTATATTGAATGTATCGTTCCCAATGTAACATTCACATCAGAAAAAAGCGGAGCGAAAAAAGGAAAGATCGTCGTTCGTTCAAATACCGGCAATTTGTATAAGGAGTATCATACAGCCGCCTTTGTTGTAAAAGGATTACCGAAAGGTGTGCATCTTCTCAACGTTGAAATAGTAGGGACGAATAACAAACCTTTAGGGATGAAAAAGCAGTTTTATGTGACGATTCAATAATAATGGTTTTTAAATGTCCGTCGTGAAAAAAGTTTTTTACGGCGGTATTATATTTGGGTTAATACATCATTGGATAAAGTGGGTAAATCCAAAAAATTCAATTTGCATATTCGCTTCCTTACGTGAAACGTGTTAAAATATCGTTACGGAGGTGAGCGTTATGCTTGCTACTATAGAAAGAATGGAAATATTGGATTCAGCTGACGAATTATCTCAGTGGATTTTAGAATCTGATGTGGCAGAAAATTATCGTAAGTCTTTATATAAACTTCGCAACAATTCTGAAACTCAACGAAAAGTACAAACCTTTTCGCGAATGAAAGAAAGTTACGAAGAAGTTCAACGCTTCGGTCGTTACCACCCGGATTACAAAACCATCATGAAAGAAATCCGTGAAGTGAAAAGAGAAATGGACCTTGATGAGAATGTAGCGGAGTTCAGAAGAGTGGAAAACGAGCTGCAAGATCTGCTTGATCAAGTGAGTCTGTTAATCGGACATTCCGTGTCTAAAAATGTAAAGGTTCCTTCAGGGAATCCTTTCTTCTCAAGCGGAGGATCCTGCGGGGGAGGCTGCGGATCTGGCGGAAGCTGCGGTTGTTCAGCCTAATCATATGAAAAGAAGAGCGGACGATATGTCTGCTCTTCTTTTCATTTTGTGGAGATTAATACTTCTTCCTTACTGTCTTAACCGAACACAATCCACGCAGAGGTTCCCACAGCAAAACATTTTTTCCTGGGGGACATAGAACCGATGCCGATATACATACAATGATTTTTCTTCCCTAAAGAAAATCGTATCAGAATGCAGTCTCTTTCCTCGCATCGCTCTAGCCGACCATTTTTTAATGGAGTACTCGATGTCACTTTTCTCTTTCTTGGATCGTATATAGATAAATGGGATGCCTGCGCTCCATTTCACATGCGCATCTTCAATCCCGTCCTCTTGTCGAAGTTGATCGATAAAAAAGTTCCAAATCACATTCAAGTCCATGGTGGCCCCCCGTTCATATCCTAAGTATATAGTATCCACTTTACCCAATTTTGAATAAAAGTGTGCATATTGTCCGGTCGATAGATATGCTCCACGGGCCTGCCCAAGCCGCCTCCGCTTTTCGTATTGTCCAGCTCCGGCGGCTAGTCCCTCGAGGTCACAACTGAAAAATCCCATAAGGCAAAAAGCGCCTTTTGGGATTTCCCAGTTGTGCTTGTCGGGCCTGCCCAAGCCGCCTCCGCTTTTCGTATTGCTAATTCCCATATTTTTGTGCTAGACTTAAAAAAAAGTGATTCCTAGAGGGGAAACTATATGTTAACGCAAAGACAAGGTTTAGTTGTTTGGTTACATAGTTTGAAACATGCCAAGTCCCTGAGGCGATTTGGGAATGTTCACTATGTTTCGAAGAAAATGAAATATGTTGTACTTTATTGTAATCAGGATGAAATCGACACGGTTATGGAAAGAATAGCTGCCTATTCCTACGTAAAAAAGGTAGATCCTTCTCATAAGCCATTTATAAAGTCTGTTTTTGAAAATTCCCGCCCGGATAAGGCCAAGGAATATGATTACAAAATGGGGTTTTAATGTTTGCTGCCAAAGAGTGTTGTTTTGGCAGCTTTTTTTTTAGGGATAAAAGCTCCCTTACAAAAAGCTGCACGATAAACATCCTTTATTGTAAAGGCAGTATATAATGATTTAATCGCAGTATCGCGATCAGGTGCTGATAGTACAATGCTTTTTCCGGATAGAGAGTGGAGGGTTTTACATCCATTTGGATGATGACCCTGTCTAATTGCTCTGCCGTTTCTTCAAAAAGGGAGTAGCGCTGGTTTGGTGTAATATTCGGATTTGGGATTCCTTCCCGGCACACGTAGATTGCTTGGAATTTGCCCTGTTCAGTAGGTTTCATCACAAGAGCAAGGGATGATACGGCCCGATCCTTTACAATAGTATGAAATGCCATCATATGCTGTAATCGCTCTTTATTGGCTTTTGCAAGCTCCATTAGTTCATAAATATCTGAATATCCTTCTCCTAATTCAATAAAACGTTGAATCATTGATTCAATCTCCTTTTCTTACCGAGTTTATCAATTCCTTATTATTTCAAACATATAGTGATAAGTAAAGATTCAAAATAACTTATAGGGGTGATCGTGATGATATGGTTATTTCTATTTATCGTCCTGGGATTATCATGTTTGTATGTTATTGGCGGGAGATATGAAACAAAAGAAATTGAAATAAAGAATAGTGATTCTTTTATCGTGACAGCAATATTGTCTACACTGGCGGCTCACGGAATTCTATCTCTGGTAGAGGAGGATGAATTGCAGGAATCTACTCTTCAAGATTTACAAGAAACTCTTCTAAGTAATGGCTTGGTGGATAAAAGTGAATGGGATCAAATGCTTGCAGATCATTTAAACCATTCATCTTTTTCCGCAGATAGTAAAGATCTGGATTTTGGTTAAATGATTGGAAATAATCTAAAAATATTCCACCGTAAGCTGCCGGAATCTGCTATCTTATTAGTAACAGCCGAAGTTAAGGAGTATAGTATGAAACGCATCCTATTTACATTTGGTCTACTTATGATTTTGATTAGTTCAAGCATTCTTTTCTTTCAATGGATGGGATTCAGAACAGAAAGTGCCGAAGAGTCTGGGACTGTAAAGGTAAATCAATCTTATTCCATCACGCATGAAGAAAACACATTCTTTGTTACACAAACCCTTCATTTCTCATCACCAATCCCTAAACAAATAACAATAGAATGGCCAAGTGATGCAAGGGATTTTTCATGTGTAAATGACAGAGGGGAAAATTGTTTAACGAAAGAACACGGGAAATTCCAATTAAGTAATCTCTATAAAGATCTTAAGGAGATCACGATTACCTATTCATTCGAGCAGCCGACTAAAACAAAAGGTATGTTAGTGAAAGATTGGCACCCTGCACTTTCTTCTATTGAAACGTTAAATACAGATATTCACATAACAGAAAAGAGCTTGAGGAGTGGAAAATGGGTAGCAGGTTATAAATCTTCCAGCCATAAAAAAAAGAATTATATCGATTATTATTCTTTCATTGGTCGGGGTGAGCCTTCCGCATTATATTGGACAGGAGATCGGTTGATGGAGAAAGCGTCATCTACAGTGAGAATGCTATACGACAGGACCGACATAAAAGAGGTTGAGGCAGTCTCCCTAGGCTCCTTTGAAGGATTTGTTACCGCTATCATCACGAACAAAATAGAGCCCTATGATTCGCCATATTTGATTGTGAGGAACACAGCGGAAAAAGGGCTGATGAATGAACTGAAAGGGAGCTTACTGTATCAACAGTATTTTTCCACTGATGAAGAGGCTTGGCTTAAAGAATTTATCGTTAGCATCCTTTTGGAAAAACAACCGCACACTTCAAAATCTGCATGGGCCTACAAAGAAGTAATGGAAGGACTGACCTCTTCCCAATTGGATACATTTAAACGGAAGATGGAAGAGTACAAGTCCAAATCGGTGGATGCAACAAAATTAGATATGATTTTAGGAAAAGTTACAGGCTTTGACTCTATATTTTTTACTGAAAGTGTAAAAGGAAAAGAGAATGTCCCAATGATTCTTAAAACCAATAATCCTGTACTCATCAACAAAAAAACACATAACTTGTCTTATATTTCGTATAAACAGAAAGAACTTATTCAATTTCCACAAGCAGTGAAGGCTTTGGGGCTGGAGATTAAAGAGATAGAGCCAAACGTATTTTTCACATCGTTGAATGGAAATACATTCAGATTTTATGTGAATGAAGATTATTTTATTTATAATGAAGAAAATTACGGCTTATTAACGAATCCCGTCCAAACGATTGGGGGTTCCATTTATATGGATGTTCACTGGTTCGAGAAATTGTTCAAGGTGGAAGTGATGAAGGAGGAAGTTTCCACTAGAGATGATGAAAGAAAGTAAAAAGCCCTGCAGAACTTTCTGCAGGGTCCTTCTATATCCATTTCTGGAAAGAAGGCAAAGGGAGAGGAGAAACCGGAGGAAGAACTTATGGGGAATCGTAAGTCTTCTCCGCGGTTGGCAACAACATCAGTTAGGATGCTGTTACTTCCATTATCACCTATCAAAATGATTTTATACATGTTTTGGAACAATTTCAGTATGTAGCGATATCTGTCGAGATATGATAGGATAGTGAAGAAAAAATACATATATGGTGGATGATTATGAGAGTAATATCAGGTACGTTAAAAGGTAGGCCGTTGAAAGCTGTTCCTGGCAGTGGTACACGGCCGACAACAGATAAGGTAAAAGAGTCTATATTTAATATGTTAGGTCCCTATTTTGAAGGGGGGACAGGATTGGATTTATTTGCAGGAAGCGGTGGACTCGGAATAGAAGCCCTGAGTCGTGGTCTTGATTCTGTGATTTTCGTGGACCGTGATGCAAAAGCATTTCAAACCATTAAGGCAAACCTCCAGGATTGTGACCTAGTGGAGCAAAGCGAAGTGTATAGGAACGAAGCAACGAGGGCGTTAAAGGCCATTTTAAAAAGAGAAATAACCTTTGATTATATATTCCTGGATCCTCCTTATAAAAAGCAGAAGCTTCAACAACTCCTGGAATTCATAGACGAGCACAATCTTCTAAATGAAAGCGGTTACGTCATGTGTGAACATGGCTCGGATATTACACTGGGAGATAGAGCCGGGGGCTTGGAGAAAGTAAGGGAAGAAACGTATGGAATCATAAGAATTTCAATTTTTTCAAGGAGAACGAAGGAAAGAAACGACAAATAGCTAGGGGGTACTATAATGACGAGCATTGCAGTTTGTCCGGGTAGTTTTGATCCCATTACATATGGACATTTAGATATTATTACACGGGGTGCGAAAGTTTTTGATCAAATTTATGTGGTGGTCTTAAATAACTCTTCTAAAAAACCACTATTCTCTGTAGAGGAAAGAATTGAATTGATTCGTGAGGTTACAGGGGACATTCCAAATGTGGTTGTTGATTCTTTTCAAGGGCTCTTAGTTGATTACGCAAAGAAAGTGAATGCGAAAGCAATCATTAGAGGTTTACGTGCGGTATCAGACTTTGAATATGAGATGCAGATTACGTCAATGAACAGGGTTTTAGAAGATGATATCGAGACGTTCTTCATTATGACGAATAATCAATATTCTTTCTTGAGCTCGAGTATAGTAAAAGAAGTGGCTAAGTATGGAGGCAACATATCTGAATTAGTGCCGAAACGAGTGGAAGAATCGTTAAAGGAAAAATATAGTGATTTAAATAAGCCTGAATAATAAATGAGGTTGATCCAAGTGTGTAGACGTTACCATTCTCATGTTGTGAGAAGTATATTGTCATAGGCAAAGGGATCAACCCCATTCTTTATTTAGGCACTTGTCTTCTTGTATACAGAACTATATAGAGAATCAAACTGATTATCGTGATCACTGGACCTGCTGTCTTAAACCAATACAGCATTTCCGTCCAGAATGCATTATTTTTCATGGCGAATACAGGTATGGCATTGGATAGCTGCTCATCGGAAAATTTCTCATATATAGGTTTCCAAATAATGATGGTCGTGATGGACGCGGATATTCCATGAACAAATCGGGCATAGAAAAAGGGCTTGAACCGAATATCAGTTTCTGCTAATATACTTGCCACTTGAGCTTGGACACTGAATCCACTGAACCCCAATATAAAGCTTGTAATAATGGCTTGCTGAAGCAGAGTAGCTTCATTTACTCCGCTTGTCAGCTTTGACCCTAATGTGATTTCAAACAAGCCTGAAATAAAAGGAATGCTTAATTGCTCTGGTAATTGGAGCAGAATAAATAGAGTTGAAAAGCCTTCTGCAAAAAAGGTCGTAATATGGAGATGATAAAGCATTTTATTAATGACCGAAAATAAGATAATGAAACCACCGATCATCAGTAAAGTTTGAATGGAAGAGGTGACAGCATCTCCCAAAAGTTTCCCTATAGGGCGCTTATCTTGCAGTCTTGTGCGATGAAGAGCAGAAAAGGCTTCCCGTATGATAAAGCCTTTTTTCCCGGATGACCGATTTCTCAATTCTTCCTTTTCTTTTCCACCATAGAATCTCATGACGACACCTACACAGATGTTCCCAATATAATGAGCGGCGGCTAAAACAATTCCGAGGGTAGCATTTTGGAAGAACCCAACCGACACAGCTCCGAATATGAATAAAGGATTGGAAGAGTTCGTGAAGGAAACAAGGCGTTCCGCTTCCAATTTCGTGATCTGTTCTTCCTGTCTAAGACGGGCCGTCAGTTTGGCTCCCGATGGAAATCCTGATGCCATTCCCATTGCCCACACAAACCCGCCGACCCCAGGGACCCGGAATAATGGTCTCATCAAGGGTTCTAGTATGACCCCGATAAATCTGACTACACCAAACCCAATCAACATTTCAGACACGATGAAAAATGGCAATAACGAGGGAAATACGATCTCCCACCACATATCTAATCCCCGTATGGACGCCTCAAGAGATTCTCCCGGCATTATGATGAGAGATGCCGCAAATAAAGTTACGCTCATCGATACAGCCAAGGTTTTGATTTTCGACTTGAACAACCGGACTTCCCCCTCTTTTGAAATAAGTTCCTTCTATATCAATTCCTTGTGAAATGGGAAAAGAATGATAAAATGGGATTAATTCAACTTGTCCTCATATTATTCAATATACTCATACATAATTGAAATAGACCATATGATGAAATGTACCGATAACTCGGGAAAAGGGGGAAGGGCATGGACAGACCTAAAATTGGATTGGCCCTCGGCTCGGGTGGCGCAAGAGGATTTGCACATTTAGGGGTGTTAAAGGCATTTGATGATGCAAAGATCCCTATAGATATGATTGCAGGAAGCAGTATGGGTGCTCTTGTGGGGTGCTTTTATGGGGTAGGGCATAAAATGGAAGACCTTTACAAGCTTTCCACCACCTTTAGAAGAAAATATTATTTAGACTTTACCGTTCCGAAGATGGGCTTTATTTCGGGTAAAAGGATAAAAGAATTCATTCAGCTTTTTACACATAATAAAAATATCGAAGATTTAAATATTCCCATAAGTGTTGTTGCCACAGATATTACAAATGGTGAAAAAGTGGTGTTTACGACCGGACCTGTTTCAAGTGCGGTGCGGGCAAGCATTGCGATCCCCGGTATATTTGTACCTGAAAGAATAAATGGCCGCTTACTAGTGGACGGAGGAGTCATTGACCGGGTACCCGTTTCGGTTGTTAAAGAGATGGGTGCTGATATCGTCATCGGAGTCGATGTATCTCATGTGAAAAGGAATGCTGAAATCACAACGATTTATGATGTGATTATGCAAAGCATCGATATCCTTCAATTAGAAATCGTCGCTCACCGTGAATTTGCTTCTGACTTTATGATCAGACCCCATGTAGAAATGTATAGCACCAGAGCCTTTAAAAATATTGATGAAATTATCGATATGGGGGAGGAAGAGGCGAAGAAGGTTATTCCTTCTATTCAGAAAGCTTTAGATAATTGGAAGGAGTAAAAAGCATGAAAACGAAAACATTAATCAGAACCTTAGTCATCATGACCATTATCATGGTTGCAACATCCTTTTATTATCTTCCCTTTTATGTAACGAAGCCGGGAGGAGCCCATGAACTGGATCCGATCGTAGAGGTGAAGAATGGCTATGAGGACGAAGGTGAATTAATGCTTACAACCGTTAGGATGGGAAGAGCAAATATCTATGCTTATCTTATGGCAAGCTTAAAAAAATACGAATATATCTTTCCGGTAGAGGAAATTAGAAGTCCTCATGAAAGTGACGAGGAGTATAATCTTCGTCAATTGCACCTTATGACTGACTCTCAAAATCATGCCATTGAAGTGGCCTTTAAAAAAGCGGGTAAACCCTATGAATACACATACAAAGGTATATATGTATTGAATATTTATCCATCCATGCCAGCAGAAGAAGTCTTGATGCCTGGTGATCGAATAACTGCCGTTGATGGTAATACATTTCAATCCTCGGAGGAATTCATTGAATATGTCAGTAAGAAGAAAAGTGGGGATAGCGTAAAGATTACCTACGTTCGTGATAAGGAAGAAATGGTTGAAACGATTTCCTTGGAGGCTTTCCCTGATATGCCGGATAAAGTTGGTCTTGGAATTACGCTAAGTGACGATAAAGAAATCAAAACCGACCCGCCGGTGGAACTGGATACTGAAGAGATTGGTGGCCCATCCGCAGGTTTGATGTTTAGCTTGGAGATATATAATCAACTAACGAAGGATGACATTACGAAGGGTCATTCTATTGCGGGGACCGGGACGATTTCCGAAAATGGGGAAGTTGGACGCATTGGTGGTATAGAGCAGAAGGTCATTGCTGCTGACAAAGCAGGTGCAGAATATTTCCTTGCTCCACATGAAAACGTTACAAAAGAAATGAAAGAAAAGTATCCTGAACTTGAATCGAATTATACTGCTGCCAAAAGAACTGCTGAAGACATTGGTACTGATATGAAGGTAATACCTGTGAAAACATTTGATGAAGCATTAGCATTTTTACAAACATTAGCAAAATAGTCAAAGAGGCTGCCTTAGGTCAGCCTCTTTCAATTTCTATATCATGACAGGTGGTTGAGACCATTCCTGATGATGTAATTTTTTTCGGGCTGCTGCATTTTTCAAACCTAATGAAAATATTTCAGCGGCTCTGACATCTAATTCTATATCGTTTTGATTTGCGCTTGAAAGCTTACTGATTAAAGGCAAGGGCATTCCTTTTTTCTTAGAATGGAGAAATTCCCTTCCCCTTTTATTCATTCCAAGCAAGCGGATATAGCTTGGAGAGATGTGTCTGCAACGCATCTCTTCCTTGCGTGTATTCGTTAGAATATGAAGGAGCATTCGTTGAAGGCGTGTCCATGTATAGCGCTTTGTCTTAAGCTTCGTCATGAATTCTTCAAAGGAAGTCGAGGTTTTAACACACTCCATCATCCGATTTTCTATTCCTTCTTCTATTTCATATATCTCCTTCAGTTCCTCTTTGGACGACGAAAGAAGCTTATACTGCAAAATCGTCCAATAATTTTCCCAGCGATGGAATCCTCCATACTCGAGTTGGTACTGAGTTAACTGATCAACAGATGTCGACGGGAGATAAGAATCAATCTTATGTTCACCCTCGCTGCTGAATATATTTTTCCTTATGCTTGTTGCACTTGCAATTGAAGGAGAAGAGAAGTGTTGATCATGGTACCCGGCAGCTTCCCTTGTAATGGTGTACGCTTTTAGTGACGAGTGAATCTGGTTTCTCGCTTGCATATAATGAAACCCAAGTATATTATTCGGTTTACTTAAATCGATAACGGACTCTCCGTTCCCTAACGTTTGAAAGGCTTTAGCAAGAGCGGAAGGATAGCTCATGCCTTCCTGGATAAACCCACTTATATATGTATTGTATCGCTCCCGATTTGCTTCAATGAATACGACCGTTTTCTCGAAAGTATCAATATCCCCATCCTCGCTGCCGAAACAAAAACTCTCGCAGCCTATGGAATCAAGGAGTGAAATGGCTCCTCTCGAGAAAATTTCAGCATGCTGAGTGGCAAAACAATAGGGAAGTTCAATCACGATGTCAATCCCTGCTTCTAAAGCCATTTTGGTGCGGGACCATTTAGAAACCAGCGCAGGCTCTCCACGCTGCAGGAAATGCCCACTCATAACCGCAACCACTATATCAGCACCAGTTGCTCTTCTCGTTTCCCTTAAATGATGTAAATGACCATTATGAAAGGGATTATACTCTACTATTACTCCTGTTGCTTTCATGAAATTCTCCACATCCTTTTTAAGTCAAAACTATCTGCTATATAGATCATTATATAAGGAATGATATAGATTCTCTCCTTTTATGACATATTCATAACTAATATTATAAAATATTTGAAAGTCCTTATATTTAAACGTTATAATTACAACACTATGGTTGTAAAGAGTGTAAAGAAAAAATATTGACAAACGGTATTATGAAAGCTATAATTACCTTTGTTGCCTTGAGGTGATTACATTGAAATGGTCAATAATACAATTACAAAAATTTAGAGACAAGGGACTTTCCATTGAAGAAACGATTAATTTGGATGAATTGAAAGAAATCGATCCCCAAATTATAGAAGTCTCACCTATTCGAGTGTCTGGAAAGGCAGATATCGGTTCAAACCGCGTCACTTTCCATCTCCATATAGAAGGAAAGTTAGTATTACCTTGCTCAAGAACCCTTGTGGATGTTGATTTACCAGTTGACATTAAAACGATTGAAACGTATCTTCTAAATGAAGCTGATTATGATCAGTATGAGGAAGAGGAAGTACATCGTATTCAAGGTGATGTTATTGATTTAAAACCTGCTATTAGAGAATTACTATTACTTGAGATTCCGATGCAAGTAATCAGTGATGAAGCGAGAGAACAAGATGAGATGCCTTCTGGTAAGAACTGGGAAGTACTGACGGAAGAACAAGCTTATCAAGTCGAGCAAGAGGAAGAGAAGAAAGTTGATCCTCGTCTCGCTGACTTAGCAAAACTTCTTGATCAAAACAAGAAATCTTAAAAGCGAAGTACCAGTTCGACTGGCTTCATAATGAGTATTAATCTCTTTTAAGGAGGTGGGAAGAATGGCAGTACCTTTTAGAAGAACATCTAAAACAGCAAAAAGACAACGTCGTACACACTTCAAACTACGTGTACCTGGTATGGTAGCATGCCCAAACTGTGGTGAAATGAAACTAGCACACCGTGTTTGTAAAGAGTGCGGAACGTATAAAGGTAAAGAAGTTGTAAACAAATAATATTGTTTACATCGAAAAAAGCGTGAAAGAGGCCATGGCTCTTCACGCTTTTTTTATTGTCATTTTTAAGAAATGCCTGTTCATCCCTTACAGAAAATCATACACTATAAGTAAGACAGGAGGGGTCTAAAATTGGGAGAATATATAATACATATGAACAAAGAAGGAATACTGCAGTTTATCATCAACCGCCCCGAGAAACGGAATGCAGTCAGCTATGAAATTATGGAGGGGCTTGAAAAAGCTTTAAATGAGTGTATTTATAATGATCACGTGAAAGCGCTCCTATTAACGGGAACTGGTGATCGGGCTTTTTGTTCCGGCGGGGATTTAACTCAATTTCATAACCTTAAGACAGAGAGTGAAAGTTATGAAATGCTCAGTAAAATGGGGGGACTCATTACGAGGCTTGCCTTTCTGCCGAAACCAACCATCGCCTTTATAAATGGAACGGCAATTGGCGGCGGATGTGAGATCGCAACCGCATGTGATTTTAGAATTGCTAAAAGAACTGCGAAAATGGGGTTCGTCCAAGGGAATCTTGCCATTACCACTGGATGGGGAGGGGGAACCTTACTTCTTGAAAGGATTTCAGTGTCAAATGCGCTTTCACTACTGATGACAGCGAGGATAGAAGAAACAGAATTCCTTCATGATATAGGATTCGTAGATGAGTTAGTTGATGACATTATGCCAATCCATGAAATTCCCCTCATTAAAATGATCTCATTGAAATCAGAAGGGGTATTGAAGGCATATAAGCAGCAACTCCTTGAAAGATGGGATAAAAAAAGAATAGAAGAGAATATCATAAAGGAAATAAGGCAATGTGCTAAGCTCTGGGCAAGTGATGAGCACCACAAAGCAGTGGACAAATTCTTTAACAAATAGGAACAGGTGATAAGCGACTACCTGTTTCTTTTTGTGTGCTTAAAAAAATAGTGGTGCTGATTCTATCTTCTCTAGTAAGAGCATATGTATGGATAAACTGGATCTTACAGGGGGGATGGAAATGTCTTCGAATAGACAGGATGCATGGAGTCAAGATGAAGATGTGTTGTTAGCGGAGGTGGTATTACGTCACATACGAGAAGGCGGTACCCAGCTTCAAGCATTTGAAGAGGTAGGAAGAAAACTATCAAGAACATCAGCAGCTTGTGGCTTTCGTTGGAACTCATTTGTTCGCAAACAATATAAATCTGGAATCGAACTTGCTAAAAAACAGAGAAAGCAGTCTAAGAAATATTCTCCAATCGTTAAGGCAAACGAAGAAAAGCAGGAAGTGCCGAAACAACAAGTTGAGAGTTCCTCAGAGCATGAAGTTCAGGAAGTGTTTTCAATGGGCAACATGATAAATTATCTTCAAAAAGCAGAGGAAGCTGTTCGAAATGAGGGAAAAATAAGAAATGAAAATACTCAGCTGCACGGACAAATCTCTCTATTGAAAGAGAAGCTTCAAGAGGTTGAAGAGGAGTTGAAAGAATACGAAGCAAAATTTAATCTCCTCGAAGAAGATCATAAGTCATTATTAGCTATTTTTGAAAAAGCAAGGAAAATGGCTCTATTGCAAGGAAATGAAGACAAGGTGAAGTTTCAAATGGATAAAAACGGAAACCTTCAGCGGTTGAATAAATGAAGAGGAAAATAGGCTGGCTAAAGAATATCTTTAGCCAGCCTATTTTTAGTTACCTGTAATTAGGGTGTTTAGTATGCTTGTCGCCTCTGGACGAGCCGCCTCCGTTTTAGTTCTCATCCAGCTATGGCGGCTAAAGGCTCGAGGTCATAAGTCGAACCTACCAAAAAGGCAAAGAACGCCTTTCCGGTAGGTCCGTCATATGCTTGTCGCCTCTGGACGAGCCGCCTCCGCTTTAGTTCTCATCTAGCTACGGCGGCTAGAGGCTCGAGGTCATAAGTCGAACCTACCAAAAAGGCAAAGAACGCCTTTCCGGTAGGTCCGTCATATGCTTGTCGCCTCTGGACGAGCCACCTCCGCTTTAGTATTTAACTGATTTTCTGTTCTGTGACTCCTTCAGGGAACCATACGTATGGATTTTCGCCTAAATCTCTTTCCACTTCGTATGTTACGGCTTCGAAGCCCATTTTCTCCCAGAATCCCTGGGACTTAATACGGGAATTTGTTTTAATAGGTAAACCTAAGCTTTTTGCGAATTCTACCAGCATTTTTCCGTAGCTTTTGTTTTGATATTTTGGTAATACTTCAAGCTTCCATAGTTCCAAGTAATTTTGGGGAGGATCGAAGTACTGATCAAATCGGGCATTGCGCTGGTACAAACTCATTCTGGCAACCAGCGTATCGCCAAAGTAAATTCCATAAAATGGTGATTCGCTATCATTTTCAATAATGTTTGCTTGTAAGTCTTCTAACATGGACAATTCCTGTACACCATATTCTTTAAATTTCTTAAACTCTTCAAGAGTTTTATAGTTTACTTTTAATTTCTCCACTTTCATTGCCATCGTATGACCTCCTAAAATGCTGAAAATTAATCTGGAAAACATGATGAATCATGTATCCGTTTGCAGCTGATCGTGTGATCAAGCAAGTATTTATTATTATTATATAACAAATAAACAAAAAATTCTGCACTTAATTAAGAAAACGTTTACAATAAAGAAGAAGGAATTCGACGATTTTTGTAGAATTCGTAATATGAACAGTGTGTTCTATAAAGAAAGGGGAGAGATTGTGCAGAAGATTCTAATTGCAAATAGGGGAGAAATTGCTTCAAGAATTATTAAAACCTGTAAACAATTAAACATTCAAACAGTCGCGGTTTATTCCGATGCAGATCAGGATATGCCCTTTGTTAAAGAAGCGGATATTGCTCACCGCATAGGTGAATCACAAGTGAACCGCTCATACTTGGTAGTGGACAATATACTCGATGTAGCGAAAAAGGAAAAAGTGGATGGGATCCATCCCGGATATGGTCTCCTATCAGAAAATGCGGACTTTGCCAGAAGAGTAGCAGAAGAAGGCATCTCCTTTATTGGACCTGCTCATGATATCATCGAAAAGATGGGTGACAAGGTAGAGGCTAGAAGAGTGATGCAAGATGCGTCCGTACCCGTTGTGCCTGGAAGTGATGGAGGAGTGGAAACCATCGATGTTGCCAAGAGTGTAGCAAATGAAATTGGTTATCCTGTTATGTTGAAAGCCAGTGGTGGAGGCGGGGGGATCGGTATGATTCGCTGTGAAAATGAGCAAGCGCTCGTTCAAAGCTTCGATTCTACTAAAAACCGGGCTAAAGCCTATTTCGGGAAAGAGGAAGTCTTTCTTGAGAAATGTATTGAAAATGCGAGACACGTTGAAGTACAAATCTTTGGAGATCATCATGGGAATTTAGTGCATCTTTTTGAGCGGAATTGCTCTGTACAGAGAAGAAACCAAAAAGTGATAGAAGAATCACCTTCTCCCGGGCTTTCTCAAGAAACGAAGGAGAAAATGTTTGCATCTGCTATCCAAGCTGGTAAAGCAGTCAACTATACGAATGCTGGAACAGTTGAGTTCATCGTTGATGATGAGGAAAATTTTTATTTTTTGGAAATGAATACACGACTTCAAGTGGAACATCCTGTCACTGAATCCATCACAGGATTAGATTTAGTGAAGTGGCAGCTTTTAGTAGCTTCTGGAGAGCTACTTCCTCTATGCAAACAGGAGGAAATCCATGTAAACGGTCATGCCATTGAGTTCAGGGTATATGCTGAGGATCCAAAGACTTTTTACCCGTCTCCAGGTCAGTTAACGACCTTACAATGGGGTAAAGGGGATGATGTTCGAATTGATAGCGGTTATGAAGAAGGAAACAAAGTCACTCCTTTCTATGATCCGATGATTTCTAAATGTATCATCAAAGGAGATGACCGTGAGGACGCATTACATAAAGCCATGGTCTTCTTTGAAGGGGTAACCATTGAAGGTGTTAAAACAAATGTCACTCTCTTCAAGGATATCATTGAAGACAGTGGCTTTATTGAAGGATCTTATACAACGAAATGGCTTCAGGACTTTTTAACGGCCAACCAAACGTAAGAACAATAAATGCAGGGCATTATGGTAGTGTCTGTAAAGAATTCTACTAAAAGAGAACAAACTGGAGGAATCAATCATGAAGGAAATCACATCATCAATGGCAGGAACGGTTTTAAATGTACTTGTAGAACAAGGTGGGGAAGTGTCTGTTGGAGATACTGTCTTAATGCTTGAATCAATGAAAATGGAAATCCCTGTTGAAGCTGAAACGGGTGGGAAGGTTTCTGAAATTAAAGTGAGTGTAGGGGATTTTGTCAATGAAGGGGATGTATTACTCGTTATTGAAGGTTAACTCGAGTATGCAAACATTAAGTCAGAGATGATGTGCACATCTCTGACTTGTTTACGCATTTACATAAAACGACGGAGGGGATATTATGTCGACATCTAAAACGATCATCAACACTCTTCAACAAACGAGAGAAAGGATTACTTCGGGTGGTCAGCCGAAATATCATGAGAAATTGAAAGAACAGAAAAAGATGTTTGTTCGTGATCGACTTCAACAATTATTTGATAATGGGGATTATCAAGAAGATGGTATGTTTGCAAACAATAAGGCCGAAGATCTGCCGGCGGATGGAGTCGTAACAGCAATTGGAAAGGTTGGAGGCCAGACGGTTTGTGTAATGGCCAATGATTCCACAGTTAAAGCAGGATCATGGGGAGCGAGAACCGTTGAAAAAATCATTCGGATTCAAGAAACCGCACTGAATTTAAAAGTACCTATCTTTTATTTAGTAGATTCAGCCGGAGCTCGTATTACCGATCAGTTAGATATGTTCCCTAATCGCCGTGGGGCAGGTAAGATCTTTCACAATCAAGTGAAAATGTCAGGAATGGTTCCGCAAATTTGTGTTCTTTTTGGTCCTTCAGCAGCTGGTGGAGCGTATATCCCTGCTTTTTGTGACATAGTGATAATGGTTGATGGGAATGCGTCTATGTATCTTGGTTCTCCTCGTATGGCAGAGAAAGTGATCGGTGAGAAAGTAACGCTTGAAGAAATGGGTGGTGCAAGAATGCACTGCACTGTCAGTGGATGTGGAGATCTTCTTGCAGCATCTGAAGAGGAAGCGATTGAAGAAGCGAAGAGATATTTAAGTTATTTCCCAGCGAATTATCAGCACAAGCCTGCCGTTAAGGAAGGTCTCGCTCCTAAGAATGAGAAGCTGTTAGAAGACATTATCCCGGAACATCAAAATGCACCTTTTAATATGTACGATTGCATTGATACATTAATTGATGAAGGAAGTTTCTTTGAAATGAAAAAACTTTTCGCTCCTGAATTAATCACGGGCTTCGGGCACATGGATGGTAAAGTGATCGGGATCATTGCCAATCAGCCAAAGGTAAAGGGAGGAGTCCTTTTCCATGATTCTGCAGACAAGGGGGCGAAATTCATTCAGTTATGTGATGCTTTCCATATTCCGTTATTATTCCTGGCTGATGTGCCTGGGTTTATGATAGGGACAAAAGTGGAGAGAGCTGGGATCATTCGCCATGGAGCAAAGTTGATAGCTGCCATGAGCTCTGCAACGGTTACGAAGATATCTGTCATTGTAAGAAAAGCATACGGCGCCGGTCTATATGCAATGGCGGGTCCAGCTTTTGATCCGGATGTTTGTATTGCCCTCCCTACAGCCCAAATTGCTGTAATGGGACCGGAAGCAGCCGTAAATGCGGTTTATTCAAATAAGATACAAGCTATCGAAGATCCTAAAGAGAGAATTCAATATGTTCAAGAAAAGCAGAAGGAATATAAAGAGCATATCGATATTTATAAATTGGCATCGGAATTAATTGTAGATGAGATTACAGCACCGAATGAATTGCGTTCTGTATTAATTCAACGTTATAAACTTTATGAAAGCAAAGATGTTCAATTTAGTGAAAGAAAACATCCCGTATATCCTGTTTAAACAATGTTAGGTATGGCTCGTTCCTTTGGGACGAGTCTTTTCTTTTGAGTAAAGAATGATTCTTTTGGCATATGGTTTTCTAGTTGCCGTAAATTTGGTAAACTATTCTTAAAAATATGTACGATTAAGGAGTCATTATGAAAATAGGAATCGTTGGAGGAGGAGCAGTTGGGCTTTTATTTGCAGGGTATTTGGGCCAAAAGTTTGATGTCACACTTATTGTAAGGAGAGAGGCACAGGTTCAGAGCATTTTAATGAACGGTATAACTATACATAAAGGAGGCTCTTCATTCACAACGCAAGTCCACTCAGATCTTCTTACAGAAGTTCCCTGGAAGTTTGACTTCGTCATTGTGGCAGTGAAGGAATATGATTTAAAACCTCTGGAAAATGTTTTAGAGCTTATGGATAAGAATCAACCACTATTATTTCTTCAAAATGGAATTGGGCATTTGGGATGGGTGAAATCTTTGCCCCACCACAATTTACTAGCGGGTTCGGTAGAGCATGGCGCTCTGAAAGAAAACGACCACGAGCTCCATCATTTAGGAGAAGCAAAGACAAATCTTGCTTTAATTAAAGGAGAATGGGGAGTTGTAGAAGAATTAGTATCACAGAGTATTCCTTCTTTTCCATTTTTATTAAAACAAGACTTTGAGGAAATGCTTCTAACTAAGTTATTCGTCAATGTACTAATTAACCCTCTGACGGCTTTGGCCAGGGTAAGGAATGGGAAGCTGGTTGAAAACCCGTATCTGCATCAATTACAAAGGGACTTATTCCAAGAACTGCTTCTCCTATTTCCTCATATGGATAGAATCGTTTCCTTTGAAGGGGTGGAGGAAATTTGCAAAAATACATACCAAAACAGGTCTTCCATGCTAAAAGACATTGAATCTGAAAGAAAAACTGAGATAGAGTCTATCTTAGGCGTTCTTCTGGAAAAAGCACAAAAAGAACACCATTTTGTACCCATCATGAATGTAGTATACAGATTAGTTAAAGGAATTGAAAGAGAAGGTCTGGGGGGATAAAATGGCTTCAATTTTTTCGACCATCATTGCCATATTTGTGTTAATCCCATTTTTGGGATATTTCATCAGTTTCATTCTAGCGAAAGAGATCATGAAAAACCATCGGAAAGCCGTACATCTGGCCATCGATGTTACAACCTTTCTATTAATCGTCTCAGTTCACTTCATCGTCATCGCCATTTGGCAAACCTCTTACCTATGGCTGATCTTCCTTATCATTTGCTTCATTGGAGTTCTATTTGCCATCTTGTATTGGAAAGCAAAGGGGGAGATTCACTACCCTAAGGTGCTGAGAGGTTTCTGGCGTCTGAACTTTCTATTATTCTTCACGGCTTATATAACATTAATGATCACAGGATTGATCCTCCGTATTCTAGATTTGTATTAGAAAAAACAACAGGCAAGTTTTTTCCTTTTCTTAATGTGGAATGATATACTCATCGTTAGGATATAAAGTGCTAGAAAAGGAGTAATTCAAATGGAAGTGGAAAGCTTAAACATTCCAGCAATAAATCAGTTCGCCTCTCAATACTTAAAACAAGAAGAGCCAGTCACTTCTTTTTTCCACTATAACGTAAACAGTTCTTCCGTCTATTCTGATCGGATGAAAGATTTAGCTTCTCGTCAGTTTCAGAGAAAGGATCTTGCAGAATGTATATCTTCTTATATGAAGTCATTGCCGTCATCTGAAAAGGTAGAAGAATCGTTGGGGAAATTGAGAAACGATGCAGTAACCGTCATCGCCGGGCAACAGGCCGGTCTATTGACTGGTCCACTCTACACAATACATAAAATCATTTCGGTCATTCAACTAGCCAGGCAGCAGGAAGCTGAGTTAAAGCATCCTGTGGTACCTGTTTTTTGGATTGCGGGTGAAGATCATGATTATCAAGAAGTGAATCATATTTACATTGAAAAAGGATCAAAGCTTGAAAAGATCGGATATCCGGAGAGAATAGTAGAAAAGAAAATGACCTCTAATATTACGTATAAAAAAACAGTAATGAAGAAATGGCTTGATGACATATTAGTGATACTGGGAGAAACAGAGCATACAAAACAGCTGGCAACTGACCTGACTAAAATGATTGACGAAGAAGAGGATATCGTTCGATTCTTTGCCCATTTTGTGATGAACTTATTCAAAGATTTCGGCTTATTGGTCATCGATTCTGCCTATCCACTATTAAGGAAGCTTGAATCAAGACATTTTCATCATTTGATTGAAAACAGTCAATCCATCACAGATAAGGTGCTTGAGCAACAAGTAGAAATCCGGAAAAATGGGTATGGAACTCAATTGGACATTTCCCCTATAGCCGCCAATCTCTTTATCCAACTTCAGAATGAACGTGCTTTGTTAGAAAGAGAAGGAAATAAGTTCTTTGAGAAGAATAGAGGTAAAGCATATTCCAGTCTTGAATTGCTATCGATTCTGGATGAAAGTCCAGAATCACTCAGCAATAATGTTGTCACTAGACCCATGATGCAAGAATGGTTATTTCCAACACTCGCATTTGTGGCCGGCCCTGGCGAAATTGCCTATTGGGGTGAATTGAAAAAAGCCTTTGAATTTGTGGACTTGAAAATGCCTCCCGTTGTCCCAAGGTTAAATATAACAATAGTGGAACGAGAAATAGATAAGAGAATCCAAGATCTTCAATTGACTCTGCATGGAGTGATTACAGAAGGAGTTTCTACGGCTCGTGATGCATTTTGGAAATCCCTCGAGCGCCCAGGTTTAGAGTTTGAAATGAAGGAAATCCAGGAAGAACTACAACGTAAATATGAAAGGATTCGCGAACAGGCAGTTAGTATTGATCAAGGATTACATCCGATCATTGATAAGAATCTTGAATTCCACTTGAGTCAATTTGATTATCTACGTAACAAAGTGGACAAAGCCTTGAAGGATAAGAATTCATTAACCTTTAATCAATTCATGAAGGTGGAAAACAGCATCAGACCAAATGAAGGCCCACAGGAAAGAACGTGGAATGTCCTTTATTTCTTAAACAAATACGGACCTGATTTTGTAAAAGACCTGACACTTCTTGAATTCACATTTGATGGGACTCACAAAGTGGTATATATCTAATTGAAGACTCGCACGGTATTAATTGTCTCGACAAGCAAAAAAATAAAAGGACCTAATTCGTTTCAAATTGCGAATTAGGTCCTTTTTACGTTGTATAAAGACAAATTTCACCTGTGAAAAATTGTCTGGAAAAGAGAGAAAAACACTAATGAAAAATAGAGGAAATATTTTGCAAGTAAAGAATTTAGAAAAGAGTGGAGAAAAGTGGGGGGATGTGGTACATTTGTGTTAGAAAGTGGGGGCAGTGCATATGTTCATGGGCGAATATCAACATAACATTGATAATAAAGGCCGTTTAATCGTACCTGCCAAGTTCCGTGATCACCTCGGAGATTCATTTGTCATCACCCGAGGGCTGGATCAATGTTTATTTGGTTATCCCATGGATGAGTGGCGAGCTCTTGAAGACAAGCTCAAAGCCCTACCACTGACAAAAAAAGATGCCCGTGCCTTCACTCGATTCTTCTTCTCGGGAGCAACTGAGAGCGAATTAGATAAAACGGGTAGGGTGAATATTCCTGCTACACTTGTGAATTATGCACAATTAGATAAAGAATGCATTATTTTAGGAGTTTCCAATCGAATTGAGATTTGGAGTAAATCATTATGGGAAGACTATTTCACACAGTCTGAAGATTCATTTGCTGAGCTTGCAGAGAATATGGTAGGGTTTGATATTTAGCCCCCCACAAAACGTTCGATTGGAAAGGTGAAGTCAACATGTTTAAACATACAACTGTATTATTAAAAGAAACGGTGGATGGTCTGGATATTAAAGAAGATGGAGTCTATGTAGATTGTACTCTGGGTGGAGCAGGGCACAGCGAGTATCTTGTGAGCCAATTATCACCGGAAGGGCATCTGTATTGCTTCGACCAGGATGAAACAGCCATCAACCACGCAAAAGAAAAGCTTTCCTCCTACCAGGATAGAGTTACATTCGTTCAATCAAATTTCCGAAATCTAAAGGAAGAACTTGAACAACTTGGAGTACATAGTGTGGATGGGATTCTATACGACCTGGGTGTATCATCGCCTCAACTGGATACTCCAGAAAGAGGGTTTAGTTATCACCATGATGCTCCTCTCGATATGAGAATGGATTTGCAAGGTGAAGTAACTGCTTATGATGTAGTTAATCATTGGTCGTTTGAAGACTTAGTTCGGATATTTTATCGATATGGGGAAGAGAAGTTCTCAAAGCAAATAGCGAGAAAGATAGAAGCGGCAAGAGATATTAATGCGATTGAAACAACGGGTGAACTTGTTGAACTCATTAAGGATGGTATTCCTGCACCTGCAAGACGAAAAGGTGGTCACCCTGCTAAGAGAGTCTTTCAAGCCATACGAATTGCCGTGAACGATGAACTTGGATCCTTTGAAGATTCTCTCGAGCAAGCGATAGAGCTTCTTCATAAAGGAGGAAGAGTGAGTGTCATTACCTTCCATTCCCTCGAAGACCGTATATGCAAGACGATGTTCAAGGAGAAGGCATCAGGTCCTGACTTGCCTCCAGGTTTACCGATTATTCCAGAGGGATATGAAGCAGAGCTTAAGCTTATAACAAGAAAACCGATCCTGCCTAGTGATGAAGAATTAGAAGAAAATAATCGCGCTAGGTCAGCTAAATTAAGAATTGCAGAAAAAAATATATAATATAGAAGGAAACAGGAGGGAGAATATTGAGTAACTTAGCCAGAAAGTATGAGCAGCAAAAAGTTGAGAATCAATCCGTTCAAGCCAAGCCCAAGCGCCTGAGTGAAGAGAGAAGATCTGTCATCACACCGGGGGAAAAGATCCTTGTAGCCATTTTCGCAGCAGTATTTTGCTTCTTAGCCGTTCAGATTGTGACAACACAGGCTGCCATCTATGATGTGAATAAAGAAGTCCAGCACGTTGAAACAACCATTGAAAAGCAGGAAAAGGCAAATAATGACCTTAAGATTCAAGTAAGTGAACTTAGTACGTATGAGCGTATTCTTGAAAAGGCGAAAGAGCTTGGACTTAATTTAAAAGAAAAGAACGTTAAGGTTGTTGAACAGTAATGAAAAAGAGACCAAGTATGAACATAGGGGCAGCCATCCTTTTCGGGATTTTCGGCTTGCTCTTTTTTGTATTAATGGTTCGCTTTGTTACGATTCAGGTCACCGGGGAAGCTGAAGGTAAAGTCCTGGCATCACAAGCGGCAAAAAAATATATAAAAAGTCACATTTTAGAAGCGCACAGGGGAACGATTTTCGACGGGAAAGGTGAAGTCATTGCGGAGGATACTTCTGCCTATACACTCGTAGCCATTTTAGATCCGAGCATCACGAGTGATCCAAAAAAACCTAAGCATGTGACAGATCCCGGGAAAACAGCAAAGGCTTTGGCTCCATACCTTGATATGGAGGAGAGCAAAATATATGACCGACTTAATCAAAAAGGACCATATCAGGTGGAATTTGGTTCTGCAGGTAGAGATCTAACTCATCAGATGATGCTGGAGATTAGAGAAGAAAACATACCTGGAATCACATTCAGGAAAGAAACAAAACGATTTTATCCTAATGGTTCCTTCGCACCTCATCTAATTGGTTTTGCACAAAAAACCACGGCGGATAACGGTGATTCCAAAACAGTAGGGAAAATGGGTGTGGAAGCAAGCTTTGATGATGTGTTAAGTGGCAAGGACGGTTCGGTAGAATATAAGAGTGATGTTTGGGGATATTTATTGCCAAATGCAGATGAGCATGTAACATCACCACAAGATGGAAACGATATTTACCTTACAATCGACAAGAAAGTTCAAACATTCTTAGAAGAGGCCATGAATGAAGTGCAAAAGAAATATAAACCAAAGAAAATGTTTGCGATCGTATCAGATCCAAAAACAGGACAGATATTAGCGATGTCACAAAGACCTACCTTTCACCCTGATACGAGAGAAGGTTTACTTGACAATTGGACAAACTTTATTGTGGAGGAAACGATTGAGCCAGGTTCGACTATGAAAGCTTTTTCATTGGCAGCGGCTGTAAATGAAGGGAAGTTTAACCCGAACGAAGCCTATGAATCCGGTAAATATTATGTTGATAATGTTCCTAATCCTATCAGGGACCATAATGGTGGAGAAGGCTGGGGAACGATTTCTTACTTAGAAGGGGTTCAGAGATCTTCTAATGTGGCATTTGCGAATTTATTGGACAAAATAGGTTTTAAAAAGTTCGAAGGGTATTTAAGTAGTTTTGGATTTGGTGAACCAACAGGTGTGGGGTTACCACATGAAGCTTCTGGTTCTATCCTTTATCATTACCCAATTGAAAAATACACCACGATCTTTGGGCAAGGTACAACCGTTACCCCGCTTCAAATGATTCAAGCGGAGTCGGCTATTGCGAACGACGGAAAAATGATGCAGCCCTATGTTATCTCAAAGATTGTAGATCCAAATACGAAGAAAGTGGTTGAAGAAACAAAACCAAAAGTTGCTGGAAATCCAATTACGAAAGAGTCGGCTGAAAAAGTACGGGAATACTTAGAATCAACTGTAACTTCTGAGGAAGGGACAGGAACCCGTTTTGCTATCGAAGGCTATCGCGTTGCAGGTAAATCAGGCACTGCGCAAATCCCTGATCCAGAAACAGGAAGGTATATGTACGGGAAAGAAAAGTATCTATTTTCCTTCATGGGTATGGCACCGGCTGATGACCCTCAGTTAATCGTCTATGTGGGTATTCAACAACCCGAATTAGAACCGACTGAAATCGGTTCAGATCCTGTAGCAGCTGTGTTCAAACCTGTCATGCAAAATAGCTTGAAATACTTAAATATTAAACCTCAGGAAAAAGTGAGTTTGAAAAAACAGTCTCTTCCTGATACGAAAGAAATGAGTGTGGAAGAGGCTAAAAAAGAGCTGGAAAAAGCAGGGGCTTCACCAGTTGTTGTTGGAAATGGTTCGAGTGTTATCAAGCAGCTACCCCAAGCTGGCGGTACGATACTTGAAGGGGAAAGAGTGGTAATCAAAACCGACGGGGACATCACGATTCCGGATATGAAGGGATGGTCTGTAAGGGATGTCTTTAAAGTGGCAAATCTTGCAGGTTTGAAGATCAATTTGGTTGGAAACGGCTATGCCGTCAGTCAAAATATTCAACCGGGGGTTCCTGTGGAAAAAGAAGAGCCTTTAGTGGTTAATTTTAGTACTCCGGAAGAACAAGTACAGCAAGATGAAGATGAGAATACGGAAGAACAACCGCTAAACTAAATAAAAGGGCTGACTTATGTATGTGACTCACTCACCAGTACCTGGATCGATTTCTTTTGAACCGATTTAGGTATGAGTGCCATTCACATCGAAGTCGCCCTTTTTCTTATGGGAGCAATCGATTAATTTTGACGTGAATGAGTACGCCTTCCTCATCCATTCATGGATTTCGAACATACCCAAATAAGTCCAAGCATATAATGGAACGAGCCATAGAAGGGGAGGTTCCATAAGTGAAAAGAGTATCCAATGTAACGGTAAGGAAAAGGTTAGCAGTAGCGCTTGTAGTAGGAGTCCTGATTTTCTCCATTATTGATATAAGGCTGGGATATGTTCAGTTTTTTAAAGGGGACTGGCTTACAAGTTTAGCAAAGGACTCTTGGAGTCGAAATATCCCATTTCAACCGGAGAGAGGAAAAATAGTAGACCGAAATGGGGTAGAACTAGCTGGAAACCAAAGTGCCCCGACGATATTTGTCGTTCCAAGACAAATCACTGATCCTCAGGGAACAGCGGATAAACTGGCAGCTGTTCTTAATATTTCAGTAGAATCTGCATATAAATATGTTACACAGAGTGCCAATATGGTGTTGATTAAAGAAGCGAGAAAGATCTCATATGAAAAAGCAAAAGAGGTCAGGGACCTAAATTTAAAAGGGGTTTACTTAGGCGAAGATTCTAAACGTTATTATCCATACGGCAGTTATCTATCCCATGTGCTTGGCTTCGCGGGAATTGATAATCAGGGGCTGATGGGACTTGAATTGTCATATGATGAAGAGCTTAGTGGAGATAAAGGGTATGTCAAATTTTTCTCCGACGCAAAAGGAAAAAGAATGCCTGATATGGCAGATGACTTTGAAAAACCGGAAAACGGCCATGATTTAAAGCTTACGATTGATACGAAAGTCCAAACCATCGTGGAGCGTGAATTGGATATTGCTCAAGCGACTTACAACCCCGATGGAATTATTGCCATTGCTATGAACCCTAATAATGGCGAGATATTGGCGATGTCAAGCAGGCCGACTTTTGACCCGGCGAATTTCCGGAATGTACCCCAGGAAATATATAACCGGAATTTACCGATTTGGAGCACCTATGAACCTGGTTCAACGTTTAAGATCATTACTCTTGCCGCAGCGCTGGAGGAAAATAAGGTGGATCTTTATAAAGAAAAATTCCATGATCCCGGTCATGTTGAAGTTTCCGGATCCACCCTTCATTGTTGGAAACGTGGAGGACATGGAACCCAAACATTTTTGGAAGTGGTCCAAAATTCATGTAACCCGGGATTTGTCGAATTAGGTGAGAGATTAGGGAAAGAAAAGCTATTCAGCTATATTCATGACTTTGGTTTTGGACAAAAGACCGGCATTGATCTTCAAGGAGAGGGGAAAGGGATTCTCTTTAATCTTGACCGTGTGGGTCCTGTAGAACAAGCTACGACCGCCTTCGGTCAGGGGGTTGCCGTCACGCCGATTCAACAGGTAGCGGCTGTATCAGCAGCCGTCAATGGAGGAATCCTGTATCAACCGTATATAGCTAAGGAGTTGATTGATCCTTCAACTGGAGAAGTGGTGATGAGAAAGACACCTCAAATGAAGAAGAGGGTCATTTCAGAAGAAACATCAAAACAGATTCGTGAAGCATTGGAAAGTGTTGTAGCAAAAGGGAGCGGTAAGAAAGCTTTTGTAGATGGTTATCGGGTAGGTGGGAAAACGGGAACCGCTCAAAAAGCAAAGGATGGTAAATACTTAGAAAACAATCACATCGTTTCCTTTATGGGAGTAGCGCCTGCGGATGACCCTGAAATTGTCGTGTACGTGGCTGTCGATAATCCGAAAGGCACCATTCAATTCGGTGGAGTCGTAGCAGCCCCTATTGGAGGTAGTATCATTGGCGATAGTTTAGAAGCAATGGGAGTACCGAAACGTAAAGGTCAAATTGAGAAAGAGATGACGTGGACTGATATTCCATTGATTGAAACCCCTGACTTAGTTGGATTAACGAAAAAAGAGTTACAGGAGCAGTTAGTAAATCTTGATCTGGATGTAAGTGGAAGTGGAGATAAAGTGGTTAGTCAATCTCCTGATCCTGGAGTGAAGATCAAGCAAGGCTCAAAAGTGAGGGTGTATCTTTCGGAATGATTTAAGGGGAGAAAGTCAACATGATTGTGAATTTGTGATATACTTTTTATTTATGCCGGGGGCTTTATATCCTTAAGGGATAGCCCCGTTTTTCTTTAATTAGTGTGGCAGACTGCCATTTTTTCATAATCATAACGAACTAAGTTAAAAGGTTGATAGCTTTCATACGCATTTTTTTGTAAAATATAAAAAGGTTGCTTTCTACCTGTGAGGAGTTGAAAAGATGAGATTGCACACTTTGCTGGAAGTACTGCCGTTTTTCTCAGTAGAGGGTGAAGGGAATCCAGCTATTTCAAACATCGCTAACCACCATAAGAAAGTGAAATATGGTGATTTATTTATCTGTATTAACGGATTAGAGGTTGATAGCCATTCACTCGCCCCGGTGGCAGAGAAGAACGGTGCAGCTGCGATTCTCGCTGAGAGGAGCATAGAAGCAAACGTGCCGGTTATTATCGTTCCGGATACTAAGAAAGCAATGGCCATTCTTTCAGACTACTTTTATAAGCAGCCCTCCCATCAGCTTTTGTTGGTCGGGGTCACAGGCACAAATGGGAAAACCACGACCACCCATCTGATTGACCAGGTGCTTACACACTGTGGAATGAAGACCGGTTTAATCGGTACATTGCATATAAAAGTGGGGGATGAGTTACAAGTAAGTCATAATACGACTCCTGACAGCTTAACGCTCCAACAAACGTTTAAGCAGTTTTGTGATAAAGGGGTACGCTCTGCAATTATGGAAGTCTCTTCACATGCGTTAGATCAGGGCAGGGTGCACGGCTGTGACTATGATATTGCCGTGTTTACAAACCTGACTCAGGATCATCTGGATTATCACAAGTCCATGGAGGATTATCGAAATGCAAAAGGCTTATTGTTTTCACAATTAGGGAATACTTATTTTAAGAAATCCCCCAAATACGCCATCATTAATAAGGACGATGAAGCAGCTGATTATTTTATCAGAGCTACGGCCGCACATGTTTTTACATATGGTCTGTCTCCTTCTGCTGACTTCTATGCCAGAGATATTGTCCTAAAAGCAACAGAGTCCACTTTTACACTCGTTTCACCATTTGGAGAAAGTGAGATGGTATTAAAATTAGCGGGGCAATTTAATGTGTATAATGCTTTGGCTGCGATTGCAACAGCTAGTGCAGCAGGTATACCCATCGAAGACAGCGTAAGGAGCCTGGAGAGCGCACGTGGAGTCAGGGGACGGTTTGAAACGATTTCTGAAGGCCAGCCCTTCTCGGTTATCGTTGATTACGCACACACTCCAGATGGTTTGAAAAATGTATTAGAAACCATCCAAACGATAACAAAGGGAAAGGTTATTGTGGTGGTCGGGTGTGGAGGAGACCGTGATAAGGTAAAGCGGCCTATAATGGCAGAGATTGCCTGTGAATATGGGGACTTTGCTATCTTCACCTCTGATAATCCAAGAACGGAGGATCCTAATCGTATACTCAAGGATATGGAATCTGGAGTGGTCGGCAAACAGTATCATTTAATAGTTGATCGGAAAGAAGCAATTAAAGTGGCTTTAAGTCTTGCAAAAGCTGACGATATTGTCCTGATCGCTGGGAAAGGTCATGAATCCTATCAAATTATAGGAAACAACGTATACGATTTCGATGACCGCGAAGTGGTCAGACAAATCATAAAGGGGATGTAAGAATGCTCTTTTATGATGATGTAAAGAAATTATTTCCTGAAACATCAGGTATACATCTGCCAGGCTTTACGTTTCTAGTAGTTTCAAATTCAACTAGTATGGGAATGGAGAAGGGACTATACGTCCCTTTTAGTGATGAAATAAACCTATTCGAAGGTATTGAAAAAGGAGCAATTGCTTCACTTTGGCCTAAGAATAAAGAAGTACCTTCATTTGTTCCGAACCACTTTCCATTATTTATGGTTGAAGATGTATATAAAGCTTACATTGACTTACTAGAGAATTACAAACAAAATTACAATCAAGAAAAGTGGGAAATTATGACGAAGTTTATTTTTAACAGCAAATCTGAACCAAATCAAACATTAGACGTATCATCGAACGAATCCGATAATGGAAAGGGAGGGGAATAATTATGATGGAACAAGTGATCTTTTTTACAATCATTATGGCATTTCTCATAACCGTATTGCTTGCCCCCGTTTTTATCCCTTTCCTGAGAAGATTGAAGTTCGGGCAGAGTATCCGTGATGAAGGCCCTCAGTCTCACCAAAAAAAGACAGGCACACCTACAATGGGTGGAATTGTGTTCCTGGTATCCATCGTGATTACTACATTTGTAATGACTGGTAAATATTCAGAGCCTGGTCCTGAAACCTATCTAATGATTCTTGTGACGGTCGGTTTTGGGCTATTAGGCTTCCTTGATGACTTTATTAAAGTTGTAATGAAGAGGAACTTAGGACTCACATCCAAGCAAAAGCTATTAGGTCAGATCGTCATTTCTGTCATTTTTTATCTCATCTTTAAGCAAAATGACTTTCCGACTACAGTTTCGATTCCCTTAACGGATTTTTCATTTGAATTAGGTTGGTTTTATTGTTTATTCATTATCTTTTGGCTTGTAGGATTTTCAAATGCTGTCAATTTAACGGATGGATTAGATGGATTAGTATCAGGAACGAGCGCCATTGCTTTTGGTGCACTAGCCGTATTAGCCTGGAATCAATCCCAGTATGATGTCGCGATTTTCGGGGTGGCAGTAGTCGGGGCGGTTCTCGGATTCTTAGTATTCAATGCACATCCTGCCAAAGTATTTATGGGAGATACAGGATCTTTAGCATTAGGTGGAGCGATTGCGACAATTGCCATTTTAACCAAATTGGAAATCATCTTAATTCTTATTGGTGGAGTATTTGTCATTGAGACACTATCTGTCATCTTACAGGTCGCATCATTTAAAACAACAGGAAAGCGAATATTCAAAATGAGCCCATTGCACCACCATTATGAGTTAGTCGGTTGGTCTGAGTGGCGTGTTGTTGTAACGTTTTGGACCGTCGGTTTGCTATTTGCCGTTTTAGGAATCTATATTGAGGTGTGGATATAATTGAAGAAAATTAAGAAATTCAAACATAAGAAAGTTCTTGTATTAGGTTTAGCAAAAAGTGGGGTAAGTGCTGCCTCTCTTCTACATAAATTAGAAGCATTTGTAACGGTAAACGATCAAAAGCCCTTAGCTGAAAACCCGGAAGCTCAGGGACTTCTCCAGGAAGGTATTAAAGTGATTTGCGGAAGTCATCCCATCGAACTTCTTGATGAAGGTTTTCAGTATGTGATTAAGAACCCTGGAATACCCTATCACAACCCATTAATTAAGAAAGCAATTGAAAAGAACATACCCGTTCTGACAGAAGTTGAGCTTGCCTATTTAATTTCTGAGGCAGAATTGATTGGGATCACAGGAACAAATGGAAAAACCACGACGACGACACTTCTGTTTGAAATGCTTAAAGAGGCCGATCAAAACCCTCTTATTGCAGGAAATATCGGAACGGTCGCTTCTGAAGTAGCCCAGGAAGCGAAAGAAAATGAAAAAATGGTAGTTGAGCTTTCATCTTTCCAACTGATGGGGATTGAAGAGTTCGCTCCTCATATTGCCATTATTACGAATTTATATGATGCACATTTGGATTACCACGGTGGTTTGGATGAATATTGGAAGGCGAAATCCAATATTACGAAAAATCAAACAGAACATGACTATTTGATCATTAATGCGGATCAAGACCATGTTATAGATTCAGTTGCCTTTACAAAAGCGCAATTGATTCCATTTTCAACGAAGAAAGAAGTAGCGGAAGGGGCCTATATTAAAAACGGGGCAGTCTATTTCAAAGATGAGCTGGTCGTCGAAGTTGATTCAATTGTATTACCGGGTGCACATAACTTGGAAAATATCCTTTGTGCGGTTGCGGCGTGTAAAATCTATGAAGTGTCAAATGAAAGTATTAAGAAGGTCCTTGGCACCTTTACAGGGGTGAAGCATCGAACGCAATTTGTCCGGGAAGTGCAGGGTGTAAAGTTTTATAATGATTCGAAAGCAACGAATAGCCTGGCAACGAAAAGTGCTCTTCATGCGTTTGAGGGTCCTACTATACTGCTTGCTGGAGGCTTGGACCGTGGAAATGAATTCGATGACCTCATTCCATATTTGAAGAATGTCAAAACGTTGATCACCTTCGGGGAAACGTCTGAGAAGTTCGTGAAAACCGGTGAAAAGGCAGGGATACAATCCATTATTCCTGTCGATAATGTTGAAAAAGCAGTTCCTGTTGCTTTTGGACATGCCGAAGAGGGAGATGTTGTTTTACTATCCCCAGCATGTGCAAGTTGGGATCAATATCGAACTTTTGAAGAACGTGGTGACATTTTTATTGAAGCGGTGCATAAGCTTTAATAAGGGCTTGTCCATGAAGAGCATCCATACTTTAACAACCAGTATACCAATCCAAGATAAGTAGTTTTCTTTGCTCGAACGGCTCAAAATTTGTCTATTCGAGGTGTTTAAGATTGCCTTTAAAAAAATCGACTCCCGATTTTATCCTCATTATGGTTACACTCACTTTACTTGCGATTGGACTGATTATGGTATACAGCGCAAGCGCTGTATGGGCTGATTACAAATTCGATGACTCCTTTTTCTTTGCCAAAAGGCAAGTGCTCTTCGCGGGCGTAGGGTTATTCGCTATGTTTTTCATCATGAATGTAGAGTACTGGACTTGGAGAAATTGGTCGAAAATCATCATCATCATTTGCTTTGTCCTTCTTGTACTAGTGTTAATCCCGGGTATCGGGGTTTTAAGAAATGGTTCCAGGAGCTGGATAGGAGTTGGGGCGTTTTCCATTCAGCCTTCAGAGTTTATGAAACTTGCCATGATTGCCTTTCTCTCAAAGTATTTATCAGAAAACCAGAAGTATATTACTTCTTTTAGAAAGGGAGTCCTGCCAGCGCTTCTGCTGGTGTTCGCTGCTTTTGGAATGATTATGCTTCAACCGGACTTGGGTACGGGTACTGTAATGGTTGGCACTTCAGTTGTCATGATCTTTATTGCAGGAGCGAGGGTCAGGCATTTTGTTGGTCTTGGGATGATTGGATTAGTCGGATTCATTGGTCTTGTTATATCCGCACCTTATCGTATTAAACGGATAACATCCTTTTTAGACCCATGGCAGGATCCATTAAATAGCGGCTTCCAAATTATTCAGTCTTTATATGCAATCGGCCCGGGAGGCTTGTTTGGATTGGGATTGGGACAAAGCAGGCAGAAGTTCTTCTACTTGCCCGAACCTCAAAACGATTTTATTTTTGCTATTTTAGCAGAAGAGCTCGGTTTTATTGGGGGTACACTAGTCCTGCTTCTGTTTTCATTGATTTTATGGAGAGGGATCAGAATTGCTCTAGGGGCTCCTGACTTATTTGGAAGCTTTCTGGCGTTAGGGATCGTTTCAATGATTGCGATCCAAGTGATGATCAACGTTGGGGTTGTAACTGGCCTCATGCCTGTCACGGGCATCACACTCCCCTTTCTAAGCTACGGGGGATCCTCATTGACCCTCATGCTAATGGCTGTCGGAGTGCTGCTGAATATTAGCCGCTATACGAGACGGTAATGATTTAACAAAGAGATTGACTGTGAAAAACAGCTCGGAAGTAGTGAATGGTAAAGGCCTGATAGTCAGGAAAGCATCATTCATGTCCTCCCCTGTTATTTATGGTCAGTCTCTTTTTGAATTGGCTCTGTTAAAGAATGTTGTTGTTATTACTAAAAAAGTAAATAAAAAAGCTCCTTTATGAAAAGGGCTTTTTTTAAAAATCATCATTGATTATTTTTATTGTTGGTTAATCCTCTTCTTGTTTTTCAAAATCACTCCACGTCCAATGGGACCAATGAGTATTTGGTTTGTTCAATTGTATTAAATTTGTATCATTTAATTCAATTGCTTTTGCGAGACTTTGAAAGAATTTATTTTTGCTAGGCTTTTCCTCATCAGGGTGTTCCCATTCATCTGTTTGATAAAAGAGCTTAAGGTCAGCACTTATTTCAAGTTCATTCAATAAATCTGGAGTTTCCAGCCAAAATTTTTCTTTATACCTAGAACTCAAGTAACGAATAAGTTTCGTTGGATTAAATGATCCCGTTTGGATTCCTAGCTGTGTATATTCCTCTTCTCTAGGTTTTACGTTAAGAATTTCGCCATTAACAATCAATTTTAGATGGAACGGTTTGACCAAAAAGTTATCTTCGTCATCAAACCAGTCTTCTTCATTTGGTAAGGATACAATATCATCTAAACTTATGATAATACCATGTTGATCAGTGGCACTACCATAAACATAAAGGTCATTAGATATATCTTGGTTTCGATTCACACCTACGATTTCAAATACAATGAGCCAGTTAACCTTATCTCGGAAAACTGAAAGCCTACATTGGGATAAATCGAAATTATAATTATCCAATACAGGAAAATTATAATCTTCAGCATAGTCATCCAGTATTTGAAGAATTTGATTTGCTTTCATTTTAGTTCACTCTCCACAAAGTTATGTACCTGTAAGATGAATCATTAAATCTTAATATCATTAATAACAGGATAATCTAAGTTTCTTGTAGGTTGCATTAACGGAAAACAAGTAGCTACTAACCATCATCTTATTCACAGTGGTATCGTCGTTACAATGTTTAATACCATCTAAAAATCGAAACCAACCTAAATAATGGTCGAGATATTTCGTTGCCACGCCATTGAAACGGTCCATCCAGCCTTTAAGACGACTATGATAGTTATTTACGTTTTGAATATGGTAAAGACCTCTTACTCGTTCTTTACCATCTGATTTGAAACGATAATGCTCTAATCCTTTTTCGCTCGCATAGGTTTTAAATGCCCTCCACGCATCGGTGCAAAGGACATTACAAGCTGATAATTTGGAACCTATGGCTTGGTCTAAACGAGACTTAACTATACGTCCTTGACCAATGACCTTTGAAAAAGTGGATTTCTGACGGTCCCTTGCTATTAGAACGCAGACTTGTTCCTTGCTAATGCCTCGATATTTAGAAGCACCGCCACGTTTACGTGATTTACGACCATTAATTTTTCGTTTACCTTTCTCAGAGTATAGGAAATAGGTCTCGTCCATTTCTACGATACCTGAGAATTGTTCAAAATCCTTTTGTTTTAGAGCTGATAATAATTTATGTCTCCAATAGAACAGGGTTACGAAATGGACCTCAATCAGTTCAGATGCTTTTCGTAAGGAATAACCCTCAATCATACACTGAATAAAATCCAACCATTTATGAGGAAGGTGAGTTCGACGTAATGGAGTGTTAGTTACATCTGTAAAAGTCTTTCCGCAACCTTTACAGCGATAACGTTGACGCTCCATTGTTTTCAGACCAATTTTTACTGAATACTTTCCGAAGCGAACAACATTATTTGAATGGCAGTGAGTGCAAGTGTACCCATCTTTATGTTTTTTGTTCTGATACCTCTTTAAAAACAGGTTCACTAGCAGAATAAGACACAAGGGATTTAGTGAAAAACTCTTTTAAGCGATACTGGTCGGATGTGCTAAGTTTTTCTATCTCCTGAATAATCTCCTTTAACACCATTCAATACCACCCACTTTATCCTTTTCTCCATTATAGAACAAACATTCGTTTAACTCAATTATCAACAGAGTTAATTAACAGAGCCTTTGAATTAAAGAAAAAATCGCTGAAATTCCTTGTTTTTATTGAAATAACAATAGGATATTCATTGGTGAGATGTTACAATTAATTACATATACGTAATGCATTATGATCAGACCTTTTCAAAATAAAGGAGAGTTTATTACTTTTGTTAGCCAAATCTTTTACAATTCAATGACATACTTTCATTATGTAGAATTTGGTGTTTAAAATAGAGTACAAGAGTGTAATAAATAGGATGGCTTCTTTCTGAAAAGGCATGGACGTACATATACGAAGATTTGTATGGACAATTTAACTTGGGAAATGCTGGATTCTTTTGACCAGTGACCTGAGAACAAACTCAAGAACATCCATCCTTCAACTCTACCATAAAGGTTTCTTGTACAACATTATGTCATATGGCAGAAAATAACGTTCTGTTCCTCTTTTAACATTTGCTGCCTTCATATAGAATGTAAGGTATCCCAATGTAAAGAGTACTTTCATTATAAGACGTGGTGAGAATTTTCTTATTCATGACTTTATGAATACAAAGTGAAATTGAGGAGAACGAAATGAAAAAAGAAAATGTTGTTTCCCTTGAAGATCGTATTCCTAAATTAAAACAACACCGAAAAAAGAAAGCGAATCGCAGACTGCTTTTTTTACTTTCTATGTTCTTACTCATGATTCTATCGGTGGTTTACTTTCAATCACCTTTAAGTCATGTGAAAGAAGTGGTGGTTCACGGGAATGAGCTTGTTTCATATGAGGCGGTTCTTCAGAATAGTGGAATTGACAGCGGCATGAATTTGTGGAGTGTTAACAAAGATAAAACCGTGGAACAATTAAAGAAGCTTCCTGAAGTAAAGAATGCTACGGTAAAAATGTCCTTTCCGAATTCCTATGAAATACGTATCCAAGAATATGATAAAAAGGCATATCTTTCGAAAGATAATAAATTCTTTGTCATATTAGAGAATGGGAACGTTCTGAATAAAGGGACTGAATCAATACCCGTTGATGCTCCTTTACTCAGAGGTTTCGAGGAAGACAAGGTTCTAGTGAAAATGGTAGAAGAATTAGGGGAGCTTCCGAAAGAAGTACAGCACCTCATATCTGAGATTAACCTGGTTCCTAAGAAAACAGATCAGTATCACTTGACCCTATTCATGAATGATGGATTTGAAGTCAGTGCCACCATCCGGACCTTTTCAGAGAAAATGGTGCATTATCCCTCCATTGTCAGTCAATTGGATCCTTCAGTAAAAGGTGTCATTGATTTAGAGGTAGGTTCTTATTTCAGAGCATATGAAACGGAAGGTGAACAAAGCGATGAAGAGGATGAGGGTGAGAGGTAAGCATGTAATCCTCTCTCTTGTATGTCTCGTGTTAGGTTTCATCCTTGCTTTTTCATTTAGTCTAGCTAATACAGAACAAGCGGAACTTGGGAATCGAACGAATGGTCAGTGGAAACAGGAAGAAGCATTGAGAGATCAAATCCTTGAGTATCAGCAGAATAATAATAATCTGCAAGAAGAACTCTATGAGAAACAGGAAAAGGTCGTCAACATGGAGAAGGAATTCTCTAAAGAGAAACAAATATATTTTAACCTGGCAGAAGATGCGGAGAAGTATCGAATGTACCTAGGCAAAACAAAAGTGAAAGGGCCTGGGATAAACGTGACGTTATCAGACGCTGACTACGATTCCAATGAAGAAAACGCCAATAATTACATTGTTCATGAACACCATGTCTTTAAGGTGATCAATGAATTATACATTGCGGGGGCTTCTGTCGTAGCGATAAATGGACAAAGGCTAAAGCATGATTCATACATACTGTGTAACGGTCCCGTTATTCAAATTGATGGAATCGAATATCCCGCTCCGTTTGAAATTACCGCTATTGGAGATCCGGAAGTACTCTCATCAGCCATGAATATCACGGGCGGCGTTAAAGACCAGCTTGTCAATGATAATATCATTTTTAAACTGGAAAAAAAGAATACGGTAATTTTAGAACCAAGCATTAGTGAATCATAAGCAATGAATTGTCCCAAGGAATATTCGGACTGTTACCAAGTAAGGGTTAGCTTTGAAAGTAAGGTGCAATGAATGGACAACAAATTAAAAATTAGTTTTACCATTATTACGATTATTATTGGGTTTATGATTGCTATACAGTTCCAAACAGTCAAAGAACCTGTTGTCCGGGATACACGAGATATATGGGAACTACGAAATGCATTATTAAAAGAAAAAGAAGTCAATTCCAATCTCTATGCAGAAATGCGTGCAGTTGAAGCAAAGTTGGAACAATATAAGACAGAACAGCAGTCGAGTCCAGAACGTGCGTTAAAACAAACGTTAGAGGAATTGAAAACAGAAGCAGGTCTGACTGAGAAGACAGGACCTGGTGTCATTTTAACGATTGAACCTGCTATGGAAGAAATCCTTCTTGGTGAAAAAGTTAAGAATATATCACCGGAACTGTTGGAAAGACTGGTAAATGAGCTGAATCGATATGATGCAATGGATATTTCCATTGATGGGCATCGCTTAATCAATACCTCGGTCATTCGGGATATTAATGGAGAAACCAAGGTGGATGGATATTCAATAAAGAAAATACCATTTGAAGTGAGAGTATTAACCAAAGACTTAGACTCTGCAAAAGGGTTGTATAACCGAATGCAGGTATCACAGTCTGTTGAGGACTTCTTTATCGATAATCTTCGAGTCTCAATTTCAAAGCCTTTAGAAAAAGTGGTGGTTCCACCATATGAAGATACCATCCGGGTCCGTTTAATGGAACCGGTGAAGGAAAGAGGAGGGAACGGGTAATATGTGGCTTCCCCTTTTAGGGTTGCTGGTAGGGGTCGTATTGGGGCTTCTTACAGATATTAGAATTCCAGATGAGTACTCGAATTATTTATCGATCGCCGTCCTGGCAGCATTGGATACATTATTTGGCGGCATACGTGCCCACCTCCAAAATATTTATGATGATAAGGTCTTTGTTTCTGGATTCTTTTTTAATATTTTACTAGCAGCAAGTTTAGCTTTTCTAGGCGTACATCTTGGTGTAGACTTATATCTGGCGGCTGTATTTGCTTTTGGAGTAAGATTATTCCAGAACATTGCAGTGATTAGACGAATACTTATTAGCAATTGGTCAAATAATCAAGAAAAAAGAGAAAAAAATTAGAATTTTAAAAGGGAATCGTTTTTGTTACGACGAATATCATAAATAAGATATACTTAGAATAGTGTTTTTCTAGGGTTGTTGTTCCAAATAAACATTCTTTAAGGAGGTGCCATAGAGTGAACAGCAATGAAATTTACGTTAGCCTAGACATCGGTACATCCACAGTAAAAGTAATCATTGGTGAAATGACAAATGATTCCTTAAACATTATCGGTGTAGGAAATGTGAACTCAGAAGGAATCAGAAAAGGTTCCATCGTAGATATAGACGAAACTGTTCATACAATTAAGAAAGCAGTTGAACAAGCGGAAAGGATGGTTGGTTTATCTATAAGCCAGGTCATCGTAGGTATTACCGGCAACCATGTGTCGCTCCAATCGTGTCATGGTGTAGTGGCAGTATCAAGTGATAATCGGGAAATCGGCGATGAAGATGTCCTAAGAGTGATGGATGCAGCCCAGGTTGTTTCTATTCCTCCAGAAAGAGAAATCATCAATGTAATACCAAGACAATTCATCGTTGATGGATTGGATGAGATTACAGATCCCCGCGGTATGATTGGTGTTCGACTGGAAATGGAAGGCACCATCATTACGGGATCTAAGACGATTTTACATAATACCCTCCGTTGTGTAGAAAAGGCCGGCCTTGAAATTGTCGATATCGTTCTTCAACCACTTGCAGCTGGTTCAGTTGCTTTGTCAAAGGATGAGAAGAATCTGGGTGCTGCGTTAATCGATATTGGCGGCGGCTCTACAACGATAGCGGTTTTTGAGCAAGGTCATCTTAAAGCTACAACTGTACTGCCTGTAGGGGGAGAACATATTACTAAAGATTTATCGATTGGATTAAGAACCTCAACGGACGATGCAGAGAAAATCAAAACAAAATATGGACATGCTTATTATGACCATGCATCAGAAGATGAAGTGTTTAGCGTGCCAATAATTGGTAGTGATCAACACCAGCAATTTAATCAATTAGAAATTTCTGATATCATAGAAGCAAGGCTGGAAGAGATCTTAGACCTCATTAGCCATGAGCTGAAACGAATGGGAATTAGAGACCTGGCAGGTGGATATGTGTTAACTGGTGGTGTAGCAAATCTTCCAGGTGTGTTAGAATTAGCTCAAATCGTTTTCCAAAATCGTGTACGGGTGGCAATTCCTGATTATATTGGAGTTAGGGAACCTCAGTACACGACTGCAGTTGGTTTGATTAAATACGCTCAAAAGAATGCTAGATTACAAGGAAGATCTGTTAGTGCAGAACCAGTGCCTGTAGAGGCTGCTGAGAAGCGTCAATCGAAACCAGCTAATAAAAAGCCAAAGCCTGCGAAGGTAAAAGAAGAAGAACATGAAGATGAAAAGGCCATGTCAAAAGTGAAAAAGTTCTTTGGATACTTCTTTGAATAAATAAAGGAATCCATAGATTCGACGAGTTAGGAGGATTTGTCATGTTGGAGTTTGATACAAATTTAGATTCTTTAGCGACAATAAAAGTTATCGGTGTCGGTGGTGGAGGTAACAACGCTGTAAACCGCATGATTGAGCATGGTGTACAGGGTGTTGAATTTATCGCTGTAAATACAGATGCACAAGCTTTGAATCTATCAAAAGCTGAAATCAAAATGCAAATCGGTGGTAAATTAACCAGAGGATTAGGAGCAGGTGCCAATCCGGAAGTGGGTAAAAAAGCTGCTGAAGAAAGTAAAGAACAGATCGAAGAGGCTCTAAGAGGAGCGGATATGGTCTTCGTTACGGCTGGAATGGGTGGAGGAACCGGAACTGGTGCAGCTCCGGTGATTGCTCAAATAGCCCGAGAAATCGGAGCATTAACGGTCGGTGTTGTGACACGCCCTTTCACCTTTGAAGGTAGAAAGCGCTCAAATCAAGCAAGCGGTGGTATCGCTGCTATGAAAGAAGGGGTAGATACCCTTATTGTTATTCCAAACGATCGTCTTCTTGAGATCGTAGATAAGAGCACACCAATGCTTGAAGCTTTCCGAGAAGCAGATAACGTATTAAGACAAGGTGTTCAAGGTATCTCAGATTTAATCGCAACTCCTGGTCTTATTAACCTTGACTTTGCCGACGTTAAGACGATCATGTCTAACAAAGGTTCAGCACTCATGGGCATCGGTGCAGCTTCTGGTGAGAATCGTGCGACAGAAGCAGCTAAAAAAGCCGTTTCAAGTCCATTACTTGAGACATCCATTGATGGCGCTCAAGGTGTACTGATGAACATCACAGGTGGTACATCTCTAAGTCTATATGAAGTTCAAGAAGCTGCGGATATTGTAGCATCTGCTTCAGATCAAGAAGTTAACATGATTTTCGGTTCCGTAATTAATGAAGATTTAAAAGATGATATCGTAGTAACCGTTATTGCAACCGGGTTTAATGAAGAGGTCATTCAACCTCCAAAGCAAACTCGACCAACATTTGGGGGAATGAAACCAAATCAAAGTCCAAACCCAAGCCCAAGCCAATCTGTAAAACGCGAACAACCTAAACGTGAAGAGCCTCAACACCAAGAGCCGGTGAGAACCTCTTCCAATCAAAATCAGGGAGCGGAAGAAACACTGGACATCCCAACCTTCCTCCGCAACCGTAACCGCCGTCGATAATAGCTTGACCGTAAGAAAAGTAAAACAGCCCCAAAGGCATCGATGCCTTTGGGGCTGTTTTTTTTCTCTAATCCATTCAATCAAAATCCCCTCCACAAAGCATCTATTTATACCTCGAAACAAGAATATATTTAGTGACATATTTCGTTCTTATCTCTGAAAAGTTTTCCTCTGAAGCATACAAAAAATGACAACCTTTTAAAGGGTATGTACGATATACTTCTGATAAGTCATTCCTATCTTGAAATTCAAATAACTGTAACTGGGTAAAGTTTCAAAAGGAGGGTAGAGATTGACCTTATATCTGGATGTCATCTGGTTGTTAAATCTGTTGGTAGACTTTTTCTTATTATGGTTAACTGGAATCATCTTAAAAAGACAATATGCCCTTTGGAGAATTGGACTTGGCAGTTTGATAGGATCGATCATTATTCTCCTTGCCTTTTCACCTTTTGCAACTTTAATAGGAAACCCACTTATGAAATTATTATTTTCAATTATCATGGTGTACTCAGCTTTTGGGTATAGAAGATTGCGCTATTACTTATCAAACCTTCTTATGTTCTATTTTGTTACCTTTTTTACAGGTGGGATATTAATTGGGACTCATTATTTTATAAGTTTCGACCCTGGTGCAGAATCCTCCATACTGCTGTCAAGCATCCGTGGATTTGGTGATCCGATAAGCTGGGTATTTGTTATGCTCGCTCTGCCTTTTGCCTGGTATTTTTCCAAGGGGAGAGTAGATAGCATTGAGCATGTGAAGATACAGTATGATCAGCTTCTGAAAGTAAGCATAAAAATTGAAGATTTTCATTGTACCGTAAACGGCCTTGTTGACAGTGGGAATCAACTTCAAGACCCCATATCCAAAAGCCCAGTCATGATTCTGTCAATCGCCGAAATAGAGGGAGAAATTCCAAGTGAAGTGAGGGCACTTTGTCACGATGTTGATGACATTTTTTCTGGTGAAAAATCTATTGATCCAAGCTGGTCTGACCGGATGAGAATTGTCCCCGCCCAATCGGTAGGAAGAAAAAGTCAACTTCTTGCCGCTATAAAGCCTGATTCTCTCATTCTAAAGGATCATGAATCAGAATGGGCGATCCCGAATGGACTGATTGCCTTCAGAGAGGATCCGCTTTCAGCAGATGGGAATTTTCAAGCGATCGTTCATCCGAAAATGGCTTCGCGAAAGCCTGTACGTAACGTTTCTTAAATCAATTATTACTACTATACTCACAATTTAAAGAAATAGAAGGGGGAGCAACAATGAAAAAATTCAAATTTAAATTTTTATACTATTGGTACAAACTGTTAATCAAACTTGGGCTGAAGACAGATGAAATTTACTACATAGGTGGTAGTGAAGCACTTCCCCCTCCATTGACGAAAGAGGAGGAAGAAGTATTACTCAATAAATTGCCTAAAGGTGATAAAGCTGCCCGCTCTCTGTTGATTGAACGAAACTTAAGGTTAGTCGTATATATCGCCAGGAAGTTTGAAAATACAGGAATTAATATTGAAGACCTGATCAGCATCGGTACGATTGGCTTGATTAAGGCAGTTAACACATTCAATCCAGAGAAAAAAATCAAATTAGCTACGTATGCTTCCAGGTGTATAGAAAATGAAATTCTTATGTATTTAAGAAGAAATAATAAAATCCGTTCTGAAGTTTCGTTTGATGAGCCACTCAATATTGATTGGGACGGAAATGAATTACTATTATCGGACGTGCTCGGAACAGATGAAGATATAATAACAAAAGATCTTGAAGCGACCGTAGACAAAAAACTGCTCTTTAACGCTCTTCACCAGCTTTCTGATCGTGAAAAACAAATCATGGAGCTCCGGTTTGGTCTAATGGGAGAAGAAGAAAAAACCCAAAAGGATGTAGCGGATATGCTTGGAATCTCCCAGTCCTATATCTCGCGTTTAGAAAAGAGGATTATTAAGCGTCTAAAGAAGGAATTCAATAAAATGGTATAACCTGTTAAAAACTGACTTTTTCTATAGAAAAGGTCAGTTTTTTTTTGTTTAAACCATTTTAATTTTTTTTATATGAATTTATCCAGATATCTTAAGGGATTTGAAGAGTATGACCCATTACTTGCCAGAATGAAATGCATATTTTTCCTCTTCAAGGAAATACTGAATTTTGTACAGCAGCTCCTACAAGGAGGGGAAAGAATGACACGTAATAAAGTCGAGATTTGTGGTGTAGATACTTCCAAATTACCAGTTCTCAAAAATGATGAAATGAGAGTACTATTCAAGCAAATGCAAGCGGGCGACATTACCGCAAGAGAAAAACTTGTAAATGGGAATTTGCGCCTCGTCTTAAGTGTAATTCAACGCTTTAATAACCGTGGTGAGTATGTTGATGATTTATTTCAAGTAGGGTGTATCGGATTAATGAAATCCATCGATAATTTTGATTTAGGTCAAAACGTTCGATTCTCTACATACGCGGTTCCGATGATCATTGGGGAAATCCGTCGATATTTAAGAGACAATAATCCAATAAGAGTGTCCCGTTCACTACGAGATATTGCGTACAAGGCTCTACAAGTAAGAGAGAAATTAATGGGGGAAACATCCAAGGAACCGACTGCAGAAGAAATTGCCAAAGTTCTTGATGTATCCCACGAGGAAATCGTATTTGCATTGGATGCCATACAAGATCCCGTCTCTTTGTTTGAACCCATTTATAATGATGGGGGAGACCCAATATTTGTGATGGATCAACTAAGCGACGAAAAGAATCGCGATTTCCATTGGATTGAAGAAATTGCTCTTCAAGAAGGAATGAGACGATTAAATGATCGTGAAAAATTGATTATCAGCAAACGCTTCTTTCAAGGTAAAACTCAAATGGAAGTGGCTGACGAGATCGGTATCTCACAAGCACAAGTATCAAGACTGGAAAAAGCAGCAATCAAACAAATGAACAAAAATATTCAATAAGAAACGAAAAGCGAAGGCGGGTTGGTAAGGCCCGACAAGCATTTCTGGGAAATCCCTGAAGGCGTTCTTTGCCTTTGGGGATTTTTCAGAAATGACCTCGAGGGACTACCCGCCGTAGCTGGACAAACGAAAAGCGGAAGGGCTTTGCCCAGAAGCGACAAGCATAAGAAGAGCCACCCAGAAAGGCGTCCTTTGCCTTTTTGGGTGGCTCTTCTTATGACCTCGAGCTTCTAAGCCCTGGAGATAGACAATGAGAAGAGCGGAGGCGGCTCGTTCAGCCATCGCTATATGTAAGAAAAGAAATGCAGATCTCCTTTGGGAAGGTCTGCCTTATTATTTGTTGCATACACTAGTAATAACTACTTGAATTAGGTGAATGAATAGTCTTACACAAAGAGAAACAACAAGAAGAGAGGGTGAAAACAGATGGTGCGTATATCTGAGTTTCAGGTGAAAGATGTCGTGAGTATATCTGACGGACGGAAGTTAGGGAATATAGGGGATATAGAGATTAACCTGGATACTGGAAGAATTGAAGCCATTGTCATCGGAGGTGGTGGGAAGATATTGGGTTTCTTCGGAAAAGAGGAAGATATTGTGATTCCTTGGAGCAGCATTGTAAAAATAGGGGAAGATGTTATTCTGGTCAGATATAAAGAAAGTCATTATATTCAAGGTCAACTGCAGGAACCGAAACAAGCCCCCGATACATGACGAATCTTCAGAGACTATGGTACACTTAATAAAAACGAAGGAGATTTAACGTGTCGAAGGAGCCTTTTAAAAGAGAAACAGAATCTTATTACTCTATAGATAAATGGACGAAAGATAATCCAAGGCTAGTTGCAGGGATCACGACAAGATGGGGGGGCGTCAGTACCGAACCATTTCACTCTTTCAATATGGGATTGCACGTGGGAGACGATGAATCTTCAGTGGTTCATAATCGCCAATTACTTGCTTCCAGTTTAATGATGCCTGTTGAATCGTGGGCAGCTGCTGAACAAACCCATGGAAACAACATTCATAAAGTAGGAGAAGTAGACAAGGGAAAAGGTGCAGAGATCTATCATACCAGCATTAAAGATACCGATGGTTTAATTACAGTGGATGAGAATATACTTTTAACGATGTGCTATGCGGATTGTGTTCCCCTCTATTTTCTGGACAAAGATTCGGGTACAATCGGATTGGCACATGCCGGATGGAAAGGTACTGTTTTACAAATTGGGCCCAAAATGGTCGATGCATATATGGAGCAAGGGGCCTCCAAGTCTTCTCTAGAGGTGGTGATCGGGCCATCCATATGTAAGAATTGCTATGTAGTTGATGACTATGTGATCGATAAAGTGAAAAAAACACTAGAAGATGAAAACAACTTACCCTATAATTTAAAAGAAGAGGGACAATATTACCTCCATTTAAAGAAGTTGAATGAGCAGCTTTTAGTGCAAACTGGTTTAAATGCTGAACAAATCCACACTTCTAGTTATTGTTCATCCTGTCACAATGAGTTTTTCTCCTACAGAAGAGATGGTGGGAAAACAGGAAGAATCATGAGCTTTATTGGCTGGAAGGAGAAAAAAGATGAAGGTAGCTGAAAAATTCAAAATCATCCAGAAAAATATTGAAAATGCATGTAAGATCAGTGGAAGAAACCCTGAAGACGTACATGTTGTAGCGGTCACTAAATACGTTTCAATTGAGAGAGCCGAAGAGGCGGTTGAAACCGGCCTCATTCACTTAGGTGAGAACCGTGACGAAGAACTGCTCTTCAAGCAGGAAGTTCTACAGGACAAGCCCCAGTGGCATTTTATCGGATCTCTGCAATCTAGAAAAGTAAAAAACATCATTGATAAAGTATCATACATACATTCTCTGGACCGTCTGTCATTAGCTAAAGAAATTCATAAAAGAGCGGACAAGCCTGTGTCTTGTTTTGTTCAAGTGAATGTTTCGGGAGAAGATTCTAAACATGGGTTATCTCCTCAAGAAGTAAAAGAATTTATTGGGAGTCTAAAAGATTTTACGAAAATTAAAATCGTAGGATTAATGACGATGGCTCCACATACGGACGATGAACCATTCTTACGGAATTGTTTTAGACAGTTGAAAACAATTCAGGAAGAAATCAACGCATTAAACCTTCCATACGCCCCTTGTACAGAATTATCAATGGGGATGAGTAATGATTACATGATTGCAATCGAAGAGGGAGCTACGTTTATTCGTATTGGAACTGCATTAGTTGGAAATGACTGAGAGGGGATGAATACAAATGGGTATCAAGTCAAAGTTTAAAACGTTCTTTTTGCTGGATGAAGATGAATATGATTATGAAGAAGAAAAGTATGAAGAAGAATACGAGGAGAAAAAGCCCATGAAGTCACAGTCGCTTTCAAATTCGAAACAAAATGTTGTAAGTCTTCAAAGTGTTCAAAAGTCTTCTAAGATGATTCTGGTTGAGCCGAGAGTATACGCCGAAGCTCAAGAGATTGCTGATCACTTAAAGAATAGACGCTCTGTCCTGGTAAACTTACAGCGGATTCAACATGATCAAGCGAAACGCATTGTCGACTTTTTAAGTGGAACTGTGTACGCAATTGGCGGCGACATTCAGCGTGTTGGAGATAATATTTTTCTTTGTACACCTGATAATGTGGAAGTGAGCGGGAATATCTCTGAGTTCTTAAAAGAGGAAGATCTATCAGATTCGAGGTGGTAATGTAAATTATGGTGTTGCTATATCAAATTTTGTCAAACCTTATTCAAATATATTCTTGGGCGCTAATCATTTATATCTTGATGTCCTGGTTTCCCAATGCCAGAGAGACGTCGATTGGACAATTCCTTGCAAGAATTTGCGAACCGTATTTAGAACCGTTCAGACGTTTTGTTCCATCGATCGGGATGATTGATATTTCACCAATCGTGGCCTTCATTGTGTTGAACTTGGCAGGTTCCGGGTTATACCAATTATTTAGATGGCTGATTTAATCAGCCAGTGTGCGATCAAGTATCCTTTAAAGAACTGAAACCGGATTGAACAGTTTCAGTTCTTTTATTTTGGGTAAATCACATAGGAGGTGAACATGTGTCTTCAATTTATCAACATTTCAGGCCGGATGAGAAAGAGTTTGTGGATGCTGTATTGGAGTGGAAACTGGCAGTGGAAAATCAATATTCGGCGAAACGAACAGACTTTCTGGACCCAAGGCAGCAGCATATTGTCGAGTCCGTCATTGGAAATAACGATGAAATCATTCTTTCCTTCTTTCCGGAAAATACGGAACGGAAAAGAGCTTTATTGTATCCCCCTTATTTTCAGCCTGAAGAAGAAGATTTTGGTATTAAGTTATTTGAAATACAGTACCCGTCCAAGTTTGTTACAATAGAGCATAGACAGGTATTAGGGACTCTTATGTCATTAGGGTTGAAACGGGAAAAATTCGGGGATATTTTATCTGAGGCCGATACCATTCAACTCATGCTCGCAGATGAGATTTCTGAATACGTCCGGATGGAACTCACACAAATAGGCAAAGCAAAGATTTCCATGAGGGATATTCCAATGAAGGATCGAATCGAGAGTAAGGAAGAATGGATGGAAAAAGTGACTACTGTGAGCTCCCTGCGGTTAGATGTCGTTCTCGCAGCAATTTATAATGATTCCCGCCAAAAAGCTCAAACATTGATTAAAAGCAATCATGTGAAAGTCAATTGGAAAACGGTCGAAAATGCCTCGTTTGAAGTAGAAGCTGGGGATGTAATTTCAGCAAGAGGGTATGGAAGAAGTAAGTTATTGTCCGTTGAAGGAAGAACAAAACGGGATAAATGGCGAATTTCTGTTGGAATACTGAAATAATTTAAGAAAATTAAAGGGATTCTCCCACATACTGTCGAAATTTTAGTTATAATAAATATGTAATTCACCAAGTACTGGAGGTGGCTCCCATGCCTTTAACGCCATTAGACATACATAATAAAGAATTTAGTCGTGGCTTTCGTGGTTATGATGAGGACGAGGTTAATGAATTTTTGGATCAAATTATTAAGGATTATGAAATTCTTATCCGAGAGAAGAAGGAAACGGAAGAACGTTTGAACTCCTTGAATGAACGTTTAGGTCATTTTACAAACATCGAGGAAACGTTAAACAAGTCAATCGTCATTGCTCAAGAAGCAGGGGAAGAAGTTAAGCGTAATGCAATGAAAGAATCGAAGTTGATCATTAAAGAAGCCGAGAAGAATGCTGATCGCATCGTTAACGAATCATTATCTAAAGCCCGTAAGATTGCCATTGAGATTGAAGAGCTCAAGAAGCAGTCAAAGGTGTTCCGAACTCGTTTCAAAATGTTAATCGAAGCCCAGCTGGATTTACTTGATACAAATGACTGGGATCAATTAATGGAATTCGATCTGGACGCAACAGATTTAAAAACTTTAAAAGAAGAAGAGACATTGTCTTGACGAAAAGCGCAATACTTTCATATAATTGAACAACAATCTAAATTGCCATAATGAAGGCTAAGACAGGGACAGTACGTTTCTTATAATATTTCCTTTCTAGCGAGTCGGGGATGGTGTAAGCCCGACAAGGAACAAAGGTACGGAAGATCACCCTCGAGCCCTACTCATGAAATTCACTTCTGGAGAGTAATGAATAGCGTCTTGTTCACGTTACGAATCAATACGAGTGAAGATCGATATAGATCTTTATGAGGGTGGTACCGCGGGAAAAGCTTTCTCGTCCCTTTCCAGGGATGAGGAAGCTTTTTTTTGTTTCCAAAAGGGATAGCCTGATTAAGAATTGCAGGATTTAGAAAAGATGGCAATTAAGAGAAACGTTTAGGAGGAAGATTTCATGGAGTATAAAGATACATTATTGATGCCCAAGACGGAATTTCCAATGAGAGGGAATTTACCGAAACGCGAACCAGATACACAGAAGAAATGGGAAGATATGAATATTTACCAAAAAGTGCAGGAAAGAACGAGTGATCGTCCTTTATTTGTTCTTCACGATGGACCTCCATATGCCAATGGAAATATCCATATGGGTCATGCATTAAATAAAATTCTTAAAGACTTTATCGTCCGCTATAAATCCATGAGCGGATTTCATGCACCATATGTTCCAGGCTGGGACACTCATGGTTTACCGATTGAGCAGGCGTTAACGAATAAAGGCGTGAAGCGTAAAGAAATGACTATCGCAGAGTTCCGTAAATTGTGTGAAGAATATGCTTATGAGCAAGTTGATAACCAACGCACTCAATTCAAACAATTAGGGGTGCGCGGGGATTGGGATAATCCATATATTACCTTAAAGCCTGAGTACGAAGCTCAACAGATTAAAGTATTCGGTGATATGGCGAAGAAAGGCTATATCTATAAAGGTAAAAAGCCAGTGTACTGGTCTCCTTCAAGTGAATCAGCCTTAGCAGAAGCAGAGATTGAGTATCAGGATAAGCGTTCTCCTTCCATCTATGTTGGTTTCGCCGTTACAGAAGGTAAGGGTGTTCTTGAAGAAGGGACTCAATTAGTCATCTGGACGACAACTCCTTGGACGATTCCTGCCAACCTGGGAATTGCCGTGCATAAAGATCTAAGCTATGTCGTTGTAAATGTGAAAGAAAGCAGCTATGTAGTAGCAGAGGACTTACTGGAAGAAGTTGCGAAGAATCTGGAATGGGAAGAATATTCAGTATCCAAAAAGGTTAAAGGTGCGGAGCTTGAGCATATCGTGGCAAAACACCCACTATACGAAAGGGATTCACTTGTTGTTCTTGGGGAACACGTTACGACTGATTCTGGTACTGGATGTGTTCATACCGCACCAGGACACGGGGAAGATGACTTCCTGGTAGGAAAGAAATATGGTTTGGATGTGTTATGTCCGGTAGACGATAAAGGAGTCATGACCTCGGAAGCACCTGGATTTGAAGGCTTGTTCTACGATAAAGCCAATAAACCAATTACCGAAAAGTTACAGGAAACGGGAGCATTGTTAAAGCTTAACTTTATCACTCACTCCTATCCCCATGATTGGCGTACGAAAAAGCCTGTTATCTTTAGAGCGACGGCACAATGGTTTGCGTCAATCGATAAATTCCGTAAAGAACTGCTGGAAGCCGTTAATGAAACGAAATGGGTTCCTGCTTGGGGGGAAACACGCCTTTACAATATGGTCAGAGACCGTGGAGACTGGTGTATTTCAAGACAACGTGCATGGGGAGTGCCAATCCCGGTATTATATGCGGAAAATGGCCAAGAGATCATTTCAGATGAAACCATTGAGCATGTTTCAAAGCTTTTCCGAGAACACGGTTCAAACATCTGGTTTGAAAAAGAAGCGAAGGATCTTCTACCTGAAGGGTTCACCCATGAAGGAAGTCCTAATGGGAAGTTCACGAAAGAACAGGATATCATGGATGTCTGGTTTGACTCAGGTTCATCACATCAAGCGGTACTTGAAGAAAGAGATGACCTGCAGCGTCCTGCAGACCTTTATTTAGAGGGCTCTGACCAATATCGCGGATGGTTTAACTCTTCATTGACTACAAGTGTAGCTGTGACTGGTAAAGCTCCATATAAAGGCGTGTTAAGTCACGGATTTGCTCTTGATGGTGACGGAAGAAAAATGAGTAAATCATTAGGGAACGTAGTCGTTCCTGAAAAAGTAATGAAGCAGCTTGGAGCTGATATCCTTCGCCTTTGGGTTGCATCGGTTGATTATCAAGCGGATGTTCGTGTATCAGATCCAATCTTAAAGCAAGTGGCTGAAGTGTATCGCAAAATCCGCAACACGTACCGTTTCTTATTAGGAAACCTTTCTGACTTTGATCCAAGTACCAATGCGGTATCCTTCAATCAATTAAGAGAAGTAGATCAATTCATGCTTGTTAAGTTGAATGATCTTGTGAAAAATGTGAGAAATTCATACGACAAATATGAGTTTGCAAGTATCTATCACGCGGTAAATAATTTCTGTACGTTGGATTTAAGTTCATTCTATTTAGACTTTGCGAAGGATGTTCTATATATCGAGTCAGAAAATCATGACGAGCGTCGAGCCATTCAAACTGTGTTATATGAATCCCTGGTTGCTCTTACGAAACTGATGTCTCCAATCCTTTCTCATACAGCTGATGAAGTGTGGGCGCATATCCCTGGAGTAGAGGGAGAAAGTGTTCAACTTACTGATATGCCTGAAGTGCAAGAGTTTAGAAATGCTGATGAGTTGAAGAAGAAATGGAATGCTTTCCTGGAGTTAAGAGATGGTGTATTAAAGGGTCTTGAAGAAGCTCGTAATCAGAAGATGATTGGTAAATCATTAACGGCTAAAGTGACTCTTTACGTGAATGATGAAACGAAAGCTTTACTCGGTTCCATTAAGGAAGACTTAAAACAATTATTCATCGTGTCCGCCTTTGAAATCGGTGGAGCAGTGAACGAAGCACCAGAACATGCATTAAGTCTTGGTGAAAACAATATTGTCGTCAAAAAAGCCGAGGGTGAAACATGTGACCGCTGTTGGGTTGTCACAACCACAGTAGGCGAGGATAAAGATCATCCTACTCTTTGCACACGCTGTGCATCAGTAGTGAAAGAAAGCTATTCTCACCTGGCATAATACCAAAAGGCTGACCCGCATTTTATGTGAGTCAGCCTTTTTTATTTGTCCTTTTCTAATTCCATAATTGCTATATCTTGCAACACAATTTTTAGGTGTGTTTCCCCCATACTATAAATGGAGGGATCAAAGATGACATATGACCGATACACATACATTATTCAAGAGCTGACAACATCCTTGAAAGAGCTAGAGGCAAGTCAATCTCAACATCCTTTAATTCAACAGTATATCGATGATGAAATTACAGAAGTGAAACAAGCCCTAAATCGTGTTAGAGATAATCAATACGGATATTGTGAAATGAGTGGAGAAGAAATCCCCTTTGATTTCATAAAGATGAACCCGACCTGCACAACGCTTCACGGTGCATTGGAATGGAGACGATTTGGAAAAATCTCATCTTATTCCTGAGAACTTAAGCGCGGGTTTCATCGTTCTCATTTAGTTTAAGTGTCTTTATTTTTCCTTTTATGCTAAAATGCAAAGGTAATCATTTTATGATGTTTGGAGGTTGCCTTTGTGTTTTATTATTTATTGGCTTTGGTTGTGATTGGACTCGATCAATTAACAAAATGGTTGGTTGTGAAACGAATGACAGAAGGAGAAAATATAAAGATCATAGACAACTTTTTATATCTTACTTCTCATCGAAATCAAGGTGCAGCATGGGGAATACTTCAAGGGCAAATGTGGTTTTTTTACATTATTACAGTAGTAGTGATTGTAGGTATCGTGTATTATATGCAAGTCCATGCAAAAGGGCATTCATTATTCAGTTTAAGTCTAGCCTTTATGCTTGGTGGAGCTATTGGAAACTTTATTGACCGTGTCTTTCGAAAAGAAGTGGTTGATTTCTTAAATACATACATCTTTTCCTATGATTTTCCGATCTTTAATATTGCCGATGCAGCATTAACCATTGGAGTAACATTGTTACTAATTTACATGTATTTAGACGAACGAAAAGCAAAGAAGGAGAACAAAAATGGAAGTAATTCAGCACAACATACAGCAGGAAGATCAGGGAGAACGAATTGATAAAGTCGTAAGTCAGTTGAACAAGGATTGGTCCCGTTCACAGGTTCAACAATGGATAAAAGAAGGTCATATTAAAGTGAATAGTGAGGCAGTTAAACCCAACTTTAAATGTCCTCTAGATGCAGTCATCACGGTTTCAATACCTGAACCGGAAGAGTTGGATGTAGAGTCGGAAGATCTTAACCTGGACATTGCCTATGAAGATGGAGATGTCATCGTTGTAAACAAACCGAAGGGGATGGTCGTCCACCCTGCACCTGGCCATTATTCAGGGACTATGGTGAATGGATTGATGTATCACTGTAAGGATTTATCCGGAATTAATGGAGTTCTAAGACCAGGAATCGTACACCGGATAGATAAGGACACTTCAGGCTTACTGATGGTGGCGAAAAATGATATGGCTCACGAGCATTTGGTTAATCAGCTTGTAGAAAAATCAGTAACAAGAAAATATACAGCTATCGTACATGGCCTTATTCCCCACGAATACGGTACCATTGATGCTCCGATTGGTAGAGATCCTAAAGATCGTCAAAGTATGGCTGTGGTGGATAATGGCAAACAAGCGGTGACACACTTCAGAGTGCTGGATCGCTATAAAGATTTCACATTAGTCGAATGTGAATTGGAGACGGGTCGAACGCATCAAATTCGTGTGCACATGAAATATATCGGTTTCCCGCTTGCGGGGGATCCAAAGTATGGACCACGAAAGACATTGAGTATAGAAGGACAGGCCCTTCACGCTGGAGTGTTAGGTTTTGTCCATCCCAGAACAGAAGAATATATGGAATTTCATGCGGAATTACCTCAAGAGTTCACTAAACTTGTGAAGAATCTTGAAAATAATCGTTGACAAATTTCGACTGGACCTTTATCATTTAGTTAATTGAATAAGTAACCTTTAATACGGTCCCGTGAGGCTGAGAAGGAGCATGTACGACCAAATCATTTTGGTGTGCAATCAGATTTTAACGATAAGTGTGCCCTCTCATCCCTACGGTGAGAGGGATTTTTTATTTTAAAGAAACGAGGTGGCGTAAATGACTAAAAAAGCAACGGTTCTGGATCAACCCGCCATTCGAAGGGCGCTGACAAGAATAGCCCATGAAATCATTGAGCGTAACAAAGGAATTGAAGATTGTATTCTGGTTGGAATCAAAACAAGAGGCATTTACATCGCTAACCGGTTAGCCGAGCGAATTCATGATATTGAAGGTGAGCAAGTTCCTGTAGGGGAAATAGACATCACCCTATACCGAGATGACTTATCAAAGAAAACAGAGGATCATGAACCAGAGGTCAAAGGTTCTGACCTACCTGTTGATATTACGAACAAGAAAGTCATCCTGGTAGACGATGTATTATTTACAGGAAGAACGGTCCGGGCAGGTTTGGACGCATTAATGGATCTTGGACGACCAAGTCAAATTCAACTTGCAGTCCTGGTTGACCGGGGACATAGAGAATTACCGGTAAGGGCAGACTTTGTCGGAAAAAATATTCCTACATCAAGCTCCGAAAAAATCATGGTTGCCTTAACAGAGGTCGATCAGGAAGATGTAGTGGCAATTTACGAAAAAGAATAACGTAAGTCCTTTTAAGAGTGGTCCAGTGAGGCTGACAAAGGATGGGAATGAAGGTGGATAGGCCTTCTTGTACCCTCTTTGTGCCCTCTTTAGGACAAAGAGGGTTTTTTTATGGGGAAATTTGGGTATTAGAGGAGGAAACATAAATGAATCAAAATCATCAAGTTGTGTTAGATATAGAAGAAGTACCGAAGTTAGGAAAATGGATCACATTGAGTATACAGCATCTATTCGCCATGTTTGGGGCTACGGTATTAGTTCCATTCCTGGTAGGGCTAAGCCCTGGGGTTGCCCTTATCTCAAGTGGATTAGGAACACTTGCTTACCTATTGATCACAAGGGGAAGAATCCCTGCTTATTTAGGATCATCCTTTGCATTCATCGCACCGATTCTTGCTGCAAAGAGCTTTGGAGGTCCTGAGGCGGCCATGATGGGAAGTTTTCTCGCCGGAATAGTTTACGGAATCGTAGCATTGCTCATCTCAAAGCTGGGGCTGAAATGGCTTGTGCGGATTCTTCCACCGATAGTTGTAGGACCTGTGATTATGGTTATAGGATTAGGACTGGCGGGAACGGCTGTTAATATGGCCATGTATGAAAACCCTGGAGCAGAAGAATTGGTTTACAGCAACACACACTTCATGGTAGCTCTTGCCACTCTGGGCATTACCGTAATTTGCTCGATATACTTTAAAGGATTTCTCGGAATGGTGCCGATTTTAGCCGGAATCGTTGGAGGGTATATCATAGCGGTATTTGCGGGATTAGTGAACTTTCAACAAGTATTGGATGCGCCACTCTTACAAATGCCGGACTTCTTTATCCCATTCGTTGACTACACGCCAAGCTTCTCTTGGGAAATCGTGTCCATCATGGTACCTGTTGCCCTCGTAACCTTGGCAGAGCATACAGGAGACCAAATGGTTTTAAGTAAAGTTGTAGGACGGAACTTCATTGAAAAACCAGGTCTTCACCGCTCCATTCTTGGGGATGGGGTAGCAACTGTGATTGCATCCTTCCTCGGTGGACCACCTAATACAACGTATGGCGAAAACATTGGAGTATTAGCCATAACACGAGTATTCAGCGTTTTCGTCATCGGAGGAGCCGCGGTTCTTGCCATCATGTTCGGGTTCATCGGGAAGATAACAGCCTTGATTGGATCGATTCCATCAGCTGTCATGGGTGGAGTATCCATCCTTCTGTTCGGAATCATCGCCTCTAGCGGACTGCGCATGCTGATTGATAACAAAGTAGACTTAGGAAACAAGCGAAACCTGGTGATTTCCTCAGTTATCCTGGTGATCGGGGTAGGAGGGGCATTCGTGAAGGTCAACGAGCAGGTATCCTTATCAGGAATGGCTCTTGCAGCGATTGTCGGAGTTCTCCTTAACCTTGTCTTACCAGGCAGAACAGAAAGCGAAGGGGAAAACAACTTATTCGAAGAAGAAAATACAAAGCAGCATGATGTTGCATAGAAGCACCTTTTAACATGGTCCAGAGAGTCTAAGAAGGGTGAATTTGAACAAGACGGGTATGTGGAGTTTTCCGCTCTGTCCCTGTTGGTATGTTCAAAAACACCCTGTCAGAAGACTGACAGGGTGTTTTTTGAAAGATGAGAAATAAGGGGTTGGCTCATGATGAAGAACTTATTGACAATGAATGATTTATCTAAAGAGGAAATCATTGAAATATTAGATGCAGCTGAATGCTTTAAAGAGGGAGAAACGTGGAAGGAAGGCTCCAATAAATATGTAGCCAATCTTTTCTTCGAGGCAAGTACCCGGACGAAATGCAGTTTTGAAATGGCGGAAAGGAAGCTTGGGCTCGAGGTCATTCCATTTGAAGCACAGACCTCAAGTGTTCAAAAGGGAGAAAGCTTGTATGACACAGTGAAAACATTAGAAAGCATCGGTGTCGAAACCGTAGTCATCCGGCACTCCCTTGAACGATATTTCGATGAACTGGCACCACTTAACATAAGTGTCATCAACGGAGGCGATGGATGTGGTAATCATCCTACTCAATGCCTTTTGGACCTGCTGACCATTCGTCAGGAATTTGGAGGGTTTGAAGGACTGAAGGTATCGATTATTGGAGACATTGCCCATAGCCGGGTGGCAAGATCCAATTCAGAAGCGTTAATAAAGCTGGGAGCCGAAGTGATGTTCTCTGGGCCAAAGGAATGGTTCCCATCACAGGATCGACATCAATATATGCCGATAGATGAATGTATAGCAGATTCCGATGTGGTCATGTTACTGAGAATTCAACATGAACGACATGATAGTACATCAAGCTTAACGAAAGAGGAATATCATGAAAGCTTTGGCTTGACAGAAAGTCGAAAAGCACGAATGAAACCAACCGGTATCATTCTTCATCCGGCACCGGTCAATCGTGGAGTTGAAATTGCAGATTCATTGGTGGAATGTGATCAATCAAGAATCTTTAAGCAGATGGAAAATGGAGTATACGTCAGAATGGCTGTTTTAAAGAGAGCATTTGAAATCAACTAACTAGGGGGAATTTGAAATGAATTGGTTAATCCGAAAAGCACGTATTTTAGCAAAGAATGGTGATCTTGAGATAGTGGATGTGAAGGTGGAGAATCAGAAAATCATCGAGATGGGAACAGACCTAAAGGGTACCGATCACCAGGAATTTCATGCAGATGGGTTATTGATTTCCCCAGGATTTGTTGATCTTCATGTCCATTTAAGAGAACCAGGCGGCGAGCACAAAGAAACGATCGAAACGGGCACAAAAGCTGCTGCAAAGGGTGGTTTCACGACAATCGCTGCAATGCCTAATACAAGACCCGTACCTGACTCAGTAGAAAATCTGCAAACCCTGAACCAGAAAATCTCTCAAACAGCCAGTGTTCGCGTGTTACCGTATGCCGCCATCACTGAGAGACAAATTGGGAAAACGCTTAATGACTTACCTGCCTTAAAAAATAATGGCGCATTTGCATTCACAGATGATGGGGTAGGGGTACAATCGGCAGGCATGATGTTTGAAGCCATGAAGAAGGCAGCCGGCATCAATGCATCCATTGTGGCCCATTGTGAAGAGAATACCTTAATTTATGGAGGAGCGGTCCATGATGGAACATTCTCCGAAGATCATAACCTACCAGGTATACCTTCCATCTGTGAAGCTGTACATATATCCCGGGATGTGCTGCTTGCAGAAGCAGCAGGCGTACATTATCACGTATGTCATATTTCAACAAAAGAGTCAGTAAGAGTGGTCCGCGATGCTAAAAAGGCCGGGATCAATGTGACAGCTGAAGTAACACCACACCATCTTCTCCTATGCGAAGAAGATATTCCAGGCCTTGATCCGAATTTCAAAATGAACCCGCCTCTTAGAAGCAAAGAAGATCAGCAAGCGTTAATAGAAGGATTGCTGGATGGCACCATCGACTTTATCGCGACGGATCATGCACCTCATACAGAAGCAGAGAAGTCAGAAGGGATGCAGCTCGCTCCTTTCGGAATTGTTGGATTGGAAACAGCCTTTCCGTTACTCTACACGCGCTTTGTTGAAAAGGGAACCTTCACATTAAAGCAGCTAATTGATTGGATGACGATTAAACCAAGCATAGCCTTTAATCTTCCGTTTGGACTACTAAAAGTAGGAGGAGAAGCTGACTTTACGCTTATAGATTTAAATGAACAAAAAGGGATTGACCCAGCTGAATTTTTATCAAAAGGAAAAAACACTCCATTTAAAGGATGGGAGTGTAAAGGCTGGCCGAAAGCTACTTTTTATCAGGGATCTCTTGTATGGAATGAAGGAGGAAACAAACAATGAAAAGACAACTCATTTTAGACGATGGAACAGTATTCGTAGGAGAAGGCTTTGGAGCGAACAAAGAAACGATTGGAGAAGTGGTTTTCAACACAAGTATGACAGGATATCAGGAAATTCTATCAGATCCATCATACTGTGGGCAGCTTGTCACTTTAACCTATCCCCTCGTTGGGAACTATGGAATCAATCGCGACGATTTTGAGTCCATCACCCCAGCTATCAAAGCGTTCATTGTGAGAGAAGCTGCAGATTTTCCTTCTAACTGGAGGAATGAATCAACTTTGGATGAATTATTAAAAGTAAAAGGAATTCCAGGAATTTCAGATATCGATACAAGAAAGTTAACAAGGATCATCAGACAGCATGGGGCAATGAAAGGTATCATTTGTTCAGCTGAGCTGGATCCAAACGAAATGCTGGCGAAATTGCATGATACTGCTCTAAGATCCGATCAAGTCATGCAGGTTTCGACGAAAACAGCATATGCCAGTCCAGGAAGAGGATATCGTGTCGTGTTAATGGACTTTGGGATGAAGCACGGAATCCTGAGAGAATTAAACAAGCGTGATTGTGACGTTATTGTGGTTCCTTACCATACATCAGCGGAAGAGATTCGTCGCTTGCAGCCTGACGGGATCATGCTCTCAAATGGACCGGGGGATCCGAAAGATGTACCGGAAGCGATAGAAACGATTAAAGAGCTCCTGGGAGAAATTCCACTCTTCGGAATTTGTTTAGGGCATCAATTATTTGCTCTCGCGTGTGGAGGAGACTCCTTCAAAATGAAATTTGGACACAGAGGAGGCAACCATCCAGTAAAAGACTTGAAAACTGGAAAAGTAGCACTGACTTCCCAGAACCACGGTTATGCTGTAGATGAAAAGTCGTTGGCAGGAACAAGACTTCAAGTTACTCACATGGCCATCAATGATGGAACAGTAGAAGGCTTAAAGCATTTAGACTTCCCGGCCTTCACGGTTCAATATCACCCGGAAGCATCTCCTGGACCCGAGGATTCAAATTACTTATTCGATGATTTCTTACAACTTATGAACGAAGAGAAAAGAAAGGAGCTTCAACATGCCTAAACGTACAGACATCAAAAGCATCTTAGTTATCGGGAGCGGACCCATCATTATAGGACAGGCAGCAGAATTCGATTACGCGGGGACTCAAGCGTGTATCGCCTTAAAAGAGGAAGGCTACCGTGTCATCCTCGTAAATTCAAACCCTGCTACGATTATGACCGACGCTGAAATGGCAGATAAAGTGTATATCGAACCACTGACACTGGAATTTGTCAGTAGAATCATCCGTAAAGAACGTCCGGATGCGGTTCTTCCTACATTAGGTGGTCAAACAGGGTTAAACCTGGCTGTTGAACTTGCTAAATCAGGAGTTTTAGAAGAATGTGGAGTGGAGATTCTCGGAACGAAGCTTTCGGCAATCGAGAAGGCAGAAGATCGTGACTTATTTAGAAATTTAATGAATGAACTCGGAGAGCCGGTTCCAGAGAGCGAAATCATCCGAACGGTGGATGAAGCGTTTCATTTCGTAGAGAGCGTCGGTTTTCCGGTAATCGTAAGACCTGCCTACACACTGGGTGGGACAGGCGGAGGGATCTGTCACAATGAAGAAGAATTAATCGAGATTGTAACCTCAGGCCTAAAGTACAGCCCGGTAACTCAATGTCTACTGGAAAAAAGTATCGCAGGCTTTAAAGAGATTGAATACGAGGTTATGAGAGATGCAGCCGATAACGCCATCGTGGTGTGTAATATGGAGAACATCGACCCGGTGGGAATCCACACGGGAGATTCGATCGTCGTAGCTCCAAGTCAAACCCTAAGTGACCGGGAGTATCAAATGCTTCGTAATACAAGCTTAAAGATCATCCGGGCATTAGGGATTGAGGGAGGTTGTAACGTCCAGCTTGCCCTTGATCCGGACAGCTTTCAGTATTACATCATCGAAGTGAATCCAAGGGTGAGCCGTTCCTCTGCACTTGCCTCAAAAGCAACGGGATACCCAATTGCGAAGCTTGCAGCAAAAATTGCGGTAGGGCTGACCCTGGATGAAATGATGAATCCGGTAACAGGTAAAACATATGCATCATTCGAACCAGCACTGGACTATGTGGTGACGAAAATCCCAAGATGGCCGTTTGATAAATTTGAAGCTGCCAAACGTAACCTGGGTACACAAATGAAAGCAACCGGTGAAGTCATGGCGATTGGCCGAACATTCGAAGAGTCACTCCTTAAAGCGATTCGTTCCCTCGAAAGCAATACGTATCATATGGAGTTAAGTGATGCTGAACAATTTACAGATGAGTGGATCGAGAAGAGAATCCGCAAAGCAGGAGATGAACGCCTCTTCTATATCGGGGAAGCACTTCGAAGAGGAGTGACAATTGAAGCCATTCATGATTGGAGCAAAATCGATCTTTTCTTCCTGTATAAAATGAATAGAATCGTAGAGTTCGAAAAGGAATTAACCTTACATCCCTTCAATCTTGAGCTGGCTCAAAAAGCAAAACGAATGGGCTTTTCGGATATCACCCTTGCGATTCTATGGAATAGCACAGAAGCAGAATTGTATAGCTGGAGAAAAGAAAATGAATTAACACCTGTCTATAAAATGGTAGATACATGCGCAGCTGAGTTTGAATCAGAAACTCCTTACTTCTATGGAACCTATGAGGATGAGAATGAATCCAAGGTCACTCCGCGGGAGAGTGTCATCGTACTTGGGTCGGGACCGATCAGGATCGGTCAAGGAGTTGAATTTGATTACGCGACCGTTCATTCTGTCTGGGCCATTAAAGAAGCGGGTTATGAAGCGATAATCGTGAATAACAACCCAGAAACGGTTTCGACTGACTTCAGTATCTCGGATAAATTATACTTTGAACCTCTTACGGTTGAAGATGTGATGCACATCATTGATCTTGAAAAGCCTAAGGGAGTTGTCGTGCAGTTTGGTGGGCAAACCGCGATCAATCTGGCAGATGAGCTGGTGAAAAGAGGAGTCAAGATTCTCGGTACATCCCTTGAAGATTTAGATCGTGCAGAAAACCGGGATAAATTCGAACACACTCTGAACGAACTTGGCATACCTCAACCTGAAGGAAAGACAGCGGTATCTGTAGAAGGAGCCCTTAAGATCGCAGAAAACATCGGATACCCGGTGCTGGTCAGACCGTCTTACGTCCTTGGTGGAAGAGCAATGGAAATTGTTTACCGTGAAGAAGAGCTTCTTCAATACATGAAGAACGCAGTAAAGGTCAACCCGCAACATCCGGTTTTAATCGACCGCTACCTGATTGGGAAAGAAATTGAAGTGGATGCCATTTCAGACGGAGTAGACGTAGTCATCCCTGGAATTATGGAGCATATCGAACGGGCTGGAGTTCACTCGGGAGATTCCATCGCGGTTTATCCTCCACAGCAGCTCACACAAGAACAGAAACAAACCATTGTGGATTATACAACGAGACTCGCCAAAGGCTTAAACATTGTTGGGTTACTGAATATCCAATATGTCATCTCAAAAGGAGAAGTATTTGTTCTAGAAGTGAACCCGCGCTCCAGCCGTACAGTACCATTCATCAGCAAGATTACGAATGTACCAATGGCGAATATTGCAACCAAGTCCATTCTTGGAATTCCCCTGAAGGATCAGGGATACGAATCAGGATTAATTCCTGAAAAACATGGTGTTTATGTAAAGGTTCCTGTATTCTCCTTTGCCAAATTAAGACGGGTGGACATCACGCTAGGGCCAGAAATGAAATCGACGGGAGAAGTAATGGGGAAAGATCTCACGTTAGAAAAAGCCCTCTACAAAGGAATGGTTGCAGCAGGAATGCAAATGAAAGAATATGGATCTGTACTCATGACCGTAGCAGATAAAGACAAAGGCGAAGCGGTTCTACTGGCGCAACGCTTTATCGATATCGGGTATCAAATCCTTGCAACAAAAGGTACGGCCGAGCATCTGACAAAAGCAAATATAGCCGTACGTGAAGTGGATAAGATCGGATCCACCGGACCAACCCTGCTGGATATCATCCAAAGTGGAGAAACACAGCTTGTCATTAATACCTTGACAAAAGGAAAACAACCTGCCAGGGACGGATTTAGAATCCGTAGAGAATCAGTAGAAAACGGCATCCCATGTCTTACCTCCCTGGACACAGCAGAAGCCATCCTGAGAGTGATTGAATCCATGACATTCTCAGCAGAGGCGCTTCCATCACAGCCGAAAACGAGAGAGGCGGTTTTTCAATGATCCTAAATGAAAAGATGGTTGTGCTTTCTCATGAAAGAATCGCTGAAAACATCTTTGAATTAGTTCTACAAGGGGAATTGGTGAGCAAGATCAAGGCTCCTGGACAATTTGTCCATATTAAAGTGGGAACGGGAATAGACCCTTTATTGAGGAGGCCGATTTCCATCGCCTCCCATAATCGCGAAGAACTCACCATGACATTGATCTACCGAGCTGAAGGGATAGGGACAACACTTCTTTCACAAGCGAAAAATGGTGAAATAATAGATGTTTTAGGGCCCCTTGGAAATGGGTTCTCAGTGGAAAGTGACAGTAAGACCGCGTTGTTAGTAGGTGGAGGAATAGGAGTTCCTCCCCTCTACGGTCTTTCTAAAATGCTGGTGGAAAATGGTTGGGTTGTGAAGCACATCCTCGGATTTCAAACTGAATCCGTGAGCTTTTATGAAGACAGGTTCAGAGAATTGGGTGATACCTTTGTCGCCACAGTGGACGGAACCCTCGGAACTACCGGGTTTGTAACAGATGTTATTCGAGAAAAAGCACCGGCCTTTGATGTGTTTTATTCCTGTGGTCCGACACCGATGTTGAAAGCACTTCAATCCCTATTGAGTGACAGACGCGGATTCATTTCTTTAGAAGAGCGCATGGGGTGCGGAATTGGTGCTTGCTTCGCATGTGTTTGTCACAAACAGGATGATCCACAAGGGTCAAGCTACGTTAAGGTTTGCAGTGACGGACCTGTATTTCCAGTAGGGGTGGTGCAACTATGAAATCATTACAAATCGAATTACCTGGATTATCATTAAAAAACCCGGTCATGCCGGCTTCAGGCTGCTTTGGCTTCGGTCGCGAATACAGTCAATTCTATGATTTAAGCGAGCTCGGGGCGATTATGATCAAAGCGACTACGGAAGAAGCGCGCTTTGGAAATCCGACCCCCCGGGTTGCAGAGACGAATGCCGGTATGCTGAACGCGATCGGGTTACAAAATCCCGGACTCACAGGTGTAATGAAAAACGAACTTCCATGGCTTTCCCAGTACGATGTACCGATCATTGCAAATGTGGCGGGTTCTCAGATGGAGGATTATGTGGAGGTGGCAAGAGTCATCTCAACAGCAGGAAATGTTAAGGCCCTTGAATTGAATATTTCCTGTCCCAATGTAAAAACAGGTGGGATAGCTTTTGGCACCATCCCCGAAGTGGCAAAAGAATTGACGGAGAGAGTAAAAGAAGTCTCACAGATTCCTCTTTATGTAAAGTTATCACCGAATGTCTCCAATATTGTCGAAATGGCTAAGGCTGTTGAAGCAGGGGGAGCAGACGGTCTTACGATGATCAATACACTCCTTGGGATGAGACTGGATAGGAAGACTGGAAAGCCGATTCTGGCAAATAAAACCGGGGGATTATCTGGACCAGCCATTAAACCGGTCGCGATCCGCATGATTTATGAAGTAAGTCAACAGGTGGATCTTCCGATTATCGGGATGGGTGGAATTCAATCGGCAGAAGATGTGATTGAATACTTTTACGCTGGCGCAAGTGCTATCGCAGTAGGCACAGCGAACTTCGTTGATCCTTTCGTGTGTCAGCGTATCATAAATGATTTACCACCAATACTTGATGAACTGGGAGTGGACCATATATCCCAATTGACCGGAAGGAGCTGGGGGAAGCATGAATCAAAAACCGTTTATAGCTCTTGATTTCCCATCGTGGGAGAAGACATCAATCTTCTTAGATCAATTTTCAGAGAGTTTAAATGTAAAAGTCGGTATGGAGCTATACCTTCAAAATGGACCGGTTATCATCGAAAAGATTTTAAATAAAAATCATCGTATTTTCCTGGACTTGAAGCTACATGACATTCCCAATACAGTCTACGGCGCCATGAAGGGACTTGCCGGGTTCGACCTAGACCTGATCAATGTGCATGCTGCAGGTGGCGGTATGATGATGGCTAAGGCGTTAGAGGGTTTACATGCCGGCACACCTGCTAATCATTCACGCACAAAATTGATTGCCGTCACTCAGTTAACATCAACAACGGAAGAACAAATGCAGGAAGAGCAACTAATACCTAAAACGATCAATGAGTCTGTTTTACATTATGCCACACTGGCAAAAATGGCGGGCCTTGATGGAGTGGTATGTTCTCCTCACGAATCCTCTCTTATAAAAGAACATTGTGGTGAAGATTTTATTCGGGTCACTCCTGGGATCAGGTTACCAGATGATCAAAAAGGAGACCAAAAAAGAGTCACCACACCACGTATTGCAAAAGAAACGGGGTCTTCCTATATTGTCGTGGGAAGAAGTATTACAGGAGCAAGTAACCCGGTTGAAGCATATGAACGAATCGTACATGAATGGGAGGGCCTGGAATGAAACAAGAAATCGCCAAAAAACTATTAGACATCGAAGCCGTATTTTTAAACCCGTCGGAGCCATTTACATGGTCATCGGGAATAAAGTCCCCAATCTATTGTGATAATCGACTGACCTTATCTTACCCTACAGTGCGGGATGAAATTTCAACGGGTCTTGTTGAGATTATTAAAGCGCAGTTCCCGGATGTGGAAGTCATTGCAGGAACTGCAACAGCCGGAATTCCGCATGCTGCATGGGTAAGTGAAAAACTAAACCTGCCGATGTGTTATGTTCGCTCGAAAGTGAAAGCTCACGGAAAAGGAAAGCAGATTGAAGGGAAAGCTGCTCCTGGTCAAAAAGTGGTCGTGGTTGAAGACCTCATCTCGACAGGCGGCAGCTGTATCACAGCTGTAAAAGCCTTAAGAGAAGCAGGCTGCGACGTATTAGGGGTGGCTGCCATTTTCACCTACGAGTTAGAAAAAGGAAAAAGCATGCTGGAAGAACACGACATTAAGGCGTATGCTCTATCGGATTACTCAAGCTTATTGGATGTAGCGCTTCAAAACTCGATCATTCGTGAAGAAGAACTGGAACAGTTGAAGCTTTGGAGTGAAAATCCGGAGAAATGGGGCAGTTAAGGTGGAAAGCAACTCGTTGATGAGTTGCTTTTTTGTTTTTATGTGGGTTAATTGGATGGAAGGAAGTGTGGTTGGAAGTTGGACGGTGCGTTTATTTGCCATATTTTCGTAATGGTGCCTGCCGAAATCCGAATGTTAACCTACACCGCACAAAACAAAAAGCACTCCCACCCAATCCTATTTCAGACTGAGTGAAGTGCCTCATTGATAAAATCAATCCTTCAACGATCGAACCAAATCCAAATCAGGTGTCACATACACGGTTTGCTGTCCTTCATAAATGACAAACCCCGGCTTGGCTCCTTTTGGTTTCTTTACCTGTTTGACTTCAGTGAAATCAACAGGTACCGAGCTTGATTCACGAGCTTTACTAAAGTAGGCAGCAATGTTAGCCGCTTCCTTGATTGTTTCCTCGGAAGGTTTCTGACTCTTGATTACAACGTGAGAGCCTGGAATATCTTTCGTATGAAGCCATATCTCTTCTTTCCCTGCGACTCTGTTGGTTAAATAATCATTTTGTTTATTGTTTTTTCCGACCAAGATTTGTGTGCCGTCACTAGAAGTGTAGGTTTCCAGAACAGGTTTCACGTTAGCCTTTTTCTTTTTCGTTTGCTTACGGACCCTCAGGTAGCCTTCTTCTTCCAGTTCTTCTCTGATTTCTTCAACGTCTTTTGCTGATGCCGATTCTAATTGTTGAAGTAATTGTTCTAAGTAGACAATCTCTTCGTCGGCTTTTTCAATTTGCTCATGAACGATTTTTATTGCATTCTTTGCTTTTTGATAGCGTGAAAAATAGTTTTGGGCATTTTCTGATGGAGACTTTTGCGGGTTGAGGGGGATCATGATACTTTCCCCGTTTTCATCATAATAATTTACTACGCTAACCTCAGTCATTCCTCGTTCAACCGCATATAAATTCGAAGTAAGGAGTTCACCGAGCAATTGATATCGATCTGCCTGCTGGGCATCCTCCAACGTTTTCTTTAATTTTTCAATTTTATTTACATTTTTATCCCGTTCGTTTCGGATGAATCGTTCCAAGTCGTTTCCTTGTTGCTTCACCCGGTCTCGTACAGCCTTCTGATAGAAGAATCGGTCCAATAATTCACTTAACGAAGGAAAGGTTTGTTTCTCTCCTTGCAGATGTTCAAGATCCATCCAGTAAAATGTTTCTTTCTCCCCACTAATGAGGGTTGGTGTAGAGTCATTCGATTTTGCATACTGAATCAATTCTAAGAATGATTCGGAAATCGTAGACTGGTTACCGATTCCTGCACGGTGAACAACTTCTTTTGCATAAAGAGGAGAAATGCCTGCAAAAGCTTGGACAATCTGCTTATCCAGTTTGCCGGAGTTAAAGTCCAGTGCTCTCAGAACATCTTCACTGGTAGCATTAAGTGGATTTTTTTTATCTTGTTGTGGTGGTAAAACATACGTATGACCAGGCAAAACAGTACGGTGTGTATTCATGCTTGGTGATATATGCTTGATACTATCCAGAATCATATTTCGTTCTTTATCAACTAGAATGATGTTACTATGCCGGCCCATTACTTCGATGATTAACTGTTTGTAGGAAATATCGCCGATTTCATTTCTGCCTTTCACTTCAATTATTATCATCCGGTCCAGTTCAACCTGTTTGATCCCCTCTACAATATACCCTTCCAGATGCTTTCGTAGGAGCATACAGAACATGGGAGGGACAGAAGGATTTTCATAGTTTTCTTTTGTTATTTGTACCCTTGAATAACTGGGATGGGCGGATAATAGAACTTTGTGATTTTTTCCATTCGCCCGGATGATCATGATGATTTCATTTTTATAAGGTTGATGTATTTTGTTGATGCGTCCGTGCAATAAGTTTTCGTTCAATTCTTTGGTCATGCTTCTAGTAAATAATCCATCAAATGACATATATAACATCCTTTGCTTTAAACGATTTCGGTGTATTTTATATCTGCCAAGCTTGATCTTGGTCTCTGTGTATCAAATGTAACCGATTTTACCCCTCTCACAGGTGAAATGCAAAACATACGTAAATCATATCATTTTTTAGGACGAGTCTGAATAAGAATGCTATGAGAAGGACAACTTTTCGTATCGTAGGAGGAGAGTGACATGGTTGCATGAAATTTCATGAGATGAGACAAGAGGACATAGAGCAGTCATTAAATACCAATTATCTAGAGGGTCTTTCAACAGATGACGTAGCAAAGAGACGGAAACAGTTTGGGTACAATCAATTGGAGGAAGCTGAGAAGCAGTCAGCTTTGTTATTATTTTTCAGTCAATTTAAGGACTTTATGGTTCTTGTGTTATTGGCAGCCACACTCATTTCAGGATTACTGGGAGAATACATCGATGCGATTGCCATCATAGCCATTGTGTTAATAAATGGTTTTCTAGGTTTTTTTCAAGAGCGTAAAGCAGAAAGGTCCCTGCAGGCTTTAAAGGAACTTTCTGCACCTCAGGTTTCGGTGTTGAGAGATGGTAAGTGGGTGAAAGTTGTTTCTAAAGAGGTCATTATCGGTGATATCATCCGCTTTGGAAGCGGGGATCGGATCGGGGCAGATGTGCGGCTCATTGAAACGAACAATCTGGAAATAGAAGAATCTGCTTTAACAGGGGAATCTGTACCTGTCACAAAATCGACGAACCCCGTCAATGGTGAAAACATGAGTCTCGGAGACTTAGAGAATATGGCTTTTATGGGGACGATGGTAACTAGGGGTAATGGTATTGGTGTTGTGACATCTATCGGAATGAAGACAGCCATGGGACAAATCGCTGATATGATTCAAAAAGCTGAAACGATGATAACCCCACTTCAAAGAAAACTTGAAGAATTAGGAAAAATACTGATTTCCGTTGCCCTCGTGTTAACGGCATTGGTCGTAGGAATCGGTGTGATTCAGGGTCACGATATGTACACTATGTTCTTAGCTGGGGTTTCTTTGGCAGTTGCGGCCATTCCAGAAGGTCTACCTGCCATTGTAACCGTTGCCCTTTCCCTCGGCGTTCAGCGAATGATCAAGAAGAAAGCGATCGTCCGAAAGCTGCCGGCTGTTGAAACATTAGGCTGTGCGTCGGTTATTTGCTCAGATAAAACAGGAACTCTGACTCAAAACAAAATGACGGTAACACATCTCTGGAGTGGAGGCAGAACGTGGACGGTAACGGGGACCGGATATGAACCGGATGGCCAATTTTACAGCGGAGATCAAAGGATAACACCTCACAGTGAAAATGCTCTTCAACAATTATTAACCTTTGGTCTGCTGTGCAATCATGCGGAACTCGTAACACGTGAAGAAAACTTTGTAGTTGATGGGGATCCTACAGAAGGGGCTCTTCTTGTGGCGGGGTTGAAAGCTGGATTGAGCCGGGAATCTTTGCAGAAGAAATTTACGATTGTAAAAGAATTCCCCTTTGATTCTACAAGAAAAATGATGAGTATCATCGTTGTCGACCAAAACGGGAAACACTTCTCTGTAACGAAAGGTGCTCCCGACGTTTTAGTCGGCAAAAGCGAGTCCATCTTGTGGGAAGGAAGACTTCAATATAAATCAGCTGAAATAGCCCAAAAAGTAGAAGAGGCAATCAGTGAAATGTCGTCCAATGCGCTTCGAAACATTGCGATTGCTTATAAACCCCTCAATGAAAGATCCATCGAAGGGATTAAGGAAAATGACATTGAAGAAGGGGTGACCTTCATTGGCTTACAAGGTATGATCGATCCTCCCAGACCTGAAGTGAAGCAGGCAGTGAAAGAGTGTCGGGCAGCCGGCATTAAGACGGTGATGATTACAGGTGATCATATTTTAACGGCTAAAGCGATTGCCAAACAGCTCGGAATCTTGAAAAATAAAGACCGCGTCATGGATGGAAAAGCATTAAACCAAATGGAAGTACATGAACTCGAAGAAATAGTGGATGAAGTATCGGTTTTTGCACGTGTATCTCCCGAGCATAAATTGAAAATCGTCAAAGCCCTGCAAAACAGGGGGCATGTCGTGGCGATGACCGGGGATGGAGTAAATGACGCTCCGGCAATAAAATCTTCGGATATTGGAGTAGCCATGGGAATTACCGGGACAGATGTAGCCAAGGAATCTTCCTCACTTGTCCTCTTGGATGATAACTTTGCAACGATTAAATCAGCGATTCAGGAAGGCAGAAACATCTATGAAAATATCAGAAAGTTTATTCGTTACCTGCTGGCATCGAATGTAGGGGAAATTCTCGTCATGCTATTTGCCATGATCCTGGCCCTTCCACTTCCATTGGTGCCGATTCAAATTCTTTGGGTGAACCTTGTGACAGATGGACTTCCTGCCATGGCACTTGGTCTCGATAAGCCAGAAGATGATGTCATGAAGAGAAAACCAAGGCATCCAAAAGAAGGCGTGTTTGCCAGAGGGTTAGGCTGGAAGGTAGTTTCAAGGGGCTTCTTAATAGGAGGTGTCACTCTACTTGCTTTCATGTTGTCGTATATGACTCACCCCGATCACTTGGCGTATGCCCAAACCGTTGCCTTTGCTACATTGGTTATGGCACAGCTCATTCATGTGTTTGACTGTCGAAGTGAAGTTTCTGTATTTTCAAGAAATCCCTTCGGAAATATGTATCTCGTGTGGGCTGTGTTATCTTCACTCGTGTTGATGCTTCTCGTCATTTACATCCCATCCTTGCAGCCGATCTTCCACACAGTACCGATCGTGTTAAAGGACTGGTTCTTGATCATTGGTTTAAGCTCGGTTCCAACGTTTTTACTGGCAGGGTCATTTTTTGCAAGAAAAAAACAGTGAAATGTGGTATAATCCAAAAGGTAATAGAGAATAACCTCTATTACCTTTTTTATATAGTGCGAGTGCAAGCATGAAATCAGTTGATCTACATACGAATATCGTCAAAAGATTGGATGTGATCGTAATGGTTGTCAGTATGACAGGCTTTGGAAGAAGCAAAGTAGACTCTGAACAACATACTATAACGGTTGAAATGAAATCCGTTAATCACAGGTTTAGTGAATGTTTCATAAGGATGCCCCGACAATTAATGAAACTTGAGGATAAAATTAAAAAACAAGTATCCCAGTCCGTTAAGAGAGGGAAAGTGGATATTTTCATCACCATTACCGGCGATGGCTTAGTACATAAAAATCTACATATTGACTGGAAGCTCATTCAAGATTATTATCAGTTAGTAAATAAAGTGAAAGAAACCTTCTCCCTAAAAGATGAACTGCAATTATCCCACCTCTTAAACAGAGATGAATTTGTGATGATCGAAGAAATGGAAGAGGAAAATGAAGAGCTTGAGCAGTTGGTGTTAAAAGCTGTAGAACAAGCTGCGAGTGACCTTAGGCAAATGCGTGAAAAAGAAGGAGAGATCCTCAAGAAAGATTTTCTTACTCATCTCAATCATTTTGAGACCCAAATTGGTGAACTTACCGATCATGCTCCAGAAGTGGTCAATCAGTATAGAGAACGGTTAAGAAAAAGGATTCTTGAATACAATGAAACTTCCTTTGATGAAAGTCGTTTGCTTACTGAAGTTGCCATTTTTGCTGATAAATCGGATATTACCGAGGAACTGACAAGATTAGAAAGTCATATTCAGTACTTTCATTCCTCATTGACCGGTGAAGGACCTGTAGGCAGGAAGCTGGATTTCATGATCCAGGAAATGAACCGGGAAGTGAACACGATTGGTTCGAAAGCAAACGATTCCTTCATTGCCACGATTGTGGTGGAACTGAAATCAACACTCGAGAAGCTAAGGGAACAAGTGCAAAATGTAGAATAAGAAGTTTAGTTTCCTGTCATTCCGGCGAAACTAAACTATTGATTAGGAGGAGCGTTATGTCGATTAAGCTCATCAATATAGGATTTGGAAATATTGTTTCCGCTAACCGGATCATCTCAATTGTAAGTCCCGAATCAGCACCTATCAAACGCCTGATTCAAGATGCAAGAGACCGGGGAACACTCGTTGATGCTACCTACGGAAGAAGAACAAGGGCGGTTATTATTACGGATAGCGATCACGTTATTCTTTCAGCTGTTCAACCCGAAACCGTTGCTCATCGTTTAACTGATAAAGAGGATATAGTAGAAGAAGGGCAGGGTAAATAAATGAAAGAAAAAGGATTGCTGATCGTTCTTTCCGGACCTTCAGGTGTAGGAAAAGGAACCGTTCGTAAAGCGATTTTTTCCCAAGAAGATACAAAGTTTGAATATTCCATCTCCATGACCACTCGTAATCCCCGGGAAGGGGAAGTGGATGGTGTAGATTATTTCTTTAAATCAAGAGAAGAGTTTGAAGTACTTATAGAGCAAGGAAAACTGCTGGAGTATGCAGAGTTCGTTGGAAACTATTATGGCACTCCTGTTGATTACGTTCGAGAAACTCTTGATGCAGGAAGAGATGTTTTTCTCGAGATTGAAGTACAGGGTGCACAGCAGGTCAGGGATAAATTCCCTGAAGGTTTATTTATCTTCCTGGCACCCCCTAGTCTTTCTGAACTTCAGAATCGCCTCGTAACAAGAGGAACCGAAACGGATGATTTGATCCAGGGTAGAATGAATACTGCAAGAAAAGAAATTGAAATGATGAATCTGTATGATTACATTGTTGAAAATGATCAAATTGAACATGCGGTAGGTAAGATTAAATCCATTGTTCAAGCAGAACACTGCAAACGGGAAAGAGTGCAACAACGATACTTAAATATGCTGGAGGTTGAATAAATGTTAAACCCATCCATTGATTCATTAATGAAGAAGATTGATTCTAAATATTCGTTAGTCAGTATTGCTGCTAAGAGAGCAAGAAATCTGCAAGATACAGGGGATTACCGTTTGAACCAATATGAGTCTCATAAATTTGTAGGAAAAGCCCTTGAAGAAATTCAGGCCGGTCAATTATCTATGAAAGAAAGAGATGCTAAAGCAGTTTATGCTGATGAATAAGCATCATCATGCTTAATGAAAAACTCTAGGGGGGTTGACTCGAAAGATTTCATGATCTTTCGGGACAACCCTATTTTCTTTTTCTATCAATATCCTTCATAATAAAGGAAGGATAAAGTGTAATGGGGGAAAGTAGAATGATCAAGGGGAAAAAAATACTATTATGTGTATCTGGTGGAATTGCTGTATATAAAGCGGCTGCTTTAACAAGCAAGCTGGTTCAAAGAGGTGCCGACGTGAAGGTCATCATGACAGAATCAGCACGAAAATTTGTGGCTCCACTTACCTTTCAGGCATTATCCCGTCAAGATGTATACTGGGATACTTTTGATGAAAAGGATTCGTCAAAGATTGCACATATCGACTTAGCTGACTGGGCAGATCTTGTACTGGTTGCACCAGCCACTGCCAACATCATTGGTAAGCTCGCGAACGGAATTGCAGATGACATGATTTCAACAACCATTCTGGCGACGACAGCGAAAGTATGGATTGCCCCAGCCATGAATGTACATATGTATGATCACCCGGCGGTGAAGAGGAATATTGATACCCTTTTTGAGTTTGGCTACCGATTTGTCGAACCAAGTGAAGGGTATTTAGCTTGTGGATACGTTGGAAAAGGAAGATTAGAAGAACCTGAGAAAGTAGTGGAATTGATTGATCGCTATTTCTCTAATCGTGATAACGAAAGGAAGATATTACAGGGGAAAAAAGTCGTCATAACTGCCGGACCGACAAGAGAAATGGTCGATCCCGTTCGTTTCTTCTCCAATCGCTCAACAGGGAAGATGGGCTACGCTCTTGCAGAGGCGGCGGTGTCTCTTGGGGCAGAGGTCGTCTTGATTTCCGGACCGTCTCAATTACCCATACCAAGTGGCATTGAATTTGTTTCCGTCACAAGTGCTGAAGACATGTACAATGCTGTTCATGAAGCGTTTCCCACAGCGGATATCGTTGTGAAGAGCGCTGCAGTCGCTGATTATCGTCCGAAAGAAATTTTCGAGGATAAGCTGAAGAAAAAAGATGGTAATCTAGTGATTGAATTTGAACGTACAAAGGATATATTAATGAGTCTTGGTGAGCGAAAGGAACATCAATATCTAATCGGATTTGCGGCCGAAACAACAAACGTTTACGAGTATGCGAAAGCAAAGCTCGAGAAAAAGCGGGCAAATATGATTGTTGCAAATAATGTGAAAGAAACAGGTTCAGGGTTTGGAACGGACACGAACAAAGTATCGATTGTAACAATCGATGGTTCCATTCGAGAGATGCCATTATTATCAAAGATAGAGGTAGCGAAAGAAATATATAAAGAAGCGATTCAGCAGATAAAGAAGGGTTCCTCACATGGACGTAGCTAGTGTCATCGTAGATGTTCCTGCCATGCAGACGGATCGCACCTACGATTATAGTATTCCGGATGAATGGAGAGGCAGCATCGTTCCCGGCATGAGAGTCATCGTTCCTTTTGGACCAAGGAAAATCCAAGGATTTGTCATTGAATTAAAGGAAAAAGGCGAAGTCTCGAAACTGAAATCGATTGTAGAGCCGATGGACCTTGTACCGGTACTGAATAAAGAACTACTAACATTGGGGAACTGGCTTACAGAGAAGACCCTCTGCTTTAAAATCTCAGCATTTCAAGCGATGCTTCCGGCAGCCATGAAAGCGAAATATGAAAAGTTCTTTCAACTCGAGAAAAATAAGAGTCCGGGTGAACTTCATCTTTCACTCCAGCGCTTCTTTAAGAATGGAAGAGAAGTGTCCTGGAAAGCGATCGAAGAAAACGGAATGCTGCCTCTCGTTCATAAAGAGGTAAAACAGGGTACGGTTGAAGTGATTTACAGAGTGAAAGCGAAGGGGAATAAGAAAACGGTTCGAAAACTGTATCTTAATGTACCTGAAGATGATTTAGAAGAAGTTAAGAACAGTCTGCCTCCTCAAGCAAGTAAGCAGAAACAAATCATAGAATACATAAGTCATTCTGCTCCCGGTGGGGACGGGATACTTGCCGCAACCCTCCTTGAAGAGATGGAGACTACTTCATCTACCGTTAAATCGTTAGTCAATAAAGGGATTCTGATTGAGAAAAACGTCGAAATGTATCGTGATCCCTTTGAAAATAGGACGTTTGAGAAGACCTCGCCGCTTTCTTTAACGTCTCAACAGGACCTTGCGATTCGTCCTATACTGAACACCATAGATGAAGACAAACATCACACATTCCTTCTTTATGGAGTAACAGGGAGTGGTAAAACGGAAATTTATCTTCAATCCATTCAACGGGTCTTACAAGAAGGGAAGGAAGCGATTGTATTAGTTCCTGAAATCTCGCTTACTCCCCAAATGGTTCACAGATTTAAGGGCCGGTTCGGAAGTGATGTAGCTGTCCTGCACAGCGGTTTGTCAGTTGGTGAAAAGTATGATGAATGGAGAAAGATTCAGCGGAAGGAAGTAAAAGTGGTGGTCGGTGCCCGCTCAGCCGTATTTGCTCCTTTTGAAAATATCGGGATCATCATAATTGATGAAGAGCATGAAACAAGTTACAAGCAAGAAGAAAATCCACGTTATCATGCCAGGGACGTGGCCATTTATAGAGGGGAATACCATCAATGCCCTGTCATTTTAGGAAGCGCCACACCTTCTTTAGAATCCTTTGCACGAGCTTCAAAAGGTGTATATGGGCTCCTCACATTGGATAAACGGATGAATGATGGCCCCCTTCCTTCCGTAGATATTGTGGATATGAGAGAGGAACTGAGGAAGGGGAATCGTTCCATGTTCTCAACTGAACTATTCGAAAAGCTTCAGGACCGAATGGAAAAGGGAGAGCAAACCGTTCTATTCCTTAATAGAAGAGGGCATTCATCATTCATCATGTGCAGGGATTGCGGATTTGTCCTTCAATGTCCAAACTGCGACATCTCCTTAACCTACCATCGCTTTTCAAACGGCATGAAATGTCATTACTGCGGCTACGAAGAAGGAGTTCCAACTACTTGCCCTGAGTGTACGAGTGAGCATATTCGTTATTTTGGAACAGGAACTCAAAAGGTAGAGGAAGAATTGACGAAACTTATCCCCGATGCTCGAATCATTCGAATGGATGTGGACACGACCTCCCGGAAAGGGTCCCACGAAAAGCTATTAACAGCCTTTGGAGAGGGAAAAGCAGATGTTCTTCTTGGCACGCAAATGATTGCCAAGGGTCTGGATTTTCCGAATATTACCCTCGTCGGGGTCCTTAGTGCGGATACGATGCTCCATCTGCCTGACTTCAGAGCAGCAGAGAAGACGTTTCAATTACTTACTCAAGTAAGCGGACGTGCAGGCAGACACACGCTACCGGGAGAAGTAGTGATTCAAACGTATACACCGGAGCACTATTCAATCGAGTTAGCGTCTAATCATGATTACAACCGTTTTTATCAACAGGAAATGATGATGAGGAAAATGGGCTCCTATCCTCCCTTTTACTACATCACTCTGCTCACATTAAGTCATGAAGATTTAATGAAAGTTGTGGATATTGCAGAGAAGATGACGAAATATATCCGTTCAAAGCTTTCCGAAACTACGATCATTCTTGGACCCGTGGCCTCGCCAATCCCCAGGATAAAGAATAGATATCGGTATCAATGTTTGATAAAATACAAGCGGGAACCAAATCTTGGTACTACGTTAAAAACCGTATTAGATCAGTATCAGCAGCAATATGCGTCTCAAGGGTTAACAATCTCCATAGATGTGAACCCTTATATGATGATGTAACTATATTTTTACGGAAAAATGGAGGAGACTTATGGCAATACTTCCAATTGTAATGCACCCTGATCCAATCTTAGAGAAAGAATGTGAGAAGGTAACGGCATTTGATAAGAAATTAAAGAAATTATTGGCAAATATGTATGACACAATGCTTGAAGCGGATGGTGTTGGCCTTGCAGCTCCTCAAGTAGGAATCGACCTTCAGGTAGCAGTGGTGAATGTCGGTGATGATACTGGTACGATCGAGCTTATCAATCCGGTAATCATTGAGGCAGACGGAACTCAAACCGACCTTGAAGGGTGCCTGAGCTTCCCGGGGTTATATGGGGAAGTGACTCGTCCATATTCCATCAAGGTCAGAACGTTTGACCGAAAAGGAAGAATGATTGAATTTCAAGCCCAGGACTTTTTAGCCAGAGCGATTCAACACGAAATTGATCATCTTCACGGTGTTCTATTTACCTCAAAGGTAGAAAAATATGTGACAGAAGAAGAATTAGAAGGGTATGAAGCTTAATGACGAAAGTAATTTTTATGGGGACGCCTGACTTCTCCGTTCCTGTTCTTCAATCTCTATTAGACGAAAACTATGATGTAATTGCGGTCGTGACACAGCCCGATCGCCCAGTGGGGAGAAAAAGGGTCCTCACGCCTCCACCTGTAAAAGTAGCAGCTGAAAAGAACGGAATTCCAGTCTATCAACCAGAGAAAATAAAGGATGAAGATGAGTTAAACAAAGTGCTTGCATTAGAACCTGACCTTATCGTAACCGCCGCTTTTGGACAAATTCTTCCCAACGCGTTACTGGAAGCCCCTCAGTATGGATGCATCAATGTTCACGCCTCTTTACTTCCTGAACTTAGAGGGGGAGCACCCATTCATTATTCCATTCTCCAAGGGAAGGAGAAAACGGGCATCACCATCATGTATATGGTCGAAAAGCTTGATGCAGGGGACATTATTAGTCAAGTGGAAGTGGATATCGAAGAGCGGGACCATGTCGGGACCCTTCACGATAAATTAAGCGTTGCAGGTGCAGCGCTACTGATTGAAACGGTGCCCAAATTATTAGCAGGGGACATAGCCCCGGACAAGCAGGATGATTCAAAAGCGACGTTTGCACGAAACATCAAACGCGACCAAGAAAAAATAGACTGGGCGAAAGGTGGAGAAGAAATCTACAACCATATTAGAGGACTCCACCCATGGCCGGTTGCTTACACCACATTAGAAAATTCTGTGATCAAAGTTTGGTGGGGAGAAAAAGTAAGCGGAACTTCTGCTTCACCTGGAGAAATCATGAAGATTGAAGAGGATGGATTCGTGATTTCTACAGGCAATTCAGTGGGAATTAAAATAACCGATTTACAGCCTTCAGGGAAAAAGAGAATGAGTGCAAAGGATTATCTGCGTGGAGCAGGTTCTCATCTAAAAGCAGGAATGATGTTAGGAGAAAATAATGAGTAAACAAAAGAAAACCGTTCGTGAAGCAGCTCTTGATGTCATTGAAGCGGTAGATAAAAATCAATCGTATAGTAATTTATTACTCAATCATGTGATTGAAAAAAATCAGCTGCCAAGTAAGGATATTGGATTATTAACGGAGCTGACGTATGGAACCATTCAACGAAAAATGACGTTGGATTTCTATTTAGCTCCATTTATTAAAGGGAAGCTGGATGAGTGGGTTCGGCAACTTTTGCGTTTATCCCTCTATCAGCTTGTGTACTTAGATCGAATTCCTGACCGTGCTGTTTTCTATGAAGCTGTAGAAATTGCTAAGAAGAGAGGGCATAAAGGCATTTCAGGATTGGTGAATGGGGTCTTGCGTTCTGTTCAAAGGAAAGGACTTCCTTCCCTCGATACTATTAAAGATCCAATCGAGCGGGTGGCCATCGAAACGAGTCATCCTTATTGGCTTGTGAAGAGATGGGAAGAGCAATTTGGCCTGGAGAAAACAAAAGAAATGTGTGAAACCAATTTAATCGCACCTAAACAAACGGCAAGGGTGAATACAACAAAAATCACCCGAGAAGAGCTTATCCAACTCTTGAAGGACAATGGAAATGAAGTGAAAGAAAGCCCGATTGTTCCTGAAGCGATCCAGTCACTTCGAGGGAATCTGGCAAAAACAGATGAATATCGTAACGGACAATTCACCATCCAGGATGAAAGTTCAATGCTTGTCTCCTATGCTTTAAAGCTTGAACACGGGATGAAAGTGTTAGATGCATGCGCAGCACCAGGGGGGAAAACGACTCACATAGCTGAAAAACTATCAGGAAACGGAGAAGTCCATGCATTGGACTTGCACAAGCATAAGGTCAAATTAATCGACGAAAATGCCACTCGTCTTGGATTAAACAACGTAAAGACTGCAACCCTGGATAGTCGAAAAGCAGGAGAGAAGTTTGAAAAAGAAAGCTTCGATCGCATTCTAGTGGATGCCCCATGTTCGGGATTAGGTGTATTAAGAAGAAAACCGGATATAAAATATGCTAAAAAAGAATCGGATCTTCTATCACTACAAAAGATTCAGCTGGACATCTTGTCAGCTATTGCCCCATTGTTAAAAAAAGATGGACTATTAGTCTATAGCACATGTACTGTGGACCAAAATGAGAATGAAGGTACTGTGTCGGCTTTTTTAAGTGATCATCCAGAATTTGAGCCTCAACCATTAGATGGTCTTCCGGATTCCATCACACCGTTTATTAAAGAAAATCAATTACAAGTGTTTCCTCAGGATTTTGGCGGGGATGGATTCTTTATTTCTTGCTTTAGAAAAAAGTGAGTCGAAATTGATCAAATGTCGAAAGTAAAGCAGGAAAATTCACCGGAAAAGTCGTAAAAGTACAACAGCCCTTAATGAATCTTTAATTATCTAATACTTTGTATTCATATATTTATTTCATCAAAAGTGATAAAAGCTGAGTATATTCGCTCTTTTCATTCTCAACTCCATACAGGTCTCATTCAGAATGAATCGGAAGCTGAACGTATTTAACGAAGATAATCAAAGTGAATTCATTTTTTTGAACTAAAGATGCACCCAACTATGAGTATAAGGAGCTACTTGAAACAGGTGCAGAAGAAGAGACGAGGTGACCTAAGTGAAAACTGTTTATTTTACGGACAAAGGGAAAGTGCGTCAACTAAATGAAGATTGTGCCGGCGTATTTGTGAATCATCATGGCGATCATTTAGCTGTTGTAGCAGATGGAATGGGTGGCCACAGAGCTGGAGACGTTGCCAGCGAGCTTACCATTTCCATCTTAAAGGACTTATGGGAGAAAACAGAGAAATTTCACACCGCTGATGAAGCCGAAAATTGGTTAAAATCAACTATTAACGAAGTAAACAAAGAAGTATATACTTATTCTCAATCTAATTCGGAATGTGAAGGAATGGGAACAACTCTCGTTGGAGCCATTTGCACCTCCTTGTTTGCAACCATTGTCAATATTGGGGACAGCAGAGGATATATTCTGAATGAAAATGGTTTTCATCAGTTAACAGAAGACCATACACTTGTGAATGAATTAGTCAGAAGCGGTGAAATTTCGAAAGAAGATGCAGAGCATCATCCAAGAAAAAACGTGATACTTAGAGCGATAGGTACGGAAGCTTCAATTACGATGGATATTAAAACGATAATGTTTGAAGAAGAAGACGTTATTTTATTGTGTTCAGACGGTCTTTCTAATAAAGTCTCCCAAAAAGAAATGAAAGAGATATTGGTTCAGGACCACTCCCTGGAGAATAAAGGACAGTCGCTTGTTCATTTAGCCAATGAATATGGCGGTGAAGATAATATTTCCGTAGTAATTGTTGAGTTTGCCGCTGAAACGGAAAGCGGGTGATAACATGATGGAAGGTAAGCGCATCAGTGGGCGTTACAGAATCATTAAACTAATCGGCGGCGGAGGAATGGCCAACGTTTATTTAGCTCACGATGTGATTTTGGATCGTGAAGTGGCAATTAAAATGCTCCGGATTGATTTTGCCAATGAAGAGGAATTCATTAAACGATTCCAACGGGAAGCTCAATCTGCTACAAGCTTGGCTCATCCGAACATTGTGAGTATATACGATGTTGGAGAAGAAGACGATCTATACTATATTGTCATGGAATATGTCCATGGTATGACATTAAAGCAATACATACAGCAGCATTCACCTGTTCATGTAGACAAAGCGATCGATATTATGAAGCAATTAACCTTAGCTATGTCACATGCTCATCAGAATCATATTGTACACCGTGATATTAAACCCCATAATATCCTTCTGGATGAAGAAGGAAATGTGAAGATAACGGATTTCGGGATCGCGATGGCTCTTAGTGCCACTTCGATCACCCAGACCAATTCAGTCCTGGGATCGGTCCACTACCTTTCTCCTGAACAGGCGAGGGGCGGTATGGCTACGAAGAAATCAGATATCTATTCACTGGGGATCGTCATGTTTGAATTGTTAACGGGCAGACTGCCTTTCTCTGGGGAATCAGCGGTTTCGATTGCTTTAAAGCATTTGCAATCTGAAACTCCTTCTCTAAGAAGATGGAATCCTGATATTCCTCAAAGTGTTGAGAATATCGTATTAAAGGCAACGGCTAAAGACCCATTCAGACGGTATGATAGCCTTGAGGATATGGATGAGGCCTTGACCTCAGCCCTGGATCCTGATCGGATGAATGAACCGAAATTTGCCGTTCCCCAGGATGATGAGGCCACAAAGGCCATCCCGGTCATTACAGATCAGAAAGCGTATTCGAATCTTGATGATACGATTATTCACCATCAAGCAGATACAGACAAACTGCAAACGAAACCTACCCCTCCTGTTCAAGAGGGCAAGAAGAAAGACAAGAAGAAAAATAAGGATCCTAAGAAGAAGGGTAAAAAGAAGTGGCCGATATTTATTATTAGTTTGTTCTTTCTGCTCATTCTTTTAGCGGTTGCTGCTGTTACTTTCGTTCCTGAGCTGCTGGGGCCAAAGGAAATCCAAGTCCCTGACGTGGAAGGGAAAAGTTCTACTGAAGCCGCCTCTATCATTGTTTCAGAGGGACTTGTTGTTGGAGAAACAAAAGAGCAATCGAGTGACGATGTTCCTGAAGGGGAAGTAATCAAGACAAGTCCTAAAGCAGGTCGGATGGCGAATGAAGGTTCTTCAATAGACCTTTATGTTAGTACAGGTAAAGAAAAGGTGGAAGTTGAGGATTATACTGGTCAGAATTATGAAGATGTCCTTTCTGAACTCGAAGAAAAGGGATTTACCGTACAGAAAGAAGAAAAGAATGATGAAGCCTCTGCAGGGACCATTCTTGAGCAGGATCCATCCGAAGGAGAAGAAGTCGTAGCAGAGGAAACGACCATAACGTTTACGGTCAGTCTAGGACCTGCTTCTTTTGATTTAAGGGATTTAACGGGATTCGATCAGAAATTACTTGATGAGTATGCCGATTTAAGAGGCATAACCATAGAGGTAATAAGAGAAGAATATTCTGATGAAGTTCCTGAAGGGAAAGTCATATCTCAGGAAACAAATCCTGGCACTCCGACTTTTGTAGGTGATACGATTTACGTTGTAATGTCTAAAGGTCCTGAACAACCGAAAGAAGTCCCGACGAAGGAAGAAACGTTAAAGGTAACCGTTCCTTATACAAAAAATGATGGCACCCCTCAACCAGTGGAAATTCTCATTGAGGATAAGGATAGTAAGTTTGAGGATAGTGAACCGGATCAGATCGATGGGATTACGAAGGATACGGAGTTCACACTTACCTTTACTTTGGAAGAAGGTACAGTAGGGGAATATAAAATATTGAGAGACGGCCAAGAGTATAAAACGGGTACTGTCGAGTATCCTAAAGAAGAATAAATGACAATTGCCAAAGGGCTGTACCCGGGTTTTTAATGAACCTGACGGGACAGTCCTCTTGTTTTCATTTATAATGATAGAGAAGCATGATACATAATATAGATGACTCATTTATTTTTATCAACGTTATGAATAGGAGGTTTCGAATGCCAGAAGGAAAAATCGTTAAAGCATTAAGTGGATTTTACTATGTGCTTTCAGAAGGAAGCGTTACACAATGTCGGGGCAGAGGTAATTTCCGTAAAAATAAAATAACACCCCTGGTGGGTGATTATGTTGAATTTCAAGCGGAGAACAAAACGGATGGATACATCCTGAAGGTCTTTGACCGTAAGAATGAATTAGTACGTCCCCCCATTGCAAATGTCGATCAAGCGATACTGGTCTTTTCTGCAAGCGAACCGGATTTTAGCCCGGCTTTACTTGACCGTTTTCTTGTGTTGGTAGAGAGTAAAGAAATAGAGCCCCTTATTTGTGTTACCAAGATGGACTTACTTACATCTGATCAAACAAACAAGATTGAACGATATGTGAAAGATTACCGCTCATTCGGTTATGAAGTCCTGATGACGTCTTCGAAAACCGAGCATGGTGTAGAGGAATTAACCCCTTATTTAAGAGATAAAATTTCTGTCTTTGCCGGTCAGTCCGGAGTAGGGAAATCGTCCTTGCTTAACGCCTTGAAACCTGAACTTGAATTAAAGACGGCTATGATCTCATCTCACTTAGGCCGGGGAAAACACACGACTCGTCACGTGGAACTGATTGATATTGAGGATGGATTAGTAGCGGATACCCCAGGTTTTAGTTCATTGGAGTTTTCAGACCTTGAAATAGAAGAGCTGCCACAATGCTTCCCTGAAATGGTTGAAGTATCAGACGACTGTAAATTTAGGGGGTGCTTACATATCAATGAACCGAAATGTGCTGTGAAAGCTGCAGTAGAAGCAGGAGAGATCCCTACTTACCGATATGATCACTATTTAACATTCCATAAAGAAATAAAAGAAAGAAAGCCGAGGTACTAAATATGAAAATCGCACCTTCCATTCTGTCTGCAAATTTTGCAGAGTTAGGGAACGAAATTAGAGATGTGGAAAAAGGGGGAGCCGACTATATCCATGTGGATGTGATGGATGGTCACTTCGTCCCGAATATTACGCTGGGGCCAATGATCGTGAAAGCGATTCGCCCCTTAACAACGTTACCACTGGACGTACATCTTATGATTGAAAATCCGAATCAATATATCGAAGCTTTTGCAGATGCGGGAGCTGACTATATTACAGTCCATGTAGAAGCAGATCCCCATTTGCATAGAACGATTCAGATGATCAAAAGCAAAGGTGTAAAAGCGGGAGTCGTCCTAAATCCTGGTACTCCGGCTGAGTCCATCATGCCAATTTTGCAAGATGTCGATATGGTTCTACTAATGACTGTGAACCCTGGATTTGGTGGACAATCGTTTATTCCATCTGTCGTTCCGAAGATCAAACAAATTCGTGAATGGGCAAATAAAGTAAACCCTGCACTCGAAATAGAAGTTGATGGAGGCATTAACCCTGAAACGGCAGCCATTTGTGCTGAGGCAGGAGCTGATGTGTTTGTAGCAGGGTCTGCCATCTACAACCGCAGCGATCGAGGGGCGGCAATCGAAGAATTAAAGAGATCTTTTGTATAAGAGACGATAGGGGCTGATCCTTTTGGGTCAGTCCATTTTTGTAGAATAGGAGTGGAGATAATGGTAATCAATATAGTCGCTGGTGGTCCAGGAAGATATATTCCTGAATTGAAGGTGTACCAAGGGGAAGAAGTGAAGTGGATAGGGGTGGATCGTGGAGTTTATACACTATTGGAACAGTCCATAGAACCATGGGTAGCGTTTGGGGATTTTGATTCAGTTACCGATAAAGAATGGGATCTGATTCAAGAAAAAGTCCAGGAAGTCAATCGCTACAAGCCTGAAAAGGATGAAACGGATCTTGAACTTGCCCTTAACTGGGCCATTGATCAAAATCCAGACAATATTAACATTTTTGGTGCGACTGGAGGACGCCTTGATCACTTCATGGGAAATCTTCAATTACTCATGACGCCAAGCCTATTGGAAAAGGACATTCAGGTGGAAATCATCGATGTCCAAAATCAACTATACCTTGCAAAAGCAGGAATACATTCCGTGGAGAAAAGCAAGGATTTACACTATATTTCCTTTGTTCCCGTCACCGATTTTGTTGAGGATATCACCCTCTCAGGCTTTAAATATCCATTAAAAAAACGGAATATTTTCAGAGGTTCCACACTATGTATTAGTAATGAACTTATACAATCATCTGGTACTTTTTCCTTTTCAAATGGCATATTAATGGTGATAAGAAGCAGTGATTAAAGCTTCTAAAACCAGGTAGAAAAGAAGACGTACTTAACTGAGACTGCTTGAATAGACTAAACTGTTGTCAAGCGAAACATTACGTTCTTTAGATTGTGGGGAGGGACTAAAAATGCGCTTTTATACAATTAAATTACCAAAATTCTTGGGTGGACTTGTGAGAGCGATGTTAGGGACGTTTAAAAAAGAATAAATGGTTTGGTGGAGGTGGCATTAATGCCATCTTCTTTTTTATTATTTGTGATGAGGTATGGAGTGGAGAGGGACAGAGGAGTGGTTTTTTAGTTAAAAGAGTGCGATTTTGTTGTTTTGGTTCATGAAAGTGATAATGAGAGGCTATAATCTTTTTCTAAATGAGAATTATGGAATGAAATGGGCTGCCTTAAGTCCTTTTCACAACGAACTTGTGCCACTTTTGGGGTATGTCTTGCCAGAATCGATATTTGTTGTTCAACTTTCGGGGTTTGTTGTTCCAAATTGTGAACAATCCGCTTTTCGACATGTCCAGCTCCAGGGGCTTGGGGCTCGAGGTCATAAGCCAAGTAACCCAAAAAGGCAAAAAGCGCCTTTCCGGGTTACTCGTCTTATGCTTGTCGCCCCAGGGCGAGCCCCTTCCGCTTTTCTATATGTCCAGCTCCAGGGGCTAGAGGCTCGAGGTCATTTCTGAAAAATCCCCAAGGCAAAAGGCGCCTTCAGGAATTTCCCAGAAATGCTTGTCGCCTCAGGACGAGCCCCTTCCGCTTTTCTATGTGTCCAGCTCCAGGGGCTAGAGGCTCGAGGTCATTTCTGAAAAATCCCCAAGGCAAAAGGCGCCTTCAGGAATTTCCCAGAAATGCTTGTCGCCTCAGGACGAGCCCCTTCCGCTTTTCTAAATGTCCTGCTCCGGCGGCTAGCCCCACGAGGTCATAAGTCGAATCAACCAAAAAGGCAAAAACCGCCTTTCCGGGTTACTCGTCTTATGCTTGTCGCCTCTGACCAAGCCGCCTCCGCTTTTCTTGCTGTAAAGTATTTTTTCTTGAAAGGTTTTAATTGTAGTATTGCATTATAGAGAGTTGTGTGATAAATTATTAAAGTATCTTTATGATAATAAGCGAAATGTGGAACTGAAATTAACTTCAGCTTCTTGTTAGTGAGGAGGGAATATATTATGGCAAAACAATGCGTAGTAACAGGCCGTAAAGCTAGCTCAGGTAACGCTCGCTCTCACGCAATGAATGCGAACAAGCGTACTTGGGGTGCAAACCTGCAAAAAGTTCGAATTCTTGTAGACGGAAAGCCTAAGAAAGTATGGGTTTCTGCAAGAGCGTTGAAATCTGGTAAAGTTGAACGCGTATAATACTTAAAACGAGAAGACGTCTAGTTGCTAGGCGTCTTTTTTCTATCTTCTGGCGCAGTGGGGTAAGGTGATCTGCTAGACACATAGAAAATCAGAACATTTCTTTGATTAAGTATCTGGAACATGACCAATCCTTTCTCTAAAACATGATTATCATCACTCACCTCACCTGAAGTATAATGATTAATCTTTGCATAATAAGGAAAAAATAGAGGGCATGACCTAACAAATCACGTAGAGATAATAGTTTATCTTTCAAAAACAGCATACTTATAGTAAAATGTTTTTAGCCAAGCATGTAATTAAAGGGGGAAAACATTCCATGTCCATCGAATTGAAAACGCAGTACGGACAAATTGATATTACGAATGATGTCATTGCAATGATTGCTGGAGGTGCAGCGGTGGATTGCTACGGAATTGTTGGAATGGCTTCAAAGAACCAAATTAAAGACGGGTTCACAGATATCTTACGTAAGGAAAATTTCACTCGCGGAGTGATTGTTCGTCAAGATGAAGAAGAAGTACATATTGATATGTATATTATTGTGAGTTATGGTACAAAAATTTCTGAGATTGCTCATAATGTACAATCCAAGGTTAAATATACTCTTGATAAGACCGTCGGCTTGGCGGTAGATTCAGTAAATATTTTTGTGCAGGGGGTTCGTGTCACGAACCCGTAGTGAGGAGGAAGATTCGTGTCGATTACATCTTTGGAAGGAAAACGTTTTGCTGAAATGGTGATACAAGGTGCCACCCAATTATCTGCGCATGCGCAGCTGGTTGACGCGCTGAACGTTTTTCCTGTTCCTGATGGTGATACTGGAACAAATATGAATTTATCCATGACTTCTGGTGCGAAGGAAGTTCAAAACCAAATTCAAGGTCATATTGGAAATGTGGCTGCTGCTCTTTCAAAAGGGTTATTGATGGGAGCAAGAGGTAACTCAGGTGTTATCTTATCCCAATTGTTCAGAGGCTTTGGTAAAGCGATTGAAGGGAAAGAATCCTTATCAAGTGCAGAATTTGCCAATGCACTTCAAACAGGAGTAGAAACGGCTTATAAAGCGGTTATGAAACCTGTTGAAGGAACGATTCTAACGGTTGCGAAAGATGCTGCCAGAAAAGGTGTTTCTGTAGCTGAATCAGAAAATGATTTCGTAAAGCTAATGCAGGCAATCGTCGATGAGGCTCAGGCTTCGTTAAATCGTACACCTGATTTACTTCCTGTTCTAAAGGAAGTGGGAGTGGTTGATAGTGGTGGTCAAGGACTACTATTCGTATATGAAGGATTTTTAGCTGAGCTAAAGGGAGAAAAGGTTTCAAATCAAGCTTCGTTACCTTCCATGAATGATCTCGTGAGTGCTGAGCACCATAAAACAGCTCAAGATTTCATGAGTACCGAGGATATTGAATTTGGCTATTGCACTGAATTCATGGTCAGGTTTGAACAAGACAAACAATCATTTAATGAAGAAGATTTCCGTCAGGATTTAAGTGGATTCGGTGATTCTCTGCTTGTCATAAGTGACGATGAATTAGCTAAAGTACATATCCATTCTGAACAACCTGGTGATGTATTGACGTATGGTCATAAATACGGAAGCCTCATCAATATCAAGATTGAGAACATGAGACAACAACACAGCAGCATCGTTGGTGAAACAAAGCCAGTGAAAGCGCAAGCTCCTGTTGCACCAAAAGAAGTTGACTTTGCCATTGTAACGGTTGCGATGGGTGAAGGGATTTCCGAGTTGTTCAAAAGCATCGGCGCTACCGCTGTGATCGAAGGTGGTCAAACGATGAATCCAAGTACGGAGGATATCGTGAAAGCTGTTGAAGAAGTGAATGCGAAGAAAGTCATTATCATGCCAAATAATAAAAACATTATTATGGCAGCAGATCAAGCCGCAGAAGTTCTTGAAATGGAAGTAGCTGTTGTACCTACGAAGACAGTACCTCAAGGAATGGCTGCATTACTTGCTTTTAATCCATCAGCCTCTGTTGAAGATAACAAGCAGTTAATGATTGAGGCTTCGAAGCAGGTCAAAACGGGTCAAATCACGTTTGCTGTAAGAGATACGAATATTGATGGTGTTGCGATTGCGAAAGATGACTTTATGGGAATCGCAGAAGGTAAGATTGTTATTTCTGATCATAACCGTCAAACGTCGGCACAAAGCTTATTAGAGAAAATGCTGGATGAAGACTCCGAAATTCTAACCATTCTATATGGTGAAGATGTAACAGAAGAGGACGTGCATTTATTAAAAGAGTATGTAGAAGAGCATTATGAAGATGTTGAAGTGGAAGTTCATAATGGTAAACAACCACTTTACTCCTATATATTCTCAGTTGAATAAGGAATAAAGGAAGGGGGCAGCTCTATATGGAGTTTGTCCCCTTCAATTATGTTAGAATGGTTGTATAGTTTGGATGTTAAGTGAGGGGGAAAAGTCATGAAATACAAAAGTGTATTTGATATTATTGGTCCTGTTATGATTGGTCCATCAAGCTCACATACGGCTGGTGCTGCCAGAATAGGAAGAGTGGCGAGAAACCTGTTTCGCAGGGAACCGAAATGGGCGACGATATCCTTTTATGGATCATTTGCAAAAACGTACAAGGGTCATGGAACAGACGTAGCCATTGTAGGTGGAATCCTCGATTATGATACATTTGATGAACGAATTATCGAATCAATCAATGTAGCAAAACAAAAAGGGATAAAGATCAAGTTTCAAGAGGAAGATGCCATCACGGATCATCCGAATACGGCTCGTATCCGGATGGGAGATGACAAAGGAGAAATCGAATTAGTGGGTATCTCCATTGGTGGAGGGAAAGTTGAAATTATCGAACTTAACGGATTTGAGCTCAAATTGTCAGGTCATCATCCTGCTATACTGGTCGTTCATGACGACAGATTTGGGGCGATTGCATCTGTATCCAATGTCATTGCCAAACATCAATTGAACATCGGGCATATGGATGTTTCGCGTAAAGAAAAGGGTCAGATGGCATTGATGACAATTGAAGTAGATCAGCTGATTGATGAAGCTGTCATCAATGAATTAACGTCACTGCCCAATATTACTCAAGTTACCCGGATTTCCGATTGATCAATTACTATAATGATAGCGTTTACATTCAGACGAGGAGGTCATTTTAATGTTTCGAAATGTAGCAGAGTTAGTTGAACTTGCTGAAAGTCAAAATAAGAAAATTTCTGATATTATGATTGAACAAGAAATAGAATTTACAGGCAAAACCTTTGAGGAAGTATACAGTCAAATGGAGAGAAATCTTGAAGTGATGGAACAGGCTGTAGCCAGAGGGCTGGAAGGTGTGAAATCACATTCAGGTTTAACAGGCGGGGATGCTGTGCTTTTACAAAAATATATTGAGAAAGGCCGCTCACTTTCTGGGGACACCATCCTGGATGCAGTAAGTAAAGCGGTAGCAACCAATGAAGTGAATGCTGCAATGGGAACGATTTGTGCGACGCCAACTGCAGGGTCAGCAGGGGTTGTTCCGGGAACATTGTTCGCTGTTAAAAATAAGCTGAATCCTACAAAAGATGAAATGATCCGCTTCTTATTTGCGTCTGGAGCGTTTGGGTTTGTTGTAGCGAATAACGCTTCCATCTCAGGTGCAGCTGGTGGATGTCAGGCTGAGGTTGGATCTGCCAGTGGAATGGCTGCAGCAGCGATCGTTGAAATGGCAGGGGGAACACCCAGTCAATCCGCTGAGGCCATGGCAATTACCTTAAAGAATATGTTAGGTCTTGTGTGTGACCCGGTTGCGGGACTCGTTGAGGTACCCTGTGTGAAGCGGAATGCAATGGGAGCTGCCAATGCGATGGTTGCGGCAGATATGGCACTTGCAGGCATTACGAGCCGTATTCCATGTGATGAAGTGATTGACGCCATGTACAAAATCGGTCAAACAATGCCGGTGGCTCTCCGTGAAACGGCTCAAGGAGGGTTGGCTGCCACCCCTACAGGCAGGGAGCTTGAAGCGAAAATCTTTGGGGTTTCCCTGAATAAACGTGAAGACTCATAACGAAGGACTAACGATCCAGGTCATCAAGGGGATTGGTGAAGAAACAGCTGTACAGCTGAATGCAATGGGGATTTATTCTGTTCTGGATTTGTTAGAATACCTGCCTTACAGGTACGAGGATTACAGGCTTCGAGATTTGGAGGAAGTAGCCCATGATGAGCGTGTCACAGTGGAAGGGAAGGTCCATTCAGAACCTGCATTAATGTATTATGGGAGAAAAAAATCGCGTTTAACCCTAAGAATATTGGTTGGAAGAAATTTAGTACAGGCCGTATTTTTTAATCAGCCGTATTTAAAGAAGAAAATAAACCTTCACGATACGGTGACTGTGACAGGGAAATGGGATAAGAATAGGCAAATCATAACAGTTCAGTATTTTCATTCTGGACCCCACGGGAAACAGGGTGACTTTGAACCTGTTTATTCATTAAGAGGCTCTATTAAAAACAACATACTAAGAAAATTCATTAAAAAGGCTTTTCAGGACTACAGTTATTTGTTGACGGAGAACCTGCCTCATCATCTTATGGAGAAATATAAGCTGTCCAATCGAGATGAGGCTCTTTATCAACTTCATTTTCCAGATTCCGCTGGTGACATGAAACAGGCAAGAAGACGATTTGTGTATGAGGAGTTCTTGTTGTTTCAACTGAAAATGCAGGCTCTTAGAAAATTTGAGAGAGAACATTCATCTGGTGTGCAGCAGCATTATGATTTAGATAAGGTCAAAGCGTTTGTTGACTCTTTGCCGTTTCCTTTAACTGATGCACAAAAGCGCGTGGTAAATGAAATTTCAGCAGATATGAAGTCCCCTTATCGTATGAACCGCCTTTTACAGGGTGACGTTGGTTCCGGGAAGACTGTCGTATCGGCTATTGCATTATACTCCAGTGTAACAGCAGGATATCAAGGGGCTTTAATGGTCCCTACAGAAATTCTCGCAGAACAGCACGCAAACTCTCTGAGTGAATTGTTGGAACCTGTGGGCCTTTCTGTTGCCCTGTTAACAAGCTCGGTAAAAGGAAAAAGAAGACGGCTTTTATTAGAAAAATTAAAAGACGGAGAAATTGATATACTTATTGGAACACACGCACTTATTCAGGAGGATGTTCAATTTAAGCATCTTGGCCTGGTTGTAACCGATGAACAGCATCGCTTTGGGGTAAATCAAAGACGTGTACTCAGGGAAAAAGGGGAAAGTCCTGATGTATTATTTATGACAGCAACTCCTATTCCACGGACTCTTGCCATTACGGTGTTTGGTGAAATGGATGTAAGTATAATCGACCAAATGCCAGCAGGGAGAAAGGCGATTGAAACTTACTGGGCTAAAGCGGATATGTTATCAAGGGTGCTTTCGTTTATGGACAAGGAATTAGATCAAGGCAGGCAGGCCTATGTGATTTGTCCGCTGATTGAAGAGTCGGACAAACTGGATGTTCAAAATGCGATAGATGTTTACAATCAATTGCTGCACTACTTTGAAGGACTTTACAACGTAGGGTTGATGCATGGAAGGCTTCACCCCGATGAGAAGGATGAAGTGATGAGGGAGTTTAGTGCAAACCATCTTCAAGTACTTGTATCCACCACGGTTGTCGAAGTGGGTGTGAATGTTCCAAACGCTACTTTCATGCTGATATATGATGCCGAACGCTTTGGGTTGTCTCAGCTTCACCAGTTAAGGGGAAGGGTTGGACGAGGCGAACATCAATCCTATTGCATTCTTCTTGCCGAACCGAAAACCGAGGTTGGAAAAGAACGAATAAAGATCATGACGGAAACCAATGATGGATTTGTTCTGAGTGAAAAAGACCTTGAACTAAGGGGTCCAGGCGATTTCTTTGGAAGAAAGCAGAGCGGGCTTCCTGAGTTTAAAGTGGCAGATATGGTGCATGACTATCGTGCGTTGGAAGTTGCGAGAGATGATGCTGCAGGCTTAATTCAATCCGATCATTTCTGGAAGGATCCCGAATATGAACCGCTCAGGGAGTATTTATCCGGGGCGGGGATATTAGAGGGTGAAAAGCTAGACTAGACAGGCAGATTGTGAGATTATTTCTTGCAATCTGCTTTTTTTGATTATATACTACTATTAGTACCTAGTACTAATACTGGACGGTGTTGATATTGAGACTTTCAAAGAAAGAAAGACAGGGAAACCTTACAGACACGATAAAGGAAAATCCTTTCATAACAGATGAAGAATTAGCTGAACGTTTTCGAGTAAGTGTGCAGACAATCAGGTTGGATCGTATGGAATTATCGATCCCTGAACTTCGTGAACGGATTAAATATGTGGCAGAGAAGTCATTTGAAGATGAAGTGAAATCATTACCTATTGAAGAGATTATTGGAGAAATTATTGATATAGAGTTAGATCAGAGCGCGATTTCCATTTTTGATGTGAAACAAGAACATGTTTTCGTTCGAAATAGGATAGCGAGGGGGCACCATTTATTTGCTCAAGCGAACTCTCTTGCTGTTGCCGTTATTAATGATGATCTAGCGTTGACTGCCAAGTCAACGATCCGATTCACTCGACCTGTAAAGGAAGGTGAGCGTGTTGTTGCAAAAGCGAAAGTGATACATATGAAAGATCAAAAGGATCGAACAACTGTAGAAGTTCAAAGTGTAGTCGGTAGCGAACTCGTTTTCATAGGTGAATTTGAGATGTATCGCTCTAAAAATTCTGCAAAGGATGAAGCGTAGATGAAGTTAGCCGTAGATGCAATGGGCGGAGATCATGCTCCTAAAGAAATAGTTCTTGGTGTAAAACGGGCATTAAGTGAATTTAATGATATAGAAGTGGTTTTATACGGAGATGAAAACCAAATCAAACAGTACATCACACCAGTTGATCGATTGACAATCGTTCATACGGATGAAGTGATCGAGGCAACAGACGAACCTGTAAGAGCCGTCAAACGCAAGAAGAATGCATCGATGGTGCTGATGGCACAAGCGGTCAATAATGGAGAAGCGGATGCGTGTATTTCAGCAGGGAATACAGGTGCCCTTATGACAGCTGGATTGTTCATTGTAGGCAGAATTGATGGAATTGAACGACCTGCCTTGGCACCTACGCTTCCAACATTGGATGGTAAGGGATTTCTTATGCTCGATTTAGGTGCAAATGTAGATGCCAAGCCTGAACATCTGTTGCAATATGCCATCATGGGGAGCATATATGCCGAGAAAGTAAGAGGTATCAACAATCCTCGCGTAGGTTTATTAAACATCGGGACTGAAGATAAAAAAGGGAATGAATTAACCAAGAAGACCTTCCAATTATTAAAGGACGCTCCTATTCATTTTATTGGAAATGTAGAGTCCAGGGACTTACTTGAAGGTCCTGCGGATGTGGTCGTAACCGATGGATTCACCGGCAACATGGTGTTGAAGACGATTGAGGGAACGGCTCTTTCTGTTTTCTCTATGCTTAAAAAGACGTTCACAGCGTCAACAAAAAATAAATTGGCTGCAGGATTAGTGAAAAATGATTTAAAGCAAATGAAAAATATGCTTGATTATACAGAGTATGGAGGCGCGGGCTTAATTGGTCTGAAGGCACCGGTGATTAAAGCCCATGGCTCTTCAAATGAAGTTGCCCTATATAATGCCATGAGACAAGCCAGAGAAATGGTGAAACACAATGTCGCCAATACCATTAAAGATGCTATCAAGGGGAGTGAAGAATAAAATGAGTAAAATTGCGTTCATTTTTCCTGGACAAGGTTCTCAAACTGTTGGGATGGGAAAAGAATTAGCTGACAAATACCCTGAAGTACAAGCGTATTTCACTAAAGCGGATGAAAGATTGGAATCAGAATTAACAAGTGTTATATTTGATGGACCGCAAGAAGAGCTTACTCAAACGACAAATGCTCAGCCAGCTCTATTAGCAACGAGCATCGCGATTCTAGATCGTTTAAAAACAGAAGGTATTACAGCAGATTATACGGCCGGACATAGCTTAGGTGAATATTCCGCCTTGGTAGCGGCGGGTGCCCTCCGCTTTGAAGATGCGGTGTATGCTGTTCGTAAAAGAGGGGAATTCATGGAAGAAGCGGTTCCGAGTGGAGAAGGCACGATGGCTGCTGTTCTGGGTATGGCAAGAGAACCACTCAAAGAAATTACCGATCTTGTAACGAAAGAGGGAAATCCAGTGGGGCTGGCAAACTTAAATTGTCCTGGTCAAATTGTGATTTCAGGTACGGTGAAAGGAGTGGAATTTGCTTCAGAGAAAGCCAAAGAAGCTGGAGCAAAGAGGGTCATTCCACTTCAAGTGAGTGGTCCGTTCCATTCTCAATTAATGAAACCTGCTGCAGATCAGTTTGTTACAATTTTGGATTCAATAACGATTGAAGATGCAGCTGTACCGGTCATTGCGAATGTGACGGCAGAACCTGTGACTGATCGTGAAGAAATCAAGCGTTTATTAATCGAACAATTATACTCACCTGTTCAATGGGAAGATTCTGTTGAGAAACTTCTTGAATTAGATGTGGATACGTTTATTGAAGTTGGACCTGGTAAAGTACTTTCAGGTTTAGTGAAGAAAGTGAATAGACGGGTGAAAACTTATGCTGTTCAAGATGAAGCATCATTGGAACAAACCATCCAAGCGTTAAAGGAGGAAGCTTAAATGAATTTAGAAGGAAAAGTTGCCCTTGTAACGGGAGCATCCCGGGGAATCGGAAGGGAAATTGCTCTTGAGCTTGCCCGCAAAGGCTGTAATGTAGCCGTCAACTATTCTGGTAGTGAGGCGAAGGCAAATGAAGTTGTCGATGAGATTAAAGGTTTAGGCCGGGAAGCCATTGCCGTACAATGTAATGTATCAGATAGTGATGCTGTTCAAGCAATGGTGAAGGAAACGATTGGCGAATTCGGTTCAGTTGATATTCTTGTTAATAATGCTGGAATCACGAAGGATAATTTATTAATGAGAATGAAAGAAGCAGAATGGGATGATGTAATCAACATCAATCTTAAAGGCGTTTTCCTTTGCACCAAGGCTGTTACACGCCAAATGATGAAGCAAAGAAGTGGTAGAATCATCAATATTTCTTCGATTGTCGGTGTGAGTGGAAACCCTGGACAGGCCAACTATGTGGCTGCTAAATCTGGTGTAATCGGATTAACGAAAACTACAGCCAAAGAATTAGCACCTCGTGGCATCACAGTGAATGCAATCGCTCCGGGTTTCATTTCCACGGATATGACGGATCAGCTTCCGGAAGATGTACGTAATGAAATGTTAAAGCAAATCCCTTTAAGCCGCTTTGGTGATCCTCAGGATATTGCGAAGGTGGTAACGTTCGTTGCATCTGAGTCTGCTTCTTATATGACAGGGCAAACTCTTCATATCGATGGTGGAATGGTCATGTAATGGCAAATAATTAATAATTTATAGATTGTTTTCGTGGATACTCTTTTCATTAGAGGTCAAAATGCTCTATAATACTTGAGGGGAGGTGACAAAAATGGCAGAAGTATTAGATCGTGTAACAAAAATTATCGTAGATCGTCTAGGTGTAGATGAATCTCAAGTAACTCTTGAAGCTTCTTTCAAAGAAGATCTAGGAGCTGACTCCCTTGATGTAGTTGAGCTGGTTATGGAACTTGAAGATGAATTTGACATGGAAATCTCTGACGATGATGCTGAAAAAATCGGCACAGTAGGTGATGCTGTGAACTACATAAAAGCAAAAGCTTAATCGTTAGATTGAATTTCAAGATAAGCACATGCTGATCTTTTATTCAAAACCATTTAAAACTTGGTAGAGGTCTCACTTCTACCAAGTTTATTTGTGTTCTAACATGCGCAAGAAACTTTTGCGTAATTGCTTTTTTTAGCATAAACTTGATAAGTAGAAAAAAGAGAACATATATAGCAAGGTGGAGTGCCTTATGCGGAAGCAAAGTAGAAACAAAATATCCAAACATAAAAATGATAGTAAGTTTAAAACGTTTCAAGGTGAAATCGGAATACAATTTGATGATGAAAAACTACTTAAACAAGCTTTTACTCATTCATCCTATGTGAATGAGCATCGTCGTAAGCCTTATGAAGACAACGAACGCTTAGAATTTCTTGGAGATGCCGTTTTGGAATTAACGGTTTCTCAATTCTTATTCAAGAAGTACCCAATGATGAGTGAGGGTGAACTTACGAAGTTAAGGGCAGCCATAGTATGTGAGCCTTCCTTGGTTAAGTTCTCGATAGAAATGAATTTCGGTGAACTCATCTTACTTGGTAAAGGTGAAGAAATGACAGGCGGTCGGGAAAGACCAGCATTACTCGCAGATGTCTTTGAGGCGTTTATCGGAGCGGTATATTTGGATCAAGGGTTAGAAACAGTGATTTCAATCCTTGAAAAAGTTGTCTATCCAAAAATTAACGTCGGTGCTTTTTCTCATGTGATGGATTATAAGAGTCAGTTACAAGAGCTGGTCCAACGAGGCAGTGCAGGGATGATTGAATACAGCATCCTTGAAGAAAGCGGGCCTGCCCATAACCGGCAGTTTATTTCCCGAGTCAGTTTAAATGACGAAGAATTAGGTATTGGAAAAGGCCGATCGAAGAAGGAAGCTGAACAACAAGCCGCACAGAAGGCTCTTGAGAAGCTAAAACAAAAGCTAGACGCTAAATAGGGGGAAAGAAGATGTTCCTCAAACAACTAGAAGTAATGGGGTTTAAATCTTTTGCAGAAAGAATATCCGTGGAGTTTGTCCCGGGTGTTACAGCTGTTGTGGGACCAAATGGCAGTGGAAAAAGCAATATTATAGACGCGATTCGCTGGGTACTGGGTGAGCAATCAGCGAAAAGTCTGCGTGGATCAAAAATGGAAGATGTTATATTTGCCGGGAGTGATTCAAGAAAAGCCCTCAACATAGCAGAGGTAACCCTTGTCTTAGATAATGAAGACGGTACCCTTCCGATCGATTACAGTGAAATCAGTGTTACAAGACGAGTGTATCGCTCTGGAGATAGTGAGTATTTACTTAATAAGCAACCTTGTCGATTGAAAGACATCATTGAATTATTTATGGATTCGGGTTTGGGGAAAGAAGCGTTCTCCATTATCAGTCAGGGGAAAGTGGAGGAAATCCTAAATAGTAAGCCTGAAGAACGAAGAACCATATTTGAAGAGGCAGCCGGGGTATTGAAATATAAAACACGGAAGAAAAAGGCGGAGAATAAGTTATTCGAAACACAGGAAAATCTTAATCGTGTGAATGACATTCTTCATGAGTTGGAAGGGCAGGTAGAACCCCTTAAAATTCAAGCTTCGATGGCACGTGATTATTTGGAGAAAAAAGAAGAGCTGGAGAAGTTCGAGGTCGCATTGACGGTCTATGATATTGAGGATTTACATAAGCAGTGGGAAAAGCTCAGTGAAGAATTTGAACATCATGGAAAAGAAGAACTGGCCTTTTCCACGCGCATACAAAAGAAAGAAGCCGTTCTAACCCAAACCCGTGATAAAATTGCGGCTCTTGATGAGTCGATTTCAAATCTTCAGGAAGTGCTTCTGGCTACAAGTGAAGAATTAGAGAAACTTGAGGGTAGAAAACAAGTTCTAGTGGAACGGAAGAAAAATTCGTCTTCCAACGAAACTCAAATAAAACAATCGATAGAAGAAGCAGAGGAACAAATTCAACAACTGTCTTCTGAAAAAGAGAAAGCAGAAATGGAATTCAAGTCTATCGATTCAGATGTTAAGGAACTAAAAGAGCTCCTCATAGCGAAACAGAATCAATTTAAGCATTACAATGAAAATATTGAAGATGTAATAGAATCCTTTAAAAGTGATTACATTGAAAAGCTGAATCAGCAGGCTTCAGCCAAAAATGAAATTCAGTACCTTGAGCAGCAGCTGGAGCAACAATCCAATCGAAGTGGCCGATTAGAAGCAGAAAATGAAAAATATGTGGTTCAGCGTGATGAATTGCACCTGAGCCACAAAGAACTTTCGAAAGTGCTGCAAGAGCAAAGAGAGATAATCGATGAGCACATATTCTTCTACCGTGAGGAACAACAAAAGCTTGAGTCGGTGAAGGCAAAATATGAAAAGCAAGAAAAAAACCTATATCAAGCTTTCCAATTCCTGCAACAGGCAAAATCCCGGAAAGAAATGCTTGAGGAAATGGAAGATGATTATACAGGTTTCTTCCAAGGTGTAAAAGAAGTCCTTAAAGAACGTGACGGTCAGTTAACTGGAGTTCAAGGAGCGGTTGCGGAACTGATAACCGTACCTAAATCATATGAAACGGCTATGGAGACAGCTCTGGCAGCCTCCATGCAGCATATCGTGGTTGATACTGAAGAAGATGGCCGAAAAGCCATTGCTTTCTTAAAGAAGAACCAATATGGCCGTGCTACTTTCTTACCGATGAACGTGATCAAAGGGAAATCGATACTAGATAGTCAAAAAAATATGCTTAAGGGGCATCCTTCCTTTATAGGAGTAGGAACAGATCTTTTGAATTATGATCAGCGCTTCCAAATGGTGATTTCGAACCTGGTTGGAAATGTAATCATCACGATGGATTTAAAGGGTGCAAATGAAATCGCAAAGCTTATACAATATCGCTACCGTCTCGTAACCTTGGACGGAGATGTGGTAAATCCTGGTGGGTCCATGTCCGGTGGTACCGTGAAGCAGAAGAAAAATTCGCTTCTCTCCAGAAAAAGTGAGCTTGAAGAAATGAAAGCAAAGCTTACAACTATGGAAAGTCAGACTGAACAGCTTCAATCTCAAGTGAAATCACTGAAAGAAGAAAGCAGCTTCAGAGAGAAGAAGCTGGAAGAAATGAGAGTGAAAGGAGAGCGTTTGCGACTCAAGGAGCAAGAGCTTCTTTCCCAACTTCGTGAAAATGAATTATCCCAACAAAATCTGGATGAAAGGCTTTCCCTATATGACTTGGAGAAAAAAGACTTTACGTCGGTTAAAGAAAAGCATGATTCCAGAACGAAAGAATTAAGAACATCTCTCGATGAGATAGGGGAAGAGATTACAAGGCTCGATCAAAAGATTAGCGAGCTTACTCTCCAAAAGAATAGTGAACGAACGTCCAAGGATGCTTTATTGAACGAAATCAGTGATATAAAAGCAAACCTGGCCGCACGAAACGAGCAATTGGTTAACTGTCGTAATCAATTAATTCGTGTGCAGGAAACGATCATCGATACAAACAAGCGAAAGGCGACTTTACAAGATGATTTGGAGTGGCTGCAGACTGAAATGAAGGATAATTTTTCAGGAGAAGAGCAGCTTGGGAAGAAGGCTGAAGAGTGTGCGATTCAAAAATCAGAAACTTTAAATTTGATTTCTTTACGACGGGAAGAGCGCTTAAATCTTCAACATGGGGTTGAAGACGAGGAGCTCAAGTTGAAAGAATTAAAGCGTCAGCATAAAGGGTTGGTAGGAGCTTTAAGGGACGAGGAAGTGAAAATCAATCGTCTGGATGTTGAACTGGAAAATCGACTTGATCATTTACGTGATGAGTATATGCTTTCGTTTGAAGCGGCTAAGTCGGACTACCCCTTAACGATTGAGGTCGAAGAAGCGAGAAAGAAAGTAAAACTTGTGAAATTGGCCTTGGAAGAACTGGGAACCGTCAATCTCGGTGCCATTGATGAATATGAACGAGTTAAAGAACGGTACGAATTTTTAGTAGAGCAAAAGAATGATTTAACTGAAGCGAAGGACACACTATATCTGGTCATTAATGAAATGGATTCAGAAATGATCAAACGTTTTGATCAAACCTTCACGGCGATTCAAGTGGAATTTGAAGGTGTATTTAAAGCATTGTTTGGAGGTGGACGAGCTCAGTTAAAGCTGACAGATCCAACTGATCTCCTTCATACGGGTGTTGATATAGTAGCCCAGCCTCCAGGAAAGAAGCTGCAGAACCTTGGGCTGATGTCCGGGGGAGAACGAGCCTTAACAGCTATTGCCCTGCTATTTTCAATACTCAAGATCCGACCTGTCCCATTCTGTATACTGGATGAGGTAGAGGCGGCTCTTGATGAAGCAAATGTACAGAGGTTCAGTCAATATTTAAAGAAATTCAGTGACGAAACACAATTCATTGTCATAACCCATCGTAAAGGAACGATGGAAGAAGCCCACGTGCTTTACGGTGTAACGATGCAGGAATCCGGTGTGTCCAAATTAGTATCAGTCAGACTTCAAGAAACAAAGGAATTGCTTGAAACTTAGGTAAGGGGTGTGAAAGGTTGAGTTTTTTTAAGAAGTTTAAAGATAAATTTACACAATCGAGTGACAACGTATCAGAGAAATTTAAAGATGGACTAAGTAAAACGAGAAATAACTTTACATCAAAGGTCAATGACCTGGTTGCGAGATACCGCAAGGTGGATGAAGAATTTTTTGAAGAGCTGGAAGAAATCCTGATCGGAGCGGATGTTGGTTTTGATACGGTCATGGAACTGATAGACGAACTAAAGCTTGAAGTAAAGCGGAGAAATATTCAAGACACTGAAGATGTTCAATCAGTCATTTCAGAGAAGCTCGTAGAAATCTACCAAGGTGATCATGAAGAGGACACCAGCCTGAACATTCAAGACGACCAATTGACGGTTTTGTTGTTTGTCGGAGTGAATGGTGTAGGAAAGACGACGACCATCGGAAAAATGGCTCATATGTTCAAGGAACAAGGTAAGAATGTGGTACTTGCAGCAGGTGATACATTCCGTGCAGGAGCAATCGAACAGCTTGAAGTATGGGGTGAGCGTGTAGGAGTTCCAGTCATTAAACAAGCTGCAGGAAGCGATCCGGCAGCGGTTATGTTTGATGCTGTTCAATCTGCCAAAGCGAAAAAAGCAGACATTCTTATTTGCGATACAGCAGGAAGATTACAAAATAAAGTGAATCTGATGAAAGAGCTTGAAAAAGTGAAGCGAGTGATTGAAAGAGAAGTTCCAGGGGCTCCTCATGAAGTTTTACTCGTTCTCGACGCGACCACAGGTCAAAATGCCATGGTGCAAGCGAAAACCTTTAAAGAAGCAACAGATGTCTCAGGAATCGTCCTGACGAAGCTGGATGGTACAGCAAAAGGTGGCATCGTGCTGGCGATCAGAAACGAGCTCAAAATCCCTGTGAAATATGTAGGTTTAGGAGAAAAAATGGATGACCTCCAGCCGTTCGATGCTGAAAAGTATGTATACGGCTTATTCTCAAACCTGGTTGATAAAGAAGAAGAATAGCTTCAAGAATCGATAGGGTAGCCTGATGGAAGACTTTAAGAAGTCATCTTCCAGGTTACTCTTCTTTTGTGTAGAGAATATGAATGCTGTTTGGGATTTTCTCTATGAAAAATCCATAAGTATCCTTGACAATCACCCGTAAACACTGTATTCTTCATATGTAAAGGTTTTTCACTTAACAAGGAGGGATATCCGTGCTGGAGAAAACGACCAGAATGAATTATCTCTACGATTTTTATCAATCTTTGTTAACTCCTAAGCAGAGTAGCTATATGTCCCTCTATTATTTGGATGATTTCTCTTTAGGAGAAATCGCTGAAGAGTATAATGTCAGTCGACAAGCAGTGTATGATAACATTAAACGAACAGAGGCCATGATCGAGGAGTACGAAGAAAAGCTTTTATTATTTAAAAAATTTCAAGAACGCAACGAGATTCTTGATCAACTCAGACAAAAAATAGAAGAACCATCAATCGATTCTTCTCATTGTTTAAAACTCATTGATGATCTTGAAATATTGGATTAGGAGGCGGCATGAATGGCATTTGAAGGATTAGCCGACCGACTGCAAGGTACAATACAAAAAATCCGTGGAAAAGGAAAGATTTCAGAAGCGGATGTTAAAGAGATGATGCGTGAAGTTCGTCTTGCTCTTTTGGAAGCAGACGTTAATTTTAAAGTGGTGAAGCAATTCGTCAAGAAAGTAAGTGAACGGGCTGTTGGACAAGAAGTCATGAAGAGTCTTACACCAGGACAACAGGTCATTAAAGTTGTTCAAGAAGAGCTTACAAGTTTGATGGGTGGCGAACAAAGTCAGATTGCCGTCGCTAAGCGTCCTCCAACTGTCATTATGATGGTTGGTTTACAAGGTGCAGGTAAAACGACGACCACTGGAAAGCTTGCGAACCTGCTTCGAAAGAAACATAACCGCAAACCACTATTAGTGGCTGCTGATATTTACCGTCCCGCTGCCATCAAGCAGTTGGAAACCATCGGGAAGCAATTAAGCCTACCTGTGTTTTCACTGGGAGATCAGGTGAGTCCCGTTGAAATTGCGAAAAGAGCCATCGAAAAGGCAAAAGAAGAACATCACGATTATGTTCTGATTGATACAGCAGGTCGACTTCACATTGATGAAAACCTAATGGGAGAGTTGAAAGAAATTAAAGAACTCTCAAATCCCGATGAGATATTTCTTGTAGTGGATGCCATGACAGGTCAAGATGCGGTTAATGTTGCCCAAAGCTTCAATGAAGTTCTTGGTATATCAGGTGTTGTGCTGACAAAACTTGATGGTGATACACGAGGCGGGGCCGCATTATCCATCCGTTCAGTCACTGAAAAACCAATTAAATTTGTTGGGATGGGCGAGAAGATGGATGCTTTGGAAACATTCCATCCTGAGCGTATGGCGTCAAGGATTCTCGGTATGGGAGATGTTTTATCCCTCATCGAAAAGGCTCAGGCCAATGTGGATGAAGAGAAGGCCAAAGAACTTGAACAAAAAATGCGTACCATGTCTTTCACTTTTGATGATTTCCTGGAGCAATTAGGTCAAGTAAGGCAAATGGGCCCACTTGATGAGTTACTGAAAATGATGCCTGGAGCAAACAAAATGAAGGGCTTGGATAAGATTCAAGTCGATGACAAGCAAATCAGTCATGTTGAGGCAATCATCCAATCGATGACGAAGGATGAGAAAATCCATCCGGAAACCATCAATGCTTCGCGTCGTAAAAGAATTGCGAAAGGGAGCGGAACATCTATTCAAGAGGTAAACCGACTTCTGAAACAATTCGAGGACATGAAGAAAATGATGAAACAAATGAGCGGCATGCAAGGAAAAGGTAAGAAAAAAGGGATGAAATTCCCATTTATGTAAGCAATTCGTTCGATTTTCCACAAGAAAAATTGAACTGTTAAGAAAAAACACTTTACAAACAAAATACACATTTGATATTATACTAACTTGTGTGAAACTATTCGGAGGTGCTTTAATTATGGCAGTAAAAATCAGATTAAAACGTATGGGAGCAAAAAAATCTCCTTTCTATCGTATCGTAGTTGCAGATTCTCGTTCACCACGTGATGGACGTCAAATCGAAACAGTTGGAACTTACAACCCTGTTGCTAAACCAGCTGAAGTGAAAATCGATGAAGAGTTAGCTCTTAAATGGTTATCTAATGGTGCTAAACCATCTGACACAGTTCGTAACCTATTCTCAAAACAAGGCATTATGGAGAAATTCCACAATGCTAAAAACAGCAAGTAATCGATTAGATCGATGAAAGATCTTATTCTAACGATTGTGAAACCTTTAGTTGACCATCCGGACGCTGTCCACATCGAAACGGATGAAGGGACGAACGGCTTAACATATAAGTTATCTGTTCATCCTGAGGACATGGGAAAGGTTATTGGGAAACAAGGGCGAGTAGCTAAATCGATTCGAACTGTGGTATACGCTGCAGCAGGATCTTCACAACAGAAGAAAATCTTCTTAGAGATAGTGGAGTAAGGAAGCTGACATTTAGCTCTTTACTCGAAAGGGTCCTAAGACCCTGAACACCGACTCTATAGAATCAGGGGACTGACCCACAAAGGTTACTATATAGCCTTAAGATGTCAGTCCCCTTTTTCATAGGCTAAAGACCTGCACAATCCAGCAACTCCCCCAAGAGAACACCCTAAGGATTTAGTACGACAGCGTGGGGTGAATAGAAGGAGGAGGAAGAATTTTTGAATGTGATACATACGATTACGATTAAACAGGTGTTAACAGAAAAGAGTAAGGATTTGTTAATGAAACGATATGAAAATCAAAAGTTTCATTTAGCCAAGGAAAGCGATCAGTTACAGTTCGAAATGAAAAAGATCGAACGAGGTAAGAAATACCCGTCACATAAATTAAATCAGCACTTCGAAAGGGAATTGAATGAGCGGGCTGAAAAGATCAAGCTCTTGGATTTCCAAATCGAGCAGTTAAATATCCTTCCTATTGGAAGCGAGCTAAAGGAAAAGGAAGTCCAAGGTATGGTTGACATTCAAGTTGGTGACAATTGGGAAGAAGAAGCACTTTCTAAGACAATTGTAATAGAAGATGGTATTGTGAAAGAAATTCGTTGATGTAAGAGGTGAAAGCGATGGAAAAGTGGTTTAATGTAGGTAAGATTGTCAATACTCATGGAGTTAAAGGAGAATTAAAGATCGTTTCTACGACAGATTTTCCTGAGGAGCGATATCAAAAAGGGAACACACTTTATTTGTTTCAAGGTCAAAACCAAGAACCGATCAGTCTCGTGATCAAATCTCATCGAAATCATAAGAGCTTTGATTTATTGACCTTCGAGGGGTATGAAAATATCAATGAGGTTGAGAAGTTTAAAGATGGTATCCTGAAGGTACAGGAAGACCAATTGCAGGAATTGGAAGAAGGAGAATACTATTTCCACGAAATCGTTGGCTGTAAGGTCTTAACAACTGCCGGGGAAGAGCTTGGGACCATAAAAGAGATTCTAAGCCCGGGAGCGAACGATGTATGGGTTGTGAAGGGGCAAAGAGGGAAAGAATACCTTATCCCTTACATAGAGGATATCGTGAAGACGATCGACATAGAGAAACAGCTCGTTACGATTGAACCGATGGAAGGCTTGTTATCATGATGAGAATTGATGTCCTGTCTCTATTTCCATCCATGTTCGAAGGGATCTTTGGTGAATCAATCCTCAAGAAGGCTTACGAAAAAGAAGCCGTAAGCTATAATGTGATTAACTTCAGGGAATTCGCTGACAATAAACATAATCAAGTTGATGATTATCCTTACGGTGGAGGAGCCGGAATGGTATTGAAGCCACAGCCTATCTTTGATGCGGTCGATGCATTAAAGAATGAGCAACTATCAAAGCCAAGGGTCATCCTGATGTGTCCACAAGGGGAACGCTATACACAGCAAAAAGCAGAGGAACTTGCGAAGGAAGATCATCTCGTATTTATATGCGGTCATTATGAAGGCTACGATGAGCGGATCAGGGAGCATGTTGTGACGGACGAAATATCGATTGGAGACTATGTATTAACGGGTGGAGAACTTGGCGCCATGGTTGTCATCGATAGTGTAGTTCGCCTGCTTCCTGGAGTACTTGGGAATGAGGATTCACCCATTCAGGATTCGTTCTCATCAGGACTCCTTGAGCATCCCCATTATACCCGGCCGTCGGACTTTAGGGGGATGAAGGTACCAGAGGAGCTGATCTCAGGGAATCATCGTCTGATAGATGAATGGAGAGAGAAAGAGAGTCTGAGAAGAACCTTTGAAAGAAGGCCGGATCTATTAGAAAGCTATACGCTCACAGATCGACAAAAAGCATGGGTAGAGGATTGGAGAAAGTCTAAATAGGCTATTGCATCCTGGTGGTCTGTGTGATATTATATTCTTTGTGGCTTGAGGGGTTATCCCCTGTTGCCATTGATCCCGATGTTCCGCTGCAATCTATCGCTTTTGTAAGAGCATCTGTTGGAAGGAGTTGAAAAAGATGCACAAATTAATCGAAGATATTACGAAAGAACAACTTCGCTCTGATCTACCATCTTTCCGTCCTGGTGATACAGTACGTGTACACGTTAACATCGTTGAGGGTACTCGTGAACGTATTCAGGTATACGAAGGAGTAGTAATCAAACGCCGCGGTGGCGGTATCAGCGAAACATTTACTGTTCGTAAAATTTCTTACGGTGTAGGTGTTGAACGTACTTTCCCAGTACACACACCAAAAATCGCTAAATTAGAAGTTATTCGTCGCGGTAAAGTCCGTCGTGCGAAACTTTATTATCTGCGTAACCTGCGTGGTAAAGCGGCACGTATTAAAGAAATTCGATAAGAACGTCAGAAAAGGAGCTTGGAGACAAGCTCCTTTTCCTTATTCTACAATCTCTTTTGTTAGCAATAAAATGAAACGTCCTGCAGACGGCCTGACTATTTTAATGAAGCCACCTTTTTTTAATGAGAAATACAAGAATTTCTAGTAGAATAGAAAAAGATAGAAAAATACATTGGGTGGTGGAGATGTGGTTAAAGAGAAAAATGAGTGGTGGGAGTGGATGAAGGCGCTGTTGATCGCGGTAGGTTTAGCTGCAATTATCAGATTCTTTTTATTTGCACCCATTGTTGTCGATGGATTATCAATGATGCCTACTTTACATAATGGAGATCGAATGATTGTAAGTAAATTAGGGGAGCCGGAGCGATTTGATATCGTCGTTTTCCATGCACCTGAACAAAAGGACTATATCAAACGCGTCATCGGGCTCCCGGGGGATGAAGTAGAGTACAAAAATGATACATTATATATTAACGGAAAAGCGTATACTGAACCATATTTACAGAAGTATAAAGATCAATTAAATAAAGGTGTGTTAACAGAAGATTTCACTTTAAATGATATCATTGAAAAAGGCACTGTTCCTGAAGGGGAAATCTTTGTGATGGGTGACAATCGCCGTTTCAGCAAAGATAGTCGTCACATCGGTACAGTTCCACTGGAAGAAGTGATTGGTGATACAAAAGTGATCTATTGGCCTGTTAAAGATATAGGTTTCGTGAAATAATAGAAAAAAGTTGTTTGGAGGTGGTCATATGACAATACAATGGTTTCCAGGGCATATGGCTAAAGCCCGTAGACAAGTTACTGAGAAGTTAAAACTTGTAGACATAGTGATTGAATTAGTAGATGCGAGAATACCGTTATCGTCAAGAAATCCAATGATAGAAGAAATTATTGGACAAAAGCCGCGACTTGTTTTGTTAAATAAAGCAGACATGGCTGATACAAATAGAACAAATCAGTGGATTTCTTATTTTAAAGAGCAAGGAATAACAGCTCTTGCTGTAAATGCACAGGCTGGCAAAGGACTTCAAGTCATCGTTCAAGCCGCTAAAGAAATATTAAAAGAAAAGTTCGACCGCATGAAATCAAGAGGAATGAGACCTCGTGCCATAAGAGCCATGATTGTCGGTATTCCTAATGTAGGAAAATCCACATTAATCAATCGCCTGGCTAAGAAAAATATAGCGAAAACAGGAAATACTCCTGGAGTGACAAAAGCCCAGCAATGGATCAAAGTAGGGAAAGAGCTTGAACTACTCGACACGCCGGGTATTTTATGGCCAAAGTTTGAAGATCCGCAAGTTGGATATAAACTGGCATTGACCGGTGCCATTAAAGATACCATCTTGAATTTACAGGATATCGCCGTTTATGGTTTGCGATTTCTTGAAGAGCACTATCCAGAGCGATTAGAAGAGCGCTACGGCCTCGAAGAAATACCTGAAGAAGTAGTGGATAGCTTCGATAAAATTGGAGCTAAGAGAGGCTGTCTGATGGCTGGTGGAGAAGTGAATTATGACAAGACATCTGAAATTATCGTCCGTGACATTCGAAATGTACAATTAGGACCCATGACCTTTGATATCATTGGAGAGACTGAGCGAGAAAGCGAATAAAAAAGAGGCTGTAAAAAGAGGGAATCTCTTTTGCGCAGCCTCTTTATTTATGTGAGGTACATCCGATATATATAGGAGGAGCATCGTGAATACAATACATATGACCATTAAAGAAATAAGAAAAATCATCAAGTCTGCTTCTGCTCATGATCCGATTCTTAAAGAATTGAAGAAGGACGAAAGAATTGGTGTCCAAAAACTATTACAACAGGTTGAACGCGAGCAGATGAAACGAGAGAAGGAAAGAGAAGAATTTGCCGTCCTTACTCAATATGAAAGTGAACTTAAACAGCAAGGATTCACCCTCATTGCAGGAATCGATGAAGTAGGTAGAGGTCCTTTAGCAGGTCCTGTAGTAGCGGCTGCCGTCATTCTGCCTCATGACTTCTATTTGGCGGGATTAAATGATAGCAAGAAGATAACAGAAGCAAGAAGAGAAGATTTCTATGAATACATCAGGGAACACGCAACATCTGTTGGAGTAGGAATGGTACATGCTGATGAAATTGATTCCATAAATATTTATCAGGCTACAAAAAAGGCTATGAGTGAAGCGATCGTCAGCCTGCCGGTTCAGCCTGAGTATTTACTAATCGATGCGATGAAAATTCAATCGCCCTTTCCGAGTCAGTCGATCATTAAAGGAGACTCGAAAAGTATATCCATTGCCGCAGCATCCATCATTGCCAAGGTAACACGTGACCGCCTGATGAAGGAGTATGCCAGTACCTATCCTGGATATGCGTTTGAGAAGAATGCAGGATATGGAACAAAGGATCATTTAGGCGGGTTAGAGAAATTAGGAGTGACGCCCATTCATCGAAAGAGCTTTGCACCGGTGAAGGAGCTTCTATAGATTAGTAGCCGTTTGGATCGTACTTAATAAGTGTAAACAATGAAACGAATTTGATTTACAATGAACGGGAGACAGGGATATGACCCATATTCATGGTACTACTAGTAATCAGCCCCTCGACCAAAAGCCCTTTTCCATTCAAAGTGGAAAAGTTCTATATATCAGCGTTCATAAGCTGTTAGGAGAGGGAAATGCAGAGGTGTCAGCAAATGGACAACGGTTTATTGCAAAACTTGAAGCACCAATGGAAGCTGGAGAACGTTATTGGGTAGAAGTGAAACAATCTGAAAAAGGAGTAAATCTCCATCTAATCCCAAACCGTGCGCAAGCTGGAGGAGATAATGGGAAGCATACAGCAGCAGATCTTTTACAGCATTTTTCCATATCAACTAAAGGGAAAGAAATGAACGAATTTGTTATGGAGCTAATGAAAAAAAACATTCCCATATATAAAGAAATGTTATTATTTGGTGAGAAACATTTGATAGGGAAAGATTCATCAGAAAGTGTGAAAACCCTGGTTGAAATGGCTAAGAGGAACATGCCGCTTTCTGACAGGATCTTTCTTTCAATGAGATCGGGAACTTCAACAGCCAGCATTTTATCCATGTTAAATGAGCTGGCTTCAAAGTTAATCGGAACGGGAAGGGACACGGCCACACTTCATTTACTTACTGGGATCCAGAAACCGTTGAATAGATTGGCCACAGAAAAACTTGTGAGTAATGCATTATCTAATTTAGTTGATCCTTCCCAAACCTTCTCTAATCGATTAGGCCATTTCGATCTATTGAAATCACTAGGAGTCTTTCCGAAAGGAATTCCCATGAATCAATGGAAGAAAGGGTTAAAGACAACGGTTTTCGAAGAACTGAAACAGTCCTCACACGGGCAGTGGGAAAGAAAGATAGAGCTTCTAAGAAGCCGATTGGCAGATTTTCCAGGTGCTGCTCCCGTAAAGCTTCGAAATGAACTGCATCAGCTTCTATCATCGACTACTGGCAGGGGTCCGGGATTTCCTAAACTATCTGGTACTCATATCGATAAATGGATTAATATTATATGGAGTTCGGAGACTGTACTAAATGGAGAAAGGGACGAACCTTCCTTCCTGGCAGCTAAAGAGCTGATGGGAGTAGTGGGAGAGGGGAAGTGGCGGTCTATTGAGATGAACTATATGAAGCTCTTGCAATCTTATGGAAGAGGCACACCAGTATCGAACATGGAACAGCTGTTTCAAAAACTTCACCTACAGATAGAACAAGAACTCACTCAGACCATTCGGGGAGAAGAACTGGCAAGGGTGTTGAAAAAAGTAATGGGAACGTTTGGGATTAACTTTGAAGCTCAGTTACAAAAAAACGGACAAGAACTTCAAATTCATCCAACACTTAAGCAGCATCTCATTGGGTTAAGTCAAAATCACCCACTCTCCGATATTCGAATGCTAGCCGATGATCTTGTTCTGAAGATGAACCACCAAGTGCTTCAATCACAGGAAAGTTCTCCTTTTCTAACAATCGTACAACAATTCCCATTTTCTCTATTCGGACAGAGCACCGATATCACCCTTCAATGGACAGGGAAAGAGAAAGAAAAAGGTGTGATTGATGGAGATTACTGCCGGGTTTTATTTTATTTAGAGCTGGATATCATGAAAGAGACATTAATCGATATGCAGGTTCAAAATCGAGTGGTTTCCTTGACCGTTTGGACTGACCACCCAAACGCAGAAAGAATGTCCAGATCTTTTATTCCTGGATTAAAAGAGGGTCTGGAGAAGCTGAACTATCAACTATCTATGGTAAAGGTGAAAGCTCCGGATAAACAAGTCAAGCTTTCTGATAAAATCATGGAAGAACGCTTTAAAACGTTTTCGGGAGTTGATTTAAAGATATGAAAAACCCTCATGAAAGAAAAGAAGCGATTGCATTAGGCTATAATCAAAGTAGTGAATCAGCTCCAAAGGTCCTTGCTAAAGGGAAGGGAATCATTGCTGAAAACATTTTAGCTCAAGCAAAAGACCATCAAATACCGGTACAAGAAGACAAGAGCTTACTCTCACTTCTTGGGAACCTGGATATTAGAGAATCAATACCAGAAGAATTATATGGTGCTGTAGCGGAGGTTTTTGCTTTCATCTATAGATTAGATCGGGATGTAGCGGGGAAGGGATAATTTCTTTGTTAATCTAATATACTCCATGTCGCTAAACGGTGTGAGCACGTATTTGAATAGCAAATTATATTTTTTAAGAATAATAATTTCAAGGATAAACCTTCCAAGAACAATGGAACATATGGAGTAATTCTACTATTTTATGTTCAGAATTTTAAAATTAATATAATATTTTTAGCATAATGGTAGACAGATATACTGTCATTTTATACAATGAAAGCGCAGTCTATTTTTTGAAGAGTTTGATAGGAGGATGGAAAATGAATATCCATGAATATCAAGGTAAAGAAATCCTCAGAAATTACGGGGTATCCGTACCAAATGGTAAAGTGGCTTTTACAGCTGAAGAAGCAGTAGAAGCGGCGAAGACATTAGATTCCAGCGTGTATGTAGTGAAGGCTCAAATCCATGCAGGTGGTCGAGGTAAAGCTGGCGGAGTAAAAATCGCAAAAAGCCTGGACGAAGTGCGTACATATGCAGATGAGTTAATCGGTAAAACTTTAGTAACTCACCAAACAGGTCCTGAAGGTAAGGAAGTAAAGCGCTTACTTATTGAAGAAGGCTGTGATATTAAGAAAGAATATTACGTAGGTCTAGTATTGGACCGCGCGACTTCCCAAGTTGTCCTGATGGCTTCTGAAGAAGGCGGAACAGAAATCGAAGAAGTAGCAGAACAAACACCTGAAAAAATCTTTAAAGAGTATATTGATCCAGTTGTTGGATTAACAGGTTTCCAAGCGAGACGTATTGCATTCAATATCAATATTCCTCAAAAACTTGTTGGAAAAGCAGCTAAGTTCATGATGGGTCTTTACAACGTGTACATCCAAAAGGATGCTTCGATTGTCGAAATCAATCCTTTAGTTGTCACAGGTGATGGAGACGTAATGGCATTGGATGCGAAGTTCAACTTCGATTCAAACGCTTTATACCGTCAAAAAGATGTGATTGAATTACGCGATCTTGAAGAAGAAGATGCGAAAGAAATCGAAGCTTCTAAATATGACCTAAGCTATATTTCCTTGGACGGAAATATCGGTTGCATGGTTAACGGAGCCGGTCTTGCCATGGCAACGATGGACATCGTAAAGCATTACGGCGGAGATCCCGCTAACTTCCTTGATGTTGGGGGCGGTGCTACAGCGGAAAAGGTAACAGAAGCATTTAAAATCATTCTTTCTGATGAAAACGTTAAAGGTATTTTCGTCAATATCTTCGGTGGAATCATGAAATGTGACGTTATTGCAACAGGTGTTGTAGAAGCAGCAAAGCAAATCGGTCTTCAAGTTCCACTTGTGGTTCGTCTTGAAGGAACAAATGTTGACTTAGGGAAAGAAATCCTTAATAAATCAGGATTGAATATTATTGCAGCTGAATCTATGGCGGACGGCGCACAAAAAATCGTTGAGCAAGTAGGCTGAGAAAGGCGGGGGACTAATGAGCGTATTTATTAATAAAGATACCAAGGTTGTTGTACAAGGGATTACAGGATCAACAGCTCTTTTCCATACGAAGCAAATGCTTGAATACGGTACACAAATCGTGGCAGGTGTAACACCTGGAAAAGGCGGAACTGAGGTTGAAGGCGTACCTGTTTTCAATACAGTTGAAGAAGCAAAGAAAGCAACTGGCGTAAATGCATCCGTCATTTATGTTCCTGCTCCGTTTGCAGCAGATGCAATCATGGAAGCGGTAGATGCTGAGCTTGATTTGGCAATCTGTATTACAGAACATATCCCGGTATTGGATATGGTGAAGGTTAAGCGTTATATGGAAGGCAAGAAAACACGTCTTGTAGGACCGAACTGTCCAGGAGTCATCACTCCTGAAGAGTGTAAAATCGGGATCATGCCTGGTTACATCCATACGAAAGGACATGTAGGGGTTGTTTCACGCTCTGGTACACTTACTTATGAAGCAGTTCACCAACTTTCACAAGCGGGAATCGGTCAGTCAACGGCAGTCGGTATCGGTGGAGACCCTGTGAACGGAACAGACTTTATCGATGTATTGAAAGCATTCAATGAAGATGAAGATACGTATGCCGTCATCATGATTGGTGAAATCGGCGGTACTGCTGAAGAAGAAGCTGCTGAATGGGTTAAAGCCAACATGACTAAACCTGTAGTAGGATTCATTGGAGGACGTACAGCACCTCCAGGAAAACGTATGGGCCATGCAGGTGCGATCATTTCAGGCGGTAAAGGAACAGCTGATGAGAAGATTCGCGTTATGAATGAATGCGGAATTCAAGTTGCTCCTACACCTTCAGATATGGGCGAAACATTAATAAAGGTTCTTAAAGAAGAAGGAATCTTAGATAAATGTAAAACTCATTAATCATGTTTTGAGACTGATGGCATTCAAGCTATCAGTCTCAGTTTTATATTCTCTATTAAACAAAATTCAGGAGGTTATAAATGAAAGAACGTCGTCATATTCTATTTCATATTCATCATTGTCGAGGAATTGGATTGAAAGGTACAAAAAGATTACTAGAATCGCTCCAGAAATTACACTCTATCTTTGATTTATCCCCTTCCACGCTTCAACAGATTACCCTTTCTACCACTGTCAATTCAGAACTCTTCTATAGAGATCTTCATTCATTTAATTCAGACCGATACAAAAAACTTTATTCAGAAAATGATATAGACTGGATCACAATTATGGACGAAGATTACCCTGCTCTACTGAGAAACGTATATGATCCCCCCTTTCTTCTCTTTTTAAAAGGAAACAGGAATCTCCTTCATGGGCCAAAGAAATTGGCCATTATTGGTTCGAGAAATGCCACCTCTTATACTGATAAAGTTCTTCGCGATATGATTCCAAAGCTGGTGAAGAAAGAGGTAGTCATTGTAAGTGGACTAGCGCAAGGTGCAGATACGGTGGCTCATAACGAAACGATTCAATCAGGTGGCCAAACGATAGGTGTCCTTGGTGGAGGTTTCAACCACATTTATCCGAAGCAAAATGAAGGATTAGCCCATCGTATGATGAAGCATCAGCTTCTCCTCTCTGAATATCCCCCTTATATTAAACCTGAAAAATGGCAATTTCCTTTTAGAAATAGGATCATCAGCGGTCTTTCCGATGCAGTGCTTATTACGGAGGCAAGAAAAAAGAGCGGGACGTTCATCACGGCTGATTATGCATTAAATGAAGGAAGAGAAGTATTGTGTATACCAGGATCCATATATGAGCCGTTAGCAGATGGAACCAACAATCTAATCCAGGAAGGTGCAAGAATGGTCTTATCAATAGAAGATATTTTTTCAGAACTGGGAGTATAAAGTTAAAACATATGATATAGAATCTTTTAATAAAGCTCTTTTAGGAAGTTTGTTGCTTTCTTAGATAAGAAAGTAGTAGTTGATTTCCACTACAGGATGCTCGCTTTCCACGGGGCTGGCGGTGAGCCTCCTCGCCTTTGGCTCCGGGGTCTCACCTGTCCAGCTACGGGGCTTAGGGGCTCGAGGTCATAAGCCAAGTCTGCCAAAAAGGAAAAAAGCGCCTTTTCAGCAGACTCGACTTATGCTTGTCACCCCTGTGCAAAACCCCTCCGCTTTTCGTACTGTCCAGCTATTCCCGCAGGAGTCGAGCACCTGCAGCGAGAATCAATCTTCGAAGCATGTTTTCGTAAAAGTAATAAATACAAAAAGTTTTAGCAAGCAACTACTTTTAAGGAGAGTATAGATTGATTTCCTTTAGAAAAAAATTCTGTTTCCTATTTAGATTGTTTTTTGACACCTTTTAGCTCTGTCACGAAATCTCTTAAAGATGGTGAGGGGAACTGCGTAGACTCCACCGGAAGAACGGTCGTGCCGAGACCCCGTTCGGCTAAGCTGAGGAGGCTCGGTCGAACGCTAGCTGCAAGCGAAGCAGTTCCCCTCACCATCCTGTATACACTTATTGACAGAGCTCAGGCAGACTTTCTGTATAAAGCAACAATCTTTGCGAAAAGAGCCTTTAATAAAGAGCGGTTTTTACTAAGAATGTTTGAATAATTACAAGTTATTTATACAAAATGGTTGCAATTATTGTGAAACTGGTATACATTTTGCAACAGGTATCTAAAACTATATATAAGAGAAATAAATCGTTAAAAATAGTAATTATCTACACTGATATCAAGTCCATACCTATGTGAATGAAAGTGTAAACGTTTCCGTTTCACTTGGATCATAAACATTCCAAGGTGCTATAAACAGTGATTATTTCCCTCTTTAAGGAGGCTTATTGGATGGCAGATTATTTAGTAATAGTAGAGTCGCCGGCAAAGGCGAAAACAATTGAGCGTTATTTAGGAAAAAAATATAAGGTCAGGGCTTCAATGGGCCACGTCAGAGACTTACCGAAAAGTCAAATGGGCGTAGATGTAGAAAACGAATTTGAACCTAAGTATATAACGATACGAGGTAAAGGTCCTGTATTAAAAGAATTGAAAACCGCAGCAAAAAAAGTAAAAAAAATCTTCCTCGCGGCTGACCCCGACAGAGAAGGAGAAGCAATTGCCTGGCATTTGGCTCACAGCCTTGACATGGACACCACTTCCGACTGTCGTGTGGTATTTAATGAGATCACGAAGGATGCCATTAAAGAGTCTTTTAAGCATCCACGCGCGATCAATATGGATTTAGTCGATGCTCAGCAGGCACGTAGGATTTTAGATCGATTAGTGGGTTACAACATCAGCCCGCTCCTTTGGAAAAAAGTTAAAAAAGGTCTAAGTGCAGGGAGAGTGCAATCCGTCGCACTAAGATTAATTATTGACCGGGAAAATGAAATCAAAAGCTTTACTCCAGAAGAGTACTGGTCAATAGAAGCTGAATTCACAAAAGGGAACGATACATTCCAGGCATCGTTTTACGGAATGGATGGTAAGAAGGTTGAATTGAAGACCGAAGAAGATGTGAAAGAAGTGCTTGGTAAAGTAAAAGGGAAGTCCTTTGAAATTAACAAAGTAACAAAAAAGGAAAGAAAACGGAATCCTGCTCCTCCATTTACAACTTCTTCACTACAGCAGGAAGCAGCGCGAAAATTAAACTTCCGTGCAAAGAAAACCATGATGCTTGCCCAACAATTATATGAAGGAATTGAGATTGGGAAAGAAGGCACGGTTGGTTTTATTACTTATATGAGAACAGACTCGACTCGTATTTCTGAAGTGGCTCAAAAAGAAGCGAACGAATACATCGTTAATAAATATGGAAATGACTTCGTTAAGCAGTCTGAGCGTAAAGAGAAAAAACAACAAAAATCTCAAGATGCCCACGAAGCCGTCCGTCCAACCAGTACATTAAGGGATCCGGCTTCAGTGAAAGAATATCTTTCAAGAGATCAATACAGACTTTATAAATTGATTTGGGAACGATTTGTAGCAAGTGAAATGTCTCCAGCAATAATGGATACGATGAGTGTTGATATTGTAAATGGTTCAGTCATGTTTAGAGCAACCGGCTCTAAAGTGAAGTTTCCAGGCTTTATGAAAGTGTATGTTGAAGGATCTGATGATCAGAAAGAAGAAAAAGACAATCTTCTACCAGCCTTGGAAGAAAACGATAAAGTGAAAAGTGAAAGAATTGATCCAAATCAGCATTTTACTCAACCACCACCAAGGTATACAGAAGCAAGGCTCGTTAAGACCCTGGAAGAACTGGGTATTGGCCGGCCATCCACATATGCTCCGACTCTTGATACGATTCAACGAAGAGGCTATGTAACACTGGATAATAAGCGTTTCATTCCAACTGAACTGGGGGAAATCGTCTTAGAACTGGTGAGAGAGTTCTTCCCGGATATCATTGACGTCGAGTTTACGGTAAACATGGAACGCAGCCTGGATGATATTGAAGACGGCAATGTGAAGTGGGAAAGAATCATCGATCGCTTTTATCAGGATTTTGAAAAGCATTTAGAAAAAGCGGAAAATGAGATGGAAAAAATCGAAATCCGCGATGAACCTGCCGGTGAAGATTGTGAAGAATGCGGACATCCAATGGTATTCAAAATGGGTCGGTATGGAAAGTTCATGGCCTGCAGTAATTTTCCTGACTGCAGAAATACTAAGCCAATCGTCAAGGAAATTGGTGTGAAATGTCCAAAATGTGATAAAGGTAATATCATCGAACGTAAAAGCAAGAAAAAGCGTATTTTCTACGGTTGTGATCAATACCCTGAATGTGACTTCTTATCATGGGATAAGCCAATCGAACGTAAGTGTCCGAAGTGTTCAGAATTGCTCGTAGAGAAAAAGCTTAAAAAAGGGAATCAAATTCAATGTACGAATTGTGATTATAAAGAAGAACCTCAGAAGTAGTGTGAGTTTCCTGTTCATCTGAACAATAAAAAAGATTGATTGTTGAACAATGAACTTATACAATGTAACAAGGGACTGTCCCAACAGGTGATCTCTCTATTACCTGATGGGTCAGCCCTTTTCTGTTTGCATTTAGTCATTTTAGAAATGACAAATTCTCAATATGCTTTTGTCTTTTATATCATTGTGCATTGGTGTACAATACAATTTGGTTAAGATGAAGGATTGATTTACAGGAGGTTTATATAGATGCCAGTAAATGTTATTGGAGCAGGGTTAGCGGGAAGTGAAGCCGCTTGGCAGATTGCGAAGAGGGGAATAAAGGTTAACCTTTTTGAGATGAGACCGATACGTCAAACACCTGCCCATCATACAGATAAATTTGCAGAGCTTGTGTGCAGTAATTCACTTAGAGCGAATGCATTAACCAATGCTGTTGGTGTATTAAAAGAGGAAATGCGGTATTTAGATTCCGTCATCATGTCAGCAGCCGATGCCTGTTCCGTTCCTGCAGGGGGAGCATTGGCCGTGGATCGTCACGAATTTGCAGCCCAGGTCACTGAAAAAGTGAAGAGTCATCCAAATGTCACGGTATATAATGAAGAGGTCACGGATTTACCTGAAGGAATTACCATTGTAGCAACAGGGCCACTTACTAGTGAGAGTCTTTCAGAGAAAATCAGAAAAGTAACAGGAGAAGAACATTTATATTTCTACGACGCAGCTGCACCAATCATTGAGAAAGATTCCATTGATATGGACAAAGTGTATTTGAAATCCCGGTATGACAAAGGGGAAGCGGCATACTTAAATTGCCCGATGACAGAAAGTGAGTTCAATCGTTTCTACGAAGCCCTTATTTCAGCTGAAACAGTGCCTTTAAAAGAATTTGAAAAAGAGATATTCTTTGAAGGCTGTATGCCGATTGAAGTGATGGCCTCCAGGGGGAAGAAGACCATGTTATTTGGTCCTTTAAAACCGGTGGGATTAGAAGACCCTAAAACAGGTAAACGACCATATGCTGTTGTTCAGTTAAGACAAGATGATGCAGCAGGAACACTTTACAATATTGTGGGCTTCCAAACACATTTAAAGTGGGGCCCGCAAAAAGAAGTGCTTCAATTAATTCCGGGTCTTGAGAATGCAGAAATTGTCCGTTTTGGGGTGATGCACAGAAATACCTTTATCAACTCCCCCAATGTTCTAAAGGATACCTATCAACTAAAAGAGCATGAGAACCTGTTTTTTGCCGGGCAAATGACTGGAGTGGAAGGTTATGTAGAATCTGCTGCCAGCGGGCTGATCGCGGGAATCAATGCAGCGAAATTGGCTCTAGGTGAATCACCCGTGGTATTCCCTCATGAAACAGCGATTGGAAGTATGGCAAGGTATATAACGACGGCTAACAAGAAAAACTTCCAACCGATGAATGCTAATTTCGGTCTACTCCCTGATTTGCCAAAAAAGGTCAAAGGCAAAAAAGAGCGTAATGAGCAACATGCCAATCGGGCCTTAGAAACAATTCAGAACTTTGTGAAAAAAGTGTAAAATTCATTGCAAGGGCAGCTGGGTTGTGTTACTATTTAGTAGCCCTTGTGAGGTGTTAAAAATGAAAAATCAATTATATGAACAATTACAATCCTTTACTGAATATATACAAATAGAAAAGCATTATTCTGCTCACACTTTTGAACAATATCGTCATGATATTGAAGAGTTCTACGTATTTATGAAAGAACAAGGTTTAAGTTCATTAAAAGATGTCGAGTATTCTGATGCGAGACTTTTTTTAACTAAGCTGCATGATCATGGACTAATGAGATCTTCCATTTCAAGGAAGGTTTCCAGTTTAAGAAGTTTTTATCGTTACTTAAATCGGGAAAAGCAGCTCACCGATAATCCATTTTCCTTTGTCAATCTTCCTAAAAAAGAACAGCGATTGCCTAAATTTTTTTATGAGGAAGAAATACAAGCATTGTTAGAAGCGTGCGGAGGAGACAAGCCTTTAGACATTCGCAACCGGGCCATCTTTGAACTTCTTTATGCTACGGGTATTCGCGTAAGTGAATGCACAAGCATGAAGCTGAAGGACGTAGATTTAGGGCTTTCTACAATCCTTGTTAAAGGTAAGGGTAACAAAGAGAGATATGTACCATTTGGAAGCTTTGCTCACGATGCTATAGAACAATACATAACAGAGTCCCGACCTAAGTTAATGAAGAATCAAACTCATACCCAATTGTTGGTCAATCATCGTGGTGGAGCATTAACCCAAAGAGGGATACGTCTTATCTTAAATAAGATTATCGAGAAGGCTTCCTTGACCGGAAAAATCCACCCTCATATGTTAAGACATACGTTTGCCACGCATTTACTTAATAATGGTGCCGATTTAAGAACGGTTCAGGAGCTTCTTGGACACTCACAGTTATCATCAACTCAAGTATATACTCATGTATCGAAGGATCAGTTGAGAAAAACATATTTAGCACATCATCCACGTGCTTAGAAGAGTTGGAGGTCAGGATATGGAACAATTCCACGCAACCACTATTTTTGCTGTGCAGCATAAAGGCAAATGTGCGATGTCCGGGGATGGACAGGTGACATTTGGCAATACAGTTGTGATGAAGCATACAGCAAAAAAAGTACGGAAGCTATTTAATGGCAAAGTATTAGCAGGTTTTGCCGGTTCTGTTGCCGATGCATTCACACTATCAGAAAAGTTCGAAGGAAAGCTTCAGGAATTTAATGGAAATCTCCCGAGGGCAGCTGTTGAATTGGCTAAAGAGTGGAGGAGCGACAAAGTGTTAAGAAAGCTTGAAGCGATGTTGATTGTAATGGATGAAAATCACTTGCTGCTAATTTCAGGAACAGGTGAAGTCATTGAACCGGACGATGGGATTTTAGCCATTGGATCCGGTGGTAACTATGCATTATCTGCTGGAAGAGCTTTAAAACAATACGCGGGTGACCATTTATCTGCCAGGGGAATCGCTCAGTCTTCCTTACAAATTGCTGCTGATATATGTGTATATACAAATAACCAAATTATTGTTGAAGAGCTATAAACATTAATCATTAGGTTGAAATTTTTATATTCTTTTACACTATAGGGAAAGTAAGGAGTGTGCCATTTGATGAAGAGTACTGATCACTTAACTCCAAGGCAAATTGTTGAACGTCTTGATCAATATATTGTAGGACAAAAAGACGCAAAGAGAGCGGTCGCTGTTGCATTACGAAATCGATATCGCCGTAGCCTTCTTTCTGATGTATTAAAGGATGAAGTGATTCCAAAGAACATTTTAATGATGGGGCCAACCGGTGTAGGGAAAACGGAGATTGCCAGAAGAATTGCGAAGCTTGTTAGAGCTCCTTTTGTAAAAGTAGAGGCTACTAAGTTTACTGAAGTAGGCTATGTTGGACGTGATGTGGAATCAATGGTGAGAGATTTAGTCGAAACGTCTGTCCGCCTGGTAAAAGAGGAAAAAATGGTAGGGGTTCGTGAAAGAGCAGCTGAAAATGCTGGCCGCCGCTTAGTGGAACTCGTTGTACCATCTAAGAAAAAGTCCAACTCTTATAAAAACCCTTTTGAAATGATCTTTGGTGGTAATCAGACTCAGGGCACTTCGGAAGAAGAGGAAGAAAAGCAAGAAGAGAATTCCCTTCAAGAGCAAAGGCGCAGAGTGGAAACAAGACTTCAAAATGGTGAACTTGAAGAGGAGTTCATCACGATTGAAGTAGAAGAGCAGCAGCCCTCCATGTTCGACATGCTTCAAGGCTCCGGTATGGAACAAATGGGTATGAATATGCAGGATGCTATGAGCAGCTTTATGCCAAAGAAAAAGAAAAAACGTAAATTAAAAGTGAAAGAAGCAAGAGTCGTCCTTACAAATGAGGAAGCTCAAAAGCTTATTGATATGGATGAAGTAACACAGGAGGCAATCGTGCGTGCAGAACAATCAGGAATCATCTTTATTGATGAGATTGATAAAATAGCAAGCAAGAGCTCTGGTCAATCTTCAGCCGATGTTTCGAGAGAAGGGGTTCAGCGTGACATCCTTCCTGTTGTAGAAGGATCTACGATTGTCACAAAGCATGGTTCGGTGAAAACAGATCACGTGCTATTCATAGCCGCAGGTGCCTTTCACATGAGTAAACCATCTGATCTTATTCCGGAATTACAAGGACGTTTTCCAATAAGAGTGGAACTTCAAAAGCTATCTACAGAAGACTTTGTGCGTATACTCGTTGAACCTGATAACGCAATCATTAAACAATATATTGCTTTAATGGAAACTGAAGGTATACAAATTGAATTTTCTGACGATGCTATTCGTAGACTTGCTGAAATTGCCTATGATGTAAACCAGAACACGGATAATATAGGAGCCAGAAGACTTCATACCATTATGGAAAAACTTCTCGAGGACCTTTCCTTTGAAGCTCCTGATATTACATTGGAAACGATTAATATCACACCTAAGTACGTGGATGATAAGTTAGGCGCTATATCTAAGAATAAGGATCTGAGTCAGTTTATTCTATAAGTTTTCACTTTCATTCTATTGGGTAAAGATAGATGAATCAATCAGAATACAAAATTAAATAATAGATACACTTAAGTTGTAGTAGGAGGAAATGTAATGAATTTATTAGGTAAAACAAGAACCATTAATGCTATGCTGCAAAAAGCAGCGGGTAAACCAGTTAACTTTAAAGAAATGTCAGAAACACTTAGCAAGGTCATTGAAGCAAATGTATTCGTTGTAAGTCGCCGAGGGAAATTGCTTGGCTACGCCATTAATCAGCAAATTGAAAATGAGCGAATGAAACAAATGCTTGCTGATCGTCAATTCCCTGAGGAGTATACTAAAAACCTGTTTAATGTGCAAGAAACTTCTCCAAACCTGGATGTTAATAGTGAATATACTGCTTTCCCAGTTGAAAATAGAGAATTCTTCAAAAATGGGTTAACGACAATCGTTCCTATTATAGGTGGAGGAGAAAGACTGGGTACATTAATTCTTGCCCGTCTTGAAGCTAGCTTTGAAGATGATGATCTGATCATGGGTGAATATGGTGCAACAGTAGTAGGAATGGAAATTCTTCGTGAAAAAGCGGAAGAAATTGAAGTGGAAGCTAGAAGCAAGGCTGTCGTGCAAATGGCGATCAGTTCTTTATCATACAGTGAGCTTGAAGCGATTGAGCATATCTTTGAAGAGTTAAATGGTAATGAAGGTCTTCTGGTTGCTTCTAAAATTGCCGATAGAGTGGGAATTACCCGTTCTGTAATCGTCAATGCCCTTCGTAAATTAGAAAGTGCGGGAGTAATTGAATCTCGTTCCCTGGGAATGAAAGGCACTTACATTAAAGTATTAAACAATAAATTCTTAGTTGAGTTAGATAAGCTTCGGACAAACTAAAATTAAAAAAGCTGTTTCCTGTTAAAGGAAACAGCTTTTTTTGTTTACCTTTATTCATGTCGCTTCTGGGCGAAGCTCATCCGCTTTTGTGTCATCCAGCTCCTGGGCTTAGAGGCTCGAGGTCATAAGCCAGCCCACCAAAAAGGCAAAAAGCCGCCTTTCCGGTGGGCATGGCTTATGCTTGTCGCCTCTGGGCGAAGCCCATCCGCTTTTGTGTCATCCAGCTCCTGGGCTTAGAGGCTCGAGGTCATAAGCCATGCCCACCAAAAAGGCAAAAAGCCGCCTTTCCGGTGGGCATGGCTTATGCTTGTCGCCTCTGGGCGAAGCCCATCCGCTTTTGTGTCATCCAGCTCCGGGGCTTAGAGGCTCGAGGTCATAACCCAAGCCCACCAAAAAGGCAAAGTGCGCCTTTCCGGTGGGCTTGGGTTATGCTTGTCGCCTCTGGGCAAAGCCCCTCCGCTTTTGTAGTACAAATGGGCGGAAATGTCTGATTGTTTAGGGAAAATAAGTCGAATGGACTATTGGTAATCATTCATAAGGTATTGTCATATATGGCACGAATAGTACAATAAAGTTACAACAATGTTACGACTATTTTCGACAGTTAAATTAATTAAAATAACAGAGTGAGTTATATGATGACATTCACCTCTTGGCAGGTGATGTTTTCGTGTGTATAAGAGTGAAATAAGGTGAAAGAACCATCTTGAACGCACCTTCGTTGGATTTTATACCTATGAAAAGCGAATCGGTCAATTATATGTATGTGTAACATATATGTAATAAAATTAGTAAAATCCACAATAAATTGGAAGGATTTCCTTGGTAATTTAAGGGTAAAATATAGATTAAAAGTCACGAATTATTTGAATTTCGCCCTCGTTCTTGAAAATTTACGGAATATTCATAGACACTAATCTTGCTAAACATTACAATAAATACTGTTGCATGCTAAATTTGTAAAAAATAGTAGTATCTTGTCAAAAAAACGGATAGAGGTGCCTGAAGTGAAATTATTTTCCAACACTTTCACAACTCTGGAAAGAGGACTGAATTACGCCTCGTTAAATCAAAAAGTGATTTCTCAAAATATCGCCAATGTCGATACTCCAAATTATAAAGCAAAAGAAGTAGAATTTAAGACAATGCTAGACCAATCAGTTCAACAACTTGATGCCAAAAGAACAGATCAACGACATTTCACCTTTCACTCAAGTAGTCAACATCCAGCAGTTAAAACAAAAACAGCTTATCAATATAATCACAATGGAAATGGTGTGGATTTAGATCAGGAAATGTCAGAAATGGCTTCGAATCAAATCTATTTTAATGCCTTAACAGATCGAATAAATGGTAAGTTTAACAGTCTTCAAACGGTTGTAAGGGGTGGTAAATAATCATGGCGATATTTACAAGTATGAATACAACAGCATCTGCCCTTACTGCCCAACGCTTAAGAATGGATGTCATTTCATCAAACATGGCGAATGCAGACACAACAAGAGGAGAAATGGTGGGAGGAGAATGGCAGCCTTATAAGAGAAAATCTGTTGTGATGGTCCCAAAGGAAAATCAATTTTCATCATTTTTAAATAAAGCCATGAACACAAGGGACAATCACAATGTTGGAAGCGGGGTAAAGGTTTCCCGAATCGAAGAAGATGACGATACACCATTTAAAATGGTGTACGATCCAGAACATCCTGATGCGAATGGCGAGGGGTATGTACAGCTTCCCAATGTTGATCCATTACGAGAAATGGTTGACCTCATATCGGCTACTCGTTCATATGAAGCAAATGTAACCGTATTTAATGCGAATAAAGCGATGTTAATGAAGTCTTTGGAAATCGGTAAATAGAAAGAGGTTATAGATTTATGGCAATACATAATATAGGTTCGATTAATCCTGGAGTTTTTAGTCCGTCAATTGCAAAAAAAAATGTCTCTCCTTCAGAAGCTACGGATAATTTCAGTCAATTACTTAAACAGTCCATTGACGAAGTGAATTCTATGCAAGTTCAATCAGATCAAATGACTGAGAAGCTTGTACGGGGAGAAAATGTTGATCTTCATCAAGTGATGATCGCATCACAAAAGGCAAGCATCACATTGCAAACGACCATGGAAGTGCGTAACAAAGTAGTAGAAGCATACCAAGAAATAATGAGAATGCCAATGTAGTAGACTCATTCAGTCATGTACCGGAGGATTGTAATGAATGAATCGTTTAAGAAATATACAGAACAGATAAAGTCTTATTGGGTAAGCAGAACAAAAAAACAGAAAATAAGTATGGGAGCCACCTTCCTGATAACAGTCATTCTGATTACTGTTGTGAGCTTCTTTGCAACAAGAACGACTCTTGTTCCCCTATACAGCAATTTATCACCTTCAGAAACCGGAACGATAAAAGAAAATCTCGATGGTAGAGGAATCCCATCGGAGATTTCCGATGGTGGATCAACCATCATGGTTCCTAAAGAACAAGTAGATACACTGAAGGTTGAATTGGCTGCAGAAGGTATTCCTAACTCGGGTAGTATTGATTACTCCTTTTTCAGTCAAAATGCTGGGTTTGGGATGACTGATAATGAATTTAATGTGTTGAAGCTGGATGCGATGCAAACAGAACTTGCTCAACTCATGAAAGGAATCGAAGGGGTAAAGGATGCTAAAGTCATGATCAATCTTCCAGAAAAGCAGGTATTCTTAAATGATGACATACAACAAGCATCAGCTTCGATTGTATTAAATACAAAACCTGGTTTCACATTTGATCAAAAGCAGATTAAATCACTTTACCATCTGGTTTCCAAAAGTGTTCCTGATCTTCCTACAGAGAATATCGTCATCATGAATCAATTTTTTGAGTATTTCGACTTGGAATCTCAAAATAATTCCATGGGCGGAGGCAACTTTGCTCAACAAATGGATGTCAAGAAAGAAATTGAACGTGATATACAACGTCAAGTTCAGAATATGTTAGGCACATTGATTGGATTTAACAAAGTGGTTGTATCGGTTACAACTGATATAGATTTTACCCAGGAAAACCGTGAAGAAAACCTTGTTACACCAGTGGATGAAGAAAATATGGAAGGAATAGCCGTAAGCGCACAACGAATTACAGAAACTTTCTCGGGAGAAGGGGCAAACCCGGGTGGGACACCTGGAGCCGGTGATGCTAATGAGCCAACAAATACAGGGGATACTTATGGTTCCGGTTCAGAATCAAACGGTGATTATGAACGAATGGAGGAAACGATTAACAATGAAGTCAATCGTATCCGTAAAGAAGTAGTTGAGAGCCCATATAAAATAAGGGACCTTGGGATTCAGGTTATGGTGGAACCGCCAAATCCTGAAGAGATAAATTCCTTGCCACAAGATAGGGTGGATGATATCCGCCAAGTATTATCGACTATTGTACGAACTTCCATTGATAAGGAAGCGAACCCTGAATTAACAGACGAAGCAATAGAAGACAAAGTGATCGTCTCGGTTCAACCATTTAATGGAAAAGTTGATATGGCATCAGAAGAAAAATCTTTTCTTCCCTGGTGGACCTATGTGGTTGGAGGAATACTTCTTATTATCATTCTACTATTGGTATTTTTCCTGATTCGCTCTAGAAAGAAAGAAAAAATAGAAGAAATGGCATACGAAGAAACAAGGGAGCCTGTCCATATACCTGAAATTGAGCCTAAAGAAGAAACAGAAGGAACGATTCGCCGGAAACAACTTGAAAAAATGGCCAAAGAAAAGCCTGAAGAATTTGCAAAATTATTACGTACCTGGTTATCAGAGGATTAGGAGGGATTAATGTGGTGAGAAGAGAGAAAGACTTAACGGGAAAACAGAAAGCAGCCATCCTCCTGATCTCTCTTGGTCCTGATGTATCCGCATCAGTGTACAAGCATTTGTCAGAAGAAGAAATCGAAAAGTTGACGTTAGAGATATCCGGAGTTAAAAAGGTGGAGACTGAAGCGAAAGAGGATATCCTAGAAGAATTTCACCATATCGCCATTGCTCAAGATTATATCTCCCAGGGCGGAATTGGCTATGCCAAAACAGTATTAGAAAAAGCACTCGGATCAGAACAAGCATTGGCGATCATTAACCGATTAACTTCATCTTTACAAGTAAAGCCTTTTGACTTTGCACGGAGAGCCGATGCTGCTCAAATTCTCAACTTTATTCAAAACGAACACCCTCAAACCATTGCATTAATTCTATCTTATCTTGAACCACAGCAAGCAGGCCAAATTCTTTCTGAACTTCCTCAAGAAGTTCAAGCAGATATTGCCAGGAGAATCGCGATCATGGATGGAACTTCGCCGGAAGTGATAAGTGAAGTGGAAGCTATCCTTGAAAGAAAGCTTTCGGCTACTGTGACCCAGGATTATACGCAGACAGGTGGAGTTGAAGCGGTAGTGGAAGTGCTGAATGGTGTAGATCGTTCTACGGAAAAGACCATTCTGGATGCATTAGAAATACAAGATCCTGAATTAGCTGAGGAAATCAAGAAGAGAATGTTTGTGTTTGAAGACCTTGTCACCCTTGATGGGCGTTCCATTCAACGTGTCATTCGCGATTGTGATAACGAAGATCTCCTCCTGTCCCTTAAAGTATCAAGTGATGAGGTGAAAGAAGTGGTATTTAGAAACATGTCTAATCGCATGGTGGAAACGCTTAAAGAGGAAATGGAATTCATGGGGCCGGTTCGATTACGGGATGTAGAGGAAGCACAGTCACGGATTGTAGCGGTGATAAGACGGTTAGAGGATTCCGGTGAAATCATCATAGCCCGTGGTGGAGGAGACGATATTATTGTCTAGAATCATTAAATCCTCCATTGCTCGAACCAATGATGAAAATCAAAGACTGATTTCCCTTAAAAGGGTTAAGACAATAGAGGAATTCAAGCAACATGAAGACAACGACTTTGAAATGAACGCAGCGGGTAGGGAAAATCACATTATAGAGGAAGCGAATGAGAAAGCGGCTCGAATAATCGAAGAAGCGAAAGAGATGACTTTCCATGCTCAAAGTCAAATTGAACGTGAGAAAGAAAAGTGGCTGGTCGAGCGCGAGCAACTCATGCAGGAAGCCTATAATGCCGGATTTCTTCAAGGTGAAGAAGAGGGTAGAAACAAAGGTTATCAAGAATATCAACAGCGATTAATAGAAGTCAATGAAATGATCGAGAGAAATAAACAGCAGTATCAAGACTATATTCAAAATGCAGAGAAGGTCATTGTCAGCTTAGGGATTACATGTGCTGAGAAGATCATGAATCGGAAACTTCAGGAAGAACCCCATCATTTCTTTTCGATCGTGGAACGGGGATTAAAGGAGGTAAGGGATCTACCTCACATTCAAATTCATGTTCATCCGTCTAAGCATAAGCTTTTAGTTGAAAACAAAAATGAGCTTGAAGTCATGTTCCCCACGGATGTTCAGTGCTTTATTTATGCAAATGATGATCTTCAACCTGAGGAATGTTATATAGAAACCAATCAGGGACGTGTCATTGTGAGTGTGGACTCCCAATTAAGAGAGTTAAAGCATAAGCTTCTTCATTTTCTGGAAGGTGATGTTGAATGAAAGCAGCAGATCTCATTCACCATATCCCCAAGATTCCAACTTTCAAAAAGTTTGGAAAGGTAAAACGGGTTGTCGGGTTAATGATCGAATCTCAAGGGCCTGAAAGTTCTGTAGGTGAAGTCTGTCATATTCATATTTTCTCCCGGGGCAAACAAAAAGTGATTTTAGCAGAAGTGGTAGGGTTTAATGGTGAATTAGTGATCCTCATGCCTTATACCAATATGCAGGACATTTCTCCCGGCAGTTTAGTAGAAGGTACCGCAAAGTCATTAGAAATCAAAATTGGACCATCTTTAATAGGGAAGGTGATTGATTCCCTGGGACATCCACTCGATGGAAGTCACTTACCGAATGGCTTAAGTACGACATATACAGAACAAGATCCTCCCAATCCTTTATCTAGACCGCCCATTAACGAAAAAATGGAGGTTGGTGTAAAAGCCATCGACAGCATGCTGACTGTAGGCAAAGGACAAAGGGTCGGTATATTCGCTGGAAGTGGGGTAGGAAAAAGCACACTGCTTGGAATGATTGCCCGAAACACGAAAGCGGATTTAAATGTAATTGCGTTAATCGGTGAGCGGGGCAGGGAAGTAAGGGAATTTATTGAGAGAGACTTAGGAGAAGAAGGATTAAAGCGAACGATTGTAGTGGCAGCCACTTCAGATCAACCTGCACTAATGAGGATTAAAGGGGCCTTTACGGCGACTGCCATTGCGGAATATTTCCGAGATAAAGGAATGAACGTCATGCTCATGATGGATTCCGCGACACGTGTAGCGATGGCTCAGAGGGAAATCGGGTTGGCGGTCGGGGAACCACCGACCACTAAAGGTTACACGCCTTCTGTATTTGCTATTTTACCGAAACTATTAGAAAGAACAGGAACGAATGTACTCGGGAGCATTACAGCATTTTACACCGTGTTGGTAGATGGTGATGATTTAAATGAGCCTATTTCTGACACGGTTAGGGGAATACTCGATGGCCATATTGTGTTAGACCGTCAAATCGCAAATAGAGGTCAATATCCGGCTATCAATATTTTAAAAAGTGTGAGCAGGTTAATGAATCACCTGGCATCTATGGAACATTTACATGCCGCTACTAGAATAAGAGAGTTATTAAGTACTTATATGAACTCTGAGGATCTTATCCAAATTGGTGCATATAAAAAGGGTACTTCCCGTGAAGTTGATGAAGCCATCCAATACTATCCGGGTATCATCTCCTTCTTGAAGCAGGGAGTATACGAACAGGTTACTCTCCATGCAAGTGTTGATGAGCTTATAAAGCTATCGGAAAAAGGTGGATGAATCGAGTGAGTTATCAATACAGGTTTCAACGTATTTTAACGTTAAAGGAAAAAGAAAAAGATGAAGTGCAGGAAATGTACAGAGGTTCCATTGAAAAATTTGAAAAAGTAGCCGAGAAGCTTTATGAGTTTCTGAAAAAGAAAGAACATCTCGAACAACATCAAGAAACTAAATTGCAAAATGGTTTATCTGTACAGGATATCCGTCATCATCAACAGTTCATCACCAATCTTGAAAGAACCATTTCTTATTACCAGGACCTGGTGATACAAGCAAGGAACCGGATGAACTGGTATGAAGAAAAACTTGTAGATATGAATGTAGAAGTAAAGAAATACGAAAAGGTGAAGGAGAACGATCTCCATCGCTTTTTGCAAAGTAATAAACAAGTGGAAAGTAAACAATTAGATGAAGTATCAGTCGTTCAATATATGAAAAGGGGAGTTAGGTGATTTCATGGCAAAGGTGATCGAAGAGGAAAACAAAGAGCAGTCCAGTCGTTTACAAAGAGTTGTGTTTATCATCTTCATTCCTCTCTTGTTTACTATAACCTTCGCTCTCGTAATCATGACAGTCGCAGGAATCAATGTATTTGAAAAAGCGCAATCATTCAGCTCAGATATCCCTTTTCTGGCTAATATCCTTCCTTCAAACGAAGCCCGGGAAGCAGACGAATTACATGAGCGAATGGTCTCACTTCAAGCTTCAATCGAAGATCAAGAGGCGAAAATAGCTCAGCTTCAGAATGAAGTAGATAAAAAAGACAGTGATAATGAACAACTGCAAGCTACCATTCAGCAGCAAAAAGAAGAGCTTGAAGAGTTACGGCAGATTGGTGAAGAAAACAAACGAGCCTTTAAAGAGGTAGTTAATACATTTGAATCCATGTCAGCAAAGAGTGCTGCCCCTGTTCTGATGAACATGGATGATGATGAGGCAATGAAGATTCTATCAAGTATCAAACCTGATACTCTAGCTGATATTTTAGAAAAAATGCCGCCGGAAGATGCTGCCAGATACACGGAGCTGCTCTCGACGGTGGAAAGATAGGCTAAGTCATGAGGAGGTGAAAAAGTGGAAATCGGAATAGGTACCCAAGCTCCCAACTCACCCATGGGGATGAGAAAGGAATCGACGCTTTCTAAGAAAGAAATGGATGGGTTTTCGAAACTTTTAGGATTTGTATCGAGTCATGTTGTTGAAAGGGAAGAAGTAAAACAGCCGGAGACACTATCTCTTCTTGTTAGTCTGAAAGGCATCCTACGTGCAACAGAGCTTGATGAAGTTGGACTATCAAGCGGACAATTAGAAGACTTATCCCGATTAAAAGAATTTGACTTTGACCATATCACTGAAATAGTTGGTGTGGATAAAGAAACGGTCAAAACACTTTTTTCTGAGCTTCAATCTGCTCTTATTGGGACTGAGCAATCCTCGTCTTCAACTGGTGATATTGCAGAGGATCTTCATGAAAACCTGTTGGGAACGATGCAGCTTCTGCAATCCGCATTAAAAAATGAGGTGGGGGGCTTAAGTGGAAAAGGGCCAATAGAAGAAGTAACCAAACTTGTAAAGGTCATTGAACTTTTGGCAGCTAACCGTGACTTACTTGTGGTGGAAGCATCAAAAGTGTCCGAGTTAAAAGACATGATGAAGATGGTTCAAGCGGGTGTAGATAACTCCCTGGCCAGGGAGTTTAATCAGGGGAAGGATTGGTCCCGGGTATTAAAAGATGCTTTTCAACGCCAAGCACCTGTGCAAACAATGGAAAAGCAGTCCTCAATAGAAGGGGGCACAGTGGAGAAGAAAAGCATTCAACCGATTCAGGCAAACCACATACACTTTGTTCTTCCGAAAACAGAATCCGTTTCCATGAGTCTCTCATCAGGAAATCGCTCCCTTCAATATGAACAATTTGTGAAAGAATTTCAAAATATCCTAAGTAAATCTCAAATGCTGTCACAGCCGAACATGAGTAAGCTGTTAATCAAGCTATATCCAGAGCAACTGGGCTCATTAAGGATCGAACTTCTACAACAAAACGGAGTGATGACTGCAAAAATATTAGCTTCAACGGCAACTGCGAAAGAAATGCTTGATTCTCAAATCCAAGGATTAAAGCATGCATTTACATCACAGAACCTTCAAGTAGAGAAGATTGAAATCTCACAGGCGTTAACAGATGCTGAGCGGCAATCTAAAGGGCAGTCACAACAACAGTCCTCACAACAGCAAAAGCAGAATCAACCCGACCATGGAGGAAGCCAGGAAGAAGAAAGAACTCAATCCTTTAAGGATTATCTCGTAAATACCGAAATATAGGTGATAATATGACGAAAATCGATCCGAGCTTACTTTATTCCACCGTCCAATCAAAACAGCGTGAAGGTGGAAAGGATATTTTGGGAAAAGATGACTTCCTGAAAATCCTGATGACACAATTACAGAATCAAGACCCGTTAAATCCGATGCAGGACAAAGACTTCATCGCGCAAATGGCTACCTTTTCATCATTAGAGCAGATGACGAACCTGACGAAAACAATGGAGAAATTTGTGGATAACCAAAGCCAAACACAATTGATCTCTTACAATCAATTTGTTGGGAAACAAGTGACATGGCATAAAATCATAGAATCTGAAGCGGGCGATGCACCTGAAATACAAGAAGGCCAGGGACTCGTAAAAGGAGTACGTTTTAAAGGTGACTCTGTTGAATTCATCATGGAGGACGGAACAATCCTGACTCCCGGGAATATCTCACAAGTGAGTACGACGGATACTCCTGAAGCTTCTCTCGTAAATGCATCTTTATTAATAGGAAAGAACGTAACATGGAACAACGAAGATGGAGAGAAGAGCGGAATCGTTCAATCCGTTTCAAAGAAAGATTCACTCATTTGGTTTCATACAAAAGAAGGTGACAAAATTTCCAGTGATAAGTTAATTAAAATCGAATCTTAGGGAGTGGTTGTATGGAAAAGACATTCTTTCATCGTTCACCACAACCTATCGCACCAAATAATAAAACGAAAGCTATTACTAAACCCTCAAGGGCATCATCATTTGCTGCCCAATTAGATAAGGCAATACAACATGTACCTCACATACAGATTAGCAAACATGCAATGGTAAGGATGGAGCAACGGGGAATTTCTATTTCTCCACAAACATGGGAGAAGATAGGGGAGAAAATAAAAGAAGCAAAAACGAAGGGTGTCGGGGATTCGCTTGTGATTCTGAAAGATGCCGCGTTAATCGTAAGCGCTAAAAACAAAACGGTGATCACAGCATTAGACCGTGACGAAGCACATTCTCAGATTTTCACCAACATTAATGGAACGATATTAATAGATTCATAGGCTGGACCTTTTATGGAGGCCTGTAGCTGTGGACTGATCGAAGCAGCTAATAAGAAAGGGGAAAAATTCATGCTACGTTCAATGTATTCGGGTATCAGTGGAATGAAAAACTTTCAAACAAAACTGGATGTAATCGGAAATAATATTGCAAATGTAAATACGTACGGGTATAAAAAAGGGCGTGTCACATTCCAGGATTTAATGAACCAAACCGTTTCAGGTGCGAGTAGAGCGACTGAAAACCGTGGAGGTCAAAATGCAAAGCAAGTAGGACTTGGGGCATCTCTGTCGTCTATTGATACGATTCAAACTCAAGGAAGTCTGCAGACAACAGGCAGATCCTTGGATGTAGCCATCTCGGGAGACGGATTTTTTGTTGTAAGACAAGGAAATAACGAAATGTTCACCCGTGCTGGAAACTTTTATTTAGATTCAAACGGAAACCTTGTAACAGGTCAAGGAAATCTTGTACAGGGGTATCCGGTCAACGATGACGGTGTAGTAAATCAGAGTGGTGCGACTGATATCAAAATTGATACTAATACCACAATGGCACCACAGGCTACGAGCAAGGCGACTTATAATGGGAACTTAAAGTCTAGTGCCGTCGATGGTACTGTAGTCGAGCTTGAAACGAAGGTGAAGGATTCACTAGGTAAAGATATTAGTATTAAGTTAGTAATGGAGAAATCAGATCAGAATGAATGGGAAGTGACAATATCCAGTCTGACCGATGACGTTACAGTCGGCAATGGTCAAGAGACTGTTTTGGAATTTGACGAAGAAGGGAAATTAACTTCTCAAGTGCCTTTCCCTATAACATTAAATAATCAAACTGGTGCAAATCCTACCCAAACGATCAATCTGGATTTCTCCAAGATCACTCAGTTCGATAGCTCCTCCTCTGCTAATGTAGATACTGTTGACGGAAACTCAGAAGGGTACCTTGAAAGCTTCAACATAGGTTCTTCCGGTGAAGTGAACGGAGTATTTTCCAATGGTGAAGTGAGAGTATTAAGTCAACTGGCATTAGCTACTTTTTCTAATCCGGGTGGTTTGACAAAAGCCGGCAATAATCTGTTCCAGGCTTCTAATAACTCAGGTCTTCCGAATCAGGGATTAGCTGGAGAGGGAAGAGGGGCACTTCAGTCTGGAGCCCTCGAAATGTCCAACGTAGACCTATCCGAAGAATTCACTGAAATGATTACGGCTCAGCGTGGTTTCCAGGCAAATACACGTATCATTACAACGTCGGATGAAATCTTACAAGAGCTTGTAAACTTGAAACGTTAATTCGTTAAAAAGGGAGGAAGGGACTGACACCTAAGAGGTTTTACCTTAGGTTGAATCGGAGGATGGATGTCGGTTCTGAAATTTATGATCACGTTAACCAGACTGAATGGAAAGTCGTTTACGTTGAATGCTTTATACATAGAAACAGTAGAAGCTTTTCCGGACACTACGATTCTATTAACAAATGGCAGACGATATGTTGTGAAAGAAACGGTGGACGAGGTTGACTCACTTACACTTTCTTTCTTTCAAAAAGCAAATTTACTCAGCCTGCCCCATGAGGGAGGGAGTTTCAGTTGAAGAGTAAAGCCCTGACAATCATGATGATCTTATTGGTTACGATTACACTTGTCGGTGTGATTGCGTTAGTTGTCATTCTGAAGTTTTCAGGAGATGAAGAAACGAAAGAACTTTCCATTGAAGAAGTGATTGAAAATTCGGTGGACATACCTGAGACGACAACCAATTTAATGAGTAATGACTTCATTCGTATTTCCTTTAAGATTCAAACGGATAGTAAAAAAGCGAAAAGTGAGTTGGAAAAGAGAGATTTTCAAGTGAATAACATCATCATAGAAGAGCTTTCAGAATTGAAAGCAGAAGAACTGCAAGGGAAAAAAGGGAAAGAAATGATCGAAACGAAGGTTAAAGACAAGGTAAACTCCCTTATGCAAGAAGGAATGGTAGAAAAAGTGTATATCACCTCTATGATGATTCAATAAGATAGCTATTATGAGTGTTTGGAGGTGAAGTGGTGGCGAGTGAAATTTTATCTCAAAGTGAAATCGATGCTCTCTTGTCAGCTCTCAATACAGGAGAGATGAGCGCAGATGATTTCAAAAAAGAAGAAGAAGAGAAAAAAGTGAAAGTGTATGATTTTAAGAGAGCTTTACGGTTTTCTAAAGATCAAATCCGAAGTTTAACGAGAATACATGAGAACTTCGCCCGGATTTTGACCACATATTTCTCTGCTCAATTAAGAACTTATGTTCAAATAAATGTTGCTTCTGCTGACCAAATCCCATACGAAGAATTTATCCGTTCCGTTCCGAAAATGACCATCTTAAACGTATATGAATTACCTCCATTGGATGGAAGGATCCTTATGGAAATCAATCCGAATATTGCTTATTCGATGATGGATCGGGTGATGGGTGGAAGGGGAGTCAGCGTTAACAAAGTAGAGAATTTAACCGAAATTGAAACGAGAATTATGAGTCAGCTCTTTGAAAAGGCGTTTGAGAATTTAAGGGAAGCCTGGAGTACTGTGGCTGATGTAGATCCGCTTTTTGCGGAATTTGAAGTGAACCCTCAATTTCTTCAGATGGTTTCACCAAATGAAACGGTTGTGGTTATTTCATTAAACACTACGATTGGTGAAACAAGTGGAATGATTAACATCTGCATTCCACACGTTGTACTGGAACCGATCCTTCCTAAATTATCAGGAAGCTATTGGATGGAAAGCAAACGTAAAGAGAGTAAGCCGGAAGAAACGGCACATCTTGAAAGAAGAATCAAGAAAGCCCAAGTGCCAATGGTAGCTGAATTAGGACGTTCTGATATTTCAATTGAAGAGTTCCTTATGCTGGATATTGGTGATGTAATCGAAATGAACACCCGAATCGATGATCCTTTAACGATCAGAGTGGGTGAAATTCCTAAATTTACAGCTCAGCCAGGGAAGTCAAATAAGAAACTGGCCGTACAAATTTTAGATTCGTTGAAGGGGGGAGACGACGATGATGAGTGATGATATGTTATCACAAGATGAAATTGATGCGTTGCTTCGTGGTTCTGCAGAGCCTGAAGAGGAAACAGAGCGCAAAGAGATAAATAGCAATGATTACATTAGTTCTATGGAAGAGGATGCTTTAGGTGAAATAGGGAACATCTCCTTTGGGAGTTCTGCAACGGCTTTATCCACTTTGCTCAATCAGAAGGTTGAGATTACGACCCCTAAAGTAACGATCATTGACAAAAATTATTTAGAAGAGGAATTTCCTCATCCGTATGTCGCCATTCAAGTTCAATATACTGAGGGATTTTCAGGAGTGAACCTGTTGGTGATCAAACAATCAGATGCATCCATCATCGCTGACTTGATGCTTGGAGGAGATGGAAGGACCCCATCAGGTGATTTGGGGGAAATTCAGCTTAGTGCCGTTCAAGAGGCAATGAATCAAATGATGGGTTCTGCTGCAACATCCATGTCTACGGTATTTAGTAAGAAAGTGGATATTTCCCCACCTTCCATCGATTTGATGTATATACCTCAAGGAGAGGGAGAAGAAAACCTTCCTGATCAAGATCTATTAGTAAAAGTATCATTCTCATTGAAAATCGGAGATCTCATTGACTCGAGCATCATGCAGCTCTTGCCCTTAAGTTTTGCCAAGAGTCTGGTGGATGAATTAATGAATGGTGGAGCTACTGATGAAGTTGCAGCAGCGGTTACACCGACCGTGGAACATCCTACTGCTCCACAAGCAGAGCCATATAGCGGTATGTATGAGGAACCTGTCCATGCTTCCCATCAGCAGACATCTCATCAGCATTTGGGGGGACAAGGGGGGTATGGAGAAACCGTAAATGTACAACCCGCTACGTTTAGTAATTTTGAACCGACAACATTGGGTCAACAGGAAACAAAAAATTTGAATATGCTACTAGACATTCCTTTGCAGGTCACAGTTGAGCTCGGAAGGACGAACCGTTCGGTCAGGGACATACTTGAGTTATCATCTGGTTCCATAATAGAGCTTGATAAACTAGCAGGAGAACCGGTTGATATCCTTGTGAACAGTCAATTGATGGCTAAAGGAGAAGTAGTAGTGATAGATGAGAACTTTGGTGTCAGAATTACAGACATTGTAAGTCAAAGTGATCGTATTAAAAAACTTAAATAACCTAGACGATGATGGAGGATGACGTAATGGCTAATAAAATTCTAATTGTAGATGATGCGGCTTTTATGAGAATGATGATTAAAGATATTTTAACGAAAAATGGGTTTGATGTAGTAGGAGAGGCAGCCGATGGAAGTCAAGCTGTTGATAAATACAAGGAACTGAAACCTGACCTTGTCACCATGGATATTACGATGCCAGAAAAAGATGGTATTGCAGCTCTAAAGGAAATCAAAGCAGTCGACGCCGGTGCGAAAATCATTATGTGCTCTGCAATGGGTCAACAAGCAATGGTGATTGATGCCATACAAGCGGGTGCAAAGGATTTTATCGTTAAACCATTCCAGGCCGATCGTGTAATCGAAGCCATTCAAAAAGCTCTAAGCTAACGATTAGTAAGAAGGTGCATGTATTGAAAAAGATTCAAATTCTAGTGAGTCTTATTGTTTTTATCATTACTGCAAATGCTGTAAATCTAACAGCATTTGCAGAAGTGAATAATGTCAAGGACTGCATAGAACATCCAGAGAAATGCAATGAACAGCAAAATAATGAGGCTGACACCTCTGAATCAGGTGTTGCTACCTCAGTTACTTTTTCGGATTATATTAAAATGATCTTTGCTCTTATCTTTGTAGTTGCTCTCATATATTTTTTGTTGAAATTTATAAATCAAAAAGGAAGATCCTTTAAACAAACAAAATTAATCAATCATTTAGGTGGAACGCCTCTTGGGGGAAATCGTTCTGTCCAAATGGTTAAGGTAGGCAAACAAGTACTGGTACTCGGTGTAGGAGAAGATATTCAGCTATTGAAAGAGATTCAGGATGAAAAAGAAAAAGAAGAGATACTATCCTTTTATCAGGACGCTCAATTTCCCGATGCCAAAACCGCCGTTTCCAGTTGGTTAGCAAAGGTAAAAAGTCCTTCTCAATCATCTAACACAAGCTCATTTCAATCACATTTGAAATCACAGCTTGAGGAAATGAAAAAGGGAAGAAAGAAGATGTTTAAGGATTTAAAGAATAAGGAGAATCATTCTGATGAATGAATTCATGGAGTTTTTTAATAGTAGTTCTGCAGATAATGTATCGACAAGTGTTAAGCTGCTATTACTATTTACCGTCCTTTCACTGGCACCCAGTATTCTGATATTAATGACATCTTTTACCCGGATCATGATTGTCCTATCCTTTGTCAGGACTTCTCTTGCCACACAGCAAATGCCACCGAATCAGGTATTGATTGGAATTTCTTTATTTCTTACGTTTTTTATCATGGCTCCAACTTTTCAAGAGGTAAACGATGAAGCATTGACTCCTCTTTTTAACGAAGAGATTAATCTTGAAGAAGCTTACGATAAGGCTTCGATCCCATTTAAAGAATTTATGAGTAAGCACACAAGACAAAAGGATTTAGAGTTGTTCTTACAATATTCCGGGGCTGAACGACCCGAATCTGTGGAAGACATTCCTCTTACATCCTTAGTACCGGCATTTGCGTTAAGTGAAATTAAGACGGCTTTTCAAATAGGATTTATGATTTTTATTCCTTTCTTAGTCATCGACATGGTAGTAGCGAGTGTCTTGATGTCCATGGGGATGATGATGCTCCCTCCTGTTATGATTTCATTGCCTTTCAAGATTTTACTGTTTGTGTTAGTAGATGGCTGGTATTTAGTAATAAAATCTCTTTTACAAAGTTTTTAAGTAGGTGAGTTTCAATGAATGCTGAATCTGTTATCGCGATAGCGGAGCGTGGAATATATGTAACCCTCATCGTTTCTGGTCCATTACTGCTGTTAGCCCTTGTAGTAGGATTGATCGTCAGTATTTTTCAAGCAACAACACAAATACAGGAACAAACTCTTGCGTTTATTCCTAAAATCGTGGCGGTCTTGATCGGGATTGTTTTCTTTGGACCTTGGATGTTAACGAAGCTTGTGACGTATACCTCACAAATCTTCTCAGATTTAACAAGGTTCGTAGGGTAAGAGAATGGAAGAGCTTGTACCCATTCTATCGGTATACTTACTAGTGTTTGTAAGGGTTTCGGCTTTTTTTGTTACGATGCCTCTGTTTTCATACCGTAACATACCTGCACAACATCGGATCGCATTCTCGGTGGTGCTCTCTTGGGTCATGTATTATACGATTGAATCTGCGGCATTTGAAATCAACGGCCACTATTTTTTATTGATCATGAAAGAAGCCATGATCGGTCTTTTCATCGGTTTTGTTGCCTATATGATTGTTACGGCCATTCAGATAGCCGGGGGATTCATAGATTTTCAAATGGGGTTTGCCATTGCCAATGTGATCGATCCTCAAACAGGAGCACAAAGCCCCTTGATGGGACAATATCTCTATACATTTGCGCTTCTTTTATTGCTTGCTCTTGATGGTCATCATCTGCTCCTGGATGGAATTTTTTATAGTTATCAGCTGATCCCAATTGATAGTCCGTGGATACCTTTTGGAGATGAAAGATTAATTGACTATGTTATGACATCTTTTAACTCAATGTTCATCATTGCTTTTCAAATGTCGATTCCTGTCGTCGCAACGCTGTTCCTTGTAGATGTGGCCTTGGGGATTGTGGCTCGTACTGTACCGCAGTTAAACGTCTTCGTCGTAGGATTTCCTATCAAGATTGCTGTTGCATTTATCGTGTTGTTCATTGTAATGGGAGTGATGTTTGCTGTCATGCAGCAGCTTTTTGAAATGATGTTCGTGACCATGAGAGATTTAATGAAAATTATTGGAGGCACATAATTTGAAGTGGCTATCATTAGACCTACAGTTTTTCAGTGGGGAAAAGACGGAGAAAGCGACTCCGAAAAAAAGGGATGACGCGCGGAAAAAAGGACAAACAGCAAAAAGCCAGGATGTGAATACAGCAATCATACTTCTTGCCGTCTTTTTGTTCCTTACCTTCAGTGCTTCATATATTGGGGATATTGTGTTCGATCTCTTTAATCAAACCTTTCAGGAATACATGCTGATGGAGCTGACAGAGAATACAGTTCAAATCATAACCATGGATATTATGAAAGAGCTTGCATTACTTCTCGGTCCGATTATGTTAGTGGCCTTACTTGCCGGATTGTTTTCGAATTATATACAAGTAGGAGTCATGTTTACGACTAAACCGCTTGAGCCCAAGTTAGAAAAGATTGATCCGATTAAAGGGTTTAAGCGCATCTTCTCTTTAAGAGCAATCGTTGAACTATTAAAATCCATTCTAAAAATTTCCTTCGTAGGTGCAATCACGTTTGTCATTCTCTGGAAGAATATTGATCAAGTGTTAAGCTTATCGTTTAAATCAGTGGGTGATTCATTAGCGACGATGGCGAGCTTAACTGTACAAATGGGAATCGCTGCTTCACTAGCGTTACTATTCTTATCTCTATTCGATTTTCTTTATCAGAAATATGATTTTGAAAAAAACATTCGAATGTCAAAGCAGGATCTAAAAGATGAACATAAAAACATCGAGGGCGATCCTTTAATTAAATCCAAAATTAAGCAGAGACAGCGTGAAATGGCCATGAGACGCATGATGCAGGAAGTTCCTGAAGCGGATGTGGTGATTACAAACCCTACTCACTTTGCCATTGCTCTTAAATACGATGAGAATAAAATGGATGCGCCTTATGTAGTGGCCAAAGGCGTGGATTATCTAGCACAGAAGATTAAATATATCGCCAATGAAAACGATGTGGTTATGGTGGAAAATCGTCCTTTAGCCAGGTCCCTTTATGACTCGGCTGAAATAGGCGATGCCGTTCCGGAAGAATTTTTCAAAGCAGTTGCAGAAATTTTAGCTTATGTTTACCGAATAAAAAATCAAATGTAAGCAGTTAGGAGAGAAACAATGTCAGCAAGAGATTTATCCGTACTAGCCAGTGTCATATTAATCGTTGCCATGCTTATTATCCCGTTCCCATCCTGGTTATTAAGCTTATTGATCATCGTTAATATTTCACTTGCACTCCTTGTACTCCTAACCTCTATGAATATGAATGAACCATTGCAATTTTCTATATTTCCTTCCCTATTATTATTGTTAACACTTTTTCGATTAGGTCTAAATGTTTCCACAACGAGATCGATCCTTAGTAAAGGTGAAGCAGGGGACGTTGTGGAAACGTTTGGAACATTCGTTGTAGGAGGAAATATTCTCGTCGGTCTCGTAGTATTCATCATCCTCATCGTGATCCAATTTATTGTCATAACAAAAGGGTCTGAGCGTGTGTCCGAGGTTGCGGCAAGATTTACCCTTGATGCGATGCCTGGTAAGCAGATGAGTATAGATGCCGATTTGAATGCTGGGATGATTTCAGAGCATGATGCCAGAAATCGTCGGGAAAAAGTAGGTCGGGAAGCAGATTTCTATGGTGCCATGGACGGGGCATCCAAGTTTGTTAAGGGGGATGCCATAGCTGGAATTGTCATTGTCATGATTAATTTAATCTTCGGTATTATCATCGGCATGACACAACAAGGGCTGCCTATCGCCGAAGCGGCAACCCGTTATTCCTTACTGACAGTCGGAGACGGAATTGTCAGCCAGATTCCTGCCCTATTGATCTCAACAGCCACGGGCATTGTGGTAACAAGAGCCGCATCTGAAGGAAATCTGGGACAGGATATCATGAATCAGCTACTGGCTTATCCTGCGATGCTGTATGTAGCTGCCTTCACGATCTTCATGTTGGGTGTAGCAACTCCTATTAATGATATTTTAACTATTCCAGTGGCAGCCCTATTAGGGATAGGAGCCTTCATGCTTTCAAGGTCACCTAAGGAAAATGAATCTGACTTGATGGAAATGGAAGAAGAAGTAGAGCAGGACGAAATGAAAAGTCCGGAGAGCGTCGTGAACTTACTGAATGTGGATCCGATTGAATTTGAGTTCGGCTATGGTCTGATTCCCCTTGCCGATACGAATCAGGGAGGAGATCTCCTTGACCGGATTGTAATGATACGACGTCAATTAGCGATAGAGCTGGGGCTGGTCATACCTGTAGTAAGAATCCGGGACAATATACAACTTCAACCGAATGAATATCGCTTGAAAATTAAAGGCAATGAAATGGCCCGTGGAGAGCTTTTGCTTGATCATTATTTAGCCATGAGTCCAGGTGTGGAGGATGACTCCATTGAGGGAATTGATACAATCGAGCCCTCATTCGGTCTTCCGGCTAAATGGATTTCAGAAGAAATGAAAGAGCAGGCAGAAATATTCGGATATACGGTTGTGGATCCGCCTTCAGTGGTGTCAACCCACATAACCGAAATGATTAAAACAAATGCTCATGAGCTTCTGGGCAGGCAGGAGACGAAACAGCTCATTGATCATTTACAGGAATCCTACCCAATATTAGTGGAAGAAGTGACGCCGAATCCTTTAACTGTAGGTGAAGTACAAAAAGTATTAGCCAAGTTGTTAAAGGAAAATGTGTCTATCAGAAACCTGCCGATTATTTTTGAAACACTTGCTGACTATGCCAAAATGAGTTCAGATACAGATCTTTTAGCTGAGTATGTTAGGCAATCGTTGGCTAGACAAATTACCAGTCAATATGTTCAAGGAGATGCTTCCTTAAAGGTTGTGACTATGTCAGGAAAGGTTGAAAAATTGATTGCCGACGCCATTCAACAAACGGAGCATGGAAATTATTTATCCATGGATCCCAACGATTCTCAAGGAATCCTGGAAGCAGTCGCATCTCAAGTGGAACAGTTGTCTCTTATGGAGGAGTCACCGATTATTCTGTGTTCCCCTGCCGTGAGAATGTACGTAAGACAATTAACAGAAAGGTATTTTCCTCAAGTACCTATCATTTCATATAACGAATTAGAAGCAAATGTAGAAGTACAAAGTTTAGGGGTGGTGAATGTCGGATGAAAGTAAAGAAATATGTAGCACCTTCCATGAATGAGGCAATGAAAAAGGTCAGAGCTGAATTAGGGGATGATGCCGTCATCCTAAACTCTAAAGTAGCATATACGGGCGGTTTCATGGGGTTATTCAAAAAGAAAATGATTGAAGTCATTGCTGCCATTGATCCAGGGGTTGAGAGTGAAAAGATAGAGATGAGTAGAATGAAAGCGACATCTGCACCAATTGCTCCTCCTTCTCAATCCGAAAAAAAATACGAAGTCCCTAATAAATCGGTAGAGTCAGAATTAAAAGAACTAAAACAAATGATTTCTACTATTAAATCAAAAAATCAATTCGAGAAATTCGCTGAAGATGTTCAAGAAATCTTGCTATTTCTCAAAAATCATGACATTAGTGACACAACTCTCTTCCGATTGGGAGACTATCTTGAAGAGAGAATCAAGAGTGGATTTCTTCCAGGGAACAATCGAAATGAATGGGCTAAACAGGAAGTCAAACATTTTCTGAATGGTCTTCTGAAAGGAATCGCTTTGGGTGGTATGAGTTACAAGAAGAAATACATTAACGTGATAGGCCCAACGGGTGTGGGGAAAACAACTACTTTAGCGAAGATGGCGGCTGAAGCAGTCATTGAGAAACGGATGAAAATAGCTTTCATCACGACAGATACATATCGTATTGCAGCGATCGAGCAATTAAAGACGTATGCAGGTCTGTTGAATGTTCCAGTTGAAGTAGTCTATAAAATAGAAGACTTTAAAAAAGCAATCGATAAATTCCAAGACTACGACCATGTTTTCATTGATACTGCAGGCAGGAATTTTAGAGAAAAGAAATATGTAGATGATTTGCGGGGAATTATTGACTTCGATCACCATATGGAGACGTTCCTGGTTCTTTCCCTGACGAGCAAGGAGAGGGATATGAAGGAAATCATTTCACAGTTTTCTTCTATTGACATTGATCGGTTTATTTTCACGAAACTAGATGAAACATCCAGTTACGGTTCTATGATCAATATGATGACAGAGGTGAGGATCGGTGCATCTTATGTAACGATCGGTCAGGATGTACCGGAGGATATTACCGAGGTGAATGTTGAAGAAATAGGTCATTTACTTATGAAAGGATTTCGATATGAAAGATCAAGCATATAACCTAAGGCGGAAAATGCTCATAGGCGACTCTTCTCCCGCTAAAACGATTGCAGTAGTAAGCGGAAAGGGGGGGGTTGGAAAATCGAATATCTCCACCAACCTTTCCGTTTTGCTTGGTAAAGAAAATCAGAAAGTATTATTAGTTGACCTGGATATCGGCATGGGAAATATTCATATTTTACTAGGAAGTCATCATTCTTACTCAATCATGGATTATATTGAGGAAAAAGAACTAGATATCAACACAATTATATGTGACAATGTTCATGGTATTTCTTACATAAGTGGGGGGAATGGTCTTAAAAATATAGTGGAGTGGAAAGAGAAGCAGATAGAACGGTTCTTTGAAGTGATGGAGCATGCAGTTCAAAAGTATGATTACATTCTTTTTGATATGGGTGCAGGAGCTACGAAAGAGACGTTGGAATTTCTCTTGGCGATGGATGAAATCATTGTTGTCACAACACCTGAACCTACCTCGATTACAGATGCCTACTCGATGATGAAATATATTTATTTGAGGGATCCAGAGAAACCGTTCTATCTGATATGTAATCGGGCAGAATTCAAGAAGGAAGGTCTTGAAACGATTACGAGATTACAAGAAACGGTGAGGAAATTCCTCCAAAAGGAGATAGTTTCTTTAGGGGTCTTACCTGAAGATTCAACGGTAAGGAAGGCGGTCATTCATCAAACACCCATAGTTGTCGGATACCCTGCTTCAGAAATGACCTTAAGTCTGCGTACGATGTTGTATCACCTCGTCGGGGGATCGAATCGACCAGTGAGTAAACAGGCAGGCTTTTTAAAGAGTATGAGAAATTTATTTTTTGGGAGGTAAAATTCCTGAATGAAAAAAGTTCTAGTTGTAGATGATTCAGCATTTATGAGAAAACTTATTAGTGATTTTCTAACAGCCTCTAAACAGCTAGAAGTGATAGGAATTGCTAGAAATGGTGAAGACGCGATTTCAAAAATTAAAAAACTCCGTCCCGACGTCGTGACCCTTGACGTGGAAATGCCAAAGATGAATGGAATAGAAGCCTTAAGGAGAATCATGGGGGAGTGTCCGGTACCTGTCGTGATGCTCTCATCTACAACCAAAGAGGGGGCGGAGGAGACTGTCAAAGCCATGGAGCTTGGAGCTGTTGATTTTATCGCGAAACCATCTGGAACCATTTCATTGGACCTTCATAAAGTTCAAGATGAAATGGTTGAAAAAGTAATATCGGCAAGCAAGGTGAATTTGACGAAAATAACCAGCGCTTTTCGAAAAAGGACAGAGTCGGAAGATTCAAGTGAACCTGCTAATGGAGGTGTACCAACGTTACCTTCTGAACTTAAATGGAGCAGGGATTCACCGAAATTGATCCTTATAGGAACATCAACAGGAGGTCCACGCGCTTTACAGCAGGTGCTTACAGAATTATCTCCTCAACTGGATGCACCAGTGGTAGTGGTACAGCACATGCCGCCCGGCTTTACCAGCTCACTAGCCAATCGGTTAGATGGTCAATCCGCCATTAAAGTGAAGGAAGCGGAGCATGAAGAAATCCTCCAAAAAGGAACAGCATATATAGCACCGGGTGGTTTTCATACAAAAGTGGTCGAGCATGGAGCACGTTTAGCCTTTGAACTATCAAGAGAAGAAGCACCACGAAATGGTCACAGACCTTCCGTTGACATATTGTTCGAATCCGCATGCCTGCTTCGAAATTATGGCAAAATAGCTGTCATTATGACTGGGATGGGCTCCGATGGCTCTGAAGGATTAATCAAGCTTAAAGAAACAGGCGAAGTGAGAGCCATTGCAGAATCAAAAGAGACTTGTATTGTGTTTGGAATGCCGAAATCGGCTATCGCTACAAATTTAGTAGACAGCGTGGAACATATCGAGGATATTTCTCAATCTATTATGAAGTACATGTTGTAGAGAGGTGTGGAGCACATGGAATTGAGTCAATATTTAGAAGTTTTTATAGAAGAGAGTAAGGAAAATCTACAAACCTGTAATGAGCAATTACTGGAATTGGAGAAAAATCCTGAAAACCTGGCGATTGTTAATGAAATTTTTCGTTCAGCTCACACGTTAAAAGGAATGTCTGCAACGATGGGGTACGAAGATTTAGCAAACCTTACCCATAAAATGGAGAATGTTCTGGATGCTATACGTAATGAAAAAATTAAAGTGACACCAGAAATATTAGATGTAGTGTTTAAATCCGTTGACGACCTGGAAGCGATGGTGTTTTCTATCGCGGATGGCGGAGATGGAAAACGGGACGTGACAGAAGTAGTCACCCTCCTCCAAGCAATTGAAAAGGGTGAAAATTTACATTCAGCAAGTAATGAAGCTGCCGCAACCATAGCCCCTGAAATACATACATTGTCCATGAAGTATGAAGCATTTGAACAAACCGTTATTCAGCAATCCTTCGAGCAGGGATTCCGTTGCTTTGAAATTACCGTTTCCTTGCGGGATGATTGTCTGTTAAAAGCCGCAAGAGTATATATGGTTTTTGAAGTGCTGGAAAAACTCGGAGAAGTCATTAAGTCTTTCCCAACTGTAGATCAGCTGGAAGAAGAACAGTTCGATCATTCCTTTGTTATAGCTGTTGTGTCAAAAGAGGATGCAAGTGACATAGAAAAGAGTATACGTAACGTCTCTGAGGTTGAAGAAGTCACGATAATGGAACTGACCTCACAACATATTCACAACAAAGAAATGAATGCAATGGAGGAACAGTCAGGGGAAGCTGTTGTAATAGAACAGGAAGACAGGATACCTAAAGAAACAAATAAAACATCCAAACAATCGAATCCTTCGAGTAAAACGATACGTGTAAACATTGAGCGACTGGATGTACTGATGAACCTTTTTGAAGAACTTGTCATTGATAGAGGCAGATTGGAACAAATCTCAAAAGATTTAAATAATCCGGAATTAAATGAAACGGTTGAAAGAATGACACGGATTTCCGGAGACTTACAAAGCATCATCCTCACTATGCGGATGGTTCCTGTAGAAACGGTATTTAACCGCTTTCCCCGAATGGTAAGACAGCTTGCAAGAGATTTAAATAAGAAAATTGAACTGGAAATCATAGGGGCAGAAACAGAACTTGATCGGACGGTGATCGATGAAATCGGAGATCCTCTCGTCCACTTAATTCGAAATGCCCTGGATCATGGAATTGAAATGCCTGAGATTCGCTCAAAAAATGGTAAGCCTGAGCAAGGGACGGTCAAGCTGAAAGCCTATCATAGCGGAAACCATGTATTTATTGAACTTGAAGATGATGGTGCAGGTATTAATAAACAGCGAGTGATGGAGAAAGCGATTCAAAAAGGAATTGTATCAGATGAAGTTGCGCAAACCTTATCCGATAGACAAATCTATGAACTTATCCTGGAATCAGGTTTTTCAACAGCTGACCAAATCTCAGATATCTCTGGTAGAGGTGTTGGATTGGATGTAGTTAAAGCGACGATTGAGTCATTAGGTGGTGCCATTACAATTGACTCCAGTGCTGGTCAAGGATCATTGTTTTCTATCCAATTGCCATTAACCTTATCGATTATTTCTGTCATGCTTGTTGAGGTTGAAGCTGAGAAATACGCAATCCCGCTTTCTTCCATTATCGAGACGGCCATAGTAAAAAAAGAAGAGATCATGAATTCACATAATCAAAGAGTGATAGATTTCAGAGGCAAAGTGGTCCCGTTGTTATTCCTGGAGGATGTATTCGAAGTTCCTAAAGATTCAAAGGATGAAGAGTTTTATTCTGTCGTGGTTGTCCGCAAAGGAGAAAAAATGGCAGGATTAGTAGTGGATTCATTTATTGGTCAACAGGAAATCGTCCTAAAATCATTAGGGAACTATCTTAATGATGTATTTGCCATTTCAGGTGCAACCATATTGGGTGATGGGCAGGTAGCACTGATTGTTGATTGCAATGCATTGATTAAATAGGAGGTAAGGGAAATGAGTGTAGTGACAGAGACGATGGAAGACCTAAAGCTTATCGTATTTCAATTGGTGGATAAGGAATATGCCATTCCTGTCGAACAGGTCCGATCAATTGAGAGGCTACAGCATATTACGAGAGTGCCTAGAACGGCTTCCTATGTTAAAGGTGTAATAAATTTACGTGGTGTCGTAACCCCCATCATCGATTTAAGAAGTCGGTTCGATTTATCCTCTTCTGAGCCAACTGAGAGCACCCGTGTGATTATCGTGGGTCTAGAGGATAAGGAAGTAGGATTGATCGTTGATGCGGCAAATGATGTGTTGGATGTAGAAAGAGAAATGATTGAACCATCACCGGAAGTTGTCGGAGTAGTAGAAGCAGAGTACATTGGTGGGGTAGTAAAGCAAAATAAACGATTATTGATTCTACTTCATTTAGACAAAATACTGCAATCCATCTAAGGGGAACAGATACGAATGGGTTATGAAAAGAAAATTTCGGCAATGCACTTAGATATTTTGAAAGAAATCGGAAATATTGGAGCGGGGCATGCAGCAACTGCCCTCTCTACTCTTCTGGATAAGAAAATTGACATGAAGGTACCCAGTGTCCAGGTTGTTACATTCGATGAAATGATGGACATGGCAGGAGGACCGGATAATGTGGTCGTAAGTGTGTTCTTAAGAATTGAAGGGGATGCACCAGGAAGTATGTTTTTTTTATTACCTCTTGAACAAGCTTCTACTTATATTCGAACAATGATACAGGATCGTTCGTTTTCCTTTAGTGAACCGCCGTATTCAGAATTGGGTTTATCAGCCATGCAAGAGTTAGGGAATATTCTCTCGGGTTCTTATTTGTCTTCCCTATCCGACTTTACGAGTCTTAAGCTATTACCTTCAGTTCCCGCTTTATCTGTAGATATGGCAGGTGCCATTATCGGTTTCGGATTACTGGAAATTTCACAGGTTAGTGATTACGCGATCGTCATAGATACAGCCTTAAAAGAAGAAGAATTGGAGAAATCTGAAAGTGTGAAAGGTCACTTTTTCCTCTTGCCGGATCCCGATTCATTTGAAATCATTTTCCAATCCCTCGGTGTGAAGCTATGATTGTGGTGAACACAGTGGTAAGGGTGGGTATTGCAGATATGAATATCGTTAGTAATGGAAGTTCAATTCGCACATCGGGCTTAGGTTCTTGCATTGGGGTGGTATTATACGATGAGTTCATTAAATTGGCTGGTATGGTCCACGTCATGCTCCCTCATTCATCGTTAGGGAAAGAGCCTTCCATGAATTTAGCTAAATACGCAGACACTGGAATAGATGAACTCATTCACCAACTGGGAGAACGGGGTGCGAAAGTGGAGAGACTTAAGTGCAAAATGGCGGGCGGTGCACAAATGTTTCAATTCAAAGCAAAAAGCGATGTGATGAGAATAGGCCCAAGGAATGCTGAAGCGGTCAAAGAGGCTCTCTTGAAGCATCGAGTGCCCATTGTAGCAGAGGATTTAGGTGGTAATAAAGGGAGAACCATTGAATTCTTCACGTCGACTGGAATCCTTCATGTTCGCACGGTAAATGAAGGAACAAAAGAATTATGAGTTTATGAAAAGCTTCAAGGAGCAGATGTAACAGGAAAGATCCACTCGTTTTCTCATACCATGGAGTTCTATACCTTAAATCAGGTTTCAAGGAAGAAAATAGTAAGCAAGGAGGATTCTTATGTCTCAGCAACCCCCTCGAACAGATGAACAACTATATTGGGAGAAATGGATTAACAGTCGTGATACCCAGGCAGGTGACATGTTAGTGAAGAAATACATGCCCCTTGTGTCGTATCATGTTCAGAGAATTTCCGTTGGGCTGCCAAGAAACGTCTCGAGAGAAGATATAAAGAGTCTTGGGTTGATGGGTTTACTGGATGCACTTCAGAAGTTTGATCCAACAAGAGATCTGAAGTTCGATACATATGCTTCGTTCAGAGTCCGGGGAGCCATTCTCGACGGACTGAGAAAAGAAGACTGGCTACCAAGATCAACAAGAGACAGGGCGAAAAAAATCGAAGCCAAAACAGTAGAGCTGGAGCAGATTTTATTACGCCACGTGACCGCCGAGGAAGTAGCTGCATCATTAGAGATGGCTCCTGAGGAAGTATATCAAACCACCAATGAACATTTCTTTGCTAATATCCTTTCCATGGATGAGCAATTAACCGATGAAGATCATGAATCTCAAAGCTATTCTATTAAAGATGATAAGACGATCACACCTGAGGAAGAAGTGTTGAAAGGTGAAAAGGTAACAGAGTTAGAAGAAACGATTCTAACACTTTCTGATAAAGAGCAGCTTGTGTTAAGCTTATTTTATAAAGAGGAATTAACTTTGACGGAAATCGGGGAAGTCATGAAACTATCAACCTCACGAATCTCACAAATACATTCCAAGGCCATTTTTAAACTGCGCAATTTATTAGGCTCTTGAACCACTCTATTGACAGAACGGTCCACACAATGAGCCCAAACCATAGATATTGATGGACTGTTCCGACGAAATACGGTTTAAAGGAGCAGTCCTTTTATATGCTTTGGAAAAACTAAAATCAAACTAAACTAAGGTGATGACATGGTAACATTCCTGCTTTTTATATCTTTTCTTCTTAATATCGTTTCCTTGCTTGCGATCGTCATTTTATATTCAAGGCAAACTGGTTTTCTTAACATGGAAAAAGAACAAAAGAAAATGATCAAGGAATTGGAAGAAGTCATTTCTACTTATCTGATAGAAATGAAAGAAGAGAATGAAGAGTTCATTAGGACTTTTAATCATCATTCTAAAAGTCAAACACGTATCACTGACAAAACGGACGATGAGAATGTAAACAGTTCCCCGCTTCAAACCAATCCCAAGTGGTCAGGAGCAGGATATAAGCAAGCTTCAATGGCCTATCAACAAACACCAACACCACAAATGGGAGCTGTCGAAAAAAAGTTGGAAGTGAAACCAACAGTAAAAACCAACGAAGATCCCCTTACCCAACAGGTTCTCTCACTAAAAAAAGAAGGGATGACCATCGAGGAAATAGCTCAAACCGTAGGAAAAGGGAAAACGGAAATTGAGCTCCTGCTGAAATTCAGTCAAATTATGTAGGAATGTCTTGATTGGTTGGAATAGGTGTGCTATAGTATTCATGGTGTGATTACACACGTTTCTCGATTGAGGTAGATGGTGCTATTCAAACGAATAGTTTCTACTACAAGATGACGGAAACGGAGGAGAAAACAAAAACCATTTAGGAGGAAACACACATGTCAGTAATTTCTATGAAACAATTGCTAGAAGCTGGTGTACATTTCGGACACCAAACTCGCCGTTGGAACCCAAAAATGAAGAGATATATCTTCACTGAGCGTAACGGTATCTACATCATCGACCTTCAAAAAACAGTAAAAAAGGTTGAAGAAGCTTACAAGTTCGTGAAAGAATTAGCTGGTAACGGCGGTAAAGTTCTTTTCGTTGGTACGAAAAAACAAGCACAAGAGTCTGTTAAAGAAGAAGCAGAACGTGCAGGTATGTACTACATCAACCAACGTTGGTTAGGTGGAACACTTACTAACTTCGAAACAATCCAAAAGCGTATTTCCCGTCTTAAAGAAATTGAAAAAATGGAAGAAAACGGAACGTTTGAAGTACTACCTAAGAAAGAAGTAGTACAACTTAAAAAAGAACATGAACGCTTAGTGAAATTCTTAGGCGGAATCAAAGATATGAACACGCTACCTGATGCATTATTCATCATCGACCCTCGTAAAGAGCGTATTGCTGTAGCTGAAGCTCGTAAACTTCATATCCCTATCGTGGGTATTGTAGATACAAACTGTGATCCGGATGAAATCGATGTTGTCATTCCTGCGAATGACGATGCAATCCGTGCAGTTAAGCTTCTTACAGGTAAAATGGCAGATGCTATTTTAGAGGCTAAGCAAGGTGAAGAAGCAGCTGTAGCAGCTGAGTAATGAATGGAAGGTGATAAGAGGGCTTACCCTTATCACCTTTTTTTAAAGAGTATTCACATTTACTGTACTCAAATCGAGAGACAGTACATTTTTGACTAACGCCCATGGGTGATATAGTCTACATAGTTAAACTAAGGAGGAAACCCACTATGGCAATTACTGCACAAATGGTTAAAGAACTTCGTGAAAAAACTGGCGCTGGAATGATGGATTGTAAAAAAGCGTTAACAGAAACTGATGGAGATATGGACAAAGCAATTGACTTCTTACGTGAAAAAGGAATTGCAAAAGCAGCTAAAAAAGCTGATCGTATTGCAGCTGAAGGTACTACTTATATTGCAAGCGAAGGGAATACTGCTATCATTTTCGAAGTGAATGCAGAAACTGATTTCGTTGCGAAAAACGAAAACTTCCAAAGCCTCGTTAAAGAATTAGCAGATCACTTACTAGCTAACAAACCGGCTTCTGTTGAAGATGCTCTAGAACAAAAAATGGCGAATGGTTCAACTGTAAGTGAATTCATCAACGCCGCTATCGCTAAAATCGGAGAAAAAATCACTCTACGTCGTTTTGAAATCCGTACTAAAGGTGATAACGCTGCATTTGGTGAATACCTGCACATGGGTGGCCGTATTGCTGTTCTGACAGTAGTAGAAGGCACAACAGATGCCAATGTAGCGAAAGATGTTGCTATGCATGCTGCAGCATTAAATCCTAAGTATGTATCCCGTGACCAGGTTTCTGCTGAAGAAGTAGAACGTGAGCGTGAAGTACTTAAGCAACAAGCATTAAATGAAGGAAAGCCTGAAAACATCGTAGAAAAAATGGTTGAAGGCCGCCTTGGAAAATACTTCGAAGATATCTGTATCCTGGATCAGACATTCGTTAAGAATCCAGATCAAAAGGTACGTCAATACCTTGAAGCGAATAAAGCTACTTTAACTGATTTCATCCGTTACGAAGTAGGGGAAGGTCTTGAAAAACGTCAAGATAACTTCGCTGAAGAGGTAATGAGTCAAGTTAAGAAATAATAAAAGCTAAACAATTCTTGGTAGGGAACACTTAGCGTGTTCCCTATTTTTCAAGAAAAATTCTATTTTTATGGAGGTTCCCATGAGCGTTCCTAAATACAAACGTGTCGTTCTGAAACTTAGTGGAGAAGCATTAGCAGGCGATGATGGCTTCGGAATAAACCCTTCTGTTATTAAAAATGTTGCAGAAGAAGTAAAAGAAATTGCTGAACTTGATGTTGAAGTTGCAGTTGTTGTTGGTGGAGGTAATATCTGGCGTGGTAAGATAGGTAGTGAGATGGGAATGGATCGTGCATCTGCTGACTATATGGGGATGCTGGCTACCGTAATGAATTCTTTGGCTCTTCAAGACAGCCTTGAGCAAATTGGTATCGAAACCAGAGTTCAAACTTCAATCGATATGCGTCAAGTGGCAGAGCCTTATATCAGACGCAGAGCCATCCGTCACTTAGAGAAGAAACGTGTTGTGATTTTTGCAGCAGGTACCGGAAATCCTTACTTCTCAACCGACACAACTGCAGCACTTCGAGCTGCTGAAATCGAAGCAGAAGTCATCCTGATGGCTAAAAACAACGTAGATGGTGTATACTCAGCAGATCCTAAGAAGGACGAGACGGCTGTTAAATATGAAGAACTTTCCTATTTAGATGTTCTGAAAGAAGGTTTGGCTGTAATGGATTCAACAGCTTCTTCTCTTTGTATGGACAATGATATTCCACTTATTGTATTCTCTATTATGGAGGATGGGAATATTAAGAGAGCCATCACAGGTGAAAATATAGGTACAATCGTTAGGGGGAAAGCATAATGCCAAATACGATCATTACAAACGCAAAAGAAAGAATGACAAAAGCTATTCAAACATTTTCTCGTGAGTTAGCAAGTATCCGTGCAGGAAGAGCAAACGCATCTCTACTTGATAAGATTACAGTTGATTACTATGGTGCACCGACACCTGTTAATCAATTAGCCGGTATTTCGATTCCGGAAGCTCGAATGTTAGTCATCCAGCCTTATGATAAATCAGCTTTAGGTGATATTGAAAAGGCGATATTGAAATCAGACTTGGGAATTACACCTACAAGTGACGGGAACATTATCCGGATCGTTGTTCCTGCATTAACAGAAGAACGTCGTAAAGAACTTGTGAAGCTTGTGAAAAAAGAAGCTGAAGATGCAAAAGTGGCGATCCGTAATATTCGTCGTGATGCAAATGATGATCTTAAGAAGAAAGAGAAAAGCGGGGACATTACAGAAGATGACCTTCGTGGATATTCTGATGATGTTCAGAAAGCAACAGATGACAGCATTGTCAAGATTGATGGCATTGCAAAAGATAAAGAACAAGAAATGTTAGAAGTATAATTAATCATATTCTAATCCTAAGGGGCTGACCTATAAGTGAACTCATATTCCTTATGGGCCGGTCCTTTTGTTTTATGCTTGTTTAGAGTGTTTATGATGATAGTCGTTTTTTCCTTTTCTCTGATTGCCTGATTTTATTCGTTTAGAGAAAAAACATCGTTTACACGTTCAAAATACATATATGAATGTACATAATCTAATTTCTTAAAGATATCTTCCTTATTTTTTGATATGATAGTAAAGGTAAATATTTTTTGGATTGTTGGTGGAGGATTTTTTATGCTAAACAAGCTTAAGCAATGGAAACGACAGCAAACTTCCGAAGAAGTGGATGATCGATTTCAAGAATTAGTAAAACACCCGATTCCGGGTCATATAGCTATTATTATGGATGGTAATGGACGATGGGCCAAAAAAAGGGCCTTACCCAGAGTCGCTGGACACCATGAAGGCATGAAATGTGTGAGAAGAATAACGAAATTGGCAAACGAATTAGGTGTAGAAGCTTTAACTCTATATGCTTTTTCAACTGAGAATTGGAAACGTCCAAAAATGGAAGTTGAGTTTCTCATGAAGTTGCCAGAAGAATTTCTAGGAACATTTCTACCTGAATTAGTAGAAGAAAACGTTCAGGTGAAAATGATGGGTTCTCCGGATGCCTTGCCGAACCACACTAAGAGAGCCGTCACTAAGGCGATGGAAGCTACGGAGAATAATGACGGTCTGATATTAAACTTTGCTTTAAATTATGGCAGCCGCTCAGAAATTATAGATTCTATGAAGCATGTCTTAAAAGATGTTCAGAATGGAATACTAGATGAGAACCAATTGAATGAAGAAGTATTTTCAAGTTACTTGATGACGAAAGATTTAAAAGATCCAGACCTGCTTATTCGAACGAGTGGAGAAATCCGCTTAAGTAACTTTATGCTTTGGCAATTAGCTTATACAGAGTTCTTTTTTACAGACGTACTGTGGCCGGATTTTGGCAAGGAACATTTATTAGAAGCAATTGAAGCATATCAAGGACGTTCAAGAAGATTTGGTGGGTTACAAAGCGAGGAATCCTAATGAAACAAAGAATTATTACAGCAGTGATAGCTGCAGCAATATTTTTGCCAATCATCATTTTTGGTGAAACACCATTTATTATTTTAATGTATCTTATTGCTTCCATCAGTTTATATGAAGCTTTAAAGATAAGAGGGCAATGGATTTTTACCATTCCCGGGTTATTATCTTTAGCATTGTTATGGGTATTTTTGATCCCAACCGATTCTATCGGGATCATAGCAGATTTTGGCTATTCCAAAATCGAAATGGCCTTTCTTGCCGTGCTGCTCTTCTTAACATATACAGTAGCAACTAAGAACCGTTATACATTCGATGATGTGTCTTTTGCTCTGTTAAGCATTTTATATGTAGGAATTGGTTTCTATTACTTTATGGAGATCCGTTTGGATGAAGGAGTACAGTTTGTTTTCTACGCTTTATTTATCATATGGGCAACCGACTCAGGGGCTTATTTCATCGGAAGAGCATTGGGGAAAAAGAAGCTATGGCCTGAAATCAGTCCGAATAAAACCATCGAAGGTTTTGTTGGTGGGATAATTTGTGCCATCGTAGTTGGAGTCATCATGACGTTTTTCACAGACCTTGATATGTCCATTCCTAAACTTATTATCGTGACTGCTATTCTATCTGTCTTTGGGCAAGTTGGAGACCTGGTCGAATCAGCTTTGAAAAGACATTACAAAGTAAAAGATTCCGGGCATTTATTACCGGGACATGGTGGAATGCTCGATCGTTTTGATAGTTTATTATTTGTGTTTCCCCTTCTACACTTTCTTTTATAAAGGTAGAAGGCTTCTAGCGGGAGGAGTGTAGTTGTTGAAAAAGATTAGCTTATTGGGAGCTACCGGTTCTATCGGAACCCAAACCCTTGATGTAATCCGTGAGCATCCTGAAGAATTCAAACTGACAGCTATCTCTGTTGGCAGAAATATAGAAGAAGCTAGAAAAATGATTCTAGAATTCAGTCCTCAATTGATTTCTGTTCAACGAAAAGAGGATGCTGAATTACTAAAGAAAGAAATGTCATCTTCTGTAAAGGTCCTTTATGGGGAAGAAGGCTTGGTGGAGGTGGCTTGCCATCAGGATGCGGACCTACTTGTTAACGCAGTGCTGGGAAGCGTGGGACTTCACCCCACATTACAAGCCATCGAGTCAGGGAAAATGATTGCGATTGCCAATAAGGAAACGCTTGTAACGGCTGGACATCTGGTGATGGAGGCTGCCCGGAAAAAGAATACTTCTTTACTGCCGGTTGATAGTGAGCATTCTGCCATATTCCAGGCGCTACAGGGAGAACAAGAAAAGAATATTGAAAAACTGATCATTACAGCATCCGGAGGCAGCTTCAGAGATCGGACGAGAGAAGAATTAGTGGGTGTCACAGTAACAGAAGCTTTGAACCACCCGAACTGGTCAATGGGAGCAAAGATTACCATCGACTCTGCTTCAATGATGAACAAAGGGTTAGAGGTCATCGAAGCGCATTGGTTATTTGGTATTCCTTATGACCAAATTGAGGTGGTGCAGCATAGAGAGAGCATAATCCACTCCATGATTCAATTCCACGATTCATCTGTGATGGCTCAATTAGGCACGCCTGATATGCGTGTGCCGATTCAATATGCTTTAACCTATCCGGACAGACTTATTAGACCAGGTAAGAGATTGGACTTAGTCAGAATTGGTAAGCTTCATTTTGAAGAGATGGATTTAAATCGTTTCCGCTGTCTTGCTTTCGCCTATGAAGCAGGACGGATCGGCGGTAGTATGCCGACGGTACTAAATGCTGCAAATGAAGCGGCAGTTTCCATGTTCCTGGAAAACAAGATATCTTTCCTGGACATTGAAACGTATATTGAGAAGGCTATGTCTACTCATCAAGTGATACATAGACCAGATCTTGAATCTATACATGAGATTGATCAACAGACTAGACAACTCGTTTCAAGCTGGTTGTAGAGTACTTGGGCATGTTTACATGTTCTGTAACGTAGAATGATAGTGGACATGTTTCTTACCTATACTTCAAACATTGAAATCTGTTACCAACAGGTTATAAAAAAGGTGGTTTTTTATTTGCAAACGGTGATTGCCTTTGTTGTTATTTTTGGAGCTTTAGTATTTTTTCATGAGCTTGGACATTTAATTTTCGCTAAGCGTGCAGGTATTCTATGCCGTGAATTCGCAATAGGGTTTGGTCCTAAAGTGTTTTCATACAAAAAGGATGAAACTACCTACACGATTCGCTTATTGCCTCTTGGGGGCTTTGTCCGAATGGCCGGGGAAGATCCGGAAATGGTTGAGCTAAAGGCTGGGTATCGGGTTGGTCTTGTACTCGATCAGGATGAAAAAATAAAAAAAATTGTCTTAAATAACAAAGATCGCTATCCGAATATTCGTGTCATTGAGGTAGAAGAAGCGGATTTAGAGCACAGACTGCATATTCGTGGATACGAAGAAGAAGAGGAGGAACTGAAAACCTTTTTGATTTCCAGGGACGCCGTATTCATTGAAGATGGTGTCGAGACACAAATCGCTCCCTGGGATCGACAATTTGCATCTAAGTCATTACCCCAACGGGCGATGGCCATTTTTGCAGGGCCGCTATTTAACTTTATTTTAGCATTCTTCATTTTCATCCTTGTAGGCTTATTGCAAGGGGTTCCTACGAATGATCCTGTTCTTGGTGAACTCACAGAAGATGGGGCAGCAAAAGAAGCCGGCCTTCAGAAAAATGACGTGATTTTAAGTATAGATGGTAAAGAGATTTCGACATGGGATGATATTGTCACCATCATACAGAAGCACCCAGGCGATGAGCTGCGGTTTAATGTTGATCGTAACGGCTCAAACACAGAAATTCCAGTCACCCCAAAACCTCAAGAAATAGAAGGGGAAGAAATAGGGATCATTGGTGTTCATAGTCCTGTTGAAAAGTCACCTCTCAAAGTAGTGACCAATAGTGCACAACAAACCTATGAATGGACCAAAATGATTTTTGTTCTATTAGGAAAGCTTGTGTCCGGGGAGTTCTCAATTGATGCATTATCAGGGCCGGTCGGAATCTATCAGTCAACGGATGTTGTTGCTAAATCAGGTATATTCTACCTAATGAGATGGGCAGCCATCTTAAGTATCAACCTGGGAATTATGAACCTTCTGCCAATTCCTGCCCTTGACGGAGGCAGACTCCTGTTCTTCGCAGTTGAAGCGGTAAGAGGGAAGCCGGTGGATCGCCAAATGGAAGGAATGGTCCATTTTGTCGGGTTTGCCCTTCTCATGGTTCTCATGCTCGTTGTTACATGGAACGACATTCAAAGATTTTTCTTATAAAATATGATGCATGAATCATGAACAGGCAGTTTCTCCCTCCAGAATCAAAAAAATGAGGGTGTCACTGCCTGTTGATTTAAGATAAAATAGTGAGAAGGAAATTCCCACACTACATAAATAATATATATGGTAACTGAGGTGCTAAATAGATGAAGCAACGTAATACATTCATTCCTACTTTAAGAGAAACGCCAGCTGATGCAGAAATTAAGAGCCATCAGCTTCTCTTAAGAGCAGGATTCATAAGACAAAATGCAAGTGGTATTTATAGCTTTTTGCCATTAGGAAATAAAGTATTAAAAAAAGTGGAAGAGATTGTTCGTGAAGAATTAGATGCAGCCGGTGCTGTTGAAATGCTCATGCCTGCCCTGCAACCTTCCGAGCTCTGGAAAGAATCGGGACGCTGGGGAACGTATGGCCCTGAATTAATGAGAATGCATGATCGCCATGATCGTGAATTTGCCCTTGGAGCAACACATGAGGAAGTGATTACAAGTTTAGTAAGGGACGAAATTAAATCATATAAACGTCTACCCCTCACCATGTATCAAATTCAAACAAAATTCCGTGATGAAAAGCGTCCACGTTTTGGACTCCTTAGAGGAAGGGAATTCATTATGAAGGATGCCTATTCATTCCATTCTTCTTCTGAAAGCCTGGACGAAACATACGATGCATTATTTCAGGCGTATTCAAATATATTCAGCAGATGCGGGCTGAATTTCAGAGCAGTTATCGCTGACTCTGGAGCAATGGGCGGTAAGGATACACATGAATTTATGGTATTATCTGAAGTCGGCGAAGATACGATTGCATACTCCGATAATTCCGATTATGCAGCGAATATCGAAATGGCTGAAGTAGTGGATTCCTATACTCAATCCACTGAAAATATGCTTGAAATAGAAAAGCTATCAACACCAGAGAGTAAATCGATTGAAGAAGTTTCCTCTTTCCTATCTATTGAGAAAGCTCAATGTGTGAAGTCGCTACTATTTAAGGTAGATGATGATTATGTATTGGTATTATCCCGTGGTGATCACGAAATTAACGATATCAAAGTGAAAAACCTTCTAAATGCCAGTGTAGTTGAATTGGCATCAGCCGAAGAAACCAAAGAGCTCATCGGATGTGAAATTGGATCAATTGGCCCTTGTTCATTAGATAAAGATGTAAAAATTGTTGCTGATCAAGCAGTTAAATACATTCGAAACGGTGTAGCCGGAGCAAACGAAGTAGGCTACCATTACACAAACGTAAACCCTAAACGTGATTTTGAGGTTTCTCAATACGCAGATCTTCGCTTCATTCAAGAAGGTGACCCTTCTCCTGACGGAAATGGTACGATTGTTTTCGCAAAAGGAATCGAAGTGGGACATGTATTCAAACTGGGGACAAGATATTCAGACGCATTAGGCTGCTCATTCTTAGATGAAAATGGCCGATCTCAATCGATCATGATGGGTTGTTACGGAATAGGTGTCTCTCGTACCCTTGCAGCAGTTGCAGAGCAATTCAATGATGACAATGGTCTGGTTTGGCCAACGAACCTTTCACCATATGACCTTCATTTAATTCCGATTAATATGAAGGATGAATCACAGGCTACACTTGCAAACGAACTATATGACAAATTTAACGAGAATCGTTATGATGTATTAATGGATGACCGGAATGAGCGTCCAGGAGTTAAATTCGCTGACTCTGATCTGATTGGACTTCCAATTCGTATAACGGTCGGGAAGAAAGCAGGAGAAGGCATCGTTGAAGTGAAAGTAAGAAGAACAGGTGAGATGCTGGAAGTGCATAAGGACGAGCTTCTACCAAAACTGCAAGAACTATACAAGACTCTTTCTTAAAAAGAAAAGGGCTCGACTTTAAAGGAGGCAATCCTTAGCTGTCAGCCCTTTTTCTACTGTAAATAACACGATTAGAAATGGGGGAGAAGGATCATGGAAGAAAAGCCCCTGGGCAAAAGAGAGAGGTTTCAACTGTTGCTAAAGCAATTAGGGTTAACAGAGGATGCGTTTGTGAAGTACTTTCAAAACGCTGAAATTGAAAAACTAGCGGTGTTTCGCAAGGAGAAGAAATGGCATTTTTACTTTACATTCGAAGAAATCATTCCGTGTAACGTGTGGAGTAAATTTTCAATCGCACTGCAAACCTCCTTTAAACATATTGCAAACGTCGGATTTACGATAAAAGTGGTGAATACCCAAATATCAGACCAGCACATTTTAGATTATTGGCAGGACTGTGTGAAAGAAATTCAAGGTATATCACCGCCATTATTAAAATTATTAAATACTCAAAAGCCGAAAATCAATGGAAATAAAATTATTGTTCAGGCTTCCAATGATACAGAAGCAACACAGTTAAAAAGAAAATACGGTGAAATGATCACCTCTACTTTCGAAAACTTTGGTTTTCCTAAACTAGTGTTGGATGCAGAGGTAAGTCAAGTAGAGGAACAAAACAGTGAGTATGAGAAATTTTTAGAAGAAAAGCTTAAAGAAGATCAAGAGAGAGCCCAACAAGCTCTTATTGAAATGGAAAAAGCTGAAAAAGAGGAAGCAAGTGATGCACCCAGTGGTCCATTCATGCTTGGTCTTACGATTAAAGACGATGCTGACTTCCGAAAGATTGAAGAGATTTATGATGAAGAACGACGAATCGCCATTGAAGGTTATGTTTTCGATTGTGAAACACGTGAATTACGTAGCGGTCGTACTTTATTAACATTTAAAGTAACAGACTACTCAAGTTCGATCCTGGTCAAAATGTTCTCGAGGGACAAAGAGGACGCTGCTATCATGAACAATATGAAAAAAGGTATGTGGGTCCGTTGTCGTGGAAGCATTCAAAATGATACATTCGTACGTGACCTGGTGATGATCGCCAACGATGTGAATGAAATCAAACCTGTTCTGAGATTGGATACTGCTCCTGCTGATGAGAAAAGAGTGGAGCTTCATATGCATACTCCAATGAGTCAGATGGACGCCGTTTCTTCAGTGGCAAGTCTTGTTGCCCAAGCAAAAAAATGGGGGCATAAAGCGGTTGCTATAACGGATCATGCCGTTGCGCAATCTTTCCCGGAAGCCTACAGCGCAAGCAAGAAAAATGATATTAAACTTCTCTATGGTGTGGAAGCCAATCTTGTTGATGATGGGGTTCCAATTGCCTATAACGACCGGGATCTACCTTTAGAAGATAGTACTTTTATTGTCTTTGACGTTGAAACGACTGGACTTTCAGCCGTTTACGATACCATCATTGAACTCGCCGCGGTGAAAATCAAAGATGGTGAAGTCATTGATAAATTTGAATCGTTTGCCAACCCTCATCATCAGTTATCCGCTACAACAATTGAATTAACGGGGATCACCGATGATATGGTGCAAACGGCACCTGAAATAAACGATGTTCTTCACGACTACCATAAATGGGCAGGAGAAGATATATTAGTTGCACATAATGCTTCCTTTGATATGGGTTTCTTGAATGCGGGGTATCAAAAAGCAGGACTGCCTAAAGCGACTAACCCTGTCATCGATACTCTGGAGCTTGCCAGACTACTGTATCCTCAATTCAAAAATCATCGTTTAAATACGTTAGCCAAGAAATTTGATATTGAACTGACCCAGCATCACCGAGCGATCTATGATGCGGAAACAACTGGATATTTGTTATTGAAAATGCTGAAGGATGCCGTTGAAAAAGGAATCACCAATCATAATCAATTCAATGATTATATGGGGAAAGGTGATGCATACAAACGGTCAAGACCATATCACTGTACACTGATTGCCCAAACGGAAGAAGGCTTAAAGAACCTTTATAAACTAGTATCCATTTCTCACATGAATTATTTTTTCCGTGTTCCGCGAATTCCCCGCTCTCAGCTTCAAAAGTATCGAACGGGAATTCTCGTAGGTTCAGGCTGTGACAAAGGCGAAGTGTTTGAAGGGATGATGCAAAAAGGGAAGGAAGAAGTTGAGGAAACTGCTCAATTTTATGATTACCTGGAAGTTCATCCAAAAGAAGTCTATCAACATTTAATCGAGTTGGATTTGGTACAAAGTCACAAAAACCTTGAAGATATCATTAAAAACATTGTGGATCTCGGTAAGAAATTGGATAAGCCGGTAGTGGCTACCGGTAACGTTCATTACTTAAATGAAAACGACAAGATTTACCGGAAGATTCTCGTAGGCTCTCAAGGCGGGGCGAATCCGTTAAATCGACACGAACTTCCTGATGTTCATTTTAGAACAACGAATGAGATGCAGGATGCATTCTCTTTCTTAGGGAAAGAAACAGCGAAAGAAATTGTTGTGGATAACACCAACAAAATAGCCGATCTTGTAGATGTAATTAAACCAATCAGAGATGATCTTTATACGCCTAAAATTGAAGGCGCAGATGAAGAAATGCGTCGCATGAGTTATGCCATGGCGAAAAGCATATACGGAGATAAACTACCTGAAATTGTAGAAGCAAGGCTCGAAAAGGAATTAAAGAGTATTATCGGGCATGGATTCGCAGTCATTTATTTAATCTCACATAAGCTCGTGAAAAAGTCACTGGATGATGGGTATCTGGTAGGTTCCCGTGGATCAGTAGGGTCCTCATTTGTTGCGACAATGACAGAAATAACGGAAGTAAATCCTTTACCTCCCCACTATGTATGTCCATCTTGCAAGAAATCCGAGTTCTTTGATGATGGATCGGTAGGATCCGGGTTTGATTTGCCGAATAAAGATTGTCCTGATTGTGGAATTCCATACAAGAAGGATGGTCATGATATTCCGTTTGAAACATTCCTTGGATTTAAAGGAGACAAAGTTCCTGATATCGATTTGAACTTCTCAGGTGAATATCAGCCTAACGCCCATAACTATACGAAGGTTCTGTTCGGTGAAGATAATGTATATAGAGCAGGTACAATCGGTACAGTAGCGGAAAAGACCGCCTACGGGTATGTAAAAGGATACGCCAATGATCATCAGCTGCAAATCCGCGGAGCAGAAATCGATCGATTGGTAAGTGGATGTACCGGAGTGAAAAGAACAACCGGACAGCATCCTGGAGGGATCATCGTAGTACCTGATTATATGGATATCTACGATTTCTCACCAATTCAATTTCCTGCTGATGATTCAAGTTCGGAATGGAAAACAACACATTTTGATTTCCATTCCATTCATGATAATCTTTTGAAGCTTGATATTCTTGGTCATGATGATCCAACCGTTATTCGCATGCTTCAGGATTTATCAGGTGTCGATCCGAAGACGATTCCGACAGATGACCCTGAAGTGATGAAAATCTTCAGTGGAACGGAATCGCTTGGAGTGACAGCGGATCAAATCATGTGTAAGACCGGGACGCTTGGAATCCCTGAATTCGGTACACGGTTTGTTCGTCAAATGCTTGAGGATACAAAACCGACGACATTTTCAGAGCTTGTTCAAATATCAGGACTTTCACATGGTACTGATGTATGGCTTGGCAATGCACAAGAGCTTATTCATAATAATATTTGTAATCTGAGCGAAGTAATCGGATGTCGTGATGATATTATGGTTTATCTTATCTATCAAGGACTCGAGCCTTCACTTGCCTTTAAAATCATGGAATTTGTACGTAAAGGGAAGGGACTGCAGGATGAATGGGTAGAAGAAATGAAAAAGAATGGGGTACCGGACTGGTATATTGATTCTTGTCTGAAGATCAAATATATGTTCCCGAAAGCCCATGCCGCTGCCTATGTTTTAATGGCTGTTCGTATCGCTTACTTTAAAGTGCATCATGCTCTGCTTTACTATGCTGCTTACTTCACCGTTCGTGCAGAGGATTTCGATATTGAAGCCATGGTGAGGGGATCTCAAGCAGTCAGGGCTAAGATAGAAGAAATCAACAGCAAAGGCCTGGATGCATCTCCAAAAGAAAAGAACACGTTAACAGTACTGGAGTTGGCACTTGAAATGTGTGAGCGGGGATACAAGTTCCAAAAGGTAGATCTGTATCGTTCACAAGCGGCTGAATTTGTGATAGATGGAGATTCATTGATTCCACCGTTCAACTCGATTCCCGGGCTTGGGACAAATGCGGCCATCAATATTGTGAATGCAAGACAGAATGGGGAGTTTCTCTCAAAAGAAGATCTTCAACAAAGAGGTCGCGTCTCCAAGACAATCATCGAGTACCTGGACAATCACGGCTGCTTGGAAGCCTTGCCGGATAAGAACCAATTATCCCTATTCTAAGCTGATACCATGGGAATTGTTTGCATAAAAATGTTGATTATGGTATATTTTTATTGGAAATACTAAAGATAGCTCTAAAGGTAGAAGAGTGGGGTCGCACCCCACTCTTTCGTTATTACATGGAGATTTTTTGAACTATCATTTCTAGTCTTGGTGCAAGATTTTCATATAGACCAGGAGGTAAGTATGAGCAAAATAACAACACTTGTAGAAGAAATTGTTACGCCAATCTTAGACGACATGTCATTAGAACTCATCGACATGGAATATGTGAAAGAGGGATCCAATTGGTTTCTTCGTGTATTTATCGACAAAGATTCTGGTGTTGACATTGAAGAATGCGGAATAGTAAGTGAAAGACTTAGTGAAAAGTTAGATGAAATTGACCCAATTCCTCATAATTACTTTTTAGAAGTTTCTTCACCAGGAGCTGAACGTCCTTTAAAGAAAGAAAAGGACTTCGAGAAAGCCATCGGCAAAAACGTTTATGTGAAAACATATGAGCCGTTGAACGGTGAAAAGGCCTTCGAAGGCACACTTCTTTCCTATACTTCAGACCAATTAGCATTAGAAGTAACCATTAAGACTCGAAAAAAGAAGGTTGAAATTCCAACAGATAAGATAGCGATCGCACGATTAGCTGTTACATTTTCATAGGAACTAACCGCACTATAAAGGGGGATGAAACCACCATGAGCACTCAGTTATTAGATGCTCTTACTGTTTTAGAGAAAGAGAAAGGCATTGCAAGAGATGTCATCATTGAAGCAATTGAAGCTGCACTTGTGTCGGCTTATAAACGAAATTTTAACCAAGCACAAAATGTCCGTGTAGACCTCAACCTTGAAACGGGTACGATGAGAGTTTTCGCTCGTAAAGAAGTTGTAGACGAAGTATTTGATTCCCGCCTTGAGATTTCTGTCGAAGACGCGGGGGAAATCAACCCTAGCTACGAGGTTGGAGACGTTGTTGAGTTGGAAGTTACACCAAAGGACTTTGGCCGTATCGCTGCCCAAACGGCTAAACAGGTTGTTACCCAACGAGTAAGAGAAGCTGAAAGAGGAATTATCTATTCCGAATTTGTGGATCGCGAAGAAGATATCATGACAGGTATCGTTCAACGTCAGGACAATCGTTTTATCTATGTGGCACTAGGCAAGATTGAGGCGCTTTTACCAGTGAGCGAGCAGATGCCAAATGAAACATATAAACCTCATGATCGCATTAAAGTGTTTATTACAAAGGTTGAGAAGACGACAAAAGGTCCTCAAATCTTTGTTTCAAGAACACACCCCGGATTACTGAAGCGGTTATTTGAAATCGAAGTTCCTGAAATCTTTGATGGAACGGTAGAAATCAAATCTGTTGCACGTGAAGCCGGAGATCGCTCTAAAATCTCTGTTCATGCAGAAAATTCTGAGGTAGATCCCGTTGGAGCTTGTGTAGGAACCAAGGGGGCACGTGTACAGGCAATTGTAAACGAATTAAAAGGTGAAAAAATTGACATCGTTCAATGGTCAGAAGATCCTGTAACATTCGTAGCCAATGCATTAAGTCCATCGAAAGTGCTGGATGTACAGGTAAATGAAGATGATAAAGCGACAAGAGTAGTTGTTCCGGATTATCAACTTTCACTTGCAATCGGTAAACGTGGCCAAAATGCCCGTCTTGCAGCCAAATTGACAAACTGGAAGATTGATATCAAGAGTGAAACAGACGCTCGTGACCTGGGATTATATCCTCGAGAAGAGTCATTCCTTCCGCAAGATGAAGAGGAAGAGTATGATAACGAGCCTTTAAATATTGATTTCGACAATCAAGATTAAGAGGTGAGTAAGATGAGTGTAAATAAGAAGATTCCGTTGCGCAAATGTGTGGCAACGGGTGAAATGAAACCGAAGAAAGAAATGATACGGATTGTCCGCTCGAAAGAAGGGGAGGTTTCCATCGATCCCACCGGTAAGAAGTCTGGGCGTGGAGCTTATCTTTCCAAGGATAAAGACATCATTTTACAAGCTAAAAAGAAAAATACATTAGCCAATCAATTACAAGCGAAAATAGATGAATCTCTTTACGATGAATTGATTAGCCTTGTGGAGAAGGAGTAACGTTTAGCGTATGAATCAAAATCGTTGGATGTCACTTTTAGGATTGGCGAATCGGGCACGTAAGATTATTTCAGGTGAAGAACTTGTTATTAAAGAAGTTCGTAGTGGACGAGCAAAACTTGTCATTCTTTCCAAAGATGCTTCTGCTAATACGTACAAGAAAATCACGGACAAATGTAAATCCTACAATGTCCCGGTTAGTTTGGTGGATAGCAGAAATGATTTAGGTCAGGCCATTGGAAAAGAAGCCAGGGTAGTGGTGGCTATAATGGAAGCAGGCTTTGCCGGGAAATTATCCGAACTGCTCGATGAATCTCAGTGGGGGTGAACATATGAGCAAGATGCGTGTTTATGAATATGCAAAAAAATACAATGTTTCAAGCAAAGATGTTATCGGAAAATTAAAGCAACTGAATATTGAGGTATCAAACCATATGGCAACTATAGAAGACGACGCAGTAACAAAGTTAGACGCGATGTACAAAGGGAATTCAGGCAGTCAGAAACCAAGCCAAAAGGATTCTAATGCAAATGCTTCAAAGACAGAAGAAGCTCCGAACAAAGAAAAAGTAAAATCAGCACCGAAAAGTCGTGAAGGAAAAAAACACGAACAACAGCACCAATCAAAGGAGAAGAAGGTCTTCAATAATAATAATAATAACAACAACAAAAACAAAAATAACAAACAAAATAGGCAAAATAAAAATTTCAAACAGGCTCCTCAGCAACAGCAGCCTGCAAAGAAAAAAGAACTTCCTTCAAAGATTACGTTCTCAGAGTCATTGACAGTTTCAGAGCTTGCGAAAAAGCTTCACAAAGAGCCTTCTGAAATCATTAAAAAGCTCTTTATGCTGGGTGTAATGGCAACAATAAATCAAGAATTAGATAAAGACTCAATTGAGCTGATTGCAGGAGAATATGGAGTCGAAGTAGAGGAAGAGATCAAAATAGATGCCACTGATCTTGAAGTATACTTCACTGAAGATACACAAGAACAAGTAGAAGAGCGTCCGTCTGTTGTGACAATCATGGGTCACGTTGACCATGGTAAAACAACTCTGCTTGATTCCATCCGCAACACAAAAGTTACGGCAGGAGAAGCTGGTGGAATCACTCAGCATATCGGTGCGTATCAAGTAGAAGTGGACGAAAAGAAGATCACCTTCCTTGACACACCTGGACATGCTGCCTTCACAACGATGCGTGCCCGCGGTGCTCAAGTAACGGATATTGCGATCATTGTTGTTGCTGCTGATGATGGGGTCATGCCTCAAACAGTTGAAGCAATCAACCATGCGAAAGCTGCTGAAGTTCCAATTATCATTGCCGTTAACAAAATGGACAAAGAAGCTGCGAATCCGGATCGTGTAATGCAAGAACTGACGGAATACGAACTGGTTCCTGAAGCGTGGGGTGGAGACACAATCTTCGTACCACTATCTGCATTATCGGGAGAAGGTATCGATAATTTACTTGAAATGATCGTTCTTGTTAGTGAGGTGGAAGAGCTTAAAGCAAATCCGAATCGCCTTGCTCAAGGTACGGTAATTGAAGCACAATTAGACAAAGGCCGGGGATCTGTAGCGACTTTACTTGTTCAAAACGGGACATTAAAAGTTGGAGACCCAATCGTAGTAGGAAATACATTCGGTCGTGTTCGCGCAATGGTCAATGACCTTGGTCGCCGTGTGAAAGAAGCAGGTCCATCTGCTCCTGTTGAAATCACAGGTTTAAATGATGTTCCTCAAGCTGGAGATCGTTTCGTTGTATTCGAAGACGAGAAAACGGCTCGTTCCGTTGGTGAAGCTCGTGCTTCTCAAGCTCTGCAAGCACAGAGGGGAGAGAAGTCTAAAGTAAGCCTTGAGAACCTGTTTGAACAAATGAAACAAGGTGAAATGAAGGACCTCAACCTTGTTCTTAAAGCAGACGTTCAAGGTTCAGTAGAAGCTCTTGCCGCTTCATTGCTGAAAATTGAAGTTGAAGGTGTAAATATTCGTATCATCCATACTGGTGTCGGAGCGATTAACGAATCAGATATTACACTGGCAGCAGCGTCCAACGCCATTGTTATAGGTTTTAATGTTCGCCCTGATGTAAATGCGAAACGTACAGCGGATACTGAGGGAGTAGAAATTCGATTACACCGTATTATCTATAAGGTAATGGAGGAAATTGAAGCTGCTATGAAAGGGATGCTGGACCCTGAATTCGAAGAAAAAATTATTGGTCAAGCAGAAGTTCGTCAAACATTTAAAGTGTCTAAAGTTGGTACAATTGCGGGAAGCTATGTAACAGAAGGTAAAATTTCTCGCGATAGCGGCGTTCGTCTAATTCGTGATGGAATTGTTATCTTTGAAGGTGAACTGGATGCCCTTAAACGTTTTAAGGATGATGCGAAAGATGTAGCCAAAGGTTACGAGTGTGGTATTACGATTAAGAACTTTAACGATGTGAAAGAGGGCGACGTAATCGAAGCCTTCATCATGGAGGAAATTACACGTAAATGATCACATATGTAGAATGTGAGTGCATGATTTATGATTCTCACTCTTTAAAAGAAAAGCGGGCGGTCCTGCAGAGGGTCTTGTCACGCCTCAAACAAAAATTTAATGTATCTGTCTCTGAAATCGGACACCAGGATGTATGGCAACGTACCAGGATTGCCATCGTCACCGTCGCTTCTTCTAAAGGAGCCAGTGAAAGAGAAATTGAGCATGCATTGAAATTCATTGATTCTTTTCCAGAGTGGGAGAGACTGGAGACCAAAATCGAGTCGTTATAGAGAGTTGCTTATGTTCCAACATATAACCATTAACGATCTATAAGAGGTGATATTGATGAGCCATCGTGCGAATCGTGTTAGCGAGCAAATGAAGAAAGAGCTCAGCGATATTATCGGACGAAAAATAAAGGACCCACGCATTGGCTTTGTTACAGTTACAGATGTGCAGGTAACTGGTGATTTACAACAGGCAAAAGTGTATATTACCGTTCTAGGTGGAGAAGACCAAAGAGAAAACACGCTTAAAGGTCTGGCGAAGGCAAAAGGGTTCATCCGTTCTGAAGTAGGACAGCGAATCCGTCTACGCAAAACACCTGAAATTATTTTTGAGTTTGATGAATCGATTGATTATGGTAATCATATTGAAACTTTATTAAGAAAAGTTCAAGATGAACCAGAAGAGTCTAAAGACACAGAAGAGTAACTAGAGAGGGCTGATCCGGAGGGAACTACAATTCCAATGGATTAGTCCTTTTGTTTTCTAATTGTTGTATTAAAGAAAGAACAATAGTGGAGGTATTAAGATGAATGGAATCCTGCCCCTATGGAAGCCCCGTGGCATGACGTCCCATGATTGTGTATTTAAATTAAGAAAGCTCCTTAGAACGAAAAAGGTCGGCCATACAGGCACACTTGATCCGGAAGTATCTGGTGTACTTCCAATTTGTATTGGAAGAGCGACGAAGATAGCTGAGTACATTACAGCATCGGGAAAAACCTATGAAGGGGAAGTCACGCTCGGTTCCTCGACTACGACAGAAGATGCTTGGGGTGAACCAGTTGAAGAGAAGACGGTGGACCGTACGATTACCAGAGCAGAGGTTGAGGAAATTCTCAGAAGTTTAACCGGCGATATTACGCAAACCCCTCCAATGTATTCAGCGGTAAAGGTAAACGGTAAACGGTTATATGAGTATGCAAGACAAGGGATTGAAGTTGATAGACCATCAAGAACCGTTCATATCCATAAGCTTCAATTACTGGAGGAGTGGGATGAGTTAGACAGGAATGATCCGGCTTTTTCATTTGAAGTAGCTTGCGGCAAAGGTACATATGTGAGAACCCTTGCTGTTGAAATTGGAAATAGACTTGGATATCCAGCTCATATGTCAGCCCTTACCCGTACACAATCAGCCAGTTTCAGGAAAGAGGACTGTATTACCTTAGAAGATGTAAAAGAGTTCGTTGATAATGAGAATCCACAAGAACTTCTTCTTCCACTGGAAATGGGCCTTTCTCATTTGCCGAAAATGGCAATTAATGATACATTAGCAGAGAAAGTGAAGAACGGAGCACGCTTGGAAGAGCCTGAGGATTGGCCGGAAACCAGAGAGGTAGTGATGGAGTATCATGGTAAGGTTATTGCCATCTATCGCCGTCACCCGGACAAACCAGGGGTCATCAAGCCTGTCAAAGTGCTTTTCAACGACTAGTGAAAAAGGTGAAATACTGTGAAAGTGATAACTGTACATCATCCACATTCAATTAGTAAGAATGATTTTCCACCCCTTGTATTGGCTCTGGGGTACTTCGATGGAGTGCATAGAGGACATCAGAGGGTAATCAGGGCAGCAGTAGAAAAAGCGAAGGAGCTCAAGGCTTGCAGTGCGGTGATGACATTTGATCCTCATCCTTCAGTTGTGCTTGGTCATAAACACAAGCATATACACTACATAACACCTCTGGAAGATAAGAAAGAAATAATAGAGGAACTGGGTGTGGATTATTTATTTATTGTCCGTTTCACTTCAGAATTTGCAAGTCTGATCCCTCAGGACTTCGTTGATCAATATATGATTGGGCTCAATGCACTGCATGTAGTAGCAGGCTTCGATTACTCATATGGACGTTTAGGAAAAGGGACGATGGAAACACTTCCATTCCATTCACGCGATATGTTTACTTCTACTACAATTTCGAAGCTTACAGATGATGATATGAAAGTAAGTTCAACGTTCATAAGAGAAAGCCTTAAAGAAGGCGACGTAAAGAAGGTTCGTCAGCTCCTGGGCAGGCCGTTTAAAATGAAAGGGACAGTCATACATGGGGATAAGAGGGGCAGAAAAATTGGCTTTCCTACTGCCAATATTGAGTTGGCCTACGACTATCTGACCCCTAAAGTGGGAGTGTATGCTGTTAGAATGAAAATTCATGATAAATGGTTCGATGGTGTATGCAATATTGGTTATAAGCCTACTTTTAAAAATCCTGATGAATACTCTCTATCAATTGAAGTTCACATTTTTGATTTTCATGCATCAATATATGGCGAAGAAGTGTATATAGAATGGTATGAAAGAATTAGAGATGAACAGAAGTTTTCGGGGATAGAGGAATTAATCTCGCAAATTCAGAAAGATAAAGACAAAGCGATACACTACTTTTCGGAAATTTGAGGTTTATACTTGATTTTTGTTGAAAAGAGTAGTATTCTAAATAGCGTATGAAATGAACCTTTGCTTGGCATCACGATTCACCAACGGCTGCTCAGTAACAGGGGATTTGAAAGAAATTATTAGGAGGTGAAAAGGATGGCTATCACTAAAGAACGTAAAAACGAACTTATCAGTGAATACAAAGTACATGAGAACGATACTGGATCTCCAGAAGTTCAAATTGCTGTCCTAACTGAAGAAATTAATAACTTGAACGATCACTTACGCGTTCACAAGAAAGACCACCACTCTCGTCGCGGTCTTCTGAAAATGGTAGGTCACCGTCGTAATCTATTATCTTACCTACGTAAGAAAGATGTACAACGCTACCGTGAGTTAATCAACAAATTAGGTTTACGTCGATAAACAGACAAAGGAAGCGGGATTATGTCCCGCTTTTTCTTTAGTTTTGATAAGTGGAAATCATTGTATGATCCCCCACTTATTTTTAAATATTTTTATCGCGAAAAGTATTCAATTATATAGTTTTTGTCTAAAATACATAATATGTACATAAGAGTTAATTCGAATCTTTAATGCGAGTAAATAGAGCTTTCCATTGAGAGTTCTTACTATAGTTACATAGTTCCTTATGTTATTCACCAAAGCGAATATAACGGCACAAATGTGCATGATATAGATTAGATTATTTACAATATTTATCCGGGTTAGGTACAGACCGAACCCTTTAGTGATATATAAAGAGAGGGGCACACTTTATGGAACAAACTAAACAAACCTTTTCCATTGAATGGGCAGGAAGAGAATTAACGGTCGAAGTAGGCCAATTTGCCAAACAAGCCAATGGAGCGGTAATGGTACGCTACGGAGATACTGCGGTATTAAGTAGTGCAACAGCTTCAAAAGAGCCAAAACCACTGGATTTCTTCCCACTAACTGTGAATTATGAAGAAAGATTATACGCAGTTGGTAAAATTCCAGGAGGATTTATTAAACGTGAAGGGCGTCCGAGTGAAAAAGCGATCCTGGCAAGCCGTTTAATCGACCGTCCTATCCGTCCATTGTTCGCAGATGGATTCCGTAATGAAGTACAAGTAATCAGTATAGTGATGAGTGTAGACCAAAACTGTTCATCTGAAATGGCAGCTATGTTCGGATCTTCACTTGCACTATCTGTTTCTGATATCCCATTTGAGGGTCCGATTGCTGGAGTAATAGTTGGTCTGATTGATGGAGAATTTATTATTAACCCTTCAGTGGAGCAGCTGGAGAAAAGTGAGATTCATTTGTCTGTAGCCGGTACGAAAGATGCCATCAACATGGTTGAAGCAGGTGCAGATGAAATACCGGAAGAGACAATGCTTGAAGCAATCATGTTTGGTCATGAAGAAATAAAGCGTTTAGTTGCCTTCCAAGAGGAAATTGTTGCTAAAGTCGGTAAAGAGAAATCAGAAATTCAACTTGTTGAACTTGATCAAGCCGTTGAAGCTGAGGTTCGTTCATTATGTGAAAGCGAACTGATCCCTGCGATTCAAGTTCAAGAAAAACATGCCCGTGAAGACGCAATTAAAGCAGTAAAGAATAAAGTGATGGCTGTTTATGAAGAAGAGAAAGAAGCCGATGAAGCTACACTAAAGCAAGTGAAAAAAGTATTAGACAAGCTTGTTAAAAATGAAGTTCGTCGCTTGATTACTGAAGATAAAGTGCGTCCTGATGGTCGTAAAGTCGACGAAATCCGTCCACTTTCTTCCGAGGTTGGTTTATTACCAAGAACACATGGTTCGGGACTGTTCACTCGTGGACAAACTCAAGCACTAAGCATTTGTACATTAGGGGCTTTAGGAGATGTTCAGGTTCTTGATGGTCTAGGAATTGAAGAATCAAAACGATTCATGCATCATTATAATTTCCCTCAATTCAGTGTAGGGGAAACAGGCCCAATCAGAGGACCAGGTCGTCGTGAAATCGGACATGGAGCACTAGGGGAAAAAGCCTTGGATCCCATTATTCCAAACGAGAAAGACTTCCCGTACACAATCCGTCTTGTTTCCGAAGTACTTGAGTCAAATGGTTCAACTTCCCAAGCAAGTATCTGTGCCAGTACATTAGCGATGATGGATGCCGGTGTTCCTATTAAAGCACCTGTAGCAGGGATCGCCATGGGTCTGATCAAATCTGGTGAAAACTATTCCATCTTAACGGATATTCAAGGGATGGAAGATCACCTGGGTGACATGGACTTCAAAGTAGCTGGGACTTCTAAGGGTGTAACCGCTCTTCAAATGGATATCAAAATTGATGGGTTATCTCGAGAGATTCTTGAAGAAGCACTTCAACAAGCGAAAAAAGGAAGAATGCAGATCCTTGATAGCATGTTAGCAACAATAGGTGAAGCAAGAACCAGCCTTTCTCAATATGCACCGAAAATCTTAACCATGCATATTAACCCTGATAAGATCCGTGATGTTATTGGGCCAAGTGGTAAACAAATCAATAAAATCATCGACGAAACAGGCGTTAAGATTGATATTGAGCAGGACGGAACGATCTTCATCTCTTCTACTGATGAAGAAATGAACAAAGTTGCTAAGAAAACAATTGAAGATATCGTAAGAGAAGTTGAAGCTGGACAAATGTACTTAGGGAAAGTAAAACGAATTGAAAAATTCGGTGCATTTGTAGAAATCTTCAGTGGTAAAGATGGACTGGTCCACATTTCTGAACTTGCAGAAGAGCGTATTCGCAAAGTAGAAGATGTAGTAGCCATAGGCGATGAGATCCTTGTTAAGGTTCTTGACATCGATAACCAGGGTAGAGTCAACTTGTCTAGAAAAGCCGTTCTAAAAGAGCAGCGTGAAAAAGAAGAACAAAACCAAGCATAATCTTTTGAGATTGGCAGGCTGTCCTGTAAGGAGCAAACGCTCCTGAGGGGGCGGCTTTTTTTATCTGTGGAGCTATCATTCAGGGCTGAAGGAGTAGCCTTCTCTTTTGTATCAGTCAGATCCGGGCTTAGATGCTCGAGGTCATAAGACAAACATGCCCAAAAGGCAAAATACGCCTTTCCGCCATGTTCGCCATATGCTAGTCGCCTCTGAGTAAAGCCCCTCCGCTTTTGTTCTACCAGGTCCTTTTCCTTCATATGTTTTTATGAGAAGGAAGGTGGACAGGTATGGAAAGAAAATACTTGATTGGAATTAGTCTAATTGCTATTCTGACTTTAGTTGTCGTTGAAAATCCGTTATCAGATCAGTATGTGACAGGACTAAAACAAGAATCGCTAGAAGTGAATGGAGTTAGCCAACCAAATGATCTAACTCGAAAAATAAAAGAAGAAGCAAAATTGAGAGAAGTCCCAGCTCAAGATGCTGTAATAGATACAGTTTGGAAAGCTACACCAGGATATAATGGTTTGAAAGTGGATGTAGAAGCGTCTCTTCAAAATATGAAAAAAGAAAAATCATTCGATGAAAATAAACTGATCTACAAGCAAATCCCTCCTGAAAAGCACTTACCTGATTTGCCTGCTTCCCCTGTTTACCGGGGGAATCCGGATAAACCAATGGTCTCCTTTATTATCAATGTAGCATGGGGAAATGAATATATCCCGGATATGCTTGGAACTTTGAAAAAACACCAAGTATATGCTACGTTCTTTTTAGAGGGGAGATGGGTGAAAAATAACCCGGACTTAGCGAAGATGATCGTGGACGCAGGACATGAAGTAGGTAATCATTCATATTCTCACCCGGATATGAAAACATTGGAGTCAGCCAAAGTAAGAGAAGAATTGAAAAAGACCAATGAAATGATTGAAGTGACCACAGGGGAGAAAGTGAAGTGGTTTGCTCCACCAAGCGGCAGCTACCGGGAGGAAGTCATAAATATCGCAGACGAAATGCACATGAGAACGATTATGTGGAGTGTGGATACGATTGACTGGCAAAAACCACAACCCAGCGTGTTAATCGAGCGTGTGATGAGTAAGATGCACAAGGGGGCAATTGTACTTATGCATCCGACAGCTTCAACTGCCAATTCGTTAAACATGTTGATCCTTCAAATAAAAGAAAAAAATTTAAGACTTGGTACGATCTCAAGCTTAGTTAAAGAAGAGAGAATCGTAGAAGACGTCGATAATTCGTCACAACAAGGAAATAGTAATAAGAAGCAGTAAGTTTGCATCATGAATAGGAGGAAATTTCTTGATAAAAAAATATACATGCCAAAATGGACTAAGAATCGTGCTGGAGGAAATACCTCACGTCCGCTCTGTAGCGATTGGGGTCTGGATTGGGACCGGATCACGAAATGAAACGGAACAAAATAACGGGATATCCCACTTTCTGGAACATATGTTTTTCAAAGGAACAAAAACGAAAACGGCCCGTGAAATAGCAGAGTCCTTTGACAGCATCGGCGGACAGGTCAATGCATTTACTTCAAAGGAATACACCTGCTATTATGCAAAAGTATTGGACAATCATGCGGATTATGCATTACATACACTTTCTGATATGTTCTTTAACTCTACCTATGTGGAAGAGGAATTGAATAAAGAAAAAAATGTAGTGTATGAAGAGATTAAAATGTATGAAGATACCCCTGATGATATCGTTCATGACTTACTTAGCAAGGCAATCTATGAAGAGCATCCGCTTGGCTATCCGATTCTAGGAACGGAAGAAACTTTGAACTCATTCAATCAAGCTAAATTAAAAGAGTATATGCATGACATGTATACCCCGGATCAAGTAGTGGTGTCTGTAGCAGGAAATGTGGATGAAACATTCATCAAAGAAGTTGAGAAGCTATTCGGATCTTATGAAGGCGGTAAAGGACCTGAGAACCGTGTGAAACCTGCCTTTCACAACAATAAGCTTGCCAGGAAAAAGGATACAGAACAAGCCCATTTATGCTTAGGGTTTGACGGCTTGCAAATCGGGCACCCGGACATTTATAACCTGATCGTATTAAACAACGTGTTAGGTGGCAGTATGTCATCCCGTCTGTTTCAAGAGGTTCGCGAACAAAGAGGACTTGCGTATTCTGTGTTTTCTTATCACTCCGCATATGAAGATAGCGGAATGGTTACCATTTATGGAGGGACAGGGGCCAATCAGTTAGATCAATTATTTGATACGATCGACAGCACCCTGCAAGCCCTAAAAGATGATGGAATAACGTCTAAAGAATTACTAAACAGCAAAGAGCAGTTAAAAGGTAACCTTATGTTGAGTTTAGAAAGTACGAATAGCCGAATGAGTCGTAACGGGAAAAATGAACTGCTACTAAAACGCCATCGAACGCTGGATGAGATTGTCGAAGAAATCGACGGCGTTACGATGGACAAGGTAAATCAGTTAGCCATTGACATCTTTAAAGATGATTATGCATTATCCCTTATCAGTCCAGATGGGAATCTTCCCCAAAATATGAGGAAATAACTTGAAAAGCAGACTTTTTAGTCTGCTTTTTTGAATGGATTATGACATTGCATAAGAATAAGGAAGAAATTCTTCTAAAAAAAGTGGACAGTGTATACACTGTAATACAGAGTTTTTTTAGGGAGGAAACCTTCATGAGATTAAGCGAGTTAAGCGGAAAAGAAATAGTCGATTATAAAAAAGCAGAACGACTTGGTATTCTAGGGCAAACCGATCTTGAATTCAATGATAAGTCAGGAAGTATTAATGCGCTTATCATTCCAACCGGTAAATGGCTGCGAAAGCAAGGTGGAGAAATCCGGGTACCTTGGCATCAAATCAGAACAATCGGAGCTGATATGATCATTCTGGAAGTATCGAATGAATAACGAAATAGATCGTTTATTAAAACGGGGCCTCCCCGTTTTTTTATTTGATTTTAATTAAAAAGGCTTTTTCGCGAAGTTTGTTGTTTTGTAACATAATATCTGCCATGGCTCTGTCAATCAGTGTGTGCTTGATGGTGAGGGGAACCGCTCCGCTTGCAGCTAGCGTTCGGCAAGAGCCTCCTCAGCTTAGCCGAACAGGGGCTCGGCATGCCCGTACTTCCGTTGGAGTCTACGCAGTTCACCATCTATAAGAAAATTTCGAGACAGAGCTAAAAAGTGAAAATACAATCTTTTAGAAAACAGCATTTCTATTAGATTATTTTAAGATTTTCTAGAACACAAGCAGAAATCCACCAGTTTACCTTAAAATGAGGCTGTTTTTGTTTAGGTTTTATTAAAACAAACCGATCCTAAGAAAGTTTATTGTAGCGGAAGGTGCTCTACTCCTACGGGAGAAGCGGGACAGTCCGAAAAGCGGAGGGGCTTTGACCAGGGGCGACAAGCATAAGACGAGTCTGCCGGAAAGGCGCCTTTTGCCTTTTTGGCAGACTTGGCTTATGACCTCGAGCCCCTAAGCCCCGCAGATAGACAGGTGAGACCCCACGGGCGCATGCGCCGAGGAGGCTCACCGCCAGCCCCAGGGAAAGCAACTCCTACTTTCTACTGTAAAATAGCAACAATGTATTCGAAAAAAGCCTTTAAATAAGAAGGTCTTTCTTCATAATATTGAATGTAATCAGTGCAATATGAAGATACATATTTGTACCACTTGAATGAAACTTGTGTACCACCATTATCCCCACCTGACCGCTCACAACAGCTCCCTTACAAAAACAATCCCACATTCTAAACCGTCTCTTCCTGCTTTTCTTCTCACCCATTAGGTATGAGCAACATACACTGTTGAAGTGAAAAGGGATTTAGAATAGCGATTATGTAAAAAGTAGGTGAAATCAGTGATGCTGACCGGAATGCAGATCGCAGTTCTAGGCGGAGATGCTCGTCAACTTGAGATTATTCGGAAGCTTACTGAGTTAGATGCAAAGATCTCACTCGTAGGTTTTGAACAACTAGATCATGCCTTTACAGGGGCTACGAAAGAAAAGCTCGATGAAGTGGACTTTTCAATTATTGATGCCATAATCTTACCTGTACCCGGCACGAATCTACAAGGGGAAATTGATACGATTTTTTCCAATGAGAAAATCGTTTTAACAGAAAAAATTGTGTCTCAGACGCCAGAGCACTGTACGATCTATTCAGGAATTAGTAATAAGTACTTGGATGAAATAATGTCTTCAACGAACCGGAAACTTGTTCAGTTGTTTGAGAGAGACGATGTTGCCATTTATAATTCTATTCCTACAGTAGAGGGAACGATTATGATGGCTATTCAACATACAGACTTTACGATTCATGGATCTACGATTGTCATATTGGGTCTGGGTAGGGTAGGTATGAGTGTAGCTAGAACGTTTCATCATTTAGGCGGAAAGGTGAAAGTGGGTGCTCGGAAAAGTGAGCATCTGGCCAGGGTGACTGAAATGGGCTTAGAGCCATTCCACTTAGATAACTTAGAAAAAGAGGTTGAGAATTGTGATATATGTATTAACACAATTCCAGTGCATATAGTGAAGGCTGCTGTGATAGCCAAAATGCCAGCTCATACATTAATCATCGATTTGGCTTCAAAGCCTGGAGGTACAGATTTTCGTTATGCTGAAAAACGGGGAATTAAAGCATTGTTAGCCCCGGGATTGCCTGGGATCGTGGCACCTAAGACAGCTGGCCAGATACTGGCGAATGTACTTTGTCAATTGTTAGAGGAAGATCTTGGTTTAGGAAAGGAGAGTTCATCATGAGTGTGAAAGGAAAACGAATCGGGTTTGGTCTGACAGGTTCTCATTGTACGTATGATGCCGTATTCCCGGAAATCGAACGATTAGTGAATAACGGTGCAGAAGTGATGCCGATTGTGACTTCAACTGTTATGAATACGGAAACGAGATTCGGTAAAGGAGAAGACTGGATTAAGCGAATTGAGGACGTTACAGGTCATAGGGTAATCGATTCAATCGTAAAGGCAGAACCACTTGGTCCTAAAATTCCATTGGATTGTATGGTGATTGCTCCCCTTACAGGAAATTCAATGAGTAAATTCGCAAACGCAATGACAGATTCTCCAGTGTTAATGGCTGCTAAAGCGACTCTTCGTAATCACCGTCCTGTAGTACTGGGTATTTCGACAAATGATGCTCTTGGTTTAAACGGTGTAAACCTAATGAGATTAATTTCAACCAAAGATATTTACTTTATCCCATTTGGGCAGGATGCACCTGAAAGCAAACCGAAATCAATGGTAGCCAGAATGACGCTGATTCAGGAAACCATAGAAGCGGCTATTGAAGGAAGACAGCTTCAGCCTGTCGTAATCGAAAAATATTTAGATTAATAGCTTAAGAAGGCTATCACCTAGTACCTGTTATGATGGCCTTCTTTTCATGTATAAATAAATTTAAAGTTATTAGTAAATAAAAATAATCAAAGCATATATATAAAATTCCCTATTGTCGAATAATTGTTTATGTTAAAATATTCTTTATTATAGTAATAGACTAAAAGGATATACCTACTATGAGAATACTAAATGGTTGGAAGGAGAGAAGATTTTGAATACAGCGGGATTTCATGTAGCGGTTGTCGGTGCCACAGGTGCAGTTGGACAACAAATGCTACAAACATTAGAAAAAAGGGACTTTCCAATAAAACAATTGATATTATTGTCTTCAGCCCGTTCAGCCGGGTCCATCGTTACCTTTAAAGGGAAAGAATGGACGGTTGAAGAAGCTAAGCCTGAGAGTTTTGAAGGGGTAGACATTGCTTTATTTAGTGCAGGGGGTAGTGTATCCAAACTTCTTGCTCCTGAAGCCGTTAAACGTGGAGCTATCGTCGTCGACAATACCAGTGCATACCGAATGGATCCAGATGTTCCTCTTGTTGTTCCAGAGGTGAATGAAGAAGATATCAAACTTCATAATGGAATCATTGCGAATCCTAACTGTTCTACGATCCAGATGGTGGCAGCACTTGAACCGATTCGTAAACAATATGGTTTATCGAAAGTAATCGTGTCAACCTATCAAGCCGTTTCAGGGGCAGGTGCAGTGGCCATTGATGAGCTTCATGAACAATCAAAAGCCATATTGTCCGGTGAATCATTTGAGCCGAGTGTACTACCTGTAAAAGGGGATAAAAAGCATTATCAGATAGCTTATAATGTCATTCCTCAAATTGATAAATTCCAGGAAAATGGCTTTACATTTGAAGAAATGAAAATGATCAATGAAACAAAAAAAATTATGCATATGCCGTCATTGAAGGTATCTGCAACATGCGTAAGATTACCTGTTGTAACAGGTCACTCAGAAAGTGTATATATTGAAATTGAGAAGGGTTCTGTAACAGTAAATGATATCCACTCACTGTTAAAAGATGCTCCTGGAGTAACTTTAGAAGACGTCCCGGAAGAACAGATTTATCCGATGCCTGCACATGCAGTAGGAAAACCGGATGTATTCGTAGGCAGGGTGCGTAAAGATCTTGATGAAGATAAGGGCTTCCATATGTGGGTTGTGTCTGACAACTTACTAAAGGGAGCGGCTTGGAACTCAGTTCAAATCGCAGAAAGTCTAATGAAACTTGGTATAATTAAATAACGAAGAGGGACCATTTCAGCTATAGATCTATTTATTTCCACTATTCGTTCTCACATACCTCTTGAACATATGACAATGAGGTGTAGTCATGAAAGTGATCGTTCAAAAATTTGGTGGAACGTCTGTACGTGATGAGGCAAGTCGCTTAAAGGCACTTGCCCACACAAAGCAAGCTATTGATAAGGGATATAAAGTGGTGGTAGTCGTTTCAGCTATGGGAAGAAAAGGTGAACCTTACGCTACGGACTCCCTATTATCACTTATCGGTGGCAGGAATACTTCAATAAGTAAGAGAGAGCAAGACTTATTATTATCTTGTGGAGAAATCATTTCCAGCCTGGTCTTCTCTAACATGCTTCTTGAACATGGTATCCGATCAACAGCTTTAACTGGTGCTCAAGCCGGGTTCCGAACGAATAAAGATTTTAACAATGCGAAGATTTTGGAAATGAGATGCAGCCGTTTGGTCAAAGAGCTTGAAGAAAACGATGCAGTGGTAGTTGCTGGCTTTCAGGGTGCAACGAAAGATGGTGATGTCACCACGATCGGCAGAGGTGGAAGTGATACTTCAGCTTCTGCTTTAGGAGTGGCATTAAATGCTGAATTCATCGATATATTTACCGATGTTGAAGGGGTCATGACTGCCGATCCCCGTATTTCATCGAAAGCAAGACCTATTACGGTTGTCTCTTATAATGAAGTATGTAATATGGCATATCAGGGAGCAAAGGTGATTCATCCAAGAGCTGTTGAAATTGCGATGAATTCGAATGTTCCAATCCGGATTCGTTCTACTTATTCAAATGGTGAAGGGACGCTTGTGACAACACTTGAAAATTCGAAAGCACACAAAGAATTCCGGAGTCATCCCGTAACAGGAATCGCCCATGTACCCAACCTTACGCAAATAAAAGTATTTGCTAAGGAAGATCAATACAATCTACAAGCTGAAGTCTTTAAAGCGATGGCCAAAGAGGGAATAAGTGTTGACTTCATTAACATCTCGCCACGGGGAGTTGTTTATACTGTTGCTTCATCCCTGGCAGAAGATGCGATTTCGGTTCTAAACAAAATAGGTCATAAACCTATTGTAGAGACAGAATGTGCTAAGATTTCAGTAGTGGGAGCCGGGATGACGGGTGTTCCAGGTGTGACTTCAGCCATCGTATCTTCTCTGTCCAACGAAGGAATTCGAATCCTCCAGTCAGCAGATAGTCATACGACTATTTGGGTTCTAGTGAAAGAGATGGACCTGATCAATGCGATTAATGCACTTCATGATACGTTTCAACTAGAAGAGAGAACCGCTACATTCAGGGTAGGATAAACTTAAGAGGAGAGTGACAAGATTGAATTTTGGCCGCGTTTCTACGGCGATGGTTACCCCATTTGACCGTAAAGGTAATATAGATTTCACCAAGACGACCCAATTAATTCAGTATCTGATTGAAAATGGATCAGATTCGTTAGTAGTAGCCGGGACGACTGGTGAGTCTCCAACTTTGACAAAAGAAGAAAAGATTGCTTTATTTCGACATACAGTGAAAGTGGTAAACGGAAAAGTACCTGTGGTTGCCGGGACGGGAAGCAATAACACCCACGCCTCAATTGAGCTTACCAAGAAGGCCGAAGAGGCAGGCGTAGATGCCATCATGCTGGTGGCTCCTTACTATAATAAACCTAGTCAGGAAGGATTGTTCCAGCATTTCAAGGCAATTGCTGAATCAACAACCTTGCCTGTCATGCTTTATAATATCCCGGGGCGTTCGAGCGTCAATGTTACTCCGGAAACCATTATTCGATTATCAGAGATTGAAAACATTGTAGCTGTAAAAGAAGCAAGCGGTGACTTGGATAGCATGACTGAAATCATTTCACATACATCAGACGACTTTATGCTATACAGTGGTGATGACGGACTTACTCTCCCTGTATTGTCTATAGGTGGAACGGGAATCGTGTCAGTTGCCTCACATATCATCGGAAACGAAATGCAAGAGATGGTTGCTGCATATACAGGTGGAAATCATTCCAAGGCAGCCGGTCTGCATCAAAGACTTCTTCCGGTCATGAAAGGGTTATTTACCAGCCCGAACCCAACTCCGGTTAAAACAGCCCTACAGATGAAGGGTCTGGACGTTGGATCTGTCCGCTTACCATTAATTCCACTGACAGAAGTGGAAAGAGCAAAGCTGTCTCAATTATTACAAGTATTATCTTAAGCAAAAGACTGTGAAGGCCATCCTTCACAGTCTTTTATTATAGATAAGAAAGAAGGCACTACAATCAGTAATAGATTAATTTATTTTAAAGAAGAAGGATTTAGTTCCATTGTATCGAAATAGTAATGTAGTAAAAATGAATGCAGTCTTTTTCCTAATCTTATTATAGGAAGGATTAAATTGGTTGTACTCCCAAAATATTATCAAGTATAATAAACGTAACTGATTGAAGATCGGGAAAGGCACAGCATAGGAGGACATAATGTGAGTAAGTCAAAGAATGAAAGTATAAAGATCATTCCGCTCGGAGGAGTAGGAGAAATTGGTAAGAACATGTACGTGATTGAAGTGGATGATGAGATTTTCGTGGTCGACGCAGGGCTGATGTTCCCTGAAAATGAAATGCTCGGAATTGACATCGTCATACCTGACATTCAATACCTGATTGAAAATAAAGAACGTGTGAAAGGAATCTTTTTGACTCATGGACATGAGGATAGTATTGGAGCGGTTTCATACGTACTCAATAAGATTAAAGCTCCTGTTTACGGAACCCGTTTAACGAATGCTCTTGTAAAGGCACGATTGAAAGATGAAAATGTCAGCGCTGATGTGAAATTCTATACGATTCACTCAGATAGCTATCTCACTTTCGATGGAGTGAATGTAACGTTCTTTAAAACCACACATAGTATTCCGGATTCAGTTGGTGTATGTATACATACATCTGAAGGAGTCATCGTACATACCGGGGAATTCAAATTTGATCAATCTGCTAAACACCTTTATCGACCGGATTTAGGAAAAATGGCTCAAATCGGTGAAAAAGGAGTGCTATGTTTGTTGTCTGATAGCACAGAAGCGGAGAGACCCGGCTACACAACATCCGAGGCCGTCATTGAACAACATATAACAGACGCTTTACGAATGGCATCCGGTAGAGTGATTGTAGCTTGCTTTGCATCTAATTTAATACGACTACAGCAAGTTTTTGACGCTGCAGATCAAAATAATCGAAAAGTGGTCGTAGTGGGTAAAAGTTTGAAGAGAGTATATGATGTAGCATTGAAATTAGGCTATCTTCACGTCCGGGATGAGATGATCATCGGAATGGATGAGATTGGTGATTATCCTAAAGATGAAGTCGTCATTATCGCTACCGGAACACAAGGAGAACCGTTTGAAGCACTGCAGCGGATGTCAAAACGCTCCCATCGTCTTGTGAATATTGAAGAAGGAGATACAGTCCTTATTACGGCTTCACCTTCGCCCGGCATGGAAGTCATTGCAGGAAAGACAATTGACATGCTTTATAGAGCAGGAGCAAACGTCTTGACCGCTAATAAGAAAGTTCATGTTTCAGGGCATGGGAGTCAGGAAGACCTAAAGTTTATGTTAAATATCATGAAGCCGAAGTATTTCATTCCTATACAAGGTGAGTATAAAATGCTGGTGGCCCATACCCAGATCGCTCACGACATCGGTCTTCCGTATAAGCAAATTTTCATTTTGGATAAAGGAGATGTGCTTCAATACAAGGACGGTAAGATGAGAATGAGCGGCCGGGTACAGGCTGGAAATGTGTTAATTGATGGAATTGGTGTAGGGGACGTAGGGAATATCGTCCTTCGTGACCGTAAACTATTATCAGAAGACGGTGTCTTTACGGTCGTTGTGACGATTAACCGCAGATCCAAATCGATTGTGTCAGGTCCTGAAATTATATCACGCGGCTTCGTTTATGTGAGGGAGTCAGAAGAGTTGATTGAAGGAGCTGGAGGCATCGTAACGGATGTAGTACATTCCTATCTACAGAAAGGCTCATTTGAATGGACAACCATTAAACAAGATATCAGAGATCAGCTCAATTACTATTTATTCAATAAAACACGAAGAAGACCAATGATTTTACCGATCATCATGGAAGTTTAATGAGTGAGGCTATTTGTTCAATAACAGATAGCCTCCGTTTTTTATTTGATCCTAAAGTATAAGTATGAAAACACTCCCTTATTAAAATAATAACAAGAGAATGGAATGAAAAGGAGATGTTTTCATGGAAGATAATCATGGACGTATGCAGGATCAGCCAAATAAAGGCCAAGATGATAATAAAGATAAACCATCAGGATTAATGGAAAAGATACAGCAATTAGGGCAAACCAATGTCCCGCAACTCTCTCAGGATTCCAACATCCATTGCTTGACCATTGTAGGACAAATAGAGGGGCATATGCAGCTTCCACCACAAAATAAAACAACGAAGTATGAACATGTTATTCCTCAGCTCGTAGCCATTGAGCAAAATCCTAAGATAGAGGGATTGGTGGTTATATTAAACACGGTAGGTGGAGACGTGGAAGCGGGACTCGCCATTTCTGAAATGATCGCTTCACTTTCTAAACCTACAGTTTCTGTTGTGCTAGGTGGAGGACATAGTATCGGTGTACCGATAGCCGTATCATGCGATTTCTCTTACATTGCGAGCACTGCTACAATGACAATCCATCCGGTTCGCTTAACGGGATTGGTGATCGGCGTACCACAGACATTTGAGTACTTGGATAAAATGCAGGATCGGGTAGTTAGTTTCGTCACGAAGCACAGCAATATAACGGAAGAAGATTTTAAAGAGCTGATGTTTGCAAAAGGTAACCTCACACGGGATATCGGTACAAATGTGGTCGGTGATGATGCCGTCGAATATGGCCTGATAGATGGAATCGGGGGCATTGGGACAGCCATTAAAAAGATTAATGAGTTAATTGAGATGAAGAAGCAATCGGAGCGACAAGAGGGGCTGGTTCAATGATCCTTTATACAGTGGTTCCCAATGATCTTGTATTTCCAACAGATGCAAGTGAATTCAGTGGTCAAATGATGATGGAATATCAAGGTGTTCCTATCCTTGTTCAGCAGGAGGAGAACCGGTATCGAATTGTCAGGGTCATGAGTAGTGACCCTGCACATTTTCTCGATAATCAGATTTGCCCAGGTGAATTTATCAACAATTAAGGAAGAAAGAGGATTTTCCCGAAATAGTGGTTATGCTATAATATTACTGGAAGAGACAATCATAATGATACTTTAAGTTCACGGGAAGGGTCTGACACCTTAGGCACATAGATTGCCCCAAAGGATCAGCCCTTTCTTCATCTTTATGTACATATGAAGAAAGACTTCAATAGAATTTAGGTGAATTGGATTGGCAAAACGAAAAAAAAGAAAAAAACGATCTGCAACGAGTTCAACCTTAAAACAAACCATTAAATATGAAATTACAGGAATGATCCTCGCTGCCCTCAGTTTGATTTCAATCATTGAGCTTGGAGCTGTAGGGAAAGCAGTGGTGTATTTCTATCGATTCTTTCTGGGTGAATGGTATATGGTTGCCCTCCTGTGGATGCTGTATGTGGCAGGATACCTCATGATTAAACGAGAGATTCCTATGTTATTTAGTCGCAGACTTATTGGGATTTACATCATCATTGCGAGCTTCTTGCTATTGAGTCATGTGAAATTATTTGATTTGCTCTCAAATGATGGTTCTTTCGATAATCCAAGTGTCATCATGAATACGTGGGATTTGTATTGGATGGATGTAAGTGGGGAAACGAGTACATCGGATCTTGGAGGAGGAATGATAGGGAGCGTTCTATTTGCCGTTTCTTATTTTCTATTTGACTCGCAAGGAGCAAGGATTGTTAGTGCAACATTCATATTAATCGGAATAATACTAGTGACAGGTAAATCCATCGGGGATGTGCTGGGAAGAGCTGGAAAGCGCTTTGGTGCATTCTTAAGCGGACAATGGTCGGCATTCAAACAAGATATGAGTGACTGGAGAGAAGATCAGTCAAAGAAAAAAGAAGTAAAAGAAAAGAAAAAGAAAGAAGTTCATGTGAAGCAGGTGGAAGCGGTTGAAACACTGCTGCCTCAGGAAGAGGAAACGAGAGAACCGATTATCTCAAACTTCGCGGAACGCGCATACGGAGGGGCTCAGACTAAAGAAGAACCATCCGTTACAGGAGCGGGAATGAATGATGAAAAAGATGATAAAAAGTCCGATTTAGAAGGAGAAGCGGATTCTGCACCACCGATTACGTTTACTGAAGTAGAAAATAAGGATTATAAACTTCCTTCTATTTCGTTATTAAAGAGTCCTAGAAAAACAGATCAGAGTAATGAATATCAACTGATTCATGCCAACGCAGCCAAGCTTGAACGAACTTTCCAAAGCTTCGGAGTAAAAGCAAAAGTTACACAAGTTCACTTAGGCCCAGCCGTCACCAAGTATGAAGTCCACCCGGACGTAGGTGTGAAAGTAAGCCGCATCGTGAACCTTAGTGATGATTTAGCATTGGCTCTTGCGGCTAAAGATATCCGAATCGAAGCACCCATCCCAGGGAAATCGGCTATCGGTATTGAAGTTCCTAACTCAGAGGTGGCCATGGTGTCTTTAAGAGAGGTGCTTGAAGCCAAGGAACATAATAAACCGGATGCCAAGCTCCAAATTGGTTTGGGACGGGATATTACAGGTGAAGCCGTACTTGCAGAATTGAATAAAATGCCTCACTTACTTGTAGCCGGGGCCACAGGAAGCGGGAAGAGTGTCTGCATTAATGGAATCATTACGAGCATTCTAATGAGAGCTAAACCTCATGAAGTCAAGCTCATGATGATTGATCCGAAAATGGTTGAATTGAATGTATATAATGGGGTACCGCACCTATTGGCTCCTGTTGTAACAGATGCCAAGAAAGCTTCACAGGCTTTAAAAAAGGTTGTAAGCGAGATGGAACGGAGATATGAATTGTTCTCTCACACAGGAACCAGGAATATTGAAGGCTACAATGACTACGTTAAGAGGCAGAATCTGGAGAACGAAGAAAAGCAGCCACTGCTTCCATACATTGTGGTCATAGTGGATGAGCTGGCTGATTTAATGATGGTTGCTTCTAACGATGTAGAAGACGCTATAACCAGACTTGCACAGATGGCACGTGCTGCAGGAATCCATCTAATAATTGCGACGCAACGTCCTTCTGTTGATGTTATTACAGGGGTCATCAAAGCGAATATACCATCAAGGATTGCGTTTGCCGTATCATCTCAAACCGATTCCAGAACCATTCTGGATTCAGGGGGCGCAGAAAAACTATTGGGTAGAGGAGACATGCTCTTTATGCCTGTAGGGGCTTCAAAGCCTACAAGGGTTCAAGGTGCCTTTTTATCTGATGAAGAAGTTGAAGAAATCGTTGATTTTGTCATTTCCCAACAAAAGGCACAGTATCAGGAAGAAATGATTCCAGATGAAATACAAGAAGATGAGAAAACGGGCGAAGCTGAAGACGAACTTTATAATGATGCAGTTCAGTTAATCGCTGAAATGCAAACGGCTTCCGTTTCCATGCTTCAAAGAAGATTTAGAATTGGTTATACAAGAGCAGCACGATTGATTGATGAGATGGAAGTAAGAGGAGTCGTTGGGCCTTATGAAGGAAGTAAGCCGAGAACCGTCTTGATCGGTAAACCTTCAGAAGAGCAAAGCTCTTAACAAAAGGTGTGTTACCCTATTCAAAGTGAACGGGTTAACACACCTTTTTTATGTAAAATTCAAGGAGGAAATCTCAAAATGTATCCGTTCTTAATGAGATTATTCTAGTTTATCCACTAATGTGTTATACTATTAAAAGCGTTTACAATTGTAATGGCGTTGTTTTAATTTTGTAAAGATTGATCATCTAAAACAACCTTATTGTAAATTATTTGTAATAAAACTCCATGAAACCCTATTCATTCTTAAATAATTACTATTTTTTTACAAATAAGGATTTTAAATTGTCATTCTAGTCATTTTTTTCGACAAAATCACACAATGCTATTTATTTATGAAAAGAAAAGTGTTATAGTATTTTCGATTAGTAGGAAAGATATACATCAGAGGTCTGATCTCTTGAGAAAATTTGGTGGTGGTTCCAGTGACAATAAAGACAGATAATCGACATTTATACTTACAAGTGATAGACCGTTTGAAGAAAGATATCGAAGCGGGAGTATACAAAGAAAAAGAAAAACTCCCATCTGAATTTGATCTCTCCAAACAACTCGGTGTGAGTAGGGCTACTCTCCGTGAAGCTCTCAGAATTCTTGAGGAAGAAAGTGTCATCGTACGACGTCATGGGGTAGGTACATTTGTAAACGCTAAACCGCTCTTTACTTCTGGTATTGAGCAGCTGAACAGTGTAACGAACATGATTAAGCAGGCAGGAATGGAGCCAGGGACCATTTTCTTAAGCTCAACAACTCAAGAAGCTACTGAGGATGATGTGAAGAGGTTTACTTGCAATGAAGAGGACGACGTGATCCTGATTGAACGAGTTCGTACTGCAAACGGGGAACCGGTTGTGTATTGTGTAGACAAAATTCCTGAAAAGATTATGCCGAGGAATTTCACTCATGAGGATAATTCGATTTTCACCGTTTTGGAAAAACGCGAGAATAAGAGAATCACTCATGCTGTTGCACAAATAGAACCTATGGGATATCACGATAAAATCTCCCCTATTCTAAATTGTGAACCTGAAACGGCACTACTCGTTTTAAAGCAAATGCATTTTGATGAAAACGATGAGCCGATTTTGTACTCAGTAAACTATTTTCGGTCAGACAAATTTAGCTTCCACGTATTAAGAAAGCGTGTATAACAACAATCCATCTTTCTACTAATTTATTACAATATTAGGGGGTACTCTAGGTGAAAAAACGTAAAATTGGTTTAGCGTTGTCATTTGTTCTAGCTGCAGGTACATTATTAGGTGCTTGTGGAACAAGCGAGGACAAAGAAGGTGCATCTAGTGGTGAAGGTAACAAGAAAGAAGATCAATTTACAGTAGCAATGGTTACGGATGTTGGTGGAGTAGATGACAAATCTTTCAACCAATCTGCTTGGGAAGGTTTAAAAGCTTTCGGTAAAGAGCACGACTTAGAAAAAGGTAAGGAAGGTTATGACTACCTACAATCACAATCTGATGCTGACTATGCTACTAACTTAAACACATTAGCTCGTCAAGACTTTGACTTAGTATATGGTATCGGCTTCCTTATGGAGGGTGCAATCAATGACATTGCACAACAACAAAAAGATTCTCATTTTGCAATCGTTGATGCTGTTGTAGAACAACCAAACGTTGCAAGCATTATGTTTAAAGAACAAGAAGCTTCTTTCCTGGCTGGTGTTGCAGCTGGATTAGCTACAAAAACGAATAAAATTGGATTTATTGGTGGTATGGAAATCCCGGTAATCGAGCGTTTCCATGCAGGGTTCATAGCTGGTGTAAAATCAGTTAAACCAGATGCAGAAATCGTGGCAGACTATGCAGGAGCTTTTGATAAAGCTGAACTTGGTCAAACGATCGCTTCTAAAATGTACTCTCAAGATGTAGATGTTATTTTCCATGCAGCTGGTGGTACTGGTAATGGCTTATTCAAAGAAGCACGTGACTTAAAAGAAAAAGATCCATCCCGTGAGCTTTGGGCGATCGGTGTTGACTCTGATCAAGTTGCAGAAGGTAAAGTTGGCGACCATAACATTGTTCTGACATCTGCATTGAAACGTGTTGACAACGCAGTTAAAGACCTTGCAACAAAAGCTCAAGACGGAAATTTCCCTGGTGGAGAACAAATCTTATACGGTCTTAAAGAAGACGGTGTAGGACTCGCTGAATTAAATGAAGAGCTTTCAAATAAAGATGAAGTAATGCAAAAAGTTGATGAATGGAAAGAAAAAATTAATAGTGGAGATGTGACAGTTCCAGAATCTGTTAAAGAAGCGGAGTCTTTCTCGGCTAACTAATTTTAAAAGGGATAAGCGGGCCAAGGATAGCCGGTCCTTATCCCTTTTTTAAAAGAAATATTCATAATAATTAAAAATTTAATTGAAGTATAGAAATGTTTTCTATCTTTCATTTAGATTTTTATTCGGGGAAACCCTTTTTTTTCTAGGTGTTAAGGTCTGACCTCTAACTACTAGATAAATATCCCTAGCCTACGCAAGGAGTGAATAGCAATGGATTATGTAATTGAGATGCTGAATATCCGTAAAGAATTTCCAGGCATCGTAGCAAACGATAATATTACCCTCCAGCTCAAAAAAGGTGAAATTCATGCGCTTCTTGGTGAAAATGGAGCAGGTAAGTCTACACTGATGAATGTATTATTTGGACTTTATCAACCTGAGCAAGGAGAAATTCGTGTAAGGGGACAGAAAGTGAACATCACCAATCCCAATATCGCCAACGACTTAGGGATCGGAATGGTTCATCAGCACTTTATGCTCGTGGATACCTTTACAGTAACAGAAAATATTATTCTCGGAAGAGAGCCTAAGTCCGGTGCAACGGTGGATATTAAAAAGGCAGAGAAGGATATTATGGAAATTTCAGAAAGATATGGTTTGAAAGTGGATCCGTCTGCTAAAATTTCTGAAATTTCAGTAGGTATGCAGCAACGTGTGGAGATCTTGAAAACACTTTATCGCGGGGCTGAAATTTTGATCTTTGATGAGCCAACGGCGGTACTGACTCCTCAAGAAATCAAAGAGCTTATTCAAATTATGAAAACTCTTATTCAAGAAGGTAAATCTATTATTCTTATCACCCATAAGCTAAAAGAGATTATGGAAGTGTGTGATAATGTAACCGTTATCAGAAAAGGTAAAGGGATTGGGACTGTGAAAGTATCAGAGACTGACACGAACCATCTTGCCAGTCTGATGGTAGGGCGTGAAGTAACCTTTAAGACTGAGAAAAAAGAAGCAAATCCTGCGGGCAATGTACTTGAGATTCGTGATTTAAAGGTGAAAGATCATCGGAATGTTCCCGTAGTAAAAGGATTGAACCTTGAAGTGAAGGCAGGGGAAATCCTGGGTATTGCAGGGGTCGACGGCAATGGGCAAAGTGAACTGATAGAAGCTATTACAGGATTATACAAAACCGATGGTGGCTCGATAAAGCTGAATGGAAAAGAAATAGTCAATATGAAACCGCGCAAGATATATGAAACAGGTGTAGGTCATATTCCTCAGGATCGTCACAAACACGGATTAGTATTAGATTTTCCGATTGGTGAAAATATGGTTCTACAAACCTATTACCAAAAGCCCTATTCCAATAAAGGGGTATTAAGCTATAAAAATATTTACAATCAAGCAAGAAAACTAATCTCAGAGTTTGATGTAAGAACACCTTCGGAATATACTCTTGCCCGGGCATTGTCCGGCGGTAATCAACAAAAGGCGATTATCGGCAGGGAAGTTGATCGTGACCCGGACTTATTGATTGCGGCTCAACCGACTCGTGGTTTGGATGTAGGAGCCATTGAGTTCATTCACAAACGCCTTATCGAGCAGCGGGATAACGGGAAAGCCGTTCTATTGCTTTCATTTGAACTAGATGAAATCATGAATGTAAGTGATCGTATTGCCGTTATTTATGAAGGTCAAATCGTAGCGATTGTGAATCCAAAGGAAACGACTGAACAAGAGCTAGGACTATTAATGGCTGGATCAAAGAGGAAGGAAACGGGGGAGAACACAAATGTCTAATCGATTAACAAATATATTAATCCCGGTTATTTCAGTCCTTTTAGGTATTATTGTAGGAACCATTATTATGCTTGTGAGTGGGTATGATCCGATTGCCGGATATTCTGCGTTATGGCAAGGTATTTTCGGTGAAATCTACTATGTAGGGGAAACGGTACGTCAAGTAACACCATACATTTTAGCAGGGTTGGCTGTGGCCTTTGCCTTTAGAACCGGTTTATTCAATATCGGGGTCGAAGGACAATTGATTGTAGGCTGGCTTGCTGCTGTTTGGGTAGGGGTTGCTTTCGATGAGTTACCAAAAATCATTCATTTGCCCCTTGCCATCACTGCAGCAGCATTAGCTGGAGCGTTATGGGGCTTTATTCCTGGATTACTTAAAGCGAGATTTCGTGTACACGAAGTAATTGTAACAATCATGATGAACTATATTGCTCTTCACGTCACGAATGCGATTATCCGTGATGTGTTAACAGAGCGTAAAGATCGTACGGATTATATCGCAGGAACGGCATCACTTAAGTCTCCGTTTTTCGAAAGCTTAACGGATTACTCTCGCCTGCATTGGGGAGTTTTCATCGCCCTTCTGTGTGTATTTATCATGTGGTTCCTATTAGAGAAAACGACTCGTGGATATGAACTGCGTTCCGTAGGTTTTAACCAGCACGCTTCTCAATATGCAGGGATGAACGTAAACGGAAACATTATCCTTTCTATGGTCATCTCAGGAGCATTTGCCGGACTCGCTGGTGCAATGGAAGGTTTAGGAACATTTGGCTATGCCTCGATTAAAGGAGGATTTACAGGGGTCGGATTTGATGGGATCGCTGTAGCACTATTAGGAGGTAATGTAGCAATAGGTGTTGTATTCGCAGCATTATTATTTGGAGGACTTAAAGTGGGGGCGTTAAATATGCCTCTTGAAGCAGGTATTCCAAATGAATTGGTAGACATCATCATTGCCCTTATTATTTTCTTTGTAGCATCTGGTTATATGATTCGTTATCTAATTCAACGATTTAGTAAAAAGGGGGTGAAGTAAGTGGGCTTTATTGATATCTTGACAATCCTTATTCCATCAACATTATTGTGGGCATCACCACTTATTTTCACTGCTTTAGGCGGAGCGTTCTCTGAGCGTTCTGGTGTCGTTAATATTGGACTTGAAGGTTTAATGGTCATAGGGGCTTTCGCAAGCATCGTTTTCAATCTTGCTTTCTCAGACGTATTCGGTGATGCTACTCCTTGGGTAGCGCTGCTCATAGCCATGGTAATGGGAGGGTTACTAGCCGTCTTACATGCTGTTGCTTCTATCACGTTCAGAGCTGATCAAGTAGTATCCGGTGTGGCAATCAACCTGCTTGCTATTGGATTAACCCTTTTCTTAGTAAAACGTATTTACGGGAAAGGTCAAACTGATATTATTTCTGAAGGATTCGGGAAAGTGGATGTGCCGTTACTGAATAAAATTCCAGTGATTGGAGATATTTTCTTCTCCAACACTTACTGGCCACCATTTGTAGCCATTCTTGTGTCTGTCATCGTTTGGTTCATTATGTTTAAGACTCCATTCGGTCTCAGATTGCGTTCCGTAGGTGAGCATCCAATGGCTGCCGACACAATGGGAATCAACGTAACGAAAATGCGCTATATCGGCGTCATCATTTCCGGGGCTTTTGCAGGAGTAGGTGGAGGCGTATATGCCCAGTCCATTTCCTCGGACTTTAGTCATACAACGATAAGCGGACAGGGATTCATGGCCTTAGCCGCTTTGATCTTCGGTAAGTGGCATCCGCTTGGTGCAATGGGTGCAGCATTATTCTTTGGATTTGCTCAAAGCTTAAGTATCATCGGATCAAGTATTCCGTTATTTGAGAATATTCCAAGTGTATACCTGCTAATCGCTCCTTATGTGTTGACCATCCTTGCACTTACCGGATTCATCGGGCGTGCAGATGCACCTAAAGCACTTGGTACACCGTATATTAAAGGAAGTCGTTAATCACATAAGCACCAATCAATAAAAGGTATCTCGACACTCGAGGTACCTTTTTTGTATGCTCATTTCTCTCTCATAGCAACATAGTTTACGAAAACAGCTTATTTGAAGGTTCATTTCGCAAAATTTGTTGTTTGATAAAATGAAATCTGCCAGGGGCTCTGTCAACCAGTGTGTGCTAGAAGGTGAGGGGAACCGCTCCGCTTGCCGCGCACGATCGGCCGGCCTCCTCAGCTTAGCCGAACGGGTCTCGGCACGTTCAAAATCCGCCGGAGTCTACGCAGTTCCCCTCACCTTCTATAAGAAAATTTCGTGACAGAGCTTAAAAGTAACAAAAACAATCTATAGAAAACGGAATTTTAGAATACAAGAGAAAATCGACCACTACTCTCTTTACAATAGTCTATTTTACCGTTGGAGCAAAAAAGACTATTTACAAATAAGATTGTTATTCTTTCCTATTTTTTTTCATTCAAGGAAAGGATTTAGGCTATCATGACGATAGCATTTGGTCCATATGCCTTGGGGCTTGGTGCTCCATACACGGACAAATCAAAGAGATTGTTTGATCCATTTGAAAGGATAGTTCAATGATCCGCCAATTTATGAATTAACCTAAATTTTTTTACACCTTTGTAGATAATTGGTTTTGGGAACAAACCCTCAACGGATTCTACAATAGGAGCTTTCTTATGTTTGTCTATCTATATTTATAGGAAATAAAATGTAATAGCACAGAGTGGATGGTAGCGGAAGGCACTTGACTCCTGGGGGAAATAGAGGAAAGGGAGACCCCACAGACGGAACGTCGAGGAGGCTCGACTTCCTCCCCGGGGAATCTTGTGCCTGGAGCGGAAAGGAACGTTCCATGGTTTTACACTACCACTCATTCAAAAGATAAGTTTACTTTTTAGGAATCTACGCATAAACAGTGGGTTAGACCCCAAAGGAGCGACGAGAATGCTCACCGGCCGCCCAGCGGAAAGCGGGAATCCTGGAGCGGGAATCAACTACTACTTTTTCTGTTTACGAAAAGAGCCTTTTTAGAAAATATAAGAACGAACATATTGAATATTTTACAATCATATAATAGTTTACTCTATGGGTATTTTTCCAATAGAGGAAGATGCTTGAAATCAACATATCACTACATGTATAGTTATACATAAATGCCGCACAATAAAGGTGTTTATAACTTTTTTGATTTCAAAAATGATGGAAGTGTGGAACTAAGGAGGACGGTACGATGACAGCCATAAATGAAGTAGTAAAGAAGAAACAGGGATACACGCTACATATCGTTCAAACGGATAAGTATAAAACCAACAGTCTGATTTTGAAAATGAAAGCTCCATTAGATCAAGAAACAGTGACCTTACGCGGATTACTCCCTCATGTGATGCAAAGCAGTACAAAAACCTATCCGAGTACAACGGAATTAAGATCCTACCTTGATGAATTATATGGTGCTAACTTTTTTACGGATTTAGGTAAAAAAGGTGAGTACCACGTGGTCAGCATGTCAGTTGAAATTGCCAACGAAAAGTTTTTAAGGGACTCGGAGCCTTTACTTCAAAAAGGAATAGAATTTTTAGCAGATGTCCTGCAAAATCCTCATATTGAAAATAACGAATTCGATAAGAAAACGGTCGAGAAAGAAAAACGAAACCAGAAGGTAAGAATACAGGCAGTATATGACGATAAAATGCGCTACGCTAATTCCCGGCTTGTAGAAGAAATGTGTAAGGGGGAGCGATTCGCCCTTCATGTTAATGGAATTAGTGAAGAAGTAGAGTCCATTACGGCCAAGAGTTTATATGAATATTATCAAAAAGTCATGAATGAAGATCAATTCGATCTTTATGTCATCGGCGATGTAGATGTTGCGGAAGTTGAAAAACTGTGTGATCAACTCCTCCAATTAAACGAACGTACCCCTCTCGAAGTCGATTCATCGGAAGTGAAGCAAAAAGAAAGGGAAAACGTCGTGAAAGAAAAGCAGGATGTGAAGCAAGGTAAGCTTAATATGGGCTACCGGACACATACTCAATATGGCGATGATGATTACTTTGCCCTTCAGGTGTTCAATGGCATATTCGGTGGATTTTCTCATTCTAAATTGTTCATAAATGTGAGAGAAAAAGCGAGCTTAGCCTACTATGCAGCAAGTAGACTAGAAAGTCATAAAGGATTATTGATGGTTATGTCCGGCATAGAATTTGAGAAATATGATCAAGCTGTTGGAATCATCAATGATCAGCTGCAAGCCATGAAGGATGGAGACTTTACGGATGGCGAGATCGAACAAACGAAAGCGGTCATCCGGAATCAACTGCTTGAAACCATTGATACGTCCCGTGGGTTGGTTGAGGTCCTTTATCATAATGCTGTCGCCCATGAAGAAATTGATTTAAAACACTGGCTTGATGAAATTGAGAAAACGACGAAAGAAGACATCGTGAAAGCAGCAAGTAAAGTTGAACTCGATACCATCTACTTTTTAACAGGAATGGAGGGATAAAGATGAAGAAAATTTCCTTCGATCAATTACAGGAAAACTTATATTATGAAAAAATGTCTAATGGACTGGATGTCTATATTCTCCCGAAAAAAGGATTCAATAAGACGTATGCTACGTTTACGACGAAGTACGGAAGCATCGACAATCATTTTGTCCCTCTAAACGAAGAAGGATTCGTTAAGGTTCCAGATGGAATCGCCCACTTCTTGGAACATAAATTGTTTGAAAAGGAAGATGGGGATGTATTTCAGCAATTCAGCCGCCAGGGAGCGTCGGCTAATGCTTTCACATCCTTTACACGAACGGCTTATTTATTCTCAAGTACCACCAATGTGGAACGAAATTTAGAAACGCTTATAGACTTTGTTCAAGACCCTTATTTTACAGAAAAGACAGTGGAAAAAGAAAAAGGCATAATCGGACAGGAAATCACCATGTATGATGATAACCCTGACTGGCGATTATATTTTGGTGTGATTCAGAATATGTACAAAAATCACCCTGTGAAGATTGATATTGCAGGAACGATTGAGTCCATCACACCAATCACGAAAGATATGTTGTATCAGTGCTATAACACATTCTACCACCCAAGCAATATGCTTCTCTTTGTAGTGGGATCTGTAGACCCGGATCAAATCATGAATCAGATCCGTTCGAATCAGGAAAAGAAGGATTATGAAAAAATGCCTGAGATCAAGCGGAAATTTGATGATGAACCAGAAACGGTTGCTGAGAAGAAGCAAGTCCTTAAGATGAATGTGCAAAGTCCTAAGTGCCTGGTAGGTCTTAAAGCGCCTGAACCGCATCAGCAAGGCAAGGAAATGCTTAGACAAGAGCTTTCGATGAACGTTTTCCTGGATATGCTATTTGGTAAAAGCTCAACGTATTATTCTGAACTATACAATGATGGATTGATTGATGAAACATTCCACTATGACTATACACAAGAAAATGGCTTTGGATTCCTAACCGTCGGTGGAGATACGGAAAAGCCGGATGAGCTGGCCGAGAAGGTACAATCGCTGCTACTTAAAGCCAAACAACAATCTCTCTTTACAGAAGAGGGATTAGAAAGAACGAAGAAAAAGAAAATTGGTGCGTTTTTACGTGCCATTAATTCTCCTGAGTTTATTGCAAATCAATTCACACGCTATGCTTTTAACGAAATGGATCTTTTTGAAGTTGTACCTACACTTGAATCATTGAAGTATGATGATATTCAAGCCGTTGCCAGTACCATTATCAGTGAAGAGCGCTTTACGGTGTGTCAGGTAGTACCAAAATCATAATATCTGAGGGAGCTGCTCTAGGGTAGTTCCTCTCTTTATGTGGACATTGAGGTGGAAATTGATGAAATATGCTTTAATAACAGGCGCTTCAGGGGGGATTGGAAGCAGTACGGCTTTAAGTTTGGCTGAAGAGGGATGGAATTTATATTTACATTATCATACGAATGAAAAAGCTATAACAGAGCTGCTACATAAGATTGAAAAGTATGGGGTGGAGGCAATCCCCATTCGGGCGAACCTTGCCCTCCCAAAAGAAGTCGCGAGTCTCGTGAACAGTATCTTCCAACTTGATGCCATTATTTATAGTAGTGGGAATTCAAGCTGGGGAATGTTTCAAGATCAGACTGAAGAAGAGGTGGACTATTTGATTAACGTTCATGTTAAAAGTCCTTTACTTCTCATTCAAATGTTATTGCCTAAGCTGATAGAACGTAAGGGGAGTATTGTAATGGTAAGCTCCATTTGGGGACAAATAGGCGGAGCGTGTGAGGTCGTTTATTCAACTGTAAAGGGGGCGCAATTGGCATTTGTGAAATCATTGAGTAAGGAGCTTGCTCTAAGCGGGGTAAGGATCAATGCAATTGCTCCAGGGGCAGTTGATACCTCGATGATGGGGTCGTTTTCTGAAGGTGAACTAGAAGCTCTTAGGGAGGAGATTCCAATGGGGCGTCTTGCTCAGGCAGATGAAATTGCCGATTCGATTCAATTTCTCACTTCTGCCAAATCCTCTTATATAACTGGTCAAACCATCTCCATCAACGGTGGATGGCATACATGAAAAAGTTTTTTAGTCAAATGATTAAGGCGAATAATTTTTCCTCCTGGATACAAACTAAGGTTGTATTTCAATAAAGGAGGTCATGACAAATGTCTGTATTAGATAACTGGTCTGATTGGAAAAATTTCTTAGGTGACCGTCTTCACCAGGCTCAACATGGTGGAATGGAAAATGAAACAGTTTCTGACTTAGCTTACCAAATCGGGGACTACTTAGCGAATCAAGTCGAAGCTAAGAACGATCAGGAAAAAGTGTTAGCGGATTTATGGTCTGTCGCTTCTCCTGAAGAACAACATGCCATTGCGAACATGATGGTTAAACTTGTTAATAACAATAGTACTCGTTAAGGAGAGGGATTTTTTCCTCTCCTTTTTCTTATATACACTGCAATAAGAATCACTTGAGAAAGAAGTCATTCTTTTCGGGTGAAGTCTATACTTCTTTACTATATACAGCTTATGAGGTATAAAATGAGAAATTGTACATATTTATGTAGGTTTTGCTTTTCTATTACCGGAAAATCATTTATTATAATACCTAGATGTTTAAATAACTTTTCCGAATTATGTCGATTTTTATCGAATAGGAATGTCACAGTTTTTTCAGGAGGGAACCAATGGAACGCAAAGAATGGTATTTAGAATATGAAATTCAAAAAAATCGTCCAGGCCTCTTAGGTGATATTTCCTCGTTATTAGGAATGCTTTCTATAAATATAGTGACGATAAATGGTGTAGATGAAGGCAGGAGGGGAATGCTTCTTCTTGCAAACAATGATGAGCAGATAACGAGGCTCGAGTCCATCTTACAAACGATGGATACAATTAATGTAACAAAGCTCCGAGAGCCGAAATTACGGGATCGCCTTGCCGTTCGTCACGGCCGTTATATTCAGCGTGATGCCGATGACAAGAAAACGTTTCGGTTTGTTCGTGATGAGCTGGGTTTATTAGTAGACTTTATGGCTGAGCTATTTAAGCAAGAAGGACATAAGCTTGTTGGGATCAGAGGAATGCCCCGGGTAGGGAAGACCGAATCCATCGTGGCATCAAGCGTATGTGCAAATAAGAAATGGCTCTTTGTCTCTTCTACTTTATTAAAGCAGACAATAAGAAGCAAGCTGATTGAAGACGAGTATTCATCTGAAAATTTATTTATTATTGACGGTATCGTTTCAACTCGCCGTGCAAGTGAAAAACACTGGCAACTAGTAAGGGAAATCATGAGATTGCCTGCTGTTAAAGTAATCGAACATCCTGACGTATTCGTTCAAAACTCTGAATATTCACTTGAAGATTTTGATTATATCATTGAACTTAGAAACGATCCTGATGAAGAAATTACATATGAATTAGTAGAACAAAATAATCTATTTCAAAATTCCGATTTTGGAGGTTTTGATTTTTAATATTGGAAGGTGTTAAGTGGTGACGGAATTAGGAAATCGTTTAAAGGAAGCCCGTGAAGCTAAAGGTTACAGCCTCGATGATTTACAAAGGATAACAAAGATTCAAAAACGCTATTTGATTGGGATAGAAGAAGGTTCGTATGACGCGATGCCCGGGAAGTTCTATGTACGTGCATTTATTAAACAGTATTGTGAAGCGGTCGGCCTTCCTCCTGAAGTGATTTTTGAGGAACATAAGGATGAAATTCCGACAACCTATGAAGATGAGATACCGGTCTCCCTTTCCAGAGTTCAGTCAAGAAAGTCTGTATCAGAAAGCTCTACCAAGGTATTTGACTTCGTACCCAAACTGCTTATTGCCCTGTTCGTTATAGGTGCCTTGATTGCCGTATGGGTATTCTGGCAAGGGAAAGTGGGGAATAAAGCCCCTGAGACACAACCTTCAGAAAATCAGGAGCAAGTCGCTGTAGATGAAAATCAAACGGCTGAAAGTGAAAAGCCTGAAGAAGAACCCAAAGATAAAGAAGAAACAGGGGAAAATAAATCTTCAGAAGATGAAAAAGCCGGGGAAGATAAAGAACAAAAACCAGAACAATCTTTAGAGGCTGTTAATACTTCAGGCTATAAAACAACCTATGAATTGAAAAATGCAGAAGAGTTCAAGCTGCAATTGTCAGCTAAGGGTGATACTTGGGTGAAAGTATTTAACACTGACGAGCAAGTTTTGTTTGAAGGACTACTAAAACAGGGTAATAAAAAGGACTTTGACTTTTCCGGTGAAAAACAGGCATACCTCATCATAGGGGATGCTTCAAACACGGTTATAAGTGTGAATGGCAAACAACTTGAGTATAAAATCTCTGCAACGGATGTCGTCAGGCAGGATATTATCATCAATTACGAACCACAATCAACGCAATAAATGAAGTGAGGGGAGTTTTAATAACTCCTTTTTCTTACATACTATAGCTAGACGTGTTTTTTAGTATTGGAGGTAGAAAGGTGAACTTACCTAATAAGATTACAGTTTCAAGGATATTTTTAATTCCATTATTTTTAATCATTATGCTTGCACCTTTAAACTGGGGTGACATGATGTTTCTTGGGGCAGAAATGCCGGTCAAGCACTTTGTGGGGGCTTTGATATTCATCATTGCGGCAACAACCGATTGGATTGACGGTTATTATGCTCGAAAGCTTGACCTCGTTACGAACCTGGGGAAATTCTTAGATCCATTAGCGGACAAATTGCTTGTATCCGCTGCCTTGATTGTACTGGTTGAGCTTGGTCTTGCCCCGTCCTGGATTGTCATTATCATCATCAGCCGCGAGTTTGCGGTAACAGGCCTTCGCCTTGTGTTAGCCGGAGAAGGGGAAGTGGTTGCTGCGGGTCAACTTGGAAAGATCAAAACATGGGCACAAATCATCGCTATTTCAGCGCTGCTTCTGCATAATGCCATTTTCGAACTGATCAATCTGCCATTTGCTACCATTGCTCTTTGGGTGGCTATGTTCTTTACTATTTGGTCTGGATGGGACTATTTCAAACATAACAAAAAAGCATTTGTAAATTCGAAATAATTAACAAGGGGATTGATTCTACTGGAATCATCCCCTTCTTTACATCAATGATAGGGGGAATAAGGATGAATGCAGAAATTATAGCGGTAGGATCAGAACTACTATTAGGTCAAATCGTCAATTCCAATGCTCAATTCATTTCAGAGCAACTGGCTGAAATGGGGGTGAATGTCTACTACCATACTAGTGTTGGAGACAACCCTGAACGATTGCATGATGCGATTTCAGTAGGTCAAGGGAGAGCAGACTTGTTGATTTTCACTGGTGGACTTGGACCGACGAAGGATGATTTGACGAAAGAAACCATTGCGAAGTCATTAGGTACATCTTTGAGCATGGACGAAGACGCCTTGGAATCAATAAAAAGCTATTTTAAAAAGGTCAATCGGGAGATGACTCCCAATAATGAGAAGCAGGCTCTCATTTTATCTGGATCACAAGTGTTGAAGAATGATTACGGTATGGCTCCCGGCATGCTATTGAAAAAAGATGGTAAAGCATACATGCTTTTACCCGGGCCTCCATCTGAAATGAAACCGATGTTCAGTACTTACGGCAAACAGGCTATCCTTACACTATTAAAGAAGAAAGAAATCATCCATTCACGGGTCCTGCGCTTTTTCGGCATTGGGGAAGCTCAGCTGGAAACAGAATTAGAAAATCTGATTGATCAACAAACCAATCCGACCATTGCCCCACTGGCTGGTGACGGAGAAGTAACACTGAGGCTGACGGCCAAACACGAATCGAAAGATGTGGCCATCACCCTTTTGGATGAGTTAGAAATTGAGATTATGCATATTGCAGGAGAATACTTCTACGGCTATGATGAGGATTCTCTCGTCGAGGTGGGATTCAAATTATTAAAAGAGAAAGGTTTCACACTATCATGTGCAGAGAGTTTAACCGGGGGTCTCTTTCAAGCTCAATTAGCTTCATTACCAGGTACATCTGCCATCCTGAATGGTGGGGTAATTTGTTACCAGGATGAGGTTAAGAAGAAGGTACTCTCCGTGAAAGAAAGTACACTTAAACAGCATACCTCAGTAAGCGAAAAGTGTGCACAAGAGCTTGCAGAAAACGTCAGAGAACTTTTATCATCCGATATCGGGATCAGCTTTACAGGTGCAGCAGGTCCCGGATCACACGGAGGTCAATCTGCAGGAACCGTTTGGATTGGGTTGTCCATGAAAGATCAACCAACTAAAACGTTTCTATTGAATCTTGGAGGCGGACGAAATGCTAACCGAATGAGAACGGCGAAGTATGGTTGGTATTATTTGATTAAAGAATTGAGTAAGTAATTGTACATTGGCTGTCTTCTGATATGGAAGGCAGTTTTTTTGTGTGAAACTCCTCTAAATTCAATCCAAATGACTCATAGAAAAAAACCGAATGAATGTTCGATTTTTTTCTTGTTTTCTATTATAAAAACGTTTATAGTATAGATAGGTTGGATTTGAGACAAGCTTATAAGTTGTCAATTTCAAGTTCTATATTCAAAGGAGGAAGATTTGTGAGCGATCGTAAAGCAGCCTTAGATATGGCGTTAAAACAAATAGAAAAGCAGTTTGGTAAAGGCTCAATCATGAAGCTTGGGGAGAAAACGGATAGAAACGTAGTAACATGTCCAAGTGGTTCACTTGCACTGGACGCTGCTCTTGGAATAGGCGGATATCCACGTGGAAGAATCATTGAGGTATATGGTCCGGAATCATCCGGTAAAACAACAGTAGCACTTCATGCCATTGCAGAAGTCCAGGCTCAAGGCGGTCAGGCGGCATTCATTGATGCAGAGCACGCACTTGATCCTGAATACGCGCAAAAGCTTGGGGTAAACATAGATGAATTATTGCTTTCTCAACCGGACACAGGTGAGCAGGCACTGGAAATTGCTGAAGCGTTAGTACGTAGTGGGGCAGTGGACGCCATTGTTATCGACTCTGTTGCAGCACTTGTACCGAAAGCGGAAATCGAGGGAGAGATGGGAGATGCTCACGTAGGTCTTCAAGCCCGCTTAATGTCACAGGCTCTTCGTAAACTTTCAGGTGCCATCAACAAATCGAAGACCATCGCGATTTTCATTAACCAAATTCGTGAAAAGGTTGGAGTCATGTTTGGAAATCCTGAGACGACTCCTGGTGGACGCGCACTGAAATTCTATTCTTCTGTACGTTTGGAAGTCCGTCGTGCTGAAACACTTAAGCAAGGAAATGAAATGGTGGGGAACAAAACGAAGATTAAAGTCGTAAAGAATAAAGTAGCTCCTCCTTTCCGTGTAGCGGAAGTAGATATCATGTATGGTGAGGGGATTTCTAAAGAAGGTGAAATCGTCGATCTTGGATCTGAACTTGATATTGTTCAGAAGAGCGGTGCCTGGTATTCTTATAACGAAGAACGCTTAGGTCAAGGTCGCGAGAACGCGAAGATTTTCCTTAAAGAAAATCCAGAAATTCGCAGCGAAATCATGCTGAAAATCCGTGATCATTACGGATTGGATACAGGTCGAGCTGAAACCGATGATCAAAGTGAATTAAGCCTTTTAGAAGATTAACCACAAATATGAGAAGCAGCCATTTTCGGTGTGCTTCTCTTTATTATGTATGATAAGCTATTGATTGGTAGAAAATAGTAATATTGTTTTTTTCTAAAGCTAATCGCTTATAGTTGTGAAGAGCATGTGAATGATCGTTTTCTGATGATAACTTCTAAATTCAACAAAAATCTTCAAATAGATGGATGGGGTCAAAAAATCATCCATAACCCCAGAGTGACAGTGTCAATTTATGTCGATTGGAAAAAATCCCTTGAGAAATCTAGTGATGGAGGGCTCAACCCCTTGACAATAAATTTTCAGAGATTTAAAATTAACATGTATATTTTACAAATTTTTCGAATGAATATTTGAAAGCCTAGCGCTGTATATTTTGTTCTACTTGAGCAATGTACAAGCCGACATGTAAAAGACATGATGACAGTTCATAGCAAGAGGAGGTGAAATAATGCAACCTATAACAATCATCTCCATTTTGCTTGGCCTTATCGTCGGTGTAGTTGTTGGATACCTAATTCGTAAGTCCATTGCTGAAGCAAAGATTGCTGGTGCAAAAGGTTCAGCAGAGCATATTTTAGAAGATGCTAAGCGCGAGGCAGATGCTCTGAAGAAAGAAGCACTATTAGAAGCAAAGGACGAAAATCATAGACTTCGCACAGAAATGGAAAATGAACTTCGTGAACGAAGAAATGAATTGCAGAAACAAGAAAATCGTTTAATGCAAAAAGAGGAAAACCTCGATCGAAAAGATGAAACGCTTGATAAGCGTGAAGCCTTACTTGAAAGAAAAGAGGGGACCCTTAACGAGAGACAACAACATATTGAAGAGATGGAAAGCAAAGTGGACGAGATGGTACGATCACAGCAAACAGAGCTAGAACGTATCTCGAGCTTAACTCGTGATGAAGCGAAAGGAATCATTCTTGACCGCGTTGAAAATGAGCTCTCCCATGATATCGCCATTATGGTCAGAGAGCATGAAACACGTGCGAAGGAAGATGCAGATAAGAAAGCGAAAGAAGTCCTTTCACTGGCTATACAACGTTGTGCTGCTGAACATGTGGCAGAAACAACGGTTAGTGTTGTGAACCTACCGAATGATGAGATGAAAGGTCGAATTATTGGGCGAGAAGGACGTAACATTCGTACGCTGGAAACGTTAACAGGAATTGATCTGATTATTGATGATACTCCTGAAGCAGTTATTCTTTCTGGTTTTGATCCGATTCGTAGAGAAACGGCTCGAATTGCATTAGAGAAGTTAGTTCAGGATGGACGTATCCACCCTGCACGAATTGAAGAGATGGTCGATAAATCCCGACGTGAAGTGGATGAATACATCCGTGAAATTGGTGAACAGACAACCTTTGAAGTTGGCGTTCATGGTCTTCACCCGGATTTAATTAAAATCTTGGGACGTTTAAAGTATCGTACAAGTTACGGTCAAAACGTTTTAAAACACTCAATGGAAGTGGCGTATCTATCGGGGTTACTAGCAGCAGAGCTTGGTGAGGATGAAAGACTCGCTAAACGTGCTGGATTGCTTCATGATATCGGAAAAGCGATCGACCATGAAGTAGAAGGAAGCCACGTAGAAATTGGTGTTGAACTGGCAACGAAGTACAAAGAACACCCTGTTGTCATTAACAGTATTGCCTCTCACCACGGAGATACAGAGCCTACGTCCATCATTGCCGTACTGGTTGCTGCAGCTGATGCTTTATCTGCTGCGAGACCTGGCGCAAGAAGTGAGACGCTGGAAAACTATATCCGCCGATTAGAGAAGTTGGAAGAAATCTCAGAGTCATATGAAGGCGTTGAGAAATCGTTCGCGATCCAGGCTGGACGTGAAGTTCGTATTATGGTTAGACCAGAAGCCATTGACGATTTGGAATCTCACCGATTAGCAAGGGATATCCGTAAACGGATCGAAGATGAGCTCGATTATCCAGGCCATATTAAAGTAACGGTCATCCGTGAAACAAGGGCTGTCGAATACGCGAAATAAGAGGTTGACTCGAAAAGGATATCCCTTTTCGGGTCAGCTTTTTTTATCGTTTTTATGATCCGGGAGGAAATGATGATGGATCCATTCCGGATGAATAGACGGCAAGTTATTTGTGATACAATAACTACAAGACTGAATACATATATAGAAGGGAATTTTCATGAAAATTTTATTTGTTGGAGACGTTGTCGGTTCAATGGGCAGGGAAATGATCACGGAATACCTGCCGAAGTTAAAAAAGAAGCATTCACCTGATTTCACCATCGTTAACGGGGAAAATGCTGCTTCAGGCAGAGGGATCACGGAGAAGATTTACAAACAATTTTTGCAAGATGGTGCCAATATGGTAACTCTCGGGAATCATACTTGGGACAATAAAGACATTTTCAATTTTATTGACTCATCGAAACAAATGGTGAGACCAGCGAATTTCCCGGAAGGAACCCCTGGGAGCGGTCTGGTATTTGCTGAAGTGTATGGAAAAGAGGTTGCCGTTATCAATGCCCAAGGTAGAACTTTTATGCCTCCCCTTGATGACCCGTTTAAGGCACTGGATGAACTTGTACACGAAGCAAAGAAGAGAACGTCCATTATCTTCGTTGACTTTCATGCAGAAGCAACAAGTGAAAAGCAGGCTATTGGCTGGCTTTTGGATGGACGGGTATCTGCTGTAATAGGCACCCATACACATGTGCAAACAGCGGATAACCGCATCCTGCCCAATGGCACAGCATTTATGTGTGATGTCGGTATGACAGGCCCATATGATGAGGTATTGGGAATGAGTAAGGATTCTGTTCTGAAGAGATTTCAGACCAGTTTGCCTGTTCGTTTTGAAGTTCCGAAGACAGGACGGAAAATTTTGAGTGCCTGTTTAATAGATGTTGATCAAAAAACGGGTAAAGCAAAAAAAATCGATCGTATTTTAATTAACGAAGATCATCCATTTATGGCAGAATATTAAATGTTTTCTTTCCTTTTTTCAGTGAGACCGGAATGATTTGTCCATTTCCTGAATATAGTATCAGTGGAATCATTTATACCAAGTTTGTTCTTTACCACGGACATACGGTATGGGGGAAATGACAAGGAGGAAAAGGAATGGAAATATTAAAAGTTTCAGCAAAATCTAATCCTAATTCTGTAGCTGGTGCACTCGCCGGTGTTCTTCGTGAAAGAGGAGGAGCTGAGATTCAAGCTATTGGTGCAGGGGCTTTAAATCAAGCCGTTAAAGCAGTTGCGATTGCCAGAGGCTTTGTTGCTCCTAGTGGTTTAGATTTGATATGTATCCCGGCATTTACAGATATTCTGATCGATGGGGAAGAGCGTACGGCGATAAAGTTAATAGTGGAACCAAGATAATAAACCATAGGCGGCTGTTCATTAAAGAGGGGATTCTTTAGTGGACAGCCTTTCTATTATTCCATAGTATTATGAATAGGGAAGTCAGGGACTTGAAAGGATGAAGAAACATGTTATTTGATGCACACTGTGATGTATTGATGCAGTTATACTTAGAACCGGGGAAGAAAGCATTTCAATCTAAGCACACTTTACATATTACCTATCCACAGCTGGTGGAAAGCAAAAGTAAGATACAATTATTTGCTATTTATATCCCATCCAATTTGAAGCCGGGTCAACGATTTCAAGCTGCCCTGGAAATGGTGAACTTATTTCATAATCAAATCCTGAAACCCAATCCTAAGCTTAAATTTGTCACCTCGAAAAAAGATATAGATAAATTAGCGCATAATGAAATCGGGGCAATGCTTACACTTGAGGGCATTGAAGCGATAGAAGAGGATCTCACCAAGCTTGAAATTCTTTATCGGCTTGGGGTCCGTTCTGCAGGATTAACGTGGAATTGGGCCAATGCTGCAGCAGATGGAGCACTGGAGCCAAGGGGTGGAGGATTAACCAATTTTGGCCGTGAGGTCGTTTCATTCTTAAACGGGAACAGGCTGTGGACAGATGTTTCCCATTTATGTGAGAAAGCATTTTGGGATACAATCGAGATTGCTGAATATCCCATTGCTTCTCACTCGAATGCATACTCCATTTGTCCAAATCCCCGGAATTTGAAAAACGAACAAATTGAAGCGTTAATCAAAAAGGACAGTGTCATGGGGATCACGTTTGTACCGCCATTTCTAAACAAAAAAGGTACAGCGGTGATTTCAGATGTCATCAGGCACATCGAACATGTTTGCAGTTTGGGTGGAGAGGATCATGTTGGCTTTGGATCAGATTTCGATGGGATATCAGAAACGGTACAGGGGCTATCATCATTCGATCAATATAATAACTTAATCAACACACTTCAACGATACTATAGCGAGAAACAGGTGAAAAAATTCTTGTTCGAAAACTTTGTTGGAAGATTACCAGATTGATTACTAAACCGGCCATTAAAGAAATACCTTTAATGGTTTTTTGTCCCTGTATTAAAGAGTTTACATTCATAATCTCTTTAATACAGTAGTGATTTAAATAGAAAAGTGATAAACTGATAGAGTGAATACAAAGAAAAAAGTTGCAACAATACTTTGTAGTGATAGATTGTTTGAACAAAAAGAAGAGAATACGCTTCTCTAATAGATGTTGCAAAAATTGATAGAAGGGGTGTAATAAATGAAGGAACAACTTTCATGGAAAGTTGGTGGCCAGCAAGGTGAAGGGATAGAGAGTACGGGTGAAATCTTTTCTATGGCCCTCAATCGCCTTGGGTATTTCTTATATGGTTACCGCCATTTCTCCTCTCGTATTAAGGGAGGACATACAAATAACAAGATTCGGGTAAGCACAACACAAGTGCGTGCGATTGCTGATGACTTAGATATTTTAGTTGCATTTGACCAGGAAACGATTGATGTGAATTATAAAGAATTACATAGCAATGGTGTGATTATAGCAGATGCGAAGTTCAAGCCTGAAAAGCCTGAAGATACGGATGCTTCTCTCTATATCATCCCTTTCACTCAATTGGCTACAGAACTGGGGACGTCGTTAATGAAGAATATGGTAGCGGTAGGTGCGACCTGTGCCGTTCTCAACCTGGATCCAGACGTTTTCAAGGAGGTAGTGGAAGAAATCTTCGGCCGTAAAGGTGAGACCGTAGTAGAGAAAAACATGGAAGCCATCAAGCAAGGATTTCAAACGATGAAAGATGAGCTTGGAAGCAAGGTCGGTTCATTACAACTGAAGGAAGCCGATGGAAATAAGCGCATGTTCATGATCGGGAACGATGCGATTGCGCTTGGTGCTCTTGCTGGTGGGGTTCGTCTGATGGCAGCATATCCAATCACTCCTGCGTCTGAAATCATGGAATACCTTATTAAGAAGCTCCCGATGGTCGGTGGAACGGTTATCCAGACAGAGGATGAGATTGCAGCCGCAACGATGGCAATCGGGGCGAACTACGGGGGAATCCGTTCATTCACTGCATCGGCAGGACCTGGTCTTTCACTTATGATGGAAGCAATCGGCTTATCCGGTATGACAGAGCAGCCTTTAGTAGTGGTGGATACTCAACGTGGAGGTCCATCCACGGGACTTCCAACGAAACAGGAGCAGTCCGATTTAATGGCCATGATTTATGGTACGCACGGAGAGATTCCTAAGATCGTCCTGGCTCCAAGTACTGTACAGGAAGCGTTTTATGATACAGTAGAGGCGTTTAATTTAGCCGAGGAGTACCAATGTCCAGTCATCATTCTTTCTGATCTTCAGCTATCATTAGGGAAACAAACGGTTGAACCTCTTGATTACAGCAAAGTGGAAATTCGTAGAGGAAAGCTTGTTGGCAATGAATCAGAGTTAAATGAATTAGAAGCGAAGAAATACTTTAAACGTTTTGAAGTGACTGAAGATGGTGTATCACCACGTGTCATTCCTGGAATGAAAAACGGTATTCACCATGTAACAGGAGTCGAACATGATGAAACAGGGAAGCCTTCTGAATCTCCAGTAAACAGACAGGCACAGATGGATAAACGTATGCGCAAGGTGGAAAGCATCCGCTTTAATAGTCCAATCCACACTCATGCACCACATGAAGAAGCCGATTTATTATTAGTTGGTTTCAACTCGACACGTGGAGTAATTGAAGAAGCAATGGAAAGACTTGAAGCAGATGGAGTGAAAGTGAATCATGCTCATGTCCGCTTAATCCATCCGTTTCCGGCAGATGTACTGGAGCCACTGATGCAATCAGCGAAGAAAGTGGTCGTGATTGAAAATAATGCTACAGGACAATTAGCCAATATCATTAAAATGAATGTAGGGTATGGGAGTAAAATCACAAAAATGACAAAGTATGATGGCACACCATACTTACCAAATGAAATTCATTCAAGATGTAAGGAGTTGATCTGATCCATGGCTACCTTTAAAGATTTTAGAAATAATGTTAAACCCAACTGGTGTCCTGGGTGTGGTGACTTCTCTGTACAAGCCGCGATTCAACGGGCATCGGCAAATGTGGGGCTGGATCCTGAACAATTGGCTGTCGTATCCGGAATCGGTTGTTCCGGACGTATATCAGGTTACATTAACTCGTACGGGTTTCATGGCATTCACGGACGTTCCCTGCCTATCGCACAAGGTTTAAAAATGGCTAATAAGGATTTAACTGTTATCGCTTCAGGTGGGGACGGAGATGGGTTTGCCATCGGCCTTGGCCATACGATCCATGCGATCCGTCGTAATGTAGATGTCACATACATCGTTATGGATAACCAGATTTATGGGCTGACAAAAGGCCAAACCTCTCCGCGTTCATCATCTGGTTTTAAGACAAAGTCAACACCTCAAGGAAGCATAGAGCCAGCACTGGCACCGATGGAAATGGCACTAACAGCAGGAGCAACCTTCGTTGCCCAAAGTTTCTCTTCGGACTTGAAAGAGCTGACGGCTATAATTGAAGCAGGACTTAATCATAAAGGCTTCTCATTAATCAACGTATTTAGTCCTTGCGTCACATATAACAAGATTAATACGTATGACTGGTTTAAAGAGAACCTGACTAAGCTCTCAGATGTTGAAGGGTATGATCCATCCAATCGTGAACAAGCAATGAATACGCTTATGGAGAAGGATGGAATGGTGACTGGATTGATCTATCAAAACAAAGAACAGCCTTCATACCAAGATCTTGTGACCGGGTATTCTGAAGAGCCATTGAGCACACATGATTTAAGGTTAGATGAAAATAAATTTGATGAATTAGTCAAAGAATTTATGTAATAGAAGAAACCGGGCTCCTTACTTAGATGCCCGGTTTTTTAATTTATTGATTTCTTCATTTAAGTGAGCATTTGTGAATTGCAGGTGCTGAATTGTGTTTTCATAGCTTTTCATTTTATTTTTCATTGCAACTGACTCATCCTCTTGGAAACTAAATACGTCTTCCTTCATACGTTTAATGTTCCTACTTAGTGCATGAAGGGTATTGGTATAGGACTCTTTTTCGTCCAACATTTTTTTTAGTGATGTTTCTATCTTTTTGATATAGGCTGATTTTTCGATTTGCATTTTGGATGCCTGTTCAAGCTGATTCGCTTTGGTAGTAAGTAAGTCCTCGTAATGGAATGTGAATTCTGAAAAAGTTTGTTGGACTTCATACAATTCTATTTCTCTTAAGTAAAGTTGAACCTTTAAGGATTCGTTCTGCTTCAAGAGATTATAGTTTTTATGTTCCTCAAAGCTATTCAGTAAGAGCAAATGTTGTTTCTGTAATGTCCCCTCAATTTTCAATTCCTCAATTAGCTCCTTAAACTTCAGAAGTTCCATTTCTTTTACGTAAAGCTCATTATTTAAGGATTCGTTCTGATCCGTGAGGTTATTGTTTTTATGTTTTTCAAAGCTATTCAGTCTGCGTAAATGTTGTTTCTCTTCATTCCACTCAATCTTCAGTTCCTCGATGAGCTCTTCCATCTCCAGTAATTCTATTTCTTTTATATATAACTGTTTTTCCATTTGTTGTTTATTTGTCGTTAGTAATTCTTTTTCTTTTATTAGATAACTATGTGCCACTTGTGATGAAATGATTTCTTTTTCAAGGGCAGTCTTAGTTAAATAATTATGTTCGACCAGTGTTTTTACTTCGGATGAGTAGAGGAGATTTATTTTACGCAGTTGATCCTTTAATTGATTAATGGTGTATCGAAGCTTTTTTATTTCCTTTTCCTGAGATTTAAGGGCAGATTGGTATTTTAAGGATGATTGCTCATTTTCTGCATCTTTTTTTTCAATCTGCATTCGAAAATCTTCATTCGAGTTTTCTAAACGTCGATTTTCTTTTTTTAAGAAATTGTATTGGCGGGCAAGATAGTGCTTTTCCAAAGTTGAACACTTATGTTTGTATTTTTCCAATTCAGATTTATAATGGATGATTTGCTGTTGAAGTTGGATTGAGGAAAGTTGTTTCATGAATGATTGCTCCTTTCTGCATACATTCTTTTACTATTATGTATATGTACTGAACGAGACGAACGCTAGTTGTCCATAAAATAAGCCATGTAAACTTCCCAGCGTTTACATGGCTTTAGAATATTTATAATTAATATCATTGCAATGATAGGAAAATCATTCACGTTCGTAATATTCATTTAATGAGGTAGCGTAACCACTTAGAGGTATAGATCAAACACTTTATAATAACATTTCATTTAATTGTAATTTTCAAAATCTCACATATTAAGTGTAGCAAATTGATAAAGGTTCTACATTCCCCCTTTCCTTATGTTATATGATATGTCGCTTTAGAAACAGGAGTACAGTCAAATGTCTATAGAATTAGCCTATTTTTTAATAGTATTCGAAAAACTATTAATAAGCCTATTAATTTTTTTTGAATAAATAGGTATTTACTCTATACCAAATTCTGTATCGTCCATAGGATATAGTGTGATATAAATATTCATTTAAAGGAAGGAAGGATTTTTTTGAAGAAGCGTAAACAAATTAGGGGTTCCCAGACTCCTACACCATCTCCGTCTCCGATTCCACTGGATCCGAATGATTTAGCACCAGAATGTATTCGTGTAGATAAAGTATATGACTGGGTGTTCTTTGCGAATAAGTATGAGAACAAGAATTTCATTCCTGATGAAGCTTGTCGGTGTAAAGTCAGCGCGGCTCTTGCGGCAGGTCAAAGAGTAGAGGTGCAAACAGCTCCTATTGACCCATCTGATGTAAGTGTCACTGGTACCATTCTTGAAAATGGTAATCCTGGTAGAGTCTTGATTGTTTGGACAGTACCTGTTGAAGTAACAATTCTTATCGATGGTGTAGCAGAGTGTTCATTTACTGTGCGTACACAATTTACTGATGAGATTATGCTTTGTGTGCCTACTGGTATCACCAATGAAAATTTAAATATCAGAGCGACTCAAGTCATTGCCAGCTCAGGAGGAGTATTAATGGGACCTGATCCATTCGGGCCTATGATTCCTTTAAAAGTTGTCCTATGTAAAGACGTCCAAGTAGAATTTCCAGTCAAATTAGAAGTCCTGGCTAAGTTCTGTTTCCCGCGTCCTAACAATATCAAGGTACCTGAAGAAAAACTTCGTTGTGATTTAAGCCTATTAGAGTTCCCTCGTCAATGTCCAGGATTATTCCCGGTTGATAACTGTGAATGCCAGGCGACAGCTCTTGCAAGAAATGAAGATACTGAAGCAACATTCGGAACTGGTGCAACAGCTGATATAGTAACGGGTCTATCAACTTTAAGAGCTGAAATTTGTCAAGAATGCTCACTTGCAGACAGCACATGGTCTTACTCTTTCACTGATACAGAAGTAGGTCCTACTCCAGCACCGACTGCAACAGGATTCCAACCTGACTTCACCTTTACGTTCGATCCATCATCTATCGATAGAGTAACCTGTGGTGACGATGCTCTTACTGCAGTTGGAGAAGGAATTCGTTACTTTGACGGTGCACCTGAACAATTATTCTATGAACTTCAAATTTTTGATGCACCTACAGAAGGCTTCCGCTTAATCTTAAGAAATACAGCTAATGTTGTAATCTTCGATAGTGGAGTAGTAGATGCGTTGGTTGAGTTTGGTGAGTGTGAAACATTTGCAGACTTACTTGGAGACTTAGATGACTAATTAAATGAGGGAGAGAGAGAACTCTCTCCTTTTTTTTAACATGTAAACAAACCATACATAAGATAATACAAAGAATTATTGGAGGTGAAAAAGGTGACCGAGGAGGAGTATAAGCTTAACCATGGCACAGACTACCCGGAGTTGATGAATGACATTCATATGATATCTGAAGAACTTGAATCTCTCTATAATCATTATTCGAGACGAATAAAAAATGTGTCAGAAGAATTGTCCAAAGAAAGATCCAAACATCTGGTCTATCAATCAGAAATTGCGGAAAATCATCATACAATCCTACTGTTGACAGAGCAAATTGAATTTCTGCTTCAAAATATTGAAATGAAAAATGAATTTGATCTGCAACTGCAACAGGAATTAATGAAGGAATCCCTTTCCCCTGTACCTGAGTTGACCAATGACAAAAACGTTCGGGTAGCATATCAGGAAGAGAGCATCCATGGTAACTCAAAGGATGTCCATCTTGCACCTACACCAATCCCGGAAGTTAAAGTATTTTACGAAAGTGCTCAGAGTCACATGAAATCGCCACTCGAGAAAATTAAAAATGGAGCGATCTCTTTATTAATTGAAACGAATGAGTATTTTCTGTCAGAGAAAAAAAAATCCTTAGAAGTTGAAGTATATAATAACGCTTTCGTTACTCTGATTGATTGGTTACGAATGCACCGAAAACAATACATGCGTCCAATTAAAGAAAGGTGGTATACAATAGTGTGGAAATTTTTATGGGGTAAAGAAGAGGAAAACAATCATCCGGAAATACTGAAGAAACTTAATCTGATTGAAGAGCAATTGGTATCGTATTCAATGAAAATCAATGAAGTCAAGGAGACGTTGATAAGGAGCAATGAAAGCGAGGAAACAACCAAGAGTTATTTACAGAAAATAGGTGTATTGAACGAAGAGTTAAAGAAAATCGAAGAATATTATGAGGATGAACTTCATTCATTAAAGAATCAATTGGAAGATTATAAACAAAGAGAAAAAGACCTTGAAAAAGAAGTAAGTTTATTGAATGAAAAATATACAGGTAAGCAAAAGGAAAAAAGTAATCGTGAAGTTGAAATGGAAAAGGAGTTGGATAAGCTAAAGAAAGATCTTCAATCTCACTCCAATAAGAAAAATGAAATTTACAAAAATATGAAGCAGCAGAAAAAGCAAGTTCCTCATGTTAATCCTCAATTCGATGAATACGGCAATATCCCTATGGCATCTGAATCAAAACGTACCATGTTTAATCCCAACAAGTATATAAGGTGAATTGAAAGGGGGGATAAAAATGCAATCCAAAGATCTCAACAATATTTATAAGCGGAGAAAGAGAGTACCCATTGGAATTAAGAAAGAGGATCGAATCAAAATGGAAGTTAAGAGGACGAAATTTAAATTTAAGGGATGCGGGTGCAACGCCTAAAGAAATCGTAAGAATGCCCAATCGAGTATACAAAAGGATCATGATTGAGGTTAAAAAGGGGCTTCCGAATGAAGCTTGCGGGTTAATTTCGGGATCCATGAATCTTTGTCAGACAATCTGGCCAATGAGAAATACAGAACCTACACCATATTCTTTTGCCATTGATCCCGATGAACAAGATCACGTCATGGGTGAAATGCTTCATAAAAGGGAAGTTTTTATGGGGATATATCATTCCCATCCGTATGGAAGTCCTGTCCCTTCAAAGGACGATGTTACTTTCTCACAATTTCCGGAGGTTTATTATTTTATAGCCGCTGTCGGAGGAGGGAAAGAAGAAATAAGATGTTACAAGATCAATAATGGAAAGGTTAAACATATCGACATTGTGATTGAATGAAAGAGTGCTGAATGCACTCTTTTTCTATGGACTGGGTGATGATACAAGCAATCTTCTGTCATTTACATAGAGTGGTATTATCACTTACTTTGATGAAAGAGGGGAACTAAGTGAAGGTATCTATTATTATTCCATTTTACAATTGCGCATATATTGACCAAGCCATTCATAGCGCTCTTCGTCAGACCTATAAAGATATTGAAGTCATCGTTGTGGATGATGGTTCAACTCAATATGTTGAAAAAATCCAACCGTTCAAAAACCGGATAAAGTATATAAGGAAGTCAAATGGTGGAACAGCCTCCGCTTTAAATGCAGGTTTAAGGCAAGCAACAGGGAAATATTTTGCCTGGTTGAGCTCAGATGATATATTTCTAGAAAGCAAAATCGCGAGGCAACTAGCGTATATGAAGTCAATTGGCTCTAAAGTATCTTATACAGCATTTAAAACCATTGATATAAATAATAAAGTGGTGAACGAGATCCACTCCAGGAGAATGAATAGAGATGCATTTCAGAGGCTCCTATTAAAAGCATGTCCTGTGAATGGATGCACTGTAATGGCGGAAGTCGATTTAATAAAGGAGGCAGGGTGGTTTGATGAGAGACTGAAATACACACAGGACTACGAGATGTGGTGCCGCTTGAGCCTTTATACTAAGATGCATTATTTGGATGAAGTGCTTGTGTTATATCGGGTCCATTCCAGAATGGGTTCAGCCAAACACGGGGTGGGGATGGTGAAAGAATCACAGTATATCCAAAGGAAATATCAGAATTTCTTTAAGGTAGCCCGCAAAAAGAACTAACTATATCTAACAAAAAATCATCTATCAATTGGGCTTGTCAATTGATTGATGATTTTTTAATGTCCGAGGTATTTAGAAGGAGTAAGACAAATAGGTCTCCCTCATTCCATCTTGAATGGAATAGTGAGGATTCCAGGATAAAATACGTTTTGCAAGAGTGTTATCTAAACAACTATGCTTAATATCTCCCTGTCGATCTACTGTATGGAAGGTGTGAATTTCATTAGTATGATGATTCTTCAATAAATCGATTAATTGGAGAATCGATGTTCTTTCCCCGGTACTTATTTGCATCATCATCTGCTTACCTTTGTCGGCTGCAGCAATATTTGCTTCCACCACATCTTGTACAAAAACATAGTCCCTTGTTTGCAGCCCGTCCCCATTGATTTTTAACTGTTCATGCTTCTTAAGTTTCTCCAGAAATACAGCAATGACCCCTCCTTCTCCTTTAGACGTTTGCCTGGGTCCATAGACGTTTCCATACCGAAGGATGGTGAATGGAATCTGGAAGGTATCGTGAAATAGTTTTATATAGTTTTCAGCGGTAAGCTTTGATAAACCATAGAACGATATGGGGGAAGTTTTGTGTGATTCGTCAATCATTTCACTGGAGACATTCCCATAGACGGCTGATGTAGATGAAAAGACGAAATTCTTCACAGGATAATGCCTGCACGCATCCAATAAATTAATGGTTCCTGCAACATTTGTGTGCATATCATCGAGTGGGGAAGAGGTGGATCGGGACACATCAGCCTGGGCAGCCATGTGAAAAATATAATCGGGTTTTTCCTTAAGGATGACTTTTTGTGCCGCAGGAGTAGAAATATCCAACTCATGAAAAATGGCTAAAGGATTTATATACTCCTTCTTACCGCTGCTTAAATTATCGATAATATGAACACTATAGCCTTTAGAAATAAGTGTATCCACTAAATGGGAGCCTATAAACCCTGCCCCGCCAGTAACGAGTGCTTTCAAATGACATCTCACCTTTTGCTATTTTTAATAGCATATGCTTGTGGACGAAGCTTTGATTGAACATGAGCCCTTAAATCAAAAGGAATCTATAAACCTATGGACTTTAGCATTTGTGTAAAATGTTTACAGTACTGTGCATGACTGAACTGAGATTTTAAGTGAAGCAGAGCATTTTCGATGATGTAATTACGGAGTTTGGAATTGTGCATGAGTTCTTCGGCTTGTTGAACGGCATGCTGAATGTTTCCGATTTGATAATACTTACCGGATTGGTTATGCAAGATCGAACTCCTTACTCCATCTGAGTCTGTTGTTAGAACGGGACACCTGCAACTCATAGCTTCTAACAAAGAATAGGGAGCCCCCTCCACTTTTGAGGTTGAGCAAAGAAACCCTCCGGAATCACCGATTCTCGAGAAGTAACCAGGCATTTGACTATTCGGTACATTTTGTAATACATGTACATATTTATCTAGGTTCAATCTGTTTTTCAATTGGATAAAATCGTTTCGCTCCTTCGGGGTGGACAAGCTTGGGTCCTCAAACATGTATAAATCAATCATTTCATTCGTTTTAATTAATTGATGACCAATGTGTAAAAATTCACGCCAATTTTTGTTGTCCTCTAATCTACCAATCCAGGCAACAATAGGTCTATCTTTTTTAGGATGCTTTTGGTAGGTGAAGTCTTTATGATCAAAGCAATTATTAAACTCAAAAATAGGAGTGGATTTGAAGAACTCTCTGAAAATCACCCCTATATGGGGAGTCTTGGGATACAGGAGTGCATGACAATACTTCTGTACATACGGAATTGCATTTTGTAATTGTGCCCGAGCTACATTCTGAGGTCCAAACCCTTGAATCTCAAGAATGATTTTCCCTTTAAATCCTAGGTTTCTGAACCTTTCCATCGCCGCATAATCAGAAGTGATCACCATGGCATCATACTTTCCCTTTTGCAAAATGTTCTTGATCTCCTGATCATCATTCGTAATGAACACATTTGATTTCTCATGATTCAATAAATCTCTCCGTTTACTGTAATATAAAAAATCACACCGGATCCCCGCTTGTTTTAGGGCGATGGATCTTTGCCTGTTTAACGTTTCAACCCCTCCACTAGGTACATAAAAAACGAATAGTATTTTCATTTGATATCCTCCAATCATTTAATACGAGCAAATAAACAATCCTATTATTCTTATATGTAAGTTAACCCTGTTTGTAGAGGGCTAAGTGGCTAATATTTTGGAGAATGACTTATTTTATTTAATTTTTATGTCAAAAGATACAAGCAGTACATAGAATATCGGGAGAAGTTATTCGGTAAGCCTTGAACTATTTGTAGTTGTTAGAATCCGGACCTGCTTTCCGGTTGAGGTAGATTAATTTTAAATATAATGAGGTGATAGGGTTGAAAGATTTATACCTTGTAGGGGCAGAACAAAAGTCAAAAGTGATGAAGGATTGGGAACAGTTTAAAAAAGCGGTTGTCTTAAAGTTGGATGGGGCGACCAAAGAAGCAGAAAGAGTCATCGAATATATTTCTCCGCAGGAGGTCTGTCCTGCACATGATGCTTCCATTTCATTTACGGCCGCGTCATTAAAAGATGATAGGCTGTTTGTATGTACCCAAACAGAAATCCTGGTCTACAATGCCTTTACGCATAAGCTCATAGACTATTATAGTTTACCATTATTCAATGATGTTCATCATGTGAAACCAAGAAAGAATGGAAACCTTTTGGTCGCTAACACAGGATTGGATATGGTAGTTGAAATAAACCCAGCAGGTGGGATCGTAAATCTCTGGAATGTGATGGCCGAAGGGCCTTGGAGCCGATTCGACCCAAATATTGATTATCGAAGAGTTCCTACCACAAAACCGCACCTGTCACATCCCAATTTTGTTTTTGAACTAAATGATGAAATTTGGGTGACCAGGTGCCTGCAAAAGGACGCCATTTGTTTAACAGACAGAATGAAGAGAATAAACATAGGTCGTCAGCTAATACATGATGGGGTCGTCTATAATGGGAAGATCTATTTTACACAAGTTGACGGAAGAATAGTCATCGTAAACGCGAAAACACTTAAAATGGAGAGAGTAGTGAACCTTGTAGAAATCAGCAAACATCAAGAGAAAATCGGATGGTGCAGGGGAATTAAGCCTATATCAGAAGATTTGGTGTTGGTGGGATTTTCTAGAATACGTCCATCAAGTAAAAAAAATAAAGACGGCTCAACTAAATATGTTGGTGATTTTGGTGTCATGCCAACAAGACTATCATGTTTCAATATTAAATCAAACATGCTTGTTTGGGAAAAAAATCTTGAGGAGTATAACTTCAATGTAATTTATTCAATTCATTGAAATGGCGGCTATTCGTTAATCAATCAAGAAGCATGACCGTAATACATCATTTTGTTAAATGGAGTGAAATACATGTTACCAAGAAAAAATTACCTTAGGCATGTGTATGGAAAACGTGGATCAGGCGTTAATAGTAACGGGCATAGAATCCACAATTCTTTGAATCACAAGAAACTCACCATACCAGATACACGATTAAAATCCATCCTAGAACAATTTACAAAGGATTGATGGTTGATGAATATATTAATTGCGACAGTGTTTCCTCTACCAGGGGGAGGTATCTGGTCTTTTGTCTCTAACTTGTCGACTTATCTTGTCGGGCAAGGTCATAATGTAGATATTTTATGTACAAGGGATAATAACTCAAAAGTAGTTATATTGGGTAGTGAGACAGTGATTGATCTTAGCCAGTATCGTTCCTATGTTGAAAAGAAATTAATGAGATCTGTTCCCCATTTGGCGAGAGATCCCTGGGTATATCATGTGGAATTAAATAGGTATATATTTGAGCAGGGTGTTTCCAATGTTGACATGACTAAGTACGATATCATTCATGCACAGGATGTCATTTCCGCGGTGGCACTAAGTCGTGTTAAGCCCTCGGGGGTCCCGCTGATTACCAGTGGTCATGGATATTTAACTGGTGCCATATTCCATCAGTATAAATCCTTGAATACTAGTATAGAGGATCAAGCGATATGGAACTCATTCATACTTCAGTATTATGCCCGTCTTGAACAAGTAGGATATGAATCCAGTGATTTCATCCATACTTCAAGTCAATGGATGAGAGGAATCATCGAAAAAGAATTCAAAATTGATACATTCAATATTCAAACCTATAAATATGGAGTAGAGCTTTCTCATTTTAATGTTGATTCCCCTTTCGAGCGTAAGGGTGCGAAGAAGATCATATTAGTCAATAGTCGCCTGGTCTATTTAAAAGGACTGCACAATTTAATAGAAGCTCTCTCATTCTTGAGGTCCAGGGATAAGTGGGAATGTTGGATTTTGGGTGAGGGGGAACTTGAAACAAGCTTAAAAGAAAGTTGCCGAAAACTAGGGGTCGAGAAGAATGTATTATTCTGGGGAAATACTTCAAAAGTGAAAGAAGTATTATACCAATCGGACATGCTTGTTCTTCCGAGCCTGCAGGAAAATCAGCCTTTTGCAGTAATAGAAGCACAGTTACTCGGTGTTCCTACAATTGTTAGCAATGCTGGAGGACTTCCGGAGATGGTTGAAAACAACAAGAATGGTTTCATTATAGAAAAAGGGAATAGCAGGCAGTTGTCGGAGAAGATAGAATTCCTTTTGAATAATCCAGCAATACGCGACCAAATGAGTAAATATGCTTCTCAAAAGGGGAAAGAAATGTGGGATGTAAATACATTAGGACGGAAAATGGTCCAGCTATACTCTAAAGCCATTCAAATGAAAAACAGTATCAGGTAATGTCTGGTGGGGCATTCGCCTTTTTTGAAAATAGAGAGAGTAGTCTAGGACATGACCCCCTTCTAAACATAAATATATAAGAGAAAGAAAAAGGAGAGGTGATTATGAAGATTGTAACTGTTTTGGGAACGCGGCCAGAGATCATCCGATTGAGTGTAATCATGAAGAAGTTGGATCTGCTGGCGGATGACCATATTATTGTCCATTCAGGGCAGAATTTTACCCACTCCTTAAATGGGATCTTCTTTAAAGAACTGGGATTAAGAGAGCCGGATTATGTGTTGGCAGGTAAACAACAATCACTTGGAGAACAACTTTCATCTTTATTTAAAGAGCTGGAGAAAATCTTACTGAAAGAAAAACCGGACAAGGTACTGGTGTTGGGGGATACAAATAGCGGTTTGAGTGCAATCCTCGCAGAAAGAATGATGATTCCTGTCGTCCATATGGAAGCTGGAAATCGTTGTTTTGACTTGAATGTACCTGAAGAAAAAAACCGGAAAATTATTGATGCAGTATCTTCCTATAATCTTGTTTACACACCATACAGCAAAACCAATTTACTCAATGAGGGCATGACATCCAGTAAAATCATCATTACAGGAAACCCGATCTTCGAAGTTCTTAATCAATATGATGTACAGATTGAAGGTAGCTCCATCCTTCAAGAGTTAACTTTGGAGAAAAAAGAATACTTCCTGGCGACCATCCACCGTGCCGAAAACGTTGACAACCCGACACATTTATCTACTATCGTGAATGCACTTAACCAACTGGCCGACACTTATAAAAAGAGGATTATCCTCAGTACTCACCCTAGAACTCGATCCAAACTACATTCATCCCCACATTTACAATTACATCCATTAATCGAGCTTCACGAACCATTCGGTTTTTTTGACTTCATAAAACTTGAGAAGAACGCGTTTTGTGTGTTGACGGACAGCGGGACAGTTCAAGAGGAATGCTGTATATTTCATATTCCGACTGTAACGGTCAGAAAGACAACGGAGCGGCCAGAAACGGTGGATTGCGGCAGCAATTTCATTTCCGGGTTAAAGGAAACGGCCATTTTAAATGGTGTGAAGGTAATGTGCTCGAAACCATCACAATGGATTTGTCCAGCCGAGTATCTTGATACAAATGTTTCTGATAAAGTGATTAATATTCTACTAGGGGGTTCAGACATTGTTTACTAATAAAACAATTCTTGTGACTGGGGGTACTGGATCATGGGGAAATGAACTGGTATCTCAACTGCTTGAAAAAGATCCAAAGGAGATTCGTATATTTTCCAGGAATGAAACGAGTCAGGTATTAATGAAACAAAAATTTGAGAATCATCCTAAGTTGACGTTCATCATTGGGGATGTAAGAGACAAAGAAGCGGTTTCGGAAGCCACTCGACGGGTCGATTACATCTTTCACCTGGCTGCTCTAAAGCACGTTCCTGTCTGTGAATTCCAGCCTTTGGAGGCATTGAAAACAAACGTAATGGGCACACAGAATATTATAGATTCAGCAATTGAAAATAATGTTGAAAAGGTCATCAATATCTCCACTGATAAAGCCGCGAACCCTTCCAATTTCTATGGATTTACAAAAGCGATGGGAGAGAAATTGATCATTAATGCAAATGTAATAACGGATAAAACAAAGTTTGTCTGTGTTCGTGGAGGAAATGTATTGGGTACAAATGGAAGTGTCATACATGTATTCAAGCATGGAATCAAGACCAAATCTAAAATCGGTATTACAGATAAAAAAATGACCCGTTTTTTTCTTACGATCAAGGATGCTATTAAACTGCTATTCAAGGCAACATTTGAAAGTCATGGAGGAGAAATCTTTGTTATGAAGATGCCAACGTGTAAAATCATCGATCTTGCTCAAGTATTAATTGATCAGTACTCACCTGACAAGGAAGTGATTGTTGAGGAATCAGGAATCCGTCCAGGAGAGAAACTCCACGAGCTTCTCTTAACTGAATTTGAAAGTCATAATACAATTGTGTATGATAACGAGTATTTTGTCATCCTCCCAACCATACCTATCAAGGGGTTAATGGAATATTACGAGGACTTCCCCCAAGTAGATTTAGATACGTATTCTTCCAGTGACAATATCATACAGTATGAACAGATCAAAACAATGCTGAAAGATGGGGGTTTTCTAGAATGAACATCCTCGTTCTGGGGGGCCACGGAATGGCAGGTCACGTCATCGTAGAACATTTGAAACGTTGTGGCCATCACGTTTTATATACGGTTAGAAAAGAAGATCCCAAAGGAATCTTATTAGATGTAAGGGATCTAGAAAATGTAAGAAAGGTCGTTTTGGAGCATAAGGTTGAAATCGTCATCAACGCCACAGGACTTCTTAACGATTACGCCGAAACTCATGTGAAGGAAGCCATCCAAGTGAACAGCCTTTTACCGCACTCATTGATGGACATGGTAAATGAATACGGAGGTAAACTGGTCCACATCAGCACAGACTGTGTTTTTTCTGGAGACAAAGGAAAGTATACTGAAAAGGACCAAAAAGATGGTTGGAACGTTTATTCCCAATCTAAATCACTTGGCGAAATCGAAACTCCGCCTCATCTGACCGTCCGTACTTCCATCATAGGCCCGGAATTAAAAAAGGACGGTATAGGTCTCCTCCATTGGTTCCTTCAACAGAGAGGAAGTATAAAAGGATATAAAAATGTCTTCTGGAATGGTGTAACGACCCTTGAATTGGCAAAGGCCATTCAAGCTTTGATAGTGGAGAATATTTCAGGGCTATATCATTTGAGTGTCGATGAAACGATATCCAAATTTGAGCTCCTGCTTTTATTCAAGGAAATTTTCGAGCACGATGAAGTAGATATTTTCCCTGTAGAGGAGCCAGAGCATGATAAGACTCTTATTCATACAAGAAGGGATTACAAGTTTCCGGTGAAAGGCTACAGGGAGATGCTGAATGAACTTCGAGATTGGATGAAAGAGAAATGAGTAAAGTCTTCATTACGGGTGCATCTGGTTTTACAGGAAGGCATGCATGTGAGTATTACGTTAATAAAGGGTATGAGGTCTACGGTGCAGTTCGTCACCTTCAACATCCCCAGAAAAAGGTTCGACAGGTGAACTGTGATTTGATGAATGCAGATGCTTTAAGTGATATACTTAAATCTATTCAACCGCGTTTTATCCTTCACCTTGCTGCTCAGAATCATAGTGGTCGCTCGTGGGAAGATCCGATCTCCACCATAAATACAAATGTAATAGGAACGATGAATCTTCTTGAGGCAGTAAAAATAGCTGTGCCCCAATCCACTATTCTCATCGTAGGCTCTGTTATCGAGTATAATCCATGTCAATCACAACATCCCAATCATCCTTATGGCTTATCTAAATATATGCAAATTCTCATATCATCCAGTTGGTCAACGTTCTATGACCTGGATATACGAATAGCAAAGCCTTCCAATTTGATTGGCCCAGGGAATTCCAATGGCATATGCTCACTACTTGCCCAAAAATGTTTACATTACCGGAAAGATAAATCGAAAACCTTTCACTTTCATAATATCCTCGATCATAGGGATTTTGTAGATGTAAGAGACGCTATTGTAGCCTACGATTTAATTCTGCTTAAAGGGGAAAGGAATCATAGCTATACGATAGCCAGAGGTGAAACCTTCACCTTTTTAAAGATTGCAAAAATGCTGAAGGAGCTATCACAAAGCGATCTTCCATTATTTACTGACCACTTTCACCACACACCTGACATTCATTTTGAAAATACCTCTCTACGTCAATTATTCTGGAAACCCACCTTATCACTGCAAGAAAGTTTGAAAGATATCCTCGAGTACTTCGAAAAAAACCATTGAGCGGGCATCTCATTGCGACGGGAAACTCTTTGTCGTAATGAGATATTGATGTTCACTAAAAGAAAATGTTGAACTTTTTGAACAAATCTTCGATGTCGATCTTTCTTCTGCCTACATATTGAGCTCTTTTAAGCAGTACACCATCTTTGATCACTTTTTTTTCTATGGCAGCAGGCGAACCATGTATGACAAGTGTTTTCGCTTTTTTTATTCTTTTATTATCAAAATGAAGGTATGCCATTCTTAATAAGTTATAGTATATTCCTTCATAATTAACGTTGTAAGGATGAATGGTTCTAAATAAGTGAAGAGCTGTTACCTGTGGGTCGCAGTGGCAGCGATATCCAAAAAGCCATAATTTGAGCGATAATTCCACATCTTCATGTCCCCACGTTGAAAACCCTGTTTCGAATCCGCATATATCGTTAAACACTCTCTGGGACGTAATGATACAAGCACCTGGTAAAACGGCTGTTTCAAACAATGACTTCCGTTTCTGATGCCATTTGATTTTGAGTGAAGGGGTCAAGGATTGGCCATATCCCTTGATGGATGGATCATCAAGGGATCCTATGGCAGGGCATACAGCGTCGCTTGTCCCCTTGACGATATGATAAACCAAACGGTCAATCCAGAAATTTTCGAACGTCATATGAGCATCACAAAATGCTAAATATGGATATTTAGCTCTTGAAGCCCCCAAGTTTCTGGCATTTGCCGGACCTAGTGCATTTGCACGGACATACGTCACTTTGTGCCGGTGTAAGTAATTTTCCAGAAAGTTGCAGCATTTATCTGTGGAACCATCATCCACTATGATGGCTTCAATCTCAATATTTGTCTTAACCGTAAACAATGAGTCCAAAGTCATTTTCACATTCTTACCTTCATTACGTACTGGAAAAACGATTGATACTTTTGGAGGCTCTTTTCCCATAGTATCGCTCCTTTGCTCTGATATAGTTTACGGTAGTGTATGGGGAAAACGGTTTTTTCGTGAATGCAGAAAAAGGCTGCTTCTTTTAGCAGCCGGAATTATATTAAGATATGGAACAGAGAAAAGAGGGGTTAGTGAGAATTTCCTTGTTGTAGACAAGAGGATTGCCTGTCTCATATTCTACCACTTGCCCGTTTGTTTCTTCTACAATTATTTGCCCCGCAGCTGTGTCCCATTCCATTGTAGGTGCTAATCGGGGATAATAATGAGCACTGCCTTCTGCAATCATACAGAACTTCAAGGAACTTCCAATAGAAGAAAACTCAAGTTTCCCTTCCTGTACTTGTAAAAGGTCAACATAGTCCTGAGTGGCTTTGGATAGATGGGACCTGGATATGAGTACTTTTTTTCTCAATGAGGATGAGGAAGTGATCAATGTCGATTTTCTATCCCCGGAAGTACCCGCATGCAATATCTTGAAAGCGCCTTTGTTTTTTTCAGCGTAATACAGAATATCAAGGGCAGGGGCGTATATTACTCCCAATACAGGTCGATTCCCTTGGATGAGAGCGATATTGACGGTGAATTCATCATTCTTCTTGATAAATTCCTTCGTTCCGTCCAGGGGGTCAATCAACCAAAATGAAGACCAGTTCTTTCTCTCTTTAAAGGGGATTGTGTCGCCTTCTTCACTGAGTAGGGGGATATTTATCGAGAGCTTACATAGTTCAGTCTTTATATATTCATGAGACAACTGGTCTGCAAGAGTTAAGGGTGATAAATCTGCTTTTTGATGAATGTTATACGTATCATCGTATACTTCCAAAATTCTTTTTCCCGCTTGTATCGCAATTTCTATTATGTCCTTCACCAAATCGTTTTCAACTCCTTATAAGAGAATCCTTTAAATAAGGTTTCTAAATCAATCGATTGTTCTTTAAATACTGGACGATTTGTTCGACAGATTCTTCAATGGACTGGCATTCTGTGTCAACGATGAGTTCAGGCGATTCAGGAATTTCGTAAGGTGAATCAATTCCCGTAAAGCCTTTGATTTCACCCTTAACTACTCTTTCATAAAGCCCTTTTGGATCTCTTTTTATGCAGGTCTTAACGCTTGCATGAACATAAATCTCAATAAATTCTTGTTGTTGGAAAAGAGATCTCACGAATGCTCTATCTTCTTTTAAGGGGGAAATGAATGCAGCTAATGTTAATACTCCTGCATCGACAAACAGTTTTGACACTTCTCCAACTCTTCTGATGTTTTCTTTACGGTCTTCTATTGAAAATGATAAGTCCTGATTCAATCCATGTCGAATATTATCGCCATCAAGTCGGTAAGTGTGTATCCCGTCTTCATGCAATGCTTTTTCAACCTCGACTGAAATGGTTGACTTTCCTGAACCGGACAATCCTGTAAACCAAAGCAATGCACTATTATGCCCGTGTAACTTGTGTCGATTTGCTTTCACTACTTTTCCCTCATGCCATTTAATATTCTTTTTCTTCACCTTTTTACCTCCTTCGTTTCCGATATTCATAGCCAAAAGAAATATATCAGCACTACAGTTGTGAGCATCGTAATGATATTCAGGGGTATCCCCACCTTAAGGAAATCCTTAAACTGATATCCTCCGGGACCATATACAATAAGGTTTGTTTGGTAACCGATTGGAGTTGCAAAACTTGCTGAAGCAGCAATGGTCACCGTGACGGCCAATGCAATCGGATCTAAATCCATTGTCCTTGAAACTTCCAGAATAATAGGAAACATCATGACTGCAGCGGCACTGTTAGTCATCATTTCAGTGAATAGATTGGTTAGAAGATAGATTGCCAGGATAATGGCAAATACTCCTAGAGGTCTGGAAGCTTCCATTAATAAAGTAGCAATATAAGCGGCAACACCTGAATTTATTAAGGCATATCCAATGCCAAACGAACAGGAAACCAGTAACAATACATTCCATTGGATAGCATTTTTCACCTCTTGTGCAGATACAATCTTTAATAAAAATAATACTAAGGCGGTACATGCCATTCCTGTCAGCATGGATATAAAGCCTAATGTCACCAATAGGATCATGGTTCCCAATAATGCGATAGAGAACCATCCTTGCTTTGATTGTTTGTGGGTGCTGATTTTATTATCAATTGGTGTTGCGTAATAAAAGTCATTTGTATGGACTTTTTTATGAAAATCAGATCCAGTAACGAGTAACAAAATATCTCCAGGCTTTAAAACAACATCCCCAATTTTGGCTTTTAAACGCTGATTTTGCCTATGAACAGCGATGACGGCTGCATTGTGTCTACTCCTGAAATTCGTATCTTTGATCTTTTTATATAATAAGGTTGAATGATGTGATACGACAGCCTCTACCAATTGATGAAAGGGGAAATATGAACCGTTATTACTTTGTAATTGAAGCCCTTTACTGAACTGAAGCTCCGTTATGGTCGTAATGTCCCCTATGAAAATTAAACGATCATTTTCTTTAAGAATGGTTGTATTTGTGACAGGGGTAATAATTTCGTCATCACGAATAATACTGACAAGAAATAGTCCTTTTAAGCTCCTTAATCTGGCCTGTTCAACAGTTTTGTGGATATATGGAAATTCTTCAAGTACTAGGATTTCACCTGTAAACTCCCTCAAGGACTCTAGGTTTGTAATGGGGCTGCTTTGACGGACTGGCAACAAGTAAGAACTGAAAAATACAAGGTAACATAAACCAACGAGGGTTATTGGAACCCCGATCTTACTAAGTTCAAAAAAAGTGAAGCCCCGAAGGTTATGATCAAGAAGTAAACCATGCACGACAAGATTCGTCGATGTTCCAATGAGTGTAATAGTACCGCCAAGAATCGTCGCATAAGAAAGGGGGATCAGGAATTTTGAAGGGGAAAGATGATGATCTTCACACCACTTCTTAACAAGAGGAGTGAATGCAATGACAATGGGAGTATTGTTAAGAAAAGCTGATAGGAAAGAGATTGGGAAGAGAATCTTGGCAAGTATGTGTTTTCTTGAAGTTGAATGATTCAGCAACATCTGAAAAACGCGATCTACAATTCCGCTGTTTTGAATACTACCAGCTATTATAAACAATAAACCGATGGTCAGCATCCCTTCATTAGAAAAGCCCCTTGTAGCTTCCTGAGGCGTAATCACACCTGTTAATACGAATAGGAGAAGAGTTGCGGGTAGAACGATTTCGGGCCGTTCCAATTCAAAGACCAGGCATGAGAGCATAACAATCATTCCAAATATTACAATATAAAATTCTATCATGATGTCGTCTCCTTGTGGTATACCTTGATCTATGAATCACGGCTCATTTCATTTATAAGTACTTCAATCACTTCTGGTCTTGAAAATTCCTTTGGTGGCATGATCCCATCCTTTAACATTTTCCGTACTTTGGTTCCGCTCAAATGAATGTGAAATTCATCGTCATGAGGGCACGTTTTTGTCGTCGCCATCGTAGCGCACTTAATACAATAAAATGCATGTTCAAATTTTAAAATCTCTATTCCTATCTCTTCTTTTGTAAATTCTGAGAAGATTTTCTGAGCATCAAATGTTCCATAATAATTCCCAACTCCAGCATGATCTCTTCCCACAATGAAATGTGAACAGCCGAAATTTTTCCGTACTAAACTATGGAATACAGCCTCACGAGGCCCGGCATATCTCATCGCTGCAGGAAAAGTAGACAATAGGACCCGATCTTTAGGATAGTATTCATCGAGTAGTTTTTTATAGCTTTTCATTCGAATCTCTGCAGGGATATCGTCTTGCTTTGTGTCTCCTACTAAAGGGTGAATCAATAGTCCATCGACATTTTCCAGGGCTGTTTTTTGAAGGTATTCATGGGCCCGGTGTATGGGGTTCCTTGTCTGGAATGCGACGATGGTGTCCCAACCTAATTCCGTATATCGTTCCCTCAATTGTTTTGGTGTTTGAAAATCCCTTCTGAAACCATCAGGGTATTGAAGAAGCTTAACGGGTCCAGCTACATACACATCCTCTTTTGTAAAGGTCTTCTGAACACCGGGGTGAAGTTTGTCCAATGTTTTAAATACGAAAAGCGCTTCTGCTTCTTTGCAGTATTCATACATTTCTTGTATATCCATCATACCGTAGACCACTCCATCCTCTCCTTTAAGAAAAACGGTATCACCAATTGAAAGACTATCCTTCAATCGTTTAGAAATAGGGAGCGTAATAGGTAAACTCCAAACCAGCCCATTTGCCAATCGCATGTCTTTCAGCACATTCAGATAGTCTTTTTGGTTCATGAATCCCTGTAAGGGGCTAAAGGCACCTGTGGCAATCAGAACTAAATCGGAAAGCCCCCATGAATCCAGCGTGATGGATGGAAGGGAGGACATTCGAGTCAATAGCTCATCACGTTCTTTCTCTTTTACTACCTGGTCAATGAGTTTACCGCCATGAGGGGTAATCATAGAAAATTCTCCTTTCATATAACATCGATTTTATTAAATAATGCAGACAGTAACATGATCATCACCATTAAAATGATGAAGTGTAGATTGATCACCTGACTCTTACTAGTTTATGTGAAAAACAATGAGAGGAGAGGGCTGTAGTATAAAACAAACATCAGCCTACCTTTAAAACGAAAGCATCTTTTTTTAGTACCGCTAGACGTAAGGCGAAACTTTTAATAATAGTATTTTGGGTCATTAAGTTCTGATTGACTTCCTCGATAAAAGGAGCTGGATGAACCATAAACACAAGCGCATCAATATTGGCGTTTGTGACATAAGAAAGAACTAAATCATAATTTATTCTCAGTTTTCATAAGATACATAGACAACATCAGGAGGGTGGTGAGCATTTATATGAATTTAAAGGTCAATGACCATGAATGGGGATCTATACCAGCGCACTTTTTAGCTGCCATCCAATTTTATTGTGCAGAGAATAATCTTCAATTTCACTTGAACGAAGAAGAACAAATCGTGGAAGTGAGGAGTTCTCTTTATGGAAAAAGATTGTGGCTATCAGTGAATACAAAAGATGAAGATATAAATAGTCAAATAAACGACAAAGTGATAGAGGTACTAACTAATTATGGAATTGAAGTTTCCACAAAAAATGATACTGAAAGACTGATGGAAGGCGATTTATTTGTTGAATTCGTGTTAAGTAAATCGAAAGGAGGTAACCAGTTAATTTCTGTTGGACATAATGAAAGACTGAATTCCATTAATATAAAAAAAAATCTCTCTAGTTATAAAGATGAACTGCCATTTAAAGGGTATTACTTGTTACCTGATTACCATTCCATTCCTCACCTCAGATGTTCTATGTTCTGTAAGGAAGAGGAGTTTTTATTAAAAGAAGCCCCTAATATTCTCACTCAATGTGTTCTAAAAACGCTATTTGGTAATCAGAAGCCGAGTTTAATTGATTTAAATGTTTTACATCTTTTTCAAACCACAACTGAGCAAGTGGGAGAAAAAAACATAAAATTGAGAGAAAAGAAGAAATTTAATCCCGATATTCAAATGGATGATAAAACATACGAAGAAATCAAAATGAGAAAAGCGAATCGAAGAGTACGTGAAGTCCAGGAAAAAAGGGCAAATGCTGAAATATATTTTGATTACAATTTATTACCCAATCGGAAATTAGAGCGCTATACGATCAAAGCCGATTTCTTTATTAAGAACACTGGAAACATAGATTTAATCAACCCAAAAATCTGCCTTCGAATGGATCCACCTGATAAGATCGAGATTGGAGGACAGATACTGCCCCCTGAAATGAGTGATGTTTTTTCCATTCAAGGACAAAGTGGAGCACAAGGGTGGAAGTATATCGGTAATGACTGGTTGGAAAAGGCTTATTCTACCGGTGATTATTGGATAGAATCCATACAGGAATCATCCATCTCACCAGGAGAAACAATGGCAGTGGAAGGCTTGCAATTTACAATTGAAAACCTTGAAGAGCAGAAGGCATCAACCATTTTAGGGTTTGTGTTGTTCGAAGAACAAGAGCTTCAGTTTAGCTCAAACAATAAAATTAGGATTACATTTTAATTTTAACCAAATTAACCCAAAACGTTGCCACTGGAATTCCAGTGGCAACGTTTTTTAATTCTTCTCATTTTTTATTGAATGATGATCCCTTTGTGCTGTAATTTTATCTGCTGGAGGTTTTTGACGGGGGGTGATGATATGGGTATGACTTTTCTTTTGGTGCTCAACCAGACGTTTCAGCTCAAAGAGATTGTTAGTCATTTTGGAATTATGGTCACGAATGGAATCGACTTCTTCAATAAACTCTACAAATCGTTGCTCGACATCTTCAAACTTTTCCATTAGTACTTCATTCTGTTGCATGAAGTGAAGCTCTTGCTCCTGCTCAACGGCTTCAATCCGCTCATCCTGTTGCTTCGCCCGTTGATCAATATCTGCAAATTGTGTGGAGAGCCACCACTCATTTTCTTCAAAATGCTTTTGGTACTGGCCAATAAATGTTTTAATATGATCCATCTTTTGTTTTTCTGATTCTATTAATTGATCCTTAGCGAATTGCAATGAATCGAGTGTATGCTTTCTCTCAGCCATCAGCTTCTCTAACTCTTCTGTTTTAGAAATCAGGCTATGGAACATCTCTTTCTTCGTCTCTTCTGAATGATTCAATGCTGCATTTAAATCAGCAATATGTTCTTGTTGGCTATGGATCTTTGTATTTAAGGAATGGTTTAGTTGTAATAGTGTTTGATTTTCATTGATGATCGCACTATTTTCAGTAGATGATTTGTGTTGGCTTTCTTTTAGCTTGGAAAGGGAAAGTGACAGGTTTTTCCGCTCCGCTTCAGTTTTGAGCAGCGTACTTTCAAACTCTTTAATCATTTCAACCTTTTCCTGAATTACATCTTCCTTATTGTGAAGCTTATGACGAATAGAAACCACTTCCTCTTCCAGCTTGGAAAAGGATACTGACAGATTTTTGCGCTCATTTTCAATTTGGAGGAGCCTTTGCTCTAATTCATGAATGGTTTTCACCTTTTCATAAAGAAGTTCTTCCTTGTTGTGTAGTTGATGATGAAGGGCATTAACTTGCACCTCCAGTTTTTCTTTGCCCTCTTTAAATCCATTTCGATCCTTCATCAGCTCTTCCTCAGAAACCCGGTTAACTTCAATTTCCTCGTTTAGTTTCTCTAAATTGATGAGTAGTGAAGATATACGTTCTTTATAATGCTGAACCTCTGCATACAGATAGCTTTCTTGTAATCTTTCAATGGTTTGGTTTAGTTCATCTATTTTGGAATGGAGGTATAATTTTTCTTGGTTTTCTATGTGATACATAGGAGTCTTCATTTCATTCTTTGCTATTTGAATCTCCTCCCTGGGTATTTGTCTTACTTTACGTTATGCACCATTTGCAAGGGTAGTTACATGGATGAAAGCCCATTTATCTAGGTATGCAGGAAGTTACGAACAAATTTCAACACTTAAGCGCCTCTATTGTATGTAGCCTCAAAAACCTTTATACTATTATAATGTGCAATAATGTATATCTTCTTCGTTTATTTTATAATAGAAGATAAGCGGTTTGGTTAAAGAGGTAGAAAGGGGATTTTTCATGAACGAAGAGCAACGAAAACATGGACAACAAACGAAGTCTGTTATTCCATCGGACCAAAAATCCGAAAAGGACTACAGTAAATACTTTGAAAGTGTCTATATCCCACCATCGTTAAAAGATGCCAAAAAGCGTGGGAAGGAAGAAATTAAATATCATAATGACTTTACGATTGATGATCAATATAGAGGTTTAGGGGAAGGCAAGAAATTCTATATTCGTACGTACGGTTGTCAAATGAATGAACATGATACAGAAGTGATGGCAGGGATTTTCATGGCATTAGGCTATGAAGCGACGAATTCGACTGATGATGCAGATGTTATCCTTTTAAATACATGTGCGATTCGTGAAAATGCTGAGAACAAGGTGTTTGGAGAATTAGGGCACCTGAAGCATTTGAAACGGGAAAAACCTGAGCTATTAATCGGTGTATGCGGGTGTATGTCCCAGGAAGAATCTGTTGTGAATAAAATCCTGAAAACATACCAGCAGGTTGATATGATTTTTGGAACCCATAACATTCATCGTCTTCCTAAAATCCTGTCCGATGCTTATATGTCCAAAGCAATGGTCGTAGAAGTTTGGTCTAAAGAAGGGGACGTCATCGAGAACCTTCCGAAGGTACGCCGCGGTAACATTAAAGCATGGGTGAACATCATGTACGGGTGTGACAAGTTCTGTACATACTGTATCGTTCCATACACACGCGGTAAGGAACGGAGCCGCCGTCCTGAAGAAATCATTCAGGAGGTACGACACCTTGCCGCCCAGGGGTATCAGGAAATCACTCTTCTTGGTCAGAACGTGAATGCCTACGGTAAAGATATCGAGGATCTTGAATATGGCTTAGGAGATTTAATGGATGACCTTCGAAAAGTGGATATTCCACGTATTCGATTTACGACGAGTCACCCGAGGGATTTCGATGATCATTTAATTGAAGTCCTCGCGAAAAAAGGGAATCTGGTTGAGCATATTCATTTACCGGTTCAATCCGGATCGACAGATGTTCTAAAGATCATGGCCCGTAAGTATACACGTGAGCAATTTCTGGAATTAGTAAGGAAAATTAAAACGGCGATGCCGGACGTTGCTCTTACAACTGACATCATCGTCGGATATCCGAATGAAACCGACGAGCAATTCGAAGAAACACTTTCTTTATATCGGGAAGTTGGATTTGAATCGGCTTTTACGTACATCTATTCTCCTAGGGAAGGTACTCCTGCGGCGAAAATGAATGACAATGTACCGATGGAAGTCAAAAAAGAGCGGCTTCAACGATTAAATGCAGTTGTGAAGGAATACTCTGCTGAAGCAATGAAGAACTATAAAGGACAGATCGTCGAGGTGCTCGTGGATGGAGAGAGTAAGAAAAACCCTGACATCCTTGCCGGCTATACCCGACGCAGCAAGCTTGTTAACTTCAAGGCTCCTAAAACAGCCATTGGAAAAATTGTAAAGGTTAAGATCACAGATGCTAAATCGTGGTCACTGGATGGAGAAATGGTCGAAAAAGGCCTGATTGGATCAGAATTTCAAGAACCGGTAGAGGTGAATTAATATGGCAAAGTACACAAAAGACGATATTATGAAGCGGGCAGAAGAGCTTGCAACGATGATTGCTGAAACAGAAGAAGTTGATTTCTTTAAACGCGCTGAAGCTCAGATTCACGAAAATCAAAAAGTGCGTGAAATGATTGCAAGTATTAAGAGCTTACAAAAACAAGCGGTAAACTTCCAGCACTATGGTAAGACAGAAGCGTTAAAAATGGTTGAAGAAAAGATTGAAAACCTGGAAAAGGAAATCGAGGCCATTCCAGTCGTCCAACAATTTAAAGAGTCTCAAACGGACGTGAATGATTTACTGCAAATTGTTGCTTCAGTTATTTCTAATAATGTGACGGATCATATCATTGAAACCACCGGGGGAGACATACTCCGTGGTGAAACCGGATCACAAGTGAAAAACTCTACGCCTGGAAGCTGTTCTTAATAGAAGAATGGTGTAATTAGGTGGATAATTGAAATAAAAACGATCTCTGCTTAAAGGAATGTCCCTTTCATGCGGAGATCGTTTTTTGTGTTTTGTTTGATCTTTTGCTAATGTTTCCTTTTTCGTTTTAGTTGTGCGCTCCATTAAAGAAAAGTCTGGTAGGGTACTTCGGAGCCTCGTCACATCCCGGCCAGTATTTCTAAGAACATGATCCCTTTTTCGTCTTGCCTTGCTTTTTGACATGAATACATCCTCCTCTTCAAATTATCACTACATTGCTGAATCTTAGTTTACCACTTTTCTATGGTGGCGGGTAGTGCATTCCGGAACATTCAATGGGTATTCGCATACAATACATTATCTCGCAACAGTCCCATTATGTAATTAAATTTACTCGCACAAACACCTAGATAGTCGCATAAGATGAATTGAAAATGAATGAGGAGGTTCGCTCGAATGGCAGAATATAGAGAGATTATTACTAAAGCGGTCGTAGCGAAGGGACGTAAATTCACACAGTCTCATCATACGATTAGCCCGCCGCATAATCCATCGAGCATTTTAGGCTGCTGGATCATTAATCATCAGTATGAAGCACACAAAGTAGGCAAGAAGGTTGAAATTCACGGTTCATACGATATCAACGTATGGTACTCCCATAGTGACAACACAAAGACATCCGTTGTAACAGAGAGAGTACAGTATACAGACTGCATTAAGTTGAAATACCGTGATCCTGATTGCTTAGATGATATTGAAGTATGTGCTCGAGTACTGCAACAGCCGAATTGCTGCGAAGCGGTTATTTCACCAAACGGTAACAAAATCATTGTTCACGTTGAACGTGAATTCCTAGTGGAAGTTATAGGAGAAACGAAAGTATGTGTCCTTGTAAATCCTGAAGGTTGTGACGATGAAGATTGGGATTGCGACTTAGATGATGAAGAATTTGAAGAGTTAGATCCAGACTTCTTAGAAGGAGACGAAGAATAGCATTTACTAGGAAGACGGCCTCTTCCTAGTTTTTTCTTCTTCAGAGTTTAAGGGAATTTATCGCATAAGGGATGGTAAACAGTACAGGGGGCATCTCTCTAGATGCTCTTTTTTTCGTGGGATAAACCAACCACTTGTAAAGGTGATTGGTTTCTTAGATTATAGAATAAGGAATAAACTGATGAGCGCACATGTAATAGAAGCAATTAAGCCAGTGAGGAGGGGTTTAAATCCTAACTGAGTGATGTCTTTTATCCTCACTTGAAGACCTACTGCTGCCATTACCATGATGATCATAAATTTTGAAGAAATCTTAAGGAAAGATTCGATTGTTTCAGGAATGAAACCAAATGTATGAAGGATAGAGACGGCCAAAAATAAGAAAACAAACCAGGGGAATGCCTTCCTGTATTGAGATTCACCTTTATTTCTCTTTCTTATAAAAAATGGTAAACAAAACATCACAGGAATCAAGAACAATGTACGGGCAAGCTTCACTGTCGTTGCCACCTCTCCTGCTTCATCCCCAAAAGCATATCCAACAGCAACTGCTGACGATGTGTCATGTACGGCTGTACCTGCCCAAATGCCGAACGATAAATCAGACATGTGGAGGAGATGGCCAATGATTGGATACATAATAAAAGCGATTAAATTGAAAAATACAATCGTCGATAAAGCATAGGCTGTTTCATTTTCTTTCGCACCAATGATTCCCTTCACAGATGAAATAGCCGTAGCCCCACAAATACTGGTGCCGATTCCAATTAACAAGCTTAACCGTTTGTCGATACGAAGCCATTTCCCGACGAGATACGTCACGGTAATACCGAGGGAAACCGACAAAAATATAACCCATAATGCTTTTTGACCAATAAGAAGGATATCATACAGGCTCAAACCGACACCAAGAAATACGATGGCCACTTTCAACAGTGTGTTTAAGGTAAATTGTATACTTGGATCCCATGTTGAAGGAAGTTTGATTATATTTTGAAGAATGACACCGATAATAATCGCAAATAACAAACTCCCGATCAGAGGAAAAAGTGCTCCCAAACCTTTAGATAATAAACTGATTAAAACAATGATGATCATGCCCCAAGCTTCCTTAGGAAGAAAGGAGCCTATTTGTAAGTCATGCTGCAATGTCCGATAGCTCCTTTGTGAAGAATCAACTATCCCTTAGTATAGTACAACCTATTATAGACGTGAACTCTAAAACACTATTCATTTTATTGTATGTTAAAATAGAAAAGATATAGAAACAAAACACCTAGTATTGAAAGGATTTTTTACATGAAAAAGATTTTAGTTCTGGCAGAAAAGCCTTCTGTCGGTAGAGATATTGCCAGAGTACTTCAGTGTACGAAAAAAGGAAATGGATTCTTAGAAGGAAACGACTATATCGTCACTTGGGCCCTTGGACATTTAGTCACATTAGCAGAGCCCGAAAGTTATGATGACCGCTACAAAGCATGGAAGCTTGAGGATTTGCCTATGCTTCCCCCATCCCTTAACCTTGTGGTCATTAAGAAAACAGGGAAGCAGTTTAGCTCAGTGAAATCACAAATGAACCGTCCGGATGTCAAAGAAATCGTCATTGCCACTGATGCCGGCCGGGAAGGGGAGCTTGTTGCCCGCTGGATCATTGAGAAAGCCCGGGTAAATAAACCGCTGAAACGATTATGGATTTCATCTGTCACCGACAAAGCAATTAAAGACGGATTCAATAAACTGAAAGATGCCAAAAAATATGAGAACCTATATGCAGCCGCCCAAGCGAGATCTGAAGCCGATTGGTATGTGGGAATGAATGCAACCAGAGCTTTGACTACCAAGCACAATGCACAGTTATCATGTGGACGTGTACAAACACCTACGTTAAGCATAATTGCCCAGAGGGAAGAAGAAATCAGGAACTTTAAACCACAAACCTATTATGGCATACAGGCCACAACGGATCGCGGTACGTTTATTTGGTCAAACCGTAAAAATAAAGATACGAAAACATTTTCTAAAGAAGAAATAACACACGTCATGAAATTATTGAAGGACAAAAAGGAAATCACTATTCAGTCAGTAAAAAAATCACAAAAGAAAAATCACGCTCCTTCATTATATGATTTAACAGAATTGCAAAGAGATGCTCATAAGATCTTTGGCTATTCTGCTAAAGAAACACTATCCATCATGCAAAAATTGTACGAGCAACATAAATTAGTAACCTATCCAAGAACAGATAGTAAACATTTATCCAGCGATATGGTCGCTACGTTGAAGGACCGATTGAAAGCAGTGAGCGTACAACCTTATCGCAAAATGGCTCATTTAGCGTTGCAGAGCTCAAAACAACTTTCAAAAGCATACGTTGATGACCAAAAGGTGACGGATCACCATGCCATTATACCTACGGAGGAGACACCTTTCCTCCAACGGTTACAGGATCGTGAAAGAAAGGTCTATGATTTAATCGTGAAACGCTTCTTAGCCGTATTCTACCCTCCATATCTGTATGAACAAACGACTATAGAAGCCTCGATTGGTAGTGAAACCTTTCAGACGAAAGGAAAGCGGATTGTAGAAATCGGTTGGAAAGAAATATATGATTTTGATTCAGAAAAAGATCAATTGCTATCAAAAATGGAAGTAGGGGATATGTTTTCTGTTCTGGCAATAAAAGAAACCGAAGGACAAACGAATCCTCCCGGCCGTTTCAATGAAGGAACACTTCTATCCGCTATGGAAAACCCAAAAAAGTTTATGAAGGAAAGCAACAAAGAGCTTCTCGACACCATACATGAAGCCGGGGGACTGGGTACAGTTGCGACAAGGGCAGATATTATTGAAAAGCTTTTTAACTCAGGAGTGATTGAACCGAAAGGAAAAGAAATTCTTATTACGTCTAAAGGAAAGCAATTATTGGAATTGGCACCTCTTGAATTACAATCCCCGACACTTACAGCAGAGTGGGAGCAAAAGCTTGAAAAAATCGCTAATGGATCTCTTAATAAACAAGAATTCTTAAAAGAAATTAAAGACTATACCAATAAGTCGGTTAATGAAATTAAGAACTCTACTAAGAAATACTCTCATGATAATATAACCGGTACGAAATGTCCTGACTGTGGAAATCTGATGCTGGAAATAAAAAATAAGCATGGGAAGAAATTGGTCTGTCAAGATCGCGAGTGCGGTCACCGGAAAAATATTAGCAAAAAAACCAATGCACGATGCCCTAATTGCCATAAACGCTTAGATCTAAGAGGAGAAGGGGAAGGGCAGATGTTCACATGTGTGTGTGGACATAGAGAGAAACTTTCAACCTTTAACGATCGCAGAAAAAAAGAAAAGAATAGCAAAGCAACCAAAAGGGATGTAAATAAGTATTTGAATACACAGCAGAAGGATGAGCCGGTCAACACTGCATTAGCTGATGCTTTAGCCAAATTAAAACTGGACCAGTAATTTTTTATAGGGATGACTTCCTATTTTAGGAGTCATCTCTATCTTTTTTGGATTATAATTGATAGAATATTTATAATTATGTGAAAATGAGGTGAGTGTGATGACATCCATTACCATTCAAGAATTTTTTGAAGCAATTGAAAAAGGTGACAAAAAGACAGTAGAACAGTCATTGAGAAATGACACAAATCTTTGTAACGCAGATAATGAACAAGGCTTAATAGCATTAGGGGTGGCTGCACATTTTGGTCATATGGAAATCGTCGAGCTTCTGCTGAATTTTGGTGCAGATATCAATTCCATTTCAAACTCGAAAGTTTCCTACATTCCTTCTAATACGGCTTTACATGCTGGGATAGCCGGGAAAGCCTCTAAAGAACTGTTGGAGTTTTTGCTAAAACAAGGAGCGAATGTAAATCAGCCCGATTCATCGGGGCACACACCGTTACATATTGCTGCTTTCGACGGAAGTGAAGAAATTGTGTCCCTGTTACTGGCTCACGGAGATGGACAAGAGATACATTCAGGAAATGACCGTACTCCATTGGAAATTGCAAAGGAAAGGGGTAATAAGGAATTTATAAAAGCTCATGAAGAATTTGCAAAAGGAAAAGTACAGTAGCTTCCAACATGTAACTTGCACCTCTTTTAAGGGGTGTATTTTTATTTAAGCAAATGATTCACTGGATATGTATTATGTTATAAAACTTTTTTCAAATAATGTAATCCCTTACATCATTGATTTAACAATCTTTGGTGCGAAATAAAATCGCTTATTTATTCGGAATAAATAATACTTTTAGAAAATTCTGTTGTTTTTTGTCGTTTCTCATATTAAAATAAACGTTAATTTCATTTACTGAAGGGAGGACATCGTGATGCTAACATTTCTTGCATCCATCTGTATTCTAGTAGTAGGTTATTTCATTTATTCAAAGGTGGTAGAGAAGATTTTCGGTATTGATGATACCAATGTGACTCCTGCATACTCAAAGAAGGACGGCTTAGACTATATGCCCATGAGCTGGTGGAAAGCAAGCCTGGTTCAATTGTTAAACATTGCGGGGTTAGGTCCGATCTTCGGGGCAATTTTAGGTGCTTTATATGGACCTGTAGCATTCCTATGGATTGTGATTGGAACCCTATTTGCTGGAGCGGTTCATGATTACTTTTCAGGAATGTTATCTCTTAGGCATAATGGAGCTCAGTTTCCTTCTATCGTAGGAAAATATTTAGGAAAACCTGTACAATCCGTTATGAACATTTTATCAATCGTGCTGATGATTCTCGTAGCCGCTGCTTTTACATCAGGCCCTGCACAACTAATGACAGAGGTTACACCGCTTAATTTTATGACGTCTCTTGTCATTATTTTTACATACTTTCTCATTGCGACTGTCTTACCGATTAATAAGATTATTGGAAAGGTCTATCCGTTCTTTGGAGCCATCCTTATCTTTATGGCAGTGGCAATTGGAATTGGGTTGTTTTTCTTTGAACATCCAGTCCCAAATCTAACAATTGAAAACTTACATCCAAATGGTTTACCTTTGTGGCCTTTGCTAATGGTTACTGTTTCGTGTGGGGCAATCTCTGGATTCCATTCTACTCAAAGTCCTATCTTAGCCAGAACCTTAAAAAAAGAAAGTGAAGGTCGAAAAGTATTCTATGGAGCGATGGTGGCTGAAGGAATCATCGCATTGATCTGGGCTGCAGCAGGTATGGCATTCTTTAATGGAACAGCGGGGCTTCAAGAATCCTTGGCCGCTGGCGGACCTGCAGGGGTGGTAAATGAAATCAGCAAAACGACGTTAGGCACTTTAGGTGGAGTACTAGCCGTCCTGGGTGTAATCATTCTTCCAGTCACAACAGGGGATACTGCGTTAAGATCATCAAGAATGATGCTTGCTGATTTACTGAAAGATCTACGTAAGAAAGATGTTGAAGGGAAATGGCTGCCGGTCTTGTTAGTCATTCCTGTGGCAGTCCCTACGTTTTTACTTACTCAAATTGACTATACCTTCCTGTGGAGATATGTTGGATGGTCCAACCAGGTAGTAGCAACCGTTATGTTGTGGACTGCTGCCATTTATTTATTACAGCAAGCAAGGTTCCACTGGATTTGCAGTATTCCTGCATTGTTTATGACAGGAGTTGTGAGTTCGTATATTTTTTACGCTCCAGAAGGTTTTGGTCTACCCTATTCAACAGCCATGATGATTGGTTCCGTCATTTGGTTGGCTGTCTTGATTTGGTTTGTGAGGCAAGTAGTAAAATACAGACCTAACCGAAAACAATTACTAGAGATGAAGTCAGTAAGTTCATAATGACTAACGACAAAAACAGCCTTTTCAGTAGAGAAGGCTGTTTTTTGTTAGGAAAGTTCAAATGTTCTTCCCAGACTTTTAGGGATAAGAATGAATCAAGAGGGCAGCCTGTTTTTTGTCGATTGAAAACTGAATTTTTCAAAGATTAAAACAAATTATTCTACAAAATTCGTAATGAAAGTATGCTACCTTAAGAGAAACCATTCATTTTATTGAATATACATAATGACAAATCAGGAACATAGTTAGTGTTACAGAGTGTATAGTGCATTCTGTAAATGTACGAGTTAAAATAAAGTGAAAATACTTAAAATTCAGATTTTTATTTTAGTGAGTGAAATCTAGTAAGTGTGGACCAATGGAGCAAAAAACAATGAAAACGCTTACTATTTTATAAAATCTATTTGTGTAGGGGGTAATGAAATGTCAGACTTGGTGAAAATTGGACTTATTCAAGCTTCTCATGATGTAGATGGAAGTGAAGGGGTAGACGTCCATAAAGAGCAATCGATCAAAAAACATGTGGAACTGGTGCGAGACGCAGCAAAAAAGGGAGCACAAATCATTTGTTTACAGGAAATTTTCTATGGCCCTTACTTTTGCTCCGAACAAAATCCCAAGTGGTATGACTCTGCTGAAGAAATACCAAATGGTCCAACAACAAAACAGTTTCAGGCGTTAGCCAAAGAGCTGAGTGTCGTCATCGTTCTACCAATCTATGAGAGAGAAGGAATAGCTACTTACTATAATACGGCAGCGGTCATCGATGCAGATGGATCCTATCTTGGAAAATATCGAAAACAGCATATTCCACATGTGGGAGTTGGAGAGGAAGGTTACGGATTCTGGGAGAAATATTACTTTAAACCAGGAAACCTTGGGTACCCGGTGTTCGATACTGCTTATGCAAAAGTAGGAGTTTATATTTGTTATGACCGTCACTTCCCGGAAGGTGCCCGCTTATTAGGATTAAAAGGGGCAGAAATTGTGTTCAATCCATCTGCAACCGTGGCTGGTTTATCAGAATACTTATGGAAGCTTGAGCAGCCTGCCCATGCGGTGGCAAACGGCTACTACTTAGGAGCTATTAATCGTGTTGGTTATGAGGGTCCTTGGAACATGGGGGAATTTTACGGACAGTCCTATTTAGTCGATCCGAGAGGCAGCTTTGTTTCCATTGGAAGCAGAGACAGTGATGAGGTCATTATCGGTGAAATGAATAAGAAGCTACTACGTGAAGTCCGGGATACATGGCAGTTCTATCGAGATCGCAGGCCTGAAACTTATAACGATATGACGGCTTTACTTCCTTAATATATGGAGGCTGACGGTGAACCATCATTGTCAGCCATGGTGTGTTTAACAGGTTATGGAAATTAATTGGAAATGATAGGGGGAAGTCAGTTTGTCTAACACACTATCTTTACTCAATCTTGAGAAGAATTTTCTCGAAGCCCATGAAGGATTGACCAATAGGGAAGCAGTGGAGGAAGCGAATCGCTGCTTGTATTGTTATGATGCTCCGTGCATACAAGCTTGTCCCACAAGCATTGATATACCTTCATTTATTAAAAAGATTGCATCCGGGAACTTGAAAGGATCGGCAAAAACGATCATGTCTGCAAATCCTGTGGGTGCGAGCTGCTCACGTGTCTGCCCGACAGAAGAGCTGTGTGAAGGGGCTTGTGTACTGAATCATTCTACTAAGCCAATCATGATTGGAGATCTGCAACGATATGCAACAGATTGGGCAAGACATAACGACACTGTGCTATTTGAAGCAGGGGAACCAAATGGGATTAAAGTAGGGATTATCGGAGGGGGACCAGCCGGCCTATCGGCTGCAAGGGAACTTGCACGCTTCGGATATGAAGTAACCATCTATGAAGCGGAAAAGGAAGCGGGAGGCTTAAATACTTATGGAATCGTATCTTTCCGACTTCCTCAGAGCATATCTTACTGGGAAGTGGAGCAGGTAAAGAAATTGAATGTCGATATTCGAACCAATGTAAAAGTTGGTCAAGATATATCTACAGATGAAATCGTAGAGAGCCATGATTTTGTCATCCTGGCAGCAGGAATGTCCCATGTTCCAGATTTGAAAATTGAAGGAGAAGACTTAAAAGGTGTTCATGATGCCATTGAATTTGTTAAGGCAACGAAAAGTGGCAAGCTGACGCAAGACTATGTAGGCAAAAAAGTGGTGGTCATTGGGGCGGGAAATACAGCTATCGATGGAGCCACCTGTTCTGTCCGCTTAGGAGCAGACAATGTAAAAATCCTTTACCGACGTACACAAGAAGAAATGACGGCTTATGATTTTGAATACGAATTTGCAAAACAGGATGGCGTAGAATTCCGCTGGCTAACGGCTCCTCAGCGAATTATAGGAAATGATGCGGGAGAAGTAACGGGAATCGAATGCATCAAGATGGAGTTAGGAGAGCCTGGTGAGGATGGAAGAAGACGTCCGATTCCTGTCAAAGGCTCACAGTTTGTACTTCCTGTTGACGCAGTCATTAAGGCGATTGGTCAAATTCGTCATCTATCACTTATTGAACAATTCGACCTGGAGCATTCAGACGGTGTTGTACAGGTTAATCGAGACACCTTCCAAACCTCTAATCCAAAGATTTTCGCCTGTGGAGACGTTGTTTTTGGTAAGGGAGTAGGAGAAGCGATGGTCGTTACGGCTGCAGAGCAAGGGAAACTTGCTGCCTTTCATTTACATGCACAATCGGCGAAAGTACACGTGAATTAAGATTGTCCTAGGGGGGGGAACTCATGGCAAATTTAAACATTGATTTAGCAGGAATAAAATCACCTAATCCATTTTGGTTAGCGTCCGCGCCACCAACGAATTCAGGTTACCAGGTTCAAAGAGCATTCGAGGCCGGTTGGGGTGGTGCAGTATGGAAAACATTAGGGGAGCCTATTATAAATGTATCTTCAAGGTTCGCAGCTGTAAGCTTTAATGGTCAAAAAGTAGCAGGATTCAACAATATCGAACTCATTACCGATCGACCATTAGAAGTGAATTTGAAGGAAATCTATGAAACAAAAAAGCGGTTTCCGAATCATGCAATCATTGCGTCATTAATGGTAGAGCCTAAACAAGAAAAATGGCATGAAATTGTAAAGAAGGTTGAAGATGTCGGTGTTGATGGATTAGAGCTGAATTTCGGATGTCCACACGGGATGGCTGAACGAGGAATGGGATCTGCGTCCGGTCAGGTACCAGAACTCGTCGAGAAACAAACCTTTTGGGCGAAAGAGGTGGCCAGGACACCTGTAATTGTAAAATTGACACCAAACATTACAGACATTACTGTCACAGCTGAAGCGGCTGTCCGGGGTGGAGCGGATGCAGTAAGTATGATCAATACAATCAACAGTTTAGCAGGGGTTGATCTGGATTCTTGGAATACCGTTCCACATGTAGCCGGTAAAGGTGCTCATGGAGGTTATTGCGGACCTGCAGTGAAGCCTATTTCATTGAACATGGTTGCCGAATGCGCCAGAAATCCACGTATCAACGTTCCGATTTCAGGAATGGGTGGAGTATCCAATTGGCAGGATGCCGTCGAATTTATGCTCATGGGAGCATCGGGGGTTCAGGTCTGCACTGCTGCTATGCATCACGGTTTTAGAATTGTCGAAGATATGCTTGATGGCTTAAATAATTATTTGGATGAAAAAGGGATCTCTTCAGTCCAGGATATCGTGGGGAAATCAGTGCCAAGATTTTCTGATTGGGGAAATCTTGATCTTAATTATAGTGTTGTGGCAAAAATCAACACGGATGTTTGTATTAACTGTAATAAATGTCATATTGCCTGTGAAGATACGTCTCATCAATGCATTGACATGCTGAAGGACCCTAAAGGAAACAGCTATTTAAAAGTGCGGGAAGAAGATTGTGTCGGGTGTAATCTATGTTCGATTGTATGTCCGGTTGATGGGGCTATTGACATGATAGAGGTTCCAAGTGGGCATATGCCAATGACATGGAATGAACGTCAAGCGGTAGTAGGGAACCTATCCGGAGCTAAAGTAAACGCGGCGAAATAATTCAGGAGGTACGAAAATGAATAAAATTATTCAAAATGGAACCATTGTTACGGCAACAGACACATATAAGGCGGATGTGCTTATACAAAATGGGAAGATCGCAGCTATAGGTAAAGGGTTTGATACTACCGATGCAGAAATAATTGACGCGAAAGGAAAGTACATTTTTCCTGGTGGGATCGATCCCCATACTCATCTGGAAATGCCCTTCGGTGGGACGGTATCAAAGGATGATTTCGAGAGTGGAACGATTGCAGCAGCGTTTGGAGGAACGACGACACTCATTGATTTCTGTTTGACCAATAAGGGAGAACCACTTCAAAATGCAATTGATACATGGCATGCGAAGTCTAAGGATAAAGCAGTCATCGATTATAGTTTCCATTTAATGATCGGGGAAATCAATCAAGATGTTCTATCACAGCTTCCTGAGGTGATGGATAAAGAGGGGATTACATCATTCAAAGTCTTTATGGCATATAAAAATGTATTCCAAGCAGACGATGAAACGCTATTTAGAACCTTAATAGCCGCGAAGGAATTAGGAGCACTCGTAATGGTACATGCCGAGAATGGCGACGTTATTGAGTATTTAACCGAAAAGGCTTTAGAGGACGGGAAAACAGAACCAATTTATCACGCGCTGACGAGACCTCCTGAACTGGAGGGTGAAGCGACTGGCCGCGCAGCTAAACTAACCGGATTGGCAGATTCCCAATTATATGTTGTGCATGTTTCCTGCTCTGATGCCGTTGAACAGATCTCAGCAGCAAGAAGTAAAGGATTGAATGTTTGGGGAGAAACATGTCCTCAGTATCTTGTGCTTGATCAAACCTATTTAGAGCGTCCGAACTTTGAAGGAGCTAAATACGTTTGGTCGCCGCCGCTTCGTGAGAAGTGGCATCAAGATGTTCTCTGGAATGCCTTGAAAAGTGGTCAACTGCAAACATTAGGGTCAGACCAATGCTCATTTGATTTCCAAGGGCAGAAAGATCTTGGGAAAGATGATTTCACTAAAATCCCGAATGGCGGACCGATTGTTGAGGACCGTGTATCCATATTATTCTCAGAAGGAGTTGAAAAAGGGCGGATAAGCTTAAATCAGTTTGTTGATATCATGTCTACGCGTAGTGCAAAGCTGTTTGGTCTTTATCCTCAGAAGGGAACCATTGCTGTAGGTTCTGATGCAGATGTGGTCATTTTCGATCCCAATGCTGAGAGAGTGATCTCTGCTGAAACTCATCATATGGCAGCAGACTATAACCCGTTTGAAGGCATGATGATAAAAGGTGAACCTGTTTCTGTATTGTCCAGAGGTGAATATGTAATTAAAGACAAACAGTTCGTCGGTAAGCTGGGAACCGGAAAATATATTAAGAGAGCGAAATACGGTAAGCTTCTTTCAAGTGAAGAGAGCGAAGCACTTCAATCCTCAAAGTCTTAAAAATTTTGGAAAACAAATGCATCTTAACTGTAGAACAACTCCTGCTAAGAGGAGGGGAGACTGCCTTCCTCTGGCCTCTCTTGTCAAAGATTTGGTTTTGCCATTCGAAGCAAACAAATGAGGGGTGTTCAAGATGAAGAAAAGTTATTTAAAGTCTCCGGATTTATTACCGATTAAAGAGAGCGAAAGAAAAATCACCAAGCTCGGCTATTCATTTATGTGGGTTGGAATGGTTGTGGTTCTTGCAACCTTCGCCATTGGGGGAGCCGGGGTCGTATCCTTACCTTTACCTCTTGTTGTGCTGGCCACCATTATTGGGTCTCTTGCAATCGGTCTATTTATTACATTAACCGGGGATATCGGGATTGAGCATGGGGTATCATTTCCAGTTTATATGAGAGCACCTTTTGGAACGCTGGGAACCCATATTCCCTCTGTAGTTCGTGGTCTGGCTGCATCAATGTGGTTTGGAATAAACACTTACTTTGGTGCAACAGCGATGAATGGTATTTTAAATATTTTATTTGGTTTTGATAATTGGTTTGTTTGTTTCGTGATTTTTGCGGTCCTTCAATTAGTGAATACAGCTCTTGGGATTAAAGCGGTGGAAAGATTTGCAGACCTTGCCGCACCGGTCATCATTCTTATTTCTGTATGGATGTATTCATCCTTATCTGAATCAGCCGCTTCTCAAGGAAGAGACATTTGGAGCTGGGTTGAAAGTCCGGTAACAGGTGCTGCCACGTTTACGGCTTTTCTGGTAGTCATCTTTAGTAATATGGGATTTTGGGCCACACTATCTGCTGATATTCCGTCCATTTCCAGATTCATGAAAGCTCCAAAAAATGAGCGGAATTGGTTTAAGAGAAACAAAAGCTCGTTAATTGGTAACCTTGTTGCACTCCCTATTACTCAATCTTTTATGGTGTTAATTGGTGGGATTTCGTATATTGCCGTTTTAAATTATGATCCCGTTGTAGCCCTTCAAGAAGCAGCGAGCGGATTCGTTTTAGGAGTCCTACTTCTGATGATCGTCCTGGCTCAATGGTCAACGAATATTGCTGCGAATATCGTTCCGGCTGCAACAATATTCTCTAATGTCGGGGGACCAAAATTCCCGTTCTGGGCAGGGGTCATCACTGCTGGTATTGTGGGTACGATCGTACAACCATGGAACCTTTTTGGTGTGATCATTCCAGTTCTACTATTCGTAGGAGGCATTTTGTCAGCCATCGTAGGGATTTTGATTTCAGACTATTATTTTATCAGGAAGCGAAGAGTCAATGTACCTGCATTATATGAAGACAAAGGACAATTTAAGTATATGAATGGAGTGAATCTTGCAGGGTTCATCTCATGGATTATTGGAGGAGTTGCCTCCTATTACGTTCCAAACTTCTCATTTTTAGTCGGCTTCGGGGTTGGAGCCCTTTGCTATTATGTATTAGCTAAATTCTGGTGGTTTAAGAAATACGAGCAGGCAGAACTAATGGATCCGAGTGATGAGAAGTATCTCGGATTGTCTGTCGGTCGCGATTGGGAAATTCAAGTCGAAGAAGAAGTCATTGTCTCAGAAGAATCCCCAACAGGCACAAGTTTTTCTTAAATGAAATGGTATTTATTGAATCCTGAAGCAAGGTAGTTCTTATCTGAAGATACGATAGAAAGGGTGTCGTCATGTCTGATTATCAAGAGTTTTTAAGTGAACGGGATAAGATTGACTTTCTCATTCAAAAAGGCTTTAAAATTGAGAAAATAACAGAGAACTTAAGTGGTGCATTTGTTCTTTTTAAGCACACGGAAAATAAAAGAAGTGCCACTCTTCATGTGAAAACGGCAAATGCACGAAAGTATTTTTCAAATCTATTACTTCAAAACTGATAGTTGAAGGGGGAGAGGTGGATGAGTGACGTTATGGGACCGCGTAAGGGAAAGGAACTGACACTTTTTCCTGGAAATATGCAAACGTCTGATGAGTTAATCGATTGGGTGTTAGCCGTCTTATCTTCACAACATCTATCAGATGAAGAAATAACGAAATGGTGGAGTGAAGAGATCCAGTTTGCAATCCCCTATATAGAAGAATAGAAGCAAAATGAAGGATTGGTTCAGCCAATCCTTTTTCTCCATTTTCCTAAGGCAGAACATAAGGAGAGAAAAATGAAAAGTAATTACTATTTCTCAGTAGAAGATATTCTAGTAAGAAAATACTTTGAACATGCTAAAGTGATTGCTGGGCACAATGGTCTCAGCCGTCAGGTGAAGTGGGTTCATGTAGTCGAAGTAACATCGATAAAAAATCTTCTTAACGGAAATGAACTGATTCTTTCTACAGGAATCGCTTTACAAGAGGAAGAGACCTTTCTTTCACTCATTCAACAGTTAATCGAGAGTGAGGCAGCAGCCATTTGCATTGAACTTGATACAAATATTTCCACGATTCCGATTTCTGTATTAAAGTGTGCAGATACATTTGATTTTCCTATTATTGTGTTTCAAAGGGAAGTTCCGTTCGTTAGTATAACTCAAGATATTCACTCTGTACTAATCAATCAGCAATACGACATGATAAAAAAACTGGATTCATATGCACAGGAGTTAAACAGAAGGCTGCTCGGCGTTAATCACTTCAGAGAGATCCTTCACGTTTTACATAAGGAGCTTACTGTACCTGTACTATTTCAGTTGAAAGAACAAGAGGTGGAAATCTATCCACTCATGTGCTCACCTGAGGAAGAGAGAATACGAAAATGTTATCACAGTCATAAAGATTCCCGTAATCACCATTTTGCCTCCACTAAAGTTATTCTATTTGACCAGGAATACGCAGAGTTATGTATATACAGAAGCGATCATCCATTTAGTGAATATGAGCTTCTCATATTGGACAGAACTTCAACGGCGTTAGCCCAGTATTTAATGAGAGAATTGTATTTTAACGAGCAAAAACGGTTAGAAGACTCCAAATGGATTACCTGTTGGTTAAAAGGAGAACAGTCCTATGAGAGACTCTCCGCATTTTTAGCCGACTTAAAAGTACAGGTAAATGGTGGAGTCGTCTGTATTTGCCAGACGAATAGGCTGAATGAACAAGAGCCGATTAATTTAACCTATTTTAACCTTGTCACCAGAAGCATTTTTGAACAACAGGGTTTTCGTGTGTTACCCGAAAGAGTAGGGAATGATCTCATTTTCATTCTTCTGGACACAAGGAGGACAGGGGGTTGGAAATCGAGAGTCACCTCTGCCTACGAAAAGATTCTTCAGTCTGATTTCTTTAAAGATTCTTCACAAACAGTATTTGCAACTGGCAAATACCAAATGGAGATGATGGAAATTCACAAGAGCTATGAAACAGCTAAAGATAGTCTCATGTTTCAGTCAAAGGTGGATGCTTCAAAAACGTATTTTTTCTTTGATGATTTGCATTTATACAGGCTGATTTCAATCGTTAACAAAAATGTAAATCTGTGGGAAATGATCGAAGAGTACCTTACACCTCTCCTGGAATATGATCGTAAACATGATGGCAGTCTATTGAAAACGTTGAAAGTTTTCCTTGAATGTCAGGGATCAAAGCAGGAAACATCGAAACAACTATTCATTGTAAGACAAACACTCTACCATCGCCTAAAAAAAATTGAAGATTTGCTTGGAGATGATTTCATGACCTCAGATAAACGTGTGGCTATCGAGTTTCTTCTTGCTGCCCATGATTATTTGCAACCACATGGCTCTTTGAAAAAGTCGAAAATTAATTAATTGTAAAATGTCAAACTGACAAGTCTGGTTCTTTTACACATTGTCTAATGAATCCGCTAACAATTTCTTTCATAATAAAACTATAAACTATACCACAGGTTCTACACCACCTAGAAAAGTCTGCTGAAAAAATAAGGAGGAACTGAATATGACGATAATTAAAAAGGACGTTGCTGAATTAAAGAATTACATTGGAGGTGAATGGGTGGATTCTCTAAGCTCACAAACGTTACAAGTAGTGAATCCTGCTACAAATGAAGAGATCGCAAGAGTTCCAATTTCTACCAAAGAAGACGTCGCTATGGCTGTGAAAGCTGCTAAACAAGCGTCACAAACCTGGAAGAAGACGCCGGTTCCAAAACGTGCCCGCATTCTATATAAATACCATTCTTTACTTTCTGATAATCATGAGGAGTTGGCCAAACTCATTGTACAGGAAAATGGTAAATCATTTAAAGAGGCGTATGGCGAAGTGCAGCGGGGGCTTGAGTGTGTGGAATTCGCTTGTGGTGCACCGACTTTAATGATGGGTGAAACGCTGAGTGGTATTGCAGAGGATATAGATTCAGAAATGTTCCGTTATCCACTTGGTGTAGTGGGGGGGATCACTCCTTTTAACTTTCCTATGATGGTACCCCTGTGGATGTTCCCGCTTGCAATTGCGTGTGGAAATACTTTCGTGTTGAAGCCATCTGAAAGAACCCCGATTTTAGCCAATAGGCTTGCAGAGTTATTAACAGATGCAGGAATGCCCCGTGGTGTATTAAATGTCGTGCATGGTGCCCATGATGTCGTAAATGGGTTGATCGAGCATAAAGATATTGGAGCCATATCCTTCGTCGGGTCTCAGCCGGTGGCTAAATATGTGTACCAACAGGCTGCCTCTCATGGGAAAAGGGTGCAGGCCTTATCCGGGGCGAAGAATCATCATGTTGTCATGCCTGATGCAGATATGAATAAAGCGGCTGAGCATATTATCAGTTCAGCATTTGGCAGTGCCGGCCAGCGATGTATGGCGTGCAGTGCCGTAGTGGTTGTAGGGGATAATGAACCGTTTGTAAAGGCTTTAAGTAAAAAAGCAGATGAATTATGTATTGGTAACGGAATGGACGAAGAAGTGCTTCTCACTCCCGTTATACGAAAAGAACATCGAGAGAAGACACTGGGTTATATTGACAAAGGACTGCAGGAAGGTGCATCCCTCATTCGAGATGGGCGTAAAGAAATGGATGACTTCAAGGAAGGAAACTTCTTGGGTGCAACCATCTTTGACCATGTTTCACCGGATATGACCATTGCAAAAGAAGAAATGTTTGCGCCTATCCTCAGTTTGCTGAGAGCCAAGGATTTGGATGAAGGACTTGATTATATTCGTCAATCAAGATACGGAAATGGTGCTACGATTTACACGAAAGATGCAAAGGCTGTCAGACAGTTCAGAGAAGAAGCAGACGCTGGAATGCTGGGTATTAACGTTGGTGTTCCTGCGACAATGGCGTTCTTCCCATTTTCAGGGTGGAAGGATTCTTTCTATGGGGATATGCATGTAAACGGTAAAGACGGAGTAAATTTCTATACTAAGAAGAAAATGATCACTTCTCGATTTGATTTTTAATCAGAGTTAGGGGGAACTTTCATGGTGAAAGCAGGGCAATCTCAAGATGTATGGTTAAGGAATGATGAAAAGCTCATTTGGCATTCAATGAAACCATACAATCCCGATGGAACAATGGTCGTTACAGAGTCTGCTGGGTCCTGGATTACAGATAAGGATGGTCAAAAATTTCTGGATGGCATGGCAGGGCTATGGTGTGTGAACGTAGGATATGGTAGACAGGAATTAGCAGAGGCAGCCTATGAGCAGCTTAAAAAAATGGCTTATTTTCCACTAACACAAAGTCATCAGCCGGCTATTGAGCTTGCAGAGAAATTAAATCAATTACTTGGGGATGACTATGTCATTTTCTTTTCCAATAGTGGGTCAGAAGCCAATGAAACCGCCTTTAAGATTGCCAGGCAGTATCACCAGCAAAAAGGGGAACATGGACGGTATAAAATTTTCTCCAGATATAGAGGATATCACGGTAATTCCATGGGGGCCCTAGCTGCAACAGGTCAGGCTCAGCGTAAATATAAGTATGAGCCGTTAGCGCCTGGATTTATCCATATCGCTCCACCTGATAGCTATCGCGATGAAGCATCCGGGAATAGCCCACATGATCTTCCTGGAGTAAGGGCAATTGATCAAGCCATGACTTGGGAATTAAGTGAAACAGTGGCTGCGTTGATCATGGAACCGATCATCACAGGAGGTGGAATACTCGTTCCACAAGATGATTATATGAAAGCGGCGAAAGAAGTTTGTGAGAAGCATGGAGCACTTATGATTGTCGATGAAGTGATTTGTGGCTTTGGACGTACAGGCAAGCCATTTGGTTTCATGAATTATGATGTGAAGCCGGATATCATCACGATGGCAAAGGGGATTACGAGTGCGTATCTTCCACTATCAGCAACAGCCGTGAAGCGTGAGGTATATGAAGAGTTTAAAGGATCTGAGGAATATGATTACTTCCGCCATATTAATACTTTCGGTGGAAACCCTGCAGCATGTGCCCTTGCTTTGAAAAACATTGAAATCATGGAGAGTGAGAAACTTTTTGAACGATCCGCTGATCTTGGTGAAAAGGCATTGAACACGTTGAAAAATCATTTACAAGATCATCAATATGTTGGAAATGTCCGAGGAAAGGGTCTGTTAATTGGAATTGAAATGGTAAGTGATAAGGAAACAAAAGAACCATTAGACGTATCGAAGGTCAATGAGGTGATTGGATACTGTAAGCAAAAAGGGGTAATCATTGGGAAAAATGGGGCAACAGTCGCTGGTTACAATAATGTGCTTACCTTATCACCACCATTAAACATAGAAGATGAAGATCTGGATCTGTTATTATCCACCGTGATGGATGGAATCAAGCAACTTCAATAATAATGACTGGGAAAACACCTGTTTGTGCAGGTGTTTTCTATTTTCTTATTAAATTGAATTTTATGGTAAAATGAACGAGTAAGAACCAAGGGGGAGAGGATACATAATGAGCATCATTTTCAAAGGTATTGACCATATTCAGTTTGCTGCTCCAAAAGGCTGCGAAGAGGAAGCTAGAAAGTTCTTTGGTGAAATAATTGGTCTGAAAGAAATACCAAAACCTGAAAATCTTCAAGGGAGGGGTGGTTGCTGGTTCCAATATGGACCACAAGAAATTCATGTAGGGGTACAAAATGATTTTGTGCCAGCAACAAAAGCACACCCAGGATTACTTGTTACAGATTTAGAAGCACTTAGACATAACCTAATGGAGAAAGGTATCAGGATAAAAGAAGATACACCGATTAACGGTAGAAATCGCTTTTTCGTCTCAGATCCATTTGGAAATAGAATTGAATTTTTAGAATACCATCAATAATGAATGCACCTCATGAATTAGGAGGTGTATTTTCATTTTAAGACCACTATTCTTGAATAATTTTATCGACATCTTTCTCTGTAGATAATTCTTGTGAAGCGCTAGGCACCTTCCTTTTTTCCACATTAATAAAATCTGAAGAATAAATCGAAATGATAACTTGCCCACCAATTACTTTTGCACGGATGAGCAGTGGCTGGTTATAAGCGTTTCTAAAAGTGAAGTCAGGACCATACCAACTAACAGTAGCATCTCTACCCTGAGGCACATAAGGGACCCGCTTTGAATGATGATACCTTTCTAATATTTTTACACCTGCCTGGTCAACCGCATTAAATAAGGTAGACGAAACCTGACAAATCCCTCCCCCAATATCTTCTGATAGTTCCCCTTTTACAATCACAGGTGCTTTTTTATATCCCTTTTCTTTCGTTCGTTTTCCAACCACTCCATTAAAGGAGAACACTTCACCAGGAAACACAACCGTATTATTGATCTTTTTGGTGGCGAGAGATATATTTTGAGTTCGTTCCTCATTATGCATATTGAAATATGTGATGTATCTTCCAATAAGCTGTGTTCGGATGTGCGCCAGGATTTCACTATCGACTTTGGGATGTAGTGTCATAAGGGGAGCTTCCGTATTGATTGACCCTCTAGAAAACAAGAAGGAATAAACCAGCTCACGAAATCTCCTTTCATCAAGTTTGTAACCGGCTCTTTCTGAAATAATTTGATTATTCTCATTGATATAAGCATTTTGAGGAGGAGTATAGACCCGATATTGCACTTTTGATACTAATTCCTTATATTGCTTTTCGTCGATAATTGGTTCATCTACCAATGGTATATTCAATGAATTTCGTTCTATAGAAATGGGCGTATGATTTTGAAATTGAATATGTAATTGATCTTGACCATTCATCACAGGAAACAGTAAAAGGCCAATTGTACTAAGTTTAATCAAGAGCATGTGAACCCTTCCTTTCGTATGTAGTATCGGTGAAAAAGGCTTCTTTCATGTTAAATCCTAATTGCCAAAAATTGATGGTTATGTATTTGCAACTGTGATTAGAAACTAAGGAAAAAAAGAGGTCTTTTACATGCTTTATCTATTTAGATTCATGATGGTTGTGTCATTACTTTTTGTCTGCTGTGCTAAACCTGCGGGGGCAATGCCTAGTTTTACTGTAGAAATACTTCCGTGGGATCAAGTGAAAGATATCATTCCTAAACAATCGTATTTTACGATCATTGATGTAGAAACCGGCCTTTCTTTCAAGGTACAAAGAAGAGCGGGAAGCAAACATGCGGATGTACAACCAGTTACAGAAAAAGACACGAAAATCATGAAATCCATCTATGGAGGAAAATGGAGTTGGGACCGTCGTGCAATTCTCGTTTTAGTTGATGATCAATTAATTTCTGCCTCAATGAACGGTATGCCGCACGGAGCAGGTGCTCTCCAAAACAATTTTCCGGGACATTTCTGCGTCCATTTTTATGGGAGTACAACCCATAAAACGCCAACGCCTGATTTGGCTCATAAGCTCATGATTTTAAAAGCAGGTGGAAAACTGGATAAGTTTTTATACAAATTAGATCCCTATGAATTGATCAGCGTTATGGAGATTGCTGTCAATCAGCATGATGAAAAGCTAATTTCACAAGTGATGTATGAAAGTACTGGGTCCGTGAAGGAGATCCTTAAGAGAGTGAAACATATAGATGTTACTCAGAGATCGATACTTCCTGTAGAGGATTTACCTGCACTTATTGGGATGAAGCTTAAGGTTAGAGTGAAATGGATACGCTCTGATCAATCTAAAGAAGAAAATAATGTTCAATTCATCATTCGGAAAGATGCGATTGAGGATCAATGGAAAATAGACGGACATGCATTTCTTGAGGAAATGGAATAAGGGTCAATTGAGATACATTATTTCCCTTCAGTGGATGAATTCTTATTCTTTATGAGCGTTTTTAATATGCAAAATAGGGAAAAGGGTATATAAATGAATCGTGGAGGGAACACACCGATGTTTGATTTTGTAATAAATTTAATTAAGGAGCTTGGAATGTGGGGGTTATTCGCTGGGAATGCAATTGAAGCCTCATCCCTGCCTTTTCCAGGAGCTTTCGTTACGCTGACTTATGGTTACCTTTTAGATCCATCTTGGACGAAGCTGATCATTTTAGCATTCACAAGCAGCTTGGTTTATACGGTATTTAGTTATATCCCTTATGGGATAGGATATAAATTAAAAGATAAAATCAAAGAAAAAACCAGCTCGAAGAAAATGGCTAAAGGTCAGAAATGGTTTCGGAAATGTGGATTGTGGAGCATTGCCATCACGAGACCGCTTGGCATTGGTAACTATATTTCTTATGTTGCAGGTATTAGTAAAGTGAACAAATGGACATTTGGCGGATTAACGTTCATCGGAATATTTCCAATTACCTTCACGATGTTAATAGTCGGCAAGAATGGAAATCTCAAATATGTACAGTCTTTGATGAGTAACATACAAACCTACCTTCTCATTGGAGTGGCTATACTGTTGATTGGTTTCTTATCATATAAATACTTTTTCAAGTTTAAGGCAAAAAACACCAGCTGTATGGACGATGAGTCAAGCATAGCAAAACAAACCAAATAAACAAGACATCGATTCGCTCCCGCTTAGGGAAGCGGATTTTTTTGGGTGAGTAAAGAAGATGTACACACTAATCTTGAGGTGACCAGATCTAGTTTCCTCAATCTACTACATGCTCCAATCCTTATACGTGTGATATAATGAATAGTCGAGATTAGTAGATTTACTTGGAAAGGTTTGAATGAAACCATGACACAATATACTCCAATGATAAAACAATACTTACAAGTAAAGGCAGAATACCAAGATGCCTTTTTATTTTTTCGTTTAGGTGATTTTTATGAAATGTTTTTTGACGATGCCATAGCCGCATCGCAGGAACTTGAAATAACGTTAACAAGTCGTGATGGGGGAGGGAAGGAACGTATTCCCATGTGTGGTGTTCCTTATCATTCTGCTCCTAACTACATAGAGCAGCTCATCGATAAAGGCTTTAAAGTAGCGATTTGTGAACAAACCGAAGATCCGAAACAAGCTAAGGGAGTTGTGCGGAGAGAAGTTGTTCAGCTCATTACACCAGGAACGGTTATGGATGGAAAGGGCCTGAATGACAAAGAGAACAACTATATTGCTTCTGTGACCGATTTTAATGATGAAACTTACGGACTGTCTTATAGTGACTTAACAACAGGAGAAACAAAAGTGACCTTGGTCACAGATGGCCTTCAAGCATTGTTGAATGAATTATCTACGATTGGTGCGAAGGAAGTTGTCATTCACCCCGATCTTAGTGAAGCGGTACAAGGAAAGATTAAAGAACGAAACGATGTTACCTTGTCATATGAGAAAGAAGCTGACGGAGAAGGAGAATTTGCTCATCTCGTTGCTCCTTTAAAACAAGATAAACTAATAAAAGCTTCATCCATCCTTTTTCACTACCTCTTCCGTACACAGAAGAGAAGCCTGGATCATTTACAAGTCGTTGAGACATATCAGCTGCATCAATTTATGAAAATGGATTACTATTCAAAGCGAAATCTGGAGTTGACAGAAACGATCCGCTCAAAAGGAAAGAAAGGATCGCTTCTTTGGCTTTTAGATGAAACGATGACGGCTATGGGAGCTCGATTACTCAAGCAATGGATCGATCGACCACTTATTCATAAACAGGACATTGAAAAGCGTCAAACGGTTGTTGAAGTGCTATTGGAGCGATTCTTTGAGAGGCAGGACCTTAGAGAACGATTAAAGGAAGTGTATGATCTAGAGAGGCTGGCGGGACGGGTTGCGTTCGGTAATGTGAATGCACGTGATCTGATTCAGCTGAAAAAATCACTTCAGCAAGTACCCGTGTTAAAACATCTGGTGGGATCACTCGAAAATGAAGCAACCGATGATCTCGTAAGGAAACTTGATTCATGTGAAGAGCTGACAAATCTTCTTGAGCTAGCTTTAGTGGAAAACCCTCCTCTTACAATTAAAGAGGGAAGTCTGATTCGGGATGGGTATCATGATGAACTTGATCAATACCGTGACGCAAGTAGAAACGGGAAATCCTGGATTGCTCAACTCGAACGGGATGAGAGGGAAAGGACTGGAATCAGGTCCCTTAAAGTTGGATTTAACCGGGTCTTTGGCTATTATATCGAAGTAACGAGAGCAAATCTTCAACACCTGGAAGAAGACCGTTATGAAAGAAAACAAACATTAACCAATGCGGAGCGATTCATCACCCCGGAGTTAAAGGAAAAAGAAGCACTTATCCTTCAGGCCGATGAAAAAAGCATGGATCTGGAATATGAACTGTTCCTTGGGATTCGTGAAAGCGTGAAAGAATTTATCCCCCGCTTGCAGAAACTCGCGAAACTCGTAAGTGAATTAGATGTTCTTCAATGCTTTGCAACGGTCAGTGAAAAGCGTCATTATACCCGCCCTGTCTTTAATGAAGAAAGAAGAATTCAGTTGAGGGACGGACGTCATCCGGTTGTGGAAAAGGTGATGGGTGCTCAGGAATATGTTCCTAATGACTGCTATATGGATCAAGAAAACGAAGTCTTTCTTATAACAGGACCGAATATGTCAGGGAAAAGTACCTATATGAGACAGGTGGCTTTAACGAGTATTCTTGCTCAAATTGGTTGTTATGTTCCTGCCAGTGAGGCAAACCTGCCAATTTTTGATCAAGTATTTACACGAATCGGGGCAGCGGATGATCTGATTTCAGGTCAAAGTACTTTCATGGTGGAGATGTTAGAGGCGAAAAATGCGATCATCCACGCGACTCAGCAGAGTTTAATATTATTTGATGAAATTGGACGTGGTACTTCCACTTATGACGGCATGGCATTGGCCCAAGCGATTATTGAATACATTCATGAACACATAGGGGCAAAAACCTTATTCTCCACTCACTATCATGAGCTGACGGTTCTTGAAGACGACTTGCAAAAGGTAAAAAACGTACATGTAAGTGCTATGGAACAAAACGGGAAACTCGTTTTCCTTCATAAAATCAAGGAGGGAGCAGCTGACAAAAGTTATGGAATTCATGTTGCCGAGCTTGCAGAGCTGCCTAAAGCCCTGATTGAAAGAGCGAACGAAATCCTTCTTGAACTTGAGCGTAAGGAAGAGCCTTCTTACTCTAGAGAAGTGGCTGCAACGAGGGAATCAGCTGTTGAGAAACACGAACCAAATGAAGAAGATCTTGCCCAGCTATCCTTCTTTGCTGCTGAGAAAAAGGAGAAAAAAGAAAACCTTATTTCTAAAGAAAAGAAATGTTTAGATGAGCTTAAAAAGATCGATATCCTGGAGATGACTCCATTGGATGCAATGAACACCCTCTACGGGATCCAAAAAAAGTTGAAAAATTAAAGGAGGTGAAACTGTGGTCAAAATATTTCAGCTTGATGATTCGCTTTCTAATAAAATTGCCGCGGGTGAAGTTGTGGAGAGACCGGCTTCTGTCGTGAAGGAGCTCCTTGAAAACAGCATAGATGCAGGCGGATCTGTGATCGAAATTCATATTGAAGAAGCAGGCTTACATTCGATACGCATCGTTGATAATGGTGACGGAATTGAAGCGGACGATGTGAAAACAGCATTCAAACGCCATGCAACGAGTAAAATTAAAGACGAAAATGATTTATTCCGTATCCGGACTTTGGGATTTAGAGGTGAAGCCCTTCCCAGTATTGCTTCCGTTTCCCATTTTGTACTGAAAACGAGCACGGGAGATGGTCCGGGTACGTATATCGAACTTGAAGGTGGGGAAATCAACACACTTGAAAATACATCGTCAAGAAAAGGGACAGATATCACAGTTTCCCAACTGTTTTTCAATACACCTGCACGATTGAAATACATGAAAACCATTCATACTGAGCTGGGTAACATTACAGATGTGGTGAACCGGATTGCCCTGGCTCATCCAAACGTTTCTATCAAGCTTCTGCATAACGGTAAATCTTTATTACACACCAACGGTAATGGAGATGTCCTGCAAGTTCTGGCAGCTATCTATGGGATCGGAATAGCCAAGAAGATGGTGCCAATCGAAGTGAGTTCACTTGATTTCAAGGTAAAGGGCTATATCTCCCTGCCGGAGGTTACACGTGCCTCCAGAAATTATATTTCAACGATGATCAATGGGCGGTTTATAAAGAACTATGCTTTGGCGAAATCGATCGGCGAGGGGTATCACACACTTCTTCCTATTGGGCGTCACCCAATCGTCCTTCTCAGCATAGAAATGGATCCGATTCTAGTAGATGTGAATGTACATCCTTCTAAGATGGAGGTTCGCATTAGTAAAGAAAGTGAATTAAATACATTAGTTACGGAAGGAATCAAAAAGGTCTTTAAAGGAAAAGAATTGATTCCTTCAGGATCCGTGGCACCGAGGATTGTTCAGCCGAAATCAGAGCAAACATTTATGAACCTGGACCATTTTCCTAAACCTCAGCCGAAAGAGGAAACGGTGGGATTGGCAGGTGCGGTTCGTGAACGATTGCTTCCTAAAGAAGAGCTGAAAAAGCTTTATGAGCCAGAACCACAAAGGAACGAATTCCATGAGGCAAAAATTCCTGTTTCAGCTGAACCGGCAGTTCCGGACTTAATGCACACACTTGAGGAAAAAGTGGAATTCCAGGATACCAATATGGAAGAAGTATTCGAAGAGGAAGGCCACTCTCCTAGAGTTCCTCCCCTTTACCCTGTTGGCCAAATGCACGGAACTTATATCTTCGCCCAAAATGATCGCGGCCTTTATATTATTGATCAACATGCAGCTCAAGAACGAATTAAATATGAGTTCTTTAAAGAAAAAGTGGGGGAGGTTGCGAAAGAGCTCCAAGAACTCCTGGTCCCACTTACCCTTGAATTTTCTACAGACGAGTATATTAAAATTAATGAATACCGCCATCTTCTGGAAGAAGTCGGTGTGTTTCTGGAAGAGTTCGGCTACAATAGCTTTATTGTCCGGGCTCATCCTCAATGGTTTCCAAAAGGGGAAGAACAGCAAACCATCGAAGATATGATTGAACAGGTGTTGAAAATGAAACGGGTGGATATCAAAAAACTCCGGGAAGAAGCGGCTATTATGATGAGTTGCAAGGGTTCCATTAAAGCAAATCATCATTTGCGGAATGAAGACATGCAAGCTTTATTGGACGAGCTGAGAAGGACGAGTGATCCATTTACCTGTCCACACGGCAGGCCAATCATTATTCACTATTCAACCTATGAAATGGAAAAGATGTTTAAACGAATAATGTAAAAAGAGCCGATGGAATACTGCTAATCCATCGGCTTTTTCTCTGGAGTTATTAATCACCAGTGGCGAAGGGTTTAGCTCGTATATTGTTATAAGCAAAAGAACCTACCAGCAGCATAATAGAACCACATTTTGAAGGTACTGAGAAGATGATGCTGAATAGATAATTTGTAGTATCATAATATGCCTCACCCAATAATGGTGAGGCATAGGTTGTCCGATTTTTATAAATCATCCAGCTGTTGCAATAGCACTAAAGCTCTCAGGACCAACTCTGGTTGCCCCTATAGCTGAGGCGCTTATAAATGCAGTATATACTAAAGGTCCACTTTCCGGCTTAGGGGCGTTAAAGTTTGCACCAGAAAATGTAATAAGCTGTGGTCCCACTACTTCAAGACTTAATTGCTGTTCTGCAGTATATACTGTTGTTAATCATGTTTGTTGTGTTCCTCTAACAATAGTAATAGTTACACTAGTTGCAACTGGGGCTAATGGTAACTGTACAGCGACAGTTCCATTGAACACGACTCTTATCTGTCCAACGGTTGCCTTTGTTACGTCTAATCCAACCACACCAAATAAAGAATCGGTACCTACAAGGATTGGAGTAGATATACTGTTAGCCAAACTAGCATTTTGACTTGTTCTACCATCTAGAAAGATACCCATCATCTCACCTCCTCTTTTCTAAACTAGTATACGTTATGCAATTTAACTATTATTGACTGTGCTCGTTGATTATAAATCGAAAAATACACTAACTAGCTGTGTGTTGGCTCATACTGATATGGGTTGCCGAGAGTAACTTGTAAATATCTCCATTTTTCAGAAAAAAGTATTATCTTTATGAAACGAGAGAGAACTGGTTCCAATAAGAAAAAGGGTTGAAAATAAGGGTGGTGCACCTAAAGTAAAACTTCTGAATGTGGTTATTTACAATAATTATATTATGGTAACTTATGATTTTTCGGGTTTATGAAGGTCTTTTCGTTTTTTAAAATAATTATTTGTAATAGAATGTAAGCGCTTTCTCAAAGGAGAAAAATTTAGAGTGATCGAGGTTGAAACGTACTGTTGCTCTATTAGCCGAAAGTGCTTTATAGCCATTTCGTTTTTATATATGAATTTGATCAGAATGCATTTTAGTAGGAGGAATTCCTCTCACAAAAAGCTAATACTAAGATATAGATATTTTCAGAAAATTGCATATATATAATAGGAGGAAATGAAATGAACGGAGGCATAGAGCTAAAACGGGAGAAAAAGAATAAACGACTAAGAATCACTTTGTGGACGGCAGGATCTCTTCTGTTTATCCTGCTAGGAATTCTGATTTTTGTAAACTATTACATTGACAAATCCCTACCCGTTACATCGGGGACGATTTCTTTAGAGGGGCTGTCAGCGGATGTTGAAGTAACAAGAGACAAGGACGGTGTCCCTCATATTCTGGCTCAAAATGAAAAAGATTTGTATAGGGCACAAGGATATGTACAAGCGCAAGATCGCTTATTCCAAATGGACCTAAGCAGAAGACAGGCTTCGGGTCGTTTGAGTGAAGTAGTTGGTGAGAAAGCGGTAGACCGGGACAAGTTTTTCCGTACATTTGGTTTGCGCAGGGCAGCGGAAGTATCATATGCTGCATATCCTGATGATGCTAAACAGCTTCTGGAATGGTATTCAGATGGAGTCAACTCCTTTATTAATGAAGCGAAAGAAAAGGGGAAGCTACCAATTGAGTTTACTCTTCTTGGTTATAAACCTGAAAAATGGACACCGATCGATTCATTGACCATCGGAAAGTATATGGCATTTGATTTAGGTGGCCACTGGCAAGGGCAGGCATTCAGATACTGGGCAATGGAGAATTTGCCAATGGAAAAAGCGTATGATCTATTCCCATCATACCCTCAAGACGCTCCTTCCATTCTATCAGATATTGGAGGAGTAAAGGTTGATATGGAGCAATCATTTGCGAGTGCAGTCATTCCCCCGGAGTTCAATGGAAGCAATAACTGGGTAGTAAGCGGTGAGAAAACAGCAAGTGGTAAACCCCTCCTGGCAGATGATCCACATCTATCATTAGGAACTCCTTCCATTTGGTATCAGATGCATCTGGAATCTCCACAAGTCAATGTCAGTGGTGTCATCTTTGCCGGCATACCAGGAATCATACTTGGTCATAATGAACAAATTGCTTGGGGGGTGACGAACACAGGGCCTGACGTCCAGGACTTATATGTGGAGAAACGAAATGAAGAAGATCCGACTCTATTCCTTTATGATGATAAGTGGGAAAAGGCAACAATCATAAAGGAGCCTATTATAGTGAAGGATGGTGAGACTATCCCTTATGAAGTAACCATTACCAGACATGGTCCGGTGATTTCAGAATTTGCTCATCAAAATGAGAGTGAAAAAGTTCTATCAATGAGATGGACAGCTCTTGATCCAAGTCTTGAACTTCTTGCAATCGTTAACATTAATAAGGCAAAGGATTGGGATGAATTTGAAGAAGCCTTAAAGGACTTTCACGTTCCTACGCAAAATTTCGTTTTTGCCTCAGCGGATGGGACGATTGCGTATAAGGCAAATGGGAAAATTCCCATTAGGAAAAAAGGGGACGGACTTCTACCTGTTCCCGGGTGGGATCCTGATTATGAATGGGAAGGGTTTATACCATTCGAAGAGCTTCCAAAAGTCATCAATCCTGAATCGGGCTTCATGGCAACAGCAAATAATAAAGTGGTTTCCGATGACTATCCATATCACATTAGTCATCATTGGGCTCAGCCATATCGGTACATGAGAATATCGGAGTATTTAGAGGGGGAAAATGATCTCACTCTTTCCGATATGAAAGACCTTCAAATGGATCAGATGAATTTACATGCACGAGAAATGGTTCCTATTCTTATTGAAGATATGGAGAGCGGCTCATTAACAGCTAAAGAAAAAGAAGCGGTTGAGTTGTTGAAGTCCTGGAACTATAAAGATGATAAAAAATTAGCTGCGCCCCTCGTTTTTCATCAATGGATGAACGAAATTTCCACTGGGCTATTTAAGAGAGAAATTCCAAAAGATATGATGAAATTATTTGAAGGCCGTCAAAGTGTCGTGGATGAACTCATTAGAAAAGCTCATAACGGAGAGGAGTCTCAGTGGTTTGTAGATAGGGGAGGATACAAGACTTTTCTAACAGCTTCACTTACCCAATCATTAGACGAGCTAGAAGAAGCTTATGGTTCTTCAATGGACGAGTGGGAGTGGGGATTGTATCATAGAGTATACTTTGAACACCCTTTATCGGGAGCTTCCTCCGTATTGAAATGGTTCTTAAATGACAGGGATCCCGAGCCGGTGGGAGGAAGTAGAGTGACGGTTGGAGCTGCGAGTTACAATGAGAGTGGAATCGTCAATCATGGTGCTTCATGGAGATTTGTTATTGATTCAGAGAACATGAACAATGGTTATCATATTGTAAGTCCAGGTCAAGCGGGGCATTATAAAAGTAAATGGTATCAAAATCAAATGGACGCATGGAAAAATGGGGACTATCATCAAACATCCATTTCAAACCCAGAAGGGGATAGGTTAATTTTAAAAGCGAATTAAAGTCTATAGCAGCTGGTCATCCAAGGTTAAAATACATTTCCTACATGGAAAAGTTATGAACATGTATAAACAGTCTGGAGACCCTCTTCAGGAGTTTATTGTATGAGAGTTTAATATCGATGAGTTTTATCCCTTATAGAAATGGGTACATTCACTTCAAAGAAGAAGGGAGGAAACAGCTTCTAATCTTGAATAATCATAAAAGAATTGGGTATACTAGCAAGATGTGATTTAACAACATCTATCATTATGGTACGATAATATGTAAAGAAACATTTACATAGAAAGCAGTGAACGTATGACAAGAATTGAAAAAGAGAAAGTGATCGTACTAATTGGTCCGACTGCTGTAGGGAAAACCAATACAAGTATAAAACTTGCCAAGAGGTTTAATGGGGAAATCATAAGTGGTGACTCCATGCAGATCTATAAAAAAATGGATATCGGTACCGCGAAAATCATGCCTGAAGAGATGGAAGGAGTCCCACATCATCTGCTTGATATTAAAGATGCCGGGGAATCCTTTTCTGTAGCAGACTTTCAACAACTTGTCCGAAAGAAAATTTCAGAGATTCACTCACGTGGGAAAGTCCCTCTTATAGTAGGGGGGACAGGACTTTATATTCAGTCGGTATTATACGATTATCATTTCACTGAAACTCCAGGTGATGAACACTATCGTGAAGAATTAGAAGCAAGTCTTGAGAAAAATGGTTCCGAGTGGCTTCATGATCGGTTAGTATCTGTGGATCCCGTTTCAGCAGGGAATATTCACCGGAATAATACCCGTCGTGTCATTCGTGCCTTGGAGATCTATCATTGTACTGGAAAGACAATGTCTGAGTATCAAGAAGAGCAATCCCAGGAGGTGCAGTACGAAGTGGCATTAATTGGTTTAACCATGGATCGGGAAAAACTTTATGAAAGAATAAACCTTCGCGTTGATTTGATGATGAGACAAGGTTTATTAGAAGAAGTAAAAGAGTTATACAATGAAGGAATAAGAAATGTTCAGTCTGTTCAAGCCATTGGGTACAAAGAACTTTACGATTATTTTGATGGTACAGTCAGCTTGGAACGGGCAATAGAAAGTCTAAAGCAAAATTCAAGAAGGTATGCAAAGCGCCAACTTACATGGTTCAGAAATAAAATGGACGTTGCCTGGTTCGATATGACAAATGAGAGTCAGCACGCCAAAAATATTGAGGATATTTCAGAATTTATTGCAGGAAAGCTACAATTAAAGTCGAATAAGTAATGTAGAGATAGAAGAGGAGGACTAACCATGAAACAATCCATTAATATCCAAGATCAATTCCTTAATCAATTGAGAAAAGAGAGTTCATTATGTACGGTATTTTTATTAAATGGATTCCAAATCCGTGGACAAGTGAAAGGTTTTGATAACTTTACAGTGCTGTTTGAATGCGAAGGAAAACAGCAGCTTGTATATAAGCATGCCATTTCAACATTCGCTCCACAGCGTAATGTCCAAATAAATTTTGAAGAACAAAGCAATTAATATGAAAACACTGCGAAGGCTGCCTCTAGAGGCAGCTTTTTTTGTAGTCATTATCCGTATGCTTGATCAAACAGGACATGAATCTGATTAATGATTGCAAGAATTAATTAATGAAACGAAAAGTAATTGAATAGGATGATAAGAGGGGCTTTTTTATATGTCCCTCACTTATAAGATCCCAAACTAGTTTTCAACAGTTATGAATATGATTAATCGTTATGAAAAATAAACGAAGCAAAACACTCCGTATTTCTTTTTATTTCTCGGGAAAGCGCAGGAATAGACAGAATTCTTCTAATTACTCGAGAAAACCAGGTGAAATATAGGCGTTTGTCACCCTAAAATCTTCAGGAGCGTATACTGTCTTAAGAATGGTGAGGTGAATCCATTGGATCAACCAATGAGAATGAAAAATAATGGTCAAATCAGCATTGTATTGAATTCTCAAAAACGGAGTTCAGTAAAAGATACGTTGAGGCATGATTCCGTTCCTCAGTCGCTCCCTCAAGAGCATGTCGCATTAAAAGAAATAGAAGAAGAACTCGGATCTCTAGTCGGAATGGAAGAAATGAAGAAAATGGTGAAAGAAATCTATGCTTGGATATATGTTAATAAGAAACGGGAAACAATGGGGTTGAAAGCGGGAAAACAAGCCCTTCATATGATGTTCAAAGGAAATCCCGGTACAGGAAAGACTTCCGTAGCAAGGATTATCGGAAAACTGTTCTTGAAAATGAATGTACTTTCTAAAGGACATTTAATTGAAGTAGAGAGAGCTGATTTGGTTGGTGAATATATTGGTCACACAGCTCAGAAAACAAGAGACCTTGTCAAAAAAGCCTTAGGAGGAATTTTGTTTATCGATGAAGCGTATTCACTAGGCAGAGGAGGAGAGAAGGATTTCGGAAAAGAAGCCATTGATACACTTGTCAAACATATGGAAGATAAGCAGCATGAATTCATCTTGATCCTGGCAGGATACTCGAGGGAAATGGATCACTTTCTTACATTGAATCCCGGCCTCCAATCACGATTTCCTCTCGTATTTCACTTTCCTGATTATTCAGTTGATCAGCTGATGGAAATCGGCAGAAGGATGTTAGAAGAAAAGGAATATTTATTAAGTCATGATGCAGAAAGAAAGATTCGGGAACATCTTCACTCAGCAAAAAACACATTATCTCCTATGGCATTTTCAAATGGCAGGTATGTACGAAATGTATTAGAGAAGTCAATTCGTGCTCAGGCCATGCGGCTGCTAATGGAAAATTGCTATGATCGACATGATTTATTAACAATCCGCAGTAATGATTTAGTGTTTAACAAAGGGTCATCTGAATGACTATACTTAGTAATTAGTAAACATCTAGTAAAATTAAAATCTATGAAAAAATGCATTCATAAGTGAATGCATTTTTTCATTATCCATGTGCTCGTAAGCTCCTATTCGGTAACCTCCATTTATATAAATAGGATAGAACACGTAATGCTGTTGTAATCACGAATAAAGAGTAGAGTTCAACGGCTGAATGGACAATTCCGAGCCCGATTGCTGCCCCACACAGGACTGCCCACACAGCATAAATTTCTGAACGAAGCACCAATGGTTTACGACCGGCAAGGAGGTCACGAATAATTCCACCCCCGCTCCCTGTCAGCACAGCGGCTACAATAATAGCACTTATTGGATGATTCATTTCAGAAGCATACAGTGCCCCTTGGATAGCAAAAGCTGAAAGACCTATGGCATCAAAGAAATTTCCCCATTTTCTCCAGTGTTTAAGGAGATTATTAGGGAAAAGAAAGACAGCTGTTATGGAAAGGAGGGCAATCTGAAACAACATGCCTTGCTCCCATAGAGCGGAAACAGGGACGCCAATCAGTAAATTCCGAATAGCTCCTCCACCGAATGCTGTGACAATTCCTAATATATAAACACCGAGGATATCGTATTCCTCTTCCATGGCAATAATAGCTCCTGAAATAGCAAAAGCAATGGTACCTATAATACTCAATACTTCCCACGTCATACGCATTCCTCCTAACCCTATTACAATATGCTACATGCCATTATGTAGATTCTTGAATGAGTGTGATTTCGTTAATTCAAACATACTGATTTTAACACGTTTGCACTTAATTGCAACCATTTTCACTGCTTTTCACATAGAGTTTACGAGTCGGATTTGTTATGATGAAGATGATAATGAAATGTACAGAAAGAGGGATGTTTATTGAAGAATGAAATGAAGGAAAAAGTCATTCTGGTTGGGTGTCAACTCGAAGAAGATGACTTGCGTTTTCAATATAGTTTAGCGGAGCTTGAAGAGCTGACTCAAACGGCTCAAGGTCAAGTTGTGGCTGCTCTCACTCAAAAAAGGGACCGCGTTCATCCTGGTACATATATCGGGAAAGGAAAAGTAGAAGAGTTGGTCCTGTTGGAAGAACAATTTGAACCGGATATCATCATATTTAATGATGAACTTTCTCCGAGTCAAATACGAAACTTATCCAAAGATTTACATGCAAGGGTGATCGATCGAACTCAACTGATCCTGGATATCTTCGCACAACGCGCCCGTTCAAGAGAAGGAAAATTACAAGTAGAGCTTGCACAACTTCAATACTTACTTCCAAGATTAATCGGGCAGGGAGCATCTCTCTCCAGATTGGGGGGAGGGATTGGAACAAGAGGACCTGGTGAGACAAAACTCGAAAGTGATCGTCGTCACATTCATGGCAGAATTGATGATATAAAGAAACAATTACAAACCATAGTCGAGCATAGAGAAAGGTATCGTGAACGAAGAAAGCGTAACAAAGCCTTTCAAATTGCGATGGTAGGTTATACAAACGCTGGGAAATCGACTTTGTTTAATCGAATTTCATTAGCAGATTCTTATGAAGAGAATCAACTCTTCGCAACATTGGACCCGATGACAAGAAAAATGCCTTTGCCCAGTGGTTACTCAACATTACTTACGGATACTGTCGGATTTATTCAGGATATCCCTACTACATTAGTAGCGGCATTTCGTTCTACCCTGGAAGAGGTGAAGGAAGCGGATCTGCTTCTCCATGTAGTGGATAGTTCAAATCCTGATCACAGTCAGCATGAAAAGACTGTTCAGTCATTATTGGAAGACTTAGACATGAACGGACTTCCTCAGTTAACGGTATATAACAAGCGTGATGTGGTGGACCCTGACTTTGTTCCGGGTAGTGAATGGGATCGTATCATGATCAGTGCCTTGAACGAAGAGGATCGAGGTCAGCTTTTATTAAAAATAGAAGAAATCGTGAAAAAATATATGACATCTTATCATGTGTTCATCCCAGCTAGTGAAGGGAAGCTCCTTTCACAATTAAAAAATGATACGATCCTAAGAAAATTAGAATTTATAGAAGAAAGCCAGGTTTACGAATTGACGGGCTATCACTTAGAAGATCATCCAATCGCAGGCAGTATCAAGAAATTTCAAAGGTAGAAGGGAAACAAAAACCTCATGTTTGAACAATTAGTGCACGGAAACACTCTAAAACCATTGGTAACAAAAGTTGAAGCAAGCATTAAAGATATACACAACCAAATTGAAGAACGAGCTGAAAATAACCAGTTCAATGTGCTTAGATCTTTTCAAAAGCACCGTGTAAGCGATTCTCACTTCATACCTTCAACTGGATATGGGTATGACGATGCAGGAAGAGACACATTAGAAAGTATTTATGCCGATGTATTCGGAGGAGAAGCAGGACTAGTGCGACCTCAGATTATTTCAGGTACTCATGCGATCTCCATCGCCTTATTCGGTGTACTTAGACCTGGGGACGAACTAGTGTACATAACGGGAAAGCCATATGATACGCTAGAAGAAATTGTTGGGATTCGCGGGGAAGGAACCGGTTCACTGAAAGACTTTCAAATTGGCTATCAAAGTGTAGATTTACTTGAGTCTGGAAAGGTCGATTTTGAAGGGGTGGCAAGGACGATTTCTTCCAAAACAAAAATGGTGGGGATTCAGCGGTCGAAAGGATATGCCAACCGACCTTCCTTTACTATAGAAGAAATCAAAGAAATGATTGATTTTGTAAAAGAGATCAACCCTGAAATGGTCGTCTTTGTAGACAACTGCTACGGAGAATTTGTAGAAGAGAGTGAGCCTTGTCACGTCGGAGCAGACTTAATGGCCGGCTCCCTTATTAAAAATCCTGGGGGAGGCCTTGCTAAAACCGGGGGTTATATCGTAGGAAAGAAAGAATACGTAGATGCATGTTCATATCGAATGACCTCCCCTGGAATAGGGGCAGAGGCGGGTGCATCTCTTTATAGCTTGCAAGAAATGTATCAAGGCTTCTTTTTGGCACCCCATGTGGTGGCACAATCATTAAAGGGTGCCGTCTTCACATCGGCTCTCTTAACGGAACTTGGCATGAATACAAATCCAAGTCCTCATGCAAAGCGAACAGATTTAATCCAGTCTGTTCAGTTCGATGACAGAGATAAGATGGTCGCATTTTGTCAGGCAATCCAGTTTGCATCACCTGTAAATTCTCATTTTACTCCATATCCAAACTATATGCCTGGTTATGAGGATGATGTCATTATGGCGGCAGGAACATTCATTCAAGGTTCAAGCATTGAATTATCTGCAGATGGACCGATAAGACCACCTTATGTGGGATACGTTCAGGGGGGATTAACTTACGCGCACGTGAAAATTGCCGTTTGCTCAGCAGTTGATAATTTGATTGGAAAAGGTTTAATCACTGTGATAAAAGGATAATAAAATTGTAATTGGATAGTCTAGAATCGACTATCCTTTCCTTTTGAATTCTTATGTAAGAAATTCTAACATATGATTGACAGAACTCCTCACATTACATATAATAAGGTCAAGAAGGAAAACAAAAGGAGGAATCAAGATGAGCGGAAGTGAAATTCGTCGAACGATGGCATTATTCCCAATCAGTATTGTCATGCAGCTCACGGACCTAACAGCTCGTCAGATTCGATACTATGAAGAGCACCAACTGATCAGCCCTGCACGTACTGAGGGGAATCGTAGGCTCTTTTCCTTGAATGACATTGATAAGTTATTGGAAGTAAAGGATCTGTTAGATCAAGGCATCAACATGGCAGGGATTAAGAAGATATTTGCTGTATCCAGTCATAATGAAAGTAAGGTAGTATCTGACGTAAGTAATGAAAAGGAAGAAAAAGCACGACAAGATTTATCCGATGACGAGCTACGTAAATTACTTCGAAATGAAATGATGCATTCTGGTCGATTTACTAAAGCATCTTTGCGTCAAGGTGACATGTCTCGCTTTTTTCATTAAATAAAACCTTTAATAAACTTGAGGAGGAAATACGTAAATGGCAAAGTATACTCGAGAAGATGTTTTAAGATTAGCGAACGAAGAAGGTGTCAAGTTCATCCGACTGCAATTCACTGACATTCTGGGGACGATTAAGAACGTAGAAATCCCTCTAAGTCAACTTGAGAAGGCATTAGATAACAAGATGATGTTTGACGGATCTTCAATTGAAGGATTTGTTCGTATTGAAGAATCAGATATGTACCTATTCCCTGATTTAGATACTTGGTTAGTATTCCCATGGACAGCTGAAAAAGGAAAAGTAGCCCGACTAATCTGTGATATCTACAATCCAGATGGCACTCCATTCGAAGGAGATCCGCGTAACAACTTAAAGCGCATCTTAAGCCAAATGGAAGAGCTAGGGTTTACTGACTTCAATCTTGGACCTGAGCCAGAATTCTTCCTCTTTAAATTAGACGTAAATGGTGAGCCGACATTAGAATTAAATGATAACGGTGGCTATTTCGATTTAGCTCCTACAGATTTAGGTGAGAACTGCCGTCGTGATATCGCATTAGAACTAGAAGAAATGGGCTTTGAAATCGAAGCATCTCACCACGAAGTGGCTCCTGGTCAACATGAGATCGACTTTAAATATGCAAGTGCATTAAGAGCATGTGATGATATCCAAACATTTAAACTAGTGGTTAAAACGATTGCACGTAAGCATGGATTACACGCAACATTCATGCCAAAGCCTCTATTTGGTGTAAATGGATCAGGAATGCACTGTAACATGTCCCTATTCAAAAATGGGGAAAACTCTTTCTTCGATGAAAAGGGAGATTTGCAATTAAGCGATACAGCTCGTCAATTCCTTGCTGGCATCATTAAACATGCAACTGACTTTACAGCGATCACGAACCCGACTGTAAACTCATACAAGCGTTTAGTACCTGGATATGAAGCACCTTGTTATGTTGCATGGTCTGCTCGTAACCGCAGCCCATTAATCCGTATCCCTGCTTCTCGTGGATTAAGCACACGTGTTGAAGTCCGAAGTGTTGATCCGGCGGCTAACCCATACCTGGCGATGGCTGTATTACTGGCAGCTGGATTAGATGGAATCAAAAGTAACCTTCCAGCTCCTAAGCCAATCGACCGCAATATTTATGTTATGGACAAAAAAGAGCGTGAAGAAGCGGGAATCGTAGATCTTCCAGCAACATTACACGCTGCATTAGAAAATCTTAAAACAAATGAAGTAATTGTTAAATCTCTTGGAGAACACATTTTCGAACATTTCGTAGAAGCGAAAGAGATCGAATGGGATATGTTCCGTACACAAGTACACCCATGGGAGCGCGAGCAATACATTCAAATGTATTAATCCTTAATAATTGCTATTAATTTAAAGCAGTGAGTGGTAGCGTTTTTCGCTACCGCTCACTGCTTTTTTAGAGACTTAAAAAGTATAGATTAAATTAAGCCGCTATTATGCATAGCGGCTTAAACGTATTAATGTACTTGGCGATAAACTCCGACAACTTTTCCTAAAATGGATACATTACGTAAAATGATCGGATCCATTGTTGAGTTCTCTGGCTGTAATCGTACATAATCTTTTTCTTTAAAAAAACGTTTTACAGTTGCTTCATCTTCCTCTGTCATCGCTACAACGATGTCTCCATTATTCGCTGTTTGCTGCTGACGCACGATGACAAAATCCCCATCTAAAATCCCGGCTTCTATCATACTATCACCCATGATTTCCAGCATAAAGACCTGTTCATCTGAAGGTGCCATACGCTCTGGCAAGGGGAAGAATTCTTCTACATTCTCTACGGCTGTAATAGGTTGACCGGCTGTCACCTTACCGATTAATGGAACATTCACAACTCGTTGGCGTGGAATCGTATCCTCTTCAAGATTTAAGATTTCGATGGCTCTTGGTTTAGTGGGATCTCTACGAATAAGTCCTTTACTCTCTAACCTGGCCAGATGTCCGTGTACGGTGGAACTAGAAGCAAGACCAACGGCTTCACCAATTTCCCGTACGGAAGGTGGATACCCTTTTTCTCTTACTGCAATTTTAATATATTCTAGTATGTCTTGCTGTCTTTTAGACAATTTTGTCATGTTCACGCACCTCTATTATAGATCTTATGTTCCCATTATAGCATGTCTTTCCAGTCGATACAAACATAAGTTCGAATTTTTGTTGACACCAAACGAATGTTCGTATTACAATGAGTGTAACGAAAAACAGAACAAACATTCGCATGGAGGTTTATTTATGTTAACACATATTTGGAATCGTTTCTCTTACATTATTATTTTATTTGTCTTAGCACTTTTATCAGCAGTGTATTTTCTCATAGTCACGGCAAGTCAACCATCTTACCAAAGCATCACTGTTCGGGATGGAGACACTCTTTGGACTATTGCCAAACAGTATAATGAAGAATATTCTATGACAGTGGAAGAATTTATCGCCTGGGTAGGAGAGGAAAACAATCTTACATCATTCTCCATTAAACCCGGTGAATCACTTGTTTTACCTATAGAAAATCCAACATTATCTACACATTCAGATTATGAAGTGGTAATGAACGAAGAATAGAGGGATAGAAGATGGAGGCAGTAATTTACTGCAGAGTCAGTACAAAGAAAGACACACAGGAAACATCCTTGGAACGCCAAGAAGAGGAATTAGTGAAATTGGCACAAGACCACCAATACGAAGTGGCTGCTATTATAAAAGATCAAGCAAGCGGTTTTGAATTAGATCGTCCTGGTGTTCTTGAACTTCTTGATTTGATTAAAGATGAGTCGATTGCGGCTGTTCTCATCCAGGATGAAACAAGAATTGGCAGAGGGAATGCCAAAATTGCTCTTATTCACTGTTTATTAAAAGAAGAAGTCAAGATTATCAGTCAAACTCATAGTGGGGAGCTTCACTTATCTGAATCTGATTCTATGGTGATTAATATCGTAAGCATGGTTGAGGAATATCAAAGAAAACTCCATAATTTGAAAATCAGACGAGGGATGAAAAGGGCAGTGGAAAATGGTTTTCAACCTCATAAAAATCTAAAAAATAAGGGGAATATAGATGGAAGAGAGCGGATCGAAGTACCGGTTGAGGAAATTGTCCGGTTAAGGAAGAACGAATTGACTTTTGCTGAAATTGCAGCCACATTAAGAGGCTTCGGGTATGATGTCTCCAAAGCTACGGTACATAGGCGTTTTAAAGAATATATGAATTCAGTGGAAAATGCGTAACTCTTGTTTTATCTCCTTGAATCTAGTAACATGACGATAGTATTACGTACAATTTTTAGTTGTGTTTTAGAATTTGCTGACAAATGCAATAAAGGAGTTTTTATAGATGCTTTCAAAAACGAAAATGAATCGAATCAATGAGCTTGCCAAGAAGTCTAAAAGTAGCGGACTAACCGAACGAGAAGCAAAAGAGCAGTCCAAGTTGAGAAAAGAATACCTGGAAACGTTTCGTCAATCGATGAAAGGGACCATTGAAAATACAAGAATCTTTGATCCGGAAGGTAATGAAGTGACGCCTAAGAAGATTCAGGATATCCAGACCAAAAAGAAAATGCATTAAATTAATGAACTGCCAGGTCCATTTAAATTGGACCTGGCAGTTTTTTTCATTTTCATCCCTTATGAAATCACAAGGGTTTTTATTTTCAACGGTCATAAAGTCATGTTATCATTCAAGATAGTTGTATAAACTAACAAAGAAGATTAATATTAATAAGGTACATTAAAAGGAAGGATGTCTGACATATGTTTGATAACACAGATCAATTAGCAATTAATACAATCCGTACATTATCTATCGATGCAATTGAAAAAGCAGGTTCTGGACACCCCGGAATGCCTATGGGAGCAGCTCCGATGGCGTATGCTCTATGGACAAGATTCATGAATCATAATCCGAAAAATCCTGAGTGGTTCAACCGGGATCGCTTCGTTTTATCCGCTGGTCATGGATCTATGCTATTATATAGCCTGCTCCATTTATCAGGTTATGACGTTTCAATGGAAGATCTTAAAGAATTCCGTCAATGGGGAAGTAAAACTCCGGGTCACCCGGAATACAAACATACCCCAGGTGTTGAAGCCACTACTGGACCACTTGGACAAGGAATCGGTATGGCAGTCGGTATGGCATTAGCTGAAAGGCATTTAGCGTCTACATACAATAAGGATCAATACGATATGGTAGACCATTTTACATATTCTATTTGTGGAGATGGAGACTTAATGGAGGGTGTGGCCTCTGAAGCAGCTTCATTAGCAGCTCACTTGAAATTAGGTCGTCTTGTAGTTCTCTATGATTCAAATGATATTTCACTTGATGGAGAGTTAGACAAATCTTTCTCTGAAAGTGTGAAAGGCCGATTTGAATCATATGGTTGGCAATATATTCGTGTTGAAGATGGGAATAACCTTGAAGAAATTTCCAAAGCAATCGAAGACGCTCAAGGGGATACTACCCGTCCTACTATGATCGAAGTTAAGACGGTCATCGGATACGGAGCTCCTAATAAATCAGGGAAATCTGCTGTTCACGGTGCTCCACTTGGTGAAGACGAAATGAAGCTTACGAAAGAAGCTTATCAATGGACGTTTGAGCAGGATTTCCATGTACCTGAGGAAGTCTATAGCAGATTCGAGGAAAAAATCCAACAAGCAGGTTCTGAAAAAGAAGAAGCTTGGGCTGACTTATTCATAAAATATAAAGAAGAGCATCCAGAGCTTGCTTTCCAATTAGAAGCAGCTATCAAAGGTGATCTTCCAGAAGGATGGGATCAAGATATCCCGGTATATGAAGAAGGAAAAGCACTAGCAAGCAGAGCTTCCTCCGGTGAAGTGTTAAATGCGATTGCGAAGAATCTTCCTTCATTCATTGGTGGATCAGCTGACTTAGCCGGATCTAACAAGACGATGATTAAAGATGAAGCAGACTTTACTCATGAATCGTATGAAGGTCGTAATATCTGGTTCGGTGTTCGTGAGTTCGGTATGGGTGCAGCCATGAATGGTATGGCTCTTCACGGCGGTCTGCACGTATTCGGAGGAACATTCTTCGTATTCAGTGACTACTTAAGACCCGCTATCCGCTTAGCGGCTCTAATGGGCTTACCTGTGACATATGTATTCACGCATGATAGTATCGCTGTTGGAGAAGATGGACCTACGCATGAACCTGTAGAACAGCTTGCTTCACTTCGTGCCATGCCTAACCTTTCTGTCATCCGCCCTGGTGACGGAAATGAAGTTGCTGCAGCCTGGAAATTATCCTTAGAGTCTAAGGATCAGCCTACGATGTTAGTTCTATCTCGTCAGGACCTTCCAACACTTAAAGGTACTGCAGATAAAGCATATAACGGCGTAGACAAAGGAGCCTATGTGGTATCTGCTTCTGGCAAGGAACAGCCTGACGCCTTACTGATTGCAACTGGTTCTGAAGTACATTTAGCAGTAGACGCTCAAAATGCACTTGAAAAAGACGGAATCAGCGTATCGGTCGTAAGTATGCCGTCTTGGGATCGCTTTGAGAAACAATCAAAAGAATACAAAGAATCTATTCTGCCTAAGAGTGTGAAAAAACGCCTTGCTATCGAAATGGGATCTCCTATGGGCTGGGATCGCTATGTAGGAGACGATGGCGACATTTTAGCGATTGACGGATATGGTGCATCTGCTCCTGGAGCAAGAGTCATGGAAGAGTACGGCTTTACTTCAGACAATGTAGTTTCAAGAATCAAAGCATTACTTCAGTAATAAATTAAAGACATGAAAGGTCGACTCCTTAATACTCTTAAAGGAGTCGACCTTTTTTAAGCTGAATGTAATTGTCGATTAAAAAGAGTATGTCTGGAAGAGAATGGGTAAATGATGATAAGTCCCTAAACTTGCTTGAGACAATCCCGGGAATTTTGAGTTTAATTGACCTTCGACAAAACTAGTGTAGATTTTCAACAATTTCCGACAATGACTCCTTTCTAGTTGATTTATACTATATGAAAGAAAGGTAGGAGGGTGTAAAAGTGCGAAACTATCAAATCTATTGGATTGAAGAAATGTTTGTTCAGCACTATTATGGTCGGGAAAGAATATTCTATCAGCTTTTTTCCGAATGGGAATCAAGTTCAGGGGAACTTCACGATATCATCTCGAAACAAGTAAATTACATTACTAGGCCTATTCCATACCTTCCTACACAAAGACTACTGCAGCACGAGATTATTAAAATTGAAGGAGCGGCTTGGGTTGATTCTGTTGCAACGATTGAAAGGATCGATTCAGGTGCTACACTTGTTCTCAATGAAAAATGGATGACGCTCAATGCTTGGGGTCACGATGAATCTGAATATATATTTTTTGAAATTCTGCGCAGAAATATGGGTCAATTGCTCGCGATTGATATCCAAAATGAACGTTTTGGGTGGTTAAAACCGATAAAACAAAGAAAATTTATATATTAATAAGAAATTATGACAGAAATATTGTATAATGTTTCATGGTTTAGTACACTTTTATAAGGACAACATGAAGGAGGAAGTAAGAGTATGTCAACGACTGGGTTACTTATTCTAGTTGGAGTTCTAGCATTACTTGCTGGAGTTGCACTAGGATTTTTCATTGCTCGTAAATATATGATGAGCTATCTTAAGAAAAATCCACCAATCAACGAGCAAATGTTACGCATGATGATGATGCAAATGGGTCAAAAACCTTCCCAAAAGAAAATCAATCAAATGATGAATGCAATGAATAAGAACATGAAGTAGTGGATAGAAGCACTCAGGTGATGAGTGCTTTTTCTATTTGTGACTATACTGAATTTATATTCCCTGTTCCTTTCGTAATTTAGGCTAAATTGATTATTTTAGTCAATTCATAAAAACTTAATGATTATCATTCAGATTAAAATTGAATTTATGATAGAATATAGTCCGGAGGGAGTCATATGAAAAAATGGATGATTGCTTCACTGTCTCTCATGGTTCTTGTTGCCGGATGCAGCAATAAGCCTCAAGAAGTGATGGATGAAGAAACACTTGAAATTCAAAATAGTGCAGCTGGAGAAGCGCGCGAATATTTAAATTATAAAGTGAACAAAGAGAAGAAATCAATCAATCGTGGTCTCATTACGATGATGATTAACAATCGCAGTGATATGGATGAAATCGAGACTGGCCTCATGTCTTTATCCACCGAGCATTTTTCACCAAAGGATTACGTATACCAGGAAGGTCAATATCTTAAAGGTCTAAATTCATGGCTGGGAAGAAAGTCTGAATCAAATAAATTAGGGCTTAATCCTCCTCTGGAGATTACGGATGATATGGGCTGGGAACAGCAAATGGAGCTTGAAAAAAAGAACCCCATGTATCTCGCTTATATCCATGAACAGAACTACGTTGACTCAGAAGGGAAAATAAAAGGGATTTCCCTCGGTCTTGCTATGAATACCGTAGACTATATTCGAGTCGAAGATGAAAATAAGCTCATGCATTTTGATGAGACAAAGATCGATGAACAACAGTTAGAAGAATACGGAAAGAAGATAGCTAACACCGTTGTCAGTAGGGTGAAAGCCAATAAGGAACTGAAAGATGTCCCTATCATGATATCCCTTTACAAACTTCAACCATTGAATAGCGTAGTGTCTGGAAACTATATTACTTCCAGTTATGTTGACGAAAATGATAAGAGTGCAAAAAAATGGAATGACGTGACGGATAGATATTATTATTTCCCTAGTGATGAAGGGGAAGAGAAAGATCGTGATCTACATAATCGGATTCGTGATTTAGAAGATTATGTTTCGAAATTTTTTTCACACCAGGATATTGAGTTTGTCGGAAAAGCCTTATACCAAAAGGACACCTTGAATAAACTCGTGATTGATGTACATACAGGAATGGTGAAAGAAACAGAACTAATAGGCTTTTCTCAGGCGATTGGCCCTGAAATTGTTGATTACTTCCCTCATACACCCGTTTACCTATATGTGAAGACACCAAAGGGTCTGAAAGCAACCATTGTAAAAGAAGTGGACCAAGAACCATTTGTTCAAATCCATTAGTATAATACTAACTATAAGAGCATCTCTTAAGACATTAAGAGGTGTTTTTTTTTTGATTATACGTCTTATCAAAAGGCTCTTTTCGTTAACATTGTGGCTATTTACAGAAGATAGTAGTAGTTGATTTCCGCTACAGGATGCTCGCTTTCCGCGGGGCTGGCGCTGAGCCTCCTCGGCTTCGCCTCCGGGGTCTCAACCTGTCCAGCTCCGGCGGCTAGCCCCTCGAGGTCATAAGCTAAATGGTCCAAGAAGGCAAAGAACGCCTTCTTAGGCCCATTCATCTTATGCTTGTCGGGGCTAAGCAAGCCGCCTCCGCTATTCGGACTGTCCAGCTCCGGCGGCTAGCCCCTCGAGGTCATAAGCTAAATGGTCCAAGAAGGCAAAGAACGCCTTCCCGGCCCATTCATCTTATGCTTGTCGGGGCTAAGCCAGCCGCCTCCGCTATTCGGACTGTCCAGCTATTCCCGCCGGAGTCGAGCACCTGCAGCGAGAATCAACTTTCTGAGTATGTTTCTTAAAAAGAAATAAATAAAAACAACAACTTCAAGGAAACAACCTCTTTTAAGGTGAGTAGAGGTTAATCTCCTTTTGAAAAAGTGTTTTGTTTTCTACTTAGGTTGTTTTTTGACACCTTTTTGATCTATCACGTAAAATCTCTTGAAGATGGTGAGGGGATCTGCGTAGGCTCCGGCGGATTTTGGTCGTGCCGAGACCCCGTTCGGCTAAGCTGAGGAGGCTCGGCCGAACGCTAGCTGCAAGCGAAGCAGTTCCCCTCACCATCCAGCACACACTGATTGACAGAGCCCAAGCAGACCTTTTGTTTAAAAAACAATCTTTGCGAAAAGAGCTTATCAAAAAAGATTTCTCATTTTTTTGAAATTTGGTAAAATAAAGAGTCGATTTAATAGGATACGGGGGAGAGAGAATGAAAGTCTTTTTAGATTTAAAGTGGTTTTTTCTGCAAGAGAAAAAGTCATATATCACAGGAACCATCCTACTTTTATTTGTTGCATTTCTTCAATTGATTCCACCAAAGATTGTAGGGATTATTGTGGACAGTATTAAAGAGAACTCATTGACCCGTGAAGACATGTTGAAGTGGATTCTCATCCTCATCACCACGGCTCTATCGATGTACGGACTTCGGTTTGTATGGAGGATCATGATTTTTGGTTCGGCGACCAAACTTTCCCGCTTGCTCCGGAATCGTTTGTATCATCATTTTACTAAGATGTCGCCCTCCTTTTATCAAAAGAGGAGAGTCGGTGATTTGATGGCGCATGCCACAAATGATCTTCAAGCGATTCAACAAACCGCAGGGGTTGGAGTATTAACGTTTGTGGATTCCATTTCTACAGGAGGTTTCGTGATACTGGCAATGGCTTTTACAATAAGTTGGAAGCTTACCCTTATTGCATTGATCCCAATGCCATTCATGGCAATGCTGACGAGTTATTATGGTACCCTTCTACATAAACGATTTCATAAGGCTCAAGAAGCTTTCTCATCCTTAAATGATAAAACGCAGGAAAGTGTAACGGGGATTAAGGTTCTTAAAACGTTTGGACAAGAGAAAGAAGATATCGAGTCATTTAGAAAGCAATCTGAAGATGTAGTGCAAAAGAATATAGCTGTTGCAAAAGTGGATTCCCTTTTCGATCCAACTATTTCCATTATAGTAGGAATTTCATTCTTTTTATCGATTGTATTTGGATCAAGGTTTGTCGTAAGCGGAGAGCTGACAATAGGAGAACTGATCTCATTTACTACCTACCTGGGACTTCTCATTTGGCCGATGCTCGCATTCGGATGGTTATTTAATATTGTGGAGAGAGGACGTGCGTCTTACGACCGTGTTTTACAGCTGTTAAATGAAAGGGTAGACGTTAAAGATCACGAAGGAGCGCTGGAGCAAGTGCCTTCAGGAGATATAGTGTATAAGATAGAGTCCTTTTCTTATCCAAATGAAGATGTGCATGCTTTAGAGAATATTCACTTTTCCTTAAGGAAAGGTCAAACGTTAGGAATCGTAGGGAAAACGGGAGCAGGTAAAACAACCCTATTAAGATTATTACTAAGGGAATTTGAAAAGTATAACGGCGAGATAACGTTCGGTGGGCAGATGATCCAGGATTATAAATTATCCCGTTTACGTGAAAGTATTGGTTATGTGCCTCAAGATCATTTTCTATTTTCAGCCACGATTCTGGAGAATATAGCTTTCACTAATCCACTTACCCCGAAAGAAAAAGTGGAAGAGGCGGCAGCACTTGCGCATATCCATGAGGATATCGTTCATTTCGGTGAAGGATACGGAACTGTGGTCGGTGAAAGAGGGGTTTCCTTATCTGGTGGACAAAAGCAAAGGATCGCGATCGCGAGAGCCCTGTTAATGAATCCAGAGATACTCATTCTTGACGACTCATTGTCAGCTGTTGATGCGAGGACAGAGGAATCCATTTTGACATCATTAAAGGAAAATAGATATGGAAAAACGACTATGATCACTTCTCATCGATTAAGTGCCATTCAACACGCAGATCTGATCATTGTTCTCGAAGAAGGGAAGGTCATGGAGAGAGGCACTCATAGCGAATTAATGATGAAAAAGGGATGGTATCGGGAGATGTATCTGCGTCAACAGTTAGAAGAAATAGTGGAGCATGGGGGATAAGAAATGGACACTATACCGACTTTAACGGCGAAAGAACAGCGAAACATATTTTTTCGTCTAATGAAATATACAAAACCGCATAAAAAAACGATATTATTTGCATTTTCGCTATTGTTGCTAACAACGATAGGCGATGTCTTTGGACCAATCATCATCAAGGTTTTTATTGACGATTATTTAACCCCAAGAGAGTTTCCATACGGTCCACTAGTAGGATTGGGAGCGACGTATTTATTCATCCAAATAGGGAATGTATTGATCTCTTACTTTCAATTATTGAAGTTCCAAGAAATAGCTCTGAAAATCATTCAGCAGCTTCGTGTGGATGTTTTTACGAAGGTACAGGGTTTAGGATTGAGGTATTTCGATAAAACCCCTGCAGGAGGTATTGTCTCCCGGGTTACTAATGATACGGAAGCGATTAAAGATATGTTTGTGAGTGTGCTGGTATCTTTCATTCAGGGAGCATTCTTACTAACAGGTATCTTTATCGCCATGTTTGCACTCAATACCCGGCTGGCATTCTTCTGTTTATTCATCTTGCCGGTCATTTTTATGATTATGAATCTTTACCGCAAGTTTAGCGCGATCTTCTTTCAGGATATGCGCGAGAGATTAAGTCAGCTTAATGCAAAGCTTAGTGAGTCTCTTCAAGGAATGTCCATTATCCAGGTGTTCAGGCAGGAAAAAAGACTTAGAGAAGAATTCGGCGATATTAATGAAAAACACTATTTAGCAGGAATGAAAAATATTAAAGTGGATGGATTATTACTAAGACCCGCCATTGACCTGGTGTATGTAGCTGCCTTAATGGTTGTTTTAAGCTATTTTGGCGTGACATCATTCTATCAGCCTATTGAAATAGGGGTTTTATACGCCTTTGTTAATTATCTGGACCGATTTTTTGAGCCCGTCAATCAAATCATGATGAGACTATCCATGTTTCAGCAGGCAATCATTGCCTCTTCCCGTGTCTTTAAGCTACTGGATGAAGATGAACTTTCCCCGGCACAGAATGTAGAAAATCATTTGAAAGAAAACATCAGTGAAGGTGAAATAACATTTGACAATGTTTCATTCTCTTATGACGGGAAGAGAGATATTCTTAAGAATATTTCATTTACCGCAAGACCCGGAGAAACGGTCGCTCTAGTCGGACACACAGGAAGTGGAAAGAGCTCAATCATCAATTTACTCATGAGGTTCTATGAATTCAATCATGGAAATATTCTAATTGACGGTCAAAACATTAAGTCTTATCCAGTAGAAGAGCTCCGTGAGAAAATGGGGCTTGTCTTGCAGGATCCATTTCTCTTCTTCGGAACCATCAGAGATAATATTAAGCTTCATTCCGAAGCCATGACGGATAAAGAAGTGGAGGGAGCTGCCACATTCGTTCAAGCCAATACTTTTATAGAAAAACTGCCTGAAGCGTATGGGCATCCAGTGGTTGAGAGGGGATCAACGTTTTCGAGTGGCCAAAGGCAATTAATCGCTTTTGCGCGAACCATCGCCACCAGACCGAAAATCCTTGTCCTGGATGAAGCAACGTCCAATATCGATACGGAAACGGAAGAAGCCATTCAAGGGGCATTATCAAGAATGAGAAAAGGAAGAACAACGATTGCCATTGCTCACAGGCTTTCTACCATTCAAGATGCAGACCTGATCCTGGTCCTTCATCAAGGGAAGATAGTAGAGAGAGGAAGTCATCAGGAATTACTTGTTCAAAAAGGCATTTATCATAAAATGTATCTTCTACAAAATAGTTTAGTAGATGGCATGGAAGATGCTGTATCTGGTTCTTGAACGTATGAAAGGCAGACCCTATAGATGAAGAGTCTGCCTTTTGGTCGTTGATATTTATATTAGAATAGTATAATTGTATTCAATAACGCCTTAGCTCATTTGAGGTGAGCATTTTTTTATGTATAGGGAGTTGTAGCTATTTAACAGACGATCAAGTTCCTGACTAAATTGAATAGCTTGAGGTGACGTGAGTCCATTTTCAGCAACAATATCAATTAATTGAGCACGCTTTTTTTCAATTCGTTCGAGAAGCTCTTTTTTAGACACGGCTGTTTCCTTTCTTTTGTATGTCCTTAGAAACGGAATACAAAACTAGTAATAACTGTAACTTTTTATAAGTATAACGAAAATCGAACTGTTTTTCAAAGCAAAATTATTGGTTTTTTTTAAAAGAAAAGAGAGTTTAACACATTTGAAAAAGTAAATTGTGCATGTAATATAATGGTCACAAATCTTTCACATAAACATTCCACATAGAATCCGGTTTTGTTTGATAGAATAGAGATATATACTGAAATGTAGGAGTTGTAAAAATGTCTGATATTAATATTTTCTTAGCAATTGGGGCCGGTTTCCTAAGCTTCATCTCTCCATGCTGCCTTCCATTATATCCTGCTTTTCTTTCTTATATAACAGGAATGAGTGTGAATGAGCTCAAAACAGATAATGCAATGCTTCAAAGAAGAAGTTTACTACATACGTTATTTTTCTTAGTCGGTTTCTCGGCAATCTTTATCGCCATCGGTTTTGGTACTTCCCTTATCGGAAACTTCTTTTTAGATTATAAAGATCTCATTCGTCAGCTTGGAGCTATCTTCATTGTCATATTTGGATTGGTAGTCATCGGCGTATTCACACCGGAAACATTGATGAAGGATCGTCGCATTGAATTCAAGAATAGACCGGCAGGCTTTTTTGGCTCGATATTAATCGGAATGGCATTCGCTGCCGGCTGGACACCATGTACCGGGCCGATTCTTGCTTCCGTTCTGGCTCTTGCCGCCTCTAATCCAGGTTCGGGCGTCATATATATGACAGCTTACGTATTAGGATTTGCCATTCCGTTCTTCATTCTTTCATTCTTTATCGGAAGAATGCAATGGATCAGAAAAAACAGTGGAAAGATTGTAAAAGTGGGAGGATATGTGATGATTGCGGTAGGGATCATGCTATTCTTTGATTGGATGACCGTCATTCTAGCTTACCTTACTTCGGTATTTGGAGGATTCACTGGGTTTTAAACCAATAAAATAATAGAATAGAATATACAGTTCATTACGTTTTATGGTATAGTTTAAATGGATGAATTAGGAAATAAGATTCAATAGACATCGGGTAGTGTATACGAGGAGGAAACATCTGTGGCAACGATACTTGTAGTGGATGATGCGAAATTTATGAGAATGACTCTTGGAAGCATGCTTTCCTCTGGCGATCACGAAGTCGTAGGGGAAGCAGAGAATGGACTTATCGCCGTAGAAAAGTATCGTGAGCTTCAGCCGGATCTGGTGACAATGGACATCACGATGCCTGAGCTGGATGGAATAGAAGCGGTTAGAAGAATTTTATCCGAGTTTCCCCAAGCTAAAGTAATCATGTGTTCAGCTATGGGACAACAAAAGGTAGTGGTGGAAGCCATTGAAGCGGGAGCGAAGGACTTTATTGTAAAACCCTTTGACGAAGTGCGGGTAGAAGAAGCCATCAAAAGAGTTTTAGGGTGAAAATAGTGAAAGAGAGGTTAAGGCTCTATTCAACCTCTCTTTTTTTGTGTTTTCGTTTTCCTCTCATTTGGGCTATAATAGGGAAAGGTATGAAAGTAGAAAATAAAAGGATGATGATGGTTTATGATGATTGCTTCATCCATTGTTGCGATTTGCATGGGTTTTATGGTGATATTTATTAGAATGAAGGCTCAGAAAAGGCCTGTAAGCAGCAAGAAGATTATCTTACCTCCTTTGTTTATGAGTACAGGTGCGTTGATGTTCTTATTTCCTGTTTTTCGAGTCACTTTAGGAGAGTTCCTAGAAGCGATTACCGTAGGTATGATCTTTTCTATATTGTTGATTAAGACTTCCAAATTCGAAATTCGTGATAATGATATTTATTTAAAACGTTCTAAAGCGTTCGCATTTATTTTGATTGGACTCCTATTAATACGAATATTGGCCAAGTCCATTCTAAGTGCATCGATCGATTATGGTGAACTTAGTGGGATGTTTTGGATTCTTGCCTTTGGTATGATTGTACCGTGGAGAATCACCATGTATCTTCAATATAGAAAGCTGCACCAAGAGCAACAAGATTTAACAACGAATTCAATTTAATTCACTGGGAAAAATAGCAGGGTGATTCCTATCACGCTGCTATTTTATTTGGAAACTTCTTCACATTAGATTACGATTTCTTTACAAAGGGGACCAATGTGCTTAGGCTTGAGTCATTTAGGGCAAAGAGAGATGAAGAAAATAACAAGAGATATTGGTGGGATAAGTATTGTTTACACTAGCAGATATTTGGACGTTTTTTCTGGCATTCTTTTTAACATTACCATTGGTCACCATCGTCCATGAAGCAGGTCATATCCTCGTTGCTCGCATATTTGGTGCAAAGATAAAATTTTGCATTGGAACCGGTAAGCATTTAATGAGCATTGGTCCATTGGAAGTGAAGAGAATGTATTTTATGGAAGGCTGGTGTCAGTATACAGAATTGAAGTATAACAAGGTGTGGGTTCATGTGCTTATTTATATGTCTGGAAGTTTATTTAACCTGATTTCGATTTTAGTCATTAATTTCCTGATTTTTGAAGGAGTCATTCCTGTTCACATCTTTTTCTATCAATTTGTCTATTTCTCCGTTTATTTTATATTCTTTTCATTGTTTCCCTTTCGGAATGGAGAAGGGAAACCAAGCGATGGACAAGCGATACTTGACGTCATGAGATACGGTAAGGCAGAAGATCCCATTGATTGATCATATAAAAAGCTCTTTTTGCAAAAATTGTTGTTTTTTAATAAAGGTCTGCTTGGGCTCTGTCAATGAATGTGTGCTGGATGGTGAGGGGAACTGCTTCTTTTGCAGCTAGCGTTCGGCCGAGCCTCCTCAGCTTAGCCGAACGGGGTCACGGCACGACCAAAATCCGCCGGAGTCTACGCAGTTCCCCTCACCATCTTTAAGCGGTTTTTTTCGTGACAGAGCTAAATGGTGTCACGAAACAATCCCAATCCTCGTTGGGTAGTGGTAATAATGATAAACTTTGCCAAAAGTGCCAATAAAAAAGGTAAACGACTAGCGTTTACCTTTTTTTGCTTTCATCCATTTAAAAAACAGAAATGCCGCACCTATAATAAAAATTAAATATAGCACAATCGGAATAATTAGTATCGATCCCATTCTCTTTCCTTCCTGTCACCTAGAATAAATGTTCATAAGGGGTTACATCTATTTGCATTTCGTTTAGTTTTTTTCGAAGAAACTTATGATCCCGTTTCGGAGTCGCCAGGATATACCCTCTTATGACTAATTCCTGAGTAATGGAAGAGGCTCTGTCTTTTAAAGCCAATTCTCCAATTTTGCCTGCAATCTTTTGCTTCGCTACGTCTCTAAATAATTCGGGTACGGGTGTGACCAACTCATTGAGCATTTTCTTTTCCTCATCACCCCATAAATGGATGGTTTCATTCACGTAATGCTCTTCCCAGTCCAAATCGGATTTTCCATCATCTTTAGGAAATCTCTTTAAAAATTTCCTGAACATAAAGAATCCACCAATAGCAAATGAAGTCACTAAAAATACGACCCAAAACAGTATGAAATATAAAAACCAACCTTCAAGCATGCTTTCACCTCAATTTTTCGAAAAGCGTATGTATCGTATTCATTATAGACAAGGGAAAAGCTTGTGACAAGAATATCGCTGTTTTTACAAAAGTAGTCTATACTGTTCTTAATTAGAAATGATATACTAATAAATAACAAATATCGCGAAAATTCTTTCTATTTCGATTCGATTCTCAAGTGTGGATGGATAGGGGGCCTCATAGGATGAAATATAGGGGGAGAATAGTATCGGTTCTCTTTGGACTTTTACTAGTCTTAACGTGGGATTTTATTTATTACTTTGTTCTGCATTACCCAGTGCATTTGAAAGTGGATTTGGTGTTCACTCTATTGATTCTCTTTATCAGCTACTATATGGGGAAAAATCATGACATCAGCCATAAAACATTAGCTGCTTTACGAAAGAGTGAAGAGAGAGTGAAGCTTCTAAATGAAGAAATGCAGCATGTGCTTCAGAGTATCGATGAAGTTGTCTTCCATACTAATTCCAAAGGAGAGTTTCAATTTCTGAATCAATCCTGGGAAGACTACACGGGATATACGGTTAAAGAAAGTTTACATAAGAATGCACTTCATTTTATATCTTTACATGAACGTCATGAAATTCTTCGAATGGTAAGACAAAGTATAAGCTTGAAAAAGGAGAAAATGAAAATGGACTTCTCTTATCAGAAGAGAGAAGGTCAGTTTCGTTGGGGTGAAGTGAATGTTAAGTTAAACTACAATGAAAATGGTGAGCTTCTTGGGACGGTAGGAACCATCTCAGACATTACCGAAAGGGTACATAATGAAGAAGAATTGATTGAAATGAATGAAACGTTAGCCATAGAATCTCAAAAACTATCTGTTGCAGGGCAATTAGCAGCCGGAATTGCACATGAGGTACGTAATCCCCTTACGTCGATCAACGGTTTTCTACAGTTATTAAGAGATGATGCCGATGAGAAGACGAAGGAATACTTAGGGATTGTCTTTTCTGAAATTAAGAGAATTGAACTTGTGCTGAGTGAGTTATTGATACTAGCGAAGCCGCAATCTGTTACATACAAACGTATTAATATCATCGAGACCCTCGACCATGTAGCGAAATTGTTAAATACGAATGCCATTTTATATAATATTGAAATCCAAACCGATTTTCATGAAAGGGAGCTTCATATTCGTGGAGATGAAAATCAGCTAAAACAAGTATTTATTAATTTACTTAAAAACGCCATAGAAGCGATGCCACATGGAGGAACGATAACGATAAGTGCAGACTTGTCCTCTTATAACAAGGTTCAATTAACCTTCAAAGATGAGGGAGTAGGCATGAAAAAAGAAACGCTGGATAAACTCGGAGAGCCTTTCTTCACAACGAAGACGAAAGGCACTGGCTTAGGCCTCACCATATGTCTGAGAATTCTTCGTGATCATGGAGCGGATATCAGGGTGCAAAGCGAGCAGGGAGAAGGGACCACCTTCCATATCATGTTTGATGGAGTTCAAGCTTCAGAGAGAAAAAGGAGGGAAACCTTACAAAGCCAATGAAATAAGAGCCCTTATGGAACGAACATAAGGGCTCTTTCGTGTGTGAAGATGATGATTTCAATGTGGCGGGACTGCCTGGGAATCAAACCCAACGGAGACGGCACGCGACTCCCAGGAGGCTTTGAAGTTATAGGTGCTAAGTATTTTTTTAATATAATTAAGTCCTTTAATGTGCTATATAATAAGGACTTAATAATATACAATCTTTCGCAGTATCATTAAATTTTCGGAAATGGGCACCAAACTCGGCACCTATTTTAAAAGGAAAGTTTCAATCCCTAATACTTATTAATTCACAATTTTACTGGTACTGAATTTATTCTTTCTGCAGATAAGAACTGTAAAATAATCACTTTTCACCTATTTGTCATGGAACAGCCATTCCGGGGTAACCCATAACCAAACGCGGAACCTTTCCAGAAGAAACATGTTGGAGGAAAATATTTCACCTGAACAAGCATTTCTATATGAGCCCCTATCCAGATCTGCAGCCGATTATAGAGGAAGAAGTACATAGGTGTATTCAAGCCCATCAAGAGTATTGGTGTCAAGCTTATGCTAATGATTCAGGAAAATTGATTCTATTATCACTGCACCGGGAAAAAAGATTCATCCAGGCTGTTTTGAAGGTCAAAGGACAGAAAAGAGCAGGTCTTAAGAGAAAACTGACAGCATTCCTGGATTCTAAAATTGTAATGAACTACATAGACAACATGGCTTTTTTAGGTATGAATATGAAACTAAAAGAAGCAGAAGAAATTAAGATGACAAAAGAGGAAGCCTTTGAGAAGCTGAAAGGCTTCATGGAACTGCCCCCCCTGGTAGCGGAAAAAAGATTATTGACCATGCAGTGAAAGCTGCCAGTGGGGAGAGTTTAAGTGATTTGTAGTTGGATTATGTAAGACGGAGATACCGGCTAACTATCCGGCCATGGCAATTTTCTGCAAAAAACGAATCTTTTTAACTACTATTTTCAAATTTCAGCAAAAATATATGACAAATAGCATGATTATTCCTCAGGATTCCCGATGGCATCTAAGAGAAGTAACGAGAATAAGAGATAAAGCCCAGGACTAATGAAAGGTGTTTTTTATTGTTTCAAATGTTTCAAATTGGTTTACAATTACTCAATCTTTTTCTCTATTTCTCTTTACATCTTCCTATTATTATTGTTTTGTAATGAACTAGATAACTTGGGGGAAAGGAAGATGAGTAAAATGAAGAAGAAGATTGCAGGAATGACGGTTGCAGGAGCAGTTGCTTTGGGATCTCTTGGATTTGCCGGAAACAATGAAGCGATTGATGCAAAAGGAAAGAAGAAGGAACCGGAAAATGTCATCATGCTTGTTATGGATGGGACGAGTGCAGGAGCTACGTCTCTGGCAAGGTGGTACAAAGGTGATAATCTTGCTATGGATGAAATCATGACTGGCGGCGTCCGGACTCATTCCGCTGAGTCAGCAATCACTGATTCCGCGCCTGCAGCAACAGGATTGGCTACTGGACAAAAATCCAACGATAAATTTGTCGGGGTCCTGCCGGAAGTGGTCAATTCTCCTGGAGTTGATAAGGTAAAGGCCGAAGATGCCCACAGGCCGGTTGCCAATGTGCTTGAAGGAGCACAAGAGCTTGGCAAGGCGACAGGAATCATTGCAACTTCTGAAATCCAGCATGCCACTCCAGCCGGTTTCTCCTCTCACGTTACCCATCGCAGCAACTATGGCGATATTGCTGAGCAGCAGGTTTACCAGGAAATCGATGTGGTTCTGGGCGGGGGTAAAGAGTCACTTTCGCCAGATAACCGTAAAGACGGTGAGAATCTATTAAAGGTTGTTGAGGAAAACGATTATGATCTTGTAGAAAACTTGGATGAATTGTTGAACTCTAAGTCCGATAAAATCTGGGGTTCTTTTGCACCGAGTGCCCTTCTTTATGATTTTGACAGACAGGCATCTAAAAATAATGAACCTTCTCTTCCTGACATGACGAAAAAAGCGATTGATACCTTATCAAAAGATGAAGATGGATTCTTCCTTTTTGTCGAAGGAAGCAAGCCTGACTGGGCAGCACATGCGAATGATACAGTCGGAATCATCAGTGATGTCCTGGCTTTTGATGCGGCAGTCGAGGAAGCGCTGGAATTCGCCAAGGAAGACGGCAATACTATGGTCATCGCAGTAAGTGACCACGGAAACAGTGGAATCACTATGGGCAACGCAAATACGAGCGGAAATTACTCCATGATTCCTGTGTCAGACTATATCGATCCGCTTAAAAAAGCAAAGATGACCCTGGAAGGTGCTTTGAATCAGCTGAAGCCTGACCGCTCCAATATAAAGGAAGTGGCTGAGCTATACGGCTTAGACAATCTTTCGGATGAACAGGTTGCCAGTCTGAAAAACTCCAGTGCATTGTCCAAAGATATGGCCAAAGTGCTGGCCGACCGTGCTAACATCGGCTTTACCACTGGCGGCCATACAGGGGAAGATGTATTCTTGTATTCATATGGTCCGGAGCGTCCAGTAGGGTTGATTGATAATACAGAGATTGCTAAATCAATGGCTGGTTTCATGGGATTTAACCTCAGCAAAATGACGGAAAAGCTCTTCGTGAATGCACAGGATGAGTTTGAACGAAAGGGCTATAAAACCCAGATAGATACTACCGATGTGAACAATCCAGTGTTCGTTGCCGAAAAGGGGAAGGAGACCATTGAGATTCCTGCTAATAAAAATCTTGCAACTGTAACAAAAAATCGAAAAACATATACTAAAACTCTTAATGGCGTGTCCGTATATAACGGCAAAGGTTTCTTTGTTTCACAGGATGCTGTAAAGCTGTCTGGAAAATAACAGGAGAAGAGGGAGGCTCAAATTTTCGAGCCTCTTTTTATTGGTTCTATGGCGATCGCGAAACATAATCAAATTTGGATTACAAGAATAAAGGGCAGGTTCACTCATCCGTTTTGCCATTCAGCATTTGACAGGGGGAGGTTCCGCTATAATTGTCTAAATATTTGGTTGCCACCCCTTGAACAGGAGAGGGCCACCACTTCAAATTCATTCAATTTCCACTAAATAAACATATGAATAGAGGAATCGAAAAACAGAATTAAAAAGTCAACGAAAACTGGCTGTCTATTGTAGATGCAGCAGAAGAACTTGGGGTAATTTCAACAACGTGCTCCATTTAATTTAGGAAAGTCAATTGATAAAGCAAATGACCCTCAATCAATTTTATTTGAAGTAACTCAAAACAAAGGTATTTTTTCTACAATGGTGGGAAGGAAGAAGATAGAACATATCAAGGATCACATTCAAATCTTTCAAAAAGGGTTTCAGCTTAAGTGAAATCCCTTAAACGGGGGCAGTATCTGAAGATCTTCAGGTGATCTCCAGCTTTTTTACTTACGATAAATTTTAAAGTTCTTATCAAGGGGACAAATATATGTTGAAAATTTCAAGAATTATTTTAGCAATAAGTTATTACTATGGCAGGTTATGGCTTACTAACTGAAAATAATTGGCTGCAACCATACATGTTATTCCTCTTAGGTTTAATGATGTTGGTTATGGGATTAGAAGAATTTCAAAAAAGACTAAACGCTTATGGCTATCTTAGTTTATTTGTTTCTATGTTTCTACTCATAGTACTATTCATCACCTAAATAGGGCCATTCTGCAATAGATCTTCAATCTACAATTAGGGCCGGATTGTGGAGTAATTAATCAGCCTACAAAATACTATAATAATATGGAGGAAGTATTGTGAGGCCGTCAAATAAAATGACACAGACTATCATGTTTGCTTCTACATATAAAACAGACATTTATATCTTGAAATTAGTGTTTCATTTTATGTGAGGAGATCTATCTAACTCCTTGACAATAAAGATAAATTCTATTATCGTTGTAAAAAAAGTAATATATACTCAAATTCGTATAACTCCAATAATATGGTTTGGAGGTCTCTACCAGGAACCAATAAATCCTGATTACGAAGAAGATACAAGCATTTTATTTGTATTTTCTTCGTAATCAGGATTTTTTTTTGAAAATCGAGGAGGTCCAACAATGAATTTTTCTATAATGCCTAAAATTGAACTTCACTGCCATTTGGATGGGAGTGTTAGACCCGAGACCATCATTGATATCGCAAAGAGAGAAGGCATCAGTATACCTTCCTTTGATAAGGAAGAGATAAAAAAAGAACTAATTGCCCCGTTAGACTGCGAGTCTTTAGATGAATATTTAAAAAAATTTTCCATCCCTAATTTAGTAATGCAGTCAAAAGGAAATTTAAAAAGAATTACCTTTGAGCTTTTTGAAGATGCAGCAAAGGAAAATGTGAAATATATGGAGGTTCGATTTGCCCCATTACTTCATACGCGAATGGGATTATCTGTAGAAGAGATCATTCAAAGTGTGATAGAGGGAATGAAAGAGGCAGAAGAACAATTTGATATTAAAGGAAATATCATTTTGTCATGTATGAGAACGATGTCGGTGGAAAGTGCTTTTGAGGTCGTCGAAAGGGGTAAGATATTTCTTGGAAAAGGGGTTGTCGCGATTGATTTGTGTGCTTCCGAAGAGGAAGGATTTTGCGGAAAGTTCATTGAACCAATCGCATTGGCTAGAGAATATGGCTACAGAGTCACGATCCACGCCGGTGAAACTGGAATCGGAAAAAATGTTCTTGAGGCTGTTGAATGGTTAGGGGCTGAAAGAATTGGACACGGTGTATTTATTAAAGACTGTGTAGAAGCTTATAACATTGTAAAGGAAAAACAGATAGTGCTTGAAATGTGTCCAACAAGTAATATCCAAACGAAAGCAGTAAACCAATTTAGTGATCATCCAATCTACGATTTTCACAGGGACGGGATAAAAGTAACCGTTAATACGGACAACAGAACGGTATCAGATACAACTATGGCGAAGGAATGTGATTTAGTCTCTAATGAATTTGCTATGAGTGATGAAGAGTATAAACAAATATACATGAATAGCGTGAAAGCCTCTTTTGCAAATGTAAAGACAAAGGAAAAACTGAAGAAATATCTACTAGATATTTAAACTTTATTTGCTGATAAACTCAGCAATATGAGGATTTGAAAGGATTTTTGATCAACTTTCAAAGCTACATTTTTACTCTTTGGATATTATTGTAAAATATATTAGGTCAGAAATAATTATTCTTAAACATACGAGTGAAAATTGGATTATCTATCCAGTTTTTCTCGTATTTTTTAGTGTTTGTAAATTAAAACAAATTAATAGACGAAAGACAGCTTATTCTTTTCTCATAGGGATCCCGAAATGGTGAAGTGGATTGGTACCAATACGCTTGATATTTAATGCTTTCCTTCTTACTTTATTTCTATGCTAATCTCATTTAGATTTTCATTGCACAAACACATAAAGAAAATGGGAACATGCTTTAGTAGGTTATTACGAGATTATGATTTTTATTTATTAAAACGAAAATCTTCCATAATTAGGCGCGATTCTGGAGCAACGCAGGTCGCAGGTTTGAAATGATTAAACTTTTTTATAAAAACTGAACATCCAATTACAAAGAAAGAATCCATTTTGATCAATCTTTTTTCAAAATGGATTCTATTTGTTTACCATAGAATGCGAACTTGTAAGAAAATTTTAATCAAACTTTAACAGTATATAAAATTCTGTATAACTATAAATTGGGACAAGTTTAAATCCCTTGGCTCAAAGGGCGTTTATGATAGTTCCGATCAGGATCATTATATACAATTCAAATTAATATTTTTATACATCACTCATTTTCTTTCTCATCCCATGATAAAATGAATAAAAAGTAATATTAGGGGTGGATCTATTGAAGTTTCGAAAGAAGATGGCCAAAGTGAAACCGAATTCAACAACTTGGGGTTATGTGGCATGTATTTCGGCACTCTTATACGCTGCACCACATCTTTGGTGGGGGATGGGAATATCTGTAGCTTTTCCAGGTGACTATAAATCGTTCCCTAATAACATTTGGTCAATAGCGATTGGATTTTGGACAATGGGCTTCGTGGCTGTTCTTGCAGCAATTTTTGCACTCTCTTTTATTAAACCATGGGGTCGAAGACTTCCTCGTTTAATGCTGCTTACACTTGGTTGGATCTCATCAGTCGGGTTGACGTTTTGGGGTCTCGGTTTTTATTATTTAAGGTTTTTTATAGAAATTGGTCGTGTAACATCTTCCCCACAATTTATTTATCAAGATTCTAATATACATCCTATAATTTGGGGTTACATTTGGTATTCATTGTTCTTAATTTGGGGTATTTCACTAGGTCTTACCGTCCTGCAGTACCAAAGAAAATCTAGTGTACAGAGTGAGGAAGTTCATAAATCCATATCTATAGACAACTAAGTGAGTAATGGCAGTTACAATAACGGAATAACGAATTTTATGTTGAATAGATGTGTGAAACAATAAGCTTTTTTTCAACAATCGGGCGCGTTTATTGAGCAACGTGTCTTTTTGTATATGGCCGGATTATCGAAGAACGCTTGGCTATAAGATATTTGTTAGTATAAAGAATATGGAAATTTTCACCTTAAACTTACGGTCATGATTGTTTAAGAAGGAATTTATACTGTTCAGTTGGAATAGTAATACTGGAGTTAGTTTAGTTTTTTTATCAGAAGTATTTTATCAGTCAACATATTCTTGAAATATGGAGGGGTTTTATTGCAAACATTTTTTCAATATAACTGGATGGTCAGAGAAGAATGGTATCGGTGGTGTGAGGAGCTAAGTGAAGAAGATCTTCTACGAAACCGAACTGGCGGAGTAGGTAGTATACTACATACACTCTTCCATATAGTTGATGTAGAATGGAGTTGGATACGCGTTTTACAAGGTAAAAAAGACTTTGAGGAGAGTTTTGATAATTATAAGAGCTTGAATCAGGTGCGGAAATTGGACGCTGAATTTCGAACGGAAGTGGAGAACTTTGTGAACAACTGGGATGAGAGTATGGAAAATCAATTATTTTACGATACCCTACAAGATGGAAGAATTGTAACGGATACCTGGGGTGAGGTTATACGACATGTCATTGCCCATGAAATTCACCATAGAGGACAATTATCAATTTGGGCGAGGGAAGTAGGGAAAAAGCCTGTGTCTGCAAACCTTATTGGACAGGGACTTTCCTCACATTTGAATAAATAATTCGAAAATTAGTCGTTATTCATGTTGTACTAACTGGCGTTGATTAAGGTCAGATTTGAGTTATTCCGTTAAAGGGACATAACTTCTTGGGTGAAAATCTTCCTTGTACTACTATGTTATACGTGGTTGCATTAGCTGCTCCGAAATTTAAAGTCGAGATAGATGCATGGGCATGTAAAGAAATAAATTAACTTTTTTAATTTTAACTAACGGGCGCTATCCTGGAACTAGGATAAGCGCTCATTTTAAAAAAAGATTGAGTTGTACGACTTAAATTGAAAGAAGGTGCACAAGCACAGACGACTTTATCAAGCTTTCTCATCAAGCAAACCGGGCCTTGCAAAGCTTCCCGGAATAAAACAAGCGTACCTTGTTTTATTCGAAAACCACCGATCAGTGGATTGTGTTTACTGGTCAGACCTGGAATCAGCTAAAAACGCGACGGAATCTGTGATGACTTTACCAGAAACACAACCGTTTATACAAAACATTGACGAAAAAGAAATGACTTTTCTCCATCTAAACATTGAAGAAAAAGCTGGGATGATCGAAACCTTGAAGAATCCACAATAGAGTTGGTTCGATTTCAACTGAAGGATGGAATCAATTAAACGATATCGGCGGACATCCTGCTGCTTCTGCCATCCAAATGGGAGTAAGGGAACGTTTATTTGATAGTCTTTCCAGTGGCAATTTCAATCCGGATACCCACTTGGACAGAAAGCATCTTGCCCGATACTTGGTAATGGGTGCTGAAATCCGTCAATCCCTTCCTTTAGATCCAAAAGGTCCTTTCACTGATGTAAAAGACGAAGATAAAGCATTTGTAGAGGCTGCGACGGCCAAGGGCAGTTCTTTTCGTGATGAAAGTCATAACCAGAATCCTGTTATACTGGTCGATGGAAGCAAAGAGAAATTTGCTCCTAACGAGGGTGTAAGCCGTGCAGAGCTTGCTTATTCTCTTGTTCAGTCACTTGGATTACAAGAAGAAGCACAGCAATTTAAAGGGGAATTAACGGTTCAGTACAAAGATGAAAGATTTGTAATTGATGATGGTGCAAACGTACCGGAAGAGTTAAAAGGTTATGTGCAGCTTGCGCTTGACTTAAATATCCTCAATGCCTATTTCTCAACTGAACAAGGCCATTATGATCTGAAACCAGTGATCAGGGCATCCTTTAATTCAGATGAGAAAGTCACACGTGGAGATTTTGCGGTCGCGATGACCCGGTATTACCAAGCCTTTTTGAAATAAGAAGATAAAGAGTTTTTATTAACTTCCCAAAGGTATTTATATTTTATAAGCTTGCAGACCTGTTTAAAGAATGAATGGAGTCTGCAAGCTTTTTATTTCCTTATAAGAAAGAGGGTTAAGATCTTGTGGTTCTATCTTTTCAACAAAAGGCCATTTCGTATAATGGAATAACATAACTGGAGGTTTTAGAGATTGTTTTATCAATCACACTTGTAGATGAATTTCAAAAGGTATTAGTTTTAAGGTACTAACTATTAAACATTTATTTTATTCAACTACCTATAATTAAAAAAAATAATCGCATAGCATCATAAGAGAAAGTAAAGTTTTGGTAGAAGAGGGAATGATCCTAATGTTATAGAAATAAATATAGGAATGATTTCCATTTTATTTAACATTTTAAAGGAGGTAAAAACATGAGCGAACAGATTCTGAAAATAAATAAAGTGGATATATGTACAGAAAGTTTTGGAAACTCTAAGGACCCTGCTGTGCTTTTAATCATGGGAGCGATGTCTTCATTAGACTGGTGGGATGAGGGTTTCTGTCTCCGCCTTGCTGATCAGGGGAGATTTGTCATTCGGTACGATCATCGTGATCTGGGACGATCCTCCACTTATGAGCCTGGTACTTCCAACTATACAATAACGGACATGGCTGACGATGCGGTTGGAGTCCTGGATGCTTATTCCATAGAGCAGGCCCATATCGTTGGAATGTCCTTGGGTGGTTTGATAGGCCAGATTCTTGCCCTGAGACATCCAGAGCGCATTTTTACGCTTACCCTAATTGCGTCAAGTGTGTTCGGAACTGAGATGGAAAAATTGCCTCCAATGGATCAGAGCATAATGGATCATCATGCGAAGAGAACATCCATAGATTGGTCAAACCGGGAGGCGGTAATTCCCTATCTGGCGGATGGATGGAAAACTTTAAGTGGTTCGAAACCTTATGAGCAGGTAAGAATATATAAATTGGCAGAAAGAGAGGCGACCCGCGCCAAACAGCTACCGAGCAGATTTAATCATGCATTACTGCAAGGCGGAGACGAGTATTATGATAGAATGGGTGAGATCAGCGTACCTGTACTCGTTATTCATGGCACAGAAGATCCAGCTCTACCATACGAGCATGGGCTTGCTCTTACAAGAGCCATTCCCCATGCTGAATTAGTGACTCTTCATGGATCAGGACACGAGATTCATAGTGAAGACTGGGACCAAATTATGGACTCATTTGGAAAGCTTAGTTCACGATAGTAACCTTTACTTTGACGGCTGCCATATTGGACTGTTTTAACTTAATAATCTGTTTATCTAGAGATAAATAATCCTAATGGGGATAGCGTCAAGAGAACTTATAATATTGTAGATTTCCCTATATTAAATGCCCAATTTCTCAGTGTTTATAAACGAGAAATTGGGCTTTCTTCTCAAGCAAAAGCGCACGATTGTCGATATCAATAACATATTTTAAATAGCTTCTAAAGCTAACTAGCGTACATCGGAACCAGCGAACACAATTCAGTAGAAAATTTTCATAATATTCTGATCGAATTGGGCTCAACCAACCGCAAGCTTCCAAACATCTTCGTGTACTTAGTAATACAGTGCTCGTCGAGGTGCATGCGATGGCCAATAGACGAATCTACAAACTGAGGGCCGAGCCGTTCAAAGAGCTTGATGCCTGGTTGGAGTCTTACCGCCACATTTGGAACGAAAGATTTGACCGCTTAGACGATTACCTGCAGGACCTGCTAAGAAAGGAAGTGAACCATGACGACAAGCAGTAGTCCTGCCATTGTATATAAAAAAACGAAATTGGAGGAATGAAATCAAGGCAGAAGGTCAAACAGTGAATAACACTTTTACGTCTGTAGAAGATCGGGAACTCATTATCAATCGTGTCTTTAATGTTCCACGTGAGCTGGTATATAAGGTTTGGACTGACTCTAAACATTTACCGCAATGGTGGGGACCAAAAGGCTTTACGATTACAGTTCAAGAAATAGACGTAAAGCCAGGCGGTGTATGGCGGTACGTCATGCATGGACCCGATGGTGTGGATTATGACAATAAAATTCACTTCATAAAAGTCGTTATCCGCGAGCGACTCGTTTACTTCCATGGCGATGGAGAGGACGAACATTTTTAAGTAACGGTAACATTTTCCGATCAAGGCAATAAGACCGAACTCACCATGCGGATGCTCTTCAATTCAGCAGTGGAACTTGACAAAGCGGTTAAGGAGTATGGAGCCATTAAGGGCGCAAAATCAACGTTTGATCGTCTTGAAGAACAATTGGCTGTTGATTGACAAAAAAGTTGTTACATTCAATAAAGTTATTTAAGAATATGCCCGTTCTGTAATTCCACAATCGGGCCATATTCTGGAAAAACAGTTTTAAAGGAAATTGGCTATATATAGGTTAAAGTTTAGAAGTTGTGAAGAATTGTATTAAATTAACGGAGCAGTTCAGTTTAAGTTAACAACTTTACAGTTTAGTCAGATTGCTTGGGAATAAAATACATTTTAAATGTGTTAAATAAAAAGTCTTTCATTTATACTTGAAATAAATCTAAGGGAATGCGGAAGTGTCTTATCAATGAATGATTATTTAAAATCAGATTGTAATAAATGTTTTGGGTTATGTTGCGTAGCCTTACCTTATGCCAAATCAGCAGATTTTCCATTCAATAAAGACGGTGGAGAGCAATGTCGAAATTTATGTTTAGATAATCGTTGTAATATACATGATCAATTGAGAGAAAAAGGGTTTCGTGGTTGTGTTTCTTATGAGTGCTTTGGAGCCGGACAACATGTATCACAGACTATCTATGCCGGTGGTGATTGGAGAATTAACTCAGAGCGTGCCATAGAAATGTTTGCGGTATTTCCACTCGTTCAACAACTTCATGAAATGCTTTGGTATCTCAATCAAGCTCTAAGCTTGAAAGAAACACAGTCATTTCATTCAAGTCTGCAAAACATTTATGAAGAAACGTTAAAATTAACGGAGAAAGCGCCTGAAGAAATTTTAAAGTTAGACATTGTCGCACATAGAAGTAAAGTTAATGTTTTTTTACTGAAAACAAGTGAAGTGTTTCGTGAAGATCTAATTAAAAAAAGTAAAAAGAAAAGAATAAAGAAAGGTTTAGATTACTTAGGAGCAAATCTAAAAGGGGCAGATTTACAAGGGGTTAGTTTTCGAGGAACACTAATGATAGCAGCTAATTTAAGTCATGCTGATTTAAGAAAAGCTGATTTTATTGGCGCTGACCTTAGAGATGCAGACCTAAGTAATGCGAACTTAACAGGTGCTATTTTTCTAACACAATCTCAAATAAATTCAGCTAAAGGAAATGTCCATACGAAAATACCAAAATTCTTAGAAAAACCAGATCATTGGTTGAAATAAATTATCTTTACCTTACTGTTTCCGTCTACTCTGCTTAATCTTTATTGTGCTAAAAGGGGCTTGGTTTGAAGTTCCTTATTAAATGTTAGATAACCATTTTCTAATAATGATCTTCAACTATCGGGCGCTTATCTGTAATAAGGTAAGTGTCCTTTTTAATGGAATAAAAGATGGAGTTAATAACCTATTTTTGAAATAATTGGTATTAAGCAATCGTGCCATTTTACGGAATACGAGAAAGGGTTATACGTTAGTAAATCGAAGTTTATAAAAAGATGTTATGACGCTTATTTGAACAAGAAAACTTGCTTGATGCTAAACTAAGGGAAGATTAAAAAAATATGGTGGGGATATAACATGAAGGTTATTGGTCTTATTGGTGGAATGAGTTGGGAATCATCTGTTGAGTATTATCGGATTATTAACAAAGAAGTGAAAAGAAGATTAGGGGGGTTACATTCTGCAAGATGCCTTTTATACAGCGTTGATTTTGAAGAAATTGAACGTTATCAGTCAGTAGGTGACTGGAAAATGGCTGGTGAAACATTGGGTGATGTTGCACATTCTTTGGAAAAAGGGGGAGCAGACTTTATCGTAGTTTGTACCAATACCATGCACAAGGTTATTAGTGACATACAGGAAAAAATCAGTATACCTATTTTGCATATTTCAGATGCAACAGCTAAACAAATTAAAAAGCAAGGAATTAATTCCGTAGGTTTACTTGGCACAAAGTATACGATGGAGCAAGACTTTTACAAATTACGCTTAGAGTCTAATAGTATAAAAGTTATGGTACCAAATGATAATGAAAGAGAAATCGTAAACAAAGTTATTTATGAAGAGTTATGTTTAGGGAAGGTTCAACAAAAATCAAGGGATTATTATAAAAAGGTTATCCGAGATTTAATTGAAAAGGGAGCTGAAGGAATTATATTAGGCTGTACAGAAATTGGATTATTGATAAAACCAGAGGATTCCGAAGTTCCTCTGTTTGACACAACTTATATACATGCTCTTGAAGCAGTAAATATGTCTTTACGGTAATAGAGAAGTAATTAAGATACCAAAATAATTAATATAATTTATTGATGAATTGAGGTAGAGACGAATGATTCAACAGAAAAAATATTGGAATGAACGATTTAAAGATGGTGAAATTTGGGGTAGTGAGCCTTGCCCATCTGCGGATATGTCTATAGATTACCTTGAGAAAAATAATGTAACCAATATCTTGGTTCCTGGTTGTGGTTATGGTAGAAACAGTCTATATTTTGCTCAAAAAGGCTTTAATGTCGTTGCTACTGAATTTCTGATGTAGCCATCAATCACGCTATGAATGAAGCCAATAAACTTAAGCTTAATGATTTAAACTATTTTTCAAGTAATTTATTTACCTTAACTTTTATACCAGAACAAAAATATGATGCTATATACCTTTCTAATGTGATTCATTTGTTTCTTGAAAATGAAAGGAGTAAGCTTTTGTCAAAAATGAGTTCGTTATTAAAACAAGATGGTCTATTGATTTTTACTTGTATTTCAATATCGGACACTAAGAATTTTAGTGTAGGTAAAGAAGTTGAGAAAAATACCTTTATTAGCCATGGAAAAACGTTACACTTTTATACACAAGATGAAATTCAAGATATGCTATGTTCAACATATAAAATCCAAGAACAAAAACTACATATTCAAACTGAAACTGATCCTGATGGTCATAAGGAAAATTTAAAATTATGGTTTGTTGTAGGGCGAAAATTATAATCCCTTTTCTAAAACCTCCTTGTTGAACAAACGGGTGAGATTAAGTTAAGTATCACATCAAACAAGAACTTTTTTTAAAGAATTAAGCTATTCCACAATCGGGGGCGTTAATCCAAGAAGGAATTAACGCTCTTTTTATTGAAACTTTATAAACCAGCTATAATAAAAATTAGGATGCTAAAGAGATGACTTGTGTGGTGAAGTTGCGAATTAGTGTCCCCTAAGAAAATTACTTTAAGGAGGAAAGAAAATGAAAGTTATTTATAGAGAAGCCCTGATTTATATATTCAACAGGTAAAAGTATTATATGATGACGTAAGGCTTTTATTGAATGAATGAGGTAGTGCTTCCCATACATACTCTAGAATAACCAGAGTTGTAAAAAACAGAATAATATGTATGGAGGTGAGTATTGGGTGTCATTTATAGAATTAAAAATAATAACTTCAGAAAATTGGAGAGAAGCACTTAAACTATCCGTACACGAAGAGCAACAGAAATTTGTTGCATCAGTTAATCCTCCAGTTGCTATTGCACTTGCTAAAGCATATATAAGACCCGGTGGCAAAATGGTTGAGCCATATGGTATTTACTATCAAAAAAAGATGGTAGGATTTTTCAATTTGCATTATACGCCAGATAGTACAGATGATTATTGGCTCTTTCATTTTTTCATAGATAAAAAAGTTCAAAGAAACGGACTAGGCTCAAAAGCATTAAGAGAATTAATGAAACAGATTAAACATAAAAATCCTGCTTGTAACCGTATACGTTTAACTGTTCATCCAGAAAATGAAGCAGGGAGAAGGTTTTATTTAAAAGTTGGATTTTCTGAAGATAATATTCTGACATTTGAAGAACCTACCTATTCCAAATTCATATCATAAATCTTCGGAGCACATTTCTAATATACTTGTAAAACTAATGGCGGCTAAAGTAAAGACGATCTCGGGGATACCTTGATTTCGAGTCTTCCGTATAGGGGGAAATATCTGAAGATCAGGCAACTGATCTTCAGTTTTTTCTTTGTTCACTTATTGGGCAGTTAAATTAAATTACTCGAAACTTAAATTAAGTTGATTCCGTCTAACTCTTAAAGTGGCAGTAGAGTTTAAGATGGATTTCTGCTTATGTGCGAATACACGGGTTTAAAGGAGTATTATCTTGGATACATCATTGTTAAATGTTATCGTGGGATTTTTCTTACCATTGTTCATAATTATAGCTTTTGTTTATTGGACAATAAAAGTTCCTTATTCAAAAAGGTTTATACCAACAATAATACTTATGTTTTTAGCAATTTTAGTTTTTTTCGTTCCTTTAATTCTTGCTTCTCTTGATGTGATTGGTGGAGGTTTCGGAATAGCAATTCGAAGTATTTATTTCTCAGGTTTTCTTGGCGTAGGAATATTAGTGAATATTATTGTAGCAGCATTTATAAAGAAAGATAAAGAAAGTGTTATTTCATTATAGGGGGCAAAAGCTGAAGAACTAGCAGTTGATCTTCAGATTTTCCTTTATTCACTTATTGGGCAGTTAAGTTGAATAAAGACTGTGTTATATTAAGTATATTACTTTTAATGAGGTGAAAGAAATGGTTAGAAGGAGATAGATAGCCTCCTGAAATATGTTGTATTCATTTTAGGAGGCTATCTTAATATTTAGGAGTTGTATAAATGATGAAGCAAAACAAGTATGATAATGTGAATTTCTTTTCTGAATATAAAAAAATGGCACGTTCTGTCAATGGGCTTGAAGGCGCGGGAGAATGGCACGTATTAAAAGAACTTTTACCCGAACTCAGAAATAAAAGTGTACTTGACTTGGGATGCGGTTTCGGTTGGCATTGCCGTTATGCCCGTGAACAGCAAGCAAGGTCTGTTATTGGAATAGACTTATCTGAAAAAATGCTTCAACAAGCTCGGGAAATGACTAATGATCATTTAATTTCTTACATTAAAATGCCAATTGAAGACATCAATTTTTCAGACTCTCAATTTGATGTTGTCATTAGTTCTTTGGCTTTTCACTATATAAAGTCGTTTGAATCAATTTGTAAAAAGGTCTATGATTGTCTAAAACCTGGAGGTTCTTTTGTATTTTCAGTTGAACATCCAATTTTCACTTCACGAAATGAACAAGATTGGTATTATGATGACAAAGGGAATCGTCTGCATTGGGCAGTTGACAACTACCAATTGGAAGGATTACGTGAAACATCATTCCTAACTGAAAACGTTATAAAGTACCATCGTACATTTACAACTTATATCAATGACTTAATTCTTGCTGGTTTTAATATAAGGACAGTCAAGGAACCAATTCCCTCTGAGGAAACGTTAAAAAGTATTCCTGAAATGAAAGATGAACTCCGTAGACCTATGTTCTTAATAATCTCAGCAGAAAAGTAAATGTTTTTTATACGCTCCTACGAAATGTAGGGGCTTTTTTCTTATTTAACTACAGGGAACTTATCCAGAATAGGATAAGCCATTTATTGTATAAATTCATCTTGAGCTTAACTGTTGGATTTTAAAATAATTGGTATAAGATAACCGCCAATTAATTAATATAAACTGCATTTGGAACAGGCATTGTATAAAGCAGAGTACTACTTTGAAGAAATTTTATTTCATATATTTCTTTTAGATTTGTTTAAGCATATAAGTCTGCTCTAGTCGTGAGAAAATTTTGGTTGGCAGCCCGTCGATTAGTTCTGGTTACCTTGGGGCGGAAGTAATGGAAGTAAGGTCGAATGAGATTGGGAGGAAAAAAGTTAAAAAACTTAAAGAGGTACTTAAAAACGTAGAAGTAACAAACACCTATCGGACTTAAGGGAATGCCTATGCTTTTTTACAATAGCTGCAAATGATAAGAATAAAGATACATGGGCATATACATGGGTCAAGGTGATAATATTGCTATCATCCGAAGAGGTTCTGATGATTACTACATACTAACTAAAAAACAAACTCAAAAGGTAATAACAATATTAAGGAATAGTTATCAATGTCCATTTCTCTAGGTACTTTTTCTGTGACGTTAAGCTAATAGGGGAGCCAAGCTTTCACATCTTCAGCAAACGGCAGCATTATCTCTTTCTTTATAGAGGGAGTTTAGGTGATGAGGTAATAGTTATTTTTATATTGAAAAGAAGGAAGAAAATGGGCTGGGCATTATTGTTATTTCATATCTTCCAATTATATATCGAATTCTTAAACGGTTAGATAAGTTGGAAAAAGAAGTGAAAAGGTTAAAAGGTCAGAATGACGTTATTTAAATGACGGGGGCAATAGTTGAAGAACATTTAAGTGGTCACCGGCCTTTCCTTCTTCAACAATTGGGGCAGTTTAGTTAAGGAAGGAAAATTATTGAATTAAATAATGTATAATTCTATTTGTACACATAATGATAATTAATTAGAAAAGGAGAATTAGATGATTACATTAAACCCAATTGGTTTTGCTTATAATGAAAGACATGAAATTGAAGATGATTACTGGGGAGAGGTAGTTACCAAAATTATATTGGATAGTTCTCTTTCAGAGGAATCTCTAAGCGAAATTGAGTCATTTTCACACCTAGAAATCATTTTTTACTTTCACATGGTAGATAAAAACAAAATAGTTACAGGTGCAAGATATCCAAGGAATGACGAAAATCTACCAAAAGTTGGAATTTTTGCTCAGCGTGGAAAAAATAGACCTAATCAACTAGGTCTAACAACTGTAAGGATAATTAAAAGAGAAGGAAGGGAATTATCAGTGGTGGGTCTTGATTGTATTAACGAGACACCGATTTTAGATATAAAACCAGTAATGAAAGAATTTCTTCCAAAAGAGCCGATTGTCCAACCTAACTGGACAAAAGACATAATGAAAAATTATTGGAGTTAATAAATAAGTTGGCGAATGCTTTGTTTTGGTATTTCCGTCCAAATCTAAGAGGAGGTGTTTCATTATCAAATTTAGTTTTTATGCAATAATCTTAGCTGTTATTCTCGTTTGCTGTTCATATGATAATAATGACTCTATTATTTATGAGAAGTTAGGAGAGACACAAGGTGAGCCTGTTCCAGAGTTCACTCATTTAAATAGAGAAGAGATGGACGACAAGAAAATGCGTTACACTGAAGTGAAGATTGAAGCTGTCGGTGAACAAGCAGCTAGATTATACGTTGCGAGTAGTTTTTCTGGGTTGAATGACCACTTTTCTTCTGGATTGGTGGACGTTTTGGATTCAGAAGGAAATAAATATCATGGAATTTATATAGGTGGGTATTACCCCGAAAATTTTGACGTTTAAAATGAATATGAAGAAGCAGTTTTAGAGTTTTATCGATCAATGGAAAATACAAATGAAGAAGAAATGCCATATGAATATTGATATGGTTAGATACATTATAAAACGGATATCCAAACGGGCAGGGATAAAGAAGAGTATTCACCCTCACCAATTAAGGCATAGCTATGCCACTCATTTAATTAATAACGGTGCCCCGCTAGAAGTGATTCAAAGCCTTTTGGGACATGAGAAAAGTGAGACTACAAAGATATATGCTCAACTTAGCGGAAAGCTGCGCCAGGACTTCTATTGCAAATATTTTAATGGTAAAGAGCTTCAACTCCTTGATGGGTCTGATGCTCTTTATTTTTGTATCGGGCCATTTAGTGGAACAACTTTTTTATTACGGAGTGGACTCATACTGAGCAACAAATCAAAGGGCGAGATTGATCATAAGAGTTGTAGTTATTTATTGATAAGGATCTAAGTTATTTGAGTTTACTCGCTTCTACATCCGTTCCACCACCAATTTAAGACAGACATAAAGTAACAAGGGGTATACTTCTTCCGATAACGATCCATATAATCCGGAGAAAAAATGCCAATTTTGTCATAATGGAATAACGTGTCCTTTGTCACTCCAGATAGTTTAGCAAACTGTCCTGTCGTTAAATGAGTTTGTAAATTTTTGTCCATAAAGTACAAGCTCCCTCTTGACTATAGTGTTACACCACACCTTATTATAGCGAAGAAGTAGTATGATTACCAAGCGAGAGAGACAAACTTCATGGTCATGTAATGATCAAAATGGGACACTCATTATATTCTTTAAGTCCATGTATACAATTAAGGAGTGATAAAATGACAATCTTAGTAACTGGGGCAACAGGAACAGTAGGTAGACAAATTGTAAAGCAACTCATTGATAAAGGTGAAAAAGTAAGATCGTTATCAAGAAATGCAGAAAACTCGAAACTACCTGATGGAGTTCAACTTGTATCAGGGGATCTTGATAGACCCGAAACCGTACTACCACATTTCATAACATAGACTCTCTATTCTTCATTACACAAAGTGAACAATCGGACACTAAATTCTTTGCAAATCAGGAAATTGTTCGAATAGCTAAAGAGGCTAATGTCAAAAGAATTGTGGCGTTAATGGATTATGAAGGAAACCCCATTGAAGAAGTGATTAAGCAAAGTGAAATGGAATGGAAGATACTTAGACCATTAGAGTTCATGAAGAATGTACTATATGATTGGGCACCTTCTATTCAAAAAGAAGGAATTATTCGTAAGGGTTTCCCTGATAGTTTAAGCGCACGAATTCATGATACTGACATTGCTGATGTTGTAGTAAAGACTTTCACGGAAGAAGGGCATCATGGACAAACGTATGACTTGACTGGACCAGAAGCATTAACACATAGAATGATGGCTAAACAAATTTCTAAAGTAATAGGGAAACCTATTGAATTGATCGAAATGACAGAAGAACAAGTAAGAAGTGAGTGGAAGAATAAGGGTTTTGATGATAATTTTATCGATTACTTTATCATCAACATGGGCAAGAACCCTCCTATACAAACGTACACGGTTCTACCAACAATAGAACAAATCACTGGAAAACCTGCTAGAACATTCGAGCAGTGGGTTAACGATAACAAACACTACTTTGAGTAAAAGAGTTCTTATAGAAGAAGAGAGTTGTAGGGGTAATTGTTCGTTTGAGCAATCGCCCTGTAGTGTCAAAGGTAATAGGTATAAGAAATTTTGATATAAATCAGTGTATCTTGGAAATGCAGCCCGCAATAAAGGTTATATCGATTATTATTAACACCTTTCCTTTACGATACAAGATAAAGAATACACCAAGAAGGGAGATGTTATGATCAATGGAAATGTCTAAGGAACAAATTGGAAAAGAATACAGCTTTATTTCTCTCGTTAAATTCGCAACTCCAACTATTGTCATGATGGTTTTCATGTCTATTTATACAATCATTGATGGTATATTTCTTTCGCGGTTTGCAGGAGCAACTGCACTTTCTGCAGCCAATATATTTTTACCTGTTTATGCATTAATATTTGCGATGGGATTAATGCTTGCTACAGGAGGAAGTGCCGAATTAGCCAAAATGATGGGAGAAGATAAATTCCAACAGGCAAGAGAGAACTTTAGCTTTATTGTTGTTAGTGGGACTGTGTTAGGTATTATGATTATGGTTATTGGACTTATATTTATAAATCCAATACTTACAATACTTGGAGCAGGGGCTAGTGAAGAGCTTTTTCATTATACTCACCAGTATGCAGTGATTTTATTATTATTTAGTCCATTAATCATCCTACAAGACCTTTTCCTACAATTTTTTATCACAATAGGAAAACCAAGAGTGGGATTAGTTCTTACTATACTAGGTGGACTAACGAACATTGTTCTTGACTATGTTTTCATTGCAATCTTACAGTGGGGGACAGCGGGTGCGGCAATTGCAACAGGTATCGGAATAGCGATTCCGGCTTTGGTTGGCATTGGCTATTTTTCGTTTAATAAAAGGAATTCACTTTATTTTGTAAAATTTAAAGCTGATAAAAACGTTCTTTTGCTCACGAGTATGAACGGTTCTTCGGAAATGGTATCAAATCTATCTTTATCCATTGTAACCTTGGCTTTTAACATTCTAATGATAACGCATTTAGGAGTAGACGGAGTGGCAGCGGTGACTATATTGCTGTACTCGCAATATATTATTATGTCTATCTTTATGGGATACTCAATGGGGATTGCGCCAATTATTAGTTATAACTACGGTAGTGGAAATAACAACCAATTAAGAAAGATTTTTAAATATAGTCTTCTATTAATCGTATCAGGATCTATTTTCATTTATGGTTTATCACTTATTGGTGGCTCTGATCTAATACGATTTATGGCTCCACAGGAAGGGGCCGTTTATAGGATTGCAGTTGATGGCTTTAAAATTTTCAGTATTGGTTTTATGATGATGGGCTTTAATATTTTTACGTCATCGTTGTTTACCGCATTTTCCAACGGCAAGATCTCGGCCGTTATTTCTCTTATGCGTACTCTCGTTTTTGTATTAACCGGGTTGTTGGTATTGCCAATTATGATGGGGATAGAGGGTATATGGCTCGCTGTACCATTTGCTGAGTTTCTTTCACTCATTGTTTGTGTTATTTTCTTATTCTCCTATAGGAAGAAATATAACTATGCTTGAGTTATAAGATGATTAGGTTTCAATTCATTTAAATTAATGTTCAGTCAATATGGAAAGGTCAGTAAAAATCTTAGGAGGAAAACAATGCTCAATAATGCATTAGGGCGATTTCGATTGATAGGTCTACTAGACGGTAGTTCATTATTGTTATTGGTGTTCATAGCTATGCCTTTAAGGTATTTTTTTGAGTTTTCAGAAGTAGTACGTGTCATGGTAGCATTCACGGATTCATATTTTTAATTTATTGCATTGGAATCATATACGTAGTATTCACCGTTAGATGGCCATTCCGATATACTATTGGAGCATTTTTTGTTGCGTTTATTCCATTCGGTAACTTCTTATTAGATCGTAGATTGAAAAAGTTAAAAATATAATGAAAGATTTTGGCGAAGTTACTACTAACTAACTAACAATGTACCACCTTTTCCTAAATTTATATATAATAAAGTCAGCAATCTTCAACTACAAAAATGGGATGAAAATGAGCATTGAGATAATAGATCCTATGCTCATTTTTTCGTTTGAATTACCACAGTGAATCAGTGAATCGTATAAAGTAAGATGAATTAATCAAAAACAGTCAGGTGCTTATGTTAAATTAGATGGCAGCAAAAACTTCAGCATCTTTGTTGCACAGTAGAAATATACTATTCAATAGAAGTGAAAATATTCTACAAACGGGAATTATTGGATGAACACACTGCTTTAAAAGGTAAACACTACTACATCATTTTGTCTGCGATTACTACTCAAATTATGTGGATAATGTCGCAAGTTTAGAATTAATTTAGTTATCTAAGACTTAATGAAAGGGGTCTATCCCTAAATTTTACATTCAATTATGAGATAGATTTTATTTATTTATATATCAACACCTCGGGGCTATAGCCAGTTCAGCGGACAACTTGGCAGGGGAATACTAAGGTATTTTATTGTCAAGGAGCTGGGTAAGGGAACAGTTTTGAACTTTCCCTTAAATCAGCTAAAGCAAAAAATGCTATATATTAAGAAGATTGTTGGGTTTACTCTATTAATAGGAGGTAAAAATGAATATAAAAGACTGGGAAATATTATCAATGATAATAAAAGAAGGGAATATAACAAAGGCTGCTAGAAAACTGTTTTTTACTCAACCAGCGATCACTTTAAGAGTACAAAAGATAGAAAAGGAATTAGGGGTCCAAAATTCTATATAGAATTAATCGTAGTTCTCAATTAACTCCTCAAGGAGAATATTTAGCTAGTCAAGCTGAACGGCTAATGAAACGTATGGACAATATGAAAAGCTTATTAAATAGTATGAACAGTCCTGTATCAGGTACGATAAAAATTGGTGCCGCTAATTTTATGATGAGATATAAGCTTCCAGAAATACTACAAGAGTTTAAAAAGATTTATCCATTAGTTGGATATAACGTTACAACAGGGTGGAGTCAGAATATTTTTAAACTGATGCAAGATCAAGATGTAAATATAAGTTTTGTAATAGGCAACTATGAATGGGAAAGTACGAATGTGTAACCCTAGTTTTATTAGATAAGACCTATTGGTGAAATATTTTAACAAATCCTTTTGTGGCGGGACTGCCTGGGAATCGAACCTAGCGGAGACGGCACGCGCCTCCCAGGAGGTTTTGAAGTTCTCGGTGGTAAGTATTTTAAGTGTCATTAATTCCTGTAATGTGCTATATAATAAGCTCTAAATAATATACAATCTTTGGCATTATCATTAAATTCCCAAAAATGGGCACCAATCTAGACACCAGTTTTTATAAGGAATTTGATTTCCTAATACTTTATTGTATTACGAAATTTCGTACTTCGGATCTCTTCTTTTTAGAGTGAAAAAATGTAAAACACACTCACTTATTTTGTTTAACTACTATAAAAAGAAACTCTATGATATATCTAGGGCTTAAAATCATATCTTAATGTTTCAGAACAGGATTACCTGTCCATCTTTCCCACAGAAGCAGGACAATGCTTTTTCGTTGAGGATTAACTCCACAAGTTTGGGCTGATAGGCAAGTTGCCAAAACCACCTTCATGCAATAAGTTACTTGTATAGGCTGAAGGGAGTGAGGAAATGGGAAGGCAAATAAAACATACTTCTCGTGATGTGGAATCGTTAGCGAGGCTCATGATGTCGGAAGCGATCGGTGAAGGGGCCCAAGGAATGAACATGGTAGGAACGGTTGTGGCCAATCGGGTCGAGGCAGACTGTGCACCGGACTTCAAAAATCTGCGCAATATCAGGCATGCGATTTATCAAACGATCCCTGGAACTGGTATTCCTCATTTCGAACCCGTCTTAAACGGAACTTTGTATACACAGCGCCCAGACGAATCAGACCTCCAGAGGGCCAGGGATTTACTGCAAGGTTACAGGGATCCTCGAGCCAGAATGAGCTTGTGGTTTTTTAACCCCAGTCCGGGTAGACAATTTCGAGCTCCTTGTACCGAGACGATGCCAAGATCCCCCATGACGCAGTTCGAATTTGCCCACAAAAATCATTGTTTCTACGTAGGTGTACCGGGCTATTGCCCAGAGTTTTATCGCTAAATATAGAAAGGAGCTGATCTTATAATGACATATGGAGACTCCAGTTATTATGTAACGAATTTTTATCCAGGTTATTATCCCGCTTCCATAATGGGGAGCAGGACCATGCAACAGCCAGGAGGCTTCCCGATGAATACGCCTTCTGGACCGGCCTATTCCGTTCCAGTGATGCCGATGGGGACCGGGCAGCAATTACCGACAGGCGTGGTGGAAGAATCATTCATCGAAAATATCCTGCGTTTCAACAAAGGGAAGGTTGGGACCTTCTATTTTACCTACCAAGGAAACAGCAGGTGGAATGCAATGGTTTATCATGGACGCGTGGAAACGGCTGGCCGTGACCACATCATCATCAGCGACCCGGATAACGGAAAACGCTACTTGCTTCTGATGGCCAATCTCGACTGGGTAGAATTCGAGGATCGGATCAATTATCCACACACTGAAATTAGTCCGGCAGTACAGGCGTCCATGGAAACATCAGCTTGATTTTGTAGGAGGCTAAAAACCCGCTTATTCCTTTGGGAAACTGTGCGGGTTTTTTAGTTACATAGCAGGGGTAATTACCAATGGAATAATAGGAAGTTTTATTGGCGGTGACTTGCGCCACTCTCACGCTTCGGTTTTGCTCAAAAAAATGTGCATTCTAAAATCGTGAGTGAACGATTAGGTCATTCTAAACGAGCTTTACATTAGAGATTTATAGCCATGTTGCACCGTCACTTCAGGAAGAGGCCGTTGAAGCGTTTGATGAAGATCAATAAGGATAACACCCATTCGGCACCCAGATGGCACTTGAAAAGAATTGTTGATTCTTTGGGCGAAAAACATACATGGTAGGGATTAGGCTTGAACCCTTGAATTATAAAGGTTGGCGGGACTGTCTGGGAATCGAACCCAGCGGAGACGGCACGCGCCTTCCAAGAGGTTTTGAAGACCTAGGCAAGCAACAGCTCTACAATCAGACCCGGAATAAGTATAAATAAGTTATACCATGGAAGAAAAACTTGTCAAATGTTTTAGAAGATGTTCGTCCCATTGACCCGTGAGTAAAGTATGATAATCAGATGGGGAAAAGGCTTTATATTTAAAATATTTATAAGATTTAAACTTTAGTGAAATTAGAAAAATCTTCTTTACCATTCGATTCTCCCCGTGATAAGATACTTTTTGCCGGCTTATCATAAATTGAAGAAAGCGATTTCCTAAAGGAATTGCTTGCCTTCTATACTTGAACATGTTGATTTAGACAGAGAGGAGAAAACAAGTATGAAAAAAGTATGGTTTTTAGGTCTGGGTTTATCTTTAGCTTTAGTTGGATGTTCTGATTCAGGTTCTGACGAAGCTAAAAAAGATGAAACAACAAATGCAACGGAAGAGAACACAAATGTTGCTGGAGATTTAATGGATTTTTATTTAAATTTAACAACAACCGTCAATGGTGTTGATATTGATCTTAATGGATATGAAGAAGCGATTGCAGGGGAAGAGCCTCCTGCAGGAGAAGAGTTGGAAAAAATGAAGGAAGCCGCTGCAGCTTCAGCAACAGAATCTGCTAAAGCGGTAGAAGGCATGGAGATCCCTGGAGGTCTTGGTGATCAAAAAGAAGCGGTGGAGTCATTCAAATCCACCCTGACAGAATCATATAATATGAAAGCTGAAGCACTTTCTAAAGATGGCGAAATAGATTTAACTGCAGCCAATGAGAAATTAAACGAAGCAGAAAATCAAATCAAAGAAATTCTTGATGAAGCAGGTTTAGTAAGCTCAAGCTTAATTAGTGATTTGAACGGATAATAAATTCAAAAAGCGATTCCATGAAATGATGGATTCGCTTTTTCTTTTCAGCTAGTCTCCTTTTTCTCTCATTTTACCTATATAAAAGATGAGAGGAGGGGAAGAGGATGGAAACTATTATTTCATTCGTTTCTGAAGTAGGCTTTCCGATTGTTGTCACGATGTATCTCCTATATCGTATTGAGACGAAGCTGGATGCCGTGATCACGTCGATACAAACGCTACCTCAGCAGTTAAAAGAATAATAGAAAGGAGGCCAAAATGTGAAATGAAGGGCCTCCTTTCCTTTCTATTTATGGAGGTTCAATAAGAAAAAAAGTGATATAGGAACAAATGTTCTGTAAGTTGACATTTCTTTTCACGTATAACTTCTTAGTTTGATATAATTTAGGGAGATACTCAATGACCGGAGAGGAGACAACAGCAGTGAAATTCATTCATACCGCCGATTGGCACTTAGGTAAACTGGTTCATGGCATTTATATGACGGAAGAACAACGCTATATATTAGAGCAATTGATAGAGCTCGTGAAAGAGGAGGAGCCCGATGCAGTCGTGATTGCTGGGGATCTTTATGACCGATCCGTTCCTCCTACTGAAGCTGTAGAGTTATTGGATGAGGTTTTATTCAGAATTAATGTAGAGTTAAACACACCTATAGTGGCTGTATCAGGAAATCATGATAGTGCAGAACGATTATCATTTGGTTCATCATGGTACAAGCATAGTCACTTTTACTTGAAAGGGAAGCTGACAAATGACTTTACTCCATTTACTATTAATGGGGTTAATTTCCACTGCGTTCCCTATGTTGAGCCTGGTAATGTCAGACAAATCCTTGAAGACGATTCAATCAATTCTCATCACGCTGCAATGGAAGCGATTGTGAAACGGATTGAAGAAAATATGAATCCTAATGAACCACATGTCTTTGTGGGTCATGCATTTGTGCTTGGGGGTAAAACCACAGATTCAGAGCGCACCCTTTCTGTTGGAGGATCTGGTTGTGTCGGTGCAGATGTATTTAAGTCTTTTCATTACACAGCCCTGGGTCATCTACATAGTCCAGATGCTATTAAGCATGAAACGATTCGATATTCAGGGTCTCTATTAAAATACTCATTTTCTGAAGCAAGTCAGCGTAAGTCAGTGAGCATCGTAGAAATAGAAGGGAACGGATCATTCCGTTTACGAGAAGAAGTGCTTAAGCCAAAACAAGATATGAGAGAACTCCAGGGACTGATGGAAGAGCTTCTAGACCCTGCCTTCTATCAATCCCAGAAAGTCGATGACTATTTAAAGATCACGATACATGATGAAGGTACGTTAATCGATCCCATTAATCAATTGCGACAAGTCTATCCGAACGTCCTTCATTTGGAGAGGAAAATGGATCTCACCGATGCAAAAAAGAAAAATACGTTCCACGTACTAGAGGATAAGAAAAGGTCGGAGCTTGAATTGTTTAAAGAATTCTACGGGGATATGACGACAGGTGAATTTACCGATGAAAAGGAAGAAGTCCTGCAAAACGTTATTGAAAAAGCGAGAAAGGAGGTCGATCAAGCATGAAGCCTCTTCAATTAGTGATGCAAGCTTTTGGACCCTATGCAGGAAGAGAAACGATTGATTTTCGTTCGTTGGGGAACCGCACAATGTTCGTGATATCCGGGAAGACAGGATCAGGCAAGACGACTATTTTTGATGGAATATCCTATGCGATCTACGGAAAGGCAAGTGGTGAAGATCGCAGTCCGACTGAACTGAGAAGTCAATTTGCAAGTAATGATATTATTACGGAAGTAGAACTTACATTCAGTTTAAGAGGCAGATCGTATCGTATTTGGCGCTCCCCTCAGCAGGACAAAAAGAAAGCAAGAGGAGAAGGCTACACAACCATCAATGCCCGGTCTGAATTGTACGTATACGATGAAGATGGGAAAGAACAGTTACTGGCGGCAAATGTCAGAGATGTGGATGAAAAGATCAAAGAATTGATTCAACTGGATGCCAATCAATTCAGGCAGATCCTGATGATTCCACAAGGGGAGTTTCGGAAACTCTTAACTTCAGATAGTAAAGATAAGGAGCTTATCCTGCAGCGTCTGTTTCATACAGAACTTTATAAGACGATTCAGGAAAAACTGAAATCCGAGGCAGACGAATTAAAAAAGTCAGTTGAAACCTCAATGGAAGAACGAACAAGGGAATTATTAAGGATTCATTTTGAAAAAAATGAAGAACTTCAGTCCTTATTATTGGAGAACCCTTTGAATGATCATCACATTCTTCAACTTCTTCCTGCTCACATAGAAAGCATGGAAATAAGGGAGAAAGAAATACAGCTTAACTATGAAAGTGTGCAGGAGAAAAGAGATGCCCTTCATAAGCAGCTTCAAGAGGCAGAAGGATTGGTCGATCAATACGAGCTTCAAGAAAAACTAATGGCTCAGAAAGAATCCCTTTTAAAAGTAAAGCCTGAAATCGAATCAATCGATCGAGACATTCTATTAGCCCAGCGAGCCTCCCGTTTAGTTCAGCAAGATGAGTATTGTCATAAACTCAATCGAAACCTGAACGAACTGAAGGGGCAATTCACTCAGCTTTTAGAGGAAAAGAAAGCAATCTCAGAAAAGCTTATGGAAGCTAAAGAAAAATTAGAAAAGGAAACGAATAACGAAAATAAAAGGGACGACGTTTCAAAGAAAATCACTCAACTCGAAGAAATGGAAAAAGATATAGATTCTTTGGATATGTTGATGAAAGATACCCAAGAAATGAAAGAAAAATATGAGAAGCAGCAAGACATCGTCAAAAAGCAGACAGAGCAGATATCATTTTTACAAGAAGGCATAAAAGCCAGGGAGAAACGAATTGAAGAAGGGGAAAATGGTCAAACAGATTTATTCCGGTTAGAAAAATCTTTTCAAGAGAATCAATCCCTATTAGAACAGGTAAATGAAATAGAGAAGATGGATCAAAAATTTCAGCTTGTCCATAAGCAAGAGCAAAAATTAAAAGAACAGTATCATCACCTTCAGAAACAAAGTTTGGATGCGTCTGAAACTCTGGCCCATTTAGAAGAAAAGTGGCACTCTGCTCAAGCTGCACACCTTGCAAAAGGGCTAGTTGATCACGCTCCTTGCCCCGTTTGTGGCTCAGAGCATCATCCACTCCCTGCCGTTGAGGTGGATTCATTACCCTCTCAGGAAGATTTGAAAGTGGCGAAGGAAAAGCAGGAGGAACTCAACCTGGAAGAAAAAAGGATGAGCCTTGCCATCGCTCAAGAGGAAACAAAAATGCAGGGTATTCAGGATCAGATAGACGATATCGTTCGGAAAATTCGAGAAAAGAAAAGCGATTTTAAGCGGGACGAAATAGATGATATTCTTTCTAAAGTGACATCGGAGATTGAAGCCCTGAAACTTACAATGGCTGAAAAGAAAAGAGAAGTCGAACAAGGAAAGGTAATGAGGGATGAAGTAAGAAAAGGAAGGGAAAAGCTAGAAGAACTGGACGGCTCAAGGTTAAAAAATTTAGACAAGCTACAGGAGCTGAATACTCTGTTCCTTACGAAAGATACTACCCTTCAAAAGGTGAAGGAAGATATTCCTTATGAGCTCAGATCAAAAGATCAATTTAACAAAGTGTTAAAGGAGCAGAAGCAAAAAAGAGAAGAGTTGAAGGCGGCATACGAGCGCGCCCAGAAGCAATACTATGAGCTTGAGAACATGTACAGCGTAAAAGTATCACAAGTGAGAGACAAAGAAACGCAGATAGAAAAAGTAGATGCCGAGATGAAAACAGAACGTGAAGCATTCCTTACGCTTCTTACAGAACAGGGATTTCCCCACTATAAAGCATTCCAGGAAGCAAAAAAGTCTGAAGCAGAAATCCTCGGTCTTCAAGAAAAAGTGAAGAAGTATGGTGAAGACCTGCGTTCCGTTTCCGATCGTCTACATGACATCGAAAAGCACTTACAGGATAAACATAAGCCTGATGTGAAAAGCATTGAGGGTAGCATATCGCAAATTACTGAAGAGCTGAGGCTTGTTAATGATGAACGGAATAAAATCATGACGAATACAAAAGAGAATAAGCTTATCTTTTCCAGGGTGACAACCATTAATGAGGGTATAAAGCATTTAGAATCCAGATATCAAATGGTCGGACATCTGGCAGAAGTGGCCCGGGGTCAGAATGCAAATCGCATAACATTTGAAAGATATGTTCTGGCATCATTCCTTGAAGATATTCTTCAAGTGGCAAATGAACGATTAATCAAAATGACATCAGGTCGATATCAGCTGATTCGAAAAACGGATCGAAGCAAAGGAAACGTCCAGAGCGGTTTAGAGCTTCTCATATTTGATCAGTACACAGGACAGGAAAGACACGTAAAAACGTTATCCGGAGGGGAGAGCTTCAAGGCATCGTTAGCATTGGCACTCGGACTTGCTGATGTCGTGCAACAGTATGCAGGTGGCGTCTCACTTGAAACAATGTTTATTGATGAAGGATTTGGCACATTGGATCCAGAATCTCTGGACCATGCAATTGAAGCACTGATGGATATTCAAAGCAGTGGCCGACTTGTAGGGTTAATTTCACATGTTCCAGAGTTAAAAGAGAGAATCGACGCTCGTCTTGAGGTCATATCTTCCCAAAGTGGAAGCAGAACCGAGTTTCAGTTTTTGGCTTAGTTAATTCTATTAGTCCATTGCAGATTCACAATAACGATTAAAACAGTCAAAGAGACCATCTCTTTGACTGTTTTCTATTGTGGCAAAGATACTAATCATGAATATAAATATGATTTCGGCATGGGCGCTCCTTAATTGGAGAATGAGGTTTGATTTCTTTTATGTAGGACATAAATAGTGATAAAACTACCTAACTTTGGAGATGAACTATGAAAAGCATTCGTCCTATTTTAATACCTCGACAGCTTATATTATTGCTTATTCTTTCAACCGGTTTATTAAATCATGTCATGCTTATTCCAAGTGTTATTAATGCAGCAGGAAGAGATGGGAAAGGATCCTACGAGTAAGCGGGGTTTTGATTTCAGCTTATTTACCAGGATTATGGGTTGCATTTTCGCCTTATAATATTGAACAAATTCCCTATCTGCTCGTGGCGATGATCTCCATATCCAGGTTCGGCTTGCCACTTTCCGCTCCTGTTGAGATGTTTATCGTCCTATTTTTGTTTGAGTTTTTTAATGAGGCGGGTGTCCGCTGCCCAGGGCAATTGGTCAGACGGTTTCTGTACTTGGAGGACTGATTGTGGGTGATGCCGCCAAACGTGCCGGATTGACATCCCCAACCATGCTTGTCATTGGTGCCATTACATATATTTCTCGTTTACTCTCGTCAATCAAACATTGAAATATGGAACAACGATATTAAGGTTCATCGTATTGCTCATTAGCACTTTTTTGGATTATTCGGTGTTGTTATGAGTTTTATTCTGACGGTTCTTTATTTAGCGACAAAATCTTCCTTTGGTACTCCATTCCTTGGTTCTGTAGCTCCCATCAGTTGGAATGAAATCATTCGGGCGTTTTTCCGATTACCTATTCAATTCTATAAAATACGCACCCCTTCAACCAGCCCGGATGACGATACAAGGAAAGGAATCAATCAGAATGATCAACAAGATAAGTAAACTCATCTTAGTTACATCAGTCCTATTATTAACAGGATGTACGGGTTCAAAAAACATTCAGGATCTAACGTATATTGTCTCGATCGGTTTAGATTACAATGAAGAGAATCAGGAATATACAGCATACCTTCAAGGCTTGAATTTTGCCAATGTAGCAAAACAGGAGGGGAGTAAGCCTTCAGAACCTGTTCCGACATTTGTAGGTTCTGCTTCCGGTAAAACACTGAATTTGGCTGTAAGACACCTATATAAAGCATCAAGGCCAGCATTATTTTTTGGACATACAAAAACGCTCGTCGTCTCAAAAAATGTGTTGAAGTACAAATTCAAAGAAGTCCTGGAGGATGTGGGAAGAAATCGCTCATTAAGGCCCAATCTGCAGATATTTACAACTGACGAGAGCATTGAAGAAATCTTTAAGGTGAACGGATTATTTCATTATCCTCCCGTTTATACAGTTTTGCTGACTGAAAGAACGATAGAGTCTTTACAAGATGATATCGGGGCTACAAGTTTAATGCATTTTCTAAGGGAATACTATGAACCGATGGGTACGGCATTCATTCCAAATATTAGTATTGATAAAAAATCCTGGCAGACGGATCAACCTTACCCTGTACTTTACTTGAACGGTTATAGCCTGTTTCAACAAGCACAATTCAAAGGAGATCTTCCTTCTAAACCCTCAATCATCGTTGATTGGTTGCTTACCAAAAAAAATCAAATAGATTACCCTTTATATATTGATGATGAATTGATATCCACATTTAAACTATTGACGAAGGAGCCTAAAGTAAATATAAGAAAGAAAAAGGTGATTTTCCCTCGCTTTCACTTGAAGTCAGCGTGAAAGCAGAACTAATTGAAAAATTAAAGGAAGCTCCATATAGAGAAGTGAAAAGTGCACTCGAAAAGTCTTTGGAAAATGAAATTGAAAAAGTGTATAACATAGGGCTGAACAAACAAGTGGATTTACTAAATGTAGGTGAGAAGTGGTATAGATATCATCCACTAAAGTTTAACAAACTTGAAGAACAGCCTTCATTTTATTTAACTGACAATGCATTAGAGGAAGTAATAGTGAAAGTGGATATCACTCATTTCAACGCATATCGTTACGATCACAAAAGCTTGGAATAGGATTAAAGCTGGAAACACCAAATCAGATTGGTGTTTTTCCCATTTTCTCTTTCATTTTCCAGCTTGATTGAATACCATAGAAATAGGAAGAATTTGAATGGAGGGCATCATTGATGAAAATAAGTATTTACATATTATTATTGTTAGTATCAGCTGTAGTTGCCATTGGATGGAGCTGGAAGAGGCTTTTGGATTTCAATACCTATAAAAAGCCATTCTTGGAGGGAGTTGCTCTTCAATTTCTATTTCTTCTTTTTGCATCGGTATGGTGGCTCATTACAGAGGATACTTCAGATGGGGTCATAGGTGTTTTCTATTATTTTCTTGCTTTCCTTACGATAATGGTTGTTCATGGGTTTACCCTGCACTATTTATTTTCTAAGAAAAAAATGCAGGATCGGGAAGAATGAGTGTGATCGGGGTAGATGCTGGTGGAACGTTAACCAAGATCGTGTATGAGGAAAATGGCGGGCTGCATTTTAAAACCTTTTCCAGTGAGCAACAAGAGAATGTCCTACAGTTGCTTACAATCCTGGCCCAAAATCATAAGCTTTACATTACGGGAGGAAAAGCTAAGAAGTGGGGAGAAACCTTTCCACATGCACGTATTATTGGTGAATTCGAAGCGGTATGCAGTGGAGCTAAACTTCTCCTTAAAGAAGAAAAAAGTGACCTGAAACAGTTCACCCTCATTAATATAGGTACAGGGACGTCTATTTTTAAGGTTGATGAAAACGGATGTGAAAGATTACTCGGTAGTGGGTTAGGGGGCGGAACCTTTATGGGATTGGGAGGTTTACTTACGGGAGAATCTGACTATTACGAGCTGGTACGGCTATCAAAAGAGGGCAAACGAGAGCAAGTTGATTTATCTGTGAGAGACGTTTATGAGGCAACGAACTCTCCAGTTCCTGAACATTTGACAGCTGCTAATTTTGCTAAAGGGGATTCTTCTTCTAAGAAAGCAGACAAACTGCGGGCTTTAACGAATATGATAGCAGAAACCATTATTCTGCTTGCATCTCAAGCCTCTCAAGTCCATAAATTAAAGCATTTCGTGTTTATTGGAAGTACGTTGAAATCAAACCATGCTTTAAAAGAGGACCTTTCACAATTTCAAGATATGTTATCCTATACCCCAATTTTTCTGAAGAGAGGTGCATACGCTGGAAGTCTGGGAGCGTTTGATGTTGGAAGGGAAGCAGAGCATTCACAAAATAGACAATGAATATTGCCTCTGCTGATTGTTTTTTTATCCCCTTTTTACTAACATAGAATGGAGAGATAGATAAAGTCGGAGGAGATAAAGATGTCAAAAACCAAAACATTCATTGTGGTGATGACCATCATCGGGATTCTCCTTGCAGGTTGCAGTAATAGTAACTTTCAAGCAGAAACAGATTATGAAGTGAAAGAATTTTCTTATACGAATCAAAATAATCAAGAAGTCGGTTTGAATGATTTAAAAGGACAAGTCTGGATCGCAGATTTCATATTCACTAAGTGTGAAACAGTTTGTCCACCTATGACATTTAATTTAACGAAGCTTCAAGAAAAGCTGAAAGAAGAAGGGGTAGAGGATTACAAAATCGTTTCCTTCAGCGTAGATCCTGAAAACGATTCACCGGACGCATTAAAAGAGTATATTTCAAACTTTGAAGCAGATACAAGTAAATGGGAACTACTTACAGGCTATAAATTTGACGAGGTAAAGAACCTTGCGGAACATTCCTTCCGCTCGATTGTAGCCGACGATCCTAATTCCGATCAGATGATTCATGGTACGAGCTTCTACTTGGTGAATCAAAAAGGTATAGTCGTAAAAACGTATAGTGGCAATAGTGATGTCCCTTACGATGAAATTGTCCAAGATATGAAAACATTGATTCGAGAGGGATCTAAATAGACTTTATAGGAAGGAGAATCACAGGATGTCAGGTGCTTCTCCTTTTTTACTATTGAATTTCCATTCCAAAATCAGGGTTTTAAGGATTATAATGATAAAAAGGGGAGCCGCTATGTCGGGGAATATTATATGGCAAGGTTTAGACCTAATGGAACGGTGAAGCAGGATTATGATAAAGTGAAAGAATCGCAACTAAATTAAAGGGCAGCAGGTGAAGAAACATTCGAAACTCAAAAGGTATGATGATGATTGATATAGGCATAACCCTATTTATATTGATGTGGGTATTGAAATCTTTTTCAGATGGAGATGTATGGAAGGGAATCTTATTTGCCATTTGTTTTGCCATAATGGCCGGTGTCCTATTCTTCCGGTTCAAAAAGAATAGATAGAGAGAAGGTGAGAGGATGGGGAAACAATATTATACGATTGGAATGGCCGGTCATATTGATCATGGAAAAACCACTCTCACAAAGGCCCTTACTTCTGTGGATACTGATCGATTAAAGGAGGAAAAGGAGCGCAGTATCTCGATTGAACCCGGGTTTGCCCCTATATATCAAAATGAAGATATGGAGATTTCTGTTGTGGATGTTCCTGGTCATGAGCGGTTTATTCGCCAGATGATCGCAGGTGTGGCCGGGATCGATCTCGTTGTGTTAGTGGTAGCCGCAGACGAAGGTGTCCGCAAACTAAGGAACACCTTGATATACTGGCGCTACTAGGAATCTCTCAAGGCATTGTCGTGCTGACGAAAATTTCGAAAGTTGAAGAAGAATTAAAGGATTTGGCTCTTGAAGAAGTGATAGATGAGTTGAAGGGAACGGTATTTGAAGAGGCACATGTCTTGATGGCAGATAGTATATCTGGAGAGGGTGTCGAAGAGTTAAAACAGAAAGTCATTACTGCATTAAAGGGCATGGTTTCAAGAAGTGTCATAGGCGATTTTCGTTTACCGATTGATCAAGTTTTTACGGTAAAGGGTCAGGGAACAGTCGTAAGAGGGACTGTTTTCGAAGGAACCTTGGATACTGGAGAGAAAATAATCATATTACCTCAAGGAATACATACGGAAGCGAAACAAATTCAAGTCCATCATAGGAAAGAGAGTAGTGCTTATGCTGGTCAGCGTGCAGCGATAAACCTTTCTGGAGTGGATTACAAAGAATTGAAAAGAGGAAATGTACTCGTCACATCCACACATTTTACCGTGACCAACAAAATTGATGTGTGTCTTGAAGTATTACATGCAGTAAACCATCCTATAAATCAAAGAATGCCAGTTGTGGTTCATGTAGGAACTTCTGAAGTGATGGGGAAGCTCGTATTTTTTGATCGAAATAAAGTCGATTCGGAAACGGACCCTATTTTATGTCAGATCCGGCTTGATGAATCGATTGTTGCCAAAAGAGGTGATCGTTTTATTCTAAGAAGACCCTCTCCAATGGAAACAATCGGGGAGGCTGGATTATTCAGCCGAATGGTGGAAAATACAAATTCGGAGAGGAAACGATAGCCCTTCTTCAGTTTGAACGGCACGGTACGCCTCAGGAAAGAGCTCTAAAGCTAATTGATCAATACAAATGTGGAGATGAAGTTTTCATCTTAAGAGAAGCCTCTTTAACTTATAAAGACCTGCATGATATGCTACAGGGTGATGATCAATGGATAGTACTATCACAAAATAAGGTTACGCATATGAAAATAGTGGAAGAATGCGTGAAATCCATCGAACAGATTCTTCGAGGGTTCCATGGGGAGTTTCCTTTATTAAAAGGAATCAATATTGGTGAGTTGAAGCAATCTTTAAAAAGGTACACAGGAGATTTAGTGGACTATGCGATTGAGGAAAAACATTGGAAACGAAACAGTGGTTTTCTTTGTTTAGAAGGGTTCATTCCTCACTTACCTCCTGAATGGGAGAAACGATGCAATCAGCTCATTACCTTATTAGAGGCTGATGGTACACAAGTAAAAGACATGAAAGAGTATTTTCATCAAGTAGGTATTCCTCAAAAATGGCAGTCTGACTTTTATCACTTTTTTATTCAGGAAAAGAAAATCGTGTCATTGGATGATAAAAAAGCCTTTTCTTATCAAGTTTTTATGAACCTTCGATATAGCAGTTGCGAAAGCCGCTCTGGGATTATCCAGAAAATACATGATACCGTTTTTAGAAAAGCTGGATAAGGATGGTCTGACTTTAAGGATCCAGGGGCTGCGTAAGTGGAGTGGAACAAGTATAAAGGGATGAGGAATGAATGAAGGTAGAAACAGTGATGTATTCGTTAGTAATGATACAGCGTGGGGACAAAGTGCTGTTATTAAATAGGCCGGAGCGGAAAGAATATCCCGGTTATATTGCACCTGGGGGCAAAGTTGACTTTCCAGAAAGTCCTGCAGCCGGGGCGATTCGTGAAGTAAGAGAAGAGACGGGTTTACATGTAGAGAAATTAAGGTATAAAGGGTTAGATGAATATGTTGTCCCTGAGAATCGATTTCGGTATATAGTGTACAATTATCTTGCCTATGAAACCTCTGGGGAGCTCATTGATAATCCTCCAGAAGGGGACTTGGTATGGGTACCCAAAACAGAAGCGCTTGATTTACCGATGCAGCCCTTTTTCAAGCGGAAATTCCCATTGTTTTTCGAGGAAGGAACATTTGAAATTCATACTTCTTGGGATGGAAGCGACAAGAAGACTGCAGAAGTGACCATTCGCACCTTGTCATAATGCTTCTCTTTCAAACATATATCATCGTAAATAAACTAAATCATCGTTTGGTAGCTTAGAGGAAAGTAGGAAAAGGAATCATGAAAGAATTATGGAGCGCATTTGGTTGGGTTCTTCCAATTATTGTAGTTGTGACGATTTCCCTTATCTTTGCGGTCTCCTTTTGGAAGAAAAGAAAAGGGAAGGGCAGATGGATGAACTTACTGCCTGTTCTATTTACGTGCATAACGATTGGAGGCATCTGTTTAATTACCCTGACTCCATTGACTGGTGGAAATGTGGCTGAGGGATCGGTGAATTTTGATCCATTCTCTAATCTTAAGTTGAATTTAATTTACCGAAATCATTTAGATGTACCCATTAGAAACTTGTTGGCCAATATATTATTGTTTATTCCATTAACCTTTTTTATAGCTTGGTGGATGAGGCATTCGAAACAAATTATTCTGATGGTCACGTTTATAGGGGCACTTTTTTCCTTTGGAATTGAATTTGCCCAATATTATTTACCTTTAGGAAGAGCGACGGATATTGATGATTGGATAATGAATACGCTAGGTTCATTTATAGGGGGCATCTTATTTGTGATCGCCCGTTTTATCTATAAAATTTTGAAGATCAATAAGAAAGTAAACTGAGAGCATTAACGATATCGTTAATGCTCTTTTATTGTGTCAAAAATATCTCATAAATGCTTAAGCGGCATGTTAATTTCCAAAACAATAGATATGTTGGACGAGATAAACTTTGAAGGGAAATGTATAGTCTTTCCCCTTAAACAAAAGCTAACAATACACAAAAATGAGGTGAGTTCTCTTGCTGAAAAAAGGACTTAAAGGAATCCTGATAACGGCTGCATGCATCGTGATTTTATTTCTCATCATGCACTGGGATGTGAAACAAGGTGTGAAAAACTATGCGAGAACTCACCCCAATTCTTGTTTTCAACAGGAGACAGTATTGCAGAAAAGACAGTAAACAGGATTAACAGTTCGGAAGAGAGTGTCACGATTACAACCCCATACTTTCTACCAAATGGGAAACTTGTATCAGCTTTAAAGAAAGCAGTGAAGCGTGGGATAAAAGTGAAGATCCTCATCCCGGACGATACAGATGCATGGTTTACGAAGCCGCCAGATTACAGAGTAGAGAAAACTTTGTTAGAGAGCGGAGTGGATCTCTATATATACGAAAGAGGATTTTTCCACGGTAAAGTGCTGGTCATTGATCATAAATGGGCTGATATTGGTACAGCAAATTGGGATCCGCGGAGCTTTTACTTAAATGATGAAAGCAACTGCATCATTCGGGATGCAAAAGTTGCCGGCGAATTAGAATCACTCATCCATAAAGACATTAGTGATAGTAAAAAACTGACCATTAAGGATTTTAATGAACTTTCTGCCTGGGAAAAAGCGCTCCGTAAAACGCCTGAATGGGCATATTATTATTTCTAAGAATAAATAATTTTTATTGAATAAGAAAATATGGTAAAGTGTTTTCATATCTTAAAAAGAATACACCTTACTGAAGAAAGGGATTGTCCATGAGCGAGCTCTTGTTTGTATCTTTGTTTATTCTTTCGTTATTGGCTTTTAAGTTTTTTAACGTGTTAAAGAAGAAACATGTGTCAAAGTCTCACAAGTCTGTAGCAGTTAGTATCGTGATTTTTTCTGTTATTGGCATGATGTTGACGATCCTCTTTTATCTTCCACATGCATCTTAAATAAAATAAGATATAAACCGATTTAAGGGAATACACACGAGAGAAGCATTCTCGTGTGTTTTTTTGTAAATAGAGAATTCGTCGTCATTATATGGACAGTAATAATTAGTAAGAAGTTGATCATAGTAGCTGCTTTCTTTCGGCCGTGAATTTGATATGATAAGAGAAGGTTTATTTTCATGTAAGCAATATAGTGACTTAAGCATAAATCTCGAACATACTAATGTACGAAAGGCAATGAAGGAGAATATAAATGAAAGCTGGAATGATTTTTGACATGGATGGAACGTTATTTCAAACGAATCGTATTCTTGAAGCTTCACTTCATGATACCTTTCAACGACTTAGAGATGAAGGAATGTGGAAAGGGGATACACCTCTTGAAATATACAGAGAAATTATGGGTGTCCCTCTTTCTGTTGTGTGGAAAACACTTTTACCTCATCATCCATTACATATACATAGTAAAGTGAATGATGAATTTCATGAAAAGCTGATTGAAAATATTCAGAAAGGAAATGGAGCGCTCTATCCACATACGGAGGAAATATTAACTTATTTATCAGGGAGAGGTTTTCCGATCTTTGTGGCAAGCAACGGATATCCTCGGTATTTACAGACGATCGTCCAATACTTTCATTTGGATCAATGGATTTTAGACTGCTACAGCATTCAGGAAATAGAATCAGATGACAAAGGGGAGTTGATTGGGAAAATCAAAAAGGATCACAATCTGACACATGGGATTGTGATTGGAGATAGATTGTCTGACTTCAAAGGAGCAGAGGCAAATCACTTTCTTTCGATAGGTTGTGCCTTTGATTTTTCTCAGGAAAAAGAATTAAGTGAAGCCGATATTGTGGTTGAAGAACTCTTGGAGGTTAAAGAGTATCTGGAGGAAATGAAATAAAGGAGGGATTCGGGTGGAGAATGAACAACTAGCCTTCTTTGATGAGTACGGTAATAGGCTTGGAGTAGTCAGTCGTTCCGAGGTGCATTTAAAGGGATATTGGCATGAAACCTTTCATTGTTGGCTTGCGCATTATGATGAGAGTAGTGGAGAGACCTATATTTATTTCCAAATGAGAAGTGATAAGAAAAAGGATTTCCCTGGCTTACTTGATATTACCGCCGCTGGACATATTTTGTCACAGGAGAAGATTGAAGACGGTGTGAGAGAACTTCATGAAGAGCTTGGACTTCTTATTATGATAGACGAATTGCAATCATTAGGAATCGTAAAAGGGGAGTTAATTCAACGGGATATGATCGATCGGGAACTAACTCACATATTCCTGTATACCAAGCCGGTTGCATATGACGAATTTCAACTTCAATTAGAAGAAGTGTCCGGTATTTTCCGTTCAACTCTTAGAGACTTTAAAGCGCTCGTTCAACAAACGAAAGCAGAAATCAAAGTAGAAGGATTTCTTGTTAAGGAAACAGGAAAAAAGGACTTCCTTAAGCAAAGGGTGAGTTACCATCACTTTGTTCCACATGAAAGGTCCTATCTTCTTGAAATTATTGAGCGCATATCGGCTCATCTTTAGGAAATTAATTCGTACTTCCCATGGTCAATATGGATAATAAAGGCTATTATAGTAATCTAGTTACATACATAATGAGATAAGAGAGTAGGAGGACACACTTGAACGGCACAGCACATATGGCAATTGGAGCAGCAACAGGATTTATCGTGGCCAACTCATTTGGAATTGGTCCTGACATAACGGCCGCACTTGTGGCAATAGGCGGGGTATCCGGACTCATGCCTGATATGGATATTGATGGAAAGCTTAGTAACAAGGTTACTTTTTCACCAAAAATGATCAGAGCAGTCGCACAAATCATTGGTTTTTTAATGATGATATACAGCTATCTTGAAGGAATTGGGAAAGAACGATGGCTTGGTATTGGATACGGTGCAGGAATGATGATTCTCTCCAGTTTCATTACCCAGAGAAGAATGCTGATGATTACCGGCATCGGTGTGACTGCATGCGGTTGGCAGCTGAATGAAACGTGGTTATGGTTGTTAGGTATTTATATTTTCATTGCCTCATTCGTTTCACATCGCAGTTATACTCACTCTGTTCTTGGAATTGTATATTACGGCATGATTGCTCATTATCTAGAGTCTTCTTTAATGATTGAGGGAGTATTTGAAGCATGTGTAATCGGGTATGCCAGTCATCTGATCGCGGATATGAAATTTCTCCCTTTTAATAAGAGAGGCATAAAGCTTTTCCTTCCCCTTTCATCCAAAGAAATCTAAAATGTGTTTACACCTACTTGACCATTATTTCCCGATACCTTAAAATAATGGAAACACATTAAATAGTTAAATGCGATGAGGAAGAAGAGTAGACGAACGAAACATTTCAGAGAGCTGATGGCTGGTGAGAATCAGTATGGTGAAATCGTTGAATGGGCTTTTGAGCATCCAAGCTGAAAATAAGTAGGTTATGGCGAAGGGTCTCACCGATAAAAGAGACGATGTATCGAAGGCGACTTCTGTACAGATGAGTGCGTTTACACAATGTAAGCGAATGAAGGTGGCACCACGGGTTTCTCGTCCTTTTTCAGAGGATGAGAAGCCCTTTTTGTGTTTATTTTTATTATTTTTCAGCGGAGGGAATTGTTATGAAAAAACAAGTTCTGACTGGTATTAAACCAACAGGCCGTATTCATTTAGGGAATTATATTGGTGCAATCAAACCGGCATTACGATTGGCAGAGAATCAATCCTACAACACAGCTTATTTTGTAGCGGATTATCATGGTTTAACGAAAATACATGATCCGCATGAAATGAAACAACTATCTTATGGAGTGGCCGCAGCTTGGTTAGCATTAGGATTGAATCCTGAGAGGGCGGTCTTTTACCGTCAATCCGATGTACCTGAAATCTTTGAATTGAGCTGGATCCTGTCTTGTTTTGCACCTAAAGGATTAATGAATCGCGCCCATGCATATAAATCAATGGTTGAAGAAAATCATTCCGCGGGCAGGGAGGTGGATGCGGGCGTCAACATGGGATTATTCACCTACCCGATCTTGATGGCGGCAGATATCCTTCTATTTCAAACAGAACTGGTTCCTGTTGGGAAAGATCAAATTCAGCATGTTGAAATTGCAAGGGATATAGCAGAAACCTTTAATAAGCAATATGGAGAAACATTTGTCATCCCTGAATATATCATTCAAAAAGAAACTGCCGTTCTCCCTGGACTAGACGGTCGTAAGATGAGTAAAAGTTATAACAACACCATTCCATTATTTGAAGAACCAAAAAAGCTTCAAAAATTAATCAATAAAATCAAAACAGATTCTTCATCCCCGGAAGAGCCTAAGGATTCTGATTCATCAATCATATTTTCGCTCTATAAAGAATTTGCTACATCCGATCAAGTTGAAGAATTGAGAAGGAGATTTCAAGGAGGAATAGGATGGGGAGAAGCGAAAAAAGAGCTCTTTCAAGTCATGAATTCCTTTATCGAAGAACCACGATCCAAATATGAAGAACTAATAGCACACCCCCAAAGGCTGGATGCCATTTTACAAGAAGGAGCCGAAAAAGCAAGAGAAAAAACGATTCCATTTATGAAGGAAATTAAAAGAAAAATAGGGATTTTTCATTAAATAAAAAATCGCTCTGTTAAGTTTTTTTGAATCCAATCTTTCATCTGCCGTTTGATTGGAGTGGAATGTGTGCGCCTCCTGCGGAATAGATGGAGACGAAAAATGCCTCAAAAAAAGGCGTCACTACGTAAATTTTATTTTCGAATAATTCATAATTCTCATTGACATTTGTTCTCCTATGTTATAAGTTATGGGAAAGTTATTTTTCACAAAATCATATAGTTTCTTATCAAGAGAGGTAGAGGGACTGGCCCGAAGACACCTCAGCAACCAGCCAAAGTTATAGGTATGGTGCTAATTCCAGCAAGTTGATGTCAACTTGGACGATAAGAGGGAGAACGAACGTACAAAACCTTCTTATTTTCATAAGAAGGTTTTTTTGTTTTTTCCCTTTTCGTTTTCAAGAAAGAAAAGGAGAGAAGAATATTGAAAAAACATATTGATACTTTGCTTGTCCAGGCAGGTAATCGGAAGGATCCTGCAACGGGTGCCGTCAGCCTGCCCATTCATCTATCGACAGCTTATGAACATAAAGGGATCGGCCAATCGACAGGCTATGATTACACGAGAACTGGAAATCCAACACGCAGCACCTTAGAGGAAGCTCTTACTCTATTGGAGGAGGGGCACAGAGGATTTGCCTTCAGTTCGGGGATGGCCGCGATTCAGGCAATCCTTGGCTTATTCTCAAGCGGGGATGAATTGATTGTATCGAAAGACCTTTACGGCGGAAGCTACCGTTTATTCCTACAGTATGAAGCACAATATAGTATCAAATTTCATTTTGTTGACACAAGTGATGCTGGCTCCATAGAAGAACAAATTTCTAACAGAACCAAGGCCATTTTCCTTGAAACGCCAACCAATCCATTGATGAATGAAGCAAGTATTTCTGAGGTTGCTGGAATTGCCAAGCATAACGGATTGCTTTTAATTGTTGATAATACCTTCTACACCCCTGTTCTGCAAAAGCCTCTCACTGAGGGAGCAGACATTGTTATTCACAGCGCCACGAAATACTTAGGGGGCCATAATGACGTGCTGGCAGGTGTGGTGATCGTAAACACAGAGGAGTTGGCGGAAAAAATCTATACCATTCAAAATTCAATCGGCGCGGTTCTCGCACCATTTGATTGTTGGCTCTTATTAAGAGGGATGAAAACCCTTAGTCTCAGAATGGCTCAGCATGAAAAAAACGCAAGAAAACTAGCAAAATATCTTGAAGAGCATGAATGTGTAACGGACGTTTTATATCCGGGAAAAGGCGGCATGCTTTCCTTTCGTATCGCAAAGGAAGAATGGGTTGCTCCCTTTCTCCGCCACTTAAAAGTTATTACGTTTGCTGAAAGTTTAGGAGGGGTTGAAAGCTTTATCACCTATCCCGCTACCCAAACACATGCAGACATTCCTGTAGATGAACGAAATAAGTTGGGTATCTGCAACAGACTCCTGCGGTTTTCTGTAGGGATTGAATTTATTGATGACCTGATTGAAGACTTGGAGAATGTTTTTCATCAAATGGAAAAAGAGGTGCTTACGTATGAGTAAAAAACCATTTTCACTTCAAACGTCACTCATTCATTCTCACGGATTTGATAAAGAGACAGGAGCGGTCTCTACGCCGATTCAACATGCAACAACCTTTCATCAACAGGATTTTGATCAATATGGAACGTATGACTACAGCCGTTCGGGAAATCCGACGAGGGAAACCGTTGAAGAAACGATCGCCGAATTGGAAGGCGGGATAAGGGGCTTTGCCTTTTCATCCGGAATGGCGGCAATCTCCACAAGCTTCTTATTATTGTCGAGTGGAGACCACGTTCTCGTATCAGAAGAAGTGTACGGTGGGACATACAGAATGATTACCGAGGTCCTCACTAAGTTTGGGATTGAATACTCATTTGTGAACATGAAGGATTTACATGAAGTGGCTTGTTCAATCAAGCACAATACGAAAGTGATTTATATGGAGACACCATCCAATCCGCTTTTGAATATCACCGATATTGAAGGAGTCGTTAAGCTTGCCAAGGCGAATGGATGTTTAACGTTTCTTGATAATACATTCATGACCCCCCTGTTGCAAAGACCAATCAGTCTAGGGGTAGATGTTGTTCTCCACAGCGCCACGAAGTTTCTTGCCGGACATAGTGATGTCTTGGCAGGGCTTGCCGTAACGGGAAATGAAGAGATTGCCAGGAAACTTGCTTTCCTGCAGAATTCGTTCGGTGCGGTCCTCGGAGTTCAGGATTGCTGGCTGCTCTTAAGAGGGCTGAAAACATTGCATGTAAGATTGAAGGAATCATCAGAATCGGCTTATAAGATTGCGGGCTTCTTAGAAAAGAGAAAGGAAGTAGAAGAAGTGTATTACCCTGGCTTGAGCTATCACCCCGGTCGTGAAATTCAAGTTCGACAAGCGGAGGGTCCCGGTGCGGTACTTTCCTTCCGATTAAAAGGGGAAGAGGAAGTGAAGCAACTCATACAAAATGTAAACATCCCGGTATTCGCCGTAAGTTTAGGAGCTGTTGAATCAATTCTATCCTATCCATCAAGGATGTCACATGCTTCTATGCCAAAAGCGGAGCGGGAAAGAAGAGGTATTACAGATGGTTTATTACGATTATCAGTAGGACTTGAAAACGTGGATGAATTAATTAACGATCTTCAAAACGGTTTAGATAGTATAAAAAAGATCAATCGAAACAACGTGATAAATTTATAAAAAAGGAGGGAATGTCATGAAGCCGTTGCTAGAAGCACTGAAAGAAAGAGTCTTAATTGCAGATGGGGCCATTGGAACGTTGTTGTATTCATATGGAGTGGACAGATGCTTTGAAGAACTGAACCTTTCTCACCCAAATGAAGTGTTGAAAGTCCATAAAGAGTATATTGATGCAGGAGCAGATATCATTCAGACCAATACGTATGGAGCCAATTATCAAAAGCTTTCCAGATATGGATTGGAGGATTCTGTTAAGGAAATAAATACAGCTGCAGTGCGTCTAGCAAGAAAAGCTGCGGGTAAAAACACCTATATTCTGGGCACAATCGGGGGAATTAGGGGCATTAAACAAAATGTGTCACTGGAAGAAATCAAAAGAAGCTTTAGGGAACAGCTATACTGTTTATTATTAGAGGGTGTAGATGGCATTCTGCTTGAAACCTATTATGATTTCGAGGAATTAACCACGGTATTAAACATTACTAAACGTGAAGCGGACATTCCTGTCATTGCTCAAGTTTCTCTACATGAAACGGGAGTTCTTCAAAATGGAATGGAGATAAAAGACGCACTTCAGCAATTAGAATTATTGGGGGCCGATGTTGTCGGCATCAATTGCCGCATGGGGCCATTTCATATGGTGAACTCATTAGAGGAAGTTCCATTACCTAAAAGGGCATTTCTATCCGTCTATCCCAATGCCAGTCTGCCAAACTATGAAGAAGGTCGATTCTATTACTCTGCTGAGCCTGATTACTTTGGGGATATAAGCAACGAATTGAGACTGCAAGGTGTGAGAATCATTGGGGGGTGCTGTGGAACCACACCTGATCACATTCGTTCAGTAGCCAGCAGGTTAAAAAGCAGGGAGCCTGTTAAAGAAAAAGTAGTGAAAGCAAAAAAGGCTGTTCAGTTATCATCACCTTCTATCAGGGGAAACTTGCTGCATGAGCAAGTAAGAGAAAAGAAAACGATTATTGTTGAACTCGATCCCCCTAAGCATCTCGATACGAAGCTGTTCTTCCAAGGGGCTGAGGCATTAAAGGAAGCTGGAATTGACGCACTCACGCTTGCTGACAATCCGTTGGCATCACCTCGTATTAGTAATGACGCCATTGGTAGCCTAGTCAGTTCCAAATATGATCTTACGCCTTTAGTTCACATCACTTGCCGGGATCGAAACCTGATTGGACTACAGTCTCATCTAATGGGATTGCATACGTTGGGAATACACAATATATTAGCCATTACAGGAGATCCGGCCAAGATTGGAGATTTTCCTGGAGCAGCATCCGTATATGATTTATCTTCCCTTGAACTTATTGAACTCATCAAACAGAACAATGAGGGGATATCCTTTTCCGGTAAATCACTCCGGGAACGTACTCAATTTTCAGTAGGTGCAGCTTTTAATCCGAATTTCCGTCATTTAGACGCTTCTGTAAAAAGGCTTGAAAAGAAAAAGAAAGCAGGAGCCGACTATTTCATTTCTCAACCGATCTTTGGGAAAGAACAGCTGATTCAAGTACATGAAGCTACGAAGCATTTAGATGTTCCGGTCTTTATCGGAATCATGCCGTTAATCAGCTCAAGAAATGCAGAGTTTCTCCATCATGAAGTTCCGGGAATTAGTGTTCCGGAAGAAACAAGAAAAAGAATGAAGGAAGCGGGAAGTGATCCGGTTATGGCAAGAGCAGCTGGAATGGAGATAGCAAAAGACTTACTTGATACAGCAATAAATCTGTTTAATGGGATTTATCTTATCACGCCTTTTGTTCGATACGATATGAGCATTGAATTGATTCATCATATACAAGAGAAAACCAACACAGAAAGAGAGGTTCCCTATGGCCAACACTTTGTTTGAAGAACAGCTTAGGAAAAAAATACTCGTACTCGATGGAGCAATGGGAACGATGCTTCAACAAGCGAATTTATCCCCAGAGGATTTTGGTGGAGAAGAGCTTGAAGGATGTAATGAAAATCTGGTTTTGACAGCGCCGGAGGTAATCTATCAGATCCATCTGGAATATTTGAAAGCCGGAGCTGATGTGATTGAAACGAATACCTTTGGTGCAACCCCCATCGTACTGGACGAATATGATTTAGGTTCTAAAGCATACCAAATCAATAAAGTAGCAGCTGAAATTGCCAGAAAAGCAGTAGAAGATGTCTCAACTTCCAAGTGGCCCAGGTTTGTTGCGGGATCCCTCGGTCCGACTACAAAAACCTTATCTGTTACAGGAGGGGTAAGCTTCGATGCGCTAGTAGACAACTATCGTGTTCAAGCAGAAGGTCTTCTCGATGGAGGAGTTGATGTACTGCTGCTTGAAACGAGCCAGGATGCTTTAAATGTAAAAGCAGCAAACCTTGGAATTCGAACTGCCTTTGAATCCAGAGGGAAAGAAATCCCCATTTTATTATCCGGAACCATTGAGCCGATGGGCACTACACTCGCCGGCCAGAACATCGAAGCATTTTATTTATCCCTTGAACATTTAAACCCTTTGGTAGTTGGTCTTAACTGTGCAACGGGACCTGAATTTATGCGTGATCATATTCGTTCCTTATCAAGTCTAGCCACTACCTATGTCAGCTGTTATCCGAATGCAGGACTTCCTGATGAAGAGGGAAATTACAATGAGACGGCAGATTCACTCAGTGTAAAGATGAAAGGATTTGCTGAAAAAGGCTGGCTGAATCTTGTTGGAGGGTGCTGTGGAACGACACCGGAGCATATTCGTGCTCTTTCAGAAGTAGTAAAGGGATTGCCTCCTCGTAAACCCAATGAGTCTCACCCTCATGCGGTGTCAGGAATTGAGGCGTTCGTCTATGAGGATGAAGACAGAAGGCCGATTTTGGTCGGTGAACGGACGAATGTCATCGGTTCACGTAAATTCAAGCGATTAATAGCAGAAAATAAAATGGAAGAAGCTTCAGAGATAGCGAGAGCACAAGTGAAAAAAGGAGCTCAGGTGATAGATATATGTCTTGCCGATCCCGATCGTGAAGAAGTAGAAGATATGAATGCATTTATCCAAGAAGTGGTGAAGAAAGTGAAAGTTCCACTTGTCATAGATTCTACAGATGAGAAGGTGCTAGAGACCGCCTTGAAATATTCTCAAGGGAAAGTGATCATAAACTCTATTAATCTTGAAGACGGAGAAGATCGGTTTGAAAAGATTACAAAGTTGATGAAGGAATTTGGAGCGGCGGTTGTGGTAGGAACGATTGATGAAAAAGGAATGGGAGTGTCAGTTGGGCGTAAGGTAGAAATTGCCCTTCGTTCTCATCAACTGTTAACAGAGAAATATGGCATTGCTTCAGAAGACATTATCTTTGATCCCCTCGTATTTCCAGTAGGAACAGGAGATCAGCAATACATTGGATCCGCCAATGCCACCGTTGAAGGGATAAGACAGATTAAGGAAGCCTTACCAGAATGCCCTCATATCTTAGGGGTTAGTAACGTATCTTTTGGACTGCCTCCTGTAGGAAGAGAAGTTCTCAATGCTGTATATCTTTATCACTGTACGAAAGCTGGCCTTGATTATGCCATAGTCAATACGGAAAAATTAGAGCGATTTGCCTCTATTCCTGAAGAAGAAGTTCGAATGGCGGAGAAACTCTTATTTGAGACTACTGATGAAAATCTGGCTGAATTCACAGCATTTTACAGAGGGAAAAAGAAAGAAGTAAAGGTTCCTGTTAACACTATGACTCTAGAAGAAAGACTGGCTCATTATGTAGTGGAAGGAACGAAGGAAGGACTGATTGATGACTTGAATCTTGCTCTTCAACAATATGATGCACCCCTTGATATCATTAATGGTCCCCTTATGGATGGTATGAGTGAAGTCGGGAGATTATTTAATGATAACCAGTTGATTGTAGCAGAAGTATTACAGAGTGCCGAAGTGATGAAAGCATCCGTTGCTCATTTGGAACCACATATGGAACAATCGGAAAGTTCATCTTCGAAAGGCAAAGTGATCTTAGCTACGGTTAAGGGAGATGTTCATGATATTGGTAAGAATCTCGTTGATATTATTCTAAGTAATAATGGATATGAAGTAATTGATTTGGGCATTAAAGTAACGCCTCAGCAACTGATCGAAGTCATACGGGAAAAAAACCCCGATATCGTAGGTTTATCCGGGCTTCTCGTGAAGTCCGCCCAACAGATGGTCATTACGGCTCAAGATTTAAAACAATCTGATATTTCAGTCCCTCTTGTAGTAGGAGGTGCAGCGCTTACCCGAAAATTCACTACAAACAAAATTGGACGGGAATACGATGGGCTGGTTCTTTATGCGAAGGACGCAATGGATGGATTAAGCATCATGAATGGGATTCAACATGAAGAAACGAGGCTGCAGTTGGAAGAGGAGAGTCGCGAAAAGTTAAGTAAGGTCGTTTTGACTGAGGACTCACCGAATCGAAATACATCTTCTGTGGCGGTGAAAGTACGTTCTACAGTTGCAAAAGATGTAAAGGTTCATGTCCCTTCTGACTTAATGCCACACACCATAAAAGAATTTTCACTTGGTCAAATTCATCCCTATATTAATCAGCAAATGCTGCTTGGGCACCATCTGGGGATTAAAGGGAAAATTTCAAGATTACTGGCAGAAGGGGACGAACGAACGGTCGGACTTAAAGCAGTAACAGATGAATTGTTCCATAAAGCAAAAAGGGATGGGATGATTCAGGCATCTGCAAGATATCAATTCTTCCCTGCTCAATCAGATGGTGAAGATGTTGTTATTTATCATCCAGATGATTCTTCCGCAGAAATAGAACGATTTCATTTTCCAAGACAAGCAGGAAATCAGCATTTGTGTTTAGCAGATTACTTGCGGTCTGTAGAAAGTGGAGAAATGGATTATGTCGGTTTCTTTGCGGTAACGGCCGGTGTGAAAATCAGGCAGTGGGCAAAAGAAATGAAGGAAGAAGGCCGATTCCTTGAAAGTCACGCACTGCAAGCTCTTGCCTTAGAGACAGCAGAAGGACTGGCTGAAAGAGTTCATGAAATGATGAGAAGCCGGTGGGGTTTCCCTGATCCCGTTGATTTTACGATGCAGGACCGGTTTCGGACTCATTATCAAGGGCAGCGTTTTTCATTTGGGTATCCCGCCTGTCCCGAACTTGAAGATCAGAAGAAGCTGTTTAAGCTTATTCAACCTGAAAGAATCGGAATCCAACTAACAGAGGGATGTATGATGGAACCGGAAGCATCGGTAACAGCGATGGTCTTCGCTCATCCGGAAGCAAGATATTTTAATGTATTATAAATACCATACTAAAAAGGCAACTTCCCAAAGTAAAGTGTACCCCCTGTAAAGGACAGTTTTAAAAAAGGTCAGGCAGTTAGAAGAAGATGACTTCTGTATTGAACAGGGGTCATCTTTTTTAGATTCCATTGGTATCGGTAATGATTATAGTAGGTAAAATACTTGTTTATTTCCTTCCTTAATTCACCTAGCGTTTTACATGCCTTAATATCGACCTCATACTTAAGGTGACCAAAGAATGATTCGATTGGTGCGTTGTCCCAACAGTTTCCTCGTCTAGACATGGACTGATGAAGTTTCATTTTCTTAACGAGTTTTTGAAAGTCAGGGTGCGTGTAATGAGTCCCTTGGTCCGAATGTATTAACGCGTCTTCTTCCTTCCTAAAGTTTCGATTTTTCTTTAGCTTGCGCAGGGTGTCAGTGGCTAGCTCCATGGTGATGCGGTCTGATATATGTTGAGCGAGTATTAGTCCTGTGGAACCGTCCTTAATGACGGATAAGTAAGCTCTTTGGCCATTCTGGTAATGTAAATAAGTGATATCGGTAAGTAGGACTTTGCCAGGAACTCCTTGCTTAAATTGACGGTTTAATAGGTAGGTACTACACGGTGTTCTTTTGTAGCTTTCATCATTCTTCTGTATGGATTTGCTTTTCTAATAGGGCATACAATGTCGTATTTTTTCATAATTCTCCTGATTCTTTTCAAATTGTAGACACACTGAAATTGACCTGCCAATGTCATCTTGATCTGGCGAGCCCCTTTCTTCCGACCTTTGAAACGAAATGCCTTTAAAATCAACCCTATATTTCACAGAGGTATTTCACCATATGTTTGAGACTGTATTTTTCAATTACGAATCGAATCAGACAGAATTTCTGACTAGCTGGGACTTTTACTTGTTTAGCCCCCTTTCTGCCATACGAATCTTTTTTAGGAGTTCGTTTTCAGCCTTCAAAAGGTTAATCTGGGCTTCTAGCCTAGCGTTTTTTTCTTCAAGCGATAGCTCCTTAATTCTAGGCCTTCCAAGGCTTTTACTCCGACTGTCTTTAAGACCTAAGACGCCTTCTTTCTCATAAGATTTTCTCCAACGCTCAGAAGATGATCTAACTCTATTAAAGCCAAGGATATTAATATCAAACCCCGCCTCCTCAAATAATTCTCTCGGTAGCTTTCCTATTTAATATTCGGAAATAAAATGATGTTTAAATTCCTCAGAATAGGTAATACCCCTTGGACTAATGGAATTTACATATGGATTTTTAGATAGAATAGCGATCTCTTTCTCTGTAAAAACTTTCTTAGACATAAAAACTTCCCCACAATAAATTATTTTTTCTTCATTATACAAAAAAGTACCCTATAAGGAGACCTTTTTTCAAAGTGTCTACACTATAGGGTACATTTTAAAGTGGAATTGCCTTTTTGTTTTTATGGCGACAAGTTCAGCAGTCTATTCTTATTTATCTCTTGGCAAGATCAACAGAGGTCCACTAATTCAAAATAAAAATGGATATTTAGGTAATGAAAGAATATAAAGGTTAGGGGATGATGGATAATCGTCTTGTAGAGTAATAAAGGGGAAACACAGAGTTAGAAAGAGTGATTTTCTGTTTTAACACTTTGATTACTAAACTTAGTTTCGAGTATTTCCAGTATTCTTTCTTCTGAGAATCCTGTGACCATCGATAGATTAAGTAAACTGGGCTTGATTCCTATAGACACACAGAAATGATAGGCACTTTGGATAGCAAGTGTTTCAATACACCTTCTTGTCAGATTGTTTTTCATTCTCTATTCAGCTCCCAACTATTTTGACAAATGACTAAGTAGTAGGATTACGACATCATATTAAGATTTGCGGTTGGTTTCTAGTAGGAGATTCATATACATCGAAATAGTATATCGAGACATACCTGCTGTCTGTTTCTCAGTTAATACCCTCATTATACACTTTATATTGTGAATTGTAGAGTTGGTTTTACAAAATAATGTAATGTTTTTAGAATATACTTATAATTTTTCCGGATTTTTATACGGACCTTATATACTCATAGTTAGAAGTGTCTGAATGGAAATTTTGTATGAATGTGATATATAATGAAGGATGGTATAAGAAAATGTCGAGCACTCTAATTAATCGGTTGGATTGAATCTGAACGAAAGACAAATTCTGAAATGACAAAGGAACAAGAGAAAAGAGTATGATTTCCCAACTACTCATTACGTCAGATAGGGAAGAAGAAATTGATATAAATATATTGGATATCATAGGAGGAATCATACATGCATAGAAATAAGGAACTACATACATTTTTATTAAGCAAGGCTCGTCAGTTAACGGAAGATTGGTATAATTCCCTGGATAAAGGCACCACAAAGGGTGTTTATTCCTCCTCAGATCCCAAGGTGATAGAAACTTTAAAAAAACAAAATTTTGAGTTTCACGGCATTCTTTGTAATGTGTTTGCTGAGGATAAAGAAACGTTTAACAAGAAGATCGATGAATGGGTCTTGACCATTGCAGAGGATAAGGAACATTTAGAAACCCCAAATCACTATATTCTTAGAGAATTCATGAGGGTTAGACATCAATACCTGGAGTTCTTGAAAGAATATGCCGAAACTCATATGGAAGAAAACATCTTCGAACAATTTAGCCGTTGGAATCAAGTCATTATTGATGCATTTGATCGGGTTATGTTGCGTTTTGTTGAGCTGCAAACAGAAGTGGTGGAGCAACAGATCCAATCGCAGCAGGAAGTCATAAATGAATTAAGTTCACCTGTCATATCCTTGAATGGACATACAGCGCTATTACCCCTTGTAGGTAATATCGATCCTACACGTGCAGAATTAATATTAGAGAATGCTTTGGAACAATGTGTTAATATGGAAGTTTCTCAATTGTTCATCGACTTATCAGGAGTTGTATTAATAGATACGATGGTAGCCCATCAAATCTTTCAGCTAATTGATGCACTTCAGTTGATCGGTGTTAAGACGATTCTATCTGGGTTACGTCCTGAAATCGCCCAAACAGCTGTTCAATTGGGATTGAATTTTGACAATCTGACGATTACTTCTACCTTGTCACAAGCCCTGACTATAAAAAATAATGAAGTCGTATAATGGATCATATCAAAACATTCGTACATGGTGTACGGATGTTTTTTTGTGGGGATATTGGAGAGTGTAGAAAAGCCAAAAACATTTCGAAGTAGAGTATCTTGAATTAAAGACAATTTTCGTGTATGATGAAGATAGAAACTAAACAAGAATAATCCTAAGGAGTGAATCCATTATGAATTTAAAACCACTTAAAGGGCAGCATCACGTTTCTGCCATTACAGCTAATGCTAAGAAAAATTATCAATTCTATACAAAAACACTAGGACTTCGACTCGTAAAAAAATCTATCAACCAAGACGATACTTCTGTTTACCATCTTTTCTATGCAGATGAAAGAGGAAATCCAGGGACGGATCTCACATTCTTCGAAATTCCACATGCGGGGAATACGTATAAAGGGACGAATAGTATTTCATTAACGGCACTGCGAGTGAACACGGATGAGTCTTTGGCTTATTGGAAAAATCGTTTTGAAGAGATGGGTGTTGAGCATGACGAAATTTCTCACCATAGTGGGCGAGCAACACTAAGCTTCCGTGATTTTGAAGGACAGCGCCTTATGCTTGTGTCAGATGAAAAGAACGAAGGAGTTCCTGGTGGGAAGCCTTGGGACAAGAGCCCGGTACCCGCCCAGCATGGGATTGTTGGCCTGGGTCCGATTACGCTGACGGTTGCCCGTGGGGAAAACACGGCAATGGTACTGAAAGACGTATTAGGTTTTAGAGAAACAAGGACTTTTCCTTCAGATGTAGATGGGCAACCGGATATCCGCGTGTTCGAAACAGGGGAAGGCGGTACTGGTGGAGAGGTATATCTTGAAGAAAGAAATGATCTTCCACAAGAAAGACCGGGAAGAGGAAGTGTTCATCATGTAGCCTTCCGTGTGGAAGATGAAGATGAATTACGTAAATGGGTAGATTGGGTCACACAAAACCGCTTGCCGAACTCAGGTTTTGTTGAAAGATACTATTTCCGTTCCCTCTACTTCCGTGAACCAAATGGTATTCTTTTCGAACTGGCTACAGACGGACCAGGCTTTGAGACCGATGAAGATTTTGATAATTTAGGTGAAAATTTATCACTTCCACCATATTTTGAAGCGCAAAGAGATTCCATAGAAGCGAAATTAAAACCATTAGATACAAAAGAATAAAGGAGGAAGTCAGCTTGAAACATATATTTAAACAAGGACAAAAAGACTTACCCACACTTCTGCTCCTTCATGGAACAGGTGGAGATGAGCGTGACCTATTACCACTGGCTGAGATGATTGAACCCAATGCATCTGTATTAAGCGTAAAAGGGAATGTGGATGAAAATGGAATGGCCCGCTTTTTTGCACGCTTACGGGAAGGTGTTTTTGATGAAGAAGATTTAGTCTTCCGAACGAAGGAATTGAATGAATTCATCGATGATAGTGCTAAAAACTACGGGTTCGATCGTCAAAATATTGTTGCGTTAGGATACTCCAATGGAGCGAATATCGCGGCAAGTTTAATGTATCATTACAAGGATGCATTAAAAGGTGGAATCCTGTTTCATGCTATGGTTCCTAGACGAAATGTCGAGCTTCCAGACTTAAGTGAGGCACTCGTATTCATTGGTGCAGGAAAGCGAGATCCACTCATCCCTATGCAAGAAACAATGGAACTTGTTAAAAATCTTCAAAATGCCCGAACACAGGTAACAGAGTTCTGGACAGAAGGTGGACATGAGCTTCGTCGTGAGGAAGTAGATGAAGCCAAAAGATGGTTTGAAGGAAACTTTAAATGATTTTCAGAATCCGGAAGGGGAGAGCCTTCCGGATTTTTTTATAATCAATTAAAATCTACTCTTTCATACGCAGCGAACACTCTTAGCATTCCAAGGGTCAATATTCCCTTCCATTCCTTTTGGGCAATTGGCCATGTCTCGTCATATTGACCGAACCAGGACCAATTCGGCTGCCAATAACCTTTCTGGTGTTGAGTTTCAATCTCGACATTCAATTGCCTATATACCTCCTCTTTTAAGGCTTCATAAAACGGGGAAGCAGGATGACTGGCTATCTGCAATGGTTTGGCTACATATTCATTCCAGCGTGATGGATCGGTACAAACCGTCTTTCGTACGGAAGAAGAAAGAATCCTATAAAGAATGGATTCCGTTTCCCCTTTCACCTCAGAAAGGAGTCGATAATAACAGAGAAAATCATGCAACTCTATTGGGTGTGAAAGAATCTTTAGCTCTGTGACCGCTCTCTCAGTCCATTCTTGTAAACGAGGGTGTTCTGGACTGAATAGATGGAAATAACCTACTATTTCAGCATTAGGGTTAGCCCAAGTCGTTTGAACACCGCTATGTCCCTTTTCAGAATCAAAATGCCACCAGGGTGCATGGGGAACAAAATTCACTTCTTCAGACACTGCATGCCAGCCGTTGATTTTCTCATTGTATGTGTCTTGAAGATAGCTCATAGCTTTTTGAACGATTGGGTGTTCGGCTGAAAGCTTTAAGTCCTTTGCATGCTGTAATCCAATGGTTGTTGCCATTGGAGATGATCTATCTAATCGAAAATCAGGCTCTATACAGTGGCCGAATCCTCCGTCCGTATTTTGGAAATGTGCTAGTTCTTTGATTGCTTCCTCTTTAGTTCCTTCTTCAAAGAAAAAGGTGAATAGCTTTTGTTCAAGTGGTCTCGCGTGGGTTTTGATATAGGTAACTGCTGTATTCCATTGTTGTGTTGTCAAATTCATGAGAGATGCTCCTTTACCGTAATTTAGGTTTAATATTCGCTACCTTAATACATTATCTATTGGTTGAGAGAATCCCTGCTTGTTACGATAATTAGTAGGAATACAAAGTTCCGCCCCTCAGTATTCGCAGACATCTCATGAAAATGGGAGAAGAATAGAAACTTCGATTATTCTAATAAAAATCGATGCCTGATTTTCGGCGTCATCTTTTTTTTATTAAAGTTATAATAAAGCAAGAATGAAATAGTGGAGGAATGAGAATGATTTCAGTTGAATTACAAAGGGAGTATTATCAAGCGTTAGTGGAAAAAAGATCGGAATACGAAGGGGTTTTTTATGTAGGGGTTAAAACGACAGGTGTGTTTTGTCGCCCGACTTGTCCGGCTAGAAAACCTAAAATTGAGAACTGTGAATTCTTTGGAACAGCTCAACAAGCCCTTCTGGCATCGTTTCGACCTTGTAAAAGATGCAAGCCCTTAACGCACCCCAATAGTATCTCAGATGTGGTAAAGATGCTGGTAGAGGCTGTGGAAAGAAATCCTGAAAAACGTTGGAAGGATAAGGATTTTCAGGAGCTATCCATAAATGCATCTACTGCACGGCGTCAATTTAAGAGGCGGTTCGGTATGACCTTTGTAGAATATGCCAGAGCTCGCAGGATGGGGATTGCCATGAAGCACATCAGATCAGGGTCGATGGTGATGGATGCTCAACTTACAACGGGATATGAATCAAGCAGCGGATTCAGAGATGCTTTTTCGAGAATTATGGGAACGGCACCAGCTTTGTCTCATCAGCAGCACATACTTAAAGCAGCTTGGATTGATACGAAACTTGGACCAATGATTGGAATTTCAGACGAAGAGGCTTTATACCTGCTGGAATTTGTTGACCGACGTGGTCTGGAGAATGAAGTGAAGAGAATGAGGGAGAGAACAAAGGCAGCAATCATTCCCGGTTCTACAGAGCCACTTCGTTCCATCGAAAAGGAATTGAACGCCTATTTTGAGGGCACTTTATCAGGCTTCCAAACCAATTTGAAAATCATCGGTACACCTTTTCAACAGAACGTTTGGAGCGAATTGCAAAGAATCCCTTTTGGACAAACCAGATCCTACACTGAGATCGCTGAAAATATTTCCAGTCCAGCAGCTGTTCGAGCAGTCGCAAGGGCCAATGGGTGTAATCAGCTTGCTATCATCATTCCTTGTCATCGAGTAATCAGAGCGAATGGTGATCTTGCCGGCTATGCAGGTGGTCTTACCCGGAAAAAATGGTTGATTGAACATGAAAGCAAGATGAATGAAGGAAAGAAGTAATCATTCACGAACTAAATAATTGGGGATATGAAAAAACTGGTGAAACATGTGAAAAAAGATCAAGGTCTTGCACTAAGCCTGTACGAATCGGGAAATTTCGATGCCATGTACCTGACAGGATTATCTGGAAATCCTAAAAAGATTGGGTCATTAAAGATGATTGGTACATGCTGGCTGAATACACTGTCGCTAATATAACCGCTGAGAGTTACTACGCTATTGAATTAGCGAACGAGTGGATTAAATCGGAAAATGAAATTGTGGCAACGGCTGGCTGGAGTGCCTATGCAGGGTATATTAGTATAACCTTAGACAAAGAAATCAATATAGACGAAATCAAACAGTATCTGTGTCATATTGAAAAAACGATTCATGAAGAAAGAAATAGAGTACGTTACGTAATGAATGGTTTTGTCATTTCTGTTGGAGCACATGTAGCTCCTTTGTTAGATGAGGCAAAACAAGTGGCGAAAAAAATGGGGAAAGTACATGTCGATGTTGGAAATACAGCATGTAAAGTACCGGTAGCTACAAGCTATATAAAGAGGATAGAAGATAAAGACAGGATCGGTGTGAAAAGAAAGACATGCATATGTTAAATGGAAGATAAAGAGAGGTTGGAAAAGAGTTCATATTGAATTATTTGACTTGGCTAATGGTACTAAAACATTTAATGAATACGTTTCTATTATTTGAAGAATTTCAATTAGTCCGTAACTAGCCATTTCATTTCTCTGTTGCAGATGAAGTGTATAGCTACTAGACTATGAAATAGAGTCCTTTACAGAATCGGAGCAATGTACAAATGAATGTATTGAAAAAGGGTACTATTTTAGGTATAGCAGCAAGCATACAAGGGTTGGCCATGGCTATGTTTTTGTTCCCCCATTTTATCCCTTCAGGTGGCGCTGCGAGTGTGAGTGTGATATTAAACTATTTGTTGCATGTTCCATTTGCCATTACGCTATGGGTGTTAAATGCAGGTTTATTACTAGCCGCGGTTAAATGGTTAGGAAAAGAGAATGCACTTTGGACCATGTATTGTGTGACTGTCACGTCGTTTGTAGTTAATTTCTTAAATTCCTATTTAATCGGAACTGTCTCATTTGTTTTCGTAGATCTATTGATTGGCAGCATCCTTTTCGGCATCGGATTAGGGATCCTGTTCAGAATGGGAGCATCCTCTGGGGGCATGGACATTTTGGCACTTATTATTTCAAAGTTAAAAGGGTACACCCCAGGGAAGACTTTATTCGTCATTAATGGCAGTGTGTTACTACTTACAGGAATCGTAGTAGATTTAAAAATCATTCTTTTTGCCTTAGCCTGCCAATTCATAGGAACAAGAATCCTGGATATCATATGTCAGCTGGAATACAAACGAAGCCTCAACCGCCTCGGAAATCAGTAAACAGAAGGTCCGTCCCTCAACGGACCTTCTGTTTACGATATTCCTTTGATGATGGATTTGACTGTATGTTCTGGTGAGTTTTCAAAAAGTGAAATATATTGAAAAAGTTTGTTTTTGGGAAGCAGGTGTTTTCGAATTTCTTTAGCCGTTTTTCCCTCCAGGTGTGCTTTCGTGACGGCTTCTTGAAGGTTCAGAAGGTAGGCCTGTTTCTTCTCTAAAAGCTTTCTCCCTTGCTTCAAGTATCCTTGATGTGAACAATACACTTCTTGGAAGGAATACTGCAGGGTTCTGTCAATTGATCGAATGAGCTCAGGTACAGATTCAAATGAAAAATTAGAAGTAGGAGAATGGAATAAGTATAAATCACCTGAAAAGCAAATGCCCTTCTCTTCATCAATGAGAACGATGTGATCATCAGCGTGTCCTGGTGTATGAACGATTTGAAACGAATGCTCGGTCGTTTTAAATACGTCTTCTTTAAGTGGCATCGGGTTAAATGCCTGGCGGATATGCCAGAACATGGCTCTGTAAAAAGGCAGTTTAGTGCTGTGAGAGCACTTTTGTACCCCTAACGGATGAATCCATTGAGGAATGGAGTAAAACCTTTCGATCCATGAACTGTTACCCGTGTGATCCTCATGATGATGAGTATGAATCACTCTTTGGATAGTAAGCTCTTTTACAATTTTACGCACTTCTTTTTTCATACTGTAAGGTCCTGTATCAATAAGGACATCGTCGACTTGAAAAATGTAAACGGGCATTTTCTGACCCATTGTTTGAACGTTTAGTTTAAATGATTGTATCAATTTAGTTACCCCTTATGATTTAGTGTTATTGTACATAGTTCGAATGAAAGTTGGAAAATCCTGCATGAATTCATTTTTTGGAGGGAATATCCTTAACCAAGGTAACTAAATGGATGTACATGGTATAATTTACTTTAATTGGTGTATCAAACAATTTTAAAGGGGTTTTTAATGTATGAAAGGGAAACAGAAATCTTTGCTCTTAATCCTAACCATCATGATGGTGATCACCCTTATACTGCTGGATAAAATGGGTTTAAAAAAAGCGATTGAGTCTTGTGAGAACCATGGCAGTGTAGCAGAGGTGGAAGAAGGAATCCTGTCATGGAATGTATCGTGTGAAAAAAAGTAATATTGGTGTTGAATCTAAATTTTGGTTAGATATGCGAAACCATTCACAATAACTGTGTTGAAAATATTGGGGGTGGGGTGTGATTTTGGGGACCCCAGCACTGACCACGAGTGAATACGAGGGACGGACCTCATTAACTTCTACTCCTGACGGCCTTATAATGGTAAACTAGAGAAAAGAGTAGATGATTATCATAGGGGGAAATGTTTTGCAGAAGTGTAATGTATGCAAGAATCCGTTTCAGTGGAAAGAGTTATTATTCTCCATTTGGAGGTCTTATAAACCAATTGAATGCAGTCAATGTGGCAAAAAACATACGATTAATTTCACCTCAAAATTTTTTGTTTCTTTTCTCATCATTGTTCCAGCAGTTGTATTCGGATTATTGATAGCACCCGAACAGGGGTTATCAAAGCCGTTCACTTTTGGTGTAATCATATTATTGGCTATTGTTATTTCACTATTTCTTCCGTTATTTGTGAAATATGAACATAAGAACAGATAATAAAGAGAGCTGCCGATCACAGGTAGCTCTTTTCATTTACCATAAATCATCCAGAATAATTTACAATATTAGGAAAACATTAAGAGGAAAAAGGAGTCGAAAGATGGAGGACAAAGACATAAGATTGACTACTGCAGAAATCTCCGCTGTGTGGACGACTTATATTAAGTGCTCTTCGTTAAATTGCTTTTACACACATTTCCTTACATACCTGAAAGACGAAGGAATCAAATTCATCATCGAAGAAAGTCTACAGAAAAACGTAGAAATAATGAGTAAGATTAATTCTCTTTTTATGTCCGAAGGATTTCCTGTACCAAAGGGCTTCACTGATAGGGACATAGATACAACCGCAGCACCCTTATATACTGATTTGTTTGCCCTTAGTTTTGTTTACCGTGGAGGTCAGGTCACGAGCGGTCATTACACCACTTATAGTGGGGGCCGTTGCCCGTAAAGAAGTATATGACCTTTTTGAAAAGGCACTGACAAAATCATTATCACTATATAAACAATCATTGCAATTAATGTTGGAGAAAGAGATCTATGATCGTCCAATTATCCCCATTCTATAGATACATTTCAGAGCAGCCATCTTTGTTGGAGAGCTGGTTAGGTGAAACAAGGCCACTTAATGCATTGGAGTTGAGTGAATTATTCTTTGTAATTGAGAGAAATTGCATTGGAATTATTCTATTGAAAGGATTTATGCAAGTTTCTAAAGATATCCAAGTGAAGAGAAATCTCAAAAAAGGAAAAAAATTAAGTGAAAAGCAGATTACTACTTTTAATAATGTCCTGGTAAAAGATGATTTATTTCCCACTTATCCGGTATCCATGGAGGTAACAGATTCGACTGTGGCCCCGTTTTCAGAAAAATTGATGCTTTTTTTTATCTCTTCTTCAAACTCAGTGGGGCTTTCTACACTTTGTCACGCCATCACGATGTCTACAAGGAAGGATTTAGTCGTTCATGATACACTTTTTGTGACAGAACTCATGAAGCATGGTGCAGATGGTCTTAAACTGTTAGTTGAACGTGGATGGATGGAGCAGCCACCACAGCAGAAGAGTCGTGAGGATTTGAAGGAATGAAATTGGAGGTATTTGAATTGGTTTCGAAGATTCTTTTAATTTTTCTAATTGGAATGATTACGCTGCTGAAGAGTGATTTAATAAAAAATCGAGTTAAGAATGCAGTGAGATATAAGTTCTCTAGTGTGGTATCGACATTTTATATAATGCGGTAGTGAAATATGAAAGAAAACGTATCCATATGTTATTTTAAGATTTGGGTCTTTTATTTAGTAATTCCTTGAGAGTCAAATTATATTTAAGTTAAACGATTCATTTGTAGAAAGTGTGTTCATGGTAAATCCCAGAAGAAAGTGAGCGATGAGTACGGAGGCAAGATTTTAGCTCAACGTTTTCGTGAACAGTGGGAAAATCAAATTCTTTATTTTTTTGAAACTAAGGGATTTGAAATCACGAATGAATCCGAATTAATTGAACTATGGGATTTTACAAGAATTTAAGATTCATAAGGGTAAAATGATTAATGTGTTAATGAACGAGGCAAGGTCAAGGGGAGCGAAACGATTACATTTCATGCTTCAGATATTCCTGAAAAGGACATTCAAAAGCAATTGGGATTAAGTGAGCTTACGAAAGATGTCATGATGGTGAAGGAAGTATAAGCTTTGGTTACCAATCTAAAAATCATGATGGCAGCAGGGTGACAAATGTAATGCATTTCTAAAATTGGCAGGTATTCTCCCATTCATCACAAAATGTTCGGAATTTCTTCAGCTTTTATATGACAAAGCGACTTCGGATAGTATAGAATGAAAGATAATTAAGGTAAGGCTTCAAAAGCTTAGAATGCATCATGCGATTGTATTGAAAATCGATTTTCACATTAATGAATAGTTAATAGAAGTAAAACGGTTCTCGAATAATTGGCCTGATTCATTTCATTCTTTTGGTAGGTTGTGCTGTTTTAAGGAGAGAATTGATGCTAGAATACAACGTTCATCAAGGAGTCGGCAAAGAGTATGTGGTGTTTCTCCATGGAATTGGGGGAAACTCAAGAATTTTCGGCAAACAGCTCGATATATTCAAGAAATATTATAATGTAATAACGATTCATTTGCCAGGACATGGAGAGTCCCCAAATATAGAATCATATAATGAAAAATTCACAATTGATTTAAATGTGCGTGAAGTTCTTAAGGTATTAGATCATCTTAAAGTGGAACGTGCTCATTTTATCGGCATTTCCCTTGGCTCGGTTCTAATACACGCTTTGCTTCAAACTGCTCCTAATCGTGTGAAAAGTGCCGTTTTAGGAGGTTGTATTACCAGGTTTAATTTTCTATCCAACACACTTCTTAAAATTGGTGATGCAGTAAAAAATATGATTCCATTTATGTGGTTATATAAAATTTTTGCCTATATCATGATGCCTAAAAGGAATCACAGAGTTTCGCGAAAATTGTTCATCCGCGAAGCCAAGAAAATGAATCGTAATGATTTTCTCGGGTGGTATCGTCTTACCCCTTGTGTAAAATCAACATACGCTTCTGTACAAGAAAGGGCTTCTCATATTCCTAAGCTTTACATATCCGGGAAAGAAGATCACCTATTTGTACAGTCCCTTGATCAGGATACAAAAGGAGATCCCTCTGCTACGAAAGTGTTCATTGAAGATTGCGGACATGTTTGTAATGTAGAGAAGCCAGGGGAATTTAATCGACTGGCACTTGATTTTATTTATAAGAACCAGGGTGTACCATTACGCAAGGTTCAATAAAAACAGATGTTTCCCATTTCTTATTGAGATGGGAGCTTTTTTTGTGTGAATGCAGGGTATTCGCAGATTTGATTTATATAGTATAACTCTGTTCATTAAAGGTTTACATAAAAAGTATATCAATCATACACGAAAGGAGAGTGGAAATATGGGAGATTCTATTGATGATAGCTATTTAAATAATGTTGAACGTGTCAACGAGCTTACGTGCATGAACATTTACCAGTGTGGAAAAGAAGAACGCTACGACCGCATATCACGACTTGTGAAAAAAGTATTCCAAGTGGATGTTTGCCAGATCAATCTATTAACGGATAAAGAACAGTTGTTAAATCTTCTGTGGGGTTAGCAGGGGATACGGATGTTGTAAGTCGCTCGTCGGTACACGAAATTATGTCAGTATGTAATTGTGGATAAGGAATATTTTGTAGTTGAGGACACTTTAAAGGATGTTGATTCACCAACCCTCCATTACGGAAAAAAGTATGGAATACGATTCTATGCGGGTGTCGGGTTAAGAATGAAATCAGGTCATGTGATTGGAACACTATGCATTGCCGGATACACTCAAAGAACGTTTTCTTGTGATGGATTGGATCTCCTTAGAAGCTTCGGGGAGTGGGTAACAACCGAAATAGAGCTTCAAGAAGAAATGACGTTAAAAGAAAGTCGGGAAACCTATTTAAAGAAGTTGTATTCCTTTTTCACTTCAACTCAATCATTAGAAGAGAAGCAGCAACATCTGCTTGATACCTTTTCGCGTCTATTAAAAACCCGTTTACTTGGCATGTACTATATGAAGAAAAATCAGTTTCTCCCTTTAGCCGGTGAAGAAGACATTTCATCGTATTGGAATCAGGAACTTCAAAGGGAAATACATACCTATTTAACGGATTACAGTCGTAAAGGGATCCTTGAGAGTAATGATACTCAAGTTCATCTTCTACACATAGTGGATAATGGGGTATCAAAAGGATGTTTCTTCTTTATTGATAATTCATGTGAAGAAGATTCCATGCTTCACCAACACTTGAAACTGAATGAAGATTTATTAAATTTGGGTACCGAGTGGATGAACACAGAATATATCCGGATGGAATCACATCTTGAAATTCAGAAGCTCCTAAGAACCGACGAACTTACTCAATTAAAAAATAGAAAAGCGCTAAATGAGGACCTAAAAGACTTGTACACAAAGGAGATAGACTATGCATTGTTGTTCCTGGATATCGATCACTTTAAAGGGATCAATGACACCTATGGTCATTCACTTGGAGATTATGTGCTAAAGGAGATAGGGAAACGATTAAACGGATTGAAACGACAATACTCTGTTGAATGCTACCGGATTTCAGGAGATGAATTTGTGCTTCTAATAGAAAAATTGAAGATGCAAATACGGTTGAAATGTTGGCTGAAAAAGTATTAGGGGCTTTTTCGGTACCTGTTATATTTGATGGAGCAAACGAACTGATTGTGGGAGTGTGCATTGGAGGTAGTGTCTCATCTGATAATAAAATGGATGACTTTAAGTCTACGATTCAGCGTGCAGACCGGTCTTTGTATGATTCAAAGCGTAGTGGCGGGAATCGATTTACAATGGACTAAGAGTTATAGAGTGGAGAAATCTCTGTTAAGGAATTTCATGGGATCTTAACAGGGATTTTTTTGTTCTATGGTTAAGGGTTTTGAAAAAGGGAATAGGGAGGGATGGAATGGTTAGATTGGGTTAAGGGCAATAATTGGGAGATATCTTTGGGAAGGTCCGTCCCTTAAGTGTATAAGAATGTGATGAAAAGCTTGTTTTTAGCTGAGTATAATGGAAGAGTGAGGTCCGTCCCTTAAAGGAATTGATGAACCATTAAGAGAATATAGTATAGATGGGCGTTCGAAGGGGAGTTGAGGGGTTGGTGAAAGAGTTTATGAATTTTAGGTTTGAGGAGTATCCTTTTGAGTTGTTTTCGGTATCCCATGTGGCAGCAATGATAGTCTCGTTCGGATGTATGATCGGTTTGTATGTGCTTAGAAATCGACTAAGCGGCAGTGGTAAGAATGTGTTGAAATGGCTTCTCGTGGTGCTATTGGTTTTGAGTGAAGCATTATTTCAGATTTGGTACTTGATCAATGATCAATGGGATGTAGCCATTAATTTGCCGTTTCAATTATGTTCCATCTCATTGTATCTGTGCACGATCATGCTCATTACGAAAAACTATAGGATCTTTGAAATCAGTTTTTTTGCCAGTATGACAGGTGCCTTTATTGCCATCGTGACACCTGAGTTGTTTTTTGGCTTTCCTCATTTTCGTTATTTTCAATTTTTCTTAGCACATTTGGCGATTGTACTATCCTGTTTGTACATGGTATGGATCGAAGGCTTCACGTTGACGTTCCGGTCTATGGTGAGGGCATTCATTGCTATAAATCTGATTGCTGTCATTGTGTTCATGGTTAACAGATTGTTAGGAGCAAATTATATGTTTCTTTCTCATAAACCGTATAATGCAAGTCCCATAGACTATTTAGGTGAGTATCCCTACTACCTCCTGACTCTTGAAGGAGTCGCCCTTCTATTATTCAGCCTTCTTTATTTACCATTTTATCTCTTTAAAAACAGGAAAATAGGAGGAAATGTAAATACATGAAACTTTCTTGGTCTTCAATCCGTCTATTAACATATAAGAAATGTCAGGTGTGGGTATGATGAGTATTAGTATAGTCATAATTATTATCATTTTGGTTTCTTACGGTCTAGGAACTATAACAGGTGCTTATTATATAGTGAAAATGTTTACCGGTGAAGATATTCGTAAACTGGGAAGCGGAAATGTCGGAGCGACGAATGCAGGTAGAGCTATAGGGAAAAAAGGATTTCTTCTGACGCTTATGATTGATGCCGGGAAAGTCATTCTTGCATTAATGATCACGGCACAACTGGCAGAAGGTGAGAGTTACTTTGTTCTCAGTACTATATTTGTCATGATCGGACATTTGTTTCCAATCCAGCTTGAATTCCACGGTGGAAAGGGAGTGGTTGCTTATTTAGCATCTGCATTATTTCTTAGTCCACTTACCATTGGGGTTTTCGCCTTCACTATGGGAGTCTTATATATGACTTTGAGAAAATACACCATTGCCGGTTTTCTTTCAATGGCAACCATTCCGATTATGGCATTTGTGATTGATGGTTCATTCACTATTTCAATCGGATTATTGTCACTATTCGTTTTTGTTCTAATGGCCCATAAACGATGACTGCAGCAATCTGTCGATACATAGGAGGTACGAGAATGGAAAACCTTTCTCTTCAGTATAAAATTGCAAGTGAATCATATGAGTTTCAACAAATCTATGCATTGAATTATCAGACCTTTGTAGAAGAAATACCTCAGCACGAACGAAATCCAGCACACAAACTGATTGATAAGTTTCACGATGAAAATACATATGTTATTGCTAAAGATGAAGGTGAAGTGGTGGGCATGATTGCGGTTCGTGCCAATCGTCCCTTCTCTTTGGATTTAAAACTGAGAGATCTGAATGAATATTTGCCGGCTGGTGCTGTTCCTTGTGAAATTCGCTTATTATCTGTAAAAGAAGCATATAGAAGTACGAGGGTTTTTTATCAATTATGTGAGCGTTTAGTATCTTATTGTTTGGAGAAAGGATATACGATGGCTCTCATTTCAGGAACGGTTCGTCAGCTAAAGTTGTATAAACGAATCGGTTTTCAGCCTTTTGCCGATCTCGTGGGGGAGGAAGGGGCCAAATTTCAGCCAATGTATTTAACCCGCTATAATTTCGAAAATTCGACGAAAGCCTTTCAGCGATTAATGATTCGAACAGAAAAATCAGTTCCGCTTTCATTCCTTCCAGGGCCGGTTCCACGTCATGGAAAGGTAGAAGAAGCTTTCAAAGGAGAGGCCATTTCTCATAGAAGCAGCTCGTTTATTCATGAAATGGAAGAAGTAAGAAAATCATTATGCGAGATAACAAACGCAAACTATGCAGAAGTTGCAGTGGGAACGGGAACCCTATCTAATGACATGGTTGCAGCTCAGCTGAAATGTTTGTCAGGCAGCGGCCTTATTCTCGCAAACGGAGAATTTGGGTACCGGTTGATTGATCATGCAAACAGGTTTGATTTACATTTTCATACGTTCGAAAAGGATTGGAATGAAGCCATTTCATTAGGCGAAGTGGAAAGCTTACTCCAGGAAAATCAAAACATTCAATGGCTTTGGACGGTTCATTGTGAAACGTCGACCGGCTACTTGTATGACCTGGACGGGCTGCTTTCGCTGTGTAAAAGGTATGGAGTGGAGCTATGCGTCGATGCCTGTAGTTCGGTTGGGACCATCCCAGTGAACTTTAAGGAAGTGTACCTTGCCACAACGGTCAGTGGGAAGGGATTAGGCTCTTATCCCGGCCTTGCCATTGTATATCATCGAGAGGTACTAAAATCCAGCAGATCAATTCCGAGATACTTGGATATAGGAACGTACGAGATGAATGGAAGCATCCCATATACCCACTCATCTAATCTAGTAAGAGCACTAAAGGAGGCACTGCATTTTATTGAGTATGAAATGAATGAAAAATTAGCTCTGAGAGTAAGGTCTGTGTTAACTCAAGGAGGATTTCATATACTAGGGGATGAAAACTATTCTCCAGGAGTGATTACCATCGCACTGGAGAGGGAACAGTGTAGTAGACAGTTTGGTGATGTTTGTAAAGATAGAGGTATTTTATTAAGCTACGAGAGTGACTATTTAGTAAAGAGAAATTGGGTGCAGGTGGCACTTATGGGAAGACAAAACGAACGAAAGGTTTTGGAAGCAATGAAAATACTCAACAAAGAATATCAAAGCAATGTCGATTCAAGGGTTGTGAAATGAGTAGGATATCCCGTTTTATATTTCGCTTTAAGACATACAAATTAATTGGGTTTGCCCTCGTAACCTTATGGTTAAAGACCGTATTAGTTTCTTTTATTGGGTTTAATTTACATATCGAATCCTTCTTGGACTTATTACTCATCATATTCAATCCTCTTGGTTCGTTAATGCTATTAATTGGATTCAGTTTTTACTTCTCAAAGAAGATAAAACCCGTTGTTGTCGTCCTTGTTATGGGGATTGCAACCGGGCTCTTATACGGTGATCTATTATATTTTCGATTTTACTCAGATTTTGTTACCGTTCCGATTTTATTTCAGTTTAAAAATGTGGGGGGAATTGGACCAAGTACCTTTGAACTGATGAGTCCCTGGGATCTCCTTTTAATTGTAGATTTCCTTCTTGTCGGGTGGTTATTAAAGAAAAAGTGGGCGGCTACCTCTTCCATTAAGGTCTCAAGGAGGTGGAAGATTTCATATATCGGGTTGAGTCTACTATTACTACTCGTAACAGTAGGATTAGGACTGATGAAATCTCCATATTTATTTGCTGAATCATATGACAGAGAGCAAATGGTCAAATCAGTGGGACCATACAATTATCACCTATATGATATTGGGGTTGAATCTACGGTTCCATTCACCAAGATGCTTGCCAGTAAATCAGACACAGAAGCGTCCATTAAATATACACAATCCAAGAAACATAACAACTCAGACTTGTTCGGTGTTGCCAACGGAAAAAATATTGTATTGATCAGTATGGAATCTACCCAAAATTTTGTCATCAACCAAAAAGTCAACGGGGAGGAAATTACTCCTTTTTTAAATTCTTTAATCAAGGATAGTTTTTATTTCAATAAAATTTATGATCAGACGGCTCAAGGAAAAACCTCAGATTCTGAATTCATGATCGATACAGGATTATACCCACTAGCAAGCGGCTCAGCATTTGTTCGCAAACCGGATAACCGTTATAAAAGCATGCCCTATATTTTAAAAAAGAAAGAAGATTATTATGCGGCAGTTTTCCATGGCAATGATCGCACCTTTTGGAATCGTGAAATAATGTACGAATCGTTAGGCTACGACCGCTATTTTTCAAAGAGAGACTTCAATGTAACGGAAGAAAATTCTGTTAACTACGGATTAAAGGATATCCCGTTTTTCCAACAATCTATTTCGTATCTTGAGAAATTACCTCAACCGTTTTACACACGTTTCATTACGCTGACCAATCACTTCCCTTTTTTATTAGAAGAAGAGGATAAACTTATTCCAGAGGCTTCAACAAATGAGGATGTTGTGAACCGTTACGTAACAACCGTACGTTATGAGGATGAAGCGATTAAATCATTGTTTGAAAGGCTTAAAAAAAACGGAATGTATAAAAACACGATTTTTGTACTATATGGAGACCATTATGGCATCTCAGAAAAATATGAAAATGGAGTGTTCGAGCTTTTAGGGCAGGAAGACACTCCGGTGAATCATGTGAAACTTCAACAAGTTCCACTCATTATCCATGTGCCTGGTGAAAATGGAAAAACAATCGAAACGATAGGGGGAGAAATCGATATTCGTCCAACCATTCTCCATTTATTGGGGATTAAAACGAAGAATAATCTTTCATTTGGACATAATCTGTTCACTCGAAAAGAAGATCATCCTGTTATTTTCAGGGATGGTGACTTTGTAACTGAAAAGTACGTTTTTAAAGACAATGTTTGCTATGATAAGAGCAGTGAAGCATCGACTTCTGAATCATTATGTGAGCCATTTAAAGAAACCGTAAGAAAAGAGTTAGGTATGTCTGATGATATTATTTATGGAGATTTGTTGAGGTTTTTAGATTAGAAGAAAACCCGGCTCTACTGGAGAGTCGGGTTTAGTATTGTATATTTAATTTTTATAATATTATTATGTGAACTTTAGTAGAACCTTCCATTAAAGCCAATCACTCCTATACTAAATATGTGGTTCGGGTCATTTAGGCTTATGTAGTGTCTATTTATTCGATTATTCCAGGAAAAAAGCTCAGGATAAAATATCCTAAGCAATTGGTGATGATTATTGTTTGGTTGTGAGAGGCAAACGAATTTTCACGACGGTACCATTATTCAATTCACTTTCGTATTCAATCATTCCACCCATTTCACGAATGATTTTATTCGTCACCATGCTTCCAAGGCCGGTGCCCTTTGTTTTCGTTGTGTAAAAGGGTAAACCGATCTTTTTCAACTCATCCCCTGTCATTCCTTTTCCCGTATCTGAAATATTGATTAGTACATTGTTGGAAGAGTCTTCCTTTAAAAAGATGGTGATTTCCCCATGCTCCTCAATGGATTCAATTCCGTTCTTTATGACGTTCATAATCGCTTGCTTCATATGATGCTCATCACCCTTAATATAATGGGTGCCATTTTGGTGGAATAGTATCGATGTATTCGAATAGGAGGCAAATGGTCTTAGTAAGTCGACACAGTCTTGTAGCACTCTTTCCAGGTTGAGTGTAGACAGCTGAAATTCACTTGGTCTTGCTACGCTAAGGTAGTCTGTGATGATTTTATTCGTACGATCTAATTCATTCAGAATAAGAGGGGAGTATCTTTTTAACTGTTCATCTTCAGTGTCCTCGCTTAGATGCTGTATGAACCCTCTTACGGTTGCAAGGGGATTGCGAATCTCATGCGCAATAGAAGCTGCCATCTGTCCCACCATGTTCAATTTATCGAGATACACCATTTCTTCGATCTGTTTGTTCGTTCGAATCAAATGTTCAATAATGAACACCAGAGCCACAAATGTAAAATAGAAAACAGTGAAATAAATAAAATAAAACGGCAAATGAAGAATGGGAATATAGTTGTTTATAATCGTGATGTAAAACAATGAATGAAACAGGAAGATGATTGTACTCCCCAGTAATTTATATTTTGTCTTTAATAACATCCTACGAAAGAGAATACCTATTACAAACGCCAGCACTGAGACCGTTATTCCAACCATTACATATGGACCACCTATTATATACCGGAAGATGATCACGCATCCTAAAACGATCGATCCTGATAATAATCCGGCGTAGATTGTCGCAATTAGAATGGCGATCATGCGTAAGTCAAAATGAGTTTCTCCAAGAGTTTCAATCGGATAGAGCATACACAATAAAGCCCCAAAGGATGCGATAAGACCATAAGTGATTTTATGTTTATAATGTGGAACTTGGTTTTCTTTAAATGGAAATAATACGTTAGCATTATACGTAAATGAAAACAAAATTGTAATATTGACCAACAAAGTTTTGATTAATGTAATCAAAGAAAAGCCTCCAAAACCTAATTTACCTGGAAACAGAAAACAGTTCCAGCCTATCCAAAATATGAATATACAAGTATTAAAAATACTTCATTTTCCCCTTTGAGTCAAATCTTACAATTAGCTGAGGGACGGACCTCGAAAATATATAAAGAAAATGGCTAAATAACTTGAATAACATGATAAAACAGGATATTCGTTATGCCCATGAAAGTTAGATGGTGCTCATTTAGAGGTCCGTCCCTTACTCTTAGCAGGTATTTTGAAGGTGATAATAGAATATATAAGTTATACAAGCCGGTTTTTGTGGCTTTGATGGATTGGTTGTGTGTATGTTACATAGATCATTTTGGTTCCACTGAGATGAGTTCAGTAGTTGTCGCCGGATGTTTATCTTAGGAGGAGGAAGAAAGATGATTGAAGGACAGGTAATAAATCAATTGCAGCAAGTGAAGATAAAGCATAAGAAGATTCCACTTAAGGAGGTAGTGAAGAGAGCTTTCCTTATAACCATCGGGGCGATGATCATGGCGGTTGGACTTGAAATATTTCTAGTCCCTAATCAGGTCATTGATGGAGGAATCGTTGGCGTCTCGATTATGCTCTCTCATATAACAGGCGTTAAGCTTGGTCTTTTCATCTTTATTCTCAACATCCCCTTTTTCTTCATCGGATATAAACAAATCGGAAAAACCTTCGCATTCTCTACATTATACGGAATTATCATACTATCGATTTCAACTACATTTCTTCATCCGGTAGCTGCCTTCACACAAGATGTTCTGCTGGCTTCTTTATTCGGCGGGATCGTTCTCGGAATAGGAGTGGGTATGGTCATTCGTTACGGTGGATCTCTTGATGGAACGGAAATCCTTGCTATTTTATCAAGTAAAAAGCTCCCATTCTCTGTCGGTGAAATTATTATGTTTGTCAATCTGTTCATTTTGGCTTCCGCCGGATTTGTGTTTAGCTGGGATAGAGCCATGTATTCTCTTCTGGCCTATTATGTAGCTTTTAAAATGATTGATATTACCATTAAAGGACTGGATGAATCCAAATCGGTTTGGATCATAAGTGAGAATCACAAAGAAATCGGTGATGCCCTCTTACATCGACTGGGGAGAGGAGTGACTTATTTAAAGGGAGAAGGGGCCTTTTCAGGAGATGATAAAAAAGTGATATTCTGTGTCATCACTCGTTTGGAGGAAGCGAAACTTAAAGACATCGTAGCAGAACATGATCCATCCGCCTTTCTAGCCATTGCGGATATAGCAGAGGTAAGGGGCGGGAGGTTTAAGAAGAAAGATATTCATTAGCCGTAAGATAGAAGCGCAGTATTGGGAATTCCCTTTACTGTGCTTTTTATTGATTTGACCCTGAAAATTAATCTTTTATGCCCTTTTCGTGAGAATGTTGGCTCATGATTCATTGAAAGTCCTCTGTTCAATATCGTACAATTCCTTATTGTCGTCCCCTGTAGCTTATAGTATGATTAGCTAGATTATCACGAGAGGGGGGAAGAGAGTGAAAAAAATCATGTTGCTTGTGCTAGTTTGCTGTTTTGGAATTTTTCAGCAGATAAACGATATTCAGGCTCATAGGGGAGAAGAAGTCATTCAGGATCAAGCGCAAATTGCCTATCTTGACGATGATTCTTTCTCATTAACTCCTTCTTTAGTGACGAAGAAAATAGAAGATAAAAGTAGAATTCCTTTTAAAAGAATTCCTTTAATTCCTCCCATTCTTCCCAATGTCCAACTATATTCCCATTATCGTGGGGATTCAACAGGGTATGGGGTCATCGTGAAATACCACTCCAACTATCTTTCATGACTGTCTTATTTACTTTATGATTAAACGATAGAGGAGAAATGATAAATGGACGTCATTATGTTAATAAAAGCATTCATATTGGGTATGGTCGAAGGGTTAACGGAGTTTGCTCCTGTATCTTCCACGGGCCATATGATAGTAGTAGACGATTTATGGATCAAATCGAAAGAAGTATTGGGTAAATATCCGGCAAATACGTTTAAAGTTGTGATTCAACTAGGATCAATTTTAGCAGTTGTCATTGTATTTAGAGAGAGATTTAAAGATTTACTCGGTTTTAATCAACGTACTGCAAGTAAATCATCCAATTTAAAAGTAACCCACATACTGGTTGGATTAATTCCCGCAGTGATTCTAGGCTTGTTATTTGAGGATTATATCGATGAGCATCTTTTTTCGCTTAATACAGTTCTGGTTGGTTTAACGATCGGTGCTTTCCTCATGATTGCAGCGGATTTGTTTCGTCCCAAAAGCGTCACAGTGGAAAACGTCGATCAAATAACACACAAAAAAGCGCTGGTGATCGGGCTTATTCAATGCTTGTCATTATGGCCAGGTTTTTCACGCTCCGGTTCCACCATTTCAGGAGGTGTCTTACTTGGATTAAGCTACCGGGCAGCATCGGATTTCACATTCATTATGGCGGTTCCGATCATGCTGGGAGCAAGTTCCCTTTCTCTAATGAAGAACTGGATGTATTTCACACCTGAGTTTTTACCATTTCTATTGGTTGGATTCTTAAGTGCATTTCTATTCGCTTTTCTATCGATACACTTTTTCCTTAAGGTGATCAATAAAATCAAGCTAATTCCTTTTGCGATTTACCGACTTGTATTAGTAGCGATTATTTTTCTTGTTTTCTATTGAGATCCCTTCGGCAAAGTATATTATTTTTTAACGTGAAATCTGTATGTGGCTCTGTCAAACAGTGTGTGCTAGATGGTGCTGGGAACTGCTACGCATCCTGGGTCTCGGCACGCCAAATATCCTCTGAAGTATACGCAGTTCTCCTCACCATTAAGAATTTTTCATAACAGAGGTTACTAGACTAGAGCTTTAAAATGGGTATTTTCAAACAGTAGCTTTTATGTAAATTTCATGCTGAGAAAGTTGATTCTCGCTGCAGGTAGCTCGACTCCTGCGGGAATAGCGGGACAGGTGAGACCCCTCAGGAGCGCAGCGACGAGGAGGCTCACCGCCCGCCCCGCGGAAAGAGAGTATCCTGTTGCGGAAATCAACTATTACTCTCTTTTTTTGAATAGCAACAAACATCACCAAAAGAGTTATTATCGAAATCACTCTTGACAGTTAGTAAATATCACCATATAATTTCAATAACAAATTTCTTCTAAATTGAATATACTATACAAAAGCAAAGATGAGGACATGATTCATTCCGTTTATTCTTGATCAGAGAGCAGGGTCATTGGCTGAGAGCCCTGAAGAGAAAAGAATGTTTTACCACCTCGGAGCTATTATGGTGAAAAGTCAGTATCCATAATCGGGAAAACCGTTATCTTACTTAAGCGAAGAGTAATATTTTACACTTCTGAATTAGGGTGGAACCACGACCGCACTCGTCCCTTGGTTAGGGATGGGTGCGGTTTTTTTATTAATTGAATAAAAAGTGAGGAAGAGGACACGAATCATTTGCTGTTTTTCTTACCAGAGAGCAGGGTCACATGGCTGAGAGCCCTGAGGAAAAGGAGATGATTTACCACCTCGGAGCTATTATGGTGAAATGTCAGTATCCATAATCGGGAAAACCGTTATCAACTTTGAGCGGAGAGCTATGTTTTAGCACTTCGGAATTAGGGTGGTACCACGACCGCATTCGTCCCTTGATAGGAATGAATGCGGTTTTTTATATAAAAAAATGATTAGGAGGAAACAAAATGTCAATTCAATCTGAAGTAGAAAAAAGAAATCATAGGAAATTAGGTCAGGAGCTGGAGTTATTTGTATCAATGGAGGAGGCACCCGGGATGCCCTTCTATTTACCGAAAGGGATGCTATTACGGAATGAGTTAGAAGATTTTTGGAAGAGGGAACATCGGAAAGCAGGATACCAGGAGATTAGGACTCCCATTATGATGAAGCAGGAACTATGGGAAAAGTCAGGGCACTGGGAACATTACCATGAGAATATGTATTTCTCTGAGGTAGATGATCAGAAATATGCGATCAAGCCAATGAGTTGCCCCGGGGCAGTCTTGATCTATAAAAGCAAGAGAAGAAGTTATCGGGAGTTACCCCTTCGTTATGGTGAACTGGGATTAGTTCATCGACATGAGCTATCGGGTTCATTAAGTGGATTATTGAGAGTCCGTTCCTTCACTCAGGATGATGCCCATCTATTTGTAAGGGGAGATCAGATTCGATCGGAGCTTCATAAAGTATTGGATCTTATCGATCTTTTCTATAGCAAATTCGGGTTTGACTATAAGGTTGAGCTTTCGACTCGGCCGGAAGATTTTATGGGCTCTGTTGAATTATGGGATAAAGCTGAAGCAGATTTGGAAGTTGTATTGGAAGAGAGAGGAGTCAACTATCACATTAATAAAGGAGACGGTGCTTTCTACGGGCCAAAAATAGACTTTCATATATTGGACGTTCTTGGTCGAAGCTGGCAATGTGGTACGGTTCAACTTGATTTCCAAATGCCTGAAAAATTTGAGTGTGAATATATTGGGGAAGACAATGAAGCAGTCAGACCTATTATGATTCACCGAGCCATTTACGGTTCACTCGAACGCTTTACGGCAATCATCATTGAACATTTCGGAGGAGACTTTCCCCTTTGGTTAGCTCCTCACCAGGTCAAAATCCTTCCTATCTCCGACGCACATATCCAATATGCTCAAGGAGTGAAATCTCAGTTAGAAAGAGAAGGCTTTAGGGTGGAAGTCGATGATCGTGTAGAAAAAGTCGGTCTGAAAATCAGAGAAGCAGAGATGCAAAAAGTTCCTTATATGATGGTAATAGGAGACAAGGAAATCAAGAGTGAAGCGATTTCATTACGTAAGAGAAAGGAAGGAAACGTTGGTATGTTGAAGATAAAAGAAGTTATGCTGAAATTACAAGAAGAGGTAAATGGCTTGGATAGTAGGGCAAACTAAATCTAAAAATTCACTTGACCATTTCCTATATTTTCTATACAATTAGAGAGGGAAAATTCTGAATTGCGTGAGAGAGGGGGAGGAGAAATGTTAATCAATCATGTTTCGGCATTTCTTCTCCTATAAAAAGAGCTAAAAGGGTATTCATTACCTTTTTAGTTCTTTTTTTATGTCAAGGGGAGGAATATTGATGAGATACAAGCGTGTGTTAATTAAATTAAGTGGTGGAGCATTGGCGGATAAGGAAGGAAATAATTTTGGTACTGAAGAGCTTGATCACATTGCCAACGAAATCATGTCGATCGTCAATATGGGGATTGAAGTCTCCTTAGTTGTGGGTGGTGGCAATATATTTCGAGGCAGCTTGGCAGATACATGGGGAATAGAGCGGGTAGAAGCGGATAGTATTGGGACTCTAGGAACCATCATCAACAGTTTGATGCTTAGAGGTGTGTTGAAAAGTAAGACCGACAAAGAAGTTCGAGTGATGACTTCAATCCCTGTTTCAACGGTTGCCGAACCGTATATTCGCCTTCGTGCCGTTCACCATCTTGACAAAGGATACATTGTTATATTCGGTGGAGGAAACGGTCAACCCTTCGTAACGACGGATTACCCTAGCGTTCAGCGAGCCATCGAAACGAATAGTGAGGCTATCCTGGTAGCAAAGCAGGGGGTCGATGGTGTTTTCACGAGTGACCCTAAACGAAATAAAAAGGCAAAGATGTACCACAATTTAAATTATGATGACGTTGTAACAAATAATATTAGAGTCATGGATCAATCAGCTCTGCTGTTAGCAAGGGACTATAAACTCCCTGTACACATTTTTAACTTCGATCAGGCAGGACTCATGGAGAAAATATGCTCCGGTCAGAAGCGGGGAACACTGATTAATCATGAAGAGACGAGACTTTGAGAATGGCCATATCATTTACATAAGTATTGATGGGAGGAGCAAAAAATGGATTTTTCTTTTCAAATCATCACACAGGAGCAAGCTGAGCATATTGCCTACAACTGGAAATATGATGGGGAATATGCATTTTATGACCTTACAGCGGATGAAGAGGATTTGGCGGAATTTTTAGATGGATATCAACGTGGACAATCAACCTATGCTGTGCATCACGAAGGGGAAATGATTGGTTTTTACACATTTAATCCATTAAATGAGACGACTATTGATATCGGTCTAGGCATGCATCCGAATCTTACAGGAAAAGGAATAGGAGAGGAGTTCACCAGGGCGGGTGTTGATTTCTCAATCGCAAGGTATGCTCCGGAAGTCTTGACTTTGGCCGTAGCTACCTTCAATACTCGTGCGATCAAGGTGTATAAGAAAGTGGGGTTCGTTCCCATGGAAATATTCATTCAAGAAACAAATGGAAATAGCTATGAATTTATGAAAATGAGTTATGCCCTTAGTCAAAAAAGGATAGGGAGAGCATAATGGAGATCAAGATTCATAACAGATTTGATCCGGATAAGCTAGATGAGATATATGCAGTGTACCAGTCAGCGGGGTGGTTGAAGCATTCAAATGAAGTGATCACCAAGGTTTTTCAAAGAAGTGATATCGTATCTTTGGCTATTAGTGATGGTAGGGTCATTGGTGTTGGAAGAGCTCTAACGGATGGAGTGTTCAATGCCGCAATATATGATGTTGTTGTTCATCTAAAGTATCAACAAATTGGAATCGGCAGTCTCATCATGAGTGACCTAATGGAGCAGTTAAAAAATGTTTCATGCGTTCAGTTAATCTCCACAACCGGTAATGAAGAGTTTTATACAAAACATGGAATGAAGAAACTGAAAACGGGTATGGCAAGATATTTAAACTCAAGTTTGACGGATGAGTATTTGGAATAAGATCCATTGAACAAAAGAGACAGCCACTTCGGACCGTCTCTTTTGTTTACACCATTTCCTTATACAGTTTTTCATACTGATTGGCCAAATCAAAATCCAAATCCGTCAGGCCATTTTCACTCCAAGAGGTCAACTCTACAATAACCAATTTGTACTGAATCGTTATAAAAGGATGATGATTCACTTCCTCGGCTGCCTCTGCCAGTTTGTTTACAAACCGTATTCCTTCAAGGTAGCCCTTGAACCGATAGCGCCGTTCAATCCACTTCTCTTCTTTTAAGCGCCACTTTTCAAGAGACTCAAGTTTTTGAGAAAGGGCATCTTCACTTAACTTCTTCATACCGTAACTCCTTTCCTTCCAAAAATGACATCAAGGCCATTTTGAATGAGACGTGCAAACCGATCTTGCTTACTTAAAACGTATAAGTCTTTCAGAAGATCTTCCTTTAACTGAGATTCTGACTCGTGAATCTGTAGAAGTTCAATAATTTCAAGTCTAAGCAGCCATTCTTCAGGGAAATCCTTCTTTAGTCTGCCTACTATACTATGAGTAAGATCTATGGAAAAGGCTACTTCTCTCAGTTCTCTGACCTCTGCAAAGAGGCTGTCTAATGGTGTAAGATCAGCAAATCCGTCATCCTCTTCTTCGATAAGAGAAGTGTCCCCGAAGAAAGCATCATAGTCTGCCGCATGTGGACGTGCTGAAACTATTTCACTGCCTACTGCCAAATCGTATGTTCCCCATGAAGGGTGGAATAAAATGTGTTCTCCCAAAGTTACCATACATTCATCAATTGATATGAGGACAAGATGATGATGGTGAAAGACGAGATTCGTCACATGTCCAGAGACTTCAATTCCACCATCAAATGTGATTTGCATCATTTTATTCATCTCAATTCCATGCTTCCTTAAATCCGCTTCGGTCTGGTTCTCAAGAATGGTACCATCCTGAAGGATCCCTATAGGAGCACCGAAGCCATCAGCATGATGATCTGTCCCGTGATGATCCAGTTGCTCATTTTGAATGGAAAGTGAAGTAGGTCCTACGGTTTTGACGTAGATTGCTTCACCATGCCCATTTTTTATTACTTCTTTAAATGTGCCGGTAACTTGTAATCCCGAATTGTATTCGATATGAGCAAGTTGATTCGAACGAATCGCTTTATCAATCGCTTCTGTTCCACCTTTACGGAAAGCCATGGTCTCTCCGAATTTCTCTACTTCTTCAATGAGTTGTTCGAAACTTTCACAAACAAATAATTGAGTTTGCATGGAGGTAACATCATAGCTCGTATGGATGGCGTCTTCGATTGAGAACGGCCGTTTGATCACTTCACTTGATAAACAGTGCTTGCTTTCTCCAACCGATGACAGCAGTCCTGCACCGAAGATCTTCGGTTGATGATAGTCCCCAATTAAACCGAATTCGACCGTCCACCAAAAGATTCGCGAAATTTGTTCTGCTTCAGAAAGACCTGAAACGGCCTCTTGCTTTCTACCTAACACCTGCTTTGCTTCTTCAATTTCTTCCAATGTGGAGTTTGGATCCTCCATCACAATGGATAAATGCCTGGTTGCCTCAAAAGCTTCGTGTTCTTCTTCAGTGGCAAAAGCGTTCGCTCCGATATTGCCGATTATCTTTACAAATCGGGAATAGGTTTCATCAAAGAGAATGGGAGCATGTCCGGCTGCTTCATGCAATATATCAGGAGCAGGGGTGTATTCAATATTCGATTTTTGACGAATATCCGTCGCAATTGGGAGAATACCATGAGCTTGGAAATCAAAGAATGCTGTACCAGGGATCAAACCGTCTACAATCGCAGCCCCCCAGCCAATTTTCGCTAAGTGTCGGTTCATATCACTGACCTTAGGAATTTCGTGTATGTTAATACCTGAAGCTTTTAATCCTTCTGTGAATGCTTCATGTGCCGTATCTTCCAGGAAGTGATGATTCTGTCTCATCACATAACGCCACACGGCATGATTGATAGGTGTGTATGAATGATAGTGCTGCTCGGCTACAAATGGGCGTAAATGACTCGGAATCGTTTGGTTCATATTAAATTCTCCTTATTTCAGTTATTGTTTAGTGCTTAAACGCTTTTATGCGCAAAAGTGAATTCATACAAAAAGTCCCTGCTGAATAAATCAGCAGGGACGAAAAAGATCGCGGTACCACCCTTGTTGTAAGTAAATTGCCTTACCACTCAAATTGATAACGGACAATAACCGTCTTGTTCCACTATAGAACAAGAAGCTCAAGAAACGTAATTCATGAATTTTCCTATGTACTAGTTCCCAGCACCACTAGCTCTCTATAACAGGGAGGAGATCACTACTTCAAATCCATCACAGCTCTTCACAAATATGTATGAACAAGATGCTTTATATCTTAAACGCTTTTAAGCGCTAAAGTCAAGGGGGTTTTTACGGAGTATATAATGTTTTTCTTTGAATGGAAAAAGGTGTTGGTAATTTCTCTTAAAGGAATAAGACAAAAATATAACTGAAGTGGACGTGCGAAAATAAGGCCCGACAGATAAAAACGCCAGGAAATCCTGGCGTTTTTATTTATAAAATTTGTGTTTTTTCCTTATGGTCCTGAAGATTCATTTGTTCTAATTCGAGTCTCATTTTCTGAGTTTCCATCACAAAGTTTTCGTGCTTCAGTTTTTCCAGTTCCAGTTGGTCTTCTATCATTTTTTGCTTTAGCTTGGATTGTTTTTGGAAATGGTCCGTTATGATTCCAAGGATAGGTATCGAAAAAATCATGATAACAGCAATGGTTCCAGTCATGACAATCCTCCTTTTTCTCCTAATCGCATTCGTTACTTAATAGTTAAATTATAACAAAACATAAGAGGGATGAGTATATAGTGTGGTAATGTTAAGATAGAATCTTCATAGAAGAATATACGAATATAAACATGAAGAGTTTCATGTTTATGAAAAGAGAGGGGATTTACAGAGACAAGTATTTTTTTCGGGGAGAATTTTACGACCTCTATTGTTATTCATTGTTAAAGAAAGTGTGGAAAAGACTATAAATTCCACTTCTTCTGCACATACGTAAGCATCGTTTCCCGGTAATTTCTAACAATGGAATTTATGATGAAGTACGTGAGGATACCGAATAAGGGGATATTGATGAACATCCCTATAAAGAATGCTTTCCCCAATCGCACCCCTACGTTTACTGCTTCTCTGGCGTAGTCTATAGACGGATCGATTACATCAATGGGGTAGAAGAGATAACCTACAACTAGATTTAAGTAGAAGAAAAAAGGGAAAGCCCAAATCAAGGTGACTCCTCCTACTAATCCAGCGAATGAGTTTCCTTTAAACACCTTCGCACAGGCTGTGGAAATGATAGGACCTATGCCAAAAGAGGGAACGAAGTTGATTAATAATCCAACCGTGAATCCTAATGCAATACTGTGAGAGTTATCTTTGAGACGCAATAGTTTTAGAGTAAGACATTTACATTCACGAAGCTTTTTTCTAATCATGAGATCAACACCAATTATCGTTTACTTTCATACTCAGTAAATAGTATGGTCAACTTTCAGTATTCTAAATAAAAAAATTTATAAGGTTTCATGAAGTTTTTTCACAACATTTCTTTAAGAAAATCTGTAACATGATATCCTATAAGTAATAGAATTTTTGGTAGAGTGAGGATAAAAAATGAAACTAACGAAAAAAATCCCCAATATGGTCACGTTGGGAAATCTGTATTGCGGTTTCTTATCAATTGGATTTGCCGCAAGCGGACAATTTAAAAACGCAGCAATACTAATTATTATTGGCATGATGCTTGATAGCATGGACGGCAGACTGGCGAGGATGCTGCAAGCGGATAGTGTATTAGGAAAGGAATTGGATTCATTAGCTGATATTGTTACGTTTGGAGTCGCACCTTCCTTTCTTGTGTATTATACATATTTCTTTCAATTTGGATTATTAGGGTTTATTGTGGCAGGGTTATTTCCATTATTCGGAGCCTATCGACTGGCGAGATTTAATACCAGTCCGCCGAAATCTTCTCTTCATTATTTCGTCGGTGTCCCGATTACGGCAGCAGGTGGTATCCTTGCGATTCTCACCCTGTTTGGAAACTTTATACCAAATATCGTGACAACGGTCATCTTCACAGCAATGTGTTTTCTCATGGTGAGCCGTATACGAATCCCGAGTCTCAAGGAAGTGCCTTTACCTAAATACGGAACGATTGTGACGCTCTTCATTGGAGCATTACTATTCGTCATCTACAAAGGGACCTATGAGCAGTTTCCCTACTTAATTTACATTGCTACACCCCTATATATTGCATACCTGGCGTATCGATTTATAAAAAGATAAAATTAAAAATGATCCAGGCATTCATTGCCTGGATCATTTTCATTATTCAGCACTCTAAAAAATGATTTCTGCCATTTATGTTCTATACTTCGTCTTCCACTGTGCAAGACCGTTTCCTCTAAAAACAAAAAAAGTTAGGGAGCATGTCCCTAACTCAGTCTACTTGATGAATTAAATGAATCCCATAAAGAGTCCGCCAACAGCTCCTGTGACCACGACGATCCAAGGTGGAACTTTCCAAAAGACCAGCATGCTAAACAACACCGCAGCAAAGGCAAAGTCTTGTGGAGCAAGAATGGAGGAAGTCCATATCGGATGGTAGAAAGCTGCAATCAGGATTCCAACAACAGCTGCGTTCACTCCCATAAGAGCTCCCTTTATTTTAGGATTCCTACGGAGAGAATCCCAGAATGGGAGCGTCCCTAAAATGAGAAGAAAAGCCGGGAGAAAAATAGCGAAAGTTGCAAGCATTCCACCTTGCCATCCATTAATCACAGCACCAATATACGCTGCAAAGGTGAAAAGTGGACCAGGAACCGCCTGGGCTGCACCATACCCTGCTAAAAACGCTTCCTCTGTTAACCATCCTGTAGGAACAAACTCTCGTTCAAGGAGAGGTAATACAACATGACCGCCGCCAAAAACCAATGACCCAGACCGGTAAAAGCTATCGAATAAAGCGACCCATTCAAGTGATGTCAATTCCCTCAAGAACGGAAGAAGAAAAAGTAATCCGAAGAAAAGCGACAAACAAATCACTGCAAATCTTCGGGAAATCGGGAAGTCAATTCTGGCTTCATCGTCGGGATTATGTTGTTTAAAAAGAAGAAATCCAATCAAAGCTGAAAGAAGAATGACCCCAACTTGTGAAAACGCCGTTTGCCATAATAAAATGACCACTAATGCAAACAATGCAATCGCTTTTCGTTTTAAATCAGGCGTCAACTTTTTTGCCATTCCTAAAATAGCATGAGCAACCACGGCAACTGCGACAATCTTTAACCCATGTATCCACCCCGCATCTGCCACATCCAGTCCTTGAAGAGCGATTGCGAAAAGAATCAATGCAATGACAGAAGGGAAGGTAAAGCCTATAAATGAAACAATTCCTCCCAACACTCCTGCCCGCATAATACCAATACCCATTCCGACTTGACTGCTGGCTGGACCCGGAAGGAATTGACAAAGAGCGACTAGATCCGCATAACTTTTCTCATCCATCCATTTTCTTCTACGAATATACTCTTCATGAAAGTATCCTAAATGGGCAATTGGTCCACCAAATGATGTAAGGCCCAGTCTTGTTGAAATAATCAGTATTTCAATCAGGGTCTTTAAACTGCTTGATGCTTTCAATATTTTTTCACCTTCTTTGTTAGTTTTTGATTTCTTTAAATAACTCATAAGCTTTTTCTCGTGCTTCACTGAGTACTTTATTTCCTTTATCTGTGGTCGTATAATACTTTCTGATCTTACCGTCCACGTTTTTCTCTTCTTTTGTTAGTAACCCGTCAGCATCCATTGAGTGAAGAATAGGGTAAAGGGTACCGGAGCTTATGCTATACCCATGTTCTCTTAATTCTTCCAACATCCACGTGCCGTAAATGGGCTCTTCTTTGGCATGGTGGAGAATATGAATTTGAATAAACCCGAGAAAGAGCTTCCGTAATACTTTGTCTTCCAATGAAACACCTCCCTATGTTTAAATCGAAATCTAATATCGAAAGTCGATATCGGAATTTTATACATAGACTTTAACATGAAAAATTTACTGACTCAAAGAGCTGACGTCAAATTTACAAACTCTTAACAAAAAGGTACTTCGGATTTTCTTTTAAAATCATTAACTGTAATTAGATAAAAATCCCTTCAACTAAAAAGCCATATCCAAACAGGATATAGCTAAAGTTCATCATTATCCCTATCTCTATGAAAAAAAGAATAGGTTTTGACTAATCCAATCAAAAATAAGCTAATGGCCAAGTAGGCGGGCAGAAGGTGGATAAACGAGGTGTACCCGATAGCAAAATGAATATATATCCCCGATATAAAGGCAGGTAGTCCCCCGATTAGAAGGGTCCACCAAACCCACTTATTTCCTTGTTGAAAGCCCCAAAGTGAAAGAGTTAAGACTAGTAATCCGACACTTAATAAAGCACTGCCGAATCCGGCTCGATCATGGGCAATAACGGGAATGAGATTCCGATTGAACTCATGAAGAATCTCGGGTGGCATACAGAGGTATAGGAGATCCGTCGGAACAAAAACAGAAGTAACCCCAAAGTAAGAAATGACAAGGCCTCCAAGAACAAAAGAAAATCCAAGTACGACAAATGCCAGCTGACCATACAGGGATTGTAACCATATTTTATGATTTCTTCGATTGCTAGATGAGGGAGTTCCCTTTATCTCCCTTGTATGAATCCAGCCATATACGTAAAAGGGTAGCAATATGAGCCAAAATAAAAGATGAAGCCAGTCAAAATAGCCATACCCGATAAATAAGAAAATCCCCAGAAATCCTGTAATGGCGGCAATGTCTATTGACTGCTTGGCCCATAGGAGACCTCTCCTGAGACCATGGAAGGCGAGCTGCATATACACAATCCCACCAGAAATCATTGTACCTGCTAACGTCATCCGATCATGAGCCATAAATTTTACAATACGGTCGTTGAAACCAACAATCGACTCCCTTTGCATCCCCAAGTAATGTTCATCATAGGACAGAATCACCGACGTTAAACTAAAAAGGAGGGCAAAGAGTCCCCCTATAAATATAAATAAACCAAAATACCAGTAAGATTGCCATCCCTTTTGAGGAGGTAACTGATCGTTCAAATCATCCAGCAATGCTTCGTTAATGCGTTTGGTTAAACCCGGACCCGAAAAGACATACCCATCTGAAAGAAGAAGGAGGTCTGCACCCTCACTTAGTAGAGATAGTGCCTGACTTGGTTCACGAACTCCACCTGAAGTGATGATTGATAGAGCAGGGATTGCCTTTTTGAATGAACGAACAGTTGATAGGAGAGTGTTGAATTCATCTTCTTCCACAATGACTCCTGAAATATCTTCAACGTTCAATTTGTAGAGAAGTTCTAAAGTCGGATTTGAAATGAAAATCGGTTTGTCACTATGTAAAGTAAGGTGAATTTCATCACCTTCTACAATATAACCATCTGCAAATACATCTAATTGTTCCATCATAGTAGATAATTCTTCGGGTGTCCCCGACAGGCGTATGATGAAAAGCTGTTTTTTTCTAATCTTCTTTAATTTCTCAAGTGTCCTTTCTAATCCAATGGATTCAAGGGGATCCGAGAACTGAATACGCTGCTCATTATGATCCGCACCAGGGTAAGAGGATTCAGGTGAAGCCTGTAAAGTTACAGGACCAATTTCAATAAAGCCAAAGCCCAAATGAATAAAGGCAGATGTACCGGTAAGTAAGGGATCAATTTTACCAGAGAGACCAACAGGATTGGTAAATTCCATCCCTTTGATTTGTTTATTCAGGTGAGGGGAGCACTCTTCTCTTCCCAGAAAATGAATGATGTGAGGACCAAGGGGGAGAGAAGCGATCGTACTCATTCCTCTATGTATTAACTCTCTCGACATGTAAGCAGGGAGTTTGGATAAAACGGGTTTGAATATTCCGTGATAGGACCAATCAGGCATAGCAAATTCCTCGCGATTTTATTGTGATACCACCATTTTAACAGGGATTTTAATAGAGTGGGTGGTGAATTTAGAGAAGAAGTCAGTTACATGAACAAATGTATTACTTTTTTGACTCGAATATTGGTAAAACCTATTGTAAGAAAAGAGCGTGATATAGATATAACTAAGATTCTGGATCCTCATAATGATGGTTTATGTAGAAGAGCAGAACACATTTTTTAGTTCTTTCTTCCTTAATTCTGTCAGGCCGGTTATATCTTCTGAATTCCGTCGATATACTTTACAGGCTTATTTCAACGGAAAAGGAGAGAGTGTATGATTAAAAAGATTTGTATGATCGTTTTTACTCTATTTTTATTGCTGCCATCTTGGAGCCAGGCAGGTTCATTCGGGGATGTTGATCCTTCTGGAGTTCCCGGACAGTGGTATGTAGGTACAACTCCCTCGTATGTAGCCCCTTCCAAGCATCCGATCCTCTTTGTTCATGGATTAAATAGCTCTTCTAACACATGGTGGAATGAAAATAATATGTATGACACAGCCTATCAAAATGGTTATGAAACCGCTTTTATTGATCTGTATCCAACAAAGAATATGTGGGATAACGGTGCCCTCTTGGCCCAGAAAATTCGCGATATATACGATTACTACGGTGAAAAGGTAGTGGTTGTGGCCCACAGTAAAGGGGGCATCGACACGCAATCAGCACTTGTACACTATGGTGCCTATCCGTATGTCTCAAGGATAATCACCCTTTCCACGCCCCATTATGGTTCCCAACTGGCAGACCTTGCTTATAGCAGCTGGGCAGGATGGTTAACAGGCATTCTCGGAAGTAAGAATGATGCCACCTATTCACTGCAAACAGGGTATATGAGTTATTTCCGTTCTGAAATGGATCATCATCAGAATGTTAATAGAAATCCAGTCTATACATTTGGCGGCACGAAATGGGGAAGCTTCGGAAGCTCTCTTTATTGGGGTGGATTGTATCTTAGTGCTTATGGTAGCAACGATGGAGCCGTTACAGTCAATAGTTCGAGACTTCCCTATGGGACAGAACTGAGAGTGGGGAATTGGAATCACTCGACTATCAAAGAAGGTTCCTCTACCTTTAATTTGTTCAAAAATTATTTAAATGAAGCGACCAATACCTCGGGTTTTAATGCTCAAAGTGTGGTCGAGTCAAAAGATGCAGAGAACGCTGCCTCTTTTGTTAGAGGAGGAGAATATAACGGAAAGAAACAAGAAAAGGTCTTAGTAGAACAGGGGGCTAAGTCCGTAACATTTGATTGGATGAGTAATAGCCCTTCGTCACAATTAATCCTAAAAGATCCTGGTCAAAAAGCAAATTCAATCTTCAAGGTAAAAATGGATGAAAGTGAATACTTTAACGGTGCGTATCACCATACGGTTACCGTTAAAGATCCGGCACCAGGGGAGTGGACGATTGAAGCATCATCGTCTTCAGCAGAAAAGTATCTCTTACATGTGTCTTTTGAAAGCGCGATGAATGATGCAATGAGTATCCATTTAGCACAGGATGAAATAAGCTTGAAAACCAAAGACAGTAAGCTAAAGCTTAAACCAAACATGACAATTGAATTTTACAAGAATGGTAAGTTGAAGAAGAGTAAGGTAAAAACAAAGAATGACTCATTAAAACTCCCGAAGCTTGGAGAAGGAATTTATAATGTGACTATAGATATAGAAGGAAGCAAGGACAAAAATACGTTCCAAAGAACCTTCATTAAAACCATTTACGTTGATGCCTCAGGTAAGGTTTATGGACAGTAGGATAAGTTGGAATACTTTGGGTGAGAAGCTAATGTTTCATAAGCTTCTCTTCTTTGATTGAAGATAGGGACTGAATAATTAGACTCCCTCCATTAGTTTGACAAAAGTCAACAATTGCCGAAAAGTAATAGGAACTTATATCCAAACGCCCTTCCGTAGTTCAGTTCCATAGTTTCATTTTTGCAAATGGAAAAGGGTTTCAATCCTATTATCTTTAAATAGATTAGGGAGTCGAAATAAAAGGAGGAATACATAATGAAGAAAAAATTAATGGTTGGTGCCCTTTCGGGTGTGTTGGTAGCATCAGGAATCACTTTCGCTGCACCGGGTGCATCTGTACTTGCAAATGGTCCAGGATATAATGGGAACGAGACGATCAAAAACGAGCGACTTCATAATTATGAAGAAATGGTGAGCATGCTTCAACATTTAGATCAAAAATCAGATGCTCTTTCATTAGAAGTGTATGGTCAATCCGTCAAAGAACGAGATCTTTATCTTGCGAAATTTGGAACAAATGAAAACAACCCTACGATTCTTTATTTAACTCAGCAGCATGGAAACGAAACATTGACGACTGAAGGGGCTCTTCAGTTCATCAAGCACCTAACATCGAACTCAAAAGAAGTAAAAGAAATGCTCGAGAACGTAAATATATTGGTTGCTCCGCGATTGAATGTGGATGGTGCAGAAGGGGATGTTAATTTCTCCCTGGAGGATTATGTATCGGGAACTCACACCCGCTATAATGCGAACGAAGTCGATTTAAATCGTGATCATGTGGACCGTAAACAGCCAGAAACACAAGCTCTCCATAAAAACGTTCTTCAAAAGTACAAGCCTGATTATATGATCGATCTTCATCATCAAGGAGCGGAAACAACGCTTGGGGATACGGATGAACTTGTGTCAGGATCAATTCTTTATCCTACAAATGAAAATGTAGACCCTGAAGTCGTCGAGAAATCAAAACAGCTCGGATCAGTCCTTTACAACACGGTAGAACGCCGTGGATTCGGTACTTTGTCCAAATACATCGGAGGAACGGCACCGACGATCAGCCGTAACGGACTGGCGGTTGAATATGGAATAGCAACCCTTCTTTTTGAAATGAGAGGAATGGCTGATCATTACCGTGATGATTATGTTCTGGGTCAAAAGAGTAATGGGTACCTCATTAAGCAAGCGGTTATTAGTTTAGAAGCTACGGCAAAAGCCATTGCAGACGGGTCAATTGAAAATGCGGATACTTCTTTCTGGGACACACTTCCTGAAAGCTCATACAATCGCAGTGAAAGTGAATAAAAATGTTAAAAAGGGGCCCTTTCTTGACGGAAACGGCCCCTTTTAAGGTTAGAGCAATTCTTCAATATACTCTCCGCATTTTTCAGCCACGATCATTGCGCCTTGTCTATTTAAGTGAAGGCCATCTACTGTATATTTCAATCCTTGTTTAGATGAAAGATGGTCAATTTGGGAAGGACTTTTATAAAAAAGAGCATCTTTCATGATGCTTAAGATGCTGGTGTGGATATAATCGCTGCTGTCTCCAGTGGATAAAGGTTGACGGAAAACCTCTTGCATATTAAGAAAGTGGATGTAAGGATTCTTGCCCGTGATGAATTGGATAATGAAAGATAGTTCCCTTAATTCCAGGTTGAATTCGTTATCGAGACGCTCCGATTAGAGCTGGAGAAGCCACCAATGGTGTATCGGGACGAGGAAAAATGTTCTTTAGTATGTTTCGGTAATAATCTTTAAACTCATCATGACCTTTTACAACTGGCTGAGACTGAACTTTTAACAGCTTGGAGTATACATTGTTCACGCTGATCAACAAATAAAATTGCTTGGAGAGAGCGGGTACCGATTATTTTTGAATATTTGTATAAGGATTAAATGGAGAAAGACTTCCTATCTGGAAGTCTTTCTCTATTTCACGATCATCACGGGACATTTAGCCCTCTTTGCGACTTTATGGCTTACACTTCCCAAGACCATTTCTTGAAATATATTTAAACCACGGCTTCCAATGACTACTGCATCGAAGTTGTTTTTGTTCGCATACTCAACAATTGTCGGCCCCGGCTCTCCGTGTAAAAAGATAATCTCGTAGTCGATGCCTTCATGTTTGGCTTTTTGTTCAATCATTTGCAGTTTCTGCTTCCGTTTGTCTATTGCATCCAGCCCCCAATGGTGTAGAACATCTTCCTTGGATTGCTTCCCGTCTACTACATAAACAATATCTATTTTAGAGCCTTCATGGCATCTTGCGAGAACGATCGCTTTTTCTCCTGCTCTTAAAGAGTGTTCAGATCCGTCTGTTGCAAGAAGAATGTGTTTGAACATTGCTTTTCCTCCATCCGATGAAAGCGTTTAGTACTTATTTCTATATTATTATTCAATTTCCTTTAATGAAATTTAAGATTATTTTACATGTTTTTGAACTAGAGGAGATTAAAAGTGAAATAAAGAGTAAACAAAAGATAAAATAGTATGTTTGCGCTTTCATAGATGTTTCACAAAAGGGGAGTTCCGGTATATAATGTCCCTTGTGTTAAACGGCCCCGACTTTCATGAGAGTTGAAAGTCATAAATAAAAAGGAAGAGGTGCATTATGAGTTTAAGTCAAAAAATTAAATATGAGTGGTTTGGTAATATTCGTGGAGATGTGTTAGCCGGTCTAGTCGTCGCTATGGCATTGATCCCGGAGGCAATTGCGTTTTCTATTATCGCGGGTGTGGATCCAATGGTCGGGTTATATGCCTCCTTCTGTATTGCAGTTGTGATTGCATTTGTAGGCGGACGTCCAGGAATGATTTCTGCCGCAACGGGTGCTACAGCACTGGTCATGGTGACGTTGGTTGCAGATCATGGTTTACAGTATCTATTAGCAGCGACCATCTTAACGGGTGTGATTCAAATTATCATGGGTGTCCTTAAACTAGGCCGCTTAATGAAATTTGTACCACGTTCCGTTATGGTTGGATTTGTGAACGCACTTGCAATCTTGATCTTCACTTCACAGTTACCACACTTTGTTGGTGAATCGTGGATCATGTATGCTATGGTAGCTGGTGCATTGGGGATTATATATGTTTTACCCCGCTTTACAAAAGCAGTCCCATCACCATTAGTAGCAATTATCGCTGTGACTATTTTTGCGGTGCTGACAGGAAGTGGAGTACGTACAGTTGGAGATATGGGTGAACTTACCCAAGCATTACCAATCTTCTTAATTCCAGATATTCCATTTAACTTTGAGACATTGCAAATCATTTTCCCTTATTCTTTATCCATTGCAATTGTAGGGTTAGTTGAGTCATTATTAACTGCATCTATTGTTGATGATATGACAGATACCACAAGTGATAAAAATAAAGAAGCAAAAGGTCAAGGGATTGCAAATATCGTATCTGGTCTTTTCGGTGGAATGGCTGGTTGTGCGATGATCGGACAATCTGTTATTAATGTTAAGTCAGGTGGACGAGGACGTTTATCAGCATTTGTGGCTGGTACATTCTTGATGATCTTAATCCTATTGCTCAATGATTTATTGGTTCAAATTCCAATGGCGGCTTTGGTTGGAGTTATGATCATGGTATCCGTTGGGACATTTGATTGGTCTTCAGTGAAGAATTTACACAAAACGCCGATTACAGATTCTCTTGTTATGATTGCAACAGTTGTCACTGTATTGATTACACATGATTTATCAAAAGGTGTTCTTGTTGGGATTATCTTAAGCGCTGTATTCTTCGCTTCCAAAATATCAAAAGTGAAGATTACCACAATGGCTTCTGAAAATACTCATAAGAAGGTATATCGTGTGACAGGTCAATTGTTCTTTGCTTCTGTTACGGAATTTGTTGAAAGCTTTAATTTCAATGAAAATGTGAAGGAAGTAACACTGGATTTAACTCATACACATTTATGGGATGATTCTGCCGTGGGAGCGATTGATAAAATCGTTATCAAGTACCATCAGAATGGCGTGAAAGTAAATCTGATTGGTCTGAATACTGAAAGTAATAAATTAATTGATAAATTGGCTGTGCATAATAAGCCGGGTGGATTAGATAAAGCCGTTAACCATTAAGTAAGAATCTGAAAAGTCCATGGTCAAGTGATCAAAGACTTTTCTACATATAAGTAGTATTTTGCCAGTAGTCTTTGTGGCTGATCTTATTTGTACAGGAGGAGCCAAAAAGAAAATATTAAAAAAGGTTGAAATGAACATATAAGTATTTTATTATATAAGCAAGAACTTATATAAGAACCTATAAAAGGGTTCTTATTTTTTTATTATATAAGTAAATAATAATATGCTAATAAAAGTGATTGAGGAGGTGTTTACATGCTTAAATCAAGAGTTGATATTGAAAGGGCGGCAACGATGTTAAAACTTCTAGGGGATAAAACCCGTCTTACTATGGTGAAACTATTAGAATCCAACGACTGTTGTGTGTGTGAATTTGTCGAGATTTTCAAAATGAGTCAACCTGCCATCTCTCAGCATGTTCGAAAATTGAAAGATGCTGGACTTGTGAAGGAATTAAGAAGGGGTCAATGGGTCTTTTACTCTCTTAACAAAGAAAGTGATGCGTATCCGTTTGTTCAAAGCTTGTTAGAACACTTGCCTAATCAGGATGATCGATTAACAGCATTAGAAAAGCAAGGATTACGCATTTCTTGTAATTAGGAGGAGGGTTTTCTGTGTTATCAGTAATTTTAGCTACCATGATTTTTGTGGCCACATTGGTCCTTGTGATTTGGCAGCCTAAAGGATTGTCCATTGGCTGGTCTGCTTGTGGAGGAGCGATCCTTGCCTTAATTGTAGGGGTTGTCGACTTCCAGGATGTTGTGGCTGTGACAGGAATAGTATGGAATGCGACTTTAGCATTCATTGCTATTATCATTATTTCATTAATTCTGGATGAAATTGGATTCTTTGAATGGTCTGCTCTACATATGGCGAGAGCAGCAAAGGGGAATGGAGTTAAAATGTTTGTTTACGTTTCCCTATTAGGAGCGGTTGTCGCAGCATTTTTTGCGAATGATGGAGCTGCGTTGATATTGACACCGATTGTTTTGGCAATGGTGAGAAACTTGAATTTTGAAGAAAAAATGGTTTTTCCATTTATCATGGCAAGTGGTTTCATTGCCGATACGACTTCCTTGCCGCTTGTCGTCAGTAACCTTGTGAACATCGTGTCAGCCGATTTCTTTGATATCGGGTTTGTGGAATATGCATCAAGAATGATTATTCCAAACTTCTTCTCATTGTTTGCAAGCATACTGGTACTGTATCTATTCTTTAGAAAAAGCATTCCAAAGAATTATGATGCCAGCCAGCTAAAGAAACCGGTTGAAGCGATTAAAGATCAGCGTATGTTTAAGCTATCCTGGATTGTTCTGGGTATCTTGCTTGTTGGTTACTTTATCAGTGAATCACTGCACATTCCTGTATCGATTATCGCAGGTATTGTGTCGATTTTCTTCTTATTAATGGCTAGGAGAAGCTCAGCGGTCAACACGAAAACGGTCATTAAGGGTGCTCCATGGGCGATTGTATTCTTCTCGATTGGAATGTACGTGGTAGTGTATGGTTTGCGTAATGTAGGACTGACAAATGTGTTAACCGATGTTATCCAAGTGGCTGCTGATCAAGGACTGTTCGTCGCTACGATTTCCATGGGATTCATTGCAGCGATACTGTCATCAGTCATGAACAATATGCCGACCGTTATGATAGATGCGATTGCGATTATGGATACGAACACTACAGGTGTTATTCGGGAGTCCCTTATTTATTCCAATGTCATTGGTTCTGATCTTGGGCCGAAGATCACCCCGATTGGTTCACTGGCAACCCTCTTATGGTTACACGTTTTATCATTAAAAGGCGTGAAAATCTCATGGGGGCAATATTTTAAAACAGGAATTATATTAACCGTACCAACATTACTCATTACCCTTATTGGTTTATATATCTGGTTAATGATCATATCTTAAAACTCACAAGAAAAGGAGCTCGATTATTATGTCTAAAAAAACACTATACTTCTTATGTACAGGTAACTCATGCCGCAGCCAAATGGCAGAAGGTTGGGCAAAGCATCATTTAGGAGAAGATTGGGATGTGAAAAGTGCAGGTATTGAAGCGCATGGATTAAATCCTAACGCAGTAAAAGCAATGAAAGAAGCGGGAATTGATATTTCTAACCAAACTTCTGACATTATCGATCCTGACATCTTGAACAATGCAGATTTAGTCGTTACTCTTTGTGGTGATGCAGCTGATAAATGCCCAATGACGCCTCCACATGTCAAGCGTGAGCACTGGGGCTTTGATGACCCGGCAAAAGCCGAAGGAACGGATGAAGAGAAATGGGCATTCTTCCAACGCGTACGTGATGAAATCAGCGATCGCATCAAAACGTTTGCTGAGACCGGGAAGTAAACAGAAATAGAGGGACGGACCTCATGGCAATCTTTAAAGTCCTGTCCAATAGGTCCGTCCCTCTTTTATAAAGCCGAGAGAAGCTTCTCGGCTATTTTTTTATATAAATTTATGAATGGGAGTGGAATATTGATGGCTAAGGTTGAAATTTTTGATCCGGCAATGTGTTGTTCGACGGGGGTTTGTGGTCCCAGTATTGATCCTGAGCTTACTCGTGTCGCGAATGCTGTATTTTCACTTGAAAAACGAGGGTTTGATATTAGGAGATACAATTTAGCGAATGATCCAGGGGCATTTGCTGACCATGAGGTGATCAACCGTATTTTACACGACGAAGGTCCAGATGCTTTACCTGTCACGCTTGTTGATGGGAAACAAGCCGCTGTTAGAAAATATCCTTCAAATGAAGAGTTTTCACAATGGTTTGAAGTACCGGCTGAGGAATTGAATGAGAAAAGAAAAGTACGACTGACATTGGATATTAATAAGAAATAAGAAAGTTGGGGTACAATGTTCACATCGTTTCAATTAGAGGCTGTCAATCATACACCATTCCTCTTTTTTACAGGTAAAGGCGGAGTGGGGAAAACGTCTACGGCGAGTGCAATAGCTATTGCCCTTGCTGATGAAGGAAAAAGGGTGCTGATCGTCAGTACAGATCCAGCTTCCAATTTACAGGATGTATTAGAAACCGAACTTACCAATCAACCAAAACAAGTTCCAGGATTACCGACATTATCCGCTTGTAATCTTGACCCAGAAGAAGCAGCAGCTTCCTACCGTGAAAAAGTTATTGGACCATATAGAGTAAAGCTTCCAGAAGCTGTAGTAAGGAATATGGAGGAACAACTGTCTGGTGCTTGTACAGTTGAAATAGCCGCTTTTGATGAGTTTACAAGCTTGCTGGCGGACCCTGCCATAGTAGATCAGTTTGATCATATTGTATTTGATACGGCACCGACAGGTCATACACTCCGTTTACTGCAGCTTCCAACAGCTTGGACGGGATTCTTGGAAGAGAGTACACATGGAGCCTCTTGCTTAGGACCTCTTTCAGGGCTTAGAGACAAGAAAGATCTGTATTCTTCAACTGTTAACGTTTTATCCGATAAGGAAAAAACAGCTCTTGTACTTGTTGCACGGCCGGATTCTTCATCGTTAATGGAAGCCGACCGGGCATCAACAGAACTCAAGGACATTGGAATAAAAAATCAAATGTTAATTGTAAATGGATTAATGGGTAAGCATCGTGGGGATGATCCGATTGCATCGGCCTTTTACAGCCGTCAGCAAGAAGCGTTACGTTCAATGCCGATTGCTTTTAAAGAAATTCAAATTTATTCGCTACCTTATGTAGCGTATTCCTTAACGGGAACGAATTCCTTGAGGCAATTATTCTCTCATGTAGAGATTAACCCGAATGCTGTAACTGTTGTTGACGAGCAATCAATTGAAATTCCCGGATTAAAAGATGTGATAGATGATTTCTCCAAGCACAACACCCGTGTCATTTTCACAATGGGAAAAGGTGGAGTAGGGAAAACGACAGTTGCTGCTGCCATTGCTGTTGGCTTGGTTGAGAGGGGACATAAGGTCCATTTAACTACAACAGATCCTGCCGCCCACTTAAGTCATATGTTTCAAGAAGAGATTGTGAACGTTGGGTTGAGAATCAGTCGAATCGATCCGAAGGAAACGGTAGAGTCGTATAAAAAGGCTGTTCTTTCAAAAGCAGAAGAGAGTCTCGATGAAGAAGGAATGGTGTATCTGGAGGAAGATTTAAACTCCCCTTGTACAGAAGAAATAGCCATCTTCCAATCTTTTGCAGAGATAGTAGGGAAAGCCGATGAAGAAATAGTCGTGATCGATACTGCTCCAACGGGACATACTCTGCTTTTACTGGATGCAACTGAATCTTATACGAAAGAAGTGTCGCGTTCAAAAGGAGAGGTGGAAGACCATGTGAAAAATCTACTGCCTCGTCTTCGTAATCCAAAAGAAACGAGCGTAGTGATAGTGACATTACCTGAAGCTACCCCTGTTATCGAAGCGAAACGACTTCAGCAAGATTTGCATAGAGCGGAGATTCACCCAAAATGGTGGGTCATCAATCAAAGCTTATCGGTAACGTTTACAACAGATCCCGTGTTAAGAGGCAGGTCTGTCTCAGAGCGGGAATGGATACAAAAAGTGCATAACGACTATTCAAACAAGACCGCTCTAATTCCATGGATGAGTGAAGAAAAGATAGGGTACAAAAAAATGATGGACTTCTCTAAGTAAAGGCGGATAACAATGAATTATAATGAATTAGTGAAAGACCGAATTTATATCGGGGGTTTCGAAGATGCAGACTCAGTTCGTAATAAAGTGGATATAATCGTCGACTTACGAGCTGAAGTACCAGGAGTGGAATTTGATGACGTAACTCGAATGCATCGCCCGATCGTAGAAAATACTGATCAACAAGAAGAGTCCGTAAGACGTGCAATAGAGGAAGTGGTAACAGCCTATCAAAATGGCAAAAACGTCTACTTCCATTGTAACGGAGGAAGTAACCGAACAGGCACGGTCGCAGCAGGAACTCTCCTATCACTGAAAGAAGCCTCCACACTCGAAGGAGCCGAAACAAAAGCTAAAAATGTCCGACCGAAAATCAACATCAAACCAGAACTGAAAAATGTATTAAAAGAGCTATATTCAAAGAATTGAGGGACGGACCTCAAAAAGAAATGGGGATTGTATACAATGAATATTACGAATGAAGCAAAAGAAGTACTGTTGAATGCAATGGCAGAGAACAAATCGGAAGGTATCAGATTTGTTCTGAATCAAGGTGGATGCTGTGGGCCACAAATTGGAGTTTCTTTAGATTCAGCTCAAGCAACAGATAAAGTGGAAGATATTAATGGAGTTTCGGTTGCATTTGATACGAATGTTATTTCTATGACTGAGGATATCACATTAGATGTGCAAGATGGGGGATTAGTATTAGTGGGTGTTCCGGATAGCGGCTGCTGTTAAGGTCATCCTAAATAGAAAAAGCCTGTTCTGGGTACTTATTGTACTTAGAAGCGGGCTTTTTTTATTGAGTAAGAATGAAGAAATTCCAATGAAGAAAACCAGCAAAGATCATAATCCCTGCTGGTCTGGCAAACTCTTTAGTTAATTCCTACTGCATCAAATGATAACTTCACAGCATTTACTTCTGCTGAAGTGCTTCCATATAAATCGGTTGCAGACTGGACAGCTGCAGCTCTTGCCTGACTAAAAGTTGAGGAAGCTGTCAAGTATACTGTATTCATACGGTAATAAATATCCCCTAGCTTTTCACGACCAATTCCGGGAACGGTTATTCCATAATGATTACCACCTTCACTTAATAGGTAAGCCTGCTTGTTAATGATACCACTGTTAGTATGAACACCGCCATTATCTCCTGTACCAGTATAGCGTTTAGAGTAGTGATCAGGGTCACCGTATTTAGCAGGGTTGCTCATGGAGCGGAGGGCATCACCGGATGTGCCAGGTGTATAAATATCTTCTCCAATCTCGAAATCTGGATTCGATCCATTCTCGTATTCTACCAATGTTCCAAAAATATCTGAAATCGCTTCGTTTAAGGCTCCCGATTCATTCTGATACACAAGGTCAGAAGTAAAGTCTGTAACCGCATGAGTTAATTCATGGGCCACAACGTCAATGCCGCCTGAAAGTGGGGCGAACGTTGTGCCATCCCCGTCACCATACACCATTTGAGATCCGTTCCAGAAGGCGTTATTGTAGCCGCTGCTGTAGTGAACAGAAGACACCAGGCGAGCGCCTTGATTATCATAAGAATTACGATTGTAGTTATCCTTGTAGAAGTCATACGTGACACCTGCGAAATAATGAGCATCAACTGCAGGAGCATCATAGGCAGCATTTAGTACATTATCGCTATCTGACCACAAAGTGCCCGGTAAGAAAAATTGAGGGAAGAAGGTACGGTTGTTCATGTTGTATGTATACACACCATTCCCCCGAGTATTATCCTGCAAATAGTACTTACCACTTGAAAGGGTTGTGTTCAACGGTTTAGAGTCACCTAATACGCCTTTACCGGTTCCGACTTGATTCGTTCCTGTGACATCATGCATGTCATTGTATTTATTTAAAACCTTACCGGTTTTCGCATCAATAAAATAGTTCCAGTTACCAGGAGACGGTTCTAAATAATTCAGATTTACAAAATATGCATAGGAAGCAGAATCACCATCTGTATAGATGACTAGTTCCGGTTTAGCCTCTTTTTCTAATTTTGGATCAATTCCAAGATCTTTCTTAGCGATCTTTAAGGCATTTTTCGCTTTCACTTTCTTATTTGATGAGGTTAGCTTTTGATCCAAGTCAGCTATGACAGTACCAGAAAATGCTTGAAGAGCGCCATCTTCCTTTACAACTGCTGACTGTGTGGAACCCCAAACAGGTACTCCATGGTAGGTTTGCTGAATACGAACGACTCTATTTCCAAGTTCATCTTTTTCAACAGACAACAGCTTGAACTGCTCGTCCGATTTCTTATCAGAAAGCTTGAATTTCGCCTTGTTCTTTTCTAAAAAGGAAAGAACGATTGTCTCCGCCTTTTTCCCGGATGGAGCAGATAATAGTCCTGAAACAAATTCCGGTGTTCCTTCTTTTTTATTCATTTGAAAGAGAGCGTTGTCCGATGGTGCAGCTAAACTCCCCGTAGTCATCATTCCAGACAGTAAACTGATGGATAACCCCACGCTAATGATTTTATTCTTTCTCAAATCAATTCCTCCTCTTTTTTTTCTAAAAATTCTGTCAAAAATAGAGTATCATAGGTAAGATGAAGACGGTATTGAGAAAATGTAGGACTTTATGAGGGTATAGAGTAGACTATTAATGGAACTATTCAGGAAAATTTTCATGAAAACGAATCTTTTTATAAGATATTAAACTTTTGTTTGAATTTGGTATTTTATTTTTGGATCTATATATGCGGGTTGGGTTATAAAAGACGAGTGGTTTTTCTAATTTTGTTGGGGAAATAGATTCAATAATTGTAAAGCACCCCTTAACCGATTGGTTAAGGGGTGCTTTACTACTTATTAGTATCTTACAGCATCGTAAGAGTTAATTCTTCCATGTTGGAAGTAAGAGCCTGTACCGCTGATAGGGTCTGCTGTTTGTTCGATCGCTTGACGGATTTGAACATTATTTCTTCCTTGCCCTGCAAGTAATCCTGCTAAACCTGCAACGTGAGGGGAAGCCATCGATGTACCTGACATGTATGAGTAGCCATTATTAGGTACGGTAGAAGCAATGTCAACACCAGGAGCGGTTACATCCACCCATGTTCCATAGTTTGAGAATGATGCTTTACGGTCTCTGGAATCCACTGCCCCTACGGCAATCGCGTTAGGATAAGAAGCTGGCTCAAACGTTGTTGATACCCCGTCATTTCCAGCTGCGGCAATGACGACAGATCCTTTGTTCCACGCATAATCGACTGCATTTTTTAAAGTTGTGGTATTACAGTCACAACCAAGAGAAAGGTTCAGAACTTCAGCGCCTTGATCTGCAGCGTAACGAATACCTGCCGCGATATCATCAAGCGATCCACTTCCGTTGGCATCCAATACACGAACGGCAAGAATCTTTGTATTAGGGGCCATACCAGCAACCCCGGTTCCGTTGTTCGTTTCAGCCGCTGCGGTACCCGCTACATGTGTACCATGTCCGTTTAGATCCATTGGATAATAGTCATCGTCCACGAAATCATATCCACGAATCGTTTTGCCATCTAAGTCAGGATGGTTATAATCTACACCTGTATCAAGAACGGCGATTTCCTGACCGCTGCTCCCGCGTGCAAGATCCCATGCACTTGGTGTATACGTGTTTTGGGGTCCATATTGATATCCTTGGTAGTAATAATCATTTGGGGTCCAGGTTGCTGAGAAGGTATAGTTCGGTTCTACGTATTCTACATTCGGGTTTTTACTTAATGCTTTTACGGTTGCTTCTACATTTCCTACTTTTAACACTTCGAAGGGCTTCTTCTTACTAGCTTTTTCCTTTACTGCAGAAGCATTCACTTTTTTGAGGGTGTTTCCTTTTTCAGACTCTGCTACACCGTCTTTAAATTTTACAATAACCTCACCTTTTACATAGCTGCCTTTTTCGAGGTTTTTACTGACAACTGTCTTTTTCGGGGCTTTCTCAAGAGGGTTTTGATCTTGTGCAAAGGCACTTCCTCCGAAGCTAGGGACGAGAGCAAGTGATGCAGCTAAAGATAAAGCAGCAATTTTTTTGAACTTCATAATAGTATTCCTCCGATTTTCTTTTTTTTGAATGATGTGTTTCAACGACAAATGAATGGAGTATTAAATCATTTGCTTATGGAATACCTCCTCTTATGAAAATTTACAAGAATAATTGAGATTGTGTATGAGAAACTATGTATATGATTCTTGCTAACTAGGATTCTAGCAGACCCTTTAGAAAAAAAGAATAGGGTAAGAATTTAACATTTGTAAATATAAGGAAGATAAATCCTGCCAGTTACAAAAATCACCGAGAATCATGAAAACTTTCCTCCAAACTACCTCAAAAACAAAAATGACCATAGGAAAACAGTCACGCATTTTCCCAACATCATTTTTAAAATTTTGAGGGACGGACCTCCATTTTTGATGAGAATATCATGCTAATATGCTTTAATTAGCATGATTAGGAAGAGGGATTTGGAGGTCCGTCCCTCTTTTGACACTTTCATGGCACTATCAAAGACCATAATGATACAGAAAGATCCCAGTGGATGGGTTTTCCACTGGGATCTTTCAACTACTACTTTGTAAGCAATAAAGTTTATGAATACAGCCAATTTAAAAAAGATAACGATTTCATTTTTATTTCACAACTCCATAGTACATTAAATAATGGCTAATAAGTCAGTTCCCGGAAGAATATCAAACCAATAAAGGCCTGGTTGAATTAAGAATTAGGGGAGTGTTAATAATGAAGAAACTTATAAAAGTTTTAGGAATCATAGTATTAATAGCGGTGTTATCAGCTTGCACTGGCAATTCTAACCCTTCTGCAAGTGAATCAGAAATATCTCAGTTAGTGGAAGTGGATATCTCTTTACTAGAAAAAATATCACCTAATGAGGAAAGGAACTTAAAGGTTAAAGTAACCCAAGCAGGTGAAAGTGTAGAAGATGCTGGTGATATACAGTTTGAAGTAAGGAAAATGAATGACAAAGAGGAAAGTGAAAGGATTAAGGCAACTCATGAAAAAGATGGGGTATATAGTATTAGAAAGACATTCAAAGAAGTCGGAATTTATTATGTTCAAACCCATGTAACTTGCACGTGACATGCATGTGATGCCGAAGAAGCAATTTATGGTTGGTAACATTTCTAAAGAAGAGGTGGAGAAAATCAAACAAATGGAAGAGGAAAGTGACCAGGAAGGTGAGAGCGGAGGGCACCATCGCTAATCAGAAAAAGGACTTCAGTCAATGAAGTCCTTTCTGATATACTATATCATTTTAATGATTTTCTACTGCTTTATTTAATGATTGATAGATTTTCATACTTGAAATGTTTATTCCCATCTGTACAAATTCAATACTCATTTCTGGGCGCATACCTGATAAAATCGGTTCGATTCCCAATAATTTAAGGCTATCAATCAGTTTCATGATTCCTTGTTGGAACAATGGATTCACTTCATACACACCGGAAAGATCGATGATTAATTTATGGATGGATAGCTTCTTACACTCAAGAAGGACATGTTCTGCCATCATTTCTCCACGTACTTCATCCACTTGTCCAATGAGAGGCAAAACAGCCAAGTCGGAGAAGATGGGTACGACTGGAGTGGATAAGGACAAATACTTTTCTTCAGATGTTTTCAGCTGCCCTTCTGCATACTCACTATATGCTTCACAGAAAGCAGAAATCATAGTGGTGAATGTGTAATCGATATCGTTTGTGAGTTGCAGTAGGATTTCTTTAGATATTGTTGCTTCATTGTGCAAAACGATATCTTCTAATATAACTTTTTTATATAAAGAGGATTTACTTATGGACATATGCAAAGGGACTCCATGGCCTGAAGCAAGTCTTCCAACTTCTTTTCCCCACTGACTTGATTTGTCTAAGTTATTTTCTCCCCTTAGCAAGCCTTCACCTATAAGTTCGATAAGCTGTTCATAATAAGGAAGGCTTTCAGTTCTACTTGCCTCCACGTAAAGTGTTGGATAAGCAGCTAAAAGATCTGAGAAAATGTCATTGGCGATTTCCTGCTTTCTCTCAATCAATTGATCGCCAATAGAAGTAGTGATTGTGTGGTGAGTCATTTTTCTCCTCCAGATGGATGTTTTTCCTTTATTATAAAGTATTATTAATTTTTAGTATAGGCTGGAAAGACTAGAATAATAGTATACCAGTTATATTGACAATAGGATGTCATTATCTTATAATTTCATTAATTTTAAATATTTCCAATTAGACGATGAAGAGAAGATCATAATGAAGAAATTGATGTACAGAGAGCTTTGAAAAAGGGCCATCATGATCATTATGGTAAAAGACTTGGAGTTATGTATGAAGCTCTTTCAGGCAGTGAATACATCGGGACCTCCCGTTATAGAGATAGGATATACGTTGTATCCGAAGAGGTTGGTATGGTGACATGCCAACAAACAGAGGTGGTACCGCGAAAAATAAACTCTCGTCCTCAAGAATTATTTCTTGAGAATGAGAGTTTTTTATTTTGATAAAAGGAGTGTTTTGTATGAACCCTGTATTACTTGAAGTTCCACCAGTGTTAGAAACGGAAAGATTAGTACTAAGAATGCCTTAGCCAGGTGATGGCAGATCAGTTAATGCAGCCATTAAGGCTTCTCTATCTGAATTAAAACCGTGGTTAGGATGACCCTTCAGTAGAAGATACGGAAACGAACATCCGGGAAGCTCACGCAAAGTTTTTAACAAGGGAAAGTTTGAGGTATCTCATCTTCCGAAAAGACACAAATGAATTCGTTGGTTCAACAGGCTTTCACAACATTGATTGGAGTGTTCCAAAATTCGAAATCGGTTATTGGATTGATACAAGAATGAGTGGGCATGGTTACATGGTGGAAGCCGTTGGAAAATTGACCGATTTTGCTTTAACTGAATTAAAAGGAAAAAGAGTAGAGATCAGGTGTGAATCCACAAATGGGAGGAGCAGGGCGATTCCTGAAAGGCTTGGCTATGTGCTGGAAGGGGTTTTGCGCAATGAGGATCTTTCGGTTGATGGGGAGCGGTTAACGGATACGTGTGTGTATGGGAAGTTTAAATAGATGAAGGAGGGTCTTAATTATGCCCCTCCTTCATTAGTCTTCAGGGTACTCTAACCCTACACCATCTATTGTAACCGCCATTTTATCGACTACTTATTTTTAAGCTGCTTCTGATTCTTTCGAATGAACTTTTTTCATGAATTCGTTTACATCTCCAGGTACCCTGCGATCGATCTTTGAAACGATATACACAGAAAGGAATCCAATCGGAACCGTTATTAACCCGGGTACATTAAACTGTAGAAATTCAGGTAGGGTAGCTTTAAAGAAAATCATATACATAGAAGCAATAAGGCCAATAACAAGGCCGGCAATTGCCCCTTTTTCTGTCATTCCCCTCCACCAAATACCCAGGATGAAGATTGGTGTAAACGTACTCGCTGCAACTGTAAATGCCAGTGCTACCAGATGACCGATGGAAGCTTCTTTTACCATTAGACCAAGAACCCCGTATAGAATACCAAGAATGATAATCGAAACCTTTCCTGCTAAAACACGTTCTTTTTCTGTAATGTTTTTTCGGAAGAATGTTGCATATAAATCATGAGCCAATGCACCGGAGCTTGCAATGAATAAACCGGATAGGTTTGAAAAGACGGCAGCAAATGCGCCCGCAATAACAAGACCAAGCAGCCACTCCCCACCAAGGGCCTGCGCAGTAGAAGGAACAACCATATTGTTTCCTCCGGCGATCAGGTCTTTCATAACACCTGGGTCTGTGTCTCCGCTTAGAAAAATCGAGCGCCCGACCACTCCAAGATATACGGCAAAGAAAAAGAATACACTTGCAATACCTATTGCCATAAGAGCGGACTTACGAGCTGCTTTAGCACTAGGGTTTGTGTAGAAACGAAGCAAAATATGCGGAAGTCCAATTGTACCGAGTGAAAGTCCGATTGTCATTGATATGGTTTGCCAGAATGATGGGAAGTAATTCCCGGTCCCCGTCCAAGCAGCACCATCAAAAGGTATATCCTTTCCATCAGTAGAAAAACCCGCAGTTCCTGAAATAACCCCTTTAAATTCATTAATCGAAGCCAGGATTTCCTGGTAATGGAGTCCACCATAGATAGCAGCACCAACCATAAGAAGAAAGGCACCAAGACGAATCCAAAGTTCGAGAGCCTGGTTAAGTGTAGTACCCTTCATACCACCGATTCCAACGTAAAAAATCATGACAGAACAAGTGAAAATGATTCCAAATTCATAGCTTGTCCCAAAGAACATACTTAAAATTTGCGCAGCACCAAGTAACTGAGGGGCTGCATAGAAGCCTGAAATGGCTAAAACCACAGCAACAGCTGCGAGGCGTGCACGTTTGCTGTGAAAACGATACGCTAAAAAGTCTGCTACTGTATAGGCTCCGAATCGACGAAGTGGACCTGCTACGAAAATAGCTAAAAGAGTTAGACCAATAGAAAAGCAAAATGCATAATAAGCACCATCATACCCAAGCTGATAGGTTAAACCGGCAATACCAAGAAAGGTTGCTGCGCTTAAATAGTCTCCTCCTATAGCTGAACCGTTAGTAAACCAGCCAAAGCTTCTACCGCCAACAAAATAATCAGAAGCAGTGGCATTTCTTTTTGATAAATAGGTGATATAAACGATCGTCCCCATTAAGAGGAGCGTTAAAAGGAACTTTGGTTCTAGTAAAATACCCATCAATTGATTCTCCTTTCCTCAGAAGATGTACTGGAGTGGGTGGGAATGTGGTGATCATTCTTTAAACGTTTCTCATAAAGAGTAGTATGTACATAGGCAATGATGAAAGCCATTGCCATGGCCACGATACTTGTAAAAAACCAGCTATACGTCATACCACCCCACATACGTGAGAACATAAAACCATCTGCATACCAATTCAATATCGGGATTGATAAGATAAAAACATAATAAAATAGCGTAAGTTTAATTCCAGTACTGAATTCACCCTTCATGATTTTTCTTGTTTCCGGATCGAGTGGCTCAAGTTCGCTGACATCAATAGTGTCTGCAGCCACATAATCATATTCTGAATACTCTCCAGCCATAAAAGACCCCTCCTTAAGGTTTGTGCTTTTGCTGATTATTGATTGCTGTCCTCCTTTTCCAATAAGATAATATAAAATTGATTTTACGATATAAGAAGAATATATACCTTACAATAAATTATCAGAAATATACAAATATTTAATATAATCTAATTTTTAATCTATAATTTAGTTAAGAATTAGACATCATCATTATGTATATCATAGGAAGGCAGGATGGAAGAAAAAGTGTATTCAATGAAGCTAGTCGTAAAAGATCAATTGGAATATGAAAAGCTGGAAGATTGGATTACGGAAGAATTTATGGGAAACATTGCACTGGTGGAGGAGGAAGTGAAACCTCCTCATATACATATAGCAATTTTTGAAGTAAGCACATGGCTTGATTGGGTGAAAATAAACCGATTTCATAAACGTAATAAAGAATGCATAATCATTCCTTTGCTGGAACCATCATTATTATATACTTCACCACTAGCAATTGAGTTGAAATTAAGCAGTTTACTAGTCAAGGCTGTAAAAAAACATAAATTTATTCGAATGTTAAAACAAGTTATAGAGGGTATTTCAAGTGAGGGGCATGCATTGACCAGTGACGATGAATTATTCATTGGGCTTCATCAGGAACCAAAGAAAGGGAACCACACGTTTCCTTTCCAAGAAGCATTTTTACGAAGATTACTTTCAGGGGAAATAAATTCTGAAGAGGAATTGATTCAATCCCGATCTCTCTTTCCAGTTGATGGACTGCCAAATGTGGTATGTTTTATACAGGGATTTATCAGATGCCCTGCCTGGAAAGAAGAGCAAGAGTGGCATGCATCGATGATTATTCAAGATCACTTTAGAAAACGTTTTCATGAAGGTGGGGTTTCTTTTCTATCATATCGTAAACACTTACTTATGCTCATTCGGATTCCTTCGAAGTATGGATCTTTAAAGCACTGGAAAGAAGGAGAAGCCAATATACTGGATGCGATTGAGGCATTAGAAAGGGAGTATGGGATCCATCTTTATATTGGTGTGGGGTCCATCTATCGAGAACCACTTCTCCTTCATCATTCATATCGGGAAGCATATAAAGCCAGGCGTACGTCACCATATGAGAGATTATCCCTTCGTTATTATGAAGAAATCACAAAGGATCTGCAGATTCGAAAATGTACGGACTATATAGCTCATTGTTGTACAGATAACCTTTCAATAAAACAAGTAGCTGAACAGATTAATTTTAGTGTACCGTGTTTCAGTAGGATTTTTAAACAAGAAACAGGACGGAATTTTGTTGAATATGTCACCTTTGTTCGTCTTCAGCGTGCTGTGTGGCTTTTGCGTCATACCAACCATACAATTGAGTACATTGCTGAAGAGCTTGGATTCAATACCCCCAATTATTTTAGTGGTACGTTTAAAAAATATGTAGGCCTTTCTCCAAGAGAATACAGAGGGACGGAAGAAATTATTTTTATTTAATAAGGCATGGGACGATTTTTGTAACCATGCAGCTGGATTGGGTTGGGAGTTATTTTTCCCAACGTAATAGTGAACCTTATATGATCTCAAGAGGAGGCGTTTTTCAATGAGAATCGCCTTTGTAATGAGTGACTCTTTAAGACCTAACCCAATCCTTCCTCAACAAACTATACGTTATAAGATCCTCATAATGATCATACAACCATTGACCATCCCGCGTGATACCTTCTTTCTTAAATTCCAAACGTTCCGGGATGCCGATGCTTTTCTTATTGTTGATGGCACATTGGATTTCTACCCTGTTGAGGTCCATTTCAATAAATAGATAGTTTAATAGAGAGGAAACGGCTCGGGTAATGATCCCTTTTCCTTGTGCTTCTTCCGAAAGAAGGTATCCAATACTGGTGCTCTTGCTTTTCCAATCAATATAATGAAGCCCAATCATACCGACTAATTCCCCTTGATAACGTATCCCGGCATCGAATCCGTTGTTATCCGCGTAATTCCGAATCCATAGGGGAATGATCGGTTCTAAATCCTGAGGAGACCGGCGTTTATCGACCCATAGAAGCCACTTGCGAAGATGATCCCGGTTTGAATCAATCAGTTCGTATAACTCCTCTTTGTGGTGCTGTTGAAATAGCTCGATTGAGATTTATTGATCTACTGTGAATGAAAACATGGGGGACATCTCCTTTAAGATATTTAGAAGATTATACCATATATTGCTGGTTTTTAGGGAGGAATCAAATTTTGGTTGTTTATCATAATGTGTTTCAACCTTATTTATTTTATAATAGAAGAAAATGAACAACATCTTGAAGGAGGTGGTGACATGGTAATGAGAGCAATCTTACCAGAGTCCCAAGCGTCTCATGCAAAGCCTATTATTAGAAAGGCGATACTTTGCATGGGGTGGAATCAAACTTAATCGCCCTAAAAGTACATTTCTATTAAGTCGGCTTTGCACCTTATTTATTTTTTTAATCAGAAAATAAGGGGCTGACTGAAATGAAATATGTAAAAGCGGAGAGTGTTTTACCACAATCACTTCTTGTTGAAATCCAGAAATATGTACAGGGGGAAACCCTTTATATACCTAAACCTAAGGTGAAATACCGAAAATGGGGCAGCCGTTCTGGTAGTAGAAAAGCAATTGATGAACGAAATGTTGAGATCAAAGAGGATTTTTCGAATGGAAAGACGATTCAAGAATTAGCCGATCATCATTATCTTTCACCAGAAACAATTAAGAAAATAGTGTACAAAAAGCGCTGATGTATATGTCAGTGCTTTTTTATATGTATAGTTTGATTCTGAACCAAACTCAACATATCTTTCTGCCATGTACCGTTATATAGTATAAATGAGGTTGCACGGAATGCCTGTGCTCCTTGACTCATCTTGAGCATACCCTTTAAGATGAAGATAATGACAAATGTTTCTAGGAGCGATTAATATGGAACCATTTATTCGAAATGATCAATATAACTTCATTACGTATCAGACTCAAGTGCTGATCAATGGATATTCAACAGTGAATGATCTAGGTGTACTTCAAGCGTTGAAAGGACTTGTGAAAGATAAGGTGACAAATTTGTTCGATGAACTGTCTCAAGCTCAACAGGACATACTTGATCCAATAGGGGATATCAGTGATACTGACCACGCGGAGGATTATTTAATTGGATTAAAGCCTTATGTGATTCCATTTCCATCTGTTTCTGATGCCTCATTGAAAAAGTTATTCCCGAAAGTGAAAAAGCTAAAGACACCTGATTGGGGAAATATCGATTTCAGGGATCTCTCCTATTTAGGCTGGAATGATTACGGACAGGAGAGAAAATATATCGTTGCTGAGTATGAGGGTAAATTGAAAGGATTCAAGGGTACCTTCAAAAGCAGCAGCAAAAAAGGAATTTGTACGATTTGCAATACCTTTGGAAGCATCGGGTTTTACATGTCTGAATCGAAAACGTCATCTCAAGGAACCTTTGTGAAGAAAGGAAATTACATCTGCCAGGATAGTGATGAGTGTAATGAAAAGCTGAAAGACAAAGAGAAATTGGATGATTTCATACAAAGAATCAATCATTAGAAGGATGCGCTGAGGCAGAGTCTCGGCGTATTTTTTCATTGTATTTATACTATATTACGGAATTCCAATTCTTCTCAACACTTATAAATCCCTTGAAACATTGCCATACTTTAAGTAGTATAGATAAGTAGAAAATTGTAGAGTTTCGAAATGAGGGTTTTAAATGGAAAAGAAATCCATATACGGATTAACATTAGATCAACTGACAACATGGCTGGTCGAGCACGGCCAAAAGAAGTTCCGTGCGGCTCAGATATGGGATTGGTTATATAAAAAGAGAGTGACAAACTTTTCGGATATGAAGAATCTAAACGCTGACTGTGTACAGTTGCTGGACGATCACTTCTATCTTCATACACTCACTCAAGAGGTTAAACAGGAATCTAAGGACGGCACAATCAAATTCTTGTTCAAACTTGAGGATGGTAACCTAATAGAAACAGTTCTTATGCGTTTCAATTACGGACTGAGTGTATGTGTGACGACTCAGGTCGGATGCAACATCGGTTGTACATTCTGTGCGAGTGGACTACTCAAGAAGAACCGAGACCTATCAAGCGGTGAAATTGTTGAACAAATCATGAACGTCCAACATCACTTGGATGAAGCAGGAAATGGAGAACGAGTCAGTCATATCGTCGTAATGGGAATTGGTGAACCATTCGATAACTACGATAACATGATGGACTTCTTCCGAGTAGTGAATGACCAAAAAGGTCTTTCCATCGGAGCTCGTCACATCACTGTATCAACAAGTGGTCTGGCAGATAAGATTTACAAATTTGCCGACGAAAACATTCAAATCAACCTGGCCGTTTCATTACACGCACCAAACAATGAATTGCGTACGAAGATTATGAAAATAAACCGTGCGTACCCGTTAGAGAAATTAATGCCGGCCATTGATTACTATTTAGAAAAAACCAATCGACGCATTACCTTTGAATATATCTTGTTGAGTGATGTGAATGATCATAAAGAAGAAGCCATTCAGCTGGCCAAGCTGCTGAAAAACAAGCGTCACCTTTCTTATGTGAACTTGATACCTTACAACCCGGTTGACGAACACAACCAATATCAAAGAAGTACGAAAGAAGCGATTGTCGAATTCTACGGTACATTACTTGAACATGGAATCAACTGTGGAGTCCGTGTGGAACAAGGCACGGACATTGATGCAGCTTGCGGTCAGTTGAGAAGTAAGCAGATCAAAAAGGATAAGGTTAAATAAATCTTAAAAACTTTTTTTAATGAAGCACATGAATTCCTGAGTGGGATTTATGTGCTTATTTTGGTTGTAAAGCTTGCTTTTTTAAAAAATATATTCAAAAAATATTGAATTAATAATTCTAAAAGTATAGAATAATTGTAAGGATGAAATTTTTGGAAATGAGGTGTTTCTACATGGATGTGCTCCATATGACCAGTCGAAAAAGAGAGACGTATGAGGTTAGGATCGAGGCTTCTCTTCTTTGGGAATGCGCTTTGGGTATTGCTGCAGTCACAAATACAAGGCTTATTGATACGTTAGAAAAACCAAAAGAGTCATGGGACAGGTTAAAGAAATCTTTCTCTGAACCATTGATAGAGGACTTGAAATTTGTTGAAAAGAATAATACGTGGAAATCCCTACTCCTTTTGTTGCATCAAAAAGAGTTTCGGGATTTATCTGAATTTATCACGTTTCTGGATGAGTTGGCTGATGAAAACCTCAGATTTATCTGCATTCCATACATAGGGAATAAATTTGAAGATCTTCGAATGCTTGCTTCAGAAGGGGATGAGTCATCACGAAACAGATTGAAAAAGCAGACAGAGGGTAACCCATTTTTTCCTGAGTATATTGAGTTTGTCTGCACAACCCAAGTTCATCCCCTAAGAGAACACCTGAAGAGCGTCATGACCCGGTTGTATGAAGAAGTGATTGTTCCTCAAAGAGAAACAATATCTCAAATACTGAGAAGAGATAAACAAGCCAAAGAGAAGATGAGTGGGAAGCTGAAGCCCGAGGCCATGGTGGAATGGGCAACCGGAGGAATTACCTATCTTCCAGAGCCGAGTGTTCATACAGTTCTGCTAATCCCCCAGTCGATATATCGCCCTTGGAACGTAGAAGGGGATGTTGAAGGAGTCAAAGTGTTTTATTACCCCGTAGCCAATGAAAGCATTTATCCGGATGATAAGGATATGCCAAGCTATTTTCTCGTCCAAAAGCATAAAGCCCTTGGTGATGAAGCTCGCCTCCGAATGGTGAAATTACTTAAGGAATCAAAGCGTACTCTCCAAGAAATCACAAATGAGCTGAACATGGGGAAATCCACGGTCCATCACCATTTGAAAATTCTCAGGTCCGCAAGGCTGGTTGAGGCACAGGATGGTAAGTATCGTTTGAAAGAGAATGCTGTACAATCTTTATCGAATGAATTGATGCAGTATTTAACTGATTATTAAAAGGGGAATCAGATATGGGAGAGCGTGCGGTGAAGCTAAATCATTTGGATGATTTACCGCCCTTAAAGAAAAACTATTCTGTTTTCAGATTTATGGGCGGGAATTTGATCTCATTTTTCGGGGATCAAATCTATTTAATCGCGATTCCACTAATGGTATTAACGATTACTGGATCACCTGTGAGTATGGGAATTGTGGCGGCGCTTGAACGGCTGCCGATTCTATTGCAGCCCTTCGCAGGTATCATGTCCGATACATTCAACCGGAAGCACTTGCTCCTTTTATGCGATTTAGGGCGATGTTTACTTGTTGGTATGATTGGGGTTCTTTTTATCATGGAGGTACTGGAGATGTGGATGGTATATCCGGTTGTGTTTGGTATCGGATTATTAAGCCAAATATACAATACATCTCAATTTGCTTCAGTTCCTAGCCTGGTGAGAAGAGAAGACCTTCAAGCTGTGAATTCACTGAATTCCGGGATATTTAATTTAGCGGTTTTTTTAGCACCCGGTTTAGGAGGGTTGATCATTTCCTTTTTTAATCCGGGATATGCCCTGTTGGTGAACAGCGTCAGCTTCCTGGTATCTTTTCTTGCCATTGCGAGTCTTCGGATGAAGGTGAATGAGAGAGTTTCATCGAGGTATTCCATATGGGGAGAGATCAAGGAGGGATTTGAATTCGTTGCAAAGACCAAGCCGATCTTGTACTCCAATCTAGCCATGGTATCTTCTGTGTTCGGAACTACATTATTTCTCACATTATTGGTGTTTCACCTAAAGGATTCCATTAATGTAAATGCGGTCATGATTGGTTGGTTATTATCAATGGGAGGAGTCGGTGCCATTGCAGGCGCGGTTACGTCAAACCTTTTTCGGAAGCGGTTTTCTTATCGGAGCATTTTATTTACGGCATCTGTCATCGGAGGGCTTTCGATCCTGTGTTTCGGTTTGATAGAAACCTATTTTTGGCTTGTGATCATGAATGCAGTAGGGACCTTTTGTGCTTCGATGATGAGTCCTTGCATCATCACAATCCGGCAAACGCTGACACCCGATCACTTATTGGGAAGGGTCCAGGCCACAAGCCGCCTTATGACATGGGTATTCATGCCCCTGGCCGCATTTCTTGCAGGAATACTGGCTGAAGCAATAGGAACAAACCTGACCATCATGCTTGCTGGAGCCATCTCGACACTCGCTTCCATTCCCTATCTCCATCACAGTTTGAAAGATAAATAGAGGGACGGACCTCCTCAATTCTGTTTTATGGTAGGATGGAAATGGAAACCATTTTGGTGAGGAGAATTCAGATATGATAACTGAAAGTCAACTGAAAGAGAAATTAAGAAAGATCGATTTTAATCGTCCTGATTTAGTGAAAGAGATGGACTTGAATCCACTTTTGAATGATATGACCATACATATTGGGTCCACCGACGGAGAACTTAGAGACCAATTGATCTACACAAGTTTTTACAGATTCATGGAAAAGGATTATTTATCACCCGAACAAATGTCATTCCTGCTCGATACTTGTATAGATGAAGACCATTTATTTTATTGTATTGGAAGAAAGGAGGATGATTCGATTTTTACCCGGGCGTTTTCATCTTTAGTACTTGTATTACTTTTGGACAAAGATCGTGCGCTCCCGTTTTTACCTGCTGGTGAGGTTCAGAAAGCGATCGATGCTTGTTTTCTTTACTTAGAAGCTGAAGAAGATACCCGTGGTTATGTAGAAGGAAAAGGATGGGCTCATAGCATTGCACACGGAGCGGATTATTTGGTGGAAGTGATCCGTCACCCTGTCTTTCCTTCTGAGCTTCATCAACGGTGTCTGCAGGTGATCAAAAATTGTTTATTGAAAGATGCTGCCTATATGGATGATGAAGATGGCCGATTATTTTTTGCTATTGAAGCACTGCTTGATAAAGGAATGACTGATGAAGATCTATTAATATGGCTAATTGATTTGTCAGATACGGTAAATGATCGTAATAGGGAAAAAGGCTATTCTTACTCTTTCTACAGAATGAAAATGAATATCGAAAATTTCTTTAAGACATGTTATTTCCGACTGAAATGGAAAGAGGCAGGAAGCAAATCAGGAAATCATATCAGCTCTGTGTTGGAAAAGTGGCACAAGCACGATTACAACTAAGAAAGGGGAGCAGAGGATGCAATCGAATCATCACGATATCACCATCATCGGAGCAGGTGTGAGCAGTGTGTTTCTCGCTTACACCTTGATGAAGCACAATGAACATGTCTCCATCCACATGATGGATCTCGGCAAGAAACTGAGTGAACGTTCATGCGGTTTAGATGATGGGCGAGTGTGTACTTGTGAAGGAATGTGCAGTAAATACATTGGGTTTGCAGGTCTTGGGAAATCAGAAGGGAAATTTAATTATACGAATGATTTCGGGGGAGAGCTTGGTAGGAAAATAGGAGAACAAACCGCCCTTGATTTGATGAAGGAAGTAGACGATATTCTCTGCGAGTTTGGCGGTGACATCATCCCCCCCTATAGCACGAAAAATGAGTCACTTTCGAAAAGAGCCGGGATGGTAGACTTGAAGGTACTTTCAACAGAGGTCCGTCATTTAGGAACACGTTTGGCAAGTGAGGTATTTCATAAGATGTATGAGGTGCTGAAAAACCGTATTACATTCAGTTTCGAAACTCATGTTGAAACGATTTCTAAACATAAGGCGGGCTTTCACTTGAAATCAAATAGCGGTGATTTTACAACAAGAAAATTAGTGATTGGTACAGGAATGAGTGGCAGCACATGGCTGAAAGCACAAGCAGGAACACTTGGACTTTATCCAGGGGAAACCCGTCTAGATTTAGGGATGCGTGTGGAAATGAAAGGTGATCAGCTTCAATCGATATTAAAAGATACATTTGAAACGAAGCTGAAGATCGAGAGGGAATCATTCAGTGCGACAACCTATTGTATGAATCCACGAGGGAGGATCATACGGAAGCACCAGCATGGCGTAGTGATGCCTGATGGACAAAATGCCCGTGAAGAAGATACACCAAGTGCGAATCTGAACTTCAGCTTGTTCGTTTCACGCTATTTTCTCTCCCATGTTGAGGCAATGGACTATGCGATGAACATCATAGGGGCAATCAATCAAGAAAGAGATCGAATTGTCGTTCAGAGATTGGAAGATTTCAAATCAGATAGGAGTACAGAAACGTTGGAGGGGAATCTGATAGGTCCGTCCCTCAAAGCGGAATATGGGAATCTTAGGGAAGAGGTTCCAGAATTGTATGGGATGGCGCTCGAGGAGTTTTTCGCTTCTTTGGAAAGGCTCATTGGGGAGACTATACACCCTGATACACTTTTGTACGGTTTGGATGCGAAGTTTTATGAACCTAAAATACCGACGGATGAGAACTTTGAAACAGATGTGTCAAATCTGTATCTTGTTGGTGACTGCTCCGGAGAAACCCATTCCTTATCGCAGGCAGCGGCAAGTGGCATTTATTTGGGGAAACATCTGGGAAGATAAGATTTTCCAGTTAGTAATAAATTTGGAATAATTTGAAACCTTTCTGTTTGTTTTTTCGTATTAGTAGAAAAGAACAGGCAGAAAGGATTTTTTTATGGGATTAAAAGTAGAAAAAAACGATTTTGAATATGAAACGATTGTAGATAGTCATCAAAAAAAGCAGATGAGTATGTACTCGTTCCTTCGTTTATTGGGAATTGTTATTTTCGTTGGGTGGGGATTCATGTTCTTCACTGTCCCGCTAGATCTCAACCAAAAATTCGAATGGGTTCATGTGAAGGGCAACCATATAGATGGGGAAATGATGAGAGAGTTCTTTCTATGTCTAATCACAGTTGGATTCATATATTTTGGATTGCTATATTTATATTTTAAAAAAATGTGGGGAAGAACGTTTTTATTGATCACTTTATTAAGTCTGGGAGTAATCGATGGCATCTTATTTTTCCTTGCATTTTAATCCTTCTAATCTGAAATGAGGGGAATAATCTATGAATGGAGGCAACCCAAATGAACTACTATCTAAATATTTTATTAACCATTGTCATCCTGATTGCAGGGACCGGTCTTGCATTTTTCATTGACCAATTCTGTAAACAATTAGAAAAGTTTATTCATCCAAAATACTTATCCCTTACCATCATTGTGATCCTCTTTTCGCTAATGACTGGCGCTACAGTAATGATCAATTCATTGAAAGATTGGAGCTTAATGGATACGGCTTTCATTTCCAGCCTCTGCTTTTTTGCACTTGGATTGATCACCAATATTTCGAAAAAAGCACAGATCAATCAGGCATCAACGGCCGCCAAGTTTATTACGAACAACCAATTTAAATATGAATATGAATCAGCAAGTTCTTCTAATAAAAGTCCCTATTTGATTGCGAGTTTGCTGTTTCTCGCTTTAAGTTGGGGGATTTCATTTTGGATTGCGTATAGTTAGACATGGTAAGGAGGGATTTTTTTGTCCGATTGGGGCGTCTTGTTTCTGTTGTTCATTATCATTGTGACGGTATTAGCTTTGACCAACTTTACGGTAATGAAGCTGGCAGGAAAGAATAAAAAGAAGAGAATTTGGTCTGGAGTCGTTGTTTACTGCTCACACCCGTGGTTTTTATCCTGACTGGTTTATCCGTAAGTCCATTTGATCCTCATGGGTTTGGAACGGGCATGGTCATGATGATTTATGGGACCTTTTTTGCATTGAATGGCTTAGGAATCATTGTGGTTGGATGGTTCACTGAATAAGGAATAGCGGCTTTTAGGCCGAGTAATATTATTTTTAGATATTCTATATGTTGATGCCGAAGGAGGTTCGAAACTGAGCTTCTGAACTCGGGTGGCCTTATCCATTGTATGATGTAGAAGTGTTGCTGCAGGGATCACTACTGAAAAGAATAAATAGACTTGGATCCCTATGATTTTTACAGAATGATGTACTCATTACATTGAGAAAAGGAGGATTTGCATTGAATAAACAACAAAAGCAACTCATCGAAAAAGTGAAAATTATTCAAGGTGACAACTATGCGACCATCGAGGATACGAATGATTTGACCATTGCAGAACTGAAAGAACTTGTCAGTTATCTGGATCAGACCCCGCCCTATCATTCCCTGTCTAACTTGAAGATTCTTGTGAATCAAACATTCTCCCGGGAATTGGATGAGTATTTTGAGGGAAAAGGATATGACCTGGTTGATGAATTTGTGACTGTGCATAAAAAGCTTGAGAAGTCGGAAGTCAAACACTCTTTTACATTGAAAAATTTACATGTGATTTCAGAAAAAGAGTTTGCTCATATTTGGGTACAATCTATGGAGGGCTCCCTTAATGCTCCATCTTGTTTAACCATGCCAGAACATATGAAAAGTGTAGCAATCGAGTTGGGTGACAGCTATAAGGATTCCTGTATTGCGATTTATGAAGGAGATCAGCCTATTGGCGTCATAATGCCACATATAGAACCGGGCACGGTAGATGAGGGAAGGTTGTTTTATTTCGGATTGATTCGGGATGAAAGAAGCAAGGGAAAGAGCAAGGTTCTTCATAAACTGGCACTTAATCTGTTAGCAAAAGATTTTCATGCAAAAAATTATATTGGGGGGACAAGTAAGCATAACACTCCGATGATCCGAACATTTCTTGCAAATGGGTGTGAAGTGAAGGATGTGAACAGGGTGTTCTATAAAAAATACCTTTAGTACTGTGACCAGCAGTGTTATACTTGATGAATTGTTCAAGTAGAAGAGGGGAGTTATAGCCTTATGAAATATATGAAATCACAAATGAAGCTGTTAATCAGAGATAATAAAGAATTGCAAGCCCGTCTGAAAGTATTGATGGATGACATGAATTTAGAGCGTACATTTGCTCTTAAAGCATTGTATCATTCAGAGGTTGCAGAAGGCGGAAAATATCAGGCTGCCTATCAAGCGTTAGACCTACCAAAAGAGTAAGTCTTTTTTTCTGTGAAATCCCGTATAGGTATAGTAATCTCATACAAGTGATATGACTAAGTTTAGCGTGTTTATAGTGCACATAGAAGGCCAGGTAGGAGAGGGCATTCCCTCATTACCTGGCCTTTTCCTTTTTTACACAGCAAAGATCTCCTATTTTTACTCACTCTACACCTTCCACATTTGTCAAAAGGATTCCTGTTAATTTATTAGGGTTTTCTCCCAAAATCCATACATTTGACTTTTAAAACCATATGTATTATATTAGTTGACAGGTCAATTGTTGACCCATCAATTAATTAAAAGGAGGAGGATGCTTTGTCCAACTCGTGTCGTGAAGAAGAGAAGATAATCGTTCAATTAAATGATATATATAAGCAAATGAGTCCTAAGTTTGAGCGCTGTACCGGAATCAGTCAGTCTCGTTTGGATCTTTTGCACAAGTTGTTTGATGTGGAAGAGATCAGTCAAACGTCTCTACAAAGAGAAGTTAATATTGATAGTGCAGCCGTGACGAGACACTTAAAGCAGCTTGAAGGAAAAGGGATGGTCTCTCGCCGTAAAAATCCTGATGATAACAGGTTTACATTTGTTCGGTTGTCAGAAGAAGGCCGTAAGAAAATAGAAACTTATCGTGAAGAGAAAGAGGTCTTTATCTCAAAAGTCTTTAAAAGCTTTACAAAAGAAGAACGTTCGGTTTTATCGGACATGCTAAATCGTATTCAGGATAATGTTTCGGAGATCTAATACTAGATATTTTAGACCAATCTATTTAAAAGGAGAATGCACCATGAATCAAACAAAAATCAATGACTTTAACGAAATCATCACAGGCCGTCGTTCCATCCGTAATTATGACCCATCTGTGAAAATTAGCAAAGAAGAAATGAAAGAAATTCTAACCGAAGCCACACTTGCACCATCATCTGTAAACTTGCAGCCATGGCGTTTTGTTGTCATTGATAGTCCAGAAGGGAAAGAAAAACTTGCCCCTCTTGCGAAATTCAATCAGACGCAAGTCAAAACTTCTTCTGCAGTAATCGCGGTATTTGTTGATATGAACAGCCTTGACTATGCGGATGAGATTTACAATAAAGCAGTGGAAGAAGGTTATATGCCCGCAGAAGTAAGAGACAGACAACTTCCATCTATTAAAGGATTACTACAAATGATGACAACTGAACAGTTCAGGGAAATGAACCTCATTGATGCAGGATTAGTATCAATGCAACTCATGCTTGCTGCACGTGCTCACGGGTTTGATACAAATCCGATTGGTGGATATGAAAAGGATCAAATTGCTGAAGCATATGGTATGGAAAAAGACCGTTACTATCCAGTCATGCTGATTTCAATCGGAAAAGCGGCAGATGCAGGCTACAAATCTGTTCGCCTGCCAGTCGAGTCCATCACAGAATGGAAATAATAATGAGAATAGAGGAGAAGTAACATGATAATTATACATGCAGAATTTCATATTAACCCAATCAAAGAACAAGCATTTTTAGAAGAGATTCGTCCACTTGTAGCAGCATCCAGAGCAGAAGAGGGAAACATTTCTTATGACTTAATGAAGGATACTGAAAGAGATAGTGTCTATACAATGGTAGAGGTGTGGAGGGATGCTGCTGCCGTTGAGAATCACAATGCGAGTGAGGATTTTTCTTCATTTGTTGGAAGAGCGCCTGAGTATTTAGCGGCTCCTTTAGATGTGAAGATTTATGAAGGAAATAAGGTAGAGAAATAATGATTTAAAGGGCACCTGACTTTTTGTTAGGTGCCCTTTTTAACAGAAAATGCCAGGCGCATAAGCACCCGGCATCTCCAACTACACTTCAATAATGATTGGCAAAATCATTGGTTTCCTCTTCAAATGCTTGAATAGGTATTGACCTACGTCTTTTTTGATCGCCTGTTTCATTTCTTTCCAGTCCCGAATATTTTCTGCAGACAATTCATCTACGACTTTTCTAACGAGATGGTTTACGTCCTTTAATAGGTCTTCTGAGTTTCGTACAAAAACGAATCCCCGTGAAATGGTATCAGGTCCAGAAATAATCGTATGCTCCGTTTTACTAAGGGTAATGACAATGATAAGCATTCCATCTTCAGAAAGTTGTTTTCGATCCCGTAAAACAATTGATCCGATATCTCCGACGCTCAAGCCATCTACAAAGGTGTCTCCTGCAGGAATGGCCCGCGTTTGCCGGGCAGCGGAATTCTCAATATCGACGACTTCACCGTTTTTTATTATAAAGGTATTTCCCTCTTCCACTCCTACCGATTCGGCGAGCAAGCGGTGATGATGCAGCATTCGGTATTCACCATGTATAGGAATAAAATAGGTCGGCTTCATTAATGTGAGCATGAGTTTTAAGTCTTCTTGATATCCGTGACCTGACACATGCATGCCTGTTGTGCTTCCACTGCCGTAAATCACGTGGGCACCAAGTTGAAATAAATTATCCAGAATTCGTGATACGTCCTTTTCGTTCCCTGGGATAGGTGAAGCAGCCAGAATAACCGTATCACCTGGATAAACGTTTACGTCCCGGAAGCTTCCAGTCGAAAGGCGACCTAGTGCGGCCATAGGTTCCCCTTGACTTCCCGTACATAATATCGCTACCTTTTCGGGAGGTAATGCATCAATTTCTCGTGCATCAATCAGCATCCCGTCAGGCACGGTTAAATATCCCCTTTCTATGGCGACTGAAACTACATTGATCATGCTCCTTCCTAATAAGGCCAGCCTCCTGTTTGTCTTGATGGAAGCATCGACAACCTGCTGGACCCGGTTGACATTGGAAGCAAAAGTTGAGACAAAGATCTTTCCAGTGGCTTTCAAGAACGCTTCATCCATATGATTCCCCACCATTTGTTCAGATGGCGTCAGGCCGCTCCGCTCCGCATTCGTGCTTTCAGAAAGTAAGACCAACACCCCTTCATCACCGATCCTGGCCATTTTATGAATGTCTGAGTATTGATGATTGGCAGGGGTTAAGTCGAATTTAAAGTCTCCAGTATGTACGACATTTCCTTCCGGCGTATGAAATACGATACCTAAACAATCCGGAATGCTGTGACTGACCTTGAAGAAAGAAACATCGATCGTTCCGAAATTCAGGTTGGAATTTGAGTCGATGGTTACAAGTTTTGTATCCCTTATTAGCCTGTGCTCTTCTAATTTTAGTTCGATTAACCCCAAGGTGAAATGTGTAGCATAAATGGGCATGTTAATTTTTTTCAGAAGATAAGGTATGCCACCTATGTGGTCCTCGTGGCCATGAGTCACAATTAAAGCCCGTATTTTATCTTTGTTTTTTTCCAGATAAGTAACATCAGGAATAATTAAATCGATACCCAAGAGACTTTCATCAGGAAACTTACCTCCACAATCAATGATGACAATATCATCACGATGTTGAATAACATACATATTTTTTCCGATTTCATTGATTCCGCCAAGTGCAAAAATGGATAATGCCTGCTCATTGGTATGCAAGAATGAACCCTCCAAGACAATTTGTTTTGGTTATTATGCCCGAATAGGTTGATTTCATTTATATTGAATGATTAAAAGATGGATAAAACAATCATCACACATGTTGCAGAATAAATTGTGTTTTCCTGTACGGAAATTTAATATTATTGTGTCATTTACAATGGTGTGTGTCATACACTATAATGAGAGCAGGAGATGATGATATGAGCGATGTGAATGAACTAGTCGACAAATTACTTCAAGAATTGAGAAGGGGAACGATTACCATTGGAGTTCTAAGTCAGCTCTCCTATCCTCAATATGGGTATTCACTGGTGACGAAGCTTGGAGAAAAAGGAATCTCTGTAGAACCAGGAACCCTATACCCTCTTCTACGGAGATTAGAGAAGCAGGGGCTGCTGCAAAGTGAATGGGACACAAACGAAGCGCGTCCTCGCAAATATTATGTGCTGAGTGCTAAAGGCAATAAGGTGTATACACTGCTGCAAAAAGAATGGAGAAAGATTGTGGAGAGCATGGATGTGTTAATGGAGGAAAGGGGAGAATGACCAAATGGAGATGATTGAGAGATATATTTACGCAGTGACAAATAAACTGCCTCAGTCACAGCGAGATGAAATTGGCAGGGAAATACGCGGACTGATTCACGATATGCTCGAAGTGAAAGTTGGAAATAGAAAAACAACGGAAGAGGACATAGAAGAAGTGCTGGTAGACTTGGGGATTCCGTCGGATATGGCTGATAAGTACCGTGGAGGTGGTAGATACCTCATCAGTCCTGATTTGTTCTATCCTTATTTACACATATTAAAGATTGTTTTGATTTCCATTTCCATTGCATTGAGCATTGTGTTTGTGATTGAAACGATCATGAATCCCGTTTCCATCATAAATCATTTTGTTGGATTGATCGTGTCGTTGATTCAAGTTGGAACACAGACTTTTGCATGGATCACCATTGTGTTTGCCTTTATAGATTATCGACAAGTCATTTCAGGTGAAGTAAAAAAAGGGAAAGTGCAGGAGTGGAAACCAGCAGATTTACCTCCGATTCCGGATCACAAGAAAGAGATCAAACGTGGCGAAGTCTTGACTGGAATCATCTTTTCCATCCTGTTTTTAATTCTCATCTTGTTCTCAAATCGAATGATGGGTGTGTTTGTTTTTGAAGAGAATGAATTTAAGGGGATTGCACCTTTCCTTAATCCAGAAACTCTCAACGATTATCTTCTATTAATTTACCTTATCGTCGGACTAGGTATATTTAAAGAAAGCTTAAAGCTGATAATAGGAAGATGGACGAAGAAATTAGGTGTATCTACTCTAATTATTAACGTGGTAACTTTGATATTAGGACTCTTTTTATTAATGGATCAGCAAATTTGGAACCCTACATTCGTTGAAGACCTATTTCAACTAAGAGGACTGAATCTATTAGATCAGTCTTATGAGACAATTAATAGCATCTGGGAACAATCCAAAGAATGGGTTGTAATCGGGTTCATCGTGACAATAATTGTGGATACGGTAAGTGTGCTTTATAAAGGTTTTAAAAAGTAAATAGAAAGATAGCAGGGGCGCTATTCATTTTATATGGATAGCGTCTTTTCAAAAGAGTTTCTTGATTATTGAGTTGAAGGATGTCACTTAAGAAAAATGGTGAATTATAAGGAATCTTGTATAGGTTATGCAGGGGTTTACAACATTTTACTAGAAGTACTAAAGTGCTGACTTATCATAACTGAAGGGGTGCTCACCATAAGAACCAATGAAATAATAGGGGTAGGAAAGAATGTTTTCAATAATTGATAAGATTAAGACCAAAAATATGCAATTAGGCTGGTGAGCAAAATAAGGAGTCAGATGCTCATATGCCTTCGAACGTGAAATCCTTCTTATTAGAGAGTGGGCATTTACTATGTATGAGATTAAAGAGTAAAGGGAAGTGGAAAATTCATTGATGTACAGTGGCATAAAAGAAAACCTTTCAAAATCGTATGATGAAAAATCTGCAGAGAGAAATGATACGCCAACGCAAGATTGGAAGGTAAAAGAACGTGATGTGTTCTATTCGTTTTTAGAGAAAGAAAACAAGACGTCTCATTTAGAAATTGGTGCGAGAACTGGTAGGGATAGCTTGTTTTTTAAAGGGAAAGGTTTAAAGACGTTAAGTACTGATCTGTCTTCCGAATCTGTTGAGTTGTGCAGGGAAAAAGGGTTACACGCAGAAGTGATGAGCTTTGATGATTTATCATTAACTGATGGTCAATTTGAGTCTATATGGGCATTAAATTGTCTTCTCCATGTTCCGAAACAGGAGCTGTCACTCGTCTTAAAAGAGATTAAAAGAGTACTGGCTCCAGGTGGTCAGTTTTACATTGGTGTGTACGGTGGGGTGGACTTTAAAGGAATCTGGGAGGGGGATCATTATGAACCGAAGCGTTTTTTTTCCTTTTATGAAGATAATAGATTAACAGATGCACTTTCCGATGTTTTTATAATCGAATACTTTAAACGAGTTCCGAAAGAAGTAGTAGGAGGGGCGTTTGACTTTCAATCCATCATTTTAAGAAAAGGGAAATACTGAAAATTCATGCAACCAATTACATGGTAAATTATGGTGCTATTGTTTATGTTTGATAAATACTAAGGAGTGATGATGGTGACATCTGAAAACATTTGGACAGAAGTAGATCAATATTTTACAAGTAAACTACAAGTATCAGATCCACTTATGGATTCTGTATTGATAGCAAATAGTGAAGCAGAACTGCCTGCAATCGATGTATCTCCGAATCAAGGGAAGTTTCTCTCATTGCTTGCACAGCTTAAAGGAGCGAAACGCATATTGGAAATCGGGACCCTTGGAGGCTATAGTACGATCTGGCTTGCCCGTGCACTGCCTGAGGACGGCCATCTTGTAACCTTGGAATATAGTGAAAAACATGCAAAAGTCGCCGCAAAAAACATTCAAAACGCTGGAATGGATCGAAAGGTGGAAATTAAGGTAGGTGCTGCATTGGATACGTTGCCGACTATTGAGGGTGAATTTGACTTTATTTTCATTGATGCGGACAAACAAAATAATGCAAATTATTTAAAATGGGCACTCGAGCTTTCTCAACCTGGAGCTGTCATTATTACAGATAATGTGGTACGCGGTGGAAGAGTAATCGATGAAAACAATGAAGATGAAAGCGTTCAGGGTGTTCGCCATTTTGTTGATATGTTGTCTAAAGAGCCCCGTATTGATTCAACGGTTGTTCAAACCGTCGGATCTAAAGGATACGACGGGTTTGCGATGGGGATGGTGAAGGGATAAAAAATATTATTGTATTTTACTGCATTCTTATGTAAAATAAATGAAAATTCATAATCGTAGATGTCATGATAGGAATGAGTAGTGACTTATCTCCCTGGTGAAGAGAGCTGATGGCTGGTGGGAATCAGTACAAAGATAAGCGCGAATTACCTCCTTAAACATTCTCTGTGAACCCTTAGTAGCAGAGAACGGCCGGTCCGTTATCCGAATGAAGTGGAAGAGAGATCTTCAATGAGGGTGGTACCGCGTTAACCACGTCCCTTTTTTAGGGGCGTGGTTTTTTGGTGTGCATTTTTAACTAGAAGGGTTGTATAACGGCGAAATCTGAAATATAACGGGAAATCACAAATTCGTCTTCTGCAATCTGAATTTATCAGCGAAATTTTCTTTTTATCAGTGAAATTGAATTTCAGCGATCACGACCAACCCGACAAATATTTAAACGAATCATATCAATCAAGGAGGAATGATCATGCAACACAAATGGGAATCACTTTCACAAGAACAACAGGCAGAAGTAGAAAGGCAGTTAGCTGTATACAAATATGGAGTGCATGAAATCATCCCAGAAGCAGAATTAAAGCAAAAACTCGTCAAGTCAATTGCAACAGGAGTACCATTGAAAATTAAGCTAGGTCTAGATCCAACCGCTCCCGATGTTCACCTGGGTCATACGGTTGTCCTGAACAAATTAAGGCAGTTCCAAGAAAGCGGCCATATCATTCAGCTCATTATCGGGGATTTTACTGGTAAGATCGGTGATCCAACTGGCAAGTCTGTTGCAAGAAAGCAGCTGACTGATGAAGAGGTGAAGAGAAATGCCCAAACTTACTTTGAGCAATTTGGGAAAGTCCTCGACAAAGAGAGAGTGGAGCTTCATTACAATTCCAAATGGCTGTCATCGTTGAAACTTGAAGATGTGATTCATTTGTCCTCTAAGATAACGGTTGCTCGATTAATTGAAAGAAACGATTTTTCTAATCGGTTGTCAACAGGTAAGCCAGTCTCGCTTCATGAGTTTTTCTACCCGTTAATGCAAGGATACGATTCCGTCGCATTAGAAAGTGATGTGGAGCTTGGCGGGACGGATCAGCAGTTTAACGTGTTGATGGGAAGACATCTTCAGGAGCATTACAACCAGGAGAAACAAGTAGTCATTTTACTTCCTTTACTTGAAGGCCTTGACGGTGTAGAGAAAATGTCAAAATCAAAACATAATTACATTGGAATTGATGAAGATCCTAACCAAATGTTTGGGAAGACGATGTCGATTCCGGATGAATTGATCATCAAATACTTTAACCTGATAACTGACTTAACTTTAGATGAGAAATCGAAAATAGAGAAGGAATTAAACGAAGGGACACTCCATCCTAGAGATGCCAAAATACGTTTAGGAAAAACCATCGTGTCCATGTACCACGGAGAAGAAGCAGCCGGGCAAGCCGAGAACAATTTTAAGGAAGTATTCCAAAAAGGCGCACTGCCTGATGACATTCCAGAGATACAGTGGACAGGTGAAAGGAGAGTGCCCATTGTCAACTTACTTGTTGAGCTAAATATGCAAGGGTCAAAGAGTGAAGCACGCCGAATGATTCAAAATGGTGGAATTAGAATCAATTCAGAAAAGGTTCTGGATATGCAATTAGAAGTAGAGATTGAAGATGGACTGATTGTGCAGGTAGGGAAGAGGAAGTTTATAAAGCTGAGAACAGTGTGAATATTGATTCCGTAAGAAAGTCGTCTAATCAACATGAATAGATGGCTTTCTATTTTTAAAAAATAAATAAATCAACTATTTTTGATTTATTAGTTGACTAAATGGAAAATATTGCATATAGTAAGGATATATCAAATAAAATTGATTTAAGAGGAGCAGATACCATGAACAAACAAATTCCATTAAAAGATATATCACTGGATTCAACTTTCAGTAAATACGAAAAAAAATTCAAGGCACTTGCAGATCAAAAAAGGTTGTTTATCCTGCACCAAATTACTGAAATGGGAGAAGTGTGCGTATGTGACCTATCGGATAAATTAGACTTACCCCAATCTAAACTTTCCTACCATCTGAAGGTTTTAATGGACGCTGAGTTGATCTTGAAAGAAACGCGAGGCACGTGGAGTTACTATACATTAAATCACACTGAATTGAATCACTTGTTATCTGAGCAACTTTGCTGCTTGTTTAGGCGGGGATAAGGTGAAGGTGATTAATTTGCATGAGGGTATGATTTATTAATCAAAAAAAGTCGATATAGAGAAAGGTAGTTATTTTGAGAAAGAGAATTTTAGATAAAACCAATTCGAATTGGATAATTTTGATTTATTAATCAAAATAATTTGATGTATGATTTTCCCGATAATTAATCAAAAAAAATTGATTTAACATAAAGGAGGCAGTCAAAATGACTATATTAAAAGACTTTATCAGTATTGCTCTAGAACTAACTGTGCTGTTTGTGGGGATTTCCTTTGTTATTCATTTACTACAAGGATTCATTCCCTATAAAAGGATGGAAGAGCTGATGGATAGAAGCCATCCACTGTTGAGTGCTCTGATTGCTGTTGGTTTTGCGTTCGTCACACCTTTTTGCTCCTGTTCAACCATCCCTATTGTCGTAAATCTATTGCGAAACAAAGTCCGTTTCTCCATTGTGATGGTTTTCCTTTTTGCCTCACCTGTACTGGATTTAACGATTTTGTCCTTGATGACATACTTACTGGGATGGAAAGTAGCAATTGCATATACGATTTTAACCACTTCTTTTTCTATTATTATCGGATTTGCGTTGAGTGCATTTGGATTTGAAAGACAACTAAAAAATGTCATGGTAGAAAATTTCTCAGCCCCTGAGAAAGGAATCGACATCAAGAGAGCGATAAGAGAAACACTCACACTTATGAGAAATGTCTACCCTTTTCTTATTATCGGAGCAGGGATTGGTTCCGTTATTCATGGTTCTGTTCCAACTGAATGGATTACAACCTATTTAGAAGGAGAGAATTGGTGGCTGGTGCCGATAGCTGCGATTATCGGTATTCCATTATATATTCGACTATCTACAATGATCCCGATCTCTCAAATTCTTATTGCTAAAGGAATGGCACTGGGACCAGTAATGGCTTTAATAATTGCATCAGCAGGGGCAAGTCTCCCGGAAGTGACTTTACTCCACAGCATTTTTAAGAAGAAGCTTGTGGTCGCATTTATTGGCTCTGTACTCATCATGTCTACTATGTCGGGATTCTTATTTTACTTTATATAAGGAGGTGAAAAAAATGAATTGGTTAAAGAGTTTGATTGGTCAGAAAGAAAAGAAGGATTGCTGTAAAGTGAAGTTGGTTGAAGTAAAAGATGAAAATATTAAAAAAGAATGTTGTCAAAAATGAAAAATGAAGCCCTCGTCTTCTAACGCAGGGCTTCATCTTCTTTTGTGTGGATTGTAGTAAAGAGCGTTTGCGAATAACTTCTTTCAAATCAATGAGTCGGCGTTTCGGTTAAATGAAAGCCAATATACTTCAATGCAGATTCTAAATTGCGTACCTTAACAATAGGTAGTTGAGATAATTGTCCGTTTTCCTTTTCGTGAATCGCAATTTCAGGTGTAATTCCTGTGCGACCGGATGGTTTTCTTCATTACCAGCCTATGAATTAGGGGAAAATCAAGCGATTCCGGAAGATATGGAGGAGATCACGATTCCATCTATGAGTTATTTCATGACTCACAATAAAAAAGGTGATGATATCGGTCATACCTATCATCGTATTTATCAATGGTTCAAAGAGAGCGAATACCAACCTTATAGTGAACCGACCTTTGAATACTTCGATGATGTTCCCATCAAACATGAAGGATACCCCAGTGATCGAGATTTAAAGGATCCTCATTTTGATATCTTGATTCCCATTTTGAAAAAAAATGAAAAAAAAGAGATAGATGCGCATTTCATCTATCTCTTTTTTCGCTTACTTAAATATCCCGAAAGGCTTTCCTACTGGAAGTGTTTCTCTCCCAAAGTGGGTGTTCAAAACACTTGCAGCAGAGCCGTAGAAGCTGAATAATGCAATAAATAACTCAGAAATGGCCGCTAATTTATGCATGGCTTCAGGTGCAATTCCAAGTGTAGACAGCGAAAGGCCGATAAATAAGAAATCAATCAGAACAAAAATAATGAATAAGACCTTATGTGTTTCCATGGCACCAATGGTCATAAAAATACTGAAAATCAGGTAGCCGATATACGCAATCCCTAGTTGGTGTGGATCAACTGCAGATGCCGCTGCTTCTCCAAACACACCGAATGAAATTAACCAGGATGTTCCGACTCCAAGCCAAAATAAACCGAATGCACCAAATGCAGTGGATCCGAACGTATTATTATGTTTTGCATCTCCAAAGCATGCGATCAGCTGTGCAATTCCACCAAGGAAAATCGCCCATGGTAATACAAATGAAACGCCATCCGTCCATCCAAGTTTCGCTGAAGAAGCTACAAGGGTAACCATAGCTAATCCAAAAAGTCCAAGAGCAGATGGATCGGCAGTTGCTATTTGAACTCGTTGAGTGTTTTGTGTTTGATTCATGATGATACCTCCTATTAAACATACTTGACTAATTTACATAAAAAAGTCTCCGTATGCAATAGAAAATATTATGTAAGCATAACTTTCATAAATAAAGGCGGTATTTTAGATGCAGTTGAGGTATAAAGTGGATTTCGCTGATATATTTAAAATATCGCCGATAAAATCTTTCTTACGCCAATCCAGCTCTCAAAAAGTTTACCAAAAGAGTCGATTTTACCAAGATGACGACCCATCTAATGAAAATTCATCAAAAAACCTTCCCACTAATGAAAAAACTCCCGGATTATCCGCAAAAGATAATCCGGGAGTTCTTCCTTCTGACCATACATCCAATTCACAACAAAAAAACGCATGAATTGAGTCTATCCTTCATACATATCAACAGGGGACAAATATTTTACACAGCGATCCTCTAGAAGGGGGTGAGGGTGGTGGAGAACTACTTTATTTTCATGCTGATATTTCAAGCAGGAAGTTTCATCATTTCATTGTTGAATCATATTGAAAAGTAGAGGGCTCCTAAAAGATTTTTCCGGACTATGACTGGCCTCATAGTTCGGTTTTTTTCTGTCGGATCGCTTCCCTTATAGTCTATGTAGATCATCTCGCGAATATACGTTTCTATTAATATAGTAATCGATGTCGTACAGTTTCTAAATTTGCCTATTGTTGTTATCATAAGATTATTGAAGAAATCCAATTAGGGAACTTCGCATACATACCAACATTTCCAGGAAGGAACCAGACACTTGAAGGTCATACATCAAAAACTTATAAAAGAACGATGCGGTACCGTTTCTTTCAAAAGGGGAGAGGGCTATTACCGTTCTAATAAAGTCAAAATGGACGAATTCAGTTCCAATTATTGTGAAGCGACCGTTACGGGGGAGGAAGATTTCCACGTAACCGTTACAGGAGAAGCTAATGGAGTAATCCATGCAAAGTGCAGCTGTCCCAAACTAGCATCGTTTGTTAAAGATTGTCAACATATCGCAGCTGTCCTACTCTCCATTCATTATGAGCAGCGTAGAGGAAATAGCCAAGGTAGGGAAGTAACAGAAGAATTTTTTACCTTGTTTCAGGATGAATCCATACGATCCACTGGTCACCAGAGGCATTTTGAAAACAGACAAGTTCTGCAATGTGAAATATTAATTAAACCTGTTACCTTAAAAACAGGTGGAGTTATGATCGGGATTGAATTAACGATACGCTCTATCATGGTTCAACAGGTTAGAGGGTTTCTACAGAGCATCAAAGAAGGAGTTCCCTTCCATCTTTCAGACTCATTCATTTTCAATCAACAACTCCATTGCTTTGAAATCGAAACCGATGCTGTGATACAACAGCTGATTAAAGTGTCCCAGGAAGAGACAATATACTCTTCAACTGAAGTGAACAATAGTGAACAATTGCTCATTCCACCCTCATCATGGGAGCGGCTTTTACCATTTCTTATAAAGTCGACAAGGGTTAAAGTAGAGCAAAGCCAGCACACAGTAGAGGGGATCAAGCTATTGAAGCCCCCGCTTCCATTGAAGTTCCAATTTGGCCAAAATGAGAACGGAAGCTATCGATTACACATAACCGGATTGAAAAATATGGTCGTCCTGGATGAGTATCAAGCCGTTCTTTATGAAGGGACATTGACCCAACTGCACACCAGGGATTGCAAGCGTCTTTCCGAATTAAAGCGACTTCTCACCAAATCAGGAACAGATTCGATTCCCATCCCTCAAAGCCAGATAGGCTTCTTTCTAGAGAAAGTAGCGATTGGTTTAAAGAAATTGGGGAAGGTCACCATCTCGGACGAAATTTCCAAAAGGTTGGGAATGGCGCCGCTTGTTCCAAAGCTGTATCTTGACCGAGTGAAGAATCGCTTGCTGGCGGGTCTTGAATTTCATTACGAACATGTAGTGATTTACCCGTTGGAAAATAGGGAGCCCCCTTCAAGTTCTGTGTTAATCAGGGATGTTGAAAAAGAAGATACCATCCTTGAATTAATGGAAGAGTTCTCTTTTGGAAAAACAGAAGGTGGTTACTTTTTACACAATGAGGATTTAGAGTATGAGTTTTTAACCTATGGTGTGACGAAGATTCAGAAGTTTGTCCAAATCTATGCAACTACAGCAGTGAGAAACCGTGTCTTTAAAGGGAATAATGGTCCGAAGATTCGGGTCAAGGTGAAGAAAGAACGAGTGAACTGGCTGGAATTCAAGTTTGAAATGGATGGGATTCCTGACCGACAGATCATGGAGATTCTTCAGGCATTAGAAGAAAAACGTAAATATTACCGGATGAGAAACGGATCACTTCTGTCACTGGAATCCAATGAATTTCAAGACATTCAGCGATTTCTTCATACGTCACAAGCGGAGAAAAATGATTTAATCAAGGGACTTGAGCTTCCATTGCATCAAAGCCTTCAACTCCTGGATTCAGTTGATGCGAGCCACACGTTTAAATTAGGGGAATCGTATAAAGAGTTCTTACAACATATCATGAATCCCGGCAGTATGGAGTTTAAAGTACCACCAACTTTGAACACACTGTTGAGAGAATATCAAAAAGACGGCTATCGATGGATGAAAACCCTGGCCTTTTATGGTCTGGGCGGAATCTTAGCGGACGATATGGGGTTAGGGAAAACCATCCAAAGCATTTCTTTTCTTGTTTCGGAGTTAGATGAGATTAGAACGCAGAAACTTCCGGCTCTGATTGTTTGTCCCTCGTCTCTCACGTATAACTGGCGAAGTGAATTTAGGAAGTTTGCTCCTGAAATACAAGCAGTGATACTGGATGGACATAAATCAGAACGAATGAAGAAGCAGAATGGATTAAAGGATGTCGATGTGATCATCATTTCCTATCCTTTACTTCGAAGTGACATCAAGTGGTACGAGAAACAGAAATTTCACAGTGTGTTTTATGATGAGGCTCAAGCGTTCAAAAATCCGATAACGCAAACAGCAAGAAGCGTAAAGAAGATTGAAGCCAATCACCGTTTCGCATTAACGGGAACCCCTGTTGAGAACTCTCTCGAAGAGCTTTGGTCAATCTTTCACGTAGTATTTCCGGGATTATTTCGAGGGCTTAAGGATTACAGCCGCCTTACAAAAAAAGATATTGCCAAAAGAATTCGTCCGTTTGTCCTGCGAAGGATGAAGGAAGATGTTTTATCAGAACTTCCGGAAAAACAGGAGATCATGGAATCGGCGGAACTGCTGCCACCTCAAAAGGAATTGTACGCTGCTTATTTAGCCAAACTGCGTCACGATACGCTTAAGCACCTGGATAAAGATACCTTGAGGAAAAACAGAATCAAAATTCTGGCTGGTTTAACCAGGCTTCGACAAATATGTTGTCATCCAGGTTTATTTGTAGAGGGCTACCAGGGAGCATCAGCAAAATTCATTCAGCTCATGGAGATTTTGGAAGAATCAAGGCATTCAGGCAGAAGAGTGTTGATTTTTTCACAGTTTACTAAAATGCTTGAGTTCATCGGAAGAGAGCTTTCGGCAAAGGGACAGAGCTTCTTTTACCTTAATGGATCAACGCCTTCTGAAGAGCGGGTAGGCATGTGCAACAGATTTAATGAAGGCGAACGCGACCTGTTCCTTATTTCATTGAAAGCTGGAGGTACGGGACTCAACTTAACAAGCGCTGATACCGTCATCCTCTATGATACATGGTGGAATCCGGCTGTCGAAGAGCAAGCAGCGGATCGAGCCCACCGCATGGGGCAAAAAAATGAAGTACAAGTGATCAAGCTCATCGCTCGCGGAACCATTGAAGAAAAAATGAATGAGCTTCAAGAAAAAAAGAGACACCTCATTCAAGAGGTGATCGACCCTGATGAGAAAATCGTTTCTTCCTTGACGGAAGATGAGCTTAGAGAAATATTATCAGTTTAAAACGTTGGATTATAAAGGTGGAGCTTCTATAATGAAGTGCAACCTTTTATATTTATTCTCGGCCTGAATTTTACCATGAGGGTTTGATCATATGAATAAATTAATAATAAGCATGATGAAAATGGGAAAGAATAGAAAGTTTCATTCGATAAAGATATTGTTGATTTTTTAAGAATCATAAATAAACTATTCCTTGTAAAAGGTCTAATAGAATTATAAAAAATCCCATTGATAGAACGAAAATAAGTTTATTCATTTACAAAAACAATAAGAGTGTATGGAAAACAAGTATTTTTAGCAAGGAGTAAGCATATGACGTTGGCTATGACTGAAAACGAAATCACGCTTGCCATTATTCAAAGTCTTAAAGACGGTAAAAAAAATACGTTTCTTGAAATAATAGAAGAATTGCAGCCTTATGACATAGCTCAGCAATACTTAAATGTGCCATCCAAACATCAAAACAAATTCCTATTATTTTTACCGTTAGAGCAATTAACTGAATTCATTCAGGAAATTGATAAAGAAATTCAATTAGTGGTGTTACAAAAGCTGGGGATTGAAAAATCAACCAAAGTCCTGGACTTAATGGAAAACGATAATCTGGCTACCTTATTAACCGACCTTAAACCTGAGAAGATTGAAGAACTCTTGTCAGAAATGAATCAAGAGGAATCTCAAGTCGTTATGAACTTAATGAATTACCCGCCAGAAACGGCTGGTAGAATAATGAACAACCGCTGCGTTTGGATTCCGAAGCATTATACAGTCCGGGAGGCAGTTGATAAACTAAAGGATTTTGCCGAATTAGCTGAATATCTTAACTATCTGTATGTTATCGATGAGGAAAAGAAGCTAATAGGCGTTATTTCTTACAAGGATTTATTACTAGGGGAACTACAGGATAAAATTGAAACGATTATGTACAGCAGAGTGGTAAAAGTAGATGTGTATACCGATCAGGAAGAAGTAGCTAAATTGATTAGCCGGTATGATTTCATTACAATTCCGGTCATTGAGGAAGATGGGAAATTGGCTGGTGTCATTACTGTTGATGATATTATCGATGTGGTCATTCAAGAAGCAAATGAAGACATCGAAAAGTTGTCAGCTTCAGGAAAATCGATTGACTTCAACACCAAACCATTAATAGCCGCCTATCGTCGATTGCCATGGTTGATTTTGCTATTATTCATTGGGCTTGTTTCAGGAAGTATCATTAATATGTTTTCTGCTACACTAGAGCAAGTCGTGGCACTCGCTTTCTTTATGCCCATGATTGCTGGAATGACGGGTAATACCGGAACTCAATCACTTGCTGTAGTCGTAAGGGGGCTTGTTTCAAACGACCTAGACCTTCAACAAGTGTTGAAGCTGATCATGCGTGAGCTGTCGGTTGGTATCATCATCGGAGTGACATGCGCAGTGATGATTGCCCTCATTGCATTTGTTTGGCAAGGAAATATCATATTAGGGCTAGTAGTAGGGAGTTCCTTATTCATCACTCTGATTATTGGGACGTTGGCAGGTACAATTATTCCGCTCATCCTATACAAGTTTAATGTTGATCCTGCTGTTGCTTCTGGTCCTTTAATTACTACAATCAACGATATCTTGTCTCTTATGATCTATTTTGGGATTGCTACCATGTTTATAACGAGATTAATGTGAGGTATATAGGCGAGTGTAAAATGAGCATGAGTTTTATGCTCGTTTTTTTAAGATGAGAGTGGCTTCATTTTGAAATCTAGTATAGGTTTGAAGTTTGGAGGGGGATTCGTGTGTTGTGTGTCTTTATGTAATTATGTTTCTATATAGAGTAAGAGGATGAGAACAAAAAAATCCTTGAAAATCCACACATTAGCAAACGGGTGTACCTTTATTCTTTCCTTTGCCATCGACCTGAGCGAAAAAATCGAAGGTTTGAACTACCTCACACCATTCAAATACTTTGAGCGAAGAATGTGGATGGTGGTTTGGAATTGATATTTGTAGGGATTTCAGTTGTTTTTGATAGGGGTTCTGGCGGTATCTACGTTTGTTCTGACAGGCGGGATTTGAATGTATAAAAGTAAGTAATCTAGTGATAGATAGTATAGTTACGAGGATAAAAGGAGCTTCTCCACTAGAGAGAAACTCCTGAATCGATAGGTTTATAATTTTGCTTTTAGTTCTTCAATCTGCTCTAAATGCCTCTTCTCATGGTACCCAATAAAAGGTACCCATTCATCTAATCGGATAAGTCCGAATATAGGATGAGGATACGCCTTATTCTGTAATTCTTCTTTGCTTGTTGTATGAAGAAAGTTGAGAAGATCTTTACGAGAAGTATTCAGTTTGTCCTTCATTTCTTGAAACGTAAGGCTTTCTTCCGTAGGGACGACAAATGGAGGTGCATCTACTTTCGTCGTTCGGTCTACCGTATAGTGAATCGGCTTCGATAGCACTACCTGCTCTTCACCTTTAGCTAACGTTGATTCAATCGCTTTCGTCAACGATCTCTCCATTAGATACAGATGATCCAGCACTTGCATGATTGTCCATCGACCTTCTTCAATTATTTTGTTTAAATCATCATTGGTTAAATCGCTTACACTATTCAATAGGTCAGAACGGATGTCCTCAATCATGTTAATTTCATTATCCATACAAGTTCCTCCTCATGGGTGGTTTCATCATCCATTTTACTTTTGAGAAAAGTGAACGTACAGTAATAGCACTTTTGAAAAAAAAGCTCAGGAACCTGAGCTTTTTAGGTAATAGGTTAATTTGTTTACGTAACTTAACTTTCACTTCCAGCCTTTTCTCCTTCGCCATCAAAATCAGGAGCAACAGCTTTTCGGATGAATAATGAAATAAGGAAAGCGACAGCAGCTAGGGCAAGAGCAAACCAATAAGCATGATGTACACCGTAGGTCATAGCATTGTTTAAGATTCCTTGTGTTAACTCACCCGTTTGCCCTTCAATATACCCAGCCTGACTTTGTGTCATGATGCTGACAAAAATTGAAACACCTAGAGCTCCTGCGACTGGCTGCAGGGTGTTTGCAATGGCCGTTCCATGTGGATATAAATGCTTTGGTAGTTCATTTAAACCATTCGTTTGTGCAGGCATCATGATTGCTGAAATGGATAGCATCAGAACCATATAGAAAAGAACGAATAACCAGATTGGTGTAGATGGATTAATCGTGCTAAAGAAAATCATAACCCCGACTAAAGTTAAGGTTCCTGGAATGATCAGTTTTCTTGGTCCGTATTTATCGAATAACGATCCCATCGTTGGAGACATCAGACCATTTAAGAGTGCCCCAGGAAGTAATAATAATCCGGCTGCTTTTGCAGAATATCCGAGAGGTCCTTGTAAGTACATTGGCATGACGATTTCGGATGCAAACATAGCCATGATGACAATGACGAAGATCGATACTCCTCTCGCATAGCTTTTATATCGGAAAACACGAACATCGAGAAGTGGTTCATCAAGCCTTAACTGACGTAAGACGAATAGAATCAAGCTTATAACCGCAATTGAAATAATCACAATAATTTTCAGAGACGTAAAGCCAGCAGATTCTTCACCCGCGGAACTAAATCCGTATACAATTCCTCCTATACCAATTGAAGAAAGGATAATGGACAAGATATCCACACTTGGCCGAGTGATTTCGCCGACATTTTGTAAATATTTTAGAGCGAATAGAATAGAGAACACGGCGAAGGGAATGACCGTAATGAATAACCATCTCCACCCTAACAAGTCGACAATCACACCAGAAAGAGTGGGTCCGATCGCTGGTGCAAACATAATGACCAGTCCGAACGTACCCATGATTTTACCACGGACTTCCGGTCGGTAAATTAATAATAAGGCATTCATGATGACAGGAATGAGTAATCCGGTCCCAACCGCCTGAATCATCCGGCCAGCAAGTAACATAGGGAAATTCATGGCACATGCAGCAATCACCGTGCCGAGAAGAAACACACTCATCACACCAATAAACATCTGACGAGTCGTGAACCATTGGATAAGCAGGGCGGAGATTGGCATCAGCACACCCATGACGAGCATGAATCCTGTTGCTAACCACTGAACCGTGGGAGCATCGACGTTAAATACAGCCATTAATTCGGTTAAGGCGATATTTAACAACGTTTCATTTAATATGGCAAAAAAAGCACCGATCATAAAAGTAATGAGGATCGCTTTTGAATTGATTTTTGATGGCATATTGTTCCTCCAGTAAAGATTAAAATAAAATACTTATCTATAATGCTTGATTTTGAATAATTTCTCAAGTGCATTGTTCCGTAAATCACGAAAAAGAGGGGTGTTACATGGACACCCCTCTAGACCATTCTTATGCTTCGCACTTTCTTCTTCTAAAGCGGTGGAAGACAAGATACATCATCGGAACTATGATCAGCGTTAATACAGCTGAGAACATGATACCTGAAATAATGGTAACAGCAAGTGGTGTAAAAAGGGCATCTCCGCTGACTGCAACTGGTATAAGTGCTACAATCGATGTGAGTGCCGTTAGTAGAATTGGACGAATACGGTTACGCCCTGATTCCACGACAGCTTCTTTCACGCCCATACCGTTCTTCAATCCCTGTTCAATAAACTCAATTAAAACGACTGAGTTCCTCACAACAATACCGGTTAATGACACCATCCCCATGACAGCAAGGAAGCTGATAGGTGTTTGAGTAACGAATAACCCGAGAATCGCACCTGCTATCGCAAGATAAACCGCAACAAGCACTAAGAACGGTAGTGATAAAGAATTAAATTGAAGGGCAATGACTAAATACACTAAGAATATAACGATCGTAAAGAGGATGGTGATTTCAGAAAAGAAGTCATTCTGGGCTTCATTTTCTCCACCAAGTGTAATCGAATAGTCATTATCATCAAGACTTTTTCGTACATCTTTCACTATATCCTGAACATTTTCTTTATAGTTCTCCTCATTCTCAGGGAAGGCACGAATCGTGATTGCGCGCTCTCCGTCTTTATGAGGGATGAATTGAAGATCTTCTTTCTTCTCAGGAGACACTAGCTCATCAAGAGAAATCAGCTTCGGTGGTTCAGCAGAATTAGCTGTTTCAACAGGAACCTCAAGAGAAGACAGGTCGACTTCTTCATCACTTCCTCTCAATACCAATGTCATATCACGTTTCGTGACACCATTATCAAAGGCTTTCATCGGAATGCCTTCTGTAGCCAATCGCAGCTGTTGGCTGATGTGGTTGATCGTAATCCCGTTATCCTCGAGAAGCTCGCGGTTAGGAACATATTCAATCGTTTGCTCCATTTCCCCGACATTATCAACGACTAGATCAGTATCCAGCTTTTCAATTTCAGATGAAATCGTATCACGAAGTTCCATTAATTGATTCATCTCAGGACCAGAAACCGTAACTGTAACAGGAGCTCCTGCCGGCGGACCTTGCTGGATCGTTTCCATAAAGATCTTCGCATCAGGATTGTCTTCTCTTAGTTTATCAGTCCATTCGTCAATCAGACCTTGGGCCGTTTGGTTTTCTCGATCAACTCTAGCAACCAATTGACCTGTATTTTGACCGGAATTTGAAAGAGAGCTGTTAAATAAGTTAGGTAGTCCTGTACCTGCAAACGCTGATGTTTCATATACACCTTCGTCTGTTTTTAAAAGTTGTTCCATGTCTTCTAAAGTGCTCGCTGTTTCTTCAATCGTTGTGCCGATTGGCAGTGTTACATCCACCGTTACTTCTTCACGGTCAGCTGACGGGAAGAATTCAAATGGGGTAAGAGCAATCAGACCAAAGATGGCGGTTGTGAAGACAAGGCCGATGGCAGATACCACGAAAGGTCGCTTTGAAAACTTCTTTAGAACAGTATCAGCATAAAAGTCAGCCAGTTTATTCAATGGTTTTCCCAGAAAACCGGGTGCATCTGGTACTTTTTTCGTTGTCCTACTATAAAGCAGGTATCTCATGATCGGAACAAAAATCAGAGCAACGAGTGTAGAGGCGATAATGGTTGTAATTAATACCGTCGGCAACGCTCTAATGAATGCTCCGTTTCCGCCCGATAAAAAAATAAGTGGAAGGAACGTGAACACAATGGCAAGAGAAGAGGTCACAATCGAAACCCAGATCTCTTTGACACCATTTACGGCCCCCATAAGTGCACGATCACCAAGCTTGTAGCGACGTTGAATATTGTCATTCACAACAATCGAGTCATCCACAAGGATACCGAGAGCGATGATGGCACCAATGACAGAAATTTGGTTAAGGTCAACCCCGGAAAATGGCAGTGGAATCAACCCCATTAAGACAGAAATCGGAACCGCTAATGCAACCACAAATGCACCAGATACCGTAAGTCCCAAAGCGGTTGTTAAAATGACGGCAACAACGGAAATGGCAAGGGATATAAACAAACCATCAAAAATATCCGTTACAATGGATGCCTGGGAGTAATAGGGCACAAGGTCCACATTGGAAGGAAGAGACAGAACCAGTTCATCCACTTTGTTGCTTACTTTCTCAGCTACAGAAGGGATATCTTCCCCTGTCTGAACAAATGCTGTAAAGGAGAGGGAAGGCTTGCCTTCAAATGTGACTATATCTTTAACCTCTTTAGGAGCAATTTCAACGTTTGCAATATTTTGTAAAAAGACCGATTCTCCTTGAGGGTTCTTGCCAACAAAAAGCTCTCTCATTTCATCAAGAGTTGAATAATGATCAACCGTTAATTGAACGACTTCGTTATCGACTTCTTGCTTCCCTAGTGGTGTGGGGTAGTATTCATCATTAATCGCATTCATGACAGTAGATGGAGTGAGTCCGGACGCTTTTAGTTTATCCTGTTCTAATTCGATGACAATTTCTTCTTCAGGTAATCCTTTAACCGTTACACTGGAGACCCCCGTGATTTCATCGACTTCTTCCTGCCAACGATTCATTTCTTCATGAAGAGCGAGAAGGGATTCCTTGTTATCACTTGTAAGGTGATAGGAAACAATAGGCATTTTTACCGTGGATTCGTTCATTTCAGGATCGAATACGTCATCAGGAAAAGAGGTGGATGCATCGGAGACAGCTTGTTGCACATCTTCAAACACTTCTTTTTTGTTTTCTCCATCTTCAACCTCTACAATAATAGTAGAGAAACCGGCTGAAGAGGAGGAGCTGATTTCTTTAATTCCATCAATTGACTGGAGGGAAGATTCGATGGGATTGGTTACTGTCCTCTCAACAGAGTCAACGGTTGCACCCGGATATACGGTGCTGACCGTTCCGATGTTTACGCTTGTTTCCGGGATTTCTCGCTGTGGTAATTGAAGGAATGTTAAAAAACCGATAATCACAAACAACAAGACGAAAATCAGCGTGATTTTGGAACGGTTTAAAATCGCTTTCAACATAATGTTATCCTCCTTTGATAATAATTTGACTACTGGGTCAAATGTTTTTATATAACTTGAATATTTACTGATATAACAGTCATTAATCAGTTGACTCTCTAGTCATTTTACATGTATTTTTTCTGTAGTCAAGAAATAATGCTCTTCTATTTTTGGGAGAGTATGGTTAAAATGATAGAGTGAATTTTCTCTGGATATAGAGGTGTAGAAATTGGATAAACGTAAATCAATACTCGAATCAGCCGTAGAGCTCTTTGCAGAACACGGATATAATCAAACGTCCATGCAACAAATCGCCGAAAGCGTGGGCATTTCAAAAGGCTCCCTATACTCATTTTTTCAATCAAAAGAAGATTTAATCATATCGATTTATGAACATTATCAGCAACTTGTCTTCGAACGTGCTTTCGTCGTCGGACTAGATGGGAATTTACCACCTCTGGAGCGATTCGCAAAACAGTTTCAAGTGCAATTTGAGGGGATACTTGAATATAAGTCCTATATGAAAATGCACATGAGGGGAGAGTCTGCAAAGAACAGTGAGAAATTGGCTTCAATGGAGCACCGTATGAGGGGGCGGTTGTTTAGCTGGCTCGAACATAATCTATTGGAAGTATTCGGAAGAGGGATCAGGCCCTACAAATGGGACCTCATGTGGATGACCCAATCCATTTATTCATCGTATATGATGCTCCTGATTTCTACTGATGATGCATTGGATCCCACTACTCTTGGGAAGCATCTGGTGCGACAGATTTATCTGCTGGCCCGGGATTTTCTTAAAGGGGAAAGCAAACCTTTATTGGATGATGACATGATGAAATCATTCTCAGTAAGCATGGACCGGGAAGGAGCCTTTATTTCATTTGAAAAGAGGGAGAGTGCCTGGAAGAGTTTGTATGAAAAAATAAACGGGTTGAGTGAAGAACATGTTAAGTATTACTTAAATATTGCCAATCGGATTTCAGAAGAATGCCGCCAATCAAATCAAGACGAACTGATTATAAGAGGATTATTCAGATTGATGACGGATGAAGAGAATTTGAAAAATGAAGCTATAGAGTTAGAGATGCAACTCCTTCCTGAGAGTGAATAGGGAAGGAGCTTTTTTTGTCATTGATTTGAAGGGGGCTTTGGGAGAGCTGGGGTGCCTGGATTTTTATACACCTTGTTTCATCGTTAAAGGTGAGCACACCTCGATAGATAAATAGACTTAAATTCAAATTGCTATTTTCTTAATATTCTAAACCTTTAGATATATAAGTCTATATTTCTTCTCCTCAATATTTCCTGTTTTACGTAATGTTGAAGGTGATCTTCACGTAAAGGCAGAAATTGTTTAGGGTACCGAAACAAATGGGAGGGAATATATTTATGAAAAAGAAAAAAGTAGTCTCAGGTTTAGCAGCTATTCTTCTTTGTACTAGCATGGTATCAACAAGCTTAGCGTCCAGTTCACCGAATGGAAATTTAACAAATGACCAGTCAAATTTACCAATCTCCGGTTTTACTGATCATGCAGAATTAACGAAGGCTTTACAAAAAATTGTACAGACAAGCCAAGGTAGAGTGACGCTGGATGTGGCAGGTCGTTCTCATAATGGATTAGAGATATATAAAGCGAGGGTAGGGACCGGAGACCGCGTAGTGATGATTCAAAGTGAAATCCACGGGAATGAAAAAACAGGAACGGAAGCCCTTCTGAATATTCTTCAGTACCTGGGGTCGAGTAATTCACCAGAGGCAGAGAACATTCGTGAAGAAATTACACTTGTCGTTCTCCCTATGATGAATCCTGATGCAAGTGAATTGAATCGACGTGCGAATGATATGACATGGAGTGAGGTTGTTGAAAAGTTTCCTTCATTAGCAGGAGCGCCGCCCTCCTGGAATTATTACACTAGGACTCTTCAAGATGTTGATTATAGTGAACGCCCTGGATTTGACGTAAATCGTGACTTTAATCCGAATTTGAATTATACCGCTCAACCTGCTGATTTCCCTGGAAGTTCAGATCAACCTGGTTGGTATATTACACCTGAATCCCAGACAGTTAGAGATGTTTATAAGAGTTTGAGAGAGGAATTTGGGAACGTAGATACATTTATTGACTTGCATCATCAAGGTCAATATTACGTCGAGGGGACAGATGATATTGTAACCATGTCTCTATCAGGCCAGTTTGTTCCAGATCCTAGTTCACCTGAAGGAAGTGATTATGCAGAGTACGCTGAGAACTATCGATATGATTATTCCAGGCAGTTAAATGTTGCAGCGTATAATGCATTACAATCAATTGGAAATTCACCGTTTAATAACATTACCTTGTATCAGCAAAACTTAGATCTTCCAGGGACAGCCCTTGGGTCATTCGCCCTTAATGGTAGCGGTACTGTGCTGTTCGAAGTAAGAGGACAAACATGGACTCTGGGACAAAAGAAAAAAGGTCAATTAGTGAAAGCAGTTGAGACGGGATTAAATTCAATTATTAGCGGTGTGGCTAATGACAGTATTGATGACCTCAATCCAGAAGAGTATGAAGATATTCCAGAAACGGCATATAGACCTGGTTTATAGTAATAGAAAAGCTGACTCCAATCATGGGAGTCAGCTTTTTTTCGACCTATTTATACTGGGATTTTCTTACCTGGTCCCGGTGGAAAGGAGAATCTTCAACTTCATCCACTACGCTAAATGGATTATTATCCAAATCGAAGAATTCAAATCCTTTCATTCCTCCATAGTCTTCAATTTCAGAAGTGACAACTCCAGAGTTCTTTAGCTCCTTATGAACCTCTTCAATGTCTTCTACCAAGAAATTAAAGTACACATTTTTCTTTTTCCCACTGATGACAAATTCAGTAGGCTGAGGGGAATCCACTTGAACCAATCCTAATTGAGTGTCACTATTAGGAAAATAATATCCCGCACCACCATCCCAAGTTTCGATTTTTCTTACACCTAAATGCTTTACATACCATTTCATCGATTTCTCCATATCCGTCACCGGAATAAATACACTACCTACTTTAAACAAAACACTCACTCCTTCTATTTGGAATTCATTGGTATAACGATTATACTAGAATAAAAGTTACACATGTTTTTAAATTTTTTTGAAAGGAAGAAAATGTTGATTTTTGAGGAACTGGAAAATACGATTCTAAAACTATATAAGTATTGTGTTAAGCTCTCTGGTTCTACTCCAGAGCAGAAGACCTTGTTCAGGAGACTCTTTTGAAAACGTACAAATTGAAGAAATCAGAACCCGAACGAAACTTTTCCATGTCCTTTCTCTATACCATCGCCAAAAACCTTTTTATTGATGGGAAAAGGAAAAGGAAAGAAGTGATTTATTTTCAGGAAGAGTATCATTTCGAATCACATGACTTTATAGAATATGACTCTCTGTTGGAGTGTCTATTTACACAGTTACCCCTTAAGCAAGCTATGCTTCTCACATTGAAAGACGTGTTTGGCTACTCATCTAAAGAAATCGCCTCAATGCTTCGAATCAGCGATACATCCGTGAAGACCGCTCTTCATCGAGCCAGGAATAGAATAGTGAAGGATCTACCTTATGCAAATTCAGATAAAAAAATCCTTTGTGAAATAACAAACTCCATTAAAGAATCAAATACCTTACGATTATTTCAGTATTATCGCCTACTAGAAACCAAGTATTATAGTGTCTCGAGAAATGCAGTGAATACTATTTGCTATGCTGTTGATCCAGATGGAAATGTGTTAGAGATCATCAATTAAGGAGGTATAATGATATGATTACGCATAAAATAAAAGTGAAGGAAATTGGTGGATTGAACTTAGTAGGTTTTCGAGTCGTATGTCCAGGTGAACGGTACATCATTGAGATCCCAAAAGCTGCTGCTAAGTTGAAAGAAAGGGTCGATGAGATTCAACATCTTGTAAATAAGCAGGTTCAACTTGGTGCGTTCGTAGCAGAGGACACTACTGCCGATTTGGATGGATACTGGGTAGGGATGGAGGTGGAGAAGATTGAAGTTGCTCCCCCTGGAATGGTGTCATTAACGATTCCACCCCAAACCTATGTAAGTACCTTTTATCAAGGGACGAACCATGGAATTAGAGATGCATATCGTGACATGCATGAATGGACAGAGATAAACGGATATGCAAGACGAAGAGATTTATGGCACGTAGAGAGATTTTATTGTTTTGATAGTGGTGAACAGGTAGAAGTGGAATTGTTGGATACAGTTGAATTGAAGAGATTGGATGGCTGACTCTGGTATAGGAGTCGTTTTTTTGGTTGGACGTGATTTGGTAAGGGGGTTCTCGTGTTGAATATGGAAATAAATGAAATTCAATAAGAATCAGATATTAGCAATTTGGGGTTGAATAGACCGTTTCGCCGTTATATTTGAAATATCGCCGTTTCTCAATCCTTTTCACTAAAAAATTCACGGAAACCATCCAAAATACCAATTCATTTCGAAAAAAACTATAATATGATCCCAAAAAGACTAAACAATTAGAGATATCACAAACCCTCCACACCCTTCATTACACCTGCAAATCCAACAAAATTCACAGTCCAAACTTAACCCTCTCCCACCACTATTTTCCGACATGATGTTTTGAAATTCGACAAACAGGGTAAAGGAATGTTGGCGCAATTATACGGTTATACTAAATCCGTGGGTCGTCAGGACTAGATTTGATCCTGGACGGCTTTTGTTTTGTCCAAAAATACATACATAAAGGAGGGTGTAACTGTGGAGAAATGGATGAAGTTTCTGGAGGTTAATGCACCTCGAATTCTTGATTTGACGATTGAGCATGCAGTGCTTGTCGGACTTGCGATTATAGTTGCCCTTTTAATCGGGATACCTTTAGGGATATATTTAACGACCAATGATTATTTGGCGGAGACGGTGTTGCAGATTGCGTCGGTAATGCTGACCATTCCAAGTATTGCCTTGTTTGGGGTGATGATTCCGATCTTTTCCATCATCAATCAGGGAATAGGATTTGTTCCGGCCTTCGTGGCATTGGTTCTCTATTCGCAGCTTCCTATTATACGGAATACATATACAGCGATTCGAAATGTGAGTCCTGAGATGCGTGATGCGGCGAAGGGAGTTGGGATGAAGACTCATCAACGTCTGCTGCGGGTTGAAATTCCCAATGCATTTCCTGTCATCATGGCGGGGATCAGAACAGCAGTCGTCTTAAACATAGGAATCGGTGTAATCGCAGCATATATAGGAGCTGGTGGCCTCGGAGTCCTTATTACTCAAGGAATTTCCAGAGGAGACAATTATTTAATTATTAGTGGATCTGTAGCGGTCGCGATATTGGCGATGATTGCAGATGCAATCCTTTTATGGATTCAAAAACGCTACACACCAAAAAGCATTGCATAAAGTGGAAGAGGTGAAGGGATGATTACATTTGATCATACAACGAAGACTTACGAAGGTGATGTGACAGCGGTTAAAGGTGTAGACTTTACCGTTGAGAAGGGTGACATTGTAGTTTTATTAGGGCCATCCGGGTGCGGGAAAACCACCTTATTACGAATGGTAAACCGTCTGGAATCGATTACAGATGGGAAAATCATCATCGACGGGCAGGACTCAATGGACTTGAATCAAATTGAATTGCGTAGAAAAATCGGGTACGTTATTCAGAGTAACGGACTGTTCCCTAATATGACGATTGAGGAAAACGTTATGATTGTTCCCGATATGCTAGGCTGGGGTAAGAAGGAAAAGAAAGAGCGGTTCAATATGTTGATGGAAATGATCGGTCTTAGCGGAAAAAAATTCGGTAAGAGATATCCACATGAATTATCCGGAGGACAGCAGCAGAGAATTGGTGTTATTCGTGCGCTGGCAGCAGATCCTCCCGTTATGTTGATGGACGAACCGTTTGGGGCACTTGACCCAATCATTCGTGAGAAGATACAGGATGAATTCCTGCAAATTCAACGTGAAGTGAAGAAAACGATTCTGTTTGTGAGTCATGATATCGATGAAGCGATTAAAATGGCTGACAAGATTGTTCTATTGCGTGGAGGAGAAATCATGCAGTACGACACTCCATCAGAAATGCTCGTACGTCCTAAAAGTGATTTTGTTTATGAGTTCTTTGGTAAAGATCGTGCCATTAAAAGTTTAAGTTTACATACGATTGAAAATTTAAAGAACATCATAGGCTTAGCGAACTTTGATGAATCCATTCCTGATACGAAAACGATCAATATTCGTCATGATCTTCGAAATACGTTGTCGATGCTTTTAAATCAGGAAGCAGACCAGGTCATCGTGACGGATGACGCAGGTAATAAACAAGGGGCCATTACGATTGACCTTGTACAGAAATACCTTCATTACGAGATTAAAGGAAAAACGAACGTAGTTCAGAAAGGATGATTCTGTGAATACGAAAAAGGTTGTCAGTAATATCGTTCGGTATTTCGTCTATGCACTGGTCATCCTTTTCTTTGCCTGGGCTATTAAAAATCAATATTTCGACTATATGTTCAGTCAATCGAAGACGTTTCTACTTTTATTAAAGCAGCATATGCAGCTTGTGTTTGTTTCTTCCTTATTAGCACTTATAGTAGCGATACCAGCTGGAATATTGATTACACGAAAGCAGTTCAGACGAGCAGAGTGGATCGTGTCGAATACAGTCAATTTTGGTCAAACGATTCCGAGTCTAGCGGTTCTTGCACTTATGATCAGTATTTTAGGAATCGGTTTTAAAACAGCCATTTTTGCACTGTTTATATATTCTCTTTTACCGATTTACCGAAATACGGTTGCTGGGATTGATTCAATAGATGAGAACCTCATTGATGCAGCCAGAGGGATGGGAATGAAACCTTATCAAATCCTTTTCCGCATTGAACTGCCGAATGCAGCATACTCAATCCTGGCTGGAATCCGAACGGCGGTCGTGCTGAATATAGGAACAGCTGCCCTTGCCTATGTCGTCGGTGGTGGGGGATTAGGCGTATGGATTTTTACAGGTATTCAATTGTTCGATAATGGATATTTAATATCAGGGGCCATACCTGTTACAATTCTAGCGATTATGGTAGATTTACTACTGCGATTGGTTGAGAAAATCGTCGTTCCAAAAGGGACAAAACAAACATTAGATATGTAATTCATAATCAGGAGGTGACGATCGTGAAACGGAATTCAAAGTGGATAGGGATTCTCATCCTGACTCTTATGCTAAGCGCCTGTTCGAACGTAGGAATAGGAGGCAAACAAATATCCGTGGGGGGGAAGAATTTTACGGAGCAATACCTTCTTTCTGAGATGACCGCCTTTTTATTAAAAGAAGAGGGTTTTAAAGTAAAACAAATGAACAACCTGGGAAGTACGGTTGTTCGTAAAGCATTGGAAAATGAGCAGGTGGATATGATGTGGGAGTACACTGGGACTGCTCTCATTACATATATGGGGCAAGAACCGATGTCAGACCCTGAGAAAGCTTTTCAAAAAGTGAAAGAGCTTGATGCAAAAAGGGACATTCATTGGATGAATATGTCCAATGTGAATAATACTTACGCACTAGTCATGAATCAGGATAAGGCAAAGGAATTGGGTATTGAATCCATCAGTGATCTGGCTGAATATGTAAATGAAAATCCTGGCGAATTAACAATGGCGTCGGACGCAGAATTTGCGAATCGTCCGGATGGTCTTCCAGGAGTAGAGGAATTGTACGGTTTCAAATTCGGTTCCGGACAGATCAAACAGATGGATCTTGGTCTGACGCAAAGGGCATTGAATAACCGCCAAGTCGATGTTTCGGTTGCCTTTGAGACAGATGCAACGATTGTAGATTATGACTTGGTAACGTTGAAGGATGATAAGAAATTCTTCCCGCCGTACCGGGCAGCGGTTAGTATAAATAAAAACGTTTATGAAACATATCCGGAAATCAAAGATATTACCGCAAAATTAGCTGATAAACTTAACAGTGATATTATGCGTGAACTGAATTACAAAGTGGATATCGAAGGGAATAGTGTATCCGTTGTGGCTCATGACTGGCTTGTTGAGAATGAGTTGATTAAAGAATAGCACAGACTTAAAAGAAAGGACTAAACCGCTTATGGTTTAGTTCTTTTTTTTGAATATAATACCCACTTTATGCTCATCCGTCTAAGCATAAAACGGGAAAGTGAATAGTCTATAGTAATCACGTCTTGTCTAAGGCAGCACTGGAGGAGTTTTCTTGAAACCTACTGTATCTATTGTTATACCTTTTTATAATTGTTCCTATGTCGATCAAGCGATTCGTAGTGCATTAAATCAATCCTATTCAAGTATTGAAGTAGTTGTAATTGATGATGGATCAACGGAAGAAGTTGAGAGGCTAACCCCCTTTTTAAATCAAATTACCTACTTTAGAAAAGAAAATGGTGGAACGGCAACCGCTATAAATGAAGGAATAAAGAGAGCGAGTGGAGAATATATCGCTTGGTTGAGTTCAGATGACTATTTCGATCATCTGAAGGTAGAGAGGCAATTGGATTATATGTTACGAAGGGGGGCGAAGGCAAGCTTTCACAATTATGATGTTATTAACCAGGCTAATGAAGTATTGCTCCCCTTCATTGGGAAGAGATTTACCAATGCAGAAGAAATCTACCATACCTTTATGACGATCAATCCCGTCAATGGGTGCTCTATCATGGTTCATAAGGATGTGTTTAGGGATATAGGTTATTTCAGGCCAGATCTTAAATTCACGCAAGATTATGAGATGTGGAACAGGATGTTAATCAATGGGTATGTCATATATTATTTGGATGAGGTTTTATTGAAGTATAGATCACACCCTGAGTCGGGAACGAGTAAACATTCTGACAAATTGAAGAGTGAGGTATCCATTATTAAACATCATTATCATCAGAAGCTCCATCAATATCTGTTGGAAAATGGGTCCCGATTAAATAGCATCAGATTCTAGAAGGAAAGTGATCATGAAGAATTTACTGATCTCCTACTACCCTCTACCATATTCAGGACCGAACAATCCATATTTGCAGCTTTATTTATTATCATTACAATTAAAACGATACGCTATTATACAGCCGGTTTGTTTATACACAGTCTCAATGGATGAAGAAGGTAATCCAACAACATTTACCATAGATCATGGCAAGCCAATATTCAAAGGTCCGATTAAGAAATTCATTCTCTGCTCAGGCAGACCCGAACCAGAAGAGCCACTCTTCTGGTATATTAATGTAGCATGCTAAATCAATTCGATTTCATATGGTCCAGTGTCAAATAAAGTGGGGTGTTCCATTTGTTTCATATCATTTTTGGAGGAATATTTTTGCCGGGGAGGAATAAGAGCTATTGTGGGAATGGAGCTTTTTTATTTGAGAGTACGACCACATACGGAGGAAACTGTATAAGTCCATTTCACATTAGAACCGACTTTTTCATATAGGATCCAGAGTGTTTAGTGGAAATTATATTTTGTGATTTGCTATTTCTCCCCTGTTGGTGACATTATTTTTTCTTTTTGAAATAGGAGTATCTTGTTTTTCATCGAATTAGTTATCTAGAGGATAAAAAGGAGTGAAGGTTTAAATGAACCAAGATCAAAGCATCACAACATTTTTTATGTTCAACGGAAAAGCAGAAGCGGCAATGAGTTTTTATACATCGATTTTTGATGATTCCGGAATTGTTAGTGTGATACATCACGAAGATGGAACTGTTTTGCATGCGACATTCACTTTAAAAGGACAAACCTATATGGCAATCGATAATATAAATCGAAACGATCATCCATTTTCTCCTGCCATGTCTTTGTTCGTAGCATGTGATTCGGAAGAAGAAATCGAACGTGTATATGATAAATTATCTTTAAACGGAACTGTGTTGATGCCCTTGGAGGAGTCTTCCTTTAGTGAAAAATTCGCCTGGGTTGAGGACCGGTTCGGTGTCTCATGGCAGTTGAATTTACCGAAGAGTGATGAATAATGTCAGGGCTCTCTACAAACTATCCTGCCTAAACAGAAACATAAAGAGAGAATAGAAAAATAGTAATCTTACTACATATAATGGAGGCAGATAAATGAAAACTGAAAAACAGAAAATGCTGGACGGTGAACTTTACGAACCATGGGACCCGCAATTGATGGAAGAGAGAAAACAAGCCCGTTATTTAACACGAATGCTGAATCTGACCACCGAAGAAGAAGGCGATGAGAGAATGGCTGTTATTAAGAGACTATTCGGATCTACTGGGCAAAGCGTTTATTTAGAGCCTAACTTCAGATGTGATTATGGTTATAACATTTACGTAGGAAACCATTTCTTTGCCAATTTTGATTGTGTGATTCTTGATGTTTGCGAAGTTCGCTTCGGTGAAAATTGCATGCTAGCACCTGGTGTCCATATTTACACAGCGACTCACCCAGTGAATCCGATTGAGCGAAACAAAGGGCAGGAATTTGGGAAGCCTGTCACAATAGGAGACAACTGCTGGATTGGCGGAGGCGCGATTATTAATCCCGGAGTGACGATTGGTAATAATGTCGTCATTGCATCAGGTGCAGTAGTGACAAAGGATGTCCCTTCTAATGTAGTTGTTGGTGGAAATCCTGCCCGTATCATCAAGGAGATAGACTTGGAAGATAGGAGGTAATCTGTTTCAAAAATATAGGTTGTTCTCAAAGGTTGTACCTTAACGAACTACATTATTTATTCGTACTGAGAGGTATTATTTGCTTTTATTCACTATAAAATGGTCAACTACCTTTTTGAAAAGGGTGAAAAGATGAAAATACAAGCCATGCTCCCATCAGCTTGGGAACAAGTCAGTAACATTTATTTAGAGGGGATCAATACAGGAAACGCGACTTTCCAAAAAGAAGTACCTTCTTGGGAAGATTGGAACAAAACACATCTAAATGATTGTCGGATGGTAGCGATCCTCGAAAATCAAATAGTTGGCTGGGCCGCCCTGAGTCCCATCTCAAGTAGATGTGTGTATGCAGGTGTCGCTGAAGTCAGCGTGTATGTCAGTCAGAAATATAACAGAAAAGGTATTGGGAGCGCTCTCATGAAGTCTTTAATTGAACAAAGTGAGGAACATGATATTTGGACCTTACAGTCAGGGGTTTTTCCAGAGAACCTTACGAGTATTCACCTTCATAAGAAATATGGTTTTCGTGAGGTAGGCATAAGAAAAAGGATTGGGAGACTAGATGGAGCCTGGCGGGATGTGATACTGCTTGAAAGAAGAAGTGACAGAGTCGGTATTGAAGAATAAGAAAAGCTAGGATGGCTCGAATCATCCTAGCACTGAAACAATTAGAACTTCTCCGGAAACTGCTTCACAATTCCACCTGATAGGGCATCAGACAGGTGAAGAATATGGGCTTTCCCTTTATCAAAGCTTGTAATGTTTCCTTTCCAGTCTTTCTTGATTCGGGCGACTGCTTCATCGGTGACGAATTGCAAGTGCATGTATAACAGGTCTTTTAGCGCATTTTCAGACCAGTATGGATTTGCTTTTGCTAAGAATCCTGCAATGTCATCTGCATTACGATACCATTCTTTGTTTAATTTCTCCACCTCTGCTTGCTTTCCATTTTTAGCAGCATCAACGATTTTTCCCGCCAATACAATATGCTCGGTCAACAAATCAGCCAGCTTATTCCCAGCCTCTTCACCGTAATAAGGTTTGATTGCGTTCCCGATGTCTTTCTGATTTTGAAGCAATCGTGCAAGAACCACATCCTGATCTTCTAATCCATCAACGGCGCTAATAATATAGTTCCTGGTATAGATAACATGATCGTTCCATAAAATTCTCATGTCTTCTTTTGCTTTCACGCTGGCTTCACTTACACATTCAGCCTGCAAGCTTCAGCTGAAGTACTGAGTACAGGTATGAAAGAAAGTATTATCATCATTACACCCACCACAAGAATTCCAATCTTTTTCACTAAAACTCCTCCATTCATTTAGCTTTCGCCTCTTATTATTCGCTTCTTTTCCACATTCACTCATAGAAACCTAATTGGTAAAATGTGTTGATATATTTGAAATAGAAATCGGAGAAAGAGTAGATGTCACCTATTATCTTGGCGGTGAAGAGATGACAATAACCTATACGCTGAATGTGGACGGGAGGTGTAGTATGGCGTCGAACTTCTCTCTTTTTTGAGGGATGCCATAAAACTTGGAAAATGATCCATTTTTTGAAAAAAGGCTGTCCTATTTTCATAAAAACTCGTTGCTTGTCCTCACCTTCCGATCACTTTCGACATAAAGTATTCTATGGAGGTGATGCATTGGCAAGAAAATTACTAGGGTATCTTTTTATCAGTCCACCAGTAACTCATTTCAAGTTTGACTTGGGATCTCCTTCCCTCTCAAATATGTACGTTGCACAGTTTGGGGTTACTCTTCGACCCCTTGCTCAGTAAGAGAACAATGGTTATAAGATCAACAGTTCATACTGAAAAAAATGAAGCGAGCACCAGTGTGAAACTCCGCCGATCAATTGAAACAATGATGATGAATAATAACGAGTTTACAGAAATAGAATGAAATAAAACCCATAAGAATGTTTCCTCCATAAATATAGAATCGTGCATTAAAAATGTTCCCTTCTCTACTGGGAACATTTTTTCGTAATGTACAATAGGCGCAAGCAGGAAAAGTCCAAGCAGGCTTGTCCATGTGTGAATATAGTACTATATGTCATACTCTTAGGAGGAAATAATATTGAAAACTATAATGATTGATCCTGGTCATGGAGGTACTGATCCAGGTGCTGTTTACAATGGGAATGAGGAGAAAACCTTCAATCTCTTAACGGCCCATATTGTAAGAGACTTTTTGTTGCAAAATTACAATGTGAATATTTTGATGACGAGAACTGGAAATGAAACGCTATCTTTAACGGAAAGGTCAAACTTAGCCAACCGAACTAAACCTGATTTCTACTTGTCCATCCATCATAATGCTGGAGGTGGAACCGGGTTTGAGAGCTATGTGTATAATGGCAGTGTTCCTTCCAAGACTATTACCTATCAGAGAATCATTCACGATGAAGTGTCGGCAGCTATTAAATCATCTTATAACGGTAATGATAGAGGGAAAAAGAGAGCCAATTTTCATGTATTACGTGAAACAAGCATGTCTTCACTCCTATTAGAGGTCCTATTTATTGATCATCCAAAAGATATTGCGTTATTGAACAACGCTAAATTTAGAAACACTGTAGGAGTGGCTATCGCAAGGGGCGTTGCAAAGGCTTTAGGTTTACCTGCAAAAATTGTGAATGAGAAAGAACTTTTTAAAGTGATTGCTGGTTCATTTACGAAGCGTGTAAATGCTGAAGATCGAGTAAATGAATTAAAAAGAAAAGGAATGAAATCATTCATTGATACTGTGGTGGTCTTGGATAGAACGTATTACAGGGTCCAAACCGGTGCTTTTACAGAAAGGGTGAACGCAGAAAACCAAGTGGCCAACCTGAAAAAAATGGGTATTGAAACATTTATTTTAGTAAGAGTTGACAATGATAACCCCAAGCCCCCTGTACCGTCTCCGACTGATCCGCCAAAACCGACACAGCCTCCTCAGCCACCGGGAATACAGTATTCAATCCTGGGTACATCTGTATTACGAGCTGAACAACTAGATGACTTTGCGAGAACGATTAATCGGGATGCTCCACTTTTAGGCAAATTCTATCTCTTTTACGGGAATCTTTATGGAATTAGAGGAGACGTAGCTTACTCTCAAGCCATACATGAAACCAACTATTTCAGGTTCACAGGACAAGTCAAACCAAATCAAAACAACTATGCAGGAATTGGTACTACCGGTCCTGGTAATGACGGAGCATCATTTAAGACTCCAGAAGAAGGGGTTCTTGCTCATATTCAGCATCTGTACGCTTATGCATCGACCAACCCAATTCCAAAAGGACAACAACTGGTGGATCCCCGCTTTTCATTAGTCATACGTGGGAGTGCCAAAAACTGGACAGAATTGAACGGAAAGTGGGCAGTGCCAGGGACTAACTATGGACAAAGCATCCTTTCTGTTTTTAATAGAAACATCCAAAATACGATAAAAGCAATGGATGAACAAAAAATGGTGTTAAATGATACTCTTGGGAAATTGAACTGATGATAGTGGAGTGCCTTGATGGAAGGCACTCTTATTTTGATTGGAAGAGGAACCAATGTATGTTGGAATTTATTTATCATAATACCTTACTCCAGAGTCAATACTAAACGTATGTTCGGGAGGTGAACCAGATGGAAAAGAAGAGCTTTGAACAGATTTATGAAGAATACAAGAAGCAAGGGAAATTTCAGGCAAAAGTAGAAATGGCTCAGGAGCTTGCAACTGGAGCAGAACAGATTGTAGCCGTTCGTCGAAATGCGGATGACGATCTCATCGCTTTTAAAACCGAAAGTGGGAGAGAGCTGGATTATATCACTGCACTCGAAGAGGCAAAGTCAGGAAAACTGGCTCATGTCGATGTGATTCATCGGTATGGCAGAGATGTTCTTCGCAGTGAACCAGACGGCTTAAAAGAAAATAATCTTAGTGAACTTCCTTCTTTTTAAAAAGAATAAAATGAGCATAAAACAGGGATTGGTTTTATGCTCATTTTCTTTAATAGAGGAATGCTTTATTGATCAACAACGGTAATGAATAAATCTTCTTTCCACATTCAGTCTTCTTCTTTCAGTAAATGATATATCATTCGTTCCCGATCATTAAAAAATTGCTTCATAATCTTATAATGGCTCGTTTCTTCCAATGAAGACTTCTGTAAACCTTCTTCTGTTAATTCAATGAGGGAAGAAGAAGGGTATGCCATCAGAATAGGTGAGTGAGTGGCAATAATGAACTGGGAATCATCATTCACAAGTTCATGTATTCTAGAGAGCATGGATAACTGCCTTAAGGGGGAGAGTGCAGCTTCGGGCTCATCCAGTATGTAAATTCCTTTCCCTCGAAAACGATTCATAAAGGTTGAGAAAAAGGCTTCCCCGTGTGATTGCTCATGAAGGGATTTCCCTCCAAAAGAATCAATCACTCGTGGCCCAAAAGAGGGCTGCTGATCCATTTCCTCAATATTCGACGCAACATTGTAAAAGCTTTCTGCCCTCAAGAAAAAACCATCCTTAGGTCGATCGACTCCCCTCACAATTCTCAAGTATTTATCCAGATTCGAATACGAATCGTACGTGGAGAATGTAAAGTTCAGCGTACCTCCTTCAGGATTAAAACCAATGGCCATTGCAATGGCTTCAAGAAGAGTTGATTTCCCCATCCCGTTTTCCCCCACAATAAATGTAACATTGGGGTGAAAGGAGAGATCTGTCAGGTTCCGAATACTCGGAATATGAAAAGGATACGAATGAAAGGAAGGAACGTTTTCGCTATGAAGTGAGACCTTTCGAATATAAGGCAGTGAATGTAATGACATAGTGCCCCTCCTTTGTATCTATAGAAACAGAATCCAGGTACAAAGAGTGCCATTACGATTTACGCAATGGCACTCCATTTTATAATCTTATCTTGAAGGTTCGAGAAGAACAACACTTTCTATGGTTGTAGCCAAAAGGTTGATGTCTGTAAACTCTTCCACTTTCATTGAATCCATATAGGTGATTTGAAAGCAATCCGTGTCCAACAGGTAGGTAACAGTCATAACAGGTGAGTGATCATAACTTGATATCGTATGAACGATCTCACTATCCTTGAATTCCTTAAGAGTCATGAGCATGGTTACGATATTTTCTAGCGACATATAACATGTCTCCCTTCTACTTGCTCGAGGAATTGGTTAAATACAGTCTCGTAGACCCAATTAAACTTAAGCATAACACATAAACGTATAAATAGAAACGTTTGTTCTGAAAATGACTGGAAATGAGCTTTTTGGTACAGAAATCATACGTATACCTCCTTTCTTGACGTCATATGATGTAAGAAAAAGGGAGGTGGGTGATGAAATGGTAAATCAACTTTCAAGAGATGACCCCTCCAAATTGAACTATCCAGATGACATGCTGGCGATTATCCGGAATGGATTAAATCCATCTAAGTCTAAAAAAGTGATAATCGTTGGTGCAGGAATGAGTGGTTTAGTCGCAGCTTCTTTACTGAAAAAAGCCGGGCATGACGTAACAATATTAGAAGGAAATAAACGAATAGGGGGGAGGATATATTCAGTTCGCAAGCCATTCACCCCCGGTAATTATATGGAGCTGGGAGCCATGAGGATTCCCGATAGCCACAAGTTAGTGTTCGAGTATATTCGAAAATTTAACCTGGCTTATGAAGAATTCATTAATAGTTCCCCAAGAGATTTATTATTAGTAAACAATATCCTCACAACAAGGGAGCAATACGAAAAAAATCCAGACATTCTACAGTATCCATTACCAGAAGAGGAAAGGGGAAAAACGGCTTCAGAATTATTCCTTGAAGCAACCAGCCCCTTTATCGAATTATATAGAAACAGTGACCATGAGGAACAACAAAAATTAATAAAAAAATACTCTGGTTATTCTATGGGACAATTTTTAGCAAATAACCCATACGGTAAATCATTATCCTTTAATGCAATCCGAAAAATCAATGTTATTCTTGGAATAGAAGGATTTCCTGAATTCTCGTTCGTGGACATATTAATAGACATCATTTTTCCTATATTCAGGAAACAAACAAAATTTTATCAAATAATAGGAGGAAACGACCACTTACCTTGTGGATTTGTCCAAGAGCTTGGGACACACATTCTACTGAATCAAAAAGTGACCCACATTATTCAATCCGATAGTGGAGTAAGCGTTCGAGCAGTAGACTCTGCAGACGGATTGGTACGGGAATACAATGCCGATTATGTCATCGTAACCATTCCTTTTGCTGTCTTCCAGTTTATCGATGTCATACCTTATAATTCAATATCCTTTAAAAAGTGGCAGGCGATTCGGGAAGTAACGAATGTTCCATCCGTGAAAATAGGAATCGAATTTCGTCGTCGCTTCTGGGAAGATTTGAATTACGGGAACATCGTGTCAGATCTCCCCACACGCTTTACGTATATTCCTAGTCACGACAAGGGTAGCGACAAACCAGGAGTCATGTTAGCGAGTTATAGCTGGGGACAGAATGCACTCTTATGGAACAGCAAATCAAAAGATGTAATCATCAAAGAGGTATTAGAAGACCTCTCAAAAATATATGGTGAACAGGTCTACACAGAAATGCTGAATTATGTGGTTTACAACTGGAGTAAAAACCCTTTCTCCGCGGGATGTTTTACCCTTTATACCCCTGGTCAGGCAAGTGATATCGGGGATTATATCCAGAAACCTGAAGGCAGAATTCATTTTGCCGGAGAGCACACATCTTCTATTCATGGATGGATTGAAGGGGCGATTGAGTCTGGGGTGAGGGCAGCAAATGAAGTGAATAGTCGATAAGGATGTAAAACGCATGATTTTGCTCATGCGTTTGTTTGTTTTGAAAGTTTTTAATAGAGAATGAAAAAATCAATAAAATTTTATTGGAATACAATAAATCTCATTATATAATTTAGAAAAACATGGTATCCAGAGGTGTGTTATGAAACGAGGAACGACGATTTTTTTTAAAGGGGCAGTAATGGCAATAGGAGCGATTGTATTCATCCTTTGTGTTGTCTGGTTGCCAACCATGGCAAAGCATTCGGCTGATCTATTTCCGGAATTCGCTTATTTGAAATGGCCGATTCTAATAGGGTTATACTTAACAGCGGTTCCATTTAATTTAGCGCTTTATCAAGCTTTTAAGCTTTTAAAATGTATTGAAATGAAACACGCTTTTTCAGGAAAAGCAATAGTAGCTCTTCACCGAATAAAACTGTATGCATTACTGATTACTGCCATCTATGTGACAGGTATAGTGTTTCTACTAATCCAACATGCTCTTCATCCGGGTATTGCCATGGTTGGGGTCATTATCAGCTTTGCGTCTGTCTCCATCTCGATTTTCGCAGCTGTTCTTCAAGAATTGCTGAGGAATGCTCTTGAACTAAAATCTGAAAATGATTTAACGGTCTGAGGTGAGTATATGACGATTATCATTAATATTGATGTGATTCTTCTTAAAAGGAAGATGAGCGTTACGGAGCTATCTGAAAGAGTAGGAATCCCCAAGTCTAATCTTTCAATCAAAAAAGAATGGGAAAGCGAAAGTCTGCTAAGAGGGAAGGTCAAACAGGTAAGGTCTAGGAAATCCGAACGAATCCCAGAAAAAACCTTCTACTCTATCAACCCTCTGCATAAAGTTAACTATTAAATACTTTATATAGGGGTACTGATCATGTCGTATAAGTCACGAAACAACAATAGCTTAGTCCCACTAGTATTCGTCTCTATGAAGGCCATCATTCGGGTAATGTTGATCGGTATTGTTCTCATTTACTTGACCGTATGGTTGATCTCGTCAACAGCCATTAAATTGAGAGTGGATAGTTTACTGTATTCATCTATGTCCGAACTCGTCCCGAAGGAAACGTTTCTTATGTTGTTGTCACAGGAAATGACTGGACTGCGAGCCACCAATGAGGCAGCATTAAACAGTGATTTTGATTGGTTGGAAAGCGTCACGAATGTTTCACTCCTTGATCCGCGAAGTTTATTTGGACGGGAAATCCCCGGGATCGAAAATTATCATACCCACATAGCCGTTGCCGGGAAAGGGACAGACATTACGAACCTCCCAAATGAATCACCGGCTCCTACAGAAGATCAGTTGAAAGATCAGGAAATCGATCAGAGTCAAATCGATCAGGCCAACAACCATTCAGGAGACGGAGTTCAAGAGATTGATGAAAAATCCGTCTACATCTATCATTCACACAGCTGGGAAGCGTTTAGCCCGCTGATTAAGAATAACGATTCGAAAGATCCAGCGAGTACCAACGAGAAGGTCAACGTCATTGCTGTCGGATCCAAATTGAAGCAAGAGCTTGAAGCACGGGGTATTGGAGCGGTTCAGGATAAGACAGATGTAAACAAAGCACTCAAAGACAAGTCATGGACATATTTTGAATCCTATCAGTTATCAAGGGGACTAGTACAAGAAGCTATCGCCCAAAATGATGACCTAACGTACCTGATTGATATCCATCGGGATTCTCAGCCACGTAGCATCACTACCAAAACCATTAACGGTAAAAACTATGCACGCTTATTTTTTATCGTAGGAAAAGAAAACAAAAACTTCGAAAAGAACCTTAAGATCGCAAAGGAATTGAATGCTAAACTGGAGGAAAAATATCCTGGCATTAGCCGGGGTGTCTTCATCAAAACAAGAGCAGAAGGTAACGGGGTCTACAATCAGGACCTAACCGAGAGAGCCATGTTACTTGAGTTTGGCGGAGTGGAAAATAATTTAGTGGAATTGTATAACTCTACAGAAGCGTTCGCGGAGATCTTTGCAGAATATTACAAGAAGGATGCTATCGAGGTGAATGCACAATAAGTGATAGAGAGAAAAGACGTATGCCGAGTGGTAGACGTCTTTTTTCTGTTCCCGTGGAGAGTGGTTTCCGTAACTGACACAATTATGATCTACTAAATAAACATCGCAATCACCACCGTACCTGCCAACAAACTAACCGTACCCTTATCCGCATCCAACACATTCACTATCACGAATGCCTTTAACAACGAAGGAATCTTCCCGACAGAACTGATCACAGAAAAGATCAAAATAGAAATAGAGCTAAAGGCAGCCGCAAAGGTAACCATACTTGAAGACTACTATACTTAAAATTTATACAAGGAGGAGATTCAGAATTGTCCCAAAATAACAATCTAATAGCGATTCAAACTTTACACGTATGCATGGAGGCGTGCAACCATTGATTTGATGCATGTCTAAAGGAAGATAATGTAGGAATGATGGTGGACTGCATTCGTATGGACCGTGAATGTGCAGACATGTGTGGATTTTTGGAATAAGCTTTGGTGAGAGGAACGTCATTGGTGGCTGAACTTGCTACAGCTTGTACAGTGATTTGTGAATCATGCGGAAATGAGTGTAAGAAACATGATCACAACCATTGTCAAAATGAGCAGATGCATGCTTTAAGGGTGCAGATGATTGCAGACAGTTAGCTTAAGTATTGAAAAATAAGGAAGCAGCAATCCACTTCCTTGGATTGCTGCTCTTTAACTGCTTAATTTTTCACAATTTTTCCAATGAATGGAGCCAACATCGCTATGCGGATGGCATTCCTTTTGAAGATATTTGTATTCGTCCTCAAGTTCTTGCAGCGTCAACTCAAATAATTGTTTGTCCCCTTTTTTGAAAATGTTGTGGACAATTAATTTGTTTATTAACTCATTTCTTCGATTATGAATCGCTTCCTGAAGGATTTTGCCCATTTTTGATCACTCCTCTTATAATGTATACGAACAGAGGAAGAGGCTCTCTCATTAAAAAGAGCCCTCTTCCTAGTAGATAAGAAGAAGGCTTGATGTATCAAACTTCAACTCATCTTCCAAGCGAAATGCTTGTGGAATTAGCACAGTGTTCTACGATGTAGAATCTGTTGCTGAGGCATCATCGGGCCAGTCCCTCTTCCTCTCTGGATAAGTGGCTATATAGTCGTCATAGATTTCTTATATTATATACATAAGTATTCATAGTTGTCAACTAGGGATTAGATTGTGGAAATAGATTATAGGATAGATGAGGGGAATTGTTGAAAATAAAACTGTTGAACCTAACCCTCATTCCCATACTTTTTTACCATTTCAGACACAGAATCTTTTTCTATTCAACAAAAAACATGATAATCTGTATACATAAACTTATTGGAGTGAATCGTATGAAGACAGTGGTTGTCGTAGGTGGAGGAATTACAGGATTAACAACGCTGTACCATCTTCAAAAAATGTCCATAGAACGAAAAATAGATATCGAGTTAATCCTAATCGAGCGAAATCAGCAGCTCGGTGGCAAAATTAGAACGATAAGAGAAGGCGAGTTCATAATGGAAGCAGGAGCAGATTCCATCGTTGCCCGTAATGAAGGGGTTCTTCCTCTAGTTGAGGAAATTCAACTTCAAGAGGAACTCGTCTATAATGAAACGGGCACATCCTACATATATACAAATGGCGAATTACACAAGATTCCCCAAGACACGATTTTCGGAATTCCCATGTCCGTTGAGTCTCTAAAAAAAAGCACCCTGTTGTCAGAAGAAGGGAAGATTGACGCACTTAAAGACCTTGAAACGGAAAATACACAATTTACAAAAGAGAGTTCTATAGGCGGATTTTTAGAAGCATTCCTGGGTAAGGAACTTGTTGAGAAGCAGGTAGCTCCAGTATTATCAGGGGTCTACTCTGGAAATTTGCATAAGCTCACCATGGCCTCAACACTCCCATACTTACTTGAATATAAAAATAAATACGGCAGTATCATTAAAGGTTTATCTGCCAATAAACCAAAATTCCAAGGGGCGTCCAATAAAAAGTTCATCTCGTTTAAAAATGGTTTATCAGCCATCATTGAACGTTTAGAAGAAAAATGTTCCAGTGGGACAATTTTAAAGGGAGTAGAAACAACTAACCTCCAAAAAACAGGAGACAAATATGAGCTGACTCTTAATGGTCATGGGAGGATTCAAGCGGATTATGTGGTATTCGCAACACCCCATGACGTAACCCAGAAGATTCTGACTCATGAAAAACTTGAACCTAATTTTAAAATCTTGAAAAATTCTTCACTTATTTCGATTTACCTTGGATTTAACATTCCAGATGAGGAATTGCCTGCTGATGGAACAGGCTTTATCGTATCAAACGGCAGAGATGTGAAATGTGATGCATGCACATGGACGAGTCGGAAGTGGAAGCATACATCCAATAATCAAAACCTATTATTGAGACTTTTTTATAAAAGTACAAACCCTTATTACAATGATTTGAAAGAGTTTAGCGAGGCAGAACTTGTGAGCATGGCACTTGAAGATATTAGAAAAAGTGTCGGCATAGACGGAGATCCGATTTCTGTCGAGGTAACGAACTGGAAAGACCTAATGCCAAACTATCATCTTGAGCACAGTCAGGCTGTGCAATCGTTAAATGAAAATCTCGCAACCGAACTACCACGTGTGAAGCTGGCAGGTGCTTCATACTTTGGAGTGGGCATTGGCGCTTGTATTCAAAACGGGAAGAAAACTGCAGAATGGATTATAGGTGAGTTAGAGGCGAAAGTTTGATTTTTTTACATTTTCATTTTTTGATAATGGTGGATAAAGAATAAAGGAAAAGAGTTTGGAATTTTCCAAGCTCTTTTCCTTTCTGTTTGCGCGAGTTATGAATTCATTCGTCATTCTTCATTTTCTTTTTGAAATATTCAACAGTATTCTCTAAACCGGAGTTTAGATCATATTGAGGTTCCCATTTTAGATAGTGTAGAGCTTTCGAATTTGTTAGGTGACTGTGTAAAATATCTCCTTCCCGTTTCGCTTCGTAGTTTGGCTTTTGCGAAGAGTGGAGTTGGTTTGAAAGTAGGGTGTAGAGTAGGTTGACTGTTGTTTGGGTATTGCTGCCGATATTGATGATTTGGTTGTCTGCATTTGTGACGGCAAGAAGATTTGCCCGTGCTACATCATCTACGTAAACAAAGTCGCGTGTTTGGTTTCCATCTCCAAAAATAACAGGTGCTTCATTGCGTAATAATTGTTCAATAAAAATGCTTATCACTCCGCCTTCACCATCCGATCGTTGCCTGGGTCCATAAACATTAGCGTAACGAAAGATGGTGTATGGAAGATCATAGAGCCTATTAAACAGTTTGATATAGGTTTCAGATACTAATTTTGAGGTGCCATAAAAGGAAATCGGGCTAGTAGAACTCTCTTCATGGATAGCCTCACTTGTATACCCATATACTGCACTGGAAGAGGAGAAGATGAATTTTTTTACACCATATCTGGTGCTGTACTCCAACAACTTTACGGTTCCTAATACATTGACTGCCGCATCTTCTGCAGGATTTTTAAGTGATTTAGCTACGCTCACTTGAGCAGCGAGGTGCATAACGATGTCGGGTTTTTCTTTTTCAAAAATTCCTTCAACTTTATCGGATAATAGATTTTTTTTATATATTTTGACTCCACTTGGCACGTTTTCCTCCCTGCCATTAGAGAAGTTGTCTAGAATAATTGGGGTGTGACCTTCAGCCAGCAGTAGATCTACAAGTTGTGAGCCGATAAATCCGGCACCGCCTGTAACTAAAATCTTCATGTATGATCCTGGATCAGTTCATTCTCCCTCATGATGAGTCTCCTTTCTTCATAAATATGTTTGATAGATCTGTTCAATTTTTCTCGTCATAACTTGACTAGTAAAGTGTTGACGAGCATAGGATTCAGCAGCCTTAGCAAACCTATAACGTTCTTCCTTATTCGTTATGAAACGCTTTATCGCATGTGCCAGTTGTTCGACGTTACCAGGTTCACAAAGTATGCCTGTTTCTTCATGTTGAACCATTTCCGGGATTCCGCCACATGTGGTGGAGATGACAGCTTGCCGGGAAAACATTGCTTCCATGACGGATAGGGGAAAGTTGTCATTCACAGTTGCTAACACGTAGATGTCCGACATGGAAAGAATATAGGGTATATCGTGTCGTTTCCCAAAAAAGATGACGTTATTTAGCTCAAGTTCTTTCGCTTGTTCCATCAGTTTTTCCTTCATGACACCATCTCCGACAATCCATACTTCTACATTAGTCAGGTGTTCACGAAGCTTGGACAATGCTTCTAAGAGATATCCATGACCTTTACGTGGGGACAGTCGGGAGACACACGTGAGGATAATGTTTTCATGACTTTTATGAGGAAGAGGTTTAAAATCGATGCCCGTATGAACGGTGACCATCCTTTCATCTTTTGCACCGAAATCCATTAAGTTAGGTCGAAAGGAATCTGAAATCATCACGATTTCAGTACTTGCTTCAATACCTACTTTCTCAAGTTCAGTAAAGTAGGCTTCTTCAATGGAATCTTTCTGCATTTTGTTGAATTTTAAGCGACTTTTCGTAAAGAACCCGTGTGGCGTAAAGAGTAAAGGTTTTTGGTACGTTTGGTTTAAATGTCCAAGGATGAAGAGGGCAAATAGGTCTTGAGCGTGTATGATGTCATATTGCTGGAGATTTTTTTCTTTGAGAAACAATTCAAATACATGAAGGTAACTAAGATTTTTAACGATTTTTTCATTGACTAATCCGTAGCGTTCATTCATAAACTTACGGGCTTCAGAGTCAGCTTCGGGAATCCATTCTTCCAGCTGTTTTGAAGACATGTGATTGGGCGCTAGTACATCTACACTATGACCGACCTTTTCAAAACCGTTTTTTATAGAAGTGATGTAATGAGATAATCCACCTGTATGAGGGTATTGAAAAAATGTAACGTATAAGATTTTCATTGGCTTTGAATCATCGCCTTTTGTCTTCTGACCGAATGGTTGGAGAGTGAGAGACTCCTTATAGTCTCTTTCCACATCATAATACTGATCCATGATGGCAAGAAGAGAGGGATGAATGTTGAAAGGGGGCATTCGACTCAAGTTTTCTCATCCTTTCGTATCTATTTATAGATTCCCAGTTCACTTCCCCAGGTTGATATTTTTTCTAAATGGTAGGGAAGAAGCTCACCTCCGCGGTTGTCAAAGATACGTCTCAGCTGAGTGTGTAATCCTTTTTCGAGGGTTCGTTGAAGGTACGCCATTTTGTATAAATGAATGGGTTTGGTTTTAAACTCGATACCATATTTCTTCATTTCATTCGTGTACACGTCGACCGCATGGGTGCGAATTTCTTCTGCATTACTTTGCCAATCTTTCCGAAAACCTAGTAAAATTTCTACCAGGACAATCATGTCAAACCATGTCGGGGCATATTTGGCAGATTCCCAATCGATGAATTGAATTGCCCAGGGTTCATTTTTGCTGACATCTTTAGAACAGATATTCTGCATATGAAGATCTCCATGTGTAATGGAATATCCGCTTGCCAATAGTTCCGGAAAGAAGTCAGGACCGTTACTGTATAGGTTTTTTAATGGCTTATAATGTGGTTTGATGATGTCCTTCAATTGTTTATCCTTCTTGGCATCGTCTAGAAATGTCATTGTATTTGATATAAATTTTTCCCGATCTTTTTTCATTTTTACCGAGTTGTAAATGGGAAACCAATTTTGAAAAGTGCTTTTTTCTTTCTTGAAATTTTCTTCGTGTGTGTGGGCGTGAAGTTTAGCAAGCGTTGGGATAATATAATCAAAATGCTTGGGAGTAAAGGTCAGTTGTCCACGAATTTGGCGAACAAACTCCATGAACACCCAAGTATCACTTCCTTGTTTCTCCATCAGGTAGATTTCAGGAAGAAACTCTTTTAAAAAAGGGTATGCTTGACTGTAGACATTAATCTCGACTTCATTTTTGTATTTGGTAGAATGGTAGATTTTAAAAATGATAGGGAAGGTGTCTGTGTGTTTTTGTAGCTGAAGCTGATAAATGCTGCTTCTTTTAGTTGATTTAAGGTTTTGGATTGATGAAGCCTGAATGGTCACTTTATTCCCAAGGGATGTGGAGAGTTTTTCTTCGATTCCATGTTTATGAAACATAGATTTCAGTTCTTGTGGTGTATACATACTCAATCACTCCTTCGTTTTCTTTTCCACGCATTCCGCAGGTGAGACATGGTACTCCTGATAAATGGCATAGGGTCATCAAAGGCAAGAAGAGCGAATACCTTTTTTCCTCTGAGTCCATAAAAGAAGTCTTTTAAGCTCATTTCTCCATTTTTTCTTTTTTCAAGAAAGGTAAGGAAGTAACGTACTAGGTAAATCCATTGAACCCCGTCTATTTGCTGCAGTTTTGGAGATGGGCGTTGACCTGTAAGGTACAGATAATATTGATGGGCAAAATCAACTCCGGAATGACCGGTTAAACTATGGGTCAGCCAGAACCTGGGATTGATTTCAATGAGCTTATATTGCCCATCCCGTGGATCTTTTTTATATTCGATCATACTTACTCCTTTTAGTGCCAACTCTTTCAATAGTGGAACACCGACATCGACCAGATCAGGTATTCGTTTGCTCACGATATGTGCTCCCGTTCCGAATTGTGCAGGGAATTGGTGGTTTTTTTGGAGAGTGAAAAGGGCAAGTAATTCCATATCCTCATCGAAAAATGTGGCCACTTTATAGAAACATTGGTTGTCTCCAGGAATAATCTCCTGAATAATAAGCTCACCGAACTTGCGATAAATAGGATAGATTTTCTTTAACTGGATGGCGTCTTGAATATGAATGGCTTTCTTATTTACATGTATTCTGAATTCATGTCCGAATACAGGCTTTAAGATACATGGAAATTCTAATTGAGTAATCGCCTCATCAAGCTGCTCTTCATTTTCCACAAAAAAGGTTTTAGCTGTTGGGACATTATATTCCAATGCTAATTCATAGGTTTTCTTTTTATCTAATAAATCCATAATTAAAGAGTGATCAGGATATAAAAACAGGTAGTACTGGGATAATTCGTTTCTGTATTTTGAGATAAAGACAACATAATCATCTGCACCTGCGTAGAGCACAGGCTTATTATCAAGATTCATCGCTATTCCTTTTAAAAAGGATAGAAGCTCTGCTTCTTGGTTCAAGGGGCTTGGACATACCCCACATATTGCAAGTCTTGATTTTCCCTTTGAATAGGGACCTTCTGTATCAAATGCATATACATCAATTCCTTTTCGGGAAAGGGCATGAATGATGCCAACTCCATTAGCGCTTAAATCAAGAACAACAGCTGGATGTGATGACAACATCATTCTCCCCCCGAAGTTATTAGATTTTGGTAAATCACTTCAACCTTGCCAACCATGGCTTCCCGAGTGAGATGACTTTTGGCATATTGATACGCATTGCCGCCAAGTTTCTTTCGCAATGCTTCATTTCCAATCAAGTGTTTGAGTTGAGTTGCTAACTGACTGACATTTCCTGGCTCAACAATGATTCCGGTTTCATTATGATGAACGATTTCCGTAATACCGCCACAATTAGTTGTCAGAATCGCTGCACCGCTATGCATGGCTTCAATAACTGAAATGGGAAGGTTGTCATTGACGGTTGGAAGAACAAATATATCTGTTTTACTTAATATGGCAGGAACATCATCGCGTTTCCCTAAGAATCGTACGTTCGATAGTCTCAACGATTTGACTTGAGCTTCAAGCGCTTCACGCATTTCCCCTTCTCCGACAATTTGCACCTCAACCTGATGACTGGTTCCATTCATACGAGAAAGGGCATTAAATAAATCCGTATGGCCCTTTCTAGGTCCAAGTCTTGCGATGCATGAAATCACAATTTTTCCACTCGTTCTACCGCGATCAATGGTTTTAAAATCAATTCCTGTATTAATCGTTGTCAGATTCGCAGATTTTGCTCCAAGTGAACTCAATGGATCACGGAAAGAGTCACTTAAAATGACCATATGGGTCGCATATTCAATCGCTTTTTTCTCAATTTCTTTGTAATACACTTCTTCTACTGACCCTTTTTCAATTCGGTTAAATTTGACTCTGCTAAATGTGAACATGCCATGGGGGGTGAAAAGAAGAGGTTTACCTAAATCCTCATTGAATCTCCCTAATATATTGGCTGTGAATAAATCCTGTGCATGAAGTATATCGTATTTTTCCAGTTTTACAGATTTCATCATCTGTTCATAGATGTAGAGTAATCGACAACTTTGTATGATTTTGCTTGTGTATGATCCGTATCGTTGCTCAAAAAAGGTCTTTAATTCCGGAACAATCACCTCACGCAGCTTTTCTACATTCATTTTTGAAAACTGATTCGGAGCAATGACATCCACTTTGTGACCTAAAGACCTCAAGCCTTCTCTTAGAGTAGTAATGTAATTGGAAAGACCACCCGTATGAGGATAGTCCCAAAAAGTCGCTATCAGAATGGATAATTTCTTACTGCCGGGTTTACTTTTCATCTTTTTAGTCTTTGATTTCTTTTTGCGTTCTTTTTTTCGTTTAGAATCTTTACCCTTATCCTTTATTTTTGCCGTTATGGGTTTTGACTTTACTCCATAATATTTATCGAGAGCAGAAACAAGGTAAGGATAAGGAAAAAATAGTTCCTTCATTTCCAGACCCTCCTTATAACTTCAAATGCTTCCGCATACGGTACCCCAACCGTCATGCCTCGGACACTTGCCAAATGTTTGACTCCCTCATAGGAACGCGGATGTGGAAACTCTCGCATTTCCACTTCATAATGTTTTAAGGAAGCAATTTTCTGAACAATCACCGATGAAATGTTCACATAATAATTCGGTTTAAATTGCTTATCATTTGTCTGAGTACTCCATTCACTTGAGGATACCGTTTCAAATGTGATCAATTCAATCGGTTCTCTATTTGGTAGAGGACGAACTGCTGTTAACACTGCTTGAAACGTAATTTGGTGATCAATATTCAAATCGCCGTAATGATGGGTAAAAATCTTAGTAGGTTGATAGATATCAATTAATTTTTCGATTTCCTTGGTAAATAGATGAAGAGGTATCATTTCTAATTCCAGGTTAGGATGCTCCAGAAAAATAACTTCCTTTATCCCAATCTCTTTGTTTGCTTTTCGGGCAAGCTGTTGAATATGATGGGCCTCTTCCTTTCTTCCGTTTGCTGTAATGATCGATACGACTCTATTTCCTTGATCCACTAACCTTTTTAGCGTACCAGCGGTCCCAAGTAGTTCATCATCTGGATGTGCTGCTATGACCAATACAGTTTCTTTCATTCCCTTCACCCCATTCTAATCTCTATTACATTACTATATGTATCCTTTTATATTGTCGAAACAGACACTAGCACAGGGCTAATGTCTGTTTCTTATTTTTTCTTTTTCGTTTGACCAATACTAATTCCACCGCTGATAATTTGTAACCGTACATATCCATCACCATCAATCCATATGAAGAAATCAGGTCCGGCTGTTAAAAATGTTCCTTGCTGATCGAGTAGTTTACTTCCCGCATATACATTGATTTTGTCACCAAGTGTGAAATATTTATTCAAAATCGTGGTAGGGAAGTCGTCTTTATCCTTGGTATGAGAAGAAGGTGAAACTGTACTAACCTGTTTATTCGTTATCTGGTGAAATGGTTGTAATTTCGATTCTTTAATTGAGGTGTTGTTGTGTAAGATATCGAAATCCTGATCTTTAGTAGTTTTAACTTCGTCTTTTACGATATTTTTTGGTTTTTCATTGCTGAATTTGACTTGTTTCTTAGTGCGATTTAGTTTGTACTTCACGTCATTCCCTGGTGACTTAGAGCTTAAGATATCAAATTGAACTCTTTTAATAGATGGAGTATATTCTGTTTCGTTTTTTTTCACTTTCATAGGTGAAAAATCTGTAGGCTTGACGTCCTTTTTCACTTCTTTGACAGATGAAGCAGAGTGTAAGATATCAAATTGAACTTCTGTAGTAGGTGTAGGGGAATTTGATTCATCACTTGCCGATTCTTTAGCAAAGTGATCTGCACGTTTGACGTTATTATTTCCTTCTTTAGATGGTGGGCTCGAGTTTAAGATGTTGAAATTGATTTCATCAGCACTTTTGATTTTTTTAGTTCTTAAATCAGTCCGATTTAGTTTGTATTTCACTTCTTTCGCTGAAGGAATCGAGCCTGGTATGTTGGATTCAGTAGTAGATTTTATATTTTTATCTTCGTTTATGTTTTTATTCGATTGGTTATCCAATTTTGTTGTGTTTGGGGCAGTTTCATCATACGAATTCTTAGGGTGTATAACGTCGTTATCCATTGTTAATGATGATTGGTTAGAAATATCTTTATCAACTTCATGTTCCTCTAAGTGGGTATAGAGATGCTCACCTTTTTTATCTTCCAAAAGGTAGTCATGAACTGCTTTCATTTTTTCTTCTTCCTTCAAAATGATGTCACGAATTCCATCTTCAATGGATGAGCCGGCAGAGTAAGTTTGTTTCGTAACATCTGATTCTAATAAGTGGGAGGGACGCATAGATTTCATTTCATGTTTCTTAAGGTCATGAGGTTTTTCCACATGAGAAACCTTATCGTTAACTGGTTCATCATCTTGACCATTTAAAAAGGTTTTTTGATCATTTTGATGAATGTCTTTTCTAGTCTCTTTTCTTAATGTTTTCTCCTGCTCATGCTTAATTTCGATATACTCTTCTTTACTTTCTTCATTGTCACATTGACTATTGGTTTGATTATTTTTTTGTACATCTTGTATGGTTGGTGCGCTTGCTTGATATTTTGATTGGGGGATACTGTTGTTGTGATCGATATAATTGAATCTTTCGAATGGTCGCACCTCTCGGGATAGTAAGCGCGGACATTTCCCACGTCTTTTACGGTGTTTTGGCTTAGAAATTCGAGAAAGTACTATGCTGGGTTGATCTTCGGTTGTTAAAGTGATGTCGAAAGAAGGTCGATCAGTCGATTGTTGTTGAGTATTGGTTTCGTTCAAGCTGCTCATCATACTGTGAATGATTTGAGATACATGAGTCTGATCAAGAAAAGGAGCATTTTGCAGCTGTTCTACGGGAAAAGTAACAGATTCTTTTTTGGGTTCTTGGTAGCTCACAAAGATGGATTGATTGTGACAAGGGACCATAAAGTCATCGTAATAAAAGGAGGAAAAGATCCTTGGCAATATATGTTCATTAATAAAAAGATAACAATTGGGCATGTGCTTCACTCCACGTCTCTGTATCTATTAATAACCTATTCAAAAGCCCGGTTAGAGTGAGCGGAATTTGGGATAATACCATAAAAATAGGCTATACATTCCATTTTTACATACATATATTGATTATGAATTGTAGATAAAATGTAAAGGAGTGGAAAACCTATGGTAGAAGAGTTTGATGATAACACAAGAAAATATTCCGATCATCATGACGACGAAGAGCATTGTGAGGGAGATCCTGATGAGCAAGATGATTTGTGCTTAGGAGACGCCGGTGAGCAAGAAAAATCAGGCAATCAAGATTTTCCTGAAACAGATGAGAACTGTGCGCACGATCATGAAAAGCATTGTTCAAATCAGGATTTTGACAACCTTCCGTGTAAATCAGTTGAAGGGGTATTGAATTCAATGTTCCAGCTTGGAGATCATCTTGAAGTGTTCTTTGAGGATGAAATGATTGACAGCGGAGGGACATTTGTGGCAACTTTCGACAATATTCTCATTTGGATGGATTATGATGCAAATGTCAATATCACAGATTTATGCGGTCCGATCAGTGTAAGGAAAATTGGCACCAAGAGAAAGAAAAAGCAGAAACGCAATGACAAAAACAAAAATAATACTAACCACAAACGTGATAATCAAAACGATAAAAAGAAAAAAGACAAAGCGGAAAAGAAAGAAAAAGGTTCACGGAAAAAGGATGTAAAAAATGACCAGTCCGGCGTGAATGAAGAACTGCTGAACTTCGTAAAGCTTGAAAAAGGAGAACATGAGATTGAGAGAGGTTCCCAGGAGAATCTAATTCTTCAACAATTACACAAAGACAATGAAACAACTGAAAATGAGAGTTTCACTGTAGAAATTCTTGATTCCTCTGGTGGTGAGGGGGATGACTCCGTACACGATTCATTTGATGAAAAAGGAGAGGGAATCAATTTATATATTGAAGAATCCTCTAACGATTCAGAAGAGGAAGAGGAGTACACTCCACAATTGGAAACAGATGAAGTTCAATCTGAGGAAAAAGAGCTAGACCAAGGCATTGAAGAGAAAAGTTTCGAAAACGAAAGTGACTTACAAGAGGTGTTAAAGGATGAACTAGACATCAAAACACCAGAGGAGCGCCTTGCCTCTACACTAATAGATGATGAAGGTACAGATGTAGTTGAAGAGTTCGAAAGCCAGGAGGAGACTTTATTCATTATGGAGGAAACCTCTTCAGAAGAAGACTCGGATCATTCACCTATCAACTAACTCCCTAAGAATGATAAGAAATAATTAATCTAGTAAATGTCTAATTCGAAAAATATTTATGAAATCTAGTTATCTGCCTTTACGCATTTAACGGTTCAGCATAAAAATAGAGTAAACACCGAAAGGAGGAAACATAATGTCTAATTTGTTTAAAGATGGTAGTATGGCTGATTTTCTTAATAAAATTTTATCTCTAGGTGATAAAATCGAGGTCCTATCTGGTGACGAAGAAATCGAAGAGGGTTCATATGTTTACGCAAGCGATAACTTCGTTGTATGGGCTGATGACAATGGCCATATGAATACGTCTAACTTAAATAATGTTACTGTTCGTAAAGTTTAGTTAACATTATTTAGGAGCGAAAAAATGACTGGATGCTATCCAGTCATTTTTTTTTGGAGCAAAATGGAAAATGATAGGTAATAGCCCTATCAATTTTCGTATTTTCTAATATAAATATATAGACTGTTGTATGTTAAAAGAGAAAGGAGGAGGCATTATGGGATTTTCCGATAAACTTAATAAAGTACTCAAGCTTGGTGATAAAATCGAGGTTATTTCTGGAGCAGAAAAAATAGACTGCGACGGAACATTTATAAAAGCTGAAGATCACTATTTAGTATGGTCTAATGGTAATGGTGACGTTTTATTCACTCACTTGGATAGAGTAACGGTGAAAAAAGTCTAATCATTCTTATTAAAAAATAAATTACTTTTAGGGATAGTACTTTTTATGGGAGTACTATCCGTCTTTTTGATTCCAGGTGCTTGTCCTAAAACCTTTTTTAAAAAACATTCTTTCCTTGACTATAGGAAAGAACGTCCTTGTTTCTATGATATATTAGTGGGAACTTCATTTTGTATGGAACTACTTGTATTTCTTCCAAGCATCATGGAGCTTAGGATTTAAATTCTTTACATTTTCCAAGAACTCGCCTGTTAAACCAAATTTCTTCATTCCTTTTAACAGCTTGGTTGGAACAGGTGAGTCGGATGTAAACGCTCGCTTGTGATCAATCACTTTGAATCCGCCATTTTCATCCATTAACATGTGTCGAACCTCCGTATCCCATCGCGTAAAGCCTAAACGCTTAAATTCTTCTAAAACGAATAAAATTTTTTTAGTCATTTCTTCATCAATATGGCCGTGTCGTTTCATATGACGGGCAAGGGATATTCCTTGAACAAACTCCATGACAATGTAATTGTCACCAAATTCATAAAGACGAGGCATAATGGCAGAAGTCTGCCCTATTTTCATCGCTTCTAGTTCCCGTTGATGTGTTTCTTCCTTAAAGAAGTACTTTACAACTTTGTCATCTGCTACCTTGTAGATTTCCCCATCTTTCCCATCACCAATCATTTCAAAGGCTTCCAGGTCTTTCTTTGAGATTTTCCCGTTAAAAAAGTTCTCCATTGATCATCACTCCTTTACATGGTAGACTTTCACTTTTTCTTTATTGTATGGAAATAGATTCAGTTTTGTAACCGAGCCAAATGCTGAAATTTCAAAGAAATGGGTTTTGTTATAAAATAAGGCTCCTTTCGCAAAGTGTGTAGTTTTGTATAACATAGGGGGCTCTGTCAACCCGCATGTGCCTGATTAAGGACTAATAAAATTTAATTGTATAAATTAAATTACAAAAGTGTAAAAATACGCATAAACTGTTTGGAGAATAATAAAGCCCATACATACAGGGAATGAAATATACTCAATGGTACTGAATACTTCAATTTCAATATCTAGTTCATCATCATATAGCCTGCAGCCTTCTCAGCAGAGACTACCAAATTATAGTATTCTTCCAATACTATAGACTCTTGTTGATTTATAGAACCACAGGATGTTTGTCTACACGTACTATCTATTTTTTTCATAAACTATAGTAATTCATTATTTGGTTAGTAGGATTAAGATATTGATATATGAAAAGTAGGTGAGTAAATTGGGATCTAAGAGAGGTCATGATAAGGAATACAAGTATAAAGAGTGTAAGAAAAAAAGTGAGAAAAGCAGAAATCGAGAAAAGCGAGCACCTCAAGGAGATTTAGAGCCCCAAGATGTCCAGGTTATTCAAGGAGAACCAGGACCTCGGGGGGAACAAGGACTTCAAGGTGAACAAGGGCCTCAAGGCAAACAAGGGCTTCAAGGTGAACAAGGGCCTCAAGGCAAACAAGGGCTTCAAGGGGAACAAGGACTTCAAGGCAAACAAGGGCTTCAAGGCGAACAAGGACTTCAAGGGGAACAAGGGCTTCAAGGCGAACAAGGGCCTCAAGGTGAACAAGGGCCTCGTGGCGAACAAGGACTTCAAGGGGAACAAGGGCTTCAAGGCAAACAAGGACCTCGGGGGGAACAAGGGCTTCAAGGCGAACAAGGGCTTCAAGGTGAACAAGGGCTTCAAGGCGAACAAGGGCCTCAAGGTGAACAAGGGCCTCGTGGCGAACAAGGACTTCAAGGGGAACAAGGGCCTCAAGGTGAACAAGGGCCTCGTGGCGAACAAGGACTTCAAGGGGAACAAGGGCTTCAAGGCGAACAAGGACCTCGTGGCGAACAAGGACTTCAAGGGGAACAAGGGCTTCAAGGCGAACAAGGACCTCGGGGGGAACAAGGACTTCAAGGGGAACAAGGGCTTCAAGGCGAACAAGGGCCTCAAGGTGAACAAGGGCTTCAAGGCGAACAAGGGCCTCAAGGTGAACAAGGACTTCAAGGCGAACAAGGGCTTCAAGGTGAACAAGGGCCTCAAGGCGAACAAGGGCTTCAAGGTGAACAAGGGCCTCAAGGCGAACAAGGGCTTCAAGGCGAACAAGGGCTTCAAGGCGAACAAGGGCCTCAAGGTGAACAAGGGCTTCGTGGAGAACAAGGAGTTCAAGGCGAACCGGGTCCTCAAGGAGAGCGTGGAATTCAGGGTGTCAAAGGTCCTCAAGGGGAATGCAGATGCAATCGGAGATATTGTAATGTGTATAGAATTGGCGGAGATCTTATAATACCTGACCAACCTGTTTCTTTTAACCATACTGGCATTAGTTCTGCTGGGGACTTTATTCACTTGGGAACATCTATAATCGTAGTAAACGAAGGAGACTATAAAATAAACTATAACGTTGTATTTACTAGTGGAAAAACAGGATTTAGTAGAGGAGGAGCATACGCATTATTCCTGAATGGTTCAATAGTAACATCCAGCAGGTATGGTAACCAACTAGGCATCTTCACAAGTGCTCCTGTGACCCTGGATTCCATTTTTCAAGTTAATGGAGAAGCGATTGTTACTATACCCGCAGGTGGAAAAGTAGAACTTAGAAATATTGGGCATACGACAGATAACCTCATTGGTAATGTGGATAATACTCCAACTAATAGTGCAGGATTAACAATGTTAAAGCTAAATTAATAAAAGGAATTAACTATCTAGAATGCGCTGACCGGACATGTGGAGGGGTCAGCGTTTTTTTATACTGTACCTATTATCTCACCGATGTTTTTCAATTCTTCATTAACCTTACACACTAATGGAATTAAATGTTAATATGTTTACTGAGTGATGATCTTTCACTGCTATTGATACTTAAAGCATAAATGAGAGATGGATAATAATGAGGACATCGTATAATTAGTATTTTAAAGGGGAAATTAAATGGCCAGAGTTCCAAGTGTTGTCCAAGCAGTATTAAATGACTACCTAATTTTATTTAACAAATACTTGCCAAATACGATAGAAGGCGTGTATTTACACGGTTCCATCTCGTTGGATGCGTATGTGAATAATTCAAGTGATATTGACTTTATCGCGGTTACCAGCCGCCGAATGACATCTAAAGATGCTGAGAGTTTATTTCTTATACATAAAGAATTAGCGTTGACATACCCTAAGCCAGAAATGGATGGAGTTTATATCATTCAAGAGGAGATAGGAAAACTTAGCACAAGCGACACAAACGAATATCAAGAAAATGCTTATTACAATAATGGTGAATTGAAATTTGGTGAGTATTTTAATTTCAACCCAATCACTTGGTATTTGTTTAAGCATGAGGGGATTAGCGTTATGGGGCCGGACACCACTTCTTTTGATGTAACCATTCCTTTACACCAATTATGTTCTTATGTTCTTTCCAACATGAATACGTATTGGAAAGGAAGGACCAGTAGGATGGAAAATTCAATCGAGGACGTAACGAATTATCCGACTGACATCATTGATAATGAGATAGAATGGTCCGTCCTTGGTTTGCTTCGTCAATACTACACATTAAGAGAATATGGAATTATCTCCAAGCAAGAAGCAGGTGAATATGGACTGCATCATCTTCATGATGAATGGCACAACATTATAAGGGAGGCCATGAATATTCGGGAAGGTTTGAAAGTGAGTCTCTTCAACACAGAAGAAGAACGGATTAAACATACCCTTGGATTTGCCAAGTATTTAATTTCTTATTGTAATGATATGTTCTATCCTACCAATTTTAATCATACATAAGATTCCAATTCTCTAAATCAGGGTAAAGATACCGTATACATATTAAAAGGAGGAAATCTCTGTGAAACAAGCCATGCTTATCGTTAACCCCTCTTCTGGGAAAGAAAAAGGGGAGGACCTTAGTGAACATGCTCTTGAGACCATGACAAAAATAGGATATGAAACGGAATTGCGTATGACAGAAGGGGAAGGAGATGCCATGGATTTCGCCAGGGAAGCTTGTGAGCGAAAGTTTGATTTCGTAGCAGCCATGGGAGGGGACGGAACAATCAATGAAGCGATTAACGGAATAGCTGAGCAGGATCACCGTCCTCTATTTGGTCTAATCCCACTCGGAACAGTAAATGATTTCGCACGAGCTTTAAATATTCCTATGAAACCCGAAGAGGCTATCGAGATATTCAAGCAAAATCATGTGCAGAAGACCGATGTTGGAAAAATCAATGACCGATACTTCATTAGTATCGTCGCAGTAGGCGCCTTGGCAGAAGCATCGTTTTCAACACCCGTCGAACAGAAGTCGAAGCTTGGTCCACTTGCATATATAATAGAGGGAATGAAGAAAATGAAGGAGAAGCAGCCATTCGGGCTCAAGGTCCATTCCGACCATGAATGGGAAGGGGACGCGCTTCTCATGCTTGTTGCCCTGACAAACTCTGTCGGGGGTATGGAAACCATTGCACCCGAGGCCAAAGTAAATGACGGTAAGCTCCATGTCTTAATCATCAAAGACATAGCCCTTCCTCATTTTCTATTGCTCCTTCCAAAGATCCTTTCAGGAGAACTGGCAGAAAGTGAACATGTCCATTATATGAAAGTCACAAAGTTGGAAGCGTCATCTACCTATGAGATGATTGCCAATGTCGATGGAGACGAGGGGGATAAGCTACCAATCACTGTAGAAAACCTAAAGCAGCATCTAGACATACTTGTTCCACTTACAGACTAGGAGGTATGTACAATGAAATTAGAAATCACTCAATCTGCAAATGAAAAACTAAATGAAATCCCTGATGGCAAAATCATTCAGCTTTCACTTGACCGTGGAAGCTGCGATATAGTGAACAATCTCTATGAAATAAAGGTAGTAGAAAAGAGAGAACCTGATTCAACAGAGAAAATCATTCAATCCGATGATTTGTACTTCATTGTTGACGACGACTTCGAAGATTTGTATGAACACGAACTCACGATTGATTTTAAAGATAATTTCTTCGTGTTTAAAAATAGGAATCAGACGTTTAATAATCGGATCGGACTCCGATACGCATAAAGAGTTCGGAGATGACTCTCTTTTTAAATGATACGTTGTATAGTAATTCTATCCTTTATGTGTTACCATTACTTCTTACAGCAAACAAAGGACGTGACATACATGATAAAGATTGAAATCCCACAAGCGGATATTTCCATAACGGAACGCAGACAACCAAGGGACTCAGAAGAACCGAAGATCAAAAGTATCCAAGGGTTTATCGATCTTCACGAAATCCCAAGAGACAAAGGCGGTATCATCTTGTTTTACAACATCAACGACGAACTTCTCTTCGTTGGGAAAGCACGTAAACTAAGACAAAGAGTCAAGAAACATCTTGAAGATACTGTGTCACCACTACGTAATCACAGAGGCGAAATCTACCGAATCGATGTGGCCATTGTAGAAGATGCGATGGATCGTGACATTTACGAAACTTATATCATCAACAAGCTCCAAGCGAAATATAACGTAGATAAAGTTTTCTATAAATAATATTAAAAGGAACCCGTGTCACAAAATAGACGCTGGTTCCTTTTTGGTTAAAAAATGTATTTCATCAGGTAGTAACCTTTTTATCATGTTTTTCACCTAATCACAAATTCAGGATTCCATCTGACCAACAACTCTTCTCGAAGCCCATAATATGTCGTATCAGTCCGATCCGTCACTCCATAAGACACTACACATCCATCATCCGACCAAGCAATGTTGATTGCTACTATGACAGAAGGTCTCTTCACTCCGGCAATCTCAATATCTACTGACTGATTTAACTCAAAAACCGTCCGAAAACTAATCTCTTCTCGATAAATCGAAGCCGGGGAAGGAGCATCATCTATATTCACAAACTTCTTATCTCGATCATGGATGTCATACGTAATAAATGATTTCCCAGGCTTTATCCAGTACGTTATTAATGTCACACATCCTGCTTTTAAGGGTGTCCCCTTAAAGGCTTCGTGAAAAAGATCTTCATACTTAATTACTTCGTTCAGCTTAATGGGATTGATGGTTCCGTTCACAGAAGTACCTCCTTGGTATATACCTATATATGGTCATAGTTATACATATTGGAGGTCGGGCTTCAATAGAACAGGTAGTTAACTGCAGATATTGCTGTAGATTAAGCCTATCAAGGGAAGGCGGTCAGGGAAACAGTGTAATTGAGACGAGTATGAGAACGAGTGACTAAAAGAAAGGTTATTGGAATGAGCCATAATATAAATGATACTATTAATTCAGCGGTTAAAATATTTGAGATTAGAAAGGGAAGATTATGACTATTCATTTTACTGAGGTATTCGAACCAAATCCTATAATTGTTAATGCCTTGAATCGTTGGGAAAACAATCCAGACTTAATTCCATTAATTCGCCCTAATAAAAACAAGGAGGAACTGGAACAACAGTGGCAGATAACTTTAGAAGAGTTCAGAAACCGTTTAGACACTCACCATTTTTATCTTATTTATATAGATGACAAGCTTGTGGGAGAAATGAATTACATGGTCGACCCAAGTCATCTTCACAAAAGAGTACCCGGAACTGCTTGGATAGGAATTACAATAGGTGAAGCGGATGGACGTGGTAAGGGAATAGGTTTCAAAGCTATCCGTTATTTAGAAGAAGAGATAAAAAACCAAGGACTTACAAGAATTGAATTGGGTGTATTTGAGTTTAATACCCGCGCACATAAGCTTTATCAACAGTTGGGATATCAAGAAATTGCTAGAATTGCTGACTTTACCTATTGGAATAATACAATGTGGTCTGATATTAGGATGGAGAAGTATTTAGGAGAATGAGCAAGAAAAGATTAAGGTACTTAAATTACAAATGGTTGAACAAGAAAAAAGGGTGAATAGCAGTAAGTCACCAATCCTTCTCTTTACTGATACATTATTGTAATAAATGTAATGTTTAATCATTCTCATTTACTCGCACTACCCTCACCAATGTGTTTGTATTAAGCGAAATAGGATCTAAATGCTTTTGTATACCCTCCCTATTAAAAGGGGGTTTAAGTATATTATGGCCCCCGACTGTCACTTCTAGGTGCATAATTATCATCGCTTTAACCATCCAGCACCATTTCAAAATTACAAAATTGTAAAATCGTGGTAACCTTTCTTCGTTTGTAATAAAGTAAAATGAAATTAGCTTTAAAAGGGGGGGAACTACATGCAAGAAAACATTCATAATTATGATGATTTACTAGAAATGCTTGATTCATTTTTAAGGGAACCTGCTCCATTTTGGGATGAGTTTTTTTCTGATCGTGACAAATCAGTACCCATATTTGTGAATGCACCTGACGAAAATTTAGTATCATACGTGGAAATGGAAAGGGTTACGCCTGGAAAAGTACTGGAATTCGGTTGTGGACCAGGCAGAAATGCGATATATTTAGCGGAACACGGCTTTGATGTAGATGCTATTGATCTATCGAAAACATCGCTCGATTGGGCAAAGGAACGCGCAGATGAAAGGAATCTTACCATCAACTTTTTGCACCAAAATATTTTTGACTTCAATAGTGAACCGGGGAAATATGATTTCATTTATGATTCAGGTTGTTTTCATCATATAGCACCTCATAGAAGAATAAGTTACATAGATATTATTGACAAATCATTAAAAGATGAGGGATATTTCGGTATTACTTGTTTTCTTCAAGGTGGAAAGTTAGGGGGCTCTGATATATCCGATTGGGAAGTTTATAGAAGAGGCTCACTTATGGGAGGATTAGGTTATACAGAGGAGCGGTTAACATATGTTTTCCGCTCATTAGAGCCTATTGATATTAGAAAAATGGTCGATAAAAAGGATACAGAAAACCTATTTGGCGCCTCAGACTTATTGACTGGTCTTTTCCAAAAGAGGTAATTAAAAAAGGGGGCTGCCAAAATTAACTAAAAAAGGGATGACATGATCGGTATTTAGTGATCATGTCATCCTTTATTACACCCTGAATCGAGACAAGAAACGCAAAAATTCCTTTTGTACTCTATGTTGATATTTTGTAATGGCGAAGGTTTTTGCTTCCGGCATGGGAAAAGCTTTTGTTTCAACCTCCAAGAGTCTTCCTTCCAGCAGCTCTCTCCTGACTGTAGATGAGGGAAGATAGGAAACGCCAAGTCCTTCTGCGATGAATCGTTTCGTAATATGTGTTTGTGAAACCCTCATCATCCTGGTTTTTGGATAGAATTGCTTTATTGTATAACAGAGCTCATCCCAATAAGCAGGGTGATTGTGGGTCAATAAGTAATTGGATGCTAATAACTCCTCTTCTTCCAGAGGTGGGGCTGATTCAAAATCTCGTCCATCATGAGGAGCCACCAAAATGACTTTATCTGAAAACAATAAAGTTTGTTCAAGTTCAGGACTAAAGCAAGGAAGGCAGGATAGTCCGATATCGACTCTTTCCTCTAATATTGCCTTCTCTATTTCAGCAGATTCAATAATTTCAACCGAAATCTCAACCTGAGGATGGGTTTCTAAATATTGTTTTAAAACAAAAGGTAACACATTATCAGCAATCAAGGGGGATATAGCCATTTTAAGTGTTGTGGTGTATCCCTGACTAAAGGACTGAAGATCAGAGATTCCCTCCTCATAGATCTCGATCAATCTCTTAGCATGCTGTAAATAGGATCTTCCCGCTTCTGTCAGTTTGATTTTCTTCCCATCTCTCTCAAATAGGATAACTCCCAATTCTTTTTCAAGTTGTTTAATATGAACCGTTACGGACGGCTGTGATATATATAATCGCTCAGCCGCTTTCCTGAAATGATTGAATTCAGCTGCTGTTATAAACGTTTTCACCACATTTAAATCCACTTTTTTCCACCCTATCCTTATTAATAAATGTAATCAATTGAATTAAATATATTTAATTTTCTTAATTATAAATCCATTATACAATAATTGTAATAAAGGAAAAGGGGATGATACGAATGTTTAGTGAAGGACTAAAAGGAATTATAGCAGCACAAACAACGATCAGTCATATCGATGGTAAGGAGGGTGTCCTCATCTATAGGGGATATGAAATCGGAGAACTCAGTCATCTGTCATTTGAAGAAGCTGCTTTCTTATTATGGCATGGGCATCTTCCAACGATGGAGGATGCAATGGAGATCAAAAAGAAACTGAGCACCTACCGTTTCCTGACGCCTGCAATGAGGGACATCCTTCATTCTCTACCACAAGGAATGGACATGATGAGTGTATTAAGAACCGTTATCTCCTCTGAGGGAGGATCAGAATACAAATGGAAGCCAACTATTGAGCAGGCCATGAGATTGACGGCCGTTATTCCTACCATCATTGCCTACCGATTCAATATGATGTTGGAAAAACCTTTCATTGATCCGGATACCCAGCTGAACCATGTGGAGAACTATCTCTATATGCTAACCGGAAACAATCCGTCAAAGGCAGTTGCGGATGCATTGGAAACGTATATGGTCCTGACCCTTGAGCATGGGATGAATGCTTCTGCTTTCTCGGCAAGAGTCACAGCCTCAACGGAATCTGATCTGGTTTCCGCGATCACTGCAGCCATCGGAACAATGAAAGGGCCACTTCACGGAGGAGCACCATCCGGGGTCATTGATTTACTGAACGAAATAGCTACGGCTGAAAAAGCGGAAAGTGTCATCAGGAGAAAATTGCTGAAAGGAGAGAAGCTGATGGGATTTGGCCATCGGGTGTATAAGACTCATGACCCAAGAGCCATCGCTTTAAGAAAGAAGCTGTTAGAAAATATGGGGGATGATCACTCTCTGGATCTAGCACTTTATGTGGAGAAGAAGGCGATTGAACTTTTAGCTGAAATTAAGCCGGGCAGATCCCTATACACAAATGTAGAGTTTTATGCTGCTGCCATCATGAAATCGATCCATCTACAATCAGATCTCTTCACACCGACATTTACGGCCAGTCGTATCGTGGGATGGACAGCACATGTGATGGAGCAGGCTGAAAACAATACAATATACAGACCTCAATCCGAATATATAGGAAAACGAAACGGCTAAAGAGAAAAAACCTGCATAGCTACATAATGCAGGTTTTTATCATGTAACCGTTTCAATTGAACGGTGATATAATTGAAGCAAACTTTTATAGGAGTGAACTTGATGATCAGTAAAGTCGGTCAAATCATGTTGTATGTTAATAACCAAGATGAGGCGGTACAATCCAGGACTGAAAATGCCGGGTTTACAGTCCTGACGGAAGAAGACAATGGGCAGGGGATGAGATGGATTGAAATCGCACCGACGAAAGAGGCGGAAACAAGTTTTGTGCTTCACAACAAGGAACCGATTGCTAAAATGCAGCCGGGAATAAATCTGGGAACCCCATCCTTAATGCTGTTCACAGACGATCTGGATGAATTCCATAAAAGCCTTCAGATAATAACATAACGGTGGGACAAATCGTTGAAATGCCTTCTGGCAGAGTATTCAACTTTTCAGATTATGAGGATAATTACTTTGCTGTTATGGAGAAAAATAAATAAAATGCGTAATAGAAAGCCGAAGATTTTAATTTGATCTTGGGCTTTCTATATCTTCATTATATCATGTGCCCCGCCATAAGATTCGTCAATCTCCTATATTTTTGGAATCACCTATCGCTATAGGAACTCCAAAGGATTATCTCCGGAAGCTATTGCTGGAGCCTGGAATCATTCAGGAAATTGATTTGAATGAGATTGATCATCAATAGTATGTGCTAACTCCAAGTTATGATCAGTTTGCTATCGAGCAAAGTAAACAGCTTTATGGAGGGTATTGGGGAACTTTGTCGAATTGAAATAATACGTTTTTTTATAGGTCAAATCTATAAGAATGCTCAATTTTTGATGATATAAAGAATTTGGAGGTAACGAACGTGAAAAATCTAACAGGAAAGTAATTGGCTTTGAATTAAGTAGTCAGGATCCAGAAAAAGCAACAGCATTTTACTCAAGCGTATTCGGTTGGGGAGTGACTGAATCTCAATGGGACTACTGGGAAGTTTCAACTGGGCATGGTGATGAATGAGTGGGACATAAGCAAAGGACCTCATGATCATCCAGATGGTACACGTATTCAAATGGAAGTGGACTCCATTGAAGAAACTATTTATGCAGCAAAAGAACACGGGACGATGGTGTTCCGGGACAAGTCGTGGGATTATCTATTATTTTATAAAAGGAAAAGGAGAGTCAACTTTGTTTGAAACTGTATTGGGAAAACCAAAAAGCGAGACAACTGAATACAAAATGAAATACAGAACCGCCGTGAAAGCAGTCACCATTCAAGATCATAAGATTCTCCTTATGCACTCAAACAGAGGAGATTATAAATTCCCTGGAGGTGGAGTTGAAGAAGGTGAAACTTTGCATGGTGCCCTGATAAGGGAGGTGGCTGAAGAAACAGGCTTTATACATTGTGTTGTTAAGGAGCCCCTTGGAATTGTGATTCAAAGGCATTTGGATGTGTTTGAAGATGATGCCTTATTCGAAATGACTTCCCACTATTTCCAATGTGAATTAACAGACAGAGAAAGAATACCACAACAATTAGAAGAATATGAATCGGATCTGGATATGAAACCAAAATGGGTTACACTGGATGAAGCGATAGGTGGGAATGAGAAGCTGATGGACCAGTTTGATAACAACTGCTGGATTAAGCGGGAGAGCTATGGGAGAGTTGAAGAAGTCATTTAAATAAGAACGATCTGAACGCGTATCTGATGTAGGATAGGTGTTTTGTTCGTTCCTTTAGGAAGCCCTATTTTATTAATAATTACAGGTACACGCTTTTCATTCTAGAAAAAAAGAGCTGTGAATTCCAAATCTCAGCTCTTTTCAATATGAATATAGTTTAATACCTAGAAGTTCAGCCCGTACTTTTTCAGTTCTTCTGTATCATTCGGCAATGTCACATACCCTTCTAATTGCATATCAAGTTTTTCCAGTAGTTTAGATGAGGATTCATTATCCTTCGTCGTAATCGCTACAATACGTTTGATTCCTATGTCCTTTGCAAGTTCCACCGTAGCTCGTGCGGCTTCAAATGCATATCCTTGAGATTGATAGCCAGAGAGAAAGGCAAAGCCAATATCTACATCTTCAAGTCCGTCGCGCTTAATCAAACCACACAATCCGATCGGAGTATGATCCTCCTTACGTTCTGTTAAGAACAAGCCAAATCCTTCCCGTTCATACATTGCCCTGGGACCTTTCATGATATAGCCATTTGCATCATCGATTGTTCGAATTCCTTTGTCACCTATGTACTGCAGCCATCCAGGTTCATTTAATAATCTCATAATGAATTCTGCGTCTGTAACCTCGACCCACCTCAGGGTGAGTCGGTCCGTTTCTAGTACTTTCAAGTGGGACACCTCACTTCTTGTCATTACATCTTATTTTAACCCGAAAAATAGATTGGGTACACCAGCCATTCGATTAACCACAAAAATCATTGCGAGACACACAACCGAAAAAAATCCAAGACTACTATTCAAGATTCTACATGCTATAGTTTCTATATACAAAAATAACATGGTAGAGGTGCAGTCATGATGTTAAAGTTCAAAATAGATGCTCCAAAAATCCCGACTCGATTAGAGTCAGCTAATTTTCAGGATGTTTATTATGAAGAAGATCCATTCCTTTCGAGTTGTACGATAGAAAATGTAAGGCTGGATCACGAAAAAATCGATCAGCTCGTTTTATCAAAAATTGTATTTAAAAATGTTTCCTTTATAAATGCATCGTTCCCTCGAATCGATATGACCGATGTTGTATTTGAAAACTGTGATCTTTCGAATGCAAACTTCACAGAAGGCATCATTCATCGGGTCACGTTTAGAGAATGCAAGTTAATGGGAGTGAATTTTTCCGAAGCGAATTTAGGCAATGTCAGTTTCATAGAATCCTTGGCAAATATGAGTGACTTTGTTGATGCACGATTAAAGCAGGTGAAATTCAACCAAACCTCCTTACAAAATGCCAACTACTCAGACTGCAAGCTCGTGAAAGTAATCTTTGATCAGTGCGATCTTAATGAGATTGAATTCACCCAGACTAATCTTAAAGGAATCGATATTAGTTCATGTACGTTTACACGAATAAATGTAACCCTAGAAAATCTATATGGATGTGAGGTTTCACAGGAGCAAGCGATCGGGTTTGCAAGCTTATTGGGATTGAAGGTGAAAGAGTAGAATCAAAGACGTGTAGAGGTTGTTAACTCTACACGCTTTTTTATGCAGTACCCATCATGATAAAACGTAAAGTCCAGCTAAATACTCCAGTAAAATGTATGTATGAAATAATTCAAATTAGCATATTCATGTATCAATGCCCATTGCATTCAATTCGAAGGGGGAAACAACATGACCATCTTCATCTGGGTTTTACAAGGATTATTAGCAGCAATGTTTTTAATGGCAGCAGTCGGTAAATTAACCGGTTCAAACATGCATCGTGGTGTATTTGATCACTTACGGTTACCTCAATGGTTTCGGGTTGTCACTGGATTGGTTGAATTAACAGGTGCTGTGCTCTTAGTCATTGGATACTGGCAGGAAACGTTCATTGTTCCTGGCTCACTCATCCTTGGTGTAACGGCTATCGGTGGAATGCTGGCCCATATTCGTGTGAAAGATGTATTTAAAGACATGTTCATGATTGTCTTTCTGGGAATGCTTGCATTTATTTTACTATATTTAGCTCGATAAAGAAGGGTTTTCCTGTTTGAACATCTCATATTAAAAAATCCGATTATATTTAATCGGATTTTTTAATGATTGAAACAGTATTGCAGTTATGGGGGATCAAACGTGAAATGAAACTTTTTCCAGTATTTAATGTATAACTATTATACACATAGTCATAAAGGGTTTCGATGAAAGGAGAGTTTTCAATGATCGAAGTTGCTAACGTAAGTAAGCGATATGATTCCATCCAAGCACTGGACGGAATTCAATTCAATATCCAAAAAGGAAATTGCTTTGGGCTGGTAGGACCAAATGGGGCAGGGAAATCGACATTAATGAAAATTTTATCCGGTGTTCTACAAGGTTTTGAAGGGGATATCATAGTCAATGATCATTCAGTATGTAAGGAACGAATGAAAGTAAAGCAGCTGATAGGATACATACCTCAAGATATTTGTTTGGAAGAAACACTTACGGCAAAAGATAATCTCACTTATTTTGGCAGTCTGTATGGATTGAAAGGGAAGATCCTTCAAAAACGAGCCGCAGAGATATTAGAGCAAATCGGCTTGAAGGACCGGGGGAAAGACAAGGTTTTCACCTTTTCAGGAGGAATGAAAAGGAGACTGAATATTGGATGTGCCCTGCTGCATAATCCTTCGATTGTCATCATGGATGAACCCACTGTTGGCATTGATCCGCAGTCGAGAAACTCCATTTTCTCCATCATCAACCAATTAAAAGCAAAAGGCAGCACAATCATCTATTCTAGTCATTATATGGAAGAAGTGGAACAGCTATGTGACAGCATCGGTCTAATTGACAAAGGAACGCTAGTAGAATGCGGGACAATGGCTGAATTGCATCATAAATATAATAAGCCTTCATTATTTATTTCTGGAGACCGGTTAGATAATAAGATGCTATCAAGACATGGTCGTGTGGAATCAAAGGGAAATGGATTTTTGTTAGATAGTGAGGACCCTTTAGAAACGCTCCAAGGTCTGATTGCTGAGTTTCGCAATCATAACATTGAACCACGCAGACTGGAATTATATCATCCAAGACTTGAAGATATTTTCTTCAACTTGACTGGAACACAACTGCGAGATTCATAGAAAGGGAGGATAAGCATGTGGGCTATTGCACGAACGGAATTAAAGAAAAATATTCAGGATAAAGGTTTATGGTTTTGGACGTTTATCTTACCAATAGTATTTATTATCGCTTTTGTCTCCATTTTTTCAGGGGATGAAAATACAAGTTATAAGGAAGTCGTCACACAAATCATTCCCGGATACACAATTATGTTTGCCTTTTATATTATGATTTCCATGGTGATTGCATTTGTTAAGGATAGGGATAAAGGGATGGTGTCCCGTATCGCTAGTACCCCATTACCAATCAGAGACTATTTTATCGGAAAATGGATCCCATTTTTATTGATTGTGCTGATCCAAGTTGCAGTATTATTTAGTTTCGGTGTGGTTGTTTATGATCTACCATTAGGAGATCCATTCGCATTGATCATGTTATCTTTATCACTAGCATTTATTGTAACAGGATGGGGTATGGCACTCGCCGTATTGGTGAAAACAGAAAACATGGGTATTGCTATGACTCAGATCATAGCCCTTGGTGGTGCTATGCTTGGGGGTTTATGGGTTCCAGTAGAGCTAATGCCAGACTTCATGCAAACCATCAGCAAGGCATTGCCTCAGTATTGGGCTATCGAAGGGTACAAAGAAGTCATCCTTGCAAATGGCACGATAGGGGATGTTTTGTTTAATATCGGCATTTTGCTTATCGCTGGAATAGCGGGTGGTTTCATTGCTTTCGCTGCTTATCCACGGTTCCTTCGTTTATCAAAGAATTGACGTGATAACAGGCATTAAAGGGCTTCCGATTGGGGGAGTTTTTTTTATACAGTGTGAAAATAGTAGAAGCAAATAAAGATAATTGGTACGATTGCTGTCAGCTGGAAATATCCGATGATCAAAAGGCATTCATCGAGTCAAATGCGATATCGATTGCCCAATCAAAATTTGAGCCTGCACTTAAGCCCTTTGCCATCTATTATAAGGACAAAGTGGACGGCTTTTTAATGTACAACACTATACCAGAAGAACTCGATGCTTATGGGTATACCGAATCATGGTGGATAAAGACTTTCAGCGTAAGGGTGTGGAAAAGCAGCAACTGCCTTGATGATAGAAGAAATGATTGAAACCCTGGATGCCGATAAGATTGTAGTGGGTTATCATCCTACTAATAAAGAGGCAAATCATTTATATTCCAGTCTGGGATTTGTTGACCAGGGAGATAGATTCGGCAGGGAAATAGCTGTTGTGAAAAATTTGCAGTCATAAGAAATAATACAGGAAAGGCCAAGTTTATATAATTGGCCTTCAATAAGACTATTCTGCCTGGATCTCTTTGATTATTCTCAGCTTGAAAGCCAATCATACCAATATTCTCTGGCTATTTTACATCCAACAATCCCCGTATTCTTTCCTTTGCTCCCTTACGCCACTTCTTCACTGCGGAAATCGAAACATTCTCTATCTCTGCAATCTCACTCACCGTCAGCATGTGTATACATGTATAAAACACCCACTTTCTCTGATTTTCAGTTAACCCCTCACAGTAACTATACAGTAACTCTTGTGCCAACCCATCATTCACTTTTTCATCCTCCATGATTTCAAAAAAGTCCGCTTCTTTGAAAATACTTTTCTGTTCATTCCGGTTTTCACTTGTTAATTGAGATAGTATTCTGCCGCGTACAAATGAATAAGCATAAGCAGGGAAAGCCCCTTTTTCTGAATCGAAATTTTCATGTGCCTCCCAGAGTGCAATGAGACCAGTTTGATAATATTCATGCTTGTTTTTGTATATGTGCAAGGAATGAATCACTTTATGAATCATTAAATCATATTGCTTATGAAGCTCTTCAAATTTCTCCAACGCAGATTCCTTCTGATTGGCGCGCCTCTCTTTGTATTCCCAGGTAGCTTAACCATATAAAGAAATAGGGAGAGGGACAAAAGGAGTAAGTGTACGTATACCTGAAGTAAACTTAGAGTAAGTTAATGGTGTGGTATCCCCTTTTTCTCATTAAAAACTCATTGTTTACCTGAATTATCACCGTTATAAAATAAATACCGAAATACGAATCAACATTGCCTCTATTATTCAAGATTTATTACTTTAAGGACATATTAAGGTAGATTCGTTTACCAAATCACATCAATAGGCAATACTAAAAGTACCAAGTGATGCTAAGGAGGGACTAACATGCCAAGGAAAAATGAATCCTCAACTGAACAAAAAGATGAACCGGTACAGGAAAAAGATAAAACCGATAGGCTCGAACGAATGTTAGCGGCTGTTCTGAACTATTTATCAGATGATGATATAGAAGAAATTGACCTTGAATATCTCCTGACAAATACCAAAGATCTTCGGGAATGGTGGAATCTGTACCGGGAGAAAAACAAAAAGCAGGTTGAGGACGAAATTAAAAAGTCTTTGAGCAAGTTGACTCTTGAAGAACTAGAAAGTATTAGGGAACAAATAAAGGAAAAGAATGGCTAAGTCATTAATCACTTAGCCATTTTATATAGAATTATTTTTATTTAACAACTCCTTACTATCTTTGATTGAACAAGTATATTCAAAAATAACAATTCATAATAATATTATGTAAACTATAAAATTTTTGTTATAAAAAGGAATTTTTCATATAGAAGAAGAATGGATAAACAACTGTCTTTTAAAGGGGGCACAATCATCTGTTTAACAAAACAAAAATTTATAAGGTTATTGATATTGATAACCTTATTGACTACCACTTCTGGTTGCCGAGTTATTTTTATGCATGAAGAGGCGCATCAAGAACAAGAAATCATAGTGAGTGAAACGATTGAAATCGATACGAAAATTTTAGTGCAGAGAAAAAGTGTCATCATCAGAGGAAAGTCAAATTTGAATGAGGGGGCAATTAACAGCAACCTTGAGATTATTTGACGACTCGGCTACAATGTTAGAAGTTTTGAACAACAGTAGCGAGAATAAACCAAAGGTTATCAATCCAAATTTATTCACGTAGATAAAGGTGGAGAGTTTTCCCTTTCTCTTCCAAAAGGGAATGATGAGAAACGCTACCTTATGGATCTGACCTATGATCCATTAATTCAATCTAAGGAGATACATGAGAAATATAGGATATATGGAGAGAATATTGGACCAAGCGTCGGGCTGACGGATATGACGGTAGATGGAACACAAGCGGAGAAATTCTAACTCTCACTAATTAATTTTCCACTATTATATTTTTAAAGGTAATTTATGTTAATATAGTAGAAGATTTATAGGGAGGGTGAATAATCATTCTTCATTGGTATCTTACCTCAGCTTTTGCATTAATCTTAATGGTCTTCAACGCTATGATAGAAAAAAAATTAAGAAAATCATTTCATATTCCCAAAGAGGGAATGAATGAATTACGGCACCCGGTACATAAGTGGGGGAAGAGAATACTATTAATGCTCATGGTCGCCGGTGTTATCACAATTCTTTTCAAATATGAAAATATCATTAGCCCCGAATTGTATTTTCTGTCCTTCTTCATCGTTCATCACGTATTCAGAGCTTTCATGGAATGGTGGTTATACCGGAAAACAAAAGAATATGTACTAACCATTTCAACTATTGCATCTGGCATCACCATGTTAATCTTCATGGCGATTCTCGAGCAGCTTTCAATATAGAAGAGGAGAATTTATGACAAAAGCATACGTTCTTTTTATAGGCGGATTATTTATATTTATGCTGGGTGTTTTCTTATCCATTCAGTGGATTGTTATTGGAACCTTGTTTAGTATCTCTGGCGGCATAATAATGGGAAGCAGCTCATATTTTTTGGGGAAGAAAGCCGTGAAAAGACGATCACACTAGTTAGTCATTTGATCGAGTAAGAAAAAACGCTCAGTCTGAGCGTTTTTTCTTCAATATAATAGGCAAACCTCTAATTCAAATCATTTGCAATTTCACGAAACAACTGATCTGCAATCGCCACAACCCCGACTGGCATTTGATTCACGATAACGGTCAAAGACATTTCATAGTCAGGATAATATAGAGTCACTGATTCGTACCCATGTATCCCTCCCTGATGACCAACGGCTTTTCTTCCATCCTCAAAGGTATATTGATGGAGTCCCAAGCCGTAGGACTGCTTCGGATTATCAGCTTCGAGGAATTTCATCATGTCATTCATCGATTCCTCAGATATTAGCTTGCCTTTAAAAAGGGCCTTCATAAACGTTTGAATTTCGATAGGATTGGAAATTAGGGCCCCTGCAGTCCATGTAATCGATACATTGAGATTCGTTACTTCTGAAATTTCACCCGAAAGGTCTGTCAGGTCAGGGGTTGCTTTAGAATACCCGCTTGCAAAAGGTTGTCTTAGACCATTTTTACTAGGAAAGTATGTCCTTTCCAATTGAAGCGGTTGAATAATCCATTGATTGAATAGGTATTCTATCGATTTTCCGGAGAGTTTTTCCGCTATCATTCCAAGCAGGATATAACCTGTATTCGAGTAGTTAAATTGAGTACCCGGTTCAAATTCAAGATCATGGTTGGCAACAAGTCTGATGAGGCTTTGCGGCGGGAATACATCTTGAAGGCTGGATACAGCGTGCTGGATACATTTTGTTCCTGCAACATCCATCCATATGTAGTCCTTCAAGCCACTTCTATGTTGAAGCAATTGACGGACGGTTAGATGGATGCCATTTTTCAAGATGCCGGGTAAGATGGAATCCACGGTTTGTTCAAGTGACACAATGCCTGTATCCTTTAGTTTTAAAATAAGTGTGCTGATGAAAATCTTCGTAATGCTCCCGACCCGTAGATGATCATACGGGTCTAACTTTGCATCTGATGCAATATGACGAACCCCGGCTGCCATTGGATAGTCCTCTCCAGAAGAATCTGTCAGACACACTGAGATGCCTGGAAGCTTATATCTCTCGCGCAATGAACGGACGGTATCTTCAACCAATATGCGATCTATCAAAAAAATCATCCTTTCGAGTTTTAGTTAAACTCAGTGTATCAATAATTTATCTTAAAGTACTCAGTCTGGAAACCGAGATCTCATACCCCAAGGGAGAAATGGATGAGTCAGGCAGGATATGTGAAGCCTTTTATTGAAATTTATTCTAGTACTCTACATGAATTGGAGGGAGCTCTATGATTAAAAGTCCAATCAAAAACAAAGTGAACCTGGTTTTTATTCCTGTAAGTAACATTGAAAAGTCTAAAGAATGGTATTCTAAAATTCTTGGGATTCAAAAAGGAGAAGAACATTTTGATCATCTATTCGTTGCCGACATGGACGGAGCAGGTATGATCCTTGACACAATGCCCATGTGGAAAGACGAAAATGGAAAACTACCAAGGCTGAATTTCCCGGCCATTCAATTTGCCACTGATGATATCCATGATTCCTATCAATTTATGAAAGACAATGGTGTCGAATTGGTAACTGATATTCAAAATGATCAATACTTTGTTTTTAAAGATCCTGATGGAAATGTATTGATGGTTTGTAAATAATCAACACTTAAAACATCCGGAGACTCTTTTTTAAGTCTCCCGTCCTTTCCAAATGATTGGTAGTTAGCGATATTTTATACATATGAGAAATGAAAGCAATTAGAAGGAGAGATTATCCATGCCCATCCGAAATTCAGCTAAAGCCATCATTATAAAAGATGACAAAATCCTGCTCACCAAGAATAAAGACGGGAATGGATTCTTTTATCTGTTTCCAGGTGGGGGCCAGGAACAAGGTGAGACACTTCATGAAGCTTTAAAAAGAGAATGTATCGAGGAAATCGGAAGAGAAGTGGAAGTAGGGGAACTCTTACACATACGCGAGTATATCGGGCGGAACCATGAACATGCTTCCTTTGATTATGACGTACATCAGATGGAGTTTTATTTTAAGTGTTCAATGCTCAATGAAATAGACAAAGATCCTGCCCCCACCAATCCGGATAGTCATCAGGTAGGGGTCGAATGGATGGTATTGACTGAGTTAACGAAGTGTAGATTATATCCTAAGAAAATCATTCATCATCTAAATAAAGACCTAACTCCGGTAGTATATCTTGGAGACATCAACTAATGGATCAAGTTCAGGGTTCAAACTCTGAGCTTAATCCATTCCCCAGTGGTTATCGTATCCGCAAGCCAGCACAGCACTTCATTATGATGTGAGATTATTTGATCTGCAGAAATATCACTTTTGTTAAAAGTAGAAAATGCATCTGTTAATAATGTCACCTTATAACCTAAACTAAATCCCCTTCTGCAAGTTGTATCTACACAGGCTTCGGTTTGAATGCCTGAGAGGATCAAGTGTTCAATGTGTAAGTTATTAAATTTCTGATGTAGTTTCGTTTGATAGAAGCTATCAGGTGTATGTTTATATACGATAATATCCCCACATTCAGGTGAAATAGCTTCATGAATGTTCCAGCCCTCTGACTCCTTCTCTAAAGGACTGTTTTATTGGCCGTTATGCTGAATATAAATGACTGGCATATCTTGTTTCTTTGTATATCCGATTACTCTTTTAACATTATTTAAAAGAGTGTCTCCTCGATGAATCGGTGGTACATCGAGAACATTCCATCTTGCACATCAATAATCAGAAGTGCTTTCTTCAAGCGATCCCCCCTTAATGCTCAATTCCCATAGGCGGTTTCGGTCTTCTGACTAACTCTCCACTACAGTTCGGGCAGATAGAGTCATTTTTAGCTGTACAATCCTCACAAAAGGTACATTCATGGACACAAATGTACGCGTCATTCGTCAAAGTCCTCCGGCACGCCTGACAATCCGTCTTCATTTCTAGTCCCATTTGTATCTTCCTTTCTATTAATCTCTTTCCATTATATTCTAAAATGCGTTAATATATGGAATAGTCTTTTTGAATCGGGCTGATTATTTGGATTCTATATACGAAACATAGAGGAACTCAAAAGTGAAATTATCATAAGAACCGGATCCAATCCATTTCGGGATCAGCATGTATATGTGTGGAGATGTTTATTTTACATAAGGTACTGGAATGGTGTGTGTTCGCTGATATATTAGAAATTTTGCTGATAAATGAACACGTAAGTTGGAAACATAGCACTAAATCTCTAATAATCACAAAAACAGCTGGGATGACGACGCAAATCCCTTCTTCGGACAAAATCAGCTACCTATTTGACAAAATCTCTATATGTAATATGAACCTTCGACTAAAACGATAGGAATGGAGGACACCCCATCATGATCCAAGCGGCCATCTTCGACCTGGACGAACCCTGCTGAACAGAGACGCCTCTGTAAATGAATTCATCACTAACCAATATGAAAGACTGGATAAATGGTTAAGACATATCCCAAAAGAATCGTACATAACCAGATTCATTGAATTAGACCGGCGCGGCTACGTCTGGAAAGATGAAGTGTACAAGCAGCTTATCGAGGAATTCACTATTCCTGAATTAACCTGGGAAGAACTGCTTGAGGATTATATCAGTGAATTCAAGCATAGCTGTGTACCTTTCCCACATTTACATCAAATGTTGGATGAATTAAGAGAGAAAAATATCAAACTAGGAATGATCACAAATGGCTTTGGCCAGTTTCAAATGGACAACATCCTGGCTCTTGAAATAAAAGCACACTTTGATGAAATTCTAGTTTCAGAATGGGAAGGCTTGAAAAAGCCAGACCCTGAAATCTTCAAGAGGGCATTAGTAAGGTTGAATTTAGAACCTAATGAATGCATCTTTATCGGGGATCATCCTGAGTATGATGTGTTTGGTTCTCAAAAGGTGGGGATGAAAGGTATTTGGAAGAAAGACCCTCACTTGAGTCATGTGGAACAAGCAGATTGGGTGATTGATGATTTGATGGAGTTGCCGAAATACATTGATCATCTAAATAACAATGGAAGGTGAAATAATGACCATCAACAAACCAATCGTCCAATTAACCCCATACAATCCAAATTGGAAAATACTGTACATACAAAAAGAAATGAAAATCATTCATGCGATAGGTCCGTCCCTCATAGGGATAGAACATATAGGAAGTACTTCTGTGGAAGGGCTTGATGCAAAGCCGATTATTGATATCTTGGTTGGTGTAAAGGATCTTGATGTCGTCTCTTCATTTATTAAATCGTTAGAGAAAGTGGATTATGAGTACGTACATAAGCCTGAGTTGATTGATCGCAGATTTTTTCGAAAAGGGGATTGGGGCAGAGGTACCTGTCATCTGCATATATGTGAGTTTGATAGTAGTGAGTGGACTGATAAGATTCTATTTCGTGAATATTTAAGAACCTATCCCGAAACTGCCCAGGAATATTCAACATTGAAAAAAGGTTGGCTTCTGTCTATCAATTTGATCGACCCAGGTATACTCAGGAGAAAGAGCCACTTATCAGAGATATTCTTATTCGTGCGAAAAATGATGAGAGAATGTAGTTATGTACACTGCTGGTAATTAACTGTATGACAGGCATCCTGCATAAAAGGTTATGCAGTTCATAGAAGAAGGCGAGATAACCAAGCAGATTAGTGAAAAAGCTAATTAGGTAGAGATCTAATTTAGAAAATGGTGAAAAAAATGAAAAACGAACTTCAAATTGATTTAGTGGAAATCGTCGGAAGTATAAAATCTATTCGTCTTCTAGAAGAACAAGGTTGCACTTCTGAAGTTCGTCAGCTCGTAACTGACGAAGGATCCTATTTGCTTAAAAGTTCCTTTAAGGAAAAATACCGTGAGTGGGTAAGAGATGAGGCTAACAAACTACAAGTCCTGTATCATCATAATATGCCGGTTCCTACATTCCTGGGGTTGATTGATAACGAGGATGCCACTCATTTAATTATGTCTTTTGAAAGAGGGATCACGTTAACCACTGCTTTACGTTATGCATCCTCACAATCCGAAAGAAATAGTCTCATCCAGAGCTTTGGGGAGTTTCTTCATCACTTTCATGAGGGAGAACCAATCAAGTCTTTGATCCCAAAAGGCGATTGGTTGCAAGAGCAGCTTACTCAAGGAAAGCGCTATGTCGTTAATGGTCAAACCGATGCAACCATGGAATTATTAGAAAAGTTAGTCTTGAAGAAACCTGAAGTGGTCAAACAAACCATGATTCATGGTGATTGTACGACCGACAACGTAATGGTGGTCGATGGTAAGGCAAAGCTCTTTATTGACGTAGGAGGGGTATCAGTGGGTGATCCCCGCTATGATGAGTCTCTGGCAATCCGAAAATTCATTGATAAACCTGAAGATATGAATTCATTTTATGAAGGATATGCCCGTTACAAAGTATCCAAGGAAGAATATCAATATTTTGAAGAAGGATTATATAAATTTTTCTAATAAGATTCATGATAATATGCTGTGTGCAAGTTAGGGATTTAAACAACAGAATTTCGGATAACTGTCATTAATTTCATAAAAAATGAAAATGGGAAAATATTTAGAGTCAATCCTCTAAGTATTTTCCCATCTATTTTTCAAATGAAATCGTATATATACTGCTCTGTAGCTCATTAAAACTCACACCATCCAAAAGTCGCAAATAACTTTCAGCCAATCAAACCATGAAGAGTTTCCAATATAACCGTATATTGTAAATAAGAAAAGCATACGGTTTCCCTTGAAAATGTGTAGAAATTTCTTTATATTTAGTAAATATAATTTTACCAAATGTTGGAGGAGTCAACCTATGAAGGACATGAAGAAATTATGTAACTCCATAAATAATTGTTTTGTAAGAAATGACTCTCATACTGACAGACTACATATGGGAGAGATCGTTCACATTCTGCGGGTGAAATCTCAATTAACACAAGAGGAATTAGCTCAGAAAGCAAACGTGAGTGCTCAAACGATTAAGAGGCTTGAAGGAGGTAAGGGGAAAGTAAGTGACATCACCTGCCGATCTATAATTGAAGCACTTGAGTGAATATTACTTTATTAACGGCCCTTTTAGAGAAATAACGTACCTTGATGTTTAAATGACAGAGAGAAGGAATGAAATGAGATTTAGAGATTTTCATAAAAATATTAAAATACGAATTATCGAAACGTTTATGAGTCGATTCATCGGGAGTATGATTTTCCCGTTTATGTCTATTTACCTAGCTGTTCATTTTGGAGCCAAAGTAGCAGGACTTCTCCTTCTGATCAACGTGTTTGTAGGGATTGGAATCAATTTTCTTGGAGGTTATTTCGCAGATCAATTTGGTCGGAAGAAAATCATGTTATTTGCAGAGACACTTCGGTTTCTAGCCTTTCTCACCATGATGGCCTGTAACTCTCCCTGGTTTGAATCTGCAGCGGTCACCTTCGCCATGATGACGATTAACAGCATTTGTTGGGGACTTGCTGGACCAGCAAATCAGGCAATGATGATTGATGTAAGCACGCCACTACAACGAAAGTTGATGTATTCGATTACGTATTGGGCAAACAACCTGTCCATCGCTATCGGAGGAATTCTCGGTGCCTTCTTGTTTAATGATTACCTGTTCGAGCTGTTCCTAGCCCTGAGTGTAGCATCTGCCATAACCGCTTCATTGGTTGCATTCTTCATTAGTGAAAGCTATGCACCAGTGAATTCTGAGCTTACTCCTTCCCAGCACGTAAAGCAAATAGTATCAAACTACGGGAAAGTCATGCATGACAAGCTATTTGTCCTCTTTACGATCGCAGGCGTTCTTATTCTATCAATGGAGTTCCAGCTAACCAATTATATCGGAATTCGATTAAGTGAAGAAATGCCTTCTCAACAATTCCTTTTATGGCAAATTGACGGAGTACAGACGATGGGAATTCTTAGAAGTGAAAATACGATTTTAGTCGTGATTCTCATGCTATTTGTGACGAGGATCCCGCACTCGTTAAAAGATAAAACTGTTTTAGTTTGGAGCTGCTTCCTATTCACAGTAGGGTATGCTTCTCTCGCTTATTCCAATAATTTGTTCGTACTGTTCTTGATGATGGCAATTCTCACGATTGGAGAAGTATTCCGAGTGCCTGTCGAACAATCATACATGGCTGCCATTCCGCCTGACGATGCACGTAGTTCTTATATGGCCTTCAATGGATTGAAGTTTAACTTATCCATGTTGATTGCTTCTGTGACGGTCACGCTTGGTGCAATACTACCATCAAGCATCATGGCGGGAATCATCCTTGCAATCGGTCTTATCGGGACACTCATATTAAAGAACATTACCACTGAGTTGGATAGACGAAAAGAAAGGGTAGAGTTAAAGCAGCAGGCTGATGCTGTGAAAACAGGTTAATTTAGTTTTATGGAGCCGTGATTTTGAGCTCCCACAAGCTCTTAACAGACATTAACTGTCATTACGAATTTCTACCATTAAATACAACTGTCTAAAATTTCTAGCAAATTACGAAGGTGCAAAATTGATATCATGGTTTGGCAGGTGCTATATTATTCTGAATAAGGTATGAATTCCAATCATACCTTTAATAGAGTGATCCAACGAAGGGAGAACATATGGATAATAAATGGGAAGCAGCACTACCATCTCTATCTCAAGTTACCGTGACGTCAAACCCCAATAATGAACCTGTCAGGATATTTGGTGGGGATGATAGTCTAAGATGCATCGGTGTCGGGACAGATGCAGCGGTTTTTCAATCCATTTATGCTCCAGAGTTTGCGTTCAAATTGTACGCGGAGGATAAGGGATCGAAAATTAAAATAGAAGAAAAAGTATACAATACCATTGGGGATTCACCTTTTTTCTCAACCTGCTATGCAGCATATGATAAGTTTCTCGTTCTAAGTTACGAAGAGGGACCAACATTATTCGATTGTCTGCTCCAAGGAATTCATATTCCAGAACAAGCAGTTCAAGATGTGGAGGATGCTAGACAATATGTTCGTGATCAAGGATTGAATCCCCGTGATATTCATTTAAAGAATATATTGCTTCAAAATGGAAGAGCCAAAATTATAGATGTGTCAGAGTACGTGCTCCCTGGAAATGATTTTAGATGGGAGCATTTAAAGAAAGCATATGAGGATCACTACAACCTCATAGACGGAAAAGCTATTCCATTTTGGTTACTTGAAACGATTCGAAAATGGTATAACTCCTGGAACAAGCATTTTACCTCCTATGAGGAATTCATGAAAATTGTCTTAAAGTTTACTTCATTTAAAAAAGACTAAATTTGACATGATTTATTTATAGTTCAATTTTAAATAATTCAAGAAGAAGGTGGGGAAACCATGTGGAAACAAAACAGCGTTTCTAATATACTGGGCATAGGCTATCCCATCATCCAAGCAGGAATGGCTGGTGGAGTCACTACTACAAACCTGGTATCTGCGGTCTCAAACTCGGGATGTTTGGGAACCTTAGGAGCAGGATATATGTCCGATGATGATATGAAACTAGCAATCAAAGAAATAAAAGATCAAACGAATCAGCCTTTTGGGGTCAACCTTTTCATACCTGAAGCTCCAATAGTAACTGATGAACAAATAACCAACGCCCAAAGATTAATGGAGCCTTTTAAAAAAGAATTACACCTACCGGACAACAGCTCTTTTTCAGAGCTGCAATCCGATTTTGAAAACCAGCTAGAAGTCATCTTCAATGAAAAGATACCCGTTTGCAGCTTTACTTTCGGCGCCCCATCTAAAGAGCTTGTGAAAGAGTTAAAAAAGGAAGGAACCATTGTGATCGGCACCGCGACCACTGTTGAAGAGGCAATTATCAATGAAGAGAGAGGAGTAGACATCGTTGTCGCCCAAGGGAGTGAAGCAGGTGGACATCGAGGCACGTTTCTTGGCTCATTTAAACACTCAATGATCGGAACCTTTTCTCTCATTCCACAAGTGGTGGATGCGGTATGCATACCTGTGATTGCAGCCGGAGGGATTATGGATGGAAGAGGCGTTATTGCAGCACTTGCTTTAGGGGCAAAAGGAGTCCAAATGGGAACTGCTTTTCTTACATGTAAAGAGAGTGGGGCTGGGGCTCCACATAAAAGGGCTGTTTTAGAATCATCAGAAACTCACACGGTCATCACAACTGCCTTTAGCGGGAAACCTGCACGAGGGATCGAAAACGGATTTATAAGGGGAATGCAGGAATACGAGAGCCAATTACCTCCGTACCCCATACAAAATGCGTTAACGAAAGAACTAAGAAAAGAAGCGGGTAAAAAGGGAATCCCAGAATTCATGTCCTTGTGGTCAGGACAAAGCCCGAGACTCAGCAGGGATATATCTACTAAAGATCTGCTTGTATCCATCGTAACGGAAGTGGAAGAAACGCTAGGGAAGTTGAATGAATAACTAAGTCACTCCATTTCATTTATAGTCCCAATCTCACAAATCCTTTTTTCCACATATTAAACCTTGTAATCATTTCTAGCAAAGGTATAATTTTGATATAAGGAAAGCGTTTTTTTATTTATCTTAAATTTTCTAAATAGTTAAAATCTATTCGTTATGTTGCGTTTTTTAGGAGGTTCAAATGAGAGAAATACTACCTGGATCTGTACTGTCTCATATTCAGTATGGTTATCAAAAAGTTCCTAAGAAAGTCAAAAGTCAATGTCCAAGCTGCTCAAAGGCAAGTGAATTTGTTTTGAAAGCCAATTTTTATCAAGTAAATAAAACAGGACTATTTGCAGAGGCAAATTGTTCAGAGTGTAAGAAACCCGCTGTTTTTATTATTATGCTTAATGATGATTCGGTCAAACAACGTGAGGAAGCTGGCCTTTATATTTATGATCCCCTGGCAACGAACGGACCTTTGGATCAGATTCAAGGGAATAAACGGATTCCACAGGACCTCGTACGATCCTTTCGATCCGCATTAAATGTCAGCCAGTCGAAGGATAACTCTGCCACAGCCGTTATGTCTAAGCGCGTTCTAGAGAGTGTTCTGAAGAATTTTAATGGGGACAAAGTAAACGGGCAATCCTTATCGGAACAATTCGACCAGCTTCCAAAGAATGTCGATCTTACAAAGCCAATCCAGGCGCTGAGCCACCTTGTACATCCAAACTCCCCCTTCTATGAAATGCTTGAATTGGAAAGGGAAATTGACGATGAAACAGCGGGATTACTTATGGAATTACTAGAAGGCCTCATTGAATACTTATTCGTTCTTCCAGAAAAAATCGAAACGTTACAAGAGAAAATCGAAAAGAAATATTAGTTGAAGTAGAGTGCCGTTTCTAGCACTCTATTTTTTTATAGTGGTTTTAACTTAAGTGAATACAGTGCCTGATTCACGTCATCGATGTCATGGATTTTCTTCTCTAAACAAAACTGAATCACGAGATCGAATCGGTCACTGTCTGAAAGGGAGAAACCGGCGGCACTCAACATATCATCCGTTTCTTCCTTCGACAGTTCAAGAGAAAGACACAGGGCTACTACTGTCCGTTTACTCGGCTTGTAATCAGGAATCGATCTGATTTTCGAAAAGTGTTTTCGGTCAATTCCTGCTTATTTGTAGATGGAAGCATCTGTTTGACCCTTGCCATCGATGTGTTGAAACAACATTTGTGAAAAAGGCGCTGATTGATGTAGCTCAAAAAATTCTTCAAGCTCACTTGAGTAAATCTTATCACTTAAAAAGGGCTCTTTTTTTCGCCGTTATAATTAAAATATCGCCGTTAAAATCGAAGTATCGCTGATAAATCGAACCAATAGCAATCAACACCAAAATTCCAACCTTAACCCAGCTAAAACTTATAAAAATCACCTCCAAAACTAATATCTTTCTCGATTCTAAATAGAATTTATTTAAATTTTGCCAAAACTAGTTTATCATTATGAGGTAGAATCAATTTATACCAATTGGAAGTCAACGGAGTTAAAGGAAGGTACACTATGTCGACAGAAAACGAAAAGAATATTACCAGAATACATATGGATGGGAAGGAATACATTCTCATCGGAACTGCTCATGTATCTCGTCAAAGTGCAGAGCAGGTAAAAGAAGTGATTGAATCCGAACAGCCGGACACGGTTTGTGTCGAGCTGGACGAACCAAGGTACCAATCAATCGTCGAGGGAGATAAATGGAAAGATACAGACATCTTTCAAGTAATTAAAGACAAAAAAGCTACATTGCTTCTTATGAATTTGGCCATTGGATCATTCCAGCGACGGATGGCCAAACAATTCGGCATCAAACCGGGTCAGGAAATGATTCAAGGAATTGAGTCGGCGAAAGAAACTGGCGCTGAACTCGTCTTGGCTGACCGGAATATCCAAATCACGTTCTCCCGAATCTGGAACAGTGTCGGGTTCAGTGGCAAAGCAAAACTCATGACACAAATCATCTATAGCATCTTCAGTAACGATACCATTACAGAAGAAGAACTCGAGAAAATCAAATCTCAAGATATGCTGGATTCGATGCTAAATGAATTCACCCAAGTGTTTCCTAAATTGAAAACACCATTAATCGATGAACGGGATCAATACCTTGCCCAGAAAATCAAAGATGCCCCGGGAGAGAAAATTGTAGCGGTGTTAGGTGCAGCTCATGTTCCTGGGATCACTAAGGAAATCAATAAAGAACATAATTTGGACAAACTGAACGAACGGCCTGCTAAGTCAAAATGGCCAAAGATTATAGGCTGGGCTATTCCTGCAATGATCCTTGCCGTGATTGCCTATACCTTCATTTCCAACCCAGATGCCGGGATACAACAGGGAATTAGTTGGATACTATGGAACGGAGGATTCTCTGCACTTGGCGTAGCCATTGGACTTGGACATCCATTAGCGATATTGACAGCATTCATAGCAGCACCATTCACGTCGTTGAATCCACTTCTGGCAGCAGGATGGTTTGCCGGATTCGTGCAAGCATATTTCCGCAGACCAAATGTCGGTGACTTTGACTCACTATCTGAAGACGTTCTAAGTGTAAAAGGATTCTGGAGAAACAAAGTAACGCGAATCCTCCTCATTGTTGTGCTTGCTAACTTAGGAAGTACACTCGGTACTGTAATCGGTGGGGCAGATGTTGTGCGACTGTTTCTTGAAAATTTAAAGTGAAGTGAAATAAGCTATCCCTTTGGGGGTAGCTTATTTTTCATTAAGATATTTTGGAATATTATGTTAAAATGAATAGAATAATGATATTTTGGAGGGGTTTTTTATATGAACCACTTTATAAGCAGATATGCCCACTGGTTACTTCTCCTTCTTGTTGGATCTAGTTGTGTTATGGGATTCACACTCTTCACACATACTGTTCAGGGAATAATCTCTGGTGCATTTGGGATTATTGGATTTAGTGGTGTAGCTTTTCTTGTTTTTCATATTGAGAGACAGAGGAGACAGAAGGCTAAATAATAATATAGTTAGGAATTATGAAGTTCAGGAGGCATTATGATGGATCCTGAATCACTATCAAACATGATATCTATTAACAACGATGTTTTGTGGGGAGTCATTTTAGTAATGTGATATTTAATCTCCACCTCACTAGCATTAGCCATATTTTCATCTATCCTGCTTCAAAATAAGAAGAACGGATTATTACTCCTTATTCTCTAAATTGTCATGGGTGTGCTGACCCTCTATAGAGTAATGAATTATTCTATAACATTAGGATTAATCATTGGTTTCATGTATATCATTTTATGTTTTGTTACCTTTCTCTCTTTGAAAAAGAAAATGATTAGTGAAAATCATTTGTGACTTAGTTTTGAAACTGAGAGTGAATAAATCGTTACATAGGTAAGATAGAATGATAGAAAGGACTGTCTATATGAGGAGCACTCTTCTAATAATGGCGATTTTAGATTATTTTCTTTCTGAACTATAGATATACTGATTAGGGGGATACGATGATTGAAAGAAAATTTGTTCTTCGTTTAGGGACAGGAATTCTAATCTGATCAAAGCAGTCGGGAAAATACGCTAATGATAAATGCTCGCTATACGTTTTCAAAAAAGATCATTGGGTAAATAGTAAGTAGCCTTTACCCGCAACCTTGTGAGGAGAGAATAATAGGAGCTGTGACGATCGTTGCTTAATATACATGACAAATATTCCATTGTTTTGTATCAAACCCATATGGCAAAAAATCAAGCTTCTCGTAAATCTCAGAAAATTACGATCCAAATGCTTTCTCAGTATACAGGTTTCTCTGAGGAAATCATTCTCGAAGCACTTGAGTTTGGAAAATTAGCACCTGATTTGTCTATTAGATAATCACCTACGTGTAAAGGTCTAAGAAAATTATTTTCTCCTCCAAGGTTGACCATTAGAAAGACTGTAATGTAGTTGATTCATTCTTGTTACATAATTAATTTTTTAAGAATATATTGAAAAAACAAGCCTATATTTATTATAATAACAGAAAGGATTTATAGAGGAGGATCTAATGGACACCCACAGGAGTAAAAGGATATCCAAGTTATACCGAAAGTTGATTACTTCTGATGCAACACAAGCTTTCCTAATTTATAAAGGCCTAGATGAGACAACGAAAGCAGAATTACTCGATTTAGTTGCAGAGATGGGCTCTCAGCACTCAGAAAAACTTTTGAATAAAATAAGCTAACATACATTAACCGAGTTTAAGACCTGGAGAGATGATTTCTCCAGGTCTTTTTCCTATGAAAGGATAAATTGAGTGAACATGGTGAAATTGAGAAGAGAGAGAATTCGTTTATCAGCGAAATCCAGAATATATCAGCGAACCGTAATCAGAATCCTAGCTGTCATCAATCAACCAGGGAATAAAAAATCAAGTCAAGATTTTCATTTTCATAAAAACGACTAAAGCCATTGGAATATATCAATAAAATGATTCTAGGTCATTTGTTGCCCCCACCTAACTACTCGAATTCAATGATATATGACATGCACATAAACAAAAGAGTGCGGTGTGATTTCGATTAGGAAATCTATTGCATTTTTAGTTTTTCATCAGATTTGATAATTCTAACTACCTATTTTTGAGTGAAAAGTGAAAATCTTTATTTTTTAAAAATAGGAATAAATTCCTTTTTATTCAAAAAAATGTTGTAATTAGGCGAATTAATATTTATAATATTAAGAAAATTTAATAAATATTTCCTAGGAAAGGGGGCTACTCTATGAATGTATATATGTCGGTGGATATGGAAGGAATTACAGGCTTAGTTGATCATACACACGTGGATTCGAGCAAGCATAATTATGAGCGCGGGAGAATCATTATGACAGATGAAGCGAATACGGTAATATCTGCTGCCTTTGAAGCAGGCTGCGCCGAAGTACTGGTAAATGATAGCCATTCACAAATGAACAATCTGTTAATTGAAAAGCTGCACCCTGAAACAAAGTTGATATCTGGTGGAGTGAAACCATATTCTATGGTTCAAGGACTGGATGAGACGTTTGATGGGGCTTTTTTTGTTGGTTATCATGCACGAGCGTCCATGAAAGGGGTGATGTCCCATTCGATGATCTTCGGCGTTCGTAACATGTATATCAATGATGTTGCCGTCGGTGAGCTGGGCTTTAATGCGTATGTTGCAGGATTTTATGGGGTTCCAGTGTTGATGGTTGCCGGTGATGACCAGGCAGCACTTGAGGCAGAAGCATTGATCCCTAATGTTAAGACAGCCGTCGTGAAGGAAACGATTTCCCGTTCCGTGGCGAAAAGCCTGACACCTCAGAAATCAGCTCAATTATTAAAGGAGAAAACCGAAGAAGCAATACATAATAAAGAAAACGTAAAACCTCTCACTCCACCTGACCATCCGACATTACGAATCGAATTTGCGAATTATGGACAAGCAGAGTGGGCAAGCCTTATGCCAGGAACAGAACTGGAGACAGGCACAACCACTGTACGATTTGAGGCGAAAGATATCCTGGAAGCTTATAGAGCCATGCTTGTGATGACTGAACTGGCGATGCGAACAACATTCTGTTAGAAAGTGTGAGATCAATGGGTACATATTTGTTGAAACGGCTACTGGCCATGGTGATTACGTTATGGCTGATTGTGACATTAACATTTTTCTTAATGCACGCCATACCAGGGTCACCGTTTAATGAAGAGCGAAATACAAGTGAGATAGTACAGCAGAATTTAGAAGCTCATTATCATTTGAATGAGCCGTTGATGGTTCAATATTTTCTCTATTTAAAGTCTCTTGTTTCATTAGATTTTGGTCCATCTATTACACAACCATCACAAACCGTAAATGACTTATTAGGAAGGGGATTTCCAATTTCCTTTGAATTGGGAATGATTACTCTCGTGATTGCAGTATTGTCTGGCATTATTTTAGGGGTATTGGCTGCACTCAGACATAACGGGATCATAGATTACATGGCAATGACCTTCGCCGTACTTGGGATTTCGATTCCAAACTTTGTGATGGCGACATTACTTATTCAGGAATTGGCTGTAAACAGGGGAATCTTCCCTGTAGCCACATGGACGAGCTGGCGTCACATGGTTCTCCCGACATTGGCTTTAGCGACAGGGCCAATGGCGATCATTGCCCGTCTGACTCGTTCGAGTATGTTGGAAGTATTAACCCAGGATTATATTCGAACAGCCCGTGCCAAAGGGTTGTCACCAATCAAAATTGTGTATAAGCATGCCCTGAGAAATGCTTTACTGCCGGTTGTAACCGTACTGGGTACTCTAGCAGCAGGGATCTTAACAGGAACATTCGTTATTGAACAAATCTTTGCGATTCCGGGAATGGGAAAGTATTTTGTGGAAAGCATCAATCAGCGTGATTATCCCGTCATTATGGGAACGACCGTATTTTACAGTGCATTTCTCATACTCATGCTGTTCTTAGTGGATTTAGCTTATGGGTTCCTTGATCCACGTATTAAGTTACATAAGAAGGAGGCGAAATAATGGGGGTTCCAAAACACCAAGAGCCAAATACGACTCCCGATGTGCTGGATGAATGGTTCACACCCAAGAAGAGGAATAAAGATGATGCGGAAGCCGTGGTCCGACCGAGTCTTTCCTATTGGCAGGATGCGTGGAAGCGTCTTGTGAAAAATAAGCTGGCAATGCTTGGCTTTGTTTTTTTAATCGGATTAATTGTGATGGCTGTCATTGGCCCCATTATTTCACCCCATGACGTTACGAAGCAAACACTTTCTAACCAAAACCTGCCGCCTTCCGGTGATCACTGGTTTGGTACCGACGATATGGGACGAGATGTATTTACCCGTACGTGGTACGGTGCACGCATATCATTGTTTGTAGGCTTTATGGCAGCACTCATTGATTTTGTCATTGGGATTGTATATGGGGGCATAGCTGGCTACAAGGGCGGTAAAACCGATAACGTTATGATGCGTATTGTTGAAATTCTATACGGATTACCTTACCTATTAGTTGTGATTTTATTAATGGTTGTGATGGGGCCTGGCCTGCTTACTATTATCGTCGCATTAACTGTGACGGGCTGGATCGGGATGGCCCGAATTGTAAGGGGACAAGTGCTCCAAATCAAAAACTATGAGTTCATTCTTGCTTCTAAAACGTTTGGTACGAAAACAGCCCGTATCATACGGAAGAATCTACTGCCTAACACGATGGGACCGATTATCGTTCAGATGACACTTACCGTACCAAGCGCTATATTTGCGGAAGCATTCCTAAGCTTCCTAGGATTGGGGATTCAAGCACCTTATGCAAGTTGGGGAGTCATGGCTAATGATGGTTTATCTACGATTCTATCAGGCTATTGGTGGCGTTTATTCTTCCCGGCTTTATTTATTTCACTAACTATGTTCTCATTCAACGTTTTAGGTGACGGACTACAAGATGCACTTGATCCGAAGCTAAGGAGGTAATCATCATGATTCAAGTATTATCTGTACAAGATCTACACATATCATTCACAACATATGGGGGAGAAGTCAAAGCGGTTCGGGGAGTGAGCTTTGATTTACATAAAGGGGAAACGCTTGCCATTGTGGGCGAATCTGGATGCGGAAAGAGTGTAACGTCTCAAAGCATTATGAGATTGATTCCGAGTCCTCCTGGGAAGGTGACGAACGGCAGGATACTATTTAAAGGAAAAGACCTTTTACATGTAACCGAACCGCAAATGCGAAAGATTCGAGGAGCCGATATCTCGATGATCTTTCAGGATCCCATGACGGCTCTGAACCCGACCCTGACAATCGGTGAGCAAATTATAGAAGGAATTCTGCAGCATAACGATGTTTCCAAGAAACAGGCTAGACAAAAAGCGATTGAGATGCTGACACTTGTTAGTATTCCAAACCCTGAAGAACGATTAAAGCAATATCCCCATCAATTTAGTGGGGGAATGAGGCAGCGGATTGTTATTGCCATGTCACTCGTATGCGAACCAGACGTATTAATCGCCGATGAGCCAACAACAGCTCTCGATGTAACCATACAGGCGCAAATTTTGGAATTATTCAAAGAAATCCAACAGAAAACTGGGGTCTCGATTATTTTGATTACCCATGATTTGGGTGTAGTAGCTCAAGTTGCTGATCGGATTGCCGTCATGTATGCCGGTAAAATTGTAGAGGAAGGAAACAGAAGAGAGATCTTCTATCACCCTCAACATCCGTATACACAAGGGTTACTGAAATCAGTTCCAAGGCTTGATCTTGATGGGGAAGATCTGATTCCGATACCCGGTTCACCGCCTGATTTATTTTCACCACCTGTTGGTTGTCCTTTCGTTCCCCGTTGTGAAAAGGCGATGGAAGTGTGCGACCGTGTGTATCCAGCGAAAACACAGCTATCAAACGATCACCACGTTGACTGCTGGCTTCAGGATAAACGTGCCAAAAAAGCGATGCTTTCATCGATTAGCTTAACCATCCGTTAGGTTAATTGTTTGATAGATAAAAAGAATAAGAGGGGGAAGAACATGAAGAAGCTATTATCAGTTTTTTTAGTAGGTATGCTCCTGTTTGTGTTGGCGGCTTGTACAGCTACGAAGGATGCAGGCAGTGAGTCGAGCAGTGGAGACAGTAAGAAAGAAAATGCAGGAAAGGTTCTTAACTTGAATAATGGTGCTGAACCAACGTCTTTTGATCCTCCAATTGGATTCGACTCCTATTCCTGGACAGCATTAAATAATTTAATGGAGGGGATGACGCGTTTAAACGCAAATCATGAACCCGAACCGGCGATGGCAGAAAAATGGGACGTATCTGAAGACGGAAAAGTATACACATTTCACATTCGTGACAATGCTAAATGGTCTAATGGTGATGAGGTAACCGCAGGAGACTTCGTTTTTGCTTGGAAACGTCTGTTGAATCCGGAAACGGGATCACCGGCTGCATTCTTAGGTTATTTCATTGAAGGTGGAGAAGCCTTCAATACAGGTACAGGGTCAGCTGATGAAGTGAAGGTAGCAGCGAAGGACGAGAAAACATTTGAGGTCACTTTGACAAGTCCGCAAGCTTATTTCTTAAGCGTCATTGCGAATCCAGCATTCTTCCCAATCAATGAGAAGGTTGCTACTGAAAACCCTGAGTGGTTTGCAGAAGCTGATACATTCGTTGCAAATGGTCCGTTTAAATTAACGGAATGGGAGCATGACAGCCATTTTGTCATGGAGAAGAACGATCAATATTGGGATAAAGATTCAGTGAAATTGGATAAAGTTCACTGGGCAATGGTGAACGATACAAACACGGATTATCAATTATTCAAAACAGGTGAGCTTGATACAGCGGATGTTCCGGCTGATTTAAGTAAACAGTTATTCGAAGAAGGCAAAGTGAATGTAGAAGATCAAGCAGGAACCTACTTCTACCGTTTCAATTTAGAAAAAGAGCCTTTCCAAAATCAAAACATCCGTAAAGCATTTGCCATGGCGGTTGATCAACAGCAAATGGTCGACTTTGTGACAAAGAACAAAGAAAAAGCAGCATACGGCTTCGTATCAAAAGGGTTCAAAGATCCTTCAGGAAAAGACTTCCGGGAAGCAAACGGAGATTTAGTGAAAACAGATATCGAAGAAGCGAAAGCCCTTCTGAAAAAAGGAATGGAAGAAGAAGGATACGATAAGCTTCCTGAAGTAACCTTAACGTACAGCACTAGCGATACACATCAGAAAATCGCTGAAGCCCTTCAACAAATGTTCAAGGAAAACTTAGAGGTAAACGTTAAATTAGCCAATATGGAATGGAACGTATTCCAGGACGAGCAAAAAGCATTAAAGTTCCAATTATCCCGAAGCTCATTCCTGGCAGACTACGCAGATCCGATCAACTTCTTAGAGAACTTCCAAACAGGCCACTCTATGAACCGGACAGGTTGGAGTAACGAAAAGTTTGACAGCTTAATCAAACAAGCCATGAATGAAGCAGATGAAACGAAGCGCTTCGAATTAATGTATGAAGCAGAGAAAGTCTTAATGGATGAAATGCCGATCATTCCAGTCCACTTCTACAACCACGTGTATTTACAAAATAAAGATGTATCCGGCATCGTTCGTCATCCAGTTGGATACATGGAATTAAAATGGGCAGACAAAAAATAGTTCTTGAACACAAAGTGAGTGGAGAAGCCGCAAGGTTACTTGGAGCCTTGCGTTTCCTCCCTCTTTTTCTACGAAAGGGGTAGACAGCGTATGGTGATAAAACCGTCAAAACTCAAAAAAGGAGATACAATAGGAGTCATTGCTCCTGCAAGTCCTCCGAAACCTGAACCATTAAAAAAAGCCTTATCATTTCTTGAAGAATTAGGTTTGGACATAAAGTTGGGGAAATCTGTCCATAAGAAATATGGGTACCTGGCAGGTTATGATCAAGAACGGATAGAAGATATACATATGATGTTCAAAGACCGTGACGTTAAAGCCATCATTTGTGCCTGTGGCGGTTATGGTACAGGGCGGATCGTAACCCAATTGGATTACAACTTGATTGGGGATAATCCAAAAATCTTTTGGGGATATAGTGATATCACTTTTTTACATACAGCTATTCATCAACTAACAGGACTCGTTACGTTTCATGGTCCTATGTTAAGTTCTGATATTGGTCTTTCTGGTGTACATGCATTAACGAAGGGTTCCTTTGAACAGTTATTCCGTTCGGAAGACATCGAATATACAAACAAACTTTCCATGTTGGAAACTGTTGTAGAAGGCGCAGCAAGCGGACCTGTAGTAGGTGGAAATCTTACCTTATTAGTAAGCACATTAGGGACTCCTTTTGAAGTGGATACAAAAGGTAAAATCCTATTCATCGAGGATATCGATGAAGAACCTTATAAAGTGGACCGAATGGTGAATCAGCTAAAAATGGCGGGTAAATTCCATGACGCATCCGGAATCATCATCGGTGATTTCAAAAACTGTGTGCCGGTAAAACGTGAACGATCCCTGACTCTCGATGAAGTGATCAAAGAACATATTTCAAGTGCAGGTAAACCTGTATTAAAAGGATTTCATATCGGTCATTCTTCCCCAAGTATTGCCATACCATTAGGCAGCATGGGACGTATGAATACGTATAATCAAACATTTATCGTAGAAACTGGCATTGAGGAGGGTGAGAACACATGAAGATCCATCAACTGGAAACATTCAGAACTGCTGTCCCTTTACATACCCCTTTTAAAACTGCGTTACGCACCGTTGAAGTGGCAGAAAGCATCGTTGTGAAATTAACGTGTGATGACGGGACTGTTGGATGGGGAGAAGCGCCGCCAACAGTCGTGATTACAGGGGACAGCTTATCCAGCATTGAATGGGCCATACAACAAGTGATCAAGCCGGCCATCATAGGTAAGAGTCTCTTAAATTATGAACAGCTTTTTCAACAATTACATTCATTGCTCGTCCATAATTCAAGCGCAAAGGCTGCTGTAGATATGGCCTTATATGATTGCCTTTCTCAACATTGCAATCTTCCACTCTATCAATTTCTTGGCGGTTACCGTCATGAGCTAGAGACGGATTATACTGTGAGCGTTAATAGCCCAAAGGAAATGGGTGAGGATGCAGAAGCCTATGTGAAGCAAGGCTTTAACGTACTGAAGGTCAAAGTGGGAAAAGATGATATCGAGACGGATATTAAAAGAATTCATGAGATCCGCCAACGAATCGGGTACGATATCAAAATTCGACTGGATGCCAATCAAGGCTGGGAATCGAAAGCGGCTGTCAAAGCGATTCGTAAACTGGAAGACCTTGATCTTAATATTGAATTAGTCGAGCAGCCTGTACCTGCTCATGACATTGAAGGGCTGAAGAGAGTCACTGATGGAGTGGATACACTGATTATGGCAGATGAGAGTGTTTTTACACCATATCAAGCATTTGAGGTGTTAAAAACCCGCAGTGCAGACCTGATCAATATTAAACTCATGAAAGCCGGGGGCATTTATTATGCTCAGAAAATGAACGATCTCGCGGAGGTTTGTGGTGTCGAATGTATGGTAGGAAGCATGATTGAAACGCGCCTCGGGATTACGGCAGCAGCTCATTTTGCAGCAAGCAAGAAAAACGTGACCCGATTTGATTTCGACGCCCCTCTTATGTTGGCAACAGATATTGTAGTGGGAGGAATAGAATATAACGGTCGAATGATAACGTTGCCCACCCAACCTGGATTAGGGATAGAGAGAGTACTAGTTTAAATAACTACGAGGGGGAATTAGTATGACGACAAAAGCGTTAGTAGCAGTACCCGTATCAACCGTATGGACATCTAAGGATTCAGCCCGTGATTTGGATACATCTGCCGTTTCCAATCCGGTGCAAATCAACGAATGGTTAGATTCCTTGACACATGAAACCCGGTTGGCTCTTTGCGATGAAAACCGTATACAATCTCAAGCTTTATTCGGCCAGGAAGTATTAGTGATGGAAGAGGAGGACGGTTGGTCTCATGTGATCATTCCAGACCAAGCTTCATCGAAAGACAATCAAGGATACCCTGGTTGGGTCCCTAGCGCTCAACTTTCACACGGGGAGTTACCTCAAACAGATACATATGCCATAGTCATTAGCAAATTTACGGATTTAATCAATGAAGAGAATAAGGCAGAATTGGAACTCAGTTTCCAAACGATTTTACCCGTTGTGAAAGAGCATGATCATGTTATTGAAGTTATGACTCCGTTAGGTACACGCTTCTTAAAACAGAAAGATGTAATCATCTCAACCACAAAGGTTAACGATCAAAAGGGTAGCGGACAAGACATCGTCAATTCTGGAAAAACATTTCTTGATCTTCCTTATTTATGGGGAGGGATGACGAGCTATGGGTTTGATTGCTCGGGCTTCAGCTATACCATGTGCAAGGCGAATGGTTATCTGATTCCCCGAGATGCAAATGACCAGGCAAAAGCCGGAAAAGAAGTGGCACTGGATCAATTAGAGCCTGGTGATCTTTTATTTTTTGCATATGAAGAAGGTAAGGGGAGCATTCATCACGTTGGAATCTCTCATGGTGACGGACAGATGATCCACTCTCCCAACACTGGGAAAAGCATTGAAATTCTTTCCCTGAAAGGTACCTACTACGAGAAAGAGCTATGTATTGCAAGACGCTACTGGGAGGAAACGGAGGAATCATCATGACGAATCACAAACTACTCGAAGTAAAGGGATTGAAAAAATACTTTCAGCTTGAAAAAGGTAAAACCTTAAAGGCAGTAGATCGTATTTCATTTGATATTTATAAAGGTGAGACATTCGGATTAGTAGGGGAATCGGGTTGCGGGAAGTCGACTACAGGCCGCACCATTATCGGATTGTATGACAGGACAGAAGGGGAAGTCCTGTATGACGGAAAGAACGTTCATACACTCTCTGAAAAAGAAAAGCTATCCTTTTATCGAAATATGCAGATGATTTTCCAGGATCCTTACGCTTCTCTTAACCCCCGTTCAACGGTACGTGAAATTATTGCAGAACCGATGGAAGCCCACAATTTATACCGTGATAAAAAAGAACAGATGGAACGTATTTATAAGCTGCTGGAAGATGTCGGACTGAATAGGGATCATGCTAATCGCTATCCCCATGAATTCAGTGGAGGACAGCGGCAGCGTATTGGTATAGCACGGGCTCTGGCCCTTAATCCAGACTTCATTATCGCCGATGAACCGATTTCTGCTCTGGATGTTTCCGTTCAGGCTCAAATCGTAAACTTATTGAAAAAGCTTCAAAAAGAAAAGGGTTTGACCTTTTTATTCATTGCTCATGATCTTTCCATGGTAAAGCATATTAGTAACCGCATCGGAGTGATGTACCTGGGACATATTGTTGAATTAACCGAGAGTAAGGAGCTTTACAAAAAGCCTCTTCACCCTTATACCCAAGCATTACTTTCTGCTATTCCCATTCCTGATCCCGATGTAGAGGATGAACGTGAACGAATAATCATTCAAGGAGAAATCCCCAGCCCTATCAATCCACCAAGTGGCTGTGTTTTCAGAACCCGTTGTCCTGTAGCCATGGAAGCGTGCGCTAGCCATAAACCAAAATGGAAGGAAGTTGAAGAAAAGCACTTTGTTGCTTGTCACTTGTACGACAATGAAATCACCAAGGATCATGACGAAGTAGCGGTCACAAAGTAAAGGATGAATAGTGGATGAATGAGAAATTATTAGAGGAAAGAATTTTGGACACTATTGATAAAAGTATAGGCAGGGTCAGTGTAGCCATTGACCTGCCATCATACTCCATCCAAATCAATAATGACACTCCTTATTCTGCCGCAAGTTTAATCAAGGTTCCGATCTTTCTTGAAGGCTTTCGGCAGGCCGAGCAAAGGAATATCGATTTAAATGAAACGGTAATGGTCCCTAAAGAGGATAGAGTGGGAGGGGCAGGAGTGTTGTCAACACTATCCGAAAATATTTCGTTGACAGTAGAAGACCTTCTCACACTCATGATCATTGTGTCGGATAACACCGCGACGAATCTCATAATCGACCGTCTTGGGTCAGATGCAATAAATAACCTTTGTAACTTTTTAGCATTAAAACACACTAAGCTTAGTCGGAAACTGATGGATTTCCAAGCAATCGAACAAGGCTATAATAATTTCACCTCTGCTTCTGATATCATCACCTGCTTACGTATACTAGACCAGGGACAACTGTTCAGTGAGCAAAGCCGGGAAAAAATGCTATATATATTGAATCAGCAGCAATTTGATACCAAGCTCCCGGCAAGAATGGACAGGGAAAAAGTCTTTATAGCAAACAAAACAGGGGAGTTACCTGGGGTTGAACATGATTGTGCCATTGTTCGATCTCAAGAAAAAACGGCCTACATAGCTGTATTAATTGACGAACTTGGAGAAAATGAATCTGCGCGAGACACAATTGCCAAAATCGGAAAGTTCCTATACGATTATTTAACTAAACTTAATCAGTAAAAAAACAGCATTTTCCCACGGAATTCTTTACCTTTTTGTTGTCTATTTAAGTAAATTATTTCGTTCTCCCTGTAAAAACGTTCTATCCGCGCTCGCTCTTTGTGATACTCAATTACGCTATACCTGGATCTTCAATACTCTTGATTTAATACCAGATGATCAAATAAGAAAAACAGACGTTGAGCTAGAAAAAAGAGGAAGATGAAATCAACAAACATATAGAGATAAGATATAAAATGCGTGGATCCCAATATGGAAACGCTGCTTTTTTTGATGTAGGAAGAAAAGACAGCGGTATAAGAGACCCATTTAAGGTGTTACTCTTAGAATAAATCAATAATAAAGTATCAAATCAATTTTCTTTACATACCATAATGGGGTATAGTATATTTAAAGCATGGAGGTGGGAAAATGGCCGATGAAAAGAATGAAAAATATCCTGAGATTAACCCATCCGTGATTCAAGAAGAAGAGCGTGTAATGGATCATGCTGCATGCTCAGATGAAGAAGTCCGGAAAAGCCATCACTCTGATAAAGTTAAGAAAAATCTTGTAACACGATTAAATCGGATTGAAGGACAAATAAGAGGAATTAAAGGCTTGATTGAGCGCGATACGTATTGTGATGACGTCATTACGCAAATATCCGCCACCCAATCTGCCCTCAACAGCGTAGCTAAAATTCTATTAGAAGGTCATATGAAAACATGTGTTCTTGATCGAATTCACGAGGGAGACACAGAAGTATTAGATGAAGTTATGGTTACTATCCAAAAACTTATGAAAAAATAAAGGAGAGTTTTCAGATGCAAAAAGAATCATTAACAGTAGAAGGTATGTCTTGTGGGCATTGTGTTAAAGCAATTGAAAGCAGTGTCGCTAAATTAGACGGTGTGAAATCGGTGCAAGTAAGTTTGGAAGACAAGAAAGTAGAAGTCGAATTCGATGGCTCACAAGTAAAGCTTGATGACATCAAAGAAACAATCGATGATCAGGGATATGATGTCGTGTAAGAATACTGTGCTTTCTCAGCACGGTTTTCTTTTACTATAAAGTATACCCCATATAGGTATGGAGGGATTGGAAATGGCTCAGCATAAAGAAACCAATATAGATATAACAGGTATGACTTGCGCTGCTTGTGCGAATCGAATTGAAAAAGGTTTAAATAAAATGGAAGGTGTAGAAAAGGCTACGGTCAACTTCGCGATGGAGAAAGCAGCGGTAAAATACAATCCTGAAGTAGTGAAACCAATGGATCTTCAAAAAAGCATTCGAGATCTAGGTTATGACGTACAACTGGAAAAAACAGAGTTTGATATTACCGGGATGACCTGTGCTGCTTGTTCTGCAAGAATCGAGAAAGTATTGAATAAGCAAGATGGTATACAACATGCAACGGTTAATTTGGCATTAGAAAAAGCAACCATTGAGTATGCCCCTGGGACAATCACGACAGATCAAATCATTAAAAAGGTTGATTCAATTGGCTACGGTGCAACAGTGAAAAATGATGACAATCAAGAAGAACAAACCGATCATAAACTTCAAGAGATTCAGAAGCAAAAGCGTAAATTCATATGGTCTCTATTATTATCGCTGCCCCTATTGTGGTCAATGGTCAGTCATTTTGAATTTACATCGTTCATCCCATTACCGGATATCTTAATGAACCCTTGGGTGCAAATGTCTTTAGCAACTCCTGTACAGTTTATTATCGGGAAACAATTTTACGTAGGTGCTTATAAAGCATTAAAGAACAAGAGTGCCAATATGGATGTTTTGGTCGCACTTGGTACATCTGCTGCTTACTTTTACAGTGTGTTTCTTGCCTATCAGTCCATTGGATCAGGAATGCATATGGTTGAGCTATATTTTGAAACAAGTGCCATCTTAATCACACTAATTATTCTCGGGAAATTGTTTGAAGCCAAGGCAAAGGGTCGTTCTTCTGAAGCCATAAAGAAGCTTATGGGACTTCAAGCTAAAACAGCAACGGTAGAAAGAGATGGGAAGGATGTAGAAATTCCTTTAGAAGACGTTGTAACAGGAGATATTGTGTATATCAAACCAGGTGAAAAAGTTCCTGTAGATGGAGAAGTCATCGAAGGTCGTTCAGCACTTGATGAATCGATGATTACAGGAGAAAGCGTTCCAGTGGATAAAGTTATAGGTGATACATTAATCGGTGCCACAATGAATAAAAACGGATTCCTTAAAATGAAAGCTACAAAGGTAGGGAAGGATACTGCCTTGGCACAGATTATCAAAGTGGTGGAGGATGCTCAAGGTTCCAAGGCTCCTATTCAACGATTAGCGGATACAATATCAGGTATATTTGTCCCTATTGTTGTAGGAATTGCAGTCCTGACATTTCTTGTCTGGTACATTTGGGTTGAACCAGGTAATTTTGCCGAAGCACTTGAAAAACTGATTGCCGTACTTGTGATTGCCTGTCCATGTGCCCTTGGGTTAGCGACTCCGACTTCGATAATGGCAGGATCGGGACGTGCAGCAGAATTCGGGATTCTCTTTAAAGGCGGCGAACATTTGGAATCGACCCATGGAATTACAACCGTTGTACTCGACAAAACGGGTACTGTTACAAACGGTGAGCCGGTATTAACAAATGTAAAAGTGGCAGATGGACATGTTGAAGAAGAATTTCTTGCTTTGGTTGGAGCGGTGGAACGATCTTCTGAGCATCCACTAGCTGTTTCAATTGTAAAAGGGATTAAAGAAAAAGGGATTACTTTATTAGGTAGTGAAGAATTTGATGCTATTCCAGGGTATGGTGTAAAAGCAAAAGTTGTGAATAAAGAAGTGGTCATCGGTACCACGAAACTTATGGAACAAAATGGTGTCCAGATCCATCATGTGTTAGAAACCAAACAAACCCTTGAGTCTGAAGGGAAGACGGTTATGCTCGTTGCTATAAATGGGAACTATGCCGGCCTTGTCGCTGTAGCGGACACTATAAAAGATACTTCTAAACGAGCCATTCAACGGTTAAAAGATATGGGCTTAGAAGTCATCATGATCACTGGTGACAATCAGCGGACCGCTGAAGCAATCGCAGAGGAAGCTCTCATCCAGCATGTAATTGCGGAAGTATTACCTGAAGGAAAAGCAAAGGAAGTTCAAAAACTGCAGAAGGAAGGAAAGAAAGTCGCGATGGTGGGAGATGGGATCAATGATGCCCCTGCACTTGCGATGGCGGATATCGGAATGGCGATCGGTACAGGTACAGACGTAGCCATGGAAGCTGCCGATATTACCCTTATCCGCGGTGACTTGAACAGCATTGCCGATGCTATCTTCATGAGTAAGAAAACCATTCGTAATATTAAACAAAACCTGTTCTGGGCTCTGGCCTATAACTCACTCGGCATCCCCATTGCCGCAATGGGATTCTTGGCACCATGGCTTGCTGGAGCTGCAATGGCATTTAGTTCTGTGTCCGTTGTCTTGAATGCCCTGCGATTGCAGAGAGTGAAGCTGTAAACTTAAAAAAGATCAAAGGTGACTTGACCTTTGATCTTTTTTTACTCATTCGATAAGCTTGTCTTTATCCATCCAATTCCCATGCATTCGGATGCCAGTGAGGTTCGCGTAAATGGCCCTTTGATAGATATAGATCTACTAATGCACCTCCTACCATAGCCGGCAATTGAGTCGAAGTCACTTCATATGCGATATTATCGGGATTTCTCTCAAAGAATACATTCTTTTTCGAGTCAAAGAAGAGGTTGGGTGTACCACTCGTTTTCTTAATATTAGTATTATAAGGCACATAACCTGATTTCCCCATTTTGGTAAATAACCATATCATTTAAACCTATAATTTTTATATGATTCATCGAGGGAATGGCTGAATGTGTATATAAACCCAAAAAGACCTCTTAGATAAGCTTATCTAAGAGGTACGGTCTATAAAAGATAGAATTATCGATCCGTTTCAGTGAATTTGATATCAATCATCTTTTCAGTATCCGTTTCAAACTGAATGTCCACAAACACACCAAATTCTTTCCCACCACGTTTTAACCATAGCTTAAACTTCTCAGTCGATACCTTTGATCCGTTTTCCTTCCCGATATGAAGGTAGTCAACGATCGCTGCATCAGGATATTTCTCTTTAGTCTTTTTCACTGCCAGACTTCCCCATTTAGCATAGGAGGGAATCTCTTGTTGAGCGTGTACGGGTTTCAGGTCAACTATTGCCGTGTTGGCAATAAAAAGCAAGCATAGAACAATTGGAATATGTCGTTTCATTTTCAATACCATAACCTTCTTTTTATCTTGTAGGTTTATCTATTCTGGCTGAAATTATTCTGCTTTTTCCACTTAGCTTACCATTACTGGAGTAAATGAAATCTTTTTTCTTATTAGAATATTCTTTACATACTCGTCATAAAATCTTAAACTGTGGATGTGAAGAAAATATTACCAAAAACATAAAAGGAGGCGATGACGATGATTACGATCGTCTATTCAATTCAAAAAATGCATGAGGATAAGGTTCTATATATTAAAACCTAGTGTAGGAGGACATTATGAAGACTACTTTGGAGCAAGTGAAAATCGTAGAATATCATGAAGGTTTAGCAAAAGGAATCGCGAAAATGTGGAATGAAAGCCGTGAAAACTGGGGTGGAGATTCCGTTGTCACCACTGAACAAGACGTGAAAGATAAGGAAGCTAACTCCACAAATCTCCATCTGTTTTTGGCAATGGTGGGAGATGAAGTGGCAGGCTACTGCGGATTGTCTGAATATCGCGAGGACGAAGGTGCCCTCTACATTCCTCTTCTGAACGTGCACCCCGAGTATCAGGGCTTAAAGATCGGTAAACAACTCGTACTTAAAGCGTTAGAGAAGACTGTGGAATTAAAATGGCCGAGACTGGATTTATTTACATGGGCGGGTAATACAAAAGCCGTACCACTATACAAAAAATGCGGATTCTTCTGGGAAGAGCGCGATGACACCGTTCATCTGATGAATTTTATCCCGATGGTACTCCAAATAGACTGGCTGAAACCGTTTTTTGAGAAACATGATTGGTATACAACGAGTCAGCGTTTAATTGAAATCAAACCAGATGGCCTGAAAGATCGAGATCATACTTATTATGAATACAAATGGGAAGCAGAAAATGAGTTCGTTCGTATTCAATTTGAACGGACAGGACGAGGCATTCGCTTAATTGAAACGCAGGATCTTTTAGTTGAAATGAAGCTGCCTGACTTTAAGCTCCTTGAAAAAGAAGATCACTTTGTGATGTATCATGTTGAGAATCGAAGTGAAAAACAAGTTGAACTATCTCTAACGGGATTATCATCTCCTCATGTAAAGCATGAATTCCATGAGACCGTTTTAGTGGGAAAGAACTGGATTGGAGAATTCCCTGTCAGTGTCGCTATGCCAACCAGTCAACCAAGTCCTTGGAAGACTCACCCGACTGTCGGGGTAACAGTTGAGGTGGACGGTCAATCAATCCCATTAGCACTAGGGGTGTTTCCTAAACAAGCGGGGAAGCTTCATTTAAGATCGGTAAAAAAGAATTGGAAATCCCATGGTAAAGGAATGCTCTATCTTGATTTGGTAAGCCAATTAGAAGAAGAAACTACCTGGACGATTAAACTACCTGTAAATAAGGTAGTAGAGTGGGAAACCTCAGAAGTGATGGCAAAAATTGAAGGGAAAAAGAGAGTTTCGATTCCACTTCCGATCCAACTATTGAAAAATGGCTTTTTGTCAGAAGAAGTGAATGTAGAGGTCGAAGGGAAAAATGGGGACGTGACTGCTTTTGCTACTCGGCTGTCATTGGCTCTACCAGGGTTTGGAGCAAAATTCGGTGGGGAAACAGACGAACATTGGTCAGGATTTAATGGCCCACATTATGTTGAGATTGAAAAACGAAACCATATCGTTAAAATTGGGTCTATGAGTTCAACCCAAGATCCGATCACTTTCTTCACACCTAAATTTGGAAAACCATACAGTGAAGAATTTTCGAAGAAAGAAGCATCTTCTGTAGAATATATTGAGCTTCCTGAAGCTTTCGTAATAAAAACAACACTAGAGTCGGATGCATTTTCCTCCATACTTCTGAACACCTATTTTAAGATTTACGGTGATGGCTTAGTGGAAATCAAACATGAAGTGGTGAATACCGGAGAAGAAGACAGGAAGCATCTTTCCCTGATTCAGCCTGTTTTTATAAATTTTGAAGGAATGGCTATCCCACAAAAAAATGGAGTCTTGATCGGCAGTGAGTCACTGGTTCCTTTTATGGAGTATATTAAAGATAAAGATATGGCTGAACGTTGGATTTTCACACGTTCTTCAATTGGAGATACTATCGGCCTTGCTTGGCCAGGAGAAGCTCTTGGAAGAAAAGATGATTGGCGAATGGCTCTTGAATATGAAATCGACCTGATACAATCCCAGGAAGAAACGTGTTTAGGTCCCATCCAGGTAGGGATCAATACTTCCAACCACTGGTCTAAGTGGCGGGAGTTAGTGGTGGGTGATGAAGGGGAAATGATAGAGCTGCCCCTATATGCTTTAGATAAAACAGGTGGAGATATTATTTCTTCTGTTGGTGAAAGGGAAGATTATTCATTCCGATCCATGCTTACACCTTATATTCATGGTAAATTAACCGTTCAATCTGAAAATGAAACATTCGCGAAAAAAGTGGATAAAGATGAGTCAGTAACCCGTTTGAATCTTGGACTTAAGCATTCATCACCAGGCCTAAAATGGATAGAGGGAGAATTCGATTCCAAAAGTCACTTCGGAAAAGTAGAAACTCTGCAACTTGTTAAGGGTATGAGGGAAGTGAAGGTTGGGAGGAAAGAAGATGTCTGGTCCGTAGATAATGGAGTCCTGTCGTTTAAAGCGTCATCTGCTTATTATCCTGGTATCTATTCCCTATCGATTGACGGTAAGGAAACGTTGGATCATCAATATCCAAACCCGGGTCCACGGGCGTGGTGGAATCCGTGGGGTGGAGGTATCAGATACTCTTTTCAAGCCGTTAGTTCCTATTCAATGTTGAAAGAGAAGACCGCAATCATATCTGTAACAAAATTGGATCAACACGGACATCAGTGGGCAGGGATTTGTTTGACAACAGAATTTAAGGAGCATGAAAAGATGAAGGGGATTGTTCTTCGTCAATATGCATTAACACTTCCAGAAGTGCCTGTACTAGCTGTATACGCAGAGATTCAGCAGGATTCAGGAAGAACGTATACGAAAGAATTACTGGATTTGGAGGCTTTCTTCAAGGCTGGTAAAACATTGACATCCAGTTTCGTTAAACCTCCAACACAAGGTCTGATCCATAAATACTATGCAGGCGTTGAGGAATTCGTCTTGAGAGATACACCATTTATTACAGTTGGATCGGATGATCACCCAGAAACTGTGACATTTGTTCACCCAAGCACTAGAAAACGGTCAGAAGCATACTTAAATCAAAATGTCCTTCTTATTGCATCAACAAACGAGTGGTCTGGAGCAAAGGGGAAAACCATCGTAATTGACCCAAGTATCCTACTCTACGGTGAAACTCGATCTGAACAAGCAATCAAGCCCCTCCAAAACATTCGATTCACCTAAAAACTTCGCGAACCTACCTCTGCCGTAGGTTCGCGTTTTTAAATGGGAGGGACGGACCTTTAAAAGTTAAAAATCGTTGATGAATGGGGATTGTGTTTTTATAGAGGTCCGTCCCTAAATGTATCTACATATCTTGAGTAATACTCTTCTCACCACTATGATTTTTGTCCTCGCCCTCCATCAATCCACTGACAGCCTGTTTAAATTCTCTCAAAGACACACCGGCAGCTTTTCCGAGGTCTGGAAGTTTGTTTGGTCCAAAGAATAGGAATGTTACGAACAAGATAATCGCTATTTCACCGAAACCCAGATTCATTTTTATTTCCTCGCTTTATTATAGAAGTAGTTTCAGTACGTAAGTTTGCTTTAACTTACTTTAAATCGAATATTTCAACAATTTCTTTCCACTTGATCATCATATCCCAAGAGAATCGAGGGACGAATGAGATAATGCTATTTCCGCTCAATTCTCCAGATACCAGTATCGTTCCAACAAAGATAAGTAGGAATAGAGAACAGAAGACATAACAAGCAATAGATTCCTTACGATATTCATAATTTCTCATACGAATGCACCTCAGTTTAATTTAATTTTCAATGATCAATGTTTATTTAAAATAGGCACTGCAAAAAAACTCTTAACTGCAAAGAGAAAAAAGGGTTTACGATCACACGTTTTTTATGAATGTAAGGAATCAGAGGTAATTTGAATGGGACTTAACTACTTCATGAAAGCCCATTGAGTCTGGAAAAATCTCAGTACTAAATAGACATCCAGCTATAGGGATTAATTTGAAGTGTAATGTTGAAAGAATGGAAGTTTTATTAGAAGTCATACCATCTTGTTTCTGAACCAGTGAAGGGACCACGTCGAGAATCATGTCTGCATCGGTTAAAAACACATGGTCAGAAATAGTAGACACATCATCATAACTTATGAAAATCGGGCTTTGATTCTGTTGTTGAACAGGAACTGTCCAGAACACCATGCTCAATACCATCAATAACAGCAATCTCATCACAGTCACTTCACCTCCCAAGATAATATTAAAACTAATTATAGCTTAATTTCCCCCGGTGTCTATAACAAGTGAAGAGGGACGGACCTCCGATGGGGAAAACTACTATAATTCGAATAGTATAGAGGTCCGTCCCTAACGAAAAAAGCCGGATACGAATGTACCCGGCACAAAGTCATTATAATAAGTGATTAATAAACTTTGTCTCCATTAAAGATTGAATTTTTTACTACTACATAATCCACTGTTCGGATTGCTTCAAGCTTCGTTCCACCAGCATAGGAGATAGAGGATTGAAGGTCTTGTTCCATTTCGGTCAACGTATGTTCCAGTGACCCTTTATGTTCAACAAACATTTTTTTACCCTCAACATTTTTCTTTTCGCCTTTTTGGAACTCTGAAGCTGATCCAAAGTATTCTTTGAAGAGCTTGCCGTCTTTTTCGATTGTATCTCCTGGAGACTCTTCATGGCCTGCGAATAGGGAACCGATCATCACCATGGACGCACCGAAACGAATGGATTTTGCTATATCACCGTGGGTACGGATACCACCATCAGCGATGATTGGTTTTGTAGCGGCTTTTGCACACCAGCGTAGAGCAGCCAGCTGCCATCCACCTGTACCAAATCCGGTCTTGATTTTCGTAATACATACTTTCCCTGGTCCGATTCCCACTTTTGTAGCATCAGCACCAGCATGCTCCAGTTCTCTGACAGCTTCAGGAGTACCTACGTTCCCGGCAATCACAAAGCTATCTGGTACGTGCTTTTTAATGTGCTGAATCATGCTGATTACCGCATTGGAGTGACCATGTGCAATATCGATTGTAATAAACTCCGGTGTCAGCTTTTCTTCCGCTAATTGCTCTACAAACGCATACTCTTCATCCTTAACACCTACAGAAATAGAAGAAATCAGGCCGCGGGACTTCATATCTTTAATAAAAGAAATTCGTTTTTCAGGCTCGAAGCGATGCATGATATAGAAATAATTATTTTCAGCTAAATATACAGCGATTTTTTCATCAATAATGGTTTGCATATTGGCAGGTACCACAGGTAACTTAAATGTATGTCCACCCAGGGTCACACTCGTATCACATTCAGAACGACTGTTAACCACACATTTTGCAGGAATTAATTGAATATCTTCGTAATCAAATACATTTTCCATTATTACACCCCTAAACACGAATATTAAAGTTTGTTCAATTTATAAATGTTCGTCCATAAGGTAATTTACATCATTTTCTTATCGATGTCAAAGATTTTTATCATTCTAGGTGAAGAGGCTTTAGATTTAAGTACAAATTCTTGATTCAATCAATATTTAAGCGTCTGCGAATAAGGGTCTATGAACCCACTGAAATTGAGACTATGTTACAGTATAAGGAAGAAGGGCTTATGAACAATCCGTATAACAGGAAAGGTGGTTAAGCTATGTACTGGGTAATTGCTCTATTCGATGAAAAGACTGAAGAGTTGATACAAGATATATGGAAGGAACTAACCGTTAAAAATATTTCTTACTATGAGGAAGAAATCAACGATGCACGTCCCCATATTACGATAGGGAGTTATAAAGAATTAGATAAGCAAAAATACATAAAAGCATTAGAGGAGTATTATGAACATAAAAAAACGATGGATATCACCTTCAACACCGTAGGTTCATTTCTAAACTTCGGAACTCTATTTTTCTCCCCAACCATCACAAGAGAACTACTAAACTTCCATTCGGATCATCATGATTTCTTTCACGGTTTCAATGAAACAGCTAATCCACTCTATTTTCCTGACAAATGGATACCACACTGCACTTTAGCCAATAAGCTTTCGCCAGAAAAATTATCCCAAGGCTTTAAGCATTGTTTAGAAAGAGGAGACTCAATTGAAGCGAAGATAACTGGTATTGCGTTAATTGAATTAGTCGATGATTCAAAGGGTTGCATAGACGCTCCGATTGTTTATTCAAAATCACTATTGGAATAAACTGCAACATTTATAGAAACGATTTTTGGTTGATTATGGTATCCTAGCGAAGAACGATCTTCAAGGGGGTACACCAATGATGGAACTAATCAATATTATTGTATTCCTTTTATTCATCGCATGTAGCATGGAGATATTCGCAATGGGAAAACAACAAAAACAAATGAATGAGACCATCCAAGAGCTGAGAGATGATCTTAAGAAATTAGTGAATCACGATAGGTAGTAGAAAGTGCAGGGCTTGCTTAAAATAATCACACTCCCAGAATCAATAACACGAATATAAACAACTATCAACGCAATGGAGAGACCTACCCATTGCGTTTTTTATGCTGATATACAAATAGATTATTCTTCCGGAACTTTTCCATTAGGCCACTGGCATAAAAGATTACTTTCCCCCAGGACGAACTACTCTATCCTATTAGATACATCAACCCTACAGCCAAAATTATTAATGCAAACAACAAAGTGGAGTCAATCCTCAATGTTGAGATCACTTCTTTTTTCTCTCAAATGATTCCCCGGTCATCACATTCATAAATCGCTCGAAAAACATGGCATACTCGAACGAAAAGGCAATCCGATGTTTTTTTGCTTTTTTTTCAAACTGAATGTACGGTCTGATATCAGCAATGCTTTGTCCGCGGTGAATGCCAGTGCTCGAGGTCACTACATGAACGGGTAGATTTCGAAACGTAAACATGTCTTCATTGGCTGCTGACATGAGGGTGATCGCATCATGTACTGGGCTTCCTTTAATAAATGGATTTCGTTTCTTATAAAAACCATAGTAATAGTCTAACAGGGGCTTAACAAGCTTCGATCGACCTTTATACTCGATATAATCAACCATTTCAGGTGTTACAATTGCATGGTCAGTTACATTAAGAGGGATGATGGTAAGATTACTTGCATATGTCAAAACAATCTTAACTGCAATCGGATCAGAATGAAAGTTTGCTTCAGATACCGCCGTTACATTTCCCGGTACCCAGAACGCTCCGCCCATAATATAAATCTTTTTTACTTTGTTCATAAGAGTCTGGTATAAGATAAACATATTCGCGAGGGACGTCAGCCTTCCAACATTTACAATGATCAGTTCATCCCCATATCTCTCAATCAATCTTATTATTTCAAAGAAATTTTCAATAATTCCTTCATACAGACCAGGCTTAATTGGTCCAAGTCCATATTCTCCGTGTATTTCAGGATAGAATTTAGGCTGCTCTGCTGTCATCGGAACCTCTGCTCCACCAATAATCGGAATCTGATCTTTAAGGTTCAACAGTTTCATGAGGTAGTGAACACTAGCCACAGCACGGGATCTTGGGACATTTCCATACTCAGCTACGATCCCGACCAGTTCAATCTCTTCACTCAGATGAGAAAAGATCAAGGCAATGGTATCATCGATTCCTATATCGGCAAATAACAATACCTTCTGCATGATTCACTCACCACCTCTGCAATTATTATTACTAGTATATGGAAAACAGTATTCTGATTATGTGTAAAGGGACCCCTACCAAAGAACCAAAAACTATTATAAAAATAAGTTGAACTTTACGTTAACGTCAATGGTAAACTTAAAGTATCAAAATTTTCTAACAAAGAGATGATCACTATGACATACACAATAACTAAGCTGGCTAAGGAATTTAACGTAACGACACGCACGATAAGGTACTATGAGGAGCTAAATCTGTTGCAACCGGCAAGGAGCGAGTCAGGAAGGAGGATCTATTCGAAAAGTGATATCACGAAACTTAAATTGATTTTCAGGGGAAAACGCTTTGGCTTCTCTTTGGATGAAATCAAAGAAATGGTCCTATTATTTGATCAGGATCGAACTGGAAGGAAGCAATTAGAACGTACGATTGAATATGGAACCAAACGAATCGAGGAGGTGACAACCTTTATTGAAGAGCTCGAAGCTATGAGAACAGAAATGGAAGAACTAAGGGATGAGTTTGCCAGAAAATTAAATGAGACAGGGGAGACATCAGATTGAATATTTCACGTTTATTGTCACGAAATGCCCGTAAATATCCGACACATCAAGCCATAGTTACTGAAGGAGAAGTGTTGACCTACCAACAACTTAATGAAGCAGTTAATCAATTTGCCTCTAGTTTACATCATCGCGGTATCGGTCTTGGAGATAAAGTGGTGTTATTCATGCCAAACACGAAGGAATTCGTGATCAGTTATTTTGCCGTTCTCCGGCTAGGGGCTATCATTGTCCCTGTCAATACGAAACTGACACAAGGAGAGCTGGGATACATAGTGGATCATAGCGATGCTAAAGCCATTCTCGTTCACGAATGGTTATGGGAAACCTGTAGGGATTTAAAAAACAATGAGCTATTGTGCGTGAAAACAGGAAATGCCCAAGACTCATGGAAGTCCTTTGAAACCTTATTAAAAGAAGGGAGAACCGATGAAATCGATTGTCGATTAACCGAAGATGATGAAGCGACAATCCTTTATACATCCGGAACTACGGGTCAACCCAAAGGCGTCCTGTTCACGTATCGAAACATACTTACTGTATCCACTATGATGTGTGTTGAATTTGAAATGAACCCAGAAAGCAGAATACTACAAATGATGCCTCTCAGTCACTCGGCACCACTTCATCTTTTCCTTGTGGCCGGCACGTATGTGGGAAGCACACACGTCTTATCACCAACCTTCACACCAGAGAGTCTACTCAAGCTTGTCGACCAAGAGCGGATTACCCACTTCTTCGGAGCACCCGTTGCCTACCTATTCACTGCTAAAATGCCAAACATCAACACCCATAACCTCACCTCCATGAAATACTGGCTTTACGGGGGAGCACCCGTATCAGCCGAAGAAATTAATATTATTAAAGAAAAATTAGGGACGGACCTCCTTCATTGTGTATACGGACTAACTGAAGCAGGACCAAGTGGGACTTTATTAACCGCGGATGAACACCATGAAAAAGGGGGAAGCATTGGTAAGAGAGGAGCCCTGGGGACCGACATCATCATCGCCAATGAAGATGGAGAACCGGTCGGGGTCAATGAGATAGGGGAAATACTCCTTTACGGAGAAGGAAATATGAAAGAATACTACAAAGACCCGGAAAAGACTAAAGAGACTTACATCAACGGTTGGCTGAAAACGGGTGACCTCGCCAAGATGGACGAAGACGGATACTTCTGGGTAGTCGACCGGAAGAAGGACATGATTATTTCAGGTGGCGTAAATGTTTATCCTAAAGAAATTGAAGAGCAATTGGTCCAGCATCCAGCTATTTCTGAGGTCGCAGTAGTCGGTGTCCCACATCCAGAGTGGGGGGAGACCGTAAAAGCATATGTTGTAAGTTCCCTGGAAGGAGAAAAACTTGCCCAGGAATGTAAAGCTTATCTAGGTGGAAAACTGGCAAGCTACAAAATTCCTAAACTGTATGAAGGGATTCCGGCACTACCGCGTAATGCAACGGGTAAGATTTTGAAACAAGTATTGCGCGACGAAATAGAGGAGGTGAAATCATGAAAAAAATTGAAAACTTCTATCGTGAAGATCCTCATTTCAAAGAACTCATGAAGCAATATCTGGACAAAGATTTTTTCGGTTGGGCTGACCAAGAGCTGGACGGATTCGGTGAATTGTGCGCAGGGGAAATTGATGATCGTGCCGTACACACTGATCGTGAAGGACAGCCAAGGCTCATCAAATACAACCGATTAGGAGAGGAAATCTCTGAAATCTGGGTGAATGAAGGCTATAAGAAAACGGTTGAACAAACGTATAACAGGGGGATTGTCGGATATATCCATAAAGAAATTCCTCCACTCGGTCACAAAGGGAACTATGTGTATTCCTTTGCACAAGGCTATCTCTTATCACAAACAGAGCCTGGATTTTATTGCCCGGTCACTTTATCCATGGCTACTGCTTTGCTTCTTGAAAAGTATGGTTCGCATCAGGTAAAAACAAGATTTCTGCCCCATGTGCTATCAACGGGAGAAGTGGAATTATATGAGGGAGCTACATTCTTAACGGAACGCCAAGGAGGATCTGATGTTGGCGCCAATGATACAAAAGCGATTAAAAATGGTGATTCCTATCAGCTCTGGGGTGAAAAATACTTTGCCTCCAACTCAGGGATGTGCGGAGTGACCATGGTGCTAGCCCGTATAGAAGGGTCTGGCAATGGAACAAAGGGACTCAGCTTATTTGCGGTTCCATGGAGAAACGATGATGGCTCCCTGAACGGAATTCATATTCGAAGATTGAAAGATAAATTAGGTGTCCGTGCGGTGCCATCAGCCGAAGTAGAATTTGAAGGAGCATACGCTTATCTAGTAGGAGAACCGAACCGGGGTATCTACTATATGATGGAAGCCCTTAATTTATCCCGTGTCTGTAATGCGATTGCATCAATTGGTATTATGAGAAGAGCTTACCTGGAAGCTCGGAATTATGCCTTGTATCGTGAAGCATTTGGGCAGCCGTTAACTCAATATCCGATGATCAAAGAAACACTATCTCGTCTTGCAGCCAAGCAAGAGGTAGAAACAAGTGCAGTATTTCATCTCGTCCACCTGTTCGACCGTGTCGTTTCAGACGATACCCCGACGACAGAAGAAGAATCCGTCCTAAACAGATTACTTATTGCGATTTTGAAAAAGGAATCAGCAGAACAAGCGATTCATTTCTCGCACGAAGCCATTGAAATGCACGGAGGAAATGGCTACATCGAGGATTTTGTTCTCCCACGCTTACTTAGGGATGCCCAGGTATTGACGGTGTGGGAAGGAACTGCAAATATTTTAGGACTTGAAGTACTAAGATTAATGAATAAGCATCGGGCTCATGAGTACTTTTTGGTCAAAATCAAAGAAGAGTTATCCAATTTGCCAGAAGAGCTCCTCTTGTTTAGCACCCCGGTTACAGAAGGTATCGCTAAGCTAGAACAATTATTGGAAAAAGTAGCAGTGGGGGACGTCCACACACAAACCTATCATGCAAAACGAATTGCTGAGTTAATGGCCAATATATTCGAAAGTGTCATCGCACTTAAGGATGCCCATACAATGGGTGGAGATAGGAAGCGAATGATTGCTGAAGTATTTATCGAGCATACATGGAAACAAACCGAATGGATTGATGAAGAGATGAAGTCAGTTCAATATTTCGACGATATTGTTGGTGTATATGTACGAGTATAAAAATAATTGGCCCCTAAACTCGAATGGAGATTAGGGGCTTATATTATTTTTCACAACAGCAAGGACAATCACATTCTTTTTTCGTCTTACACTTACAGCGTTCACATGAACACTCTTTTTTCACCAAGAAAAGCACCTCCAATATGTCTTATGTTAATATTCATCGTAACCAAAACTTTTCTTTCCATACATTCAGGCTGAGGAAGAGGATGTTCTTATTAATTTCTTAATTGGAACCTACTGGAATGAAGGGTGATATTGAATTTTTGAAGATGAATCTGGGGTGATGTGAAAAATCAGTTCATTTTCGATTTAAATGCTAATTCAAGGCTCGGTCATGCTATTTCAGAAGTATTTGGGCTTGGGTAGTTCAGTCGAATAGATGGATATCAGCGGAATTTTAAATTTATCAGCGAAATCGATACTTTTATCAGCAAATTTCCTAATTTATCAGCGAAAAGAATGCCTGCTCGTATAAATGGACTGATCATTCACCTTTTAGACCAGCTCCATAAATCGCGATTCTAATACTGATAGAGTATTACAAGGAAAATTAACCATATATGATAATATTGTTATGGTAACTACTTATTCCGACAGAAGTTGAGTTATTTACAAATAATACAAAATAATATCCATTTGTTTACATACAAAATCAAATAAGGTAATATATGTAATTGGAGTGGCTCATAAAAAAGGGAGGAAATGATAATGAAAAAATTATTAGTACCGTTTATCTTGTTATCTATGAGTTTATTTATTGCTGCCTGCAGCAGTGATGAAGGTAGTACAGTTGAAAAAGATAAAGAAACGAATACTGAAACAACAGGTGAAACAGCTAAATCAGATGAGATGGAAATGAAAAGCGCTCTATTAGACTATCAAATGAAGATTATCAACACGGTAAACGCGAATGATTCGGCTATTTATGCATTTGAAGCAGCTAAAGCAAAGGAAGAGGATAAACCATCTGATGAAGAAATTGCAAAACTGAAAACTGATGCAGAAGCAGCTGCTAAATCTGTAGCAGAAGACGTTCATGCTCTTGAAGTTCCTGCCGCACTTGATTCTAAGAAGGAAGAAATCCAAGGAGCGTTAGATGATCTTGCAAAATCGTATGAAACTAGAGCTGCCAATCTTTCAGATGAGGCGAACGCCGAATACACAGAATCTGATGAACAATTTGCTGCATTCGAAGAAAAAATGGCAGCCGTCTATGAAGAAGCAGGCTTAACAAAACCTAGTTTTTCAGCTGATATTGTAGACTAATAGCGAAAGATTCATAGGAATTAACCATTCCAGGACCAAACAGGACTGCACTCGCAGTCCTATTTTTTGTGTGTTCATAAAAGTTTGCTCAACAAAACATTTTTAACCTCTTCATAATAAGATAGCTGAACTAAAGAAGGTTGCTATAGACCCACATGATTGCGGATTGATATGATAAGCACAATGAAAGTGTGGAGGATATAACCAGTGGATCAAGAAAAATATAAACAGTTAAAATCAGGTGAACGCGGAGCTATCATCAGTATCCTTGCATACATCGTATTATCAATAATAAAGTTTATCATTGGAACCACGTCCAATTCAGAAGCATTGCAGGCAGACGGCTTGAACAACGCGACAGATATTGTGGCTTCTGTTGCTGTACTTATTGGACTGAAATATTCGAGAAAGCCTGCAGATCAGGATCATCCCTATGGTCACTGGAAAGCAGAAAGCGTTGCCTCTCTAATTGCCTCATTCATCATGATGATTGTAGGGCTTCAAGTACTATATAATGCCATACAGTCTGTATTTGACGGAAAAACCCAATCACCTGACCTTCTTTCAGCCTGGACAGGGGTGGGTGCAGCTATCGTCATGTATCTGGTTTATCGCTATAACAAAAGACTGGCTGAAAAAATAAATAGCCAATCCCTTATGGCTGCTGCCAAGGATAATCTTTCTGACGCATGGGTGAGTATCGGAACAGTAATCGGAATTATTGGAGCTCAATTCTATCTTCCTTGGTTAGACCCTCTGACGGCCGTTTTTGTAGGTCTCTTAATTTGTAAAACTGCATGGAATATTTTCCGGGAAGCTTCACACTATTTAACAGACGGGTTTGATGAACAATTGATTCAAGCCTACGAAGAGACCATTCAAACCATCCCGGGTGTGAAAGGGGTAAAGGATATACGCGCGAGAAACTACGGTAACAACACTGTCGTGGATGTGGTTATTTTAGTAAGGTCAACACTTGATATTAAACAGGCACATGACATTTCAAGCGTTGTGGAGGAAGAATTGATGAAGAAGCATGAAGTGTACGATGTGCATGTACATGTGGAGCCGAATTAATAGTAGGATGATTTACTAATACTTTTTCATAAGCTGCAATTTAAAACTCCTGAATAAATTAGTAATCATCAAAAAGGACCCGACATGGGTCTTTTTTGATGGAAGTCAATTCAAATTAAATGCAAAGATAAGAGTCATTCCGATGAAAATCAGCTTACCAATCCGAACAGGAACGTCTCAAAATGAAATCCGAAAAGAAATCAATAGAAAAACAAACTGTAGGCGTAGCCTTTGCAGAATACAAGAAAGATCTAATTGAAGGTTTTACAATCGTATTCAAATCCCATCTCGCAAAATTTTTATTGGGATCAATCGTTGCAAACTTTGACATCGGGTCAATCTATGCCATTTTGGCGGCATTTGCTGATGACAGAGGTGGCTCTGAATTATATGGTCTTTACTTAGCAGCCATTTCCGGAGGTGCATTGATCGGAGCCATTGGGGCATCCTGGTTTGAGCGCTATCCGTTGAGTAAGCTTACGATTGTATTATTCTTCTTGGGTGGAACCACTTGGATGATTTCAGGTTTTATTCCTATGAATAGCTTAAGCATTATATTATTCTGCGTGTCATGGATCCCTATTGGTGCCACCAATGTCATCACGGGGGCTGCTCTTCAATCAATCGTTCCACAGCATCTGCTCAGAAGAATATTCTCTGTCATATCATCTCTAAAGGCAATGGCCATGCTGTTCGGTTCCCTTATTGGCGGCTATCTTTCGGAAATATTTAGCAGCACGTCTGAATACATCTGGAGTGCTGGTGGAATTTTATTTATTTCCCTCGTATGGATCTTAAACAAAATTTTACGTTCCCTTCCACACACCTCAAAGCTTAATCCAGAGGAAGTAGGCTTGGCAGATGAGAGTGTAACGGCTTCATCTTAATAAAAGCAACATCCCTTCACAAAGAATTCCTATGAGGAGGGATGTTGCTTTTTGATAAAATACTTTACTATCACGTGAAAGCATTGGATGATAATGGTAACTAGAAGTATAGTACATTCAATACTAATTCCCATTGCATTCATAATAAATTCTGGCATATTCGTATAATCTTTGGATTTTCCAGATGAACCAATTGGTACATTTTAAACAAGCAGGTCAACATGCTGAATCCAAAAGACAGTAAATAAGGGGATGAACATATAATGAAATTTCGTTCTAAAATTGATCGATTTTTTATTTCTGTGATTTTCATATTATTGCTTCCTATCTCTATTGTATATTTGATTCCACTTATTTTTATAGGTCGTCCTACCATAATGGACATCATAGTCGTTGTAAGCTTATACGTCTTTTCAGCAGGCATCATTATATGGACAGGATTCTTTCAGCAATATGAGTTGTACGAAGATTACCTATATATTAAAGGAGGTCCGTTCAGGAGCCGAATTTTTTATGGTGATCTTACCAGAGTGAGAGCTAACCGGGATATCTTCACTGGATACAGAGTCTTGTCTTCGAGAGATGCCCTTGAAATCTTTTATCGAACCGGTTATTGGGGGAGCGTTAAGATTTCACCTCGAGACAAGGAGCTTTTTTTATCTGAGCTGGATAAACGCTGTTCCCATTTGTTCATTCAAAGTTCACCCCAAATCAATTCTAAATAATCTGAAACCTTGTTTGATTCATGACCGTATACAATAGCAAGAGGTGATAAAAGTGACAGGAATACTATTCATTATACTAATTCCAATCATCTTCACAATGATTGCTTTAAATCTTTCCCATTCATCAAAAAGAGGCGACAGAAGTGGGGATGGGGGCTATTATGGTTCATATGATGGAGGCCATGATTCAGTAGGCAGCTGCGGCACCGGATTTGGCGGTGGGGATTGTGGAGGCGGTGGAGGAGGCGAATAACTTGCTTCCTTCTGTTTTTTTGCTCGTGACGACAATCGCAATACATAGGAGATGAGCACCGTTGAAGCGTTGTTTTATTCAGCACTCATCATACAGAATGGTGAAGCCCCTTCTGATTCCGTGATGTTTGGCCTGCATGGTCTTGGAAGTACCGGTCTCCGTTTTATTGACGTGGCCGAGGAATTAAAAGAGGATTACAGGATTATTTCAATTGATACTGAGGGAAATCAGAAACCGATGGAAATAGGAAAAAAAGAGGAGGCACTCATTCTATGATTCTATTACAACCAATGAAAGACCACGAATATACTCTTTGGATTCAAGACTCTATTAAAGAGTACGCAGAGGAAAAGACGAAAGCAGGTAACTTCCAAAAGGAAACTTCACTAGAGCAGGCTAAAAACGAATTTAATCAATTACTGCCAGATGGACTGGAGTCAAAGGATCATTACTTATTTACTTTAATGGATGGTGAAAACCAGGAAGACGTAGGGACTTTATGGATTAATGTACAGGATGACGGGAGAGAAGCATTCATTTATGATATTAAGATTCATGAAAGCAAAAGAGGGAAGGGATATGGAAAAGAAGCCTTAAATTCCCTGGACTCATTTGCAAGGGAAAAAGATATCTCGAAAATAGCGCTCCATGTATTCGGTCATAATAAAGTGGCTCTTTCGTTGTACCAGAATTCAGGGTTCAAAGTGACCAATGTCTTAATGTCAAAGACTCTTTAAATTCGAACAAAAGGCACCACTCTAATCCGGTGTCTTTTTCTATGTAGAGGAGGCCATTCAACTTGAGTGCATCAAGTGAAACATACAGTTATGAAGACAGTTATTTTTTAATAGGAAATGCCGGAATACTAATCATTGGCATAGTTGTACTAATCCTGATCATCGTATTCCTTTCCTTATTTTTAAAGAAAAGAAAGTAGGAGCGTCATGAGAAAAGTAGCATATGCCCAAATAGACGATTTGGAATCTCTTATACAGATTGATTGTCAAGTGATCGGAAACGAAAGCAGACACGAGCAAATCCAGGAGGCAATATTAGAAAAGAGATGTTTAGTTGTTAGAGAGGGAGAGACTACTGCCGGTTTTCTTATATTTAACACCCACTTTTTCGAAAATACTTTCGTCTCTCTCATCATTGTTTCACCAGAGGAAAGAAGGAAGGGCAATGCCTCTTTACTATTGAAACATGTTGAAGAAATTTCGCCGTCAGATAAAATATTCTCGTCTACTAATCGATCAAACCGGCAAATGCAAAAAACATTTCAAGTAAACGGCTATTCTCAAAGTGGAAAGATCGAAAACCTGGAACCAGGGGACCCGGAGATTGTTTATTATAAACAAAGAATATAGGAAAGGGAGGTCATGGAGTGGTTATCATTTTAGCCATTTTTCTATTAATCTTTTCATTTGATTTCACCAAATTCAGAAAGCAAAATCAAACCATGATTGAGCAAAATGAGAGAATTATTACACTTCTCGAGGAAATCAAGAATAAATAATACATATGGAAGGTAGGCTCCTTATTGGGGAGCCTACTTCAGCTTCAATCGATTGTAATGTAATCCTCATCCAGGCTTTCTACTCCCTGATCGAACGTCAGCTTCGTTTTAAAGAGGTAGCGTACCCCGTTTTCTTCGGAGTATGGCAGAGAATTAGGAATCCGGTAGGTGAAGGATAATTTGTTTCGTTCTTCAGCCTTAATGCTATCAGATTTTAAAACGGTAGTTGAATCAATGATTTTTTCTTCCTTGCCATTATTATCAAGCATCACCAAGTCACATTCCACCCGCCTCAGCTTTTGTTCGATAATACCTCCTTCTAAAAAGAAGTATCCATGTAAAAGTTCTCCTTGCTTGAACGAGTTTTTAGGTAAAACAAGATCAATCTTGGCAGAGCCTATACCAAAGAGAGACATATATTTACGTAAAATCATTAGGCATTCTCCTTTTGTGTTGAAGTATATTTATTATCTATTTTTTCTTCGATTTTGTTCATCTCATTTTTATCGTTTAATATTTCATTTTTGTTTTGTTCTATTAGTTGAGAGAGGTTTGTTTTTAATTTTTTCAATGTCGAAAACTTCCTTCCAAAATGAAGTGATATAGAAAAAGACCTTTACCTGAATTGGTAAAGGTCTTTTTTAGACATATATAAACCTTCACCAACTGGTAAAGGTCTCGCTAACAACATGGTTGTCAATAAAGCCGAGAGTGATAAACTCTGTAATGACGACTTTATTGTTACAGCTACTCCCCTTTAGGAGAATATTAAATTATGAGACTATCATAATCGATGGGTGGAGGGATGTCAATGAATTTGGATGTGGGGGGGAAGTGGCGAGATTTTATGTGCCGTTACCTAGTCAATGTTTTTTCAACTCATCATACCACTCCTTGGTTTCCACCATTCAAAAAGATATGTTGATCATTCACCCGGATATAAACATAAGGAGCTTCCTTGTGTATAAACAACAAGCTTTTCCCATAACCTTTCACTTTGAATTGTCCTTTAGCCAAGGTGGAAAGACCGAATCCGTTGATTTTCCAGGTGACTTCAGGCATACCTTCCATTAACTCAACCTTTTCAACCTCTTCAAGCTGCCACACTTCTCCATACAAACCAGTGACCTCAAATACCTCATCCTTACAATCAGATCATATTTTTCATACCCGAGATAAGTGAGAACACTCACAAAACCTAAAACAACCACAGACAAAGTAGAACTAATCCAGAAACCTCTTTTCCTTTTGCCTGAAACCTCAAATTTGGATAGATATATTAAACCACCCATTAAAAAGACAAGCATAAAGACAAATTGAACTTCAATTACATATGGAAAAGAGGTGAAAGCAAGGGGAAGAAGGATAAGCATTCCGACAGCTGTATAAATCAATAAAGACCCGGTCTTTTGAGGATAGCCATTTTTAATCAACTATTCTTGTTCTGTCTTACTTAGCGTCACAAACCCCGAAATCAGCCTATAATTTTTTTTTACTCGGATCGCCCATCCTAATAATGAAAAAAGTACTATAACAATTAGTTGAATCCCAATCAGGATTCCCATGCACGTTCCTCCACTCAGTATATTGATAGTATATTTACGATTTTATATTGGAATAGTTTCAATTATTTGGTGTTTATCTAGCCGATAAAAGAAACAATCCCAATAAATTCCTTTTTGATTAAACTATTCTGACCATGAGAAATTTATAACTTAACGCTGGATGCAGGAATTGAGCTGGAAAATAGAGAACTATGTGGGTAAAATAACATGTGAGAATCAGAAAGGGGCAGTCGAATGTATGAATTGAAAACAAAACAAAATGACAGCAGTGTGATTGAATTTATTGAAGCAGTAGAGAACGCAAAAAAACGCGAGGATGCCTATAAACTGCTGGATATTTTCACAGAGACGACCGGGTATAAAGCAAAAATGTGGGGACCGAGTATTATCGGGTTCGGTTCTTATCATTACAAATATAAAACCGGGCACGAAGGCGATGCTCCGTTAGTCGGATTTTCACCGAGGAAAGCGAAAATAAGTCTATATTTTGCACCAGGGGACCCTGAAAGGGAAAGAGTATTAAACTCATTCGGTAAACATACAACAGGAAAAGCTTGCGTGTACATAAACAAAGTAGCAGATATCGACCAAGACGTTTTGAAACAATTGATTAAGCAATCCGTGAGCTTTCTTCAAAAAACATATCCGAATCCATAAACAGGATAATCAGGAGGAATTAGTCTAAATACCGTGACTAATTCCTTATTTTTTATACGTTGAAGCTTTATATTTGATATTAAAGAAAATATCCTATAATATTAATCTCGAATTAAAACTATTCCAGTTCAAGGTAATCAATTTAGTTTCACCGAACTGGATGATGAAATTCACAATCAGAAAGGGACGATTCTACATGACAAAGGTTTTATACATTACGGCACATCCGCATGATGATACACAATCCTACAGCATGGCAGTAGGTAAAGCATTTATTGACACATATAAAGAGGCAAATCCAACTCACGAAGTTGTGAATGTAGACTTATACAAAGAAAACATTCCACAAATTGACGCTGACGTATTCAGTGGCTGGGGAAAATTACAATCCGGGCAAGGGTTTGAAGAGCTTTCTCAAGAAGAACAAGCAAAAGTAGGCCGACTTGGTGAATTATCAGAGCAATTTATTGAAGCTGATAAATATATTTTTGTTACTCCATTCTGGAACTTCTCCTTCCCTCCAGTAATGAAGGCATATATTGATTCTGTGTCCGTTGCCGGGAAAGCATTCAAATATACAGAACAGGGACCTGTTGGGCTTCTAACTGACAAAAAAGCTCTGCATATTCAAGCTCGCGGAGGTATTTACTCTGAAGGCCCAGCTGCAGCAATGGAAATGGGTCACCGCTACCTTGACGTGATGATGCAATTCTACGGTGTTCCTTCATTCGAAGGCTTATTCGTCGAAGGTCATGCAGCTATGCCTGACAAAGCTGCAGAAATCAAAGCAAATGCGATTGCAAGAGCAAAGGATTTAGCACAAACATTCTAATAGTGAGAAAGAGTCAACTGTGGTTGGCTCTTTTTTTAATTTTTTAGTAAAAATAAAACTTTTTCTCTATAAATTCGTATGAGAGCATAAAGAAGGAAGAATAGGGGAGGAAAAGAATGAAAGAACAATTTTTCATCGATATTGAGGTCTCTGATTCATTATCAGAAACATTACAAAATCTTATTGATACTATAAGAGCTGAAACGGGATCTCACAATGTTTTCATCCAAATGTTATTCCATTAGGTGACAAACGTTTCACGGTTATATTAGAAATCGTTCAGGAAATCTATTAATCTTATCAGAGAGAACTTCATCGTATTATTCTGTTCAAAAGTTGTAAAAAAAGAGAAAGACCCTCCAATAATATCGGGGGTCTCTTTGCTTTATCTTTTTATAAACATTTGCGTCCAATAATGACCGTACGATCCACCCTTCACATATCCCACGCCGATTTCTGTATATGTCGGAGAAAGGATATTCTTTCTGTGTCCTTCGCTGTTCATCCATGCTTCAACTACTTCGGCAGGTGTTCTTTGCCCAGCGGCAATGTTTTCACCTGCTGCTTGATAGGAAATTCCGAAATCCTTCATCATTTGGAAAGGAGATCCGTATGTTGGGGATGTGTGGCTGAAATAGTTCTTCGCAATCATGTCTTCTGACTTATAACGTGCCACACGTGATAATTCCCAATTTTCCTTCAGTGGAGGTAAACCAACTTTTGATCGTTCCTGGTTTACTAGCTTAACCACTTCGTATGTATAGCTTTCAGCGGTACGATTTGCTCCTGGTATGTTAAGGGTTTGTCCAGGGTAAATCATATTCGGGTTGCTGATATTCGGGTTTGCCGAAATCAACTCAGATACACCCACCTGATGCTTTACGGCAATCTTCCACATTGTGTCTCCATAACTCACAGTATACGAACCTGCTGCGGAAACCTTAGAAGCTTGACCAAAACCAATGACAAAAGTGACAGACAACAATAAGATGGATAAAAGTTTTAAAGTTTTCATAGTTCTATTGAAATATAATTCTGTTAATTTTGGAACAGGTAGTTGTTACCACCTTTCCACTTAGCCCATAAAATCAACATATAGTAAATATTACTAGGATATTTTCAAAGTAAACGATGGTGACTATATAATCATACCTAATTAAATTCCAAATCATGGTCTTTTTTCGGTATAATGGAAAATAGTAACTATTAGAGGTACATATGATTACTAAAATAGTAATGTAAGTTTTATACATTGTAAGGAGGTCAACACTATGACAGTTTCATTATTTGAAAGTTTATTAAATGATGTGGAAAAACATTTCACTGGATGGGATTTTTCTTTTGTCACCGAAACCGGCCGTATGGGATCTGGAATGATTTCCTGGTCGTATGGGAGTTTGGCGATTCCACTGATACGGAATGCGAACTCAATGCTCGATATGGGAACGGGGGGAGGAGAATTGCTTTCTAAACTACAGCCCTTTCCACCATCTGTTTTTGCAACAGAAGGATACGCTCCTAACCTTCCTGTGGCTAAGAAATGCCTGGAGCCATTAGGCGTTAGAGTAGAAGGTATCGACGGAGACGACAATCTTCCATTTGAGACAAACCAATTCAACTTAATCATCAACAAACACGAATCCTATTCACCTGGTGAAGTGAATAGGATATTATCACCAGGTGGCATCTTTTTGACTCAACAGGTGGGTGGAGAGGATTGCAATGATATCAATAGAGCTCTCGGTGCTCCGACCAATGAAGAGTTACTACATTGGAACCTGGAATATGCCCATAAGCAATTGAGAGAAGAGGGTTTTGATATTCTTTTGTCTCAGGAAGAATTTTCTTCCCAACGATTTTATGATATTGGTGCATTAGTCTATTACTTGAAAGCCATCCCTTGGCAGGTCCCGGATTTCAGTGTCGAAAAATACCATGATCAATTGTTCAGGATTCATCTATCCATTGAAGAAAACGGATTCTTTGAAGCAAACCAAAATCGTTTCATCCTGAAAGCGCGAAGTCAAGATTAATGGAAAAAAATGAAACCTTATCTTATATATGATCGTAAAACAGGAAAGGAAGATATCAAAATACCACCAATCCTAACTCTTACCGATCACTTCAAAGGGGGTACTTCATTATGTGGGTCAACTTATTTTTCATTGTTATCTTCATCATCGGAATCGTTTATCTCATACGGTTTCGATTAAACCTTAAATATGCCGCAGAAAAAGCAGGCAATGCCCTATACCCAACCAGGCAAGAAGATATGAACAGTATTGTGATTCCAAGCGAGTTCAAGGTTATGCAGCCACTAACAAAAGAAACCAAGTCATATCAATGGGTGAACTGGGGGACGGTAGGTGTCATTACCCTGTTAACTGCTTTATTAGCGGTTGTATACTGGACCGAGATGCTTCATGAATCTATTTTTAGTATCGTCCATCTCTTTTTCATTCTGATTAGCTCCATTAAACACCGTGGGAATTTTTATTTGTTAGCTGAAGGTCTTATACTGAATGGCTATTATGTGCCGTGGGGCAGGGTGAAAGGATATGAAGTAGAAAAGATTATTAAGTGGCACGAGCTTTACGGCCTAGATGACAAAATCAATTATGGTTACAAATTAGAGGTGAAGGTGAAAAACAAGTGGTTCCAGCCTCAATTTGTAGTGGTTAGAGATCAGGTTCAATTGGATCGAATTCTAGCACTGTTAAAAAAGCATGGAGTGGAGAGCATAAGAGAAACCTCCCACACTCCAGTATCTAAGAATGTATAACGTTACTCATAAACGGAAATGGCACTGACATTTTCAAGCCATTTCCTCGGGTTCTTGCCGTCTTCTTCAGCAAGCCAAACGTCTCGATTCTCATCTGTGATCGACTTTCCTCTGAACCATAACAACTGGCGATTGGAGGAGAGATATTGTGGATTGTAATCTCCGAATAGCTTGGGTGGTTCTGTAATTTTCTCTTGAACTGTCGTTTGTAAAGATACTTGATATAGGGAAGGTAGAGGGTGCTCAGAGAAGGCATTTGACCATTCCTTCTCCTTTACCCTGGACGTTACAATGGTCTTATTGTTCACCCAGGAAAAATCAAGCTCAGAAAAAGTTTCAGGAGTGATCTCTCGAAATGCAGGGAATTCTTTTGTCTTTAGTTTCTTATTTTTAAATCCGAACACAATACGTCCACCACCGGCAATATAAGCAAGCGTATCTTCATTCGGAGCCCATTTCGGCTCACCTACACCAAAGATCACTTCACCCAAAACCTGAAATTCTTCTCCTTTTTGAGAAATCACACTCAGCATATTGCTATCCATGGACCAGGAAGCAGTAGGAGAGACGATAAATGAAATCCACTTTTGACTCGGTGAAAAACGAAGGTGAGAAGCATCAATAGACTGGATTTCGCTGTTATTGTCACCAACATTCGTAGGAATTGTGAAAAAAGGTTTCACATTTTTCGTTTCAGACAGATTATCTAATGGAAAAGATAATGTCTTCGTAAACAGTTTCGGGTTGGACCACCCATCAGGATGCAATGTTGCCTGAGAAGATAGGAGGAAGCCGGATCCATCACGCAGCCAACTATAGCTGCTGACACCAGAGGCGATATTATAGAAAGACTTCAAATCGGATAAATCAAGATTATCCCGTTGTAAGAATGAAACCATGTTATTAATAGGGGACCATTTGGGTTCATATCCATCATAGAAAATCATTTTGTTCATACTGTTTCCGATATTGTACACCCAGAGTTCGTTTTGTACTTCCTTTCCAACTTCAGATGGAGCAGTTAGTTCGTATAGGATCCACTTACCATCATGAGACATTGTGGAGTCCCATGTACGGTACCTGATGAAGTGATTTGCATTTCCTTACCATCCAATAAGGTGAAAACATTCCCATCCCTGACAAATGCAGCTTTACTTGGTGCACTTCCAATAACACCATCTGGAAAAAGCAAAAAGAAAGTGAGAGTCAAAGTCATGATTCGACGCACTGTAATCACACCGCCTGTTCCTTTTTTACCTTATCATGCACGAACAACCGGGTCTCTATGAACCTCCCCTGATCAAAGAAGAGGCACCCCTTTAAAAAATCATTTACATCTTACTACCATTTGGAATATTTGCTGGGAATGGGCCCTTTACTCTAATCGAAGACACAAATGACCTGAACATTACATTCGTCAATGAAACGGATTCAGAATAAACGGGCTATATCTAACTTATAATCATATACAGGACGATGTGGAGGGCCTATCTATTCCTCCTATCTCAACTTTGAAAATCACACATTTGAGCTAGTAGTAAAGGTAAAAAAAATAGTACTTAAGGAGATGACAAGATGAGCTGGTTAAATTGGAATGATTTATTAGCACCTTCCAACCCGTACGCTGCAGTGTTCTTTGGAATAATCCTCACCCTCGTGGTTGCATGTAGTATCTGGTATGAAACCAAACAAAAACGAATATTGTTCATTGCCATCGTAACAGGTGGTTTGACAACCGTAATTGGAGTGGGACTGCTTACAATGATTGGATTCTATTAGAGAGGAAGGCGCATACATATGAAATCACTTTTTTTCGTAATTGTCGGTGCACTTTTAGGATGGGGGATCACCGGCTTTTTCACCAATGGATTTGAAACGGATTACCTATTCATTCTTGTTATCGGTATTGTAATTGGTTACAGCGCATCGGGCGCAGAAAGGAAAAAGAAGAATTAACAGAATCCGTTTAAGGGAAGTGAATATTTCGTCAGGGGATGGAACGAATGGGATTGATTATTTATGGATTAGGAATTGTATTCTTGTTTACTTATGATGTATGGATTTCCTCTTAACAAAACTTAAAAAAGGGAGTTTACTAATATGAAGCATCTAACTCTCGAACACTATGATTTACTATTATTTGATTTGAATGATACTTTGTTCGGTCACTCGGAAGCTTATGAAAGAGGAGTAGGGGACACACTTCAGCAATTTCCTGAACTGCAGGAAATGGATCCAAATGTATTTTATAAAACTTTTTTGAAGCATAATCATCTACTATGGGCCAGGTTTTCTTCCAAGGATTTGAATTTCCTTGAATTCTCGATGAAAAGACTAGAGAACACCCTTAAGGAATTCAACATTTTTGTAGAGGAGGTTGTGTCCCTCGCCATCGTAATAGCCTTCCAATGCTCTTACCTCAATCGCATCCATCCTCTTCATGAATTGAATGAATTTTTAATGGAATTAAGCAGCAGTGTTGGATTCGGGATTGTTACGAACGGTACCGTAAATAACGCTTACGAAAAGGTTCATCGACTTGGACTATCCACTATCTTTCCAGAAAGCTCTGTCATAATCTCAGAGAAGGTCGGCTTCTCGAAACCTGATAAAAAAATTTTCCAACACACCCTGGATGTTTTTGAGAGTAGTCCGGATCGCACACTTTTTATTGGAGAAAATTATTTCACCGATATAGTAGGGGCGAAATCTTTAGGCATAGATACAGTATGGATCAACAAATTTGGTTATGAAAGTCCCCAAGAACGGCCGGATTATACGTTAAAGTGTCTTTTAGATTTGAAAGAATTAATAATGATAGGGGGATATAAATGAAAAGACTGCCTGCAATGGAAGCAGCCAAGAAATTTGTATTAGAAACCTTTCCAACATGTCAAGCAGCACTTCTCTCAGGCAGCGTTGTTAGGGGAGAGGAAACCAGTACATCCGATTTAGATATTGTCATCATTGACGGAACCCTTTCTTCAGAATACCGGGAATCTATTCACTCATATGGATGGCCGATTGAAGCCTTCGTCCACAATAGTGAAACCATTCGGGACTATTTCCAAAAAGACTGCCAAAGAGCCCGACCTTCATTGCCAAGAATGGTCTCAGAAGGAATCCCTATCGTCGATCACCCCATCATTCCCCACCTCAAAGAAGAAGCAAATAAACTTTTGAGGGACGGACCTCCAAAATGGAATAGTCATACGATTGATATGAAGAGATATTTCATTACTGATGCATTGGATGATTTTATTGGATCAAAGGAAAGAGGAGAAAGCATCTTTATCGCGGGCTCCATAGGGGAATCTCTTCATGAGTTTGCACTCAGAACCCAAGGTCATTGGATTGGTGCCTCGAAATGGATTATACGTGCATTGAAGGAATATGATGAAAGCTTTGCAGAAGAATTTGTGGAAGCTTTCGACCAGTTTTATCAAAAAGGGAACAAACAACCCATTGTAAGGTTGGTAGACTCTGTAATGGAACCACACGGAGGAAGATTATTCGAAGGATTTTCTTTAGGAAAGAAATAAAATATTAGAAGCCCTTCAAAGAGAGAAGGGCTTCATTTCAAGCTTTCATTATACTAATATCTGAAACTCATCATGATCGACACTGTTTACGCCATCGTCAAAGACCAGTCGAGTGACAAACTTATAAGAAACATTGTCACTACTCGGTGGGAATGAATCGGAAAGTCTGCACGAAAAGTGAATGGTGCGTTGTTCGTTTGCTTTCATCGTAGATGAGCTTAATATGGTATTGTGATGAAGAACAGATGAGCGGTCACTATTCTGATCGTACTGTAAAAGGTCGGTCTCGATCCTTTTCAATTTCTGCTCCACTCGTCCGCCTGTGAGTTCATATTCCCCTTTGATCACGTCTCCCGGGCGAAACTCTTTCTGATTCAATACCAAATCAATCTTCGTTGCACCAATACCGAACCTGCACATCAGTTTACTAAACATAACAGCATTCAACCTCTCATTCATCTAGTTACCAATTCTACGCAATAAGGAGAGCTTTGGTTTCATTATTCTGCGCCTTTTCTACGACTATATTCTAAAAGAAAAGCATCCTCTTTGTCTACAACCCTTCTTCGACATATTTCGCGAACTTTTATAAGTATTCTGGTATTTTCCAATGTTCGAACCCCACACATTTTTCTCCAGATAATGTATCATACCCCAGACGAGTATACTATTTGGAATTTGTTCCATAAAGAGGTAGAAATATAGTCTGAATTTCTATAAAATAGGACTAGAACATTATCATATATTGGTAAAATACTAGCTTATGAAGGGGTCATTCAATTGAAGGAAAAGAAGAAAAAGAAAAAAACCCATGTGCCTTTGAGAATGAATTTACTGTTTATTTCGGTCTTTTTTCTATTTTCACTTCTGATTCTTCGTCTTGGGATTGTACAAATCGTGCAGGGGAACCATTATGAAGCGGAAGTGGCGAGAACGGAAAATGTGAAATCACATAATGGAACACCTCCAAGAGGGAAAGTCTATGATCGATATCGAAATGTTATCGTGGACAACGTACCTTTAAACGCAATCACCTACACCAGAACGCAAACGACGAAGCCCGAGGATATGCTGAAAGTAGCAGGACAATTGGCTGAGTTAATCGAAATGAAAACAGACAAAATAACAGATCGAGATCGAAAAGATTTCTGGTTATTGAGTCATCCTGAAAAAGCAGAGAAACTGGTGTCAGAGGATGAATTGAAGAAACTCGAAGATGATGAAGATCTTACAAAAGATGATGTGAACAAAAAGGTTTATGAAATGCAGCTCGAAAGGATCACCGAAAAGAACATCGAATCTTTTAATAAACAAGAAGAGGAAGTCTTGGCGATTTTCCGCGAATTTAACACAGGTTACGCCCTTACTCCTCAAATCATCAAAAACAATGATGTTTCCTTGGAAGAAATGGCCAGAGTCAGTGAACGCCTGTCAGAATTGCCTGGTGTGAACGTTACCACGGACTGGGAGAGAAAGTATGTGAATGACAGTACGTTAAGAACGATTCTAGGCAGAGTTTCTTCATCCCAACAGGGGCTGCCTAGTGAACTTGTCAATGAATACAAAGCTCAAGGATATGCACTGAACGACCGTGTGGGAACTAGTTATTTCGAATCACAGTATGAAAACGTCCTAAAAGGTCAAAAGGAAGAAATCGAATACATTACGAAAAATGGAAGCGTCCTCGATACACAACTCGTCAGCAAAGGTCACAGTGGGAAGGATGTCGTATTGACCATCGACCTTCAGCTTCAAAAAGAAATTGAAAAGATCGTCGAAGAAGAGTTGAGCAAACAGGCATCCCAATATTGGGAATCTCCATTCCTGGATCGTGCTTTTGTTGTCATGATGGATCCACATACAGGTGAAATCCTTTCCATGGTCGGAAAGAAATATGGGAAGAATGCAGATGGAAAGACGGAGATGCAGGATTATGCTTTAGGAACATTCACTTCTGAATATGGAGTGGGGTCTGCCGTTAAGGGGGCTACTGTGTTGACGGGGTATATGACTGGAGTCTTGAATGTAGGGGATGCACTTTATGATGAGCCAATACGGGTAAAGGGTTCTCCAGTTAAAAGATCATGGTTTAATTACTCCAAGTACTTCACTGATATTCAAGCACTTGAGATTTCATCCAATGGTTATATGTTTAAAACTGCAATTAAAATCGCTGATGCAACATACCGACCTAATCAACCAATGGATATCGATATAAATGCATTCGATACTATGAGACATTACTATAGTCAGTTTGGTCTTGGTGTAAAAACGGGAATCGATCTCCCTGGAGAAGTTGAGGGATTAAAGGGAACAGAGAAAATCCCTGGAAAACTTATGGATTTGGCCATCGGTCAATATGATTTATACACACCGATGCAGCTGGTCCAATATGCTTCAACAATTGCCAATGGAGGCTATAGGATGCAACCTCATATCATGAAGCAAATTCGCGAACCCAGCCAGGAAAGAGGAAAAGTAGGCCCTCTTTTATATGAAAACCAATCTAAAGTTTTAAACAGGATTGATGCAACTGAAAGAGAAATAGAGCAGGTCCAAAGAGGATTTTATCAAGTCACACATGGAAGTAACGGGACTGCCAATAACTTTAGAAGCGCACCTTATGATGCAGCAGCAAAATCAGGAACCGCAGAAGCTTTCTATTATAGCCCGGAAGAAAAAAGACAATATGAAACATTCAACACCACCCTAATCGGCTATGCCCCATATAACAACCCGGAAGTAGCCTTTTCAGTCGTGTTACCTTATTCACACCAGAACAAAGATCCATACGTAAACAAAACCATCGCCAAACGTGCCATGGACAAATACTTCGAGCTGAAGAAGCAATACGAAAAGGACGGATATTTCGACTCCTCCACTGAAGAAGAAGTCCGGAATGCTGACCAACTTGAAGAAACAGAAGAACAAGAATCAGAAGAGGAATAATCATAAACGCAATCCTTTGTACCGAAGGGTTGCGTTTATGATTTAAGATCTCTTGTACTTACTTTTGATTATTAAGCTAAGTCGGTTGGAGTGAACCGACTAGTATTTTTCTCGATTCCCAAATTTGAGTAAAGATGAAACTATCCATTTTTCAAACGCACATATATATAAAGACATCCTCATTTAATGGGAGTGAAGCGTATGTTATGGTGGATCATCGGTATTGCCGTGGGATTCGGAGTACTAAATGGGCTTGTAAGAAGAAAGTTTTCAAAGAATTCCTTTGAAGCAGGAAATCAAAACCAAAGACAGATCCAGGAAGAAGAACGTGTAAAAGCCGGTAGTTGGTTCACAGGTGGCCAGTAAGAAGAAAATGTCAGGGGTGGAGCCTCCTGGCGTTTTTTTTTGAAAACAACTACTCAGCTAATCAAAGGAAAAGACAATTTTCTGTTTCTCACTATGGTAAAATAAGTTAAATGGTTACCAAAATTCATAAGAGAGGGACGGACCTCTATTTAACATGAGATTCAAGGTCGGGACACATTGAATTCAGGATTCCTCAGTTGAATTTAGAAAAAATTTGAGGTCCGTCCCTCTAGAAAGAAAGGAGTAAATCATGTCAATTAAGTATTGGTCTCAAATAGGTGTTTGTTTGTTGGTTTTTGGGTTCACGGCATTGTTTTCCTGGTATGAAGGGAGTGCGCTTTTGGATAATCCCTGGGAATGGAAGTATTCAACTCCGTTCAGTGGGATGATTCACGGAAGCGACTTAACGCAGGAGCGGATAGTGGATCTTGATTTCTTTGTGTACGCTGCCAAGTTTTCCCCACTGTTCCCAAGCATGATGATTATGAGTGCCAGTTATCTTTTGGTTCTCCTTGGATACAGTTTACTTAAACATCGTGGTTTTCCATTATTTTTAACTCTGTTTGGAATGGTGTATCTATTGATGAGTGCTTTTATCGCATCATCTCCCACAACTGGTGGGAACATTCTTTTTTGGCTATTTGTCTTAATAGGACTCTTATTGATCATTCTCGCCTTTCTTTTTAACTTTTCTCCATCTCTACGAATGAAGGGGCAATCCAACCAAGCATGATAAAAGGGGAGAGAACATAATGAAATGTGTGATAAAGATCAGTAAGTATAGATAGATGAAAATTCAATAATAATTCACTCTTTATACCATTTTACATAAAACCATAACGTTTAACTGTACGGTTTACCTTAAATAAAGTATACTACTCTAGAGGTGATGTCCTTGGGAAGTTGTATCGAATAGGAGAACTATCGAAGCAAAGTCAAGTGTCCAAAAGGACGATTGATTATTATACAAAAATAGGATTACTAGTTTGCGATCGATCACATAATAATTATCGTTATTATCACGAAGAGGCGTTAGCTGACTTAAAGATGATCGAACAGTGTCAGCAGATGAACATGACGTTACATGATATTAAAGATCGATTAACGGTTATGAAATCCGTGGACGTAGATCCTTTTATTTTAGAGAAACAAGTCGATCATATTCGAAATGAAATGGATCATTTGCATAACGAATTACATGAGGTTTTACAAGCTATGGAAACGCTCGGGGATGACGAACGCAAACAAATGATAAAGCAAGTATCCCCACAGGCTTTGGCCTTATTCCAAACATTAATGGTTTTTTCTGGTTAGCCCAGCATAATAGATAAACAACTACAGGAGAGTGACTTTTTTTTGGACGATATACCACTGAATTCATTAGTATTATTAGGAGCATTAATTCTTTTATCTGCCTTCTTTTCATCAGCGGAAACGGCTTACTCAAGCGTGAATAAGATCAGACTTAAGAACTTTGTAAGTGAAGGAAGAAGAGGGAGCATTAAAGCCCATTATATCGCTGAGAACTTTGATAAAGCACTGTCCACGATATTAGTTGGAAACAACATCGTGAACATCGCCGCAGCCAGTATTTCAGCAAAGCTTGCGACAGATATTTTCGGAGGAAACACAGGGCTTATCATCAGTACTTTTGTCATGACATTATTAATTCTGATTTTCGGGGAAATCCTGCCTAAATCATTGGCAAAAGAAAATGCTGAAACCTATTCCTTGACCATATCAGGCGTTCTCTTTTTCTTAATTAAAGTTCTTACACCGATCAACTTCTTTTTTATCAAATTAAAAGAGTTGGTATCGAAGTTCTTCTCGAAAAATCACGAGATGCCGTCTGTCACAGAGGAAGAATTAAAAGTGATGCTTGATATTAGTGAAGAAGAAGGAGTCATTGATAAAGAAGAAAGAGAATTGATTCACCGCTCCATGGACTTTGATGATATCCTTGCAACCGAGGTCCTGACACCCCGGATCGATGTCAAGGCTGTTGAGGTGAACCAACCGATTGAAGAAATTAAGGAAATGTTCTTTGAAGAGCGATTTTCACGTATTCCGGTTTACGAGGATTATATTGATAATGTAATCGGAATTCTTTCAGAGAAAGAGTTCTTTACTCATTTGATCAAATTCGGTGAAGTAAACATCCGGGAATTGATTCGTGAACCAATGTTTATATTTGAATCTGTCAAAATCTCTACACTTCTTACTAAGCTTCAAAAGAACAATGTGCATATGGCCATTGTAGTGGATGAGTTTGGTGGAACAACCGGAATCATCACCCTTGAAGATATCTTGGAAGAAATTGTAGGGGAAATCTGGGATGAACAAGATGAAAAAACACATTCCATGAGAAAAATCAGCGATAAAGAATATACCTTCGATTCGCAATATCAATTGGATGAATTTACAGAGTTACTAGATGTACCAGAGCCCGAAAGTTCTTATCATACACTTGGCGGATGGGTCGTTGAAAGCTTTGAAGATCTTCCATCAGAAGGTGACAGCTTCGACTATGAAAACTTAAAAGTGAGCGTAGAAGAAGTGGATAATCGTCGTGTACGTACGATTAAAGTTGAAATACTCGAAGAAAAAACCGAAGATATTGTTCAGTAAGTATGAAATAACAGGCTCTTCATTGCCTGTTATTTTTTTGGTTTATTATTGATTGAGGAGGCTGCTGTTATATGCACGATTCAGAAACAAGGGAAGCTCTTTTACGGGAACTTGAAGTTGTAAATAAATGGGCAGATGATCAAAAAGGGTTATGGTTTTGGGAGAAGCTCGGCCGTATTCCCTTTATGATTCTAGACCGGATCACTCCTCAAATGGTGCATAACAAGGTTGGACAAGCACTGGATGAAATTGGGAGCTATATACAAAAGGGTGGAAGCTACCTTACAAGTGAGAAAGAAGTCGTTAAGCGATTTACTAAGAGAACAGACAATCCTCATTTAACTGTAGAGGATATCGCAAATCTGCCCCTTTCAGATATGGATGAAGTAAGTGAAGGGATAGTGGGTATAAGAAAGAAGGTTGCGATGACCCAGGGGGCGACTACCGGAATCGGTGGCTTCCTGACTCTAAGTATTGATATACCGTTCATCCTCGGCATATCACTTAAGACTCTTCAGGAAATCGCAATAAGTTACGGGTACGACCCAAATGATCAGCAGGAGCGTATTTTCATTATAAAATGTCTACAGTTCGTTTCTTCAGATATTGTCGGGAAGCAAGCGATCCTTCAAGAACTATCGGACTTCAACAAAAAGGATATGGAGAAAAGAGAACAAACCCTTTCCCAGCTTCAAGGTTGGAGAGAAGTGATGATCAGCTTCCGTGACAACTTTGGCTGGAAAAAACTATTCCAAATGATTCCCATCGCAGGAATCCTGTTCGGCTCCTTCATCAATAAATCCATGATCTCAGACATAGGAGAAACCGGCCGTATGCTCTATCGTAAAAGACGAATCCTGGAGAAGCTGGAAGAGGGACGGACCTCTGAAATTTAAATGTTCTGTAGAAAAGGCTATATATCAATCTTTTTTAATGATGAATGCAGATCAGAGGTCCGTCCCTCTGATCTTTTTTTGAATGTCATTTTATTGGAAATTTATGCTAAGATAAAAGAAAAACTTGGGGATGCTTATATGGTGATGAATATAAATGGTTATACGATAGATGAAGAGACTTTGAGAAATTGGGGGAAAAGGCTGTTTCCTGTCGTGGAGTGGTTTTATTTTGCTGATGATTATGATTCGCTTCCTATGGAGTCAATGGATTCACTTGATTATTCCCAGGTGCCTATAGACCTCCGAACCTCTTATGCTACTTGGGGAATTAGTAAAAAGGCTCGATTCTATTCCAAAATGCCTCCTGAATTATTTTTATCTTTGGAAAAAGAAACACAAGGTGAAATTGTGAGACAGCAATGGGAACTTGGAAGAGGACTCCTTTTCACCAAAGAAGATCTATGTGAATTACTTCAAGTCTCTACACTGGACATACCCGCTACAACATTAGATACAGGAGAAGACATCATCCTTTTACATCGGATCTTCTGGGGTTCTCTTTCAGAAAAATCACAATTTACGTTTCTATTAAACTACGGAGCCCTATGGGTAGATGAACAATCCATCTGGAAAGGGTTGTCTGCAGAAAGGAAACAACACATATCCAATCAGGCTCCCTATCTTCAATCATTGATCGATACCTTTTCATTCAAGAATGGTCCCAACTGTTTAGCTGCAGTCGCTACGGCTGTCACAAAAAACCAAGCTTATAAGGATCAATGGATGCAGGGAGAAGAGTTTCTTTCGATCCTTGAACGAACCGAGTATACTCCAGTTGATACACCTGACTATAGGCAAGGTGATGTATTCGTTTGGTTCAATCAACACAAACAACCCATTCATGCAGCCTATGTACTGACAGGAAACTATATCTTTAATAAGCACGGACAAACAATGTTTAATCCGTGGCAAATTTTAAAGATAGGAGATGTATTAGCATCATGGAGGCAAGCTGACAGCAGCCTCGTTATCTTAAGACGTTTATATAGGAGGTTCCAATGAAAAATAATAAGTGGTTATTTTATCTTGTCTTGCTTTTCCTTGTGATCCTCAGTTTTTATTTCTACCAGAAGTTGACTGACCGGACCTATGAAGGAATGACGATCATTCCTGAAGAACATGATGACATCCCTTTATATAAAGGCTTGGAACCGACAATGAGTGAATATAAGATGAAAGGCGATCACTGGGTGGGTATTTATGATTTTTATCTTGATGAGCTTCCAAAATTGGGGTGGGAGGTAAGTGAATTAGGTTCAGCACTTGATGATCAGGATGCTGAAAATGATTGGGGCGGCTTTTATTCTACTTGGAGAAAAGAAGGATTTGATGGACAGTTATCTATCTCATCCCATTTTAATCAAGTGGAGGACTATACAGAAGTCACGTTTGACACCCATCCTATTTATCATTCATCTGTTTGGATAGAGGAGATTCCCAAAAACGCTTGCGTTTATGTTGATTCTGGTAATGAACCGTGCCAAAAGATTAATGATAAAGAAATCATTCAGTCCTTAGTTGATTTTATTAATGATGGCATTGATTGGGATGACCAATCAACCGAATCGCGGTCCAATCAAAAAATCTATAAGTTTGATGATGTAAAAGTTGAAGTCCTTTACGAAGAAGACAAAGAAATCTATTTGAAATCAGATAAAGGGACAAAGCTAATGAAACAAGAACCTGAATTCCTGAAAATCATTGGTCAGTAAAACAAAAGGGACCTCCAATTGGAAGCCCCTTTCATGTTATTCCTCTTCGTTCTTATCCTTATTAAACCAAAGCGGTTCATCATTATCCACTTCGCCATTATAATTAATCAGCAATTCTTCGCCAGCTTGAATGTCTTTGTAGGCATAAAAGTCGAAGGTATGGTTATCAAAATTTATTTCGTAAATTGTATTAGGTGTATACGAATGATTAAACAACATTCCATAACCTAATAGAAGTGCTGTATGATTGATTCCGTATTCAAATACATAATCCGCGAGGAATGTTTTCTCGATATGTTCATGTTCCTCATTGGGGTAGGGGATGACTGGTGCTTCATGAACCAGCTCTCCTTTGGCTATATCTCTTTTTGCAAAAACGCCGCGATTAAGATCACCGTCACTTAGAGATGAAATTTTCACTTCGATCATTATGCCACCTTCTTTCTAAATCCTTTAACTTAGTAAGCTTGACACGAACTGGATAGAAAAGCAACATCAAATCTTTATTGTAGCCAGCTCAATTAAAACAAATTCCCAAAAAACCCTTGAATGCTTCGTGCACTTCGTACTAGCCAACTAGCCTTCTCTACAGACTCTGCCGCATAAATATCTACTTTATAGGAAGGTTGTTTTTTATCAAAAATATACTCGTTCTTTTCCGGGGTTTTGATCATCATTTCTCCAATTTTTTCACCCTTTTCAATTGGAGCTTGCAGAGTCCCATCGTCGTTAAGCTTATTTTCATCTAATTTGACTGAAGCTTTCACTTTATCTTTCTCTTCTTTTGTTACTCGAATAGATAGAGGCTTGTCTATCTTGATAGCAACCGATTGTTCTTTACCGTCTGGAACGTCTAACGTGTGTTCCTTTCTCTTATCAATATCATTCAAATTATATTTAACCGTCTCAAACTCATCAAACCCATAATCAAGAAGTTCTGTCGTTTGAATAAAACGTTCTGCACTACTGGGCTGACCATAATCATCTTTGGCATCTAAAATGACTGAAATATATCGGACTCCATCCCGCTCTGCTGTCCCGGTAAAAGTGGAACCGGCGAAGGGAGTGGTACCTGTCTTTAATCCATCTGCACCTTTGTAATAATATGATTTCTCTTTTAAAAGGCCATTTGTGTTTTTCATGACCAGTTCTTCATCTGTACCCGGTCTGAAAACTTTGGAAGAGAGACCCGATGTCTCTAATACTTCCGGAAAATCATGAATGAGGTAATATGCTAAAGTAGCCATATCTTCAGCTGAGACCATGTTTTCATCATTCACGTCGGTTCCTTTTGGAAACATGCCGAGCATGTCATAGTTACTTAGACCGGAAGAATTAACAAATTGATAATTTTCAAAGCCAAGTTCCTTCGCCTTTGCATTCATCTGTTTTACAAATTCCCCCTCGGAACCTGCTACCACTTCCGAAAGAGCAATCGCTGCACCATTACCTGATTTGATCACCATGGCGTCATACAGTTCTCTTACCGAATACTCTTTCTCCGCTCGTAATGGGACATTACTCAGTCCGGGAGCGTTCGCTAACTGATAGACTTTGTCGCTTACTTTATACGTTTGATCCCATTTAATCTTTCCTTCTTCAATGGCTTCTAACACAAGGTATTCTGTCATCATTTTCGTCATACTTGCGATTCCGAGGAGCTGATCTTCATGTTCCTTATACACAATCTTTCCTGTATCTGCTTCCACTAAAATCGCAGCATCTGCATTTATATCTAATTTTGTTTTCCCATGCGCCGTTTGCTGAAAAGGCGTCATAGCCATAAAGGATATCATCAAAACCGACAGGCTCTGCTTCATAACATTCTTCTTCAAACCAATACCTCCAAAACCTAGTTTTACACAACCAAATTATTTTACCACACAAACCACATAAGCGCCCCCAAACCCCAAAACCTTTTCAAATCGTTCATATTATTGTCAAAATGAGGGACGGACCTTACTATTTTGAGAATCCTTATTTTATTGGGGGATGTGATAGGGTGAGGTCCGTCCCTTTTTTCACAACTGGAAAATAATCCTTGCTCCAAACCTTCCAATCTGGTAAAATCATCTAAACCGTTTGGAGGGAAAGACTATGATTACCTACCCACTACTAAAAAAAGACTCAACCATAGGTGTAACCGCTCCTTCATCAGGAGTTCCTCAAGAACTGCATGATATGTTCAAGCAATCCATCATTAATATGGAGAGTAAAGGATACCCCGTAAAATGCGGAGAAACTGTATGGACGCAGTATAAAGCAAAGTCTTCTTCTGCCCAAAAGAGAGCCACAGAATTGAACCAAATGTTGCAGGACGAAAAAATCTCCCTTATCATCCCACCATGGGGCGGCCAACTACTCATAGAAATCCTGGAACTCATTGACTATGAAAATATCAAAGCGAAATGGCTGCTGGGTTATTCCGACACGAGTGTGCTATTACTGGCACTAACATTAAAAACCGGAATCGCCACTGCGCATGGAACCAATCTCGTTGATTTAAGGGGGGAGTACTCCGATCCAACGACGGAACAATGGGAAACCGTTCTCTCAACGATAGAAGGATCGTCTGTTACTCAGTATTCATCCCAACACTATCAAAAAGAATGGAATCACGACCAGCCTTCTCCAACAGTCTTTCACTTAACTGAGCCAACTATTTGGAGAACTGCAGGAAGTCAAGATGTAAAGGTCAATGGCCGTCTACTCGGTGGCTGCATAGATGTAATCAGGCACTTAATCGGAACGCCATATGGAAATATAGCAGATTTTAGAGAGAAGCATATAAAGAATGAACCCATCCTCTGGTATTTTGAAAACTGTGAATTAACGACAGCAGATCTCCGTCGTTCACTTGTACAGATGAAATTTGCTGGATGGTTCGACCATTCTTCTGGAATTCTTTTTGGCAGAAGTGCTGCCAACACGCCTGTTGGTAATTATACGATTGAAGATGTCTATCAAGAGCTATCAGACGAGCTACAGATTCCAATCGTGTATGATATTGACTGTGGGCATCAGCCTCCTCAAATTACTTTTATTAATGGCGCAAATGGAGAGGTAGAAGTCTCAGGTGGAAAAGGAAAAGTCATTCAAACATTCAAATAATCAATAAAAAAACGTCCCATTCCAGGACGTTTTTTCTGCCTACTTCTTCAAAACATTATATCGCTTTTCATTCATCATCCACATGATGTATCCCCATAACCATCCACCCGCTACACAACATACGATCAAAAGGGGAAGATAGTTTCTGATCACTACATACAGAATCACTGAAAATACCAATCCAGTAATCAGCGCCCCATATACAACCGAAAAGAACCATCTCCCTTTTTCTCTAATCGTTTCCCACCGTCTCCAGTATTCACCATCCGGCTCCCTGCTGTTGATAAAGAAAACACAGGCATTCATAAAAAAGATAAGACTGATGCCCAAATACATGTAGGATTCCGGATCTAACCAAAACACTAGAAAATTAATCACAGAAGTGAAGGAGAACATGATATATATAAGTTTATTTTGTTTTATTTTTTCCATTTCAGCGCCCCCAATCTTCTGTATTATATCAAACACCTTTCAATAACGACCAACAAATCCCAATATAATAAAGGAAATTCCCTACAGCTTCTAGAAGACTAATGAGGACCTGAATTATGGTAAAGGAGTTATTGTAATGATCGCCATTGTCTTGAAAATTCTAGAAAATGACATTTCCGGATCAAGTTCATGGTAACGCCTAAAAGAATTCACATCATAGGCTCAGTCGCAAGCGGGAAATCCACACTCGCACGCCAGCTTTCAAGCGAAAGAGGGATACCCTATTGTGAACTCGATAACGTGATGTGGAGAAGACACCCCGATGGAGATATAAGAAATACGGAAGCCCAACGAAGAGATATACTTACATCCATACTAAATCGGGAATCACGGATCATCGAAGGCGTGCATTATCAGGAATGGATGTACAAATGTCTTGAAGAGGCAGAGCTTATCATCTTTCTTGAAACTCCAAAATGGAAGCGGAACTACCGGATACTAAAACGCTACATAGAAGAGAAATATGGATTCAAAAAAGGGAACTACAAGCAAACTTTAACGATGCTAAGAAAAATGTATGGATGGAATCGCCACTACGAAGAGAAAAAAAAGCCAATCGTCATGCGAATTCTCGAACCATATCAAGGTAAAGTTAACATTCAAAAAGGATAAAGGAGCAACCAACATGTTTACCTATAAACTAAACGAAGAAATAGAATTAAGACTTCTCGATATACAAGATGCTGAACGAATCCATGAACTGACTGATCAGTCCAGATCCTATCTACGTGAGTGGCTACCATGGGTGGATTACTCAAAATCGGTTGATGATTCAAAGGAATTTATTAAGGGCACACGCTTAGGCTTCGCAAATAATAAGAGCTTAACTACTGGCATCATGTATCAAAATGAAATAGTAGGAGTAGCAGGATTCAACGAACTTGATTGGTCAAATAAAGTGGCCATCATCGGCTATTGGTTAGGTGAAGGCTACCAAGGAAGAGGGATTATGACCACAGTTGCAAAGGGACTAACGAAATACGCATTTGAATACTATAAAATGAATAAAGTCGAAATAACCGCTGCAGAATTCAACCACCGCAGCCGAGCAATCCCCGAGCGTCTTGGTTTCAAGGAAGAAGGGAAGCTGAGGCAAAGAGAACGGATTAACGATCATTTCGTGGATCATATTGTATATGGGATGCTTGCAGACGAGTGGAAGTAGACTTGAAAAAGACCATGCCAGGACCACTAAAGGAATTGATTTCCTGGGTTGAAGACATTAAACATAATAACGGGAGTTCTGCTGGGGCCCTTTATATCATGAAAGATGACCAAGTCGTGTTGGAGCATTATAGTGGCAAGCACACCCACCATATAAACGCTTCACCAACCACTGAAAAGTCTCAATTTAATGTAGCTTCTGCCAGAAAAAGTTATTTAGGACTCGCTGTTGCTTATGCTTTGCACGATAAATTTATCTCGAGCCTTGATGATCCGATCACTCAGTATTTTCCTGAGTTTGATAAAGATCTGTACAAAGGTACAACGATCCGTCATCTTGTAACTCATTCCCACGGACTCGATTCCGACGAAAATGGATACATCTTTCGGGAATTCAAGCCCGGTAGCAGCTGGGCATACCGTAACGCGGGTGTGGACATTATAACCGAATTAATTCACCGACTGTATGGAAAAGGGTTCCCGAAGCTTTTAAATGAGAGGGTTTTTACTCCTTTGGGGTTTAGTGAAACGGGATGGAGAACGGAACCGGATGAAAATCTTGTGCCCGTCATCGACCACATTGATAAACCGGCGCTACCTGGACTGGGGACAGCTTCAGATGGAACGGAGAAGAATTTATTTGTATCTCCTAGGGAATTTGCTCACTGGGGGCAGCTACATGTTCAGAAAGGCATGATGAATGGAAGACAAATCGTTCCCTCTAAAGTGATTGAAACTGCCATCTCCATTCAAAATGATTCGTATTCTGATTCCGCATTACCTGGTAACGGTCTGTTTTGGTACGTTCAAGACGTTCCACGGGATAAAAGTGAATTGGGGGAGAGGGTACCTTCGGGATCTTATCAAATAATAGGTGTCACTGGTCCAACGCTTCTCGTCATGCCTGCCTTTAACGTGGTGGTGGCAAAAATGTATAACAAGCGATACAACTATGGGGGAGACCAATACCTTTATTATTTACGGGAGTTCAGTAACAAAGTGGTAGATCTATTTTCCTGAAGAATGGTGCACCTCAATAGACCGAGGAATGAATTACCAAATATTTGGAAACACTAATGTCTATATTATGAGTCGGGCTATGGGGGGATCCCATGTTTCATGTTGTAGTCATTGTAGTCATTATTCTCAGTTCCTTGAAATGGGGTTCTTGGTATAGATGGAGAGAATTTCTTCCCACTATCTATTATTTTAGTTTTTTCAATATGTTTTATCAGTATATCAGCTACACCATGAAGGCAGTTTGGGAATTAGATGGATTCTTCCTCAATATGTTTGTGACGGATACTCTTTACACGATGATCGCTTATCCTTGCCTTGTGGTTCTATTTTTAAGCCACTACCCAGAAGAAATCAGAATGAAAATCTTCTATTATTTTAAGTACATAGGTGTTGCCACACTGATTGAATGGGCAGCGTGGAGAATGGATGCCATTGAATATTTTGAAGGCTGGAACCTTTGGTGGACCCTACTGTTTTATTTTATTATGTTTCCCATGCTGCGCCTTCACTTCAAAAACCCGGTTCGGGCATTGCTGGTTTCAGTCTTTGTCATTGCGTTTTTACTTATTAGCTTTGATTATCATGTACTATAAAAAACGGTGAATCCACATCTTGGGACTCACCGTTTTGCAATATGAAAAGGGTATTATAAGAACAAAACCATCAATTCTTCATCGAAATATTCATCGTTATATTTCAATGCCCGCTTTTCTGTCCCGTATGGCTTGAATCCACAAGAGTGATAGAGGCCCTTCGCTGTTTCATTGGTTGTGACAACTGTAATCATGACTTGTTCAATACCATCCTCCTCTTTTGCTTGAGTGATGGCAGCTAATAGCAGCCCTCTTGCGAACCCTTTCCCTCGATGGGCAGGGGAAACATACATGGCAAAAATAGAAGCTTTATGCTTCATTTTTAAAGCTCCTTCACGTACAAGGGTCACCGATCCGACTAATTTCCCTTCAGCAAAGCAACCAAACGTGTAGCTGCCCTTTTGTAAAAGTCTCTCTGCTGTCATTTGAATTGGATTGATACGGGCAATCGCTTCTTCATAGCTGCTTCCGAAGCTTGAAGGACTTTGCTTCAACATTTCCAAACGAAGCTGCCAATAAGCTTCGGCATGCTTTTCATTGAGTAATTGAATTTCCACTATTTTCCGACCTTCTTTCCATTACATGATATGATGGGAGGAGCCTTTATTTTAGCTATTCAATTAATTTTCGACATTAATGGGGGAAATCCTTTAAATTGGAGGTATATGAATGGAAAATTGTCTCGGCTGCCGCCTTGCAAATGAAAAAGAGAGAGTATATATCATATACGAAAATGAACACGTGGCCTGCTTTTTGGACCATGTCCCGCACCACCCTGGACATACCCTGATTCTCCCAAAACGACACAAAGTGGAAGTAACGGAATTCAATGAAGAAGAAGGACTCTCTATAATGAAGGCTTCACAACTAGTTGCACAAGCCATTCAGGCACTATATGACCCCAACGGTATGACCATCTGTCAGAATGGAGGCATCTACAATGAGTTAACTCATTATCATATGCATGTTATTCCGCGGAATGAGGAACCGGAACGATTCGGAGATTTATTCTATGGTGAGGCCGTTGTTGAAACGCACAGTGAATCCCTGGAAGAGACCCAGAAAAAAATGAAGACCTACATAAGTAGACTACTAGAATAGGAGTAAACAATATGACGATCTATAAAGGTTTCGATGAAAAGTTAAAACAATACGCAGAACTCGCCATTAAAGTGGGAGTAAATGTACAGCATGATCAGCCCCTGTGGATTTCTGCACCACTCGGAACTGAAAAATTCGTACGCATTGTTGTAAAAGAAGCATATCTTGCTGGTGCAAGAAACGTGCATGTTCAATGGTATGACGAAGAAATCATGAGAACACATTATGAACTGGCCCCGGATGACACTTTCTACGAATTCCCAAGCTGGCTGGCTGCTGCGCATGAATGGGTTGTGGACAATAAAGGAGCCTTTCTTCAAATAGAAGCTAATGATCCGGACCTGTTGAAAGGAATCGATCCAGACCGAATCCTTAATTTTGAAAAAGCAAGTGGAGATGCCCTGGACCGTTTCTATGAAGCGATTGAAAAGGACCAGATCAGCTGGTCTATCGTAGCCATCCCTTCACAAAGATGGGCAGACAAGGTGTTTCCTGACTTACCAGAGAAAGAAAGAATCCCAAGCCTTTGGGACCGTATCTTCACATCTGTTCGTATCAATCATGAAGATCCAGTCCTCGCTTGGCAAACACATATCGAAACCCTAACCAACAAAGCAAGTGAACTCAATCACTTAAAGCTCAAATCCTTGCATTATCAATCGGAAGGGACGGACCTTACCGTTGAACTCCATGAAGATCACATATGGCTGACAGGGGCAAGCAGAACACCACAAGGAACCCATTTCATTGCCAATATGCCGACAGAAGAAGTTTATACTGTCCCTGTAAAAACCGGAGTCAATGGTACGGTTTCAAGTACCAAGCCACTTGCTTACAATGGTAACGTGATTGACGATTTCACCCTTACTTTTGAAGAGGGGGAAATTAAGAAAGTCACAGCAAGAGAAGGGGAGGAAATCCTGAAAAAATTGATCCTGACAGACGAAGGTGCAGCCTATCTTGGAGAGGTGGCGCTTGTCCCGCATCAGTCACCGATCTCTGATTCTGGTGTACTATTCTTTAACACCTTATTTGATGAAAATGCATCCAATCATTTAGCGATCGGTTCCTCTTACCCAACTTGTATAAAGGATGGAGACATTTTATCCGATGAAGAACGGGAAGAAAAAGGACTCAATGAAAGTGTGGTTCATGAAGATTTTATGATTGGTTCAGAAGTTATGAATATAGATGGAGTGTGCCGTGATGGAAGAAAGATCGCTATTTTCCGTAATGGGAACTGGGCTATCTGATTTAATAATTTCAGTCTTGGTCAGTTAAACTCCTGATTATATGGGGGGTTCATGTAAAAAATGAGTCATATTCCGGACGTCACCTGTGGTCAGCTCAATATCTAACTGGTATGAAGGATAATTCAAGATGAGTTAACTGAGAACCAGCTCGTTTTATTAGAAAATCCCGCTTTTTATCCATTTTACCCTGCCGAAATCTAGAATAATCCTACTAATAAAAGGAGAGATTCCATGATTTATGAAATGACTGTACAAGTCCGTGTAACTGATATGCAAAAAGGGCAAAAATGGTATGAAACCCTATTAAATCGCACTCCAGATTTCATCCCCCACGATGGGTTTGCAGAGTGGGAGCTCATTCCTGGCTGTTGGCTCTAGGTAGCAGAAGGTACTCCTTCCGTTAATTTCGGACCCATCCGACTGGGGGTTGAAGTAATAGAGAACGGGACAGGCTGAAATCCCTTCTCGCCACCAAACACTTTGACATCCATGAAAGAGAAGAAGTCCCTGTGAAGTGGGCAACCTTTCAGGATCCATGGGGTAATGGAATAGGCTTGTTCCAGTATCACAGTCAATCTGAAATGCACAATCGTATCCAATCCATCTTAGGAAAAGAGAGACAAGGTTATGCCGACTTCACTGGAAGAGCGATAAGAAGAAGGACCCTTTATGTCAGTGATGGGTTCTTCTTTTGCATCATACTTAATCCACAATGTTCATCTCAAGCTCATGTTTTTTACATATACTTGAGGAAGCAAGACTTTTTTTAGGTCGAACTCCTCAGGATCCAAGTCTTTTTCAACTTTATTCGGAAGATCCGGGTTCGCCAAGGTACTGGTTCCCAAGATAATGAATTCAGCTTGCTCCTGTTGCAAAAGACCTTTGCCTTAGAGAATCCGCAAGCTGATCATTCAAAATCACCGGTAGATGACTGAACGTAGTACCTCAAAATGTAATATTGTGGTAAAATCATTGGAACTCTCATGAAAACATACAGTTATTTATGATATAATTTCTCCTTGTGAAAAAGGTCCATTAAAAAATAGTAAGGGAGGGAAAAGAAGGTGAGTTTTGAAGGTCAAAAGATATTGCCTGCCATCCGGTCCATGAAGGACTTTGATAAAATGCTCGAAACCTCTTTTCAGTATGGTGTGTTTCTCGATCACCATGTTGGAATGCTGAAGAGTGTCTTTGATTATGCACGAAAAGAAAATCGAAAAATGTTTCTGCATTTAGACCTAATCCACGGACTATCCAGTGATGAATACGCGACAGAATATGTTTGTCAGGAAATTAAGCCTTATGGCATCATTTCAACAAAAGGGAATGTGATTAAGAAAGCAAGGCAAAAAGGTATTTTTTCCACTCAAAGGATGTTTGTGATCGATTCAAGTGCTATGAATCGCAGCATTGAACTTATACATAAAACAGATCCTGACTTCATTGAAGTCCTTCCTGGAGTCATCCCTAAAATCATTACGGAAATAAGAGAAAAAACGGGGAAACCTATTTTTGCAGGAGGACTTATCGATACCGTTGAAGAGGTGGAAGCCGCTCTTGAGGCTGGTGCTACGGCCATCACTACGTCAGATCGTGTGCTATGGAAGCATTTTGACCAGAAATAAAATCCGAAAAATGTATTGACAACGCTTTCATAGTGGAGTAATATAATCCACAAGTTAATACGTTGTGAAAGAGATGAAGAGACTCACGTGAACTGCCTATTTCCAAGGGGCATTCCGTGAGTCTTTTTATTTTATTAAAAAATTTATGAAATGAGGGAAAAAGCATGACTGCATTTTTAGGAGAAGTGGTTGGAACAGCCTTACTCATCATTTTTGGTGCAGGGGTTTGTGCCAATGTAAACCTTAAGGAATCATTTGCTTATAACGCTGGTTGGATTGTGATCACATTTGGTTGGGGTCTAGGTGTTGCCATGAGTGTATACGCCGTTGGACAGTTTAGTGGAGCCCATTTAAACCCTGCTGTTACACTTGGCCTGGCGTTTAATGGAGACTTCCCGTGGAGTGAGGTTCCTCAGTATATCATCGCTCAAATGATCGGAGCGATGTTAGGGGCAACGATCACCTATTTACACTTTCTACCCCACTGGCATGCAACGAAAGATCCCGGGGTGAAATTGGGGGTATTTGCTACAGGACCTGCCATCCCTCACTATTTTTCAAATTTATTAAGTGAAATCATTGGAACTTTTGTCTTAGTAGTAGGATTATTATCTATAGGAGCGAATACATTTACAGATGGACTGAATCCATTTATCGTTGGTTTCTTAATCATTGCTATCGGAATATCTCTCGGTGGAACAACAGGTTATGCCATCAATCCTGCCCGTGATTTAGGACCGCGCATTGCTCACTTCCTGCTGCCGATTCCAGGAAAAGGGCCATCCAACTGGGGATATTCCTGGGTTCCTGTAGTTGGACCTGTTTTGGGAGGCTCATTTGGAGGCGTATTTTATAAAGCGATATTCATTGGACAAGTCACAACAAGCTTTTGGGTAGTCCTACTTGTTACATCGGCAGTACTTGGGCTTGCTTATGCCAGTGACAGAAAGATCAGCTTAGCTCAAAAAGTGAATCAGCTATCAACCGATAATTAATTTTTGGAGGGAGAACCAAATGGAGAAATACATTTTATCATTAGATCAGGGAACGACAAGTTCAAGAGCGATACTATTCAATAAAAAAGGAGAAATCGCCCACACTGCACAAAAAGAATTTACTCAGCATTTTCCAAAGCCGGGTTGGGTTGAACATAGTGCGAACGAAATTTGGGGATCGATTTTAGCTGTAATTGCAAGCGTTTTATCTGAATCCAGTATCAAACCTGATCAGATTGAAGGGATTGGGATTACCAATCAACGTGAAACAACAGTGGTTTGGGATAAAGAAACCGGCGATCCAGTTTACAACGCCATCGTTTGGCAGTCACGTCAAACAGCCGGGGTATGTGAAGAACTAAAATCACAAGGACATAACGATACGTTTCGTGACAAAACCGGATTATTGATCGATGCCTATTTCTCTGGTACCAAGGTTAAATGGATTCTTGACAATGTAGAAGGGGTGAGAGAAAAAGCGGAGAATGGTAAGCTCTTATTCGGGACGATCGACACATGGCTGATCTGGAAAATGTCTGGTGGAAAAGCCCACGTAACGGATTATTCCAATGCCTCCCGTACTCTCATGTATAACATATATGACTTGAAATGGGATCAGGAGCTACTTGACATATTAGGCGTTCCTGAGAGCATGCTTCCAGAGGTCCGTCCCTCATCGGAAATTTATGCGAAAACGGTACCTTACCATTTCTTCGGGAAAGAGATTCCGATTGCTGGTGCAGCAGGGGATCAGCAGGCGGCATTGTTTGGACAGGCTTGTTATGAAGAGGGTATGGCAAAGAACACGTATGGAACAGGTTGCTTTATGCTGATGAATACAGGTGAAAAAGCCGTAAAGTCTAATAATGGTTTACTGACAACCTTGGCATGGGGAATCGATGGAAAAGTGGAATATGCTTTGGAAGGAAGTATTTTCGTAGCTGGTTCTGCCATTCAGTGGCTTCGAGATGGCCTTCGTATGCTTAAGGACGCGAAGGACAGTCAGGCGTATGCAGAAAAGGTAGACACTACAGACGGCGTTTATGTTGTTCCTGCCTTTGTAGGATTAGGAACTCCTTATTGGGACAGTGATGTTCGCGGAGCAGTGTTCGGTTTAACAAGAGGAACTTCTAAGGAGCATTTTGTAAGAGCCACCCTGGAATCCCTTGCTTACCAAACAAAAGATGTGCTGACAGCGATGGAAGCCGACTCAGGAATCTCCCTTAAGAAACTGAGAGTCGATGGCGGTGCGGTTAAAAATGACTTTTTAATGCAATTCCAAAGCGATATTTTATCTGTTCCAGTTGAGAGACCGGTTGTAAATGAAACAACGGCTTTAGGTGCCGCTTATTTAGCAGGTTTAGCCGTAGGATTCTGGGATAACCGGGATGAAATATCGAAGCAGTGGAATAAAGACAAGCAGTTTGAACCCCAAATGCCTGTTGAAACTCAAGGAGAACTATATAACGGGTGGAAAAAAGCTGTTAAAGCAGCTATGGCTTTTAAATAAAAGAAACATATGTTATACTGATAACAAGTTAATAAATTCGGCTAGAGACCACGAGAGACCAAACCTGCATTATGGAACCATTCACCATAATGTTCGTTTTGGTCTCTTTTTTTATGGATAAACAAGAAGAGCGAGAGTTTAAACTATTTATAGATAACTTAGGAGGATCCAACTATGACATTTTCAAGTACTGCAAGAAGCGAAGTAAAACAAACATTAGTCTCCAACCACTTTGACATGATTGTGATTGGAGGGGGAATTACCGGAGCAGGGATTGCCCTTGATGCTTCGAAACGTGGAATGAAAGTGGCATTAGTCGAGATGCAGGATTTCGCGGCCGGGACTTCCAGTCGTTCTACTAAGCTCGTTCATGGCGGCTTACGTTACTTGAAGCAATTCGAAGTGAAAATGGTCGCGGAAGTAGGAAAAGAACGTGAAATCGTTTATGAGAATGGACCTCATGTTACGACTCCTGAATGGATGCTGCTTCCCCTTCATAAAGGGGGCACATTCGGTAAATTCAGCACGTCGATTGGATTAAAGGTGTATGACTATCTTGCTGGAGTAAAGAGAAGTGAACGACGCTCCATGCTTTCAGTTTCTGAAACATTGAAGAAGGAACCTCTGGTGAAAAAAGATGGCCTTAAAGGCGGCGGTTACTACGTTGAATATCGGACTGATGATGCCCGTTTAACGATAGAAGTCATGAAAGAAGCAGTTGCACATGGTGCCACTGTCATAAACTATATGAAATCCCAACGATTCCTCTATGATAATAAGAAAGTAGTCGGAATTGAAGCTGAGGACTTAGTGACGGGAGATACGGTTGAAATCCGCGGTTCAAAATTTGTCAATGCAGCCGGCCCATGGGTCGATGATGTTCGAGGAAAAGATTACAGTACGAATAACAAACAGCTTCGGTTAACGAAGGGAGTTCATCTTGTCATTGATCAAAGCAAATTTCCTCTCCAGCAGGCTGTTTATTTTGATACTCCTGATAAAAGAATGGTATTTGCTATTCCCAGGGATGGCAAGGCCTATGTCGGGACTACAGACACATTTTTTGATCAGGAAAAATCATCCCCTCATATGACTTCTGAAGACAGGGACTACATTTTGAATGCCATTCATTTTATGTTTCCCGATGTATCTGTAGGAAAAGAGGACGTGGAATCGAGCTGGGCTGGTGTTCGTCCATTAATTTTTGAAAAAGGGAAGGACCCTTCTGAAATTTCCCGTAAAGATGAAATTTGGGAAGCAGAAAGTGGACTCATCACCATTGCCGGCGGAAAGCTTACTGGTTACCGTAAAATGGGGGAAACAGTGGTTGATCTTGTATCAAAACGATTAAAAGAAGAGAACAAGAAGAAGTTCCCCGCTTCTTCCACGAAGCAGATGCCGATCTCTGGAGGTCATGTAGGCGGATCAAAAAACTTCCAAGCGTATGTTGATCAAAAAGCAAATGAGGCACATCAATTTGGATTAACAGAAGAAGAGGGAAGAAAGCTTGCAGGCATGTACGGATCAAACGTGGATCAGCTCTATAAGCTTGCTCATGCTTATAGTGGAACAAGTGATGAAAGGTCCGTCCCTCCTTATTTATATGCGCAACTGATTTATGCGATTCAGGAGGAGATGGCCGCGACGCCGGTTGATTTCTTTATTAGACGGACTGGTGCTTTATTCTTCGATCGTGAGTGGGTGGAGAAATGGAAGGAACCTGTGATAGAGATAATGGCGAAGCTTCTGAAATGGAATCGAGAGCAGGAACAGAAATATAGAGCGGAGTTAAATATAGAGCTTAAGAGTGCAGTAGTGCCAGTAGATTTGCAGTCGTAAGCAGGAAAGCGGCAGAATGAACTTCTGCCGTTTTCTTTGTTTACACTGGGAATTCCTGTAGGGCTCATGGTAAAATTGGGATAAAGATGTCAACTTGGGGGGGATGCTGGTTGGAAGAAAAAAGAATACTAGGGGAAGGTTCCTCCTATCACTGTCAGTGTCTTCTCTAATTGCCTTTGCCGTCACACTGTATATTGAAAAAGGAGACTCTATCACAAGAAAAGGTGCATTCAGGCAGCACTTTGAACAGCTAGAATATAAGGACACTTATCATAATATGAAAGTTGTTTCAGAAAAAGAAGCCGGGGGGCAACACCTCCTTCTCTATACCTATATGAATAAGGATGGAGAAAAGCAAATCGGACTGGCCCTTTATAGAAAAATGAATGTCCTTCCCCTTTATGAGCTATACCACTTTAATGATTCTCCTCAATTATCTGTCGGAACAGAATTTCTCCATACTAATCGGTTTATCGTTTACGGTAACCGCGACGATATTGGTGCGGACTACTTTACATACCGGGAAAATATCCAGTTTAAACGAATAAAACTTGAAGAGAATGATTATTTCATTCACATAGAACCTTACGCGGGTATGCTCCATGTTCCTCAAGTGAACTTTTATTCTATTGATGGAAAAATAGTGGGTTCGACGCAGGCAAAATAATTATCCATAAATATGCTTACAATTATATAAATATATGAATAGTTGATGAAATTGACCATAGATGACTATTCATTTCCCGAGAGAACTGTTCACTCCCTCTAAGAGAAGTTGAAGCAGAAATAAGGTTGCTGTAGATTAAGTATAGAAATTGACACGACTTCCTCGTTAAAAAGGGTGGCTTCAATGGGATGAAGCCACCCTTTTTTTGCATTTTTTGATAAAAAACTCAGTGGATAAAAACCATTATTGCTATACTGATAGAAAGAAAATTGGGGAGGAAGCTGGAATGAATCATAAAATAGCCGTGGTGACAGGGGCTAATAGCGGGTTTGGTTATCTCTCAACGCTGGAGCTGGCACAACTTGGATATAAAGTAATCGCCTCCATTAGAGACCCCCATAAAGGAAGTGCATTGCTTCAACGGGCTGAAGAACTAAAGGTGGGGGATTTAGTGAAGATTCATCCATTAGATGTAACGTCGGAAGTATCCATCAAGGAATTCTCTACCTCTCTTAATGATTTGGGCAGGGTGCACATCCTCCTGAATAATGCGGGGTTTGCCGGTGCAGGATTTGCAGAAGAAGTTACAATCGATGAGTTTCGTGAACAATTTGAAACGAATGTTTTTGGTGTCATGAGAATGACTCAAATTGTTCTCCCTTATATGAGAAAACAAAGAGAAGGAAAAATCATCAATATGAGTAGCATCAGCGGCAGATTCGGCTTTCCTGGACTCAGTCCTTATGTATCTTCCAAGCATGCATTAGAGGGATACACCGAAAGTCTGAGATTGGAGCTTAAGCCCTTTGGCATATCCGTGCACCTTATCGAACCCGGTTCTTATCAAACGAATATCTGGACATCAGGAAAGAAAGTCACTCCACTTTCGATGCAAAAAAACTCTCCTTACTTTTGCTACATGGAAGCCATCAACTCTGAAATTCAAGCAGGTGCAGATACACTTGGAGATCCAAGGGAGGTTGCCTTAATCGTACGTAAAATAGCACTTAACAAGAAAAATACTTTTAGAATTCCCATAGGCAAAGGAGTGCGATTAACCCTATTACTCAAAACCATCCTCCCATGGAGCATAATGGAAAACATCATCCTAAAGAAACTAGAAATGAAAAAGACCAAAGAGGGACGGACCTTATAGCAAGCCTGAATAATGTCTGAATATAAAGAATTTTATTATGTAGAAGGAGAATATTGTCAAAAGGGAGAATATGCTAAAGGAGACATTTCCATAAACTCATTCATTAAATAATTGAATGAGTTTGACTGCTTCCACACGAAATGAGGTGATTGATTGAATGAATGGATTGGTGCATCTGCTCTTTGCATGCATGAAGCTCGTTTATTGATGGTATTACAAGGGAAAGAAGAAGAAGAGAAACATTGGTCGGTTCCTTCAGGGGGAATGGAGTCGGGCGAATCCCTTCAGGAATGCTGTAAACGTGAAGTTTGGGAAGAAACAGGCTATGATATTGAAGTAGGAAAACATTTGTATACAAAGTGGGGGAATGAAGGAAGTATTTCTATAAGTAGTCATTACTATGAAGTCCGGCTCCTGGGAGGAGAGGCAACCATACAGGACCCTGATCAATTAATACATAAAATCAAATGGATTTCACTTCAAGAGTTAAAGAACCTGCCCCTGGGATTTCCAGAAGATCTTTCCATCCTGGAAGCCTATATGAGTAAGAAGCTAAACACACTATCCATTTAGGGGAATAGTATCGTTTTAGCACAATATATTTATAAAGTATTTATCTATAAAGGAGAGAGTAGAATGGTGAAACGAACAGGAGAAGTAGTGATGGGAGTAATCGGAATTATCTTATCCGCATTATTTTCCATAATCGGAATCGTACTTAATATGGGGATGAGTAATCCTGAGGTCATGTCCCAACTTGAAGAAGGTATGGAGAGTGATCCAAATATACAAAATGCGGACATGACTGCAGGAGATATAAGCTCCATTATTAACGCTGCTGAATCAACTGGATCTTACCTTGTTATATTAGGAATCATTGCGTCCATACTGGGGATTATTGCTGTACTAACCATTGTAAAAAATAAAAAACCGGTATTGTCCGGAATCATGTTTATCATCGCTGCCCTAGTCATCGGACTTGGCACGATAGGATTTGGTTTCGTACCAGGCCTTCTGTTCCTGATCGCAGGAATCATGGCACTTGTTCGCAAGCCTAAGAAAACAGACCCTGTGTATTAAAAAAGCATTTAGAGGGTTTCTTCACTAAGCTATATTTTTTCGTAAAGTTTTGCTTGTACTCATCTTGCTTTCCGACTGGATTTATACTATCTTAAAAGGAGAGCATAATGATAAAACAAGAGACACTGGCGGCAACCAATGTCTCTTGCTACACAGCAAACTGCAAGGAAAGCAGTGGCCCAATAGAGAAAGGAACATAACTCTACCCTTCAAAGTTTAGGCGCTTCATGAGGGTGGGGTTATTTCTTTTTGTCATTTGAAATAACTACGGCAATGATGGAGACAATTAAAGAGCCAAAGGTAATCATTAGCGTTAACGCCTCATACGTTGTCACTATAAGCACCACCTCCTTCTATAAGGAAGTGGCCACTCCCACCCTACATTCACTGTATACTCCAAATTATATCACAAACACCCCTCATCCTTTATAGGAAAGAGGTAGGAAAAGCTCACCCCTGCCAAAAAAACACCAGCCATGAAAGTGACTTTTACCACTTACCCTTACAAACCCCATAATGAACAAAGAATTACCCTCCTTTTCAATTGGACACAAATCCTGATCAAACGGGATTATTTCAATCTTTCTCAAAAGTATGTTAGCATAGACATGCTCATATTAATCGATTACATAACATCACGAAATTCGAGGAGGAACTCACGATGAAACAACGTATAGAAATGCTGAAAAATTGGTTAAAAGAAGAAAATATCGATGCCGCATTTATCAATTCAACTGAAAATGTATTTTACTTAACGAATTTCCACACGGATCCACATGAGCGATTGATGGGACTGTTTGTATTTCCGGATGCCGAACCATTTGTGGTCGTACCTGGGATGGAAGTACGTCAAGTGAAGGATGCCGGCTGGAGTAACGAAGTGATCGGCTACTCTGATCACGAAAATCCATGGGAGTTCATTCAACAAGCCATTCAAAGACGAGGAATTGATGGCCACAAGGTGGCTTTCGAAAATGAAGTGGTATCGTATGGCCGCAGTCAGGCATTTTTAAACATTTTCAACTCACCGAATATAGTGAATGTTGAAGACAAATTAAATGAGATGCGTGTAGTGAAGGATGAGGGGGAAATCGCCATCATGCGTCGTGCAGCAGAAATGGCAGACTTCGGAGTTGAAGTAGGTGTTAGTGCACTCCAAGAAGGCATTACGGAGATGGAAGTTCTTGCGAATGTCGAGTATGAGTTAAAGAAAAAAGGCATTCGTGAAATGTCTTTCTCTACGATGGTGCTCTTTGGTGAAAAAGCTGGAGATCCACACGGAAACCCCGGTGACCGGAAGCTAAAGGCAGGAGATTTTGTCTTGTTTGATCTAGGTGTTGTCCTTGAAGGATATACTTCTGACATCACCCGTACATTCGCTTATAAATCGGTTTCAGACAAGCAAAAAGAAATCTACACTACGGTTTTAAAAGCAGAACTGGCTTCTCTGGAAGCAAGTAAGCCCGGAAACCGTATTGGTGATCTGGATCAAATCGCACGGGATATCATTACAGAAGCAGGGTATGGAGACTATTTCCCACACCGGATTGGTCACGGCCTTGGGATCAACGTACATGAATTCCCATCAATGAGCCATTTAAATAATGGGATATTAAAAGAAGGAATGACCTACACCATTGAGCCTGGAATCTATGTTCCGGAAATAGGCGGTGTTAGAATTGAAGATGATGTACTTATTACAAAGGATGGTTACGAAACCTTGACCAAATTCCCTAAAGAACTGCAAATTATTGAATAAGACACAGAGAAGGCTGACGAATGGTGTTAGCCTTCTTTTTATGAAATGAAACCATTACGAAGTTCATTCGTATGTATAATGAGAGAAAGCTAGGAAAGGATGAAATTCAGTGAAAAAATTAATCATATTAATCAGCTTTTTTATGCTGGCAGGCTGTGGAATCCTCGAGGAAGCAAACAACAGTTTGACCTATGTTGAGGAAATGACCGATTACCTAAATGAAGCAGAACAATTTGCAAACGATTTTCCTGGATTAGCGGAAAATGCTGCGGCAGATCCATCCACCATACCGGCTCTTGAAACAAGATTAAAAGACATGAAAACAGAAATACAAGAAATCAATGATCTGACCCCGCCTCAACTGGCAGAAAACATCCACCAAAAAGTGGAAGGATATAATGAACAAGCGCTGGAAGGAATTGATCGTGCCTTAGTCGAAATCAATAAGGGAGAAGTCCAAATTTCAGAGTTACAAAACCTTGAGATCGTAAACACCTTCAATCAGCTACAAGAGATTAAAGGTAATTTAGAAAATTTAGGACAATAAGGTAATGGTGTTACAGATTTGACTTCTTATCTGTAACACCATTTCGCTATAACATTACCTACCCCACGATCACTCTTGTTACAGTCACGTCCCCCCTTGGTACCGCAAAAAAAATCAACCCTATTCTAACAAGTAGATTTGGATTAAACTAGTTTCAAATATGACCGATAAAAAACAAGTATGATTTCTCCACATACATAGAACAAGAGTTCTAAAAAAAATGCTATAATGAAGGAATCATAAAGATGGACAGGAGAATGTTATGAAAGTTGTTATTGCCGAAAAACCCGATCAAGGAGCAACCCTCGCTAAACCTTTTCCTCATCGAAAACGCCAAGGATACATTGAAATACAATCTAATGATGTGTTCCCTAAAGGGGCATATATCACCTGGGCTGTAGGTCATCTCTTTCAGCTTCAAGCCCCGGAAAAATATGAAAGCAGATGGAAGAAATGGACGTTGGAAGACCTTCCCATCATTCCTCAACGATTTCAATATGAGCTTCAACGGGCAAAAGCGAAACAATTCGCAGTCATCAAAGAACTTCTAAAGAAAAGTGAAGTCACAGAAATCATCCATGCAGGGGATGCGGGACGGGAAGGTGAGTTAATCATCCGGAATATTATTTCAATGTCCCGCGTGCAGAAGCCCATGAAAAGATTATGGATATCATCGCTGACAGAGAAAGCCATCATTCAAGGGTTCACCAGTTTAAGAGAAGAAACGGAAATGCGCAGCCTCTATTATGAAGCCTACTCCCGTGCTTGTGCGGACTGGCTTGTGGGAATGAATGCATCAAGAGCGTATAGCATTCTACTTAAGCAGCAAGGCATGTCGGATGTTTTTTCTGCAGGAAGGGTACAAACGCCGACTCTTGCTTTGATTGTAAAAAGAGATGAAGAAATAGAGCAATTTAAAAGCGAACCCTTCTGGGAAGTGAAAGCAGCCTTTCAAATGGGGGACCACACGTACGAAGGGATTTGGCAAAAGGATGGAGAGTCTCGAATTCAAACACAGGAGCTGGCAGAGAAGATTGCTTCTTTCTGCCAAGGGAAGCCTGCAAGCGTTCTAGAGATGAAAATAGAAAGAAACGAATTTGCTCCTCCATTACTTTTCAATCTATCAGCTCTTCAGGCAACGATTAACAAAATGTATAAATTTTCACCTAAAAAAACACTGGATGTCCTGCAAAAGCTATATCAGAAGGGCATTGTATCTTACCCAAGGTCAGATTCACAATATGTAACGAAAGGGGAAGCTGAAACCTTCCCGGAAATATTGTCTAAGCTTCAGGAATACAGCCCTTACAATAGCTGGATCCCCACTCCTTATGAGAGCCTGCTGAATAACAAGCGTTTTGTAAATGAAGCGAAGGTTTCTGATCACTACGCGATTATTCCAACTGAACAAGTAACCGATCCTCAATCGTTATCAGGTGACGAAAGGAAAATATATGATGTTGTGGTTAAACGCTTTATCGCTGCACACCACGATAAAGCTGTGATCCATTACTCTACCATCACTACCGTCGTGGACGAACGGGCCGAATTCATTTCTAAAGGAAAGCAAATTCTTCAAGAAGGATGGAGACAGGTTCTGATGCAGAATGAAAAGGATGACGAACCGCTCCTGCCACCTGTTAAGGAAAGCGACAAAGGTACTGTCAAGAGTGTCTATACGAAAGAAGGAAAAACCCAGCCACCTAAGCGTTACACAGAAGGTCAACTGATTACCTTAATGAAAACAGCAGGTAAATACATGGATAATGATGAGCTCGAGAAAGTGTTAAAGCAAACAGAAGGTCTGGGTACCGAGGCAACACGCGCTGGAATCATAACCATGCTTAAAGATCGGAACTACATTGATATCCAAAAGAACATTGTCTATCCAACCGATAAAGCAAAAGTTTTGATTCGGGCAATTGGTGAAAATGTGTTGGCGTCAGCTGAAATGACGGCAAAATGGGAGCAGCGACTACAGGAAATAGGAAAAGGGCAAGCATCCGCACCCGAGTTTATGGAGCAAGTGAAGAAATTAAGCGATAAACTTGTTCAAAACGCTCTTCAAGAGGCAAACAGATGGAATTTCGAAGATCTTGATACTGCTTCCATCCAACGATCCAAAGGGAGTAAAGGTAAAAGAACAACGAAAACCAGCGTCGGCACATGTTTGAAATGTGGCGGGAAAGTGGTTGACAAAGGAAAGTTCTACGGATGCTCCAATTATCAAAAAACAAAATGCAGCTTCACCATTTCTAAGACCATTCTCTCGAAGCGTATGACACAAGCAATCGTGAAAAAAGTGCTCGCGGATGGAAAATCCGAACGCATCGACGGTTTCAAAAAAGGAGAGAAGGAGTTTTCAGCTTACCTTAGTTGGGATCCTGTTCAAAAGAAAATTCAATTCCAATTCGATATACACTAACCCATCGAAACGACTCTCATTAAGGGAGTCGTTTTTTTCTGCTTAAAACCTTGTAAAAGAAAAATAATTATCATACGGAAGTTTAATTTCATGAGAAGAGGATAAAACAAAAGGGTAGGAAATCAGCTATATAAAAATGGAGGGTACACATTGAAAAAGATATTAATGGTCTTAACGAATGAAAGCAAAATTGATGATGAACACGAAACAGGTCTTTGGTTATCTGAGTTCGCTGAACCATATGAAGAATTTAAGAATCAGGGATTCGGTGTAGATGTGGCTAGCTTAAAAGGAGGCCGAATTCCTTTAGATCCTAACAGCCTTGATGATGAACAGGTGGAAAAGTGGAAGGGTGTCACCAAAGAATTGGATCAAACGATGGTCCTTTCGCAATTGAACGTTAATGAATATTCAGGGATTTTCTTACCGGGCGGACACGGAACGATGTTTGATCTCCCTGACAGTCCGGAACTTCAACAAGCACTGGCTCACTTTGCTGACAACAACAAAGCCATTGGATCTGTATGCCACGGTCCTGCTGGATTCGTTGGAACGAAACTGTCAAATGGAAAATGGCTGGTTGAAGGAAAAAGCATGACAGGATTCACCAACGAAGAAGAACAGCAAACGGGCCTCGATTCATTAATGCCTTTCTTATTAGAAACAAAATTAAGAGAGCAAGGAGCTCAATTTGAAAAATCTGAAGCATGGAGTGACCATGTCATCACCGATGGGAAATTCGTGACTGGGCAGAATCCACAATCCAGTCAGTCAACCGCAGAAGCGTTCGTTAAATTAATATAAAAACGAAAGGATTATTGAAAGGGATCTTCTTTAAGAAGCCAATCCCTTCTATTCTTTCTAAAAGAGCATGGGGTAAGAACACCTCATGCTCATTTTTTGAGTTCAACACTACTCTCAATCGACCTGCCATTTGTGATAAACTCGTGAGAAGAATATAAAGCGAGGAGAAAATTATGCAGGTTGTTCGGACCATCATTCAAATTGCCATTCTATGCTTATTTTATGAAATTGGAAAGTGGTGTACAGACTTCTTTCATTTACCCATTCCCGGAAGCGTTATCGGGATGCTATTTTTGTTTCTACTATTATTAACGGGTGTAGTGAAAGAAAGATTATTAGTGGACGGTACAGGATTCTTTCTAAGACATTTTTCCTTCTTCTTTCTTCCCTTGTCTGTTAGCGCAATGGTTCTGGGGCCATATTTTCTAGATTTCGGCTGGAAACTTATTGTCATTCTGGTTATTAGCGGGATAACCGGATTTGTAGCAACTTCCTTATCAGCAGAGAGTTTAATAAGATGGAAGGAGAAACGAAACCATGATCCATCTCATTAGTTCACTGATGGCATTAGGCATTACAGTTTTGTATTTTATCTTTGGCATAAAGATTCACCGACTTTGGCCAAACCCCGTAACGATACCTATATTTATTAGTACGATTGCTGTCATTGTCACATTATTGATCATCGATATTCCTTATGAACAGTATGCAGACTTTACTTCTTTCATAACGTATTTACTTGGACCTGCTACTGTTGCCCTTGCGTATCCCCTTTATCAGCACCGAAAGTTATTAGTACAGCATGTACAGCCTATACTTTTCGGTATCCTGTTCGGAAGTGGAATGTCTATGCTTATTACTTATTTCTTCAGTATGTGGTTGGGGATCCCATCTGAATGGAACCGCTCCTTGCTTATTAAAACCATTACAACCCCCGTAGCAGTTGATATAGGGAAGGTGATTGAGGCGAATATAGAAGTCATTCCCACGGTCGTCATTGTGACGGGTATGTTCGGAGCTATGATCATACCGTCTATTTTAAAGTGGTTGCATGTAAAGCACCCCATCGCAAAAGGACTTCCATTCGGAGTGATTTCCCATGGAGTAGGTACGGCACAGGCTATTAAAGAGGGCGAAAGGGAAGGGGCAGTAAGTGGTGCCGCCATGGCATTAACCGCCACGATCATGTCCTTCGTCATCCCTATTCTTTTTCTTTTAATTTGATATAGTAATTGAAGGGAGCGAATCCCATAATAATTAACCACCATACTAGACAACAGCTTTCCCTTTAAAAACAGAGTGTGTTTCGGTATAGTAAGGGAAGGTAAAATTTCAAAAGAGAAGGAAGATAATATGATTGTCAAAACTGATGAAGAATTAAAAGCGTTAAAAGAAATCGGTCGCATTGTGGCTATGATCCGTGATGAATTACGCTCTCAGACAAAGTCTGGAATAACGACTAAAGAGCTTGACGATATTGCTGGAAGCCTGTTTGAAGAAAACGGAGCCATTTCAGGCCCTAAAGGAGAATATGATTTTCCTGGTTTCACATGTATTAGTGTGAATGAAGAAGTGGCTCACGGGATACCCGGTGACCGTGTTATAAAGGAGGGAGACCTTGTCAATATTGACGTATCCGGTTCAAAAGATGGATACTATGCCGATACAGGAATCTCATTTGTTGTTGGGGAGGGAGACCCAAAGCTTACAGATTTATGTGAAGCGGCATTAAAATCATTCCAAGCAGGACTCCAGAAAGCAAGAGCAGGATCTAAACAAAACGGTATCGGCAAAGCGGTTAATAATGAAGCGCGAAAAAATGGTTATACGGTGATTATGAACTTAACCGGCCACGGTGTAGGAAGATCTCTTCATGAGAAACCCGATCACATCTTAAATTATTTCGATCCATGGGATAATGCACTGTTAAAAGAAGGAATGGTCATCGCATTTGAACCATTCATCTCTACCAAAGCACAAAACGTAATCGAAAAAGGCGACGGCTGGACCTACATCACACCCGACAACAGCTTCGTTGCCCAAATCGAACACACCATCATCATAACCAAAGACGAACCAATTATTTTAACACAATAAAGCAGTGAGGGACGGACCTTGATTCCTAGGAGTAGCTCCTAGGATCAAAGGTCCGTCCCTCTTTTTGTATATGTTTTGTACACCTACAGTTGAATACGATACATATGAGGAAATGAGAGGGGGATTAGTGGAAACTGGATTTTTGTGCATTGTTCACTTATAGAACCAACAGGACCATGCTTCATTGAATTATGTAAATTTTACAAGCAAAATGATTGTCATAGGAAAAAAGTTGGGGTTTCCATGTGGAAGAGTAGCTGAGCAGACAAATCTTCTTGCCCTAAATGCCTCAATTGAAGCAGCACGAGCCGGTAATGAAGGCAGGGAATTTGCAGTCGTTGCGTCTGAGGTGCGAAAGCTTGCCGAAGACTCAAAGGAACTGAGCCACTCCATTCATCAGCTCGTGAATGAAAGCAACAAGCAAATCGGAGTTGTCTCAAACCGGGTTCGTAACATGACTGACTTAACGGAGAACTCCCACAAAGAAATAGGGAATGTACAGAACGGCATTATGACCGTTCGAATTTTAAATGGGAAACTATATGGGTATGTTCAAACGAAATCAATCTGAATAAATCATATTGTGGAAGCCATCAAGCAAATTAATCATACAACAGATGAATTGGTTCAATTTGCTTCTACGATCATTCAAAAAATGAATAAATAGAAAAAAGGGAAACCGATTTTCGATACCGGTTTCCCATTTTTTTCTATTAAACGATTTTCGTTTTACCACACTCTTGACACTTTCGATAAAACTTTCCATCTAATACACGTGATTTAAAAATATTGTTCCCACACTCGCAACGACCACTGTGTTCGTCGGGATCATCTTTATAAAGTACGATATTTTCTTCCTGATTTTCCAATCCTTGTCATCCTCCAGTTCAATCATTACTTCTTATAGTATAGTGGGAATCTTCTAGCTTGTTAAGTTTAAACTTGCTTCTTTTTCAAGACTAAATCTTGTTCAATTAAAAAATATAAAGAGCATTTACTAATTATTCACCTACCCAAAAAGACAACATGACCTCTAAATTCAGCCTCAAAATAGAATAGAACTCTTTAACTGTTTTATCCATAAATACCCTTTACAACTATTATTTTCATCTAAAATTACCATAGTATCCCTCTACATGATAGTTTATACAGGAAATCGCTTTCTATTACAGTCGTGAAATATTCTTGACGCACGATATTAAAGTTCCTGTTATTGAATTGAGATTTTACTATGTTAGTATTTTCCCTGTTAGCAAAAATAAATAAACCGCTAGCTACATAAGGAGGAATTTTTCTATGAAACTTAAAAAATCGATTATTTCTGTGGCTGCATTTACTACACTTGCAGTGTCTGGTGGAGCTAGCGCTTCAGCACAAGACATCGAAGTTAAAAAAGGTGACACTTTATGGGGAATTGCCCAGGAATACGGTACATCCGTTGATAAACTCATGAAATGGAACAATTTAAATTCACACTTAATCTATCCTGACCAAGAACTCACGGTATCATCCAAAGAGTACTATACAGTTAAAAAAGGTGACACACTTTGGGGAATTTCTTCACAATATGGAGTTTCCGTCGACAGTTTAATAGGCTGGAACGCTCTTGAAAGTGACCTGATTGTGCCTGGACAAGAATTAGTCCTCAATTTAGAAGATAAAAAAGCACCTTCAGCTACTGCAAATACTTCTGAGCAAGCAGCAACTCCTGCTCAAGAAGAAGAAACAGCAGAAGTAGCTCCAGAAGCTGAAGCGCCTGCAGCTGAACCAGCTGCGGCACAACCTGCTGAAGAAGAAACGGCAGCACAACCCGCTGAAGAAGAGGAAGCTGTAAAAGAAATCACAGTAGAAGCTACCGCTTACACAGCAAATTGTGAAGGGTGCTCAGGTACGACAGCAACAGGTGTAAATTTATTAGATAATCCTGATGCAAAAGTAATTGCAGTAGATCCGGATGTAATTCCACTGGGATCAAAAGTATATGTTGAAGGATACGGCTATGCCACTGCTGAAGATACAGGTGGGGCGATTAAAGGAAATCGAATCGACGTATTCATCCCATCAAAAGACCAAGCAGTTGATTGGGGCCGAAAATCAGTTAACGTAAAAATTCTTGAAAGTAAATAATAGATCGGAACCACTGAGAATGACTTCTCAGTGGTTTTTTTCTTTAATACATTTTAATAGCTTATCTCTTAAACACAAGATGCAAATAAGAATAAATATCTTAATAGTCTCTTCATTACCAATTTACTATCAATTCATCTCCGCTTTTCAACTAACATTTCCCTTCAAATGAAAGAGTTAGAAACACTTCCAGCTGAATCGACAGAAAACAATAAATATTACACGCTTGTCATCTAATTGTTATCGGTTTATAAACACTTTGTTATGTATCTGAGGTAAGTCTATGATACTATTTCAACTGTTGGTTTCATAGACCAAACACAAAAGGAGGAATTTAACAAGATGAAAAAAGTATTATTTTCCATTTTTTCCTTCACAGTTTTTCTAACAATCGGACTTACTTCTGCGTCTGCAGAATCAGACGATACTGCAATGAATGATTATCATAATATAGAAAAAGGCGATATTCTTTGGGAGATTGCAAATCGATATCATGTTTCGGTAGATGAGGTTGGCACACGCCAACAACTTTTAGAAGATGGTTACACTGTGAATAACGTACAAGAAGAAGAACAGGCTGTTAAATCCGCTGATACGGAAACGTCCGAGGACAACGTTGTAAAAGAGGTTAACGTAACCGCTACGGCGTATACAGCTTATTGTGAGGGCTGTATCGGCATTACAAAGACGGGGGTGGACTTAATCGAGAACCCTGATGCCAGAGTCATTGCCGTCGATCCAAGTGTCATTCCACTGGGATCTAAGGTGTATGTAGAAGGATACGGTTATGCCCGTGCGGAAGATACAGGTGGAGCCATTAAAGGAAAACGCATCGACATTTATATGGAAAAAGAAAAAGATGCCCTTAAATATGGTGTACAAGATGTCAAAGTGAAAATTATTAAAGAGTAACATATAGTCAGGACGCCGACTTAGGCGTCCTTCTTGTATCAAAAATTATTTCCCTTGAACATCAGAACCTTCTTTAGCAGAAGGAGCAACGGATTTCATCTCAATTTTCTCACCCATTTGTTGTTGAGCTAATTTTTCAGCTGTTTCATGTTGCGATTTGTTTTGTTTATTTTTCATGACTCAACCTCCTTCCATACATTCTTTTATTAATATTCACCGATACATGAAAATTACTACAAGAACTTCATCCAGAATTCCCAGTTAAAACTTCAAGTGAATTTAGAGGAGACCTTTAATTTTATCTATCAAAATGCCTTTTCTTCCTATATCAAATATAAACATATTTGCCTTACCGGATTTATAAAGCGCATTCATTTCCAGTTTCTCAAGCCGGAAAATTCCTATTTGGACGTTCATGTCAAAAAAAGAATTGGAATGAAAACGTAAAAATGACAAACAATATAAAAAATATAATGGTTTTTACTTGCAAAGTTAAACTTTTTTCTGATAGGGTAACAAATGTTGGTTTTAAGAGAGTGTCGAGAGGGAATAGGTAAAAAGTATTTATTCCTTTACAATCCTCAGAATGCACATTTTCCCATCTGCATTAACTAAGACTCTTTTAAATATGGAGAAATATGTTGCTGGTGTACATACTAAGAGAATCGCATGGAATCCCAGCTGTCAGTGTCTGCATAAATAAAAGAGCACAATAAAAGAAAACGAAATTGGAAAGGAGAATTTTATGAAGAGGATATCAAATGTTTTCTGGATTACCATTGCATTAGTTGCAGCTTCTGTTGCCTATGGTGTCATCGCGCCAAAGTCATTCGAAAATGTAACAGCTGATATGCAAACCTTTATTACCTCAACATTCGGTTGGTATTATCTTATTTTAGTCACAGTGATTGTTATTTTCTGCGTGTTCTTGATCTTTAGTCCAATAGGAACGATAAGATTAGGAAAGCCAGACGAGAAACCTGAATACACGAAAGGAACATGGTTCGCCATGTTGTTTAGTGCAGGGATGGGAATCGGTTTAGTATTCTGGGGGGCAGCCGAGCCGCTGTCACACTATTTGACACCACCACTTGCTGAAGGTGGAACGGATCAGGCGATCAAAGAATCATTGCGCTATACGTTCTTCCACTGGGGAATACATGCGTGGGCGATCTATGCGATTGTCGCTTTAGCACTTGCTTATTATAAATTCCGTAAAGATGAGCCCGGCTTAATCTCAGCTACATTGAAACCGATCTTTGGAGATAAAGTAAACGGTCCACTGGGAACGATCATCGATGTACTTGCTGTATTCGCAACTGTTGTCGGTGTTGCAACAACACTTGGATTCGGTGCAGCCCAAATTAACGGAGGACTTTCATATCTACTGGGAGTTCCAAATAATTTCACCGTTCAGTTCATTATCATTGCGGTTGTAACCGTCTTATTTATGATATCTGCATGGTCTGGATTAAGTAAGGGAATTAAATATCTATCTAATACGAATATGGTACTGGCAATTGGACTGTTCGTGTTGATGTTCTTTATCGGACCTACATTACTCATCCTGAATATGTTCACTGATACAATCGGTGCTTATATTCAAAACATTGCTGCCATGAGTTTCCGGATTGCGCCATTAAATGAAGAGCATCGTGGGTGGATCAATGGCTGGACGATTTTCTATTGGGCATGGTGGATTTCCTGGTCTCCATTTGTCGGAATCTTCATCGCACGAGTATCACGAGGCAGAACCATTCGTGAATTCTTAATCGGTGTACTACTGCTGCCTGCTTTTGTCAGTTTCATTTGGTTCGCTACTTTTGGTACATCTGCCATTGAAGTTCAACAAGCAGGAACAGATATATCAGGTCTAAATACAGAAGAGGTGTTATTTGCTGTATTTAACGGTTTTGAATGGTCAACGATCCTTTCCGTCATTGCCATCACATTAATCGGAACCTTCTTTATTACGTCTGCCGACTCAGCTACATTCGTTCTGGGAATGCAAACAACCTATGGATCATTAACTCCACCTAACTATGTGAAGTTAACTTGGGGACTTGCTCAGTCTACTGTTGCATTAATCCTGCTCTATAGTGGAGGATTACAGGCATTACAAAATGCATTAATTGTCGCAGCGTTGCCATTCTCGGTCATTATGGCCCTGATGATGGTGTCTCTGTATAAATCACTGAATCAAGAGAAAAAAGAGCTTGGATTATACATCAAACCTAAGCCAAGAAAAACAAAAGAACCTAAAGAGCATATGTAAGAATCTTTGAGCGCCTGGAATTTTCCAGGCGCTTTTTTTTACATATCGAGCACTTCCTATCTAGACATTTTACTCATTTTCCGCTTCTCCATGATAAGCAAAACCCACTGTTTATAGGCAATCTGCTCCAGATGCATTTCATAGTCGAAAAATGAAATGCTGATTTTAATTAACCTACAATTTGTCCACTACATACATTAATATCGTAGTAAGATAACTGGAGGTGACTGATGATGTATGGATATGGATACCCTGGATATGGATATGGCGGCGGTGGTGGCTACGCTGGTGGCTTTGCGTTAATCGTAGTTTTATTCATCCTATTAATTATCGTTGGAGCAGCGTTTGTTTGTTAAAAATAAATGAATAATAGTTAGATGACCTCAACCAAAGTCAATGATTTCTCTACCAACATTCGGTGGAGAAAGAATCGACTACAGGGGTCATCTTTTTTATACATAATGATTGTCACAGAGTGGTTCTCGTATTAAAATACAAGAGGAATCAATATTTTTGTAAAGGATCGAGCCTCGATGACTAAAAAATTTGCCCCAAAAAAGCGTCCAAGTAAGAAAAAACGATCCTCACCATTTACGATCGTCCTTATACCCATCATCGTCTTAGCTATTTATTATGTCGTAAATAATGGAGAATCCACTTATAACCTGTCCTCAGTTGGTATAGAAGAGGTACCCCCCGAATATATTCCCATTTATAAAGCAGCTGAAGAGGAATACGGGGTACCATGGTATTTACTGGCTGCCCATCACCGAGTCGAAACAAAATTTTCCACCATGAAGACTCTTGTGTCTCCCGTGGGAGCTGAGGGACACATGCAATTCATGCCATGTACATTTGTCGGCTGGTCACACCCGAGTTGCTCAGGCTTAGGGAAGGGGAATATCCCACAAAACCAAAAAACAGACCCTGACGTCATTGAAAAGTATGGAGGATATGGGGTAGATGCAAACGGAGATGGAATAGCCGATCCATTTCAAATTGAGGATGCAGTGTTTAGTGCTGCAAACTATTTGGAACGAAATGGAGCAGCTGATGGAAAAATCAAAGAAGCCGTATTTGCCTACAATCATAGCGACAAATATGTAGAAGATGTCTTGTACTATGTAGACCGATTTGTAGAAAAGGAAGAAGAGGAGTCAGGCAAGGCTATGTGATTTCTTAATAGTTTGGAGAAGAGCCGGAATTTTATATCGGTTCTTTTTTATTTTTTTGAACAGGTTAGCAAAAGGGGGCTCATACTCCCATAAGCAACTCTACTCCCACAAAGAATTTCCCAATAACCCAATAATCATATACACTCACATGATAAATTGTTATGATAAGGTTCGTAAATTTTTTCGTATGGCAAAGGTGATTCAGATGAAAATAACAGAAATGATAGAAGAGTGGCAAATCGCTCTGGATATGGAAATTCTCCAACTAAAAAAACGGGAGACATCTGGAGTTTTGATAGAAGAAGGCAGATGTATCCGAAAAGAAGAAAATGCCTATATATATTGGTTCATCCTTAGTTACCCTGCGTCGTTACCAGAAGGAGGAGGTGTAGTATATAAGAGAAAGCAGTCAAGAATCACAGGGGTGGTGATTAGTTCAGAGGATCGGGAGTGCATGATTGAGCTCGATCAGTTCATTGGAGACACCATTTCTTATGGTCAAATATTGCATGAACCGTGGGAAATATTAGAGAAGTTAATAGAAAGATTAGACGAAGCAAAAGAGCGCCATGGAAAAACACAGCGTATTCAGCATGCGATGAATCCAATGAAAGAAACAAGGCATCCGAAGACTACGTTTAAAAATCCTTTACACGAAGCATATGTGCGCAGTAAGTATAATCCTGTTACGTATCTATGGGGACCACCTGGAACAGGAAAAACCTATACGCTTGCCAGAGTAGCTGCTTATCATTATTCAGAAGGAAAAAAAGTATTGCTTCTTTCCCATAGTAATGCTGCAGTTGATGTCTTAATAGAAGAGATGCATCACTTTCTCAGCAGCCACGATCGGTGGAAAGCAGGGGAAGTCATCCGCTATGGTACCAACCGGAAAGCGTATAATGAAAATGTTACAGATTTAAGCGTGCTTCAATTATTAGAACAACTTGACCCTACTCTTGCAGAGGAAAAAGGAAAGGTCGAGACCTACCGAAGAAGGTTAAAAAATAAACTGGCTAAAACGTATTCAAGTTATGATTCAGAACGGTTGTCTCAACTAGAGGTTCATTATCAAAAAATCAAAGAAAAGTTTAAACGAAGAGAAGGTGAACTAGTCACTGACGCAAAGGTCATCGGTACGACTCTCTCTAAAGCTGCGATTGATTGTATTCTTTATGAAGAAGAATTTGACCTTGTTATTGTGGATGAGGCGAGTATGGCCTATATACCTCAGGTAGCATTTGCTGCATCTCTTGGAAAAAAAATCATTATTTGCGGGGATTTCAAACAGCTCCCGCCTATTTCTACGTCCTTTCACCCAATGGTAACCAAGTGGCTGAAGGAAGACATCTTTCATTCGGCTCAGGTTGCACATGCAGTTGATAAGGGTAAGGACCACCCCCAGTTATTATTACTTCCAGAACAGCGGCGAATGCATCCAAGCATTTCGGCATTTACCAATCACTATATCTACCAATCGAAGGTAGGCGATCACCATTCAGTAGGATTGATGAGAGCGGGGATTACGAATAAAATGCCTTTCCCTTCTCATGGAGCGGTGTTATTTTCACTCAAAGAAGGGACGGAATGGGCAGAAACGCAAAAAGGCTCACGTTGGAATGTCCTATCAAGCTTAGTGACGATCCACCTTACTCTGGAAGCGATCGAGGATGGTATTCAATCTATCGGGATTGTGACCCCCTACCGTGTGCAAGCGAAATGGTATAACCTTTTACTGGACGAATTGGTAAAGACCACACATCCTCAAACGAATTTATATGCCGCTACGGTTCATGGCTTTCAAGGTTCGGAAAATGACATGATCCTATTTGATCTCGTGGATGGAGTTTCCCATGGGAAACCGGGGGCACTACTTACACGGAAAGGAAGCGATAGGCTACTGAATGTAGCGATTACACGAGCGAGGGGGAAGTTCGTTCTTATTGGAAACGATCAATTTATTCAGGAGAAGACCCATTCTTCCCAACCCGTTCATCAATTCATACGTCATCTTCAACAAGAAGGGCATAAGGAAACAAGTTCCTCGCTCACCCCTTATTCGACTAAGAAAATGAATTGGATCGATGTGAGTGATCAGAATAGACTGGTGAAAGATCTTAAGGCAGCTAAACAAAAAATCGTTGTGAACGTAGGACTTATAACAGATATTCCTCAAGAGATATTGAGTATATTACACACCATATCCACCAGTGAGAAAAACGTCATAATTCAATGTAAAGACGGCAGCGCTTCGCAACCGGGAATCAGCATCAAAATGAAAAAAGCAACAACGGGAATTCCATTCATCGCGTTAGATGAAAAAGTCATCTGGTTCAATTCTTTTTCAAAAGAAAGAAACCGATTCCCTTACCATGTTAGGATTTTATCAAAGAGAATCACTGGCCAATTCTTCAAAATGACTGAAGAAAAATAAGCGGTAACTCCTTTTGAAAGTTAGTAGCTTGAAATCTACTTCTCTCAAAAGGAGTTACCGCTGAATCCCTATAAACGTGGTTAAAGGTCTGAGTTTTCACTTCAGACCTTTTCATCTATTTAGAGAGGGTGATTACTCATTAGATAACCCCTGGACTCGGATGACGAAGGAAGTGGGGATGGGACATTCTTTTTTAGGGACATTGATTTCGATGGTATGATGCTCGATTGAATAAGTGATTGCCCGTTGCTTTAAACAAAAGGGAAAACGAATGGTTCGATTTCTCACCTTTATTTCGTCCTTCATCTGTATAGATACTACCAATTGAGTGTCATTTTTCTTAATGATTAATTCCTCTGGATGTATATTTTCTGTTTCAATTTCTACAATGAACGCTTCTGTTGTATCCAGAAAGTCGACTCTAAATTCTTGTTCATCCAATTGAACCGTAGCAGGATCCAATAGCCAATCCTTCATATTCTTCTCCCAGTTCTCTAAATAGAAATCCTCCCTTTCCTTGCTCATTTACACCTGACCCCCAACTTATTCTTTTACACATTGTATTCTTTCTAATTTAAATGGTGAGGGTGTTATAATCAGTATAAAGAATAAAGGAGGGTCATAATGAAACAACTCGTCAGACACATCCCACCCATCCACCAACTACACAAGCCAATCAATTCTATACTCTCCTCAACAAGCATCACCTCACAAAAGAAAGAGGGACGGATCTATTAAAAAAGGTGGTTACACGCTGTCGGAGATCCCTGCTCAATGAACAATGGCAAGGACCTCACCCATTATCAGACGACTTTGTTAACGAAGTGTTTGCACAAGCAGACACCTTGATGCAAGAATCGTATTCCCTTTCTCTTCGCAAGGTCATTAATGCAACCGGAACCATCCTGCATACGAATTTAGGACGTGCCCGATTGGGACAGGAAGCCATTGAACATGTCAAAAAGACAGCAGGTTACTACAGTAATTTAGAATACGATATTGAAGGGGGAAACAGAGGTTCGAGGCATACCCACGCTGAAAAATTCATCTGTGAGTTAACTGGAGCGGAAGCAGCCATGGTTGTGAACAACAATGCAGCGGCTGTTTACCTTATTCTCACGGCCCTTGCAAAACATAAAGAGGTGATTGTTTCCAGAGAGGAGCTCGTGGAAATCGGAGGATCATTTCGGGTTTCTTCCATCATGGAAGAAAGCGGTGCTCTGCTCTCTGGTGTTTGAACAACAAACAATACACACTTAAGGGATTATGAAGAAACACTACGGGAAGAAACAGCCATGATCATGAAGGTCCATCAAAGTAATTTTGTGATAAAAGGATTTACATCATCCGTTTCCACCGATGAGCTTGTTCAGTTATCCCATCGACATCACCAAATACTATATTATGAAGATTTAGGGAGTGGGGCTCTTTACGACTTCGCACAACTAGGTATCGGAAATGAACCTTTAGTAAAGACAGTCATTGAAAAAGGGGGCGACCTCGTTTCTTTTAGTGGAGATAAATTATTATGGCCCCAGGCCGGTATCATTGCAGGAAAGAAACAATGGATTGATCAGCTTAAAAAGCATCAGCTAGCCCGGGTACTGCGTGTAGACAAGATGACATTGACAGCTTTAGAGATGACACTTATGCATTACATAAAAGGGGAGGAGCAGGATAAAAATCCGACCATTGCATCCATTACCCAGAAAAAAAGAAGAGATTTTCCAACAATCTACACATTTCGTAGAAGAGGGAAATCCCCTGAAACCGGATTACATGTTTGAAATAATTAAAGGAAAAAGCCAGTTGGTGGAGGAACGATGCCGGACGTCGAATTAGATACTTATCTTGTTTCAGTTACTCATGACGTACTGTCTGCCCAGGAACTTCATGATAAACTCAGAAAGGGAAACCCTTCCATCATAACAAGAATTCAAGAAGGGACCGTTCTCTTTGATTTACGGACTGTCTCCTCCCTTGAGCAAATGGACATTATCCATGAGTTAAAAAATCTGCATTAAACGATAAAAGGGAGTGAGGATTGTGTTCTAACCATTCCTGCACTCCCTTATTTTTTGCTTACATATCGTGATGGCTATGTTGTTTTTGTCGAGTGTGATTACGATTCTTCACCTTATGTGATCCACTTAAAGGCTCCGGTTGTCCAGACTGCTTCGGAGCATTTTTTCGCATATCTTTGCTATCATTTTTGTTCATAAAGCATCCCTCCTGTTCTTAGAATGCTTTGTTGGAAAACAGTTTATTCATGGGTATAATTTTCAGCCGATTTGACCATACTAAAAAAGCTAATTTCAGAATAAGGAGAGATCATCCATGCCTTACCATAAAAACAAACAACAAGCGTACCAAGCTGCAGAGCAAAGTGTTACTGAAATACAGAATACAATTAATGAACTAGTTTTAGATGGAGCCAGTTACGGTTCACAACTGGCTCACTTGAAGAATGAAGTGAACGAAGCGTATCAACAAATTGAAAATGCACTTGAAGTGGCATCTGAGACACAAAGAGCACAGCTCCAACAATTCAAATCAGACCTTTCTTCGATCGTCAGTGAAGTAAATGGGCATTCGTAAGAAATAAGAAGGAATAAAACCCGTTCTGCTAAACACTCGCAGAGCGGGTTTTATTTCTGAACAAACAGGGTAGGGGAAAAGAGATGAAGATATTTAATAAATGAAGGTGATTAAACCAAACCGAGTATATGTTCATAAGTTTCGTCTGTTCAATCACCGATCATTTAATTACTGATTGGTTTTGCGTTTTTTATTAAACTGACGTTGAGCTTCAGTTAATGGTTCATTTGAATATTCTTCATTGTAACCGGCACCTTTTCCTTGTGCCTTGGCTGCATTCATCCCGTTAATTACATGGTTTGCTTTACGTTTAGCCATTGTAGAACACCTCCATATGGATAGAATGCCACCATCATCAATCCTTTATAAGAGGGAAAGGCTAGCAGATTTATTTTTTTACGATAATAATTTCATGCAACTGACACGTTTTGACATGGGGAAAAATGTTGTTATACCAATATTTTTCTAGAAACCTAAAGGAGTTTATTATTTTAGATAAGAAAAACTTATCAAAAACAATAACTTTATTGTTATTTACTTATGTAATCGCTTGTATTAAGATGTAAATGTGAGAAAAGTTCGTTAGTTTTTAGAACGAAAACTTTTCGACTTATTGTGTGATGTAGTTTAGAGGGGGAATCGAAATGGCAAAGAACGATGTATTTAATGCACGATCTTCTTTCGAACTAGAAGGAAAACGTTATCATTACTATCGTTTAAAAGCGCTTGAAGAAGCAGGAGTAACAAAAATTAACCGCTTACCTTACAGTGTAAAGGTATTGTTGGAGTCTGTACTTCGTCAGTTTGACGGACGTGTGATCAACAAAGACCACGTTGAAAATTTAGCAAACTGGGGCTCAACTGAAGTGAAAGATGCGGAAGTTCCATTCAAACCTTCCCGTGTCATCCTTCAAGATTTTACTGGAGTACCCGCAGTAGTTGACTTAGCATCTTTACGTAAAGCAATGGCTGATATTGGTGGAGATCCACAAAAGATCAATCCTGAAATTCCAGTTGATCTTGTAATTGATCATTCAGTACAAGTAGATAAATATGGTACAGTTGGGGCTTTACAAGCGAATATGGATCTTGAATTCGAACGGAACGCTGAGCGTTATCAGTTCCTTAGCTGGGCTCAAAAAGCATTTGAAAACTATCGTGCTGTACCACCAGCAACGGGTATCGTACACCAAGTTAACTTAGAGTATTTAGCGAATGTCGTTCACGCTGTTGAAACAACAGATGGCGATTTTGAAACATATCCAGATACACTAGTTGGTACTGACTCTCATACCACTATGATCAACGGTATCGGCGTATTAGGTTGGGGTGTAGGTGGAATCGAAGCTGAAGCAGGGATGCTTGGTCAACCTTCATACTTCCCAATCCCAGAAGTTATCGGGGTAAAACTGACAGGTGAACTTCCTAATGGAGCAACAGCTACTGACTTAGCTCTTAAAGTTACACAAGTATTACGTCAAAAAGGTGTAGTAGGGAAATTTGTTGAGTACTTTGGAACAGGGGTAGCAACATTACCACTTGCCGACCGTGCAACAATTGCCAATATGGCTCCCGAATATGGTGCTACTTGTGGTTTCTTCCCAGTTGATTCAGAGTCTTTAGACTACCTTCGTTTAACTGGTCGTGACGAAGACCATATCAAAATGGTAGAGGAATATCTAAAGAAAAATGATATGTTCTTCACACCTGAGAAGGAAGAACCAACCTATACAGATGTAGTAGAAATTGACCTTTCTGCAGTGGAACCTAACCTTTCTGGACCTAAACGGCCACAGGATTTAATTCCGCTTACTGATATGAAAGAATCTTTCAATAAGTCAATTACAGCTAAAGAAGGCGTTCAAGGCTTTGGTTTAGATGCGTCTGAAATTAATAAAACGGCAAAGTATACAACGGAAGATGGTAAAGATGTAGTTATGCCTACCGGAGCGATTGGTATCGCTGCCATTACATCTTGTACAAATACATCTAACCCATATGTTATGCTAGGTGCTGGTTTAGTAGCGAAAAAAGCAGTAGAGCTTGGAATGAACGTTCCTGATTACGTAAAAACTTCTCTAGCGCCAGGATCAAAAGTTGTAACTGGTTACCTTAGAGATTCAGGCTTACTATCTTACCTTGAAGATATCGGCTTTAACCTTGTAGGGTATGGTTGTACGACTTGTATCGGTAACTCTGGTCCATTACGTCCGGAAATTGAGAAGGCTGTATCAGATGCTGACTTACTCTTAACATCTGTACTTTCAGGAAATCGTAATTTCGAAGGTCGTATTCATCCATTAGTGAAAGCAAACTATCTTGCTTCACCACCACTAGTTGTTGCTTATGCATTAGCTGGTACAGTAGACATTGATCTTCAAAAAGATTCTCTAGGTAAAGATAAAGATGGAAATGATGTATTCTTCAGAGACATCTGGCCTTCTCAAGATGAAGTCAAAGATGCTGTGAAATCTACTGTTACTCCAGAGTTATTCCGTAGAGAATACGAGCATGTTTTCTCTGAAAACGAGCGTTGGAACCAAATCAAAACAAGTAATGAGCCACTTTATAGCTTTGATGATCAATCAACATATATCCAAAATCCATCTTTCTTCACTGGATTAGCAACTACTCCAGAAGATATCCAAGGATTAAATGGACTGCGTGTTGTTGGTAAATTTGGGGACTCTGTAACAACTGACCACATTTCTCCTGCAGGTGCTATCGGTAAGGATACGCCAGCTGGTAAATACCTACGTGCTAACAATGTTGAGCCACGTGATTTCAATTCATACGGTTCTCGTCGTGGTAACCATGAAGTGATGATGCGTGGAACGTTTGCGAATATTCGTATTCGTAACCAAATCGCTCCAGGAACAGAAGGTGGATTCACAACTTACTGGCCTGAAAACAAAGTAATGCCGATGTACGATGCTTGTATGAAATATCAAGAAAATGGTACTGGATTAGTTGTAATAGCTGGAAAAGATTACGGTATGGGATCTTCTCGTGACTGGGCAGCTAAAGGTACAAACCTTCTTGGTATCAAAACGGTCATTGCAGAAAGCTATGAGCGTATTCACCGTTCAAACCTTGTAATGATGGGAGTGCTTCCACTTCAATTCAAAAAAGGTGACAGCGCAGAATCTCTAGGCTTAACAGGTAGAGAAACGATTTCTGTCAATGTTACAAACGATGTTAAACCTCGTGATATCTTAATGGTTACTGCTGTAGCTGAAGATGGTACAAAAACAGAGTTCGAAGTACTAGCTCGATTTGATTCAGATGTAGAAGTAGACTACTACCGCCACGGTGGAATTCTACAAATGGTTCTACGTAATAAATTAAAAGCATAATGCATGCTAAAAGCCTCGGGTCTTCCCGAGGCTTTTTTTACTTCCCTTTAACAACCATTAAGCTAAAGGTCACTTGAAATTCCATGACTAAATTGAGACAAGCTAACATAAGATGACAGTAATATCATTCCTGTGAGAGGAGCACACTCCTTTGAAATCTATTTTTGGCATTTTGCTTATAGCTTTATTAGTCTTCACGTTCTATATGGAGAATAAGTCAGAGCCCACTTCGTTTTCTGAAAGCACGTTCGGGCAAGCTGAGGAGTATGATCAATTAATCGATATAGAAGAAGGAGAGGTTTCGGAAAATACTCCTGTAGAGAACTATCCTGGACCGAATGTTGGGGACAAGGCCATCGACTTTAAATTGGATACTTTATCCGGAAAATCCGTCACTTTATCTGAATTGAAGGGAAAGAAAGTGGTTCTCAATTTCTGGGCTACTTGGTGTCCACCGTGTAAAGAAGAAATGCCGATCATGCAGGAGTTCTATACGAAATACGGTAAGGACGTTGAAATATTGGCAATCAATATCGATCCCCAATACAACGTAAAAGAATACCAAAAAGCAATGGGACTCACATTCCCCATCCTTTTAGACAAAGACGACAAAATCAACAACGCATACGACATCCTAACGGTCCCAACCACCTATATCATCAACGAACAAGGAATCATCACCCACAAACAAATCGGCGCCATCACCAGCCTTGAATCCTTCACCGCGCTAATCAAGTGAGGGACGGACCTTCAACCGTATTAATACACTGATAACTTATCGCTGACGAGGGACGCACCTCTACAATTCAGAGCTTTCGATATTCAATCGTCCATATCCGATAAGCCTTCCAGAAAAACAACTCTACTATTGTGACCTTTGTTTAAAATATCTGACATTTGGATATACTACTTATAACAAAACACAATGGAGAGTGAGGGGGATTGGATTGCGCAGACCAAGAAAAAAATCATTTGCAGATCTTGTGAAAGAAAACAAAAAGCAGCTTCTTCTAGATCAGGATGCCATTGATGCCATTGAAGAACGAATCGATGCCAGACTGGAAATAAAGCGCCCAATGGGCAAAGCCGAGTAAGGAATTACGAGGCTTATTTTTTTTGCTTCAGGTATTAATACTGCCAATTATTACGCCTTTTTTTCCGTCTCTTTTTGGTAAACATACTAGTAAGGAGGGGAAGTGTATGAGTAATCCTAAAGGTAGTCGAAAGCACTTTGTACCTAACCATCTTGGTACACAACCAAGATCTGCAGGCGGCAACAAAGGTAAACAAATGCAAGATAAATCAGGTAAGCATGCGCAAGTCATCCAAACAAAGGGTGAATAACTCTTACCCATGTGACAAAAAATGAAAAGGGACCGGCCTTAAGGTCCGTCCCTCAACACAAATAGCAGGAGGAATGCAGGATGGCATGGGATAAACCGAATCCGGATGATCGTAGTGATAATGTAGAGAAGCTTAAAGGCATGGTTCAGCATACGATTGAGAATATGGAGAAGGCTGAGGAGTCGATGGCTTTCACAGACAGTGAAGAGCAGCTTCAGTCTATTAAAGAAAAGAATGAACGTCGCCGAGAAAGTCTGCAAGCTTTCCGAAACGAAATTAAAGATGAAGCTCATCAAACAGAACAATAAAAGGAATATTCTGCAACCCGAACTGAGAAGGCTCTTAAGAGAACTTGGCTGTTCGGGTTCTTTCATCAATAAAAGGTTAGCAGCCTTCACTCTCAAGCCTATTTGTTCAACGCCTTCTCCAACTATGTTAAAATGAGGAAGGATACTGATTAGATGAAGAGGGTGTAGAGGATGCATATTGCTGAAAAAACCATAGAGGTACGATACGCAGAAACCGATCAAATGGGTGTTGTGTATCATGCGAATTATCTTGTATGGATGGAATTAGGAAGAACGCAGCTTATTGAAGATCTCGGCTTTAAGTACGCTGATATTGAAAAAGAAGGGATTCTATCTCCAGTGATTGATCTGAATGTCAGCTATAAATCACCGGTTCGTTATGGGGAAAAAGCGTTTATAAAAACGTGGGTTGAAGAATATGATGGGCTCCGCATTACATATGCTTATGAAATTTATAATGGGCAAAACCAGCTGGCCATCACGGGACATTCGAAACATGTTTGCGTCAAGCAAGAAAACTTCCGTCCGATTTCGATTCGAAAGATGTTCCCACATTGGCACGAAGCATACGAGAAGGTCAAGAAGTAATGTCTACATAATTGAAAGACCCTCTTGAAAACTACTTTACGGAAGCATGATAGAAAGGAAAATCTCCATGGCATTCGGGTTAACCAAACATGAATTACATGCATGGAAGCATCGGGTGAAGCGTGGGGAAATTGCATTTCTCACTCATTATTGGCTTGATGCCCGATTTCCCCATGCACGATCTGTCACGAAAGTGGGCTGTTGTGATCTGGATACATTAACACAGTGGGGAGATAAGTACGGGTTGAAAAAAGAATGGATTCATGAAAGGGAAGACGGTTTTCCCCATTTCGATCTACTAGGAGATATTCAATATGACATTCTTCTAAAAGAGGGACTCCACGACCATATCTCACGTTTTATAAACCGAAAATAAAATGGCTGGCGAATGCCAGCCGCTTTCCATGCTACCTTACTTTTTGTACTCATATGAAGGTTCTTGAAGCTTATCGTCAAACTCGACGTACAAATCATGACCATCAAAAAACCATAAATCTCTTTCTTCAATAAAAAATTCCCGGTTCTCGATTTCAATTCGTTCGCCGAGATCAACCGGTTCGTCTTTGTTCACTCCTAATGAAAAACTATCATGCAGAGGACTGGAACCTCCATAGCGTACATAAAAACGAACTTGTTCGCCTTCTTCTACAAGCATTTCGTTCTTAAACCACGTAAGAGCTTCTTTTGAAATATGTATCTTCATTGATGAGACTCCTTTCTCTACAGGTATTCCTCCAGAGTGTTTCATGTTTCTTTACAAAGAAGGTTTCATTTCATATTATATACATAGAAAAGAAGAACATCTACTAATACGCATAAAGGATGAGATGGATGAATACACAAGCATTATTATACTACATAGGTGCATTTATATTTGCCGGATTAAGTGTATTGACGTTCCTGCAATTACACGATGCGAAATATCAGATAGAAGCCGGCACCTTTATTATCATTGCTGCCCTCATTTATTATGGGATGGTCACTCTATTCTTTAAGGGTAGCCGCAAAACTTTCTTGATGGCCAATGCCTTATTGGCTGTATTAGCCCTTGGAGGCATATTCTTTAATTCATTGCTATTTGGTGGCCATTAAAAAAACGAGCTTTCCGTTGTGGAAGCTCGTTTTTTTATGGCTTACAAAATTCAGGTTAATAGATAGTAAGCAGATGACTTTAGGAATCTCACCTTCCGCTTTTTATTATTCAGGCAGGCCATTCACCATATGTGAAACCATTTCTTCTTCTGAATAAGCAATCAACCCATTCTTCTTAGCAAACCCGAGAGGGTAGATTCGGTAGTTATTGTAATGATTTTCCGAAACAAAGGTCGGCTGAAATTCAATGGAAGGGTACGTAATCTTGGAATTTCCTGGTTTCATCGTTTTTTCTACTTGAACAGTAACCATTCCTCCAATATCTTTGAAATCATCTTTCTGTCCTGAAAGAAAATTCCCTAATGAATAGATGACTACGGCATCACGGCCATCACTCGTTTTGTATGTTTGGATTGGCTGCAGGACGTGTGGGTGATGCCCAAAAATGATATCAACACCATTTTCTGTTAACACATTTGCCAGTCTTTCCTGTTCCTCAGTAGGGAAGCGTTGATACTCATTCCCCCAATGCAAACTCAATACGACTAAATCAATGTTCATACTTTTAACTTTCTTGACTTCTTGTATCATGTTTTGCTCGTCAATTAGATTGACTAAGTAGTCTTTCCCCTTTGGAACAGGGATTCCATTTGTTCCATATGTGTATGAAAGCAGGGCAAACTTGATACCATTTACATTGAAAGTACGAATTCGTTCCTTGTCTTCCTGACTTTTAAATGCACCCACATATGGCATGGATATCTTCTCATAATAGTCGATTGCACTTAGAAGACCTTTTTCACCTTGATCCAATGAATGATTATTGGCAGTCGTGACAGCATCCACCCCCACGTCCTGTAAGGATTTCACAATTTCTTTCGGACTATTGAAGAGCGGGTAACTGGAAACGCCCAGTTCCACACCAGCCGGGGTTGATTCCTGATTGGCTATCAGAAAATCAGGGGCAGCCAGCATGTCCTTGATCGGTGAGAACATAGGGGTGAAGTTATACCCATTTTCATCTTTTGCATCATTATATACTGTATCGTGGAGAAGAATATCCCCGATGGCGGCAAGTGTTGCATTGGACTTTATCGATTTCCCCGAAGCTCTAACTTCTTTCGTCGTATGGAGCAAAGAGTAGAGGTTCTCATTCTGATCTCCTTCAGCAGAGGTGTTCCAGTCTGCGTATTGCTTATTTACAAGAAACCCGATCCCTAAGAGTAAAGGAACACAAAGGAATACTCCTGTCATTAATAGCTTTTTATTCATATTCATCATCCTTTATATATACACTACCTCTATTTTACAAAATAATAAGGGAAAGCGGGATATATTTATGAAAATATTGAGGTGAATTATCGTTTTTTTGTGAATTTTGAACTATTTTGTATCATCATGATCCTATTTGCCTTTTTATATCCATCATCTTTCTCAAACGGATGAAAGGCTATACCTTTTTGATTTATCTAAAACCAAAAAAAAGCCACCTCTACAGCCAGAAACTCTCCAATAGAATAAGGGAGAGCCTGTCGCTTAGGTCGCTTTTTTACTACAGCCACTTGATTTTAGGTTCCGTTTTATTTTTGATTCGGACAATATTCGCACGATGTCTGTAAACAACGAAAATGGTCAGGATACCTACGACAATAATAAGTGGAATATCTCCTGTGAAGATCGAGTACGTAAAGGCGAGCACCGCTGCTATCATAGAAGAGAGTGATACATACTTGGTTGCATACAAGCAAATAAAAAAGACTGCCAGTAAAATTAAAAATAAGATGTAATTATAGCCTAGAAGAACACCTGCAGAGGTAGCTACTGCTTTTCCTCCTTTAAAGTTTGCAAATACGGGATACATATGACCAATCACAGCAAATACGCCAGCCAATAACATATGTACATCACTTTCAAATAGCAATGGTAAGAGAGTTGCTACCGTTCCTTTTAAGATATCCATTATGGTGACAATCATCCCGGCCTTCACACCCAAGGTTCTGAACGTATTGGTTCCGCCAAGGTTACCACTTCCATGCTCACGGATGTCTTTTCCGTAGAACGTCTTCCCAATCAGTAATCCTGAAGGGATGGAGCCTAATAAATAAGCTAATACAAGTATAAGGGCAAAAATCATCATCACTGCTCCTTTTAAAATAACTAATCCGTTCTTATTTTAACATGTTTTCCATAGGATGGGGAGAAAATAAGCGAAAAAATTAGTACCTGTTCATAAAAGTAGATAATATCTTTTATTCCTCATAAATCTGATTCACATGGAGAGAAGTATGTTAAAATGGACACACTTTACATAGTTGAAATGAAGGTGTACACATATGCAATTAGTTTTTTCAGCGCTTCAATGGGTGGCCTTTATGGTCGCAGGCTCAATCGCCGCTCCAATTGCCATAGCTGACCTGTTTCAATTGTCTCCAGCAGATACGGCAGGGTTTATTCAGCGGACCATCTTTGTGTTAGGAGCCGCCAGTCTTATTCAAGCAGTAGTTGGTCATAAACTTCCCATTAATGAAGGACCCGCCGGACTGTGGTGGGGGGTTTTCGCCATCTATGCAGGTTTTTCAGGAACCCTGTACAGCAGTCATGAAGAAGTGCTGACCGTTTTACAAGGGGGGATGATTGTTAGTGGTGTGATTTTCTTTATTTTGTCTGCTACAGGACTACTAAAGAAGTTATCAACTTTATTTACACCCACGATTACATTTATTTACTTAATGCTATTGATTCTCCAATTAAGCGGATCTTTTATCAAAGGAATGTTCGGGATACAGTATGAAGGACAATCTATACAGCCGTTTGTCTTATTAGGAAGTATCATAACCATCCTTTTGGCATTATACTTTTCAGGTCATAAACGAAAGTGGATTCAACAATACTCCATTATTCTTGCCCTCCTCTCGGGCTGGCTAGTCTTCATACTCATGGGATTGGGTAAAAGCGCGACTGTTTCTGACAGCTGGTTTTCATTACCGGATGTGTTAGTCTTTGGAGCACCTGTATTTGATACGGGTGTCATTGTGACATCCATTTTCATTACATTCTTGTTAACGACCAATATGATTGCTTCCATTCGAGTGATGGAAGAGGTTATGAAGGCAAAGGGACAGCCCACATATGAAAGATTTACGAAGAGCGGCTTTGCTTCGGGATTAAATCAGTTGTTCGGTGGAGTATTCTCAGCTATTGGATCTGTACCCATTTCCGGGTCTGCCGGGTTTGTTGCCGCTACAGCGATGTACTCCATTATTCCCTTTATCCTTGGAAGTGCGATCATTATGATCATCAGTCTGATCCCAAAAGTGATGAATCTATTCGCAAGTCTTCCAGCTCCAGTTGGCTATGCCGTTACCACGGTCATCTTCATCAAAATGGTCGGGCTTGCTCTCGGAGAGTACAGAAAAGAAGAGAACGTCGAAAGAATCCATTTTGTCGCCGGTATCTCTCTCATTGTAGGGGTAGGAGCCATGTTTGTGCCCCCATCCGCTTTTAAAGACATGCCTGTAGTGGTTGCCTCCATATTGAACAATGGATTGATACTTGGAACCATCACAGGAATCATCGTAGAACAATATATTCTGTTAAAAAACAAACAACACCCTGAAACCAGTAAACTATAGTTTGCTGGTTTTTTATTGTCTTGTACAGGCAAGAGCCTCTTGTATGAGGAATCCACATTATTCATAAACTAAGGCCACAAAGGCAATTTCTTGGACAACATGTTTACCTTTTGTATAATGAGGGTATCCCTTCTATGTTTAGAAAAATTTCTCAGTCCATAAAGCAGGTGTAAAAATGATTGAATTTAAGAATGTCACGAAAGTCTACGAAGATGGTACAGAAGCCATAAAGGGTATCAACCTGACGATTCCAAAAGGAAAGCTTGTTGTCTTAATCGGGCCAAGCGGATGTGGGAAAACGACCACGATGAAAATGATCAATAAGCTAATTCCACCCTCCAGTGGAACGATTCTGATTAATGGTAAAGATACTTCAGAAACCGATGAAGTGGAGCTCAGGCGTAATATCGGCTATGTCATACAGCGTATAGGATTGCTTCCACACATGACAATTGAAGAGAACATCAGCCTGATTCCACGTTTGAAAGGATGGAAGAAGGAACAATATGAAGGCCGTGTAGATGAGCTTCTAAATCTTGTCGGGCTTGATCCTAAAGTGTATCGTAAACGATACCCACTTGAGCTTAGCGGAGGACAACAACAACGGGTGGGCGTCATTCGTGCCCTGGCAGCTGAACCGCCTATCATTCTGATGGATGAACCCTTCAGTGCCCTTGACCCGATCAGCCGGGAGCAGCTTCAGGATGAATTGAAAAACATACAAAATACGATACATAAAACGATTGTGTTTGTCACACATGATATTGATGAAGCATTAAAGATCGCTGATGAGATTGCGGTAATGCGTGATGGAAAAATTGAACAAATCGCTACACCATCAGAGCTCCTGTCCCAACCAGCAAATGAATTCGTTCGGGCATTTATCGGGGAGGACCGCCTGAACGCTCCACAAACTCAGATGCAAGTAATCGATATGATGGAAGACAACTCAAATTACATGCTCTATGTAGAAACGGAATATACTTTAATACCTTATGACGCAACGGTCCAGGAAGCGGCAAGAGTACTTCTTGAGAATGGAAAACCCTATCTCATGGTGTCTAAAGGCGGCAAAATGATAGGAAGCGTCACAGCCAGCGGGATTCTTCGTGCAGTAGCCTCAGAAGGAAAAAAGGAGGCACGGTCGGTATGAATGCATTCTCACTTGTGTTTATCAACACCATTTCAAATCGCTCGGATGCCATCTTAAACGGACTATTTGAACATCTGTACTTATCATTTGTATCGATTTTCATAGCGATAGCCATCTCTTTACCGCTGGGTATATACATATCACGAAAAAAGCAAACAGCTGAATTTTTCATCGGAATTACAGCCATTTTCCAAACCATCCCCAGCTTAGCTCTATTTGGTTTTCTCATCCCTCTATTAGGGACTGGTAGTGTCACAGCGATTATTGCCCTGACCGTGTATGCACTTTTACCGATTTTAAGGAACACGTACACGGGGATCATCGGGGTTGATGAGGGAGTCATAGAAGCGGGCAGAGGGATGGGGATGACTAACTCACAGCTTCTGTTTAAAGTGGAGCTTCCTCTCGCCCTGCCGTTCATTATGGCGGGTATCAGAACCGCTACTGTCTTAACGGTGGGAGTCGCGACGCTTGCAACCTTTGTAGGAGCGGGTGGACTAGGTGACCTCATTTATCGGGGACTATCCACTTGGAATAATTCTTTAGTTCTTGCAGGGGCCATTCCTGCTGCCTTACTTGCACTTTCTTTCGACTTTTTATTAAAACTTCTTGAAAGAATGACAACACCTAAAGGTTTAAAAGCACGGAAATAAACCACATTCAAAGGAGAGTAAGAATGAAAAAGAAATTAAAACCATTTATTTTATTAATCGTCCTATCCTTCATGATCGCAGGTTGCGGAAATGGAGGGGGGAAAGACACCATTACAGTTTCAGGTAAGATGTGGACTGAGCAGTTTATTTTAACGCAAATGATGGCTGAACTTCTCAAAGAGAAAACAGACCTGGATGTTAAAGTGGAAGAAGGACTAGGAGAAGTATCGATTTTGACACCTGCTCTTGAAAAAGGCGATATCGACGTATATATCGAGTACACAGGAACCGGACTCGAAGCGGTGCTAAAAAAGCAAGCGAAGGAAGGGGCTTCAGCTGAAGAAATTCTATCTCAAGTCCGTAAAGGATACGAGGAAAAGTTCAATGTGACATGGTTAAAGTCACTGGGATTCGAAAACACGTATACCCTTGCTTATACTCAAGATCAGGACTTTGATGCCAAAACATTCTCTGACCTTGTTCCCCTATCGAAAGATTTAAGCTTTGGAGCGCCGCATCAATTCTATGAGCGTGAAGGTGATGGGTACGATGCATTTGCCGAAGCATACGGTTACAAATTCAAAGCGAAAGAAAGCTTTGACCCGAACATTATGTATGAAGCAGTGAAGAACGGAGATGTAGATATTATTCCGGCCTTTACAACTGATGGAAGAATACAACGTTACAATCTGAAAACGACTACGGATGACAAAGGATTCTTCCCACCATATGATGCTGCTCCTATCATCCGACAAGAAGTTCTGAAAGAGCATCCTGAAGTAAAAGAAGTCCTGAATGAATTAGCTGGACAAATCTCTGAGGAAGAGATGAGTGAGATGAATGCCAAGGTGGACATGGATAAACAAGATCCTAAAGATGTAGCGCGTGAATTTCTGCTATCCAAGGGATTAATTGAAGAGTAAAATGTTAAGAAGTGTCAGAAGGGATAGAGGAATAACAACACGTTCTTTTGACATCTCATTCTGTTTAGATATATTTATAAAATTTTGAAAAATTAAAGGGAAATATGGTATAAAAGAAGAATAGGACTTTAGGAACAGCTAAAGAATGAATGGATAAGGAACGATGAAGGAGTTGTAATCATCTATGGAAAACCCATCCCGAAAAGAAATTGGAAACATCCTTAAACAATCAAAACGCATTGCCGTGATTGGATTAAGTGACAATCCTGCACGAACATCTTATATGGTCTCAAAAGCGATGCAGGATCAAGGTTATGAGATTATTCCTGTAAATCCAACTATTGACGCTGCATTGGGCGTTAAAGCGGTATCTTCTCTGAAGGAGATTGAAGGACCGATTGACATCGTCAATGTATTTCGCCGCTCAGAATTTTTACCACAGATCGCGCAAGAATTTAATGAAATTGATTCTAACGTGTTTTGGGCGCAACAAGGTGTAATGAATGAAGAGGCTTATCGCTTTTTGAAAGAACGTGGGTATACAGTCATTATGGATCGCTGTATTAAGGTTGAACATGCTTTAACCAAATAATTCTCACTCGTAACAAGCGGCTCTTACCGCTTGTTTTTTTTCGGATGGACTTTTCTTCTTTCACTACTAAAAAATCCGGTCCATACAAAAGAAAACAGTCCGATATCAGAGTTGTTCTAGGAAATTACATTTGCGAAAATCAAATAAAACGCTACAATATAGCATAGTGGTTTACCTCAGTAATGATCAAAATAGGTAAACGAACAAACGTTCTTGTGTTATAGTTAACATATACATAACCAATACTACCGTACAAGTACTATTTACGGTTAGAGAAGTTTTGAAAGGGGAATGTTCGTGGCCAACCAGAATAAGACCATGGATTACAATGATGATGCCATTCAAGTATTAGAAGGTTTAGAAGCCGTTCGTAAGAGACCTGGAATGTATATAGGCTCTACAGATTCAAGAGGATTGCATCATTTAGTATACGAAATTGTCGATAACTCGGTGGATGAAGCATTAGCAGGCTTCGGAAATGAGATTATTGTTACGATACATAAGGATAATAGCATCTCTGTCCAGGATAAAGGACGAGGGATGCCTACTGGAATGCATAAGCTTGGCAAGCCCACTCCTGAAGTCATCTTGACTGTGCTGCATGCAGGAGGGAAATTCGGACAAGGCGGGTACAAGACCAGTGGCGGATTGCATGGTGTAGGTGCCTCAGTCGTAAACGCCCTATCTGAATGGCTTGTTGTGACGATTGAAAGAGATGGAACGAAGTATGAACAGCGTTTCATAAAAGGTGGAAAACCGGAAACCACCCTTGAGAAAATCGGAAAAACGAAAAAAGCCGGAACTTGTATCCATTTCAAACCTGATCCGGAGATTTTCAGTAATACCACCTATAATTATGAAACGCTATGTGAGCGTCTAAGGGAATCTGCATTCCTTCTTAAAGGATTAAAAATTGAAATCATTGATAAGCGTCATGATCAGAAGGAAATCTTTCACTTTGAGAGCGGGATCCAAGCCTTTGTTCAATACTTAAACGAAGAAAAAGATGTGCTTCATAACGTAGCTTTCTTCGAAGGAGAAAATCATACCATCGAAGTGGAGTTTGCCTTTCAATTTAATGACGGGTTCTCTGAAAACATTCTGTCATTCGTGAACAATGTTCGTACAAAAGACGGAGGTACCCACGAAGCCGGAGCAAAGACAGCCATGACTCGTGTCTTTAATGAGTACGCCCGTAAAGTTGGGATTCTAAAAGATCGGGACAAAAATCTTGAAGGGACCGACATTCGTGAAGGGCTCGCAAGCATCGTATCTGTGCGTATACCGGAACATCTCCTTCAATTTGAGGGGCAGACGAAAGGAAAGCTTGGTACGAGTGAAGCACGTTCAGCTGTAGATGCAGTTGTTTCGGAACACCTTCTATATTTCTTAGAAGAAAATCCCGATACAAGTTCCCTTCTTATTAAGAAATCCATTAAAGCCGCCCAAGCCCGGGAAGCGGCACGTAAGGCAAGGGAAGATGCGCGTAACGGAAAGAAACGAAAGCGATCTGAAACCGTTCTATCTGGTAAATTAACACCTGCTCAATCGAGAAATCCTCAGCGCAACGAGCTCTATCTGGTGGAGGGTGATTCTGCGGGAGGTTCAGCGAAACAAGGTCGTGACCGTAAATTCCAAGCGATTCTTCCACTTCGAGGGAAAGTCATCAATACGGAAAAAGCCAAGCTTCAGGATATCTTCAAAAACGAAGAAATCAATACAATCATACATGCGATCGGTGGGGGAGTCGGTCCGGAATTCAACGTCGACGACATCAATTATGACAAAATTGTCATCATGACCGATGCCGATACAGATGGAGCCCATATCCAGGTTCTGTTGTTAACCTTCTTCTATCGCTACATGAAACCATTATTAGAAGCAGGGAAAGTTTATATTGCCCTTCCTCCTCTCTATAAAGTAAGTAAAGGTGCAGGAAAGAAACAGAAGCTTGAATACGCATGGACGGATGAAGAGCTTCAAGGAGCCATTTCTAAAGTTGGGAAAGGCTATATGATCCAGCGCTATAAAGGTCTTGGAGAAATGAACGCCGATCAGCTGTGGGAAACGACGATGGATCCTGCAACCCGGGCACTGATCCGTGTCCGTATCGATGATGCTGCCCGAGCAGAACGTCGAGTGACGACTCTTATGGGAGATAAAGTAGAGCCGCGCCGTAAATGGATTGAAAGCAATGTAGCCTTTGGGCTGGAAGAAGACGGAAGCATTCTGGAAAATGAAAACATTACGGTCGCAGAGGAGGGGTAATACATGACAACTGTAGAAAGATATCAAGACTTACCTCTGGAAGAGGTGCTTGGCGACCGATTTGGACGTTATAGTAAATACATCATCCAAGAGCGTGCATTACCTGATGCACGTGACGGGTTAAAGCCTGTACAAAGACGTATTCTTTACGCCATGTACGTGGATGGTAACACCCAGGAAAAAGGGTTCCGTAAATCAGCAAAAACCGTTGGTAATGTTATCGGTAATTATCATCCCCATGGTGACACATCTGTCTATGATGCTATGGTGCGTATGAGTCAAACGTGGAAAGTGCGAAAATATTTAGTCGAAATGCACGGAAATAACGGAAGCATCGACGGAGATCCGCCTGCTGCCATGCGTTATACAGAGGCTCGGTTATCTGCAATCTCCATGGAGCTCTTGCGTGATATCGATAAAAAAACCGTGGACTTTGTTCCAAACTTTGATGATACATCAAGTGAACCGACAGTTCTGCCGTCACGTTTCCCTAACTTATTAGTCAACGGATCCACTGGTATTTCAGCAGGATATGCAACTGACATTCCACCCCATCATCTTGATGAAGTCATTGATGCAGCAATCATGAGGATGGAAAAGCCTCAAAGCACGGTGGATGATTTAATGACGGTCTTAAAAGGACCTGATTTTCCAACCGGTGGCATCATTCAAGGGGTAGACGGCATCAAAAAAGCCTACGAAACCGGAAAAGGAAAAGTGGTTGTTCGTGGAAAAGCTGATATTGAAAACATTCGTGGAAGCAAGCAGCAGATCGTCATAACGGAAATTCCTTATGAAGTAAACAAAGCGAATCTCGTCAAGAAAATGGATGAATTCCGTGTAGATCGCAAAGTGGAAGGAATTGCTGAAGTTCGTGATGAAACAGACCGCGATGGAATGCGCATTGTCATTGAGTTAAAGAAAGATGCAGATGCTACAGGCGTCCTAAACTATCTCTACAAGAATAGTGACCTTCAAATCGCCTATAACTTTAATATGGTAGCGATTCATAACCGACGTCCCAAACTTATGGGGCTGCGAGATTTATTGGATGCTTATATTCAACATCAAAAAGAAGTAGTGACAAATCGTACCAAACATGATTTAAATAAAGCGAAGGATCGCCAGCATATTGTCGAAGGCTTAATGAAAGCTTTGTCAATCTTAGATCAAGTGATTGCAACAATTCGCGCTTCCAAAGACAAACGTGATGCGAAGGATAATTTAATCCAGCAATTTCAATTTACTGAAGCACAGTCAGAAGCAATCGTCAGCCTACAGCTATACCGCTTAACGAATACAGACATTACCGCACTACAGGCAGAAGCAGAGGAATTAGCGAAAACGATTGCTGAGTTAACTGCTATTCTGGATAGTGAAAGCAAGCTTTACAGTGTAATTAAAAAAGAATTAAAAGGCATCAAAAAGCAGTTCTCTGATGCTCGCCGCACTAAAATTGAGGATGAGATTGAAGAAATTAAAATCAACCTGGAAGTACTGATTGCCAGTGAGGATGTCATGGTTACCGTTACCCGTGATGGTTACATGAAACGAACAAGTCTACGTTCCTATTCTGCTTCAAACGGGCAGGATCTCGCCATGAAAGAAACAGACAGGCTCCTTGGTCAGTATGAGATGAATACGACGGATGTACTTTTAGTGTTTACAAACAAAGGAAATTACATCTATTGCCCTGTACATGAACTCCCGGATATTCGCTGGAAAGACCTTGGTCAGCACGTGGGGAACATCGTGCCGATTGATCGCGATGAACAGGTTCTAAATGCGATACCGATTAGAGAATTTGATCCAGCCCATTATTTATTATTTGTAACGAAGAATGGAATGATCAAGAGATCCGAACTTCCCCAGTACAAAGCACAGCGCTACTCCCGTCCTCTTGTAGGAATCAATTTAAAAGGAGACGATCAGCTGGTCGATGTACACTTAACCGATGGTTCCTATGACATTTTCATCGCTACACACTTAAGCTATGGTCTTTGGTTTTCCGAGGAAGATGTGAACATCGTCGGACCACGGGCAGCTGGTGTAAAAGGGATTAATCTTAAAGATGAAGATTATGTTGTGTCTGGTAAGATTATCAAAGACCCAGTGAAGGATTACATTTTCTTAGCAACCCAGCGAGGGGCAGTAAAGAAAATGAAATTATCCGAATTCGAAAAGACATCCCGTGCCAAACGTGGAGTCATCATGCTGCGGGAATTGAAATCAAACCCACATCGTGTGGTAAGAATAGAAGTGGCTAAAGATACAGATAAGGTAGGTCTGATCACAAAAAAGGGAAAAACAGAAGAAGTGCTCCTTTCAGATCTTAGACCAAATGACCGTTATTCAAATGGATCATTTGTGATTGATGAAGGGGTTAGCGGATCTGTTTGTGAAACGTGGGCAGAATCACTACTACCCGAAACAAAAGAATAACAACTCAGAGAAATGACCAGAAATATTTCTGGTCGTTTTTCATTTAAGGAAATCGAATATCATATGTATATTCATTCAAAATTGTTGTACAATACCCGTAAAAAATTGTACAACAATTAATATTATTTCAAAAATATGAATTTATCAGTTGAATAGGCATTTATTTTTTGATAGATTAAGAAAGTGTCTAAATGGGTAAACACACATAGATTCATACATTATTTGTCATAAATACAAACATCTAGGGGGAACAATTATGGAGTTATTCACAAGTATAGTAGGCACCTTGAATGATTTTATGTGGTCATACATACTGATTGTGGCGCTTATCGGTCTCGGTTTATACTTCTCATTACGAACAAAATTCGCACAATTCCGTTACTTAGGAGAAATGGGAAGATTATTAACAGATAAAACCACGATTTCAGCAGAAGGAAAACGAGGCATTTCTTCCTTCCAAGCTTTCACGATCAGTACCGCATCCCGTGTCGGTACAGGTAACCTGGCTGGGGTTGCAACAGCAATTGCCGGGGGTGGACCAGGGGCTGTATTCTGGATGTGGCTGATTGCCCTTCTAGGAGGAGCGACCAGCTTCGTGGAGAGTACACTTGCACAAATCTACAAAGTGAAAGATGGAAAAGACGGCTACCGTGGTGGTCCCGCTTACTATATGGAAAAGGGATTGAATGCCCGTTGGATGGGAATCCTGTTTGCCGTTATCATTACATTCTGTTTCGGCCTTGTGTTCAACTCGGTACAATCCAATACGATTTCTCTTGCAATGGAAGAAGCGTATTCATTTGATCGTTTGACTGTAGGAATCATTCTAGCGGTTCTGACCGCACTTGTTATTTTCGGTGGGGTAAAACGAATCGCCAGTGTAACTCAAATTGTCGTTCCGATCATGGCGGTTCTATATCTGATTCTGGCATTATTTATTCTAGTCACCAATATTACCATGCTGCCAAATATGTTTGTGATCATTTTTGAAAATGCATTTGGTATTCGTGAAGTAGCAAGTGGCGGAGTAGGGGCAGCCATCATGATGGGAATCAAACGTGGTTTATTCTCGAATGAAGCCGGTATGGGTAGTGCGCCGAACGCTGCGGCATCTGCGGGTGTCACTCACCCCGTAAAACAAGGACTTATTCAAACTCTTGGTGTGTTCACTGATACTCTGCTTATCTGTACTGCAACAGCCTTCATGATCATCCTGTCTGACCAATACACCACAGGAATCGATGGCATTCAGCTGACACAGGCAGCCTTAAGTTTCCATGTAGGGGAATGGGCAGATATATTTGTCGCTGTCGCTATATTCTTATTCGCCTTCAGTTCGATTATCGGAAACTACTACTACGGGGAAACCAATATCGAGTTTATCAAATACAGCCCGATCACTCTATTCATCTACCGAATGGCCGTTCTTGGAATGGTGATTTTCGGAGCGGTTGTCAAACTGGATATTGTGTGGAGCCTGGCAGATTTATTTATGGGTCTAATGGCGATCATCAACTTAATCGCCATCACGCTATTAGCTAAAATCGCGATATCTGCACTAAAAGATTACCGGGAACAAAAAAGACAAGGTAAAGATCCTGTTTTCTACTCCAACTCTATTAAAGGGCTAAAAGGAATTGAGAGCTGGGAAGCGAAACCTGAAACCACAACAGTACAAAAATAATATGAAAGGACCAACCTTTATCAGGGGTTGGTCCTTTTTGACTGCTTTATGCTAAGAAAGATGAGAAAAGAAACGAGAATCTTTACATAGATTTCCCTACTTTGGTGAAAATAAAAGTGAATAATTTTCAATCGAGGAGAGAGAATCATGAGAAAAGAATTACTATTTGCTTTCGGCGCTTTCTTTGTTATGTCCCTCCATGCCATTGCAGGAAACTTTTCCAGTGAACCTTTGGATAAGCAGCCTGTGAATGAAATGACTGTTAATGTGTATAAAAAAGATGTAACCGGCGATGGTAAAAAGGATACGATTACGCTTAAGGCGGTTCCATTTTCTCCTGATGCCCTGTTTCTGAAACAAATTTGGGCGGATATAAAAACGTCTGAAAGTAGTGAGATTCGAATTGATTATGAAGGTGGCTATGAGCCGAAAATCCAATTCGTTGATTTAAATCATGATGGAATAAAGGATATGCTGTACTCATCTGCTACAGGGGGAAGTGGTGGACTCTATAATGTAGCGCTCCATACGTTAGCAGATAATAAACTGGTCGATATTGGATTACCTGAGCCCTTAACGATTCAAGCTCAGTTTGAAGATGACTACCAAGCTTCAATTTCATTTGTAGATACGAATCAATCCTACACAGTCGATTTACGTGACAAAAAAGAAGACTATGATCGATTGGGGATATACATGGACGGAACCTTAAATGAACCTATGGAATTAATGGTTTTACCTTATGCATTTTTTGAGCCGACGAAAATCATTGCGAAACCTGGTAAGGGATTAAAAGGTTATCAGCAAATAAGCGGTGCCTATAAGGCAGATGGCATCGGAACGGCCACGTCTTATTGGTATTATGAAAAGGATAAATGGAACCTGATTAAGATAAAGTGGAAAACAAATAAGTAGCGGAACCGTTTCTAGGCTTTTATCATACTCTGTTGTAAGCCCATTTTTGTAAAGGAGGCTTACACATGAGTGAATTCAAGCCTGAAAAGCTAGCTGTCACGTATTTACCACCAGCTTCAATCTTCAATCCAATTGATAACCGAAAATACACATTAACTCATTCTGATGCGACGGGTGAACTATTTTTGAGCGTTGGTTGTCACTTTGATTTGGAGAAGATCAATCCATCCATGAGGGACGAAGTGTTAGGAGAATGGAGAAGAGACCTTGGTCAATACACTCTTGCAGGAACCGTGTATGTGAGTGGGGGAGAATATGATCAACAGCTTTCTAACGTACGGTTTATGATTTTCAAAAGGGAGCTGCCATTGGCATTAGCAGCAATGGTGAACGGTGATAAAGGATTCTACACGTACTATCCATGGCTCCTGGATGCACCCATCATCATCTGCTTTGAATCTGTATTCCCAGAATTTCAGCAAACGCTTTATTTCGGGACACCAAGACAATATTTATTGAAATAGTGCTCAAGCATAAAGAGGTCCGATCTGATCTCTTTATGCCTTTTCTTTGTGTAGCTTCACTGTAGTCATTTATAAAGAAGAGAGGCAGAGATATTACAAGTGATGTATGGTTAGATCGGGTTCACAAAGTTGGGTTGAATAGTTTAGTAAAGTAGAAAAAAGATCGTAGACAAAAAACAACTTACCAGAATAATATTATGTAAACTAATAAGCAAGTATGAACGCAGCAGCTAACAAAAGGAATGATATGATACATATAAAAATTAAAGAACTAAAACAGAGTAAAATCAACTAAATAAATTATCAGATAATAAGGATGGGAAATTCGTAAAAATCTACAAATCACATTTGATATCTGGATACCAAAATTAAGATGGATGACCAGACGAATAAATCATGAGCAAATTAAATTTCAGGAACTTGATTAATAAATCAAAATAAATGAATAGTATTAACCAAATTTAAGTGTTGATGTATATGATCTCATTTTTTCTTTCGTCTCATTGTTAACAGTATACTTTTGATACGAGACTGAAATCAGTTATTTTATTTATGTACCGATAATAAATATTATGTAAACTATAAACAAACCTTGAGTAAACGATAACTTTTACCTCTACTTCTCATGACGAGCGACACAAAAATACTAACAAATATGACACAAAAGTTTAGACAATTATAATTTTGACACAAATGTAAGGAATCTTCCCCTATTGTTTAATTTTAGATTTCTATTCGAAAGATTAAATTAATTGATTATAATAATGAAAATTTCTTTTATCATTTTATCCTTAGCTAGCTGTGATACAAATCTAGAGAAAAATGACGCAAAAATACTGATTATACTTGTGGTTTCTCTTCAATAACATATACTTTTTGTCTCTCGTCATCACATGACATGAACAACTTAGATGTGACTCACGCAACTTACCTGTGACTAAATTAAAGAAGTAAATTAAAAAGGCTAGGAGCAAATTAATTGCTCCTGGCCTTTTTGTTTTTTTACTGCATCTTCAATTAAAGCCCCCGTTAGTTTAAGTGCATTTTTTCACAATCTTATGGTTTGAACATTAAACCTTTAAAAAACACACTAAAAATATAATTTCTTTTTAACACATAATTGAGGATTCGTGATTAATTTAGCTTTCGCTATTCCTCGCTTAAATCTTACATTGTTTAACAATTCAACAATTGCTTTTGCATCATATTTAGGGTGAATTCTTTCCCCGTTTACTAAAGCCCAATATTCTGTATTCTTTTCCTCGTCAAAAATCCAGTTTAGAAAGTCCTCCTGAATACAGTTCATCTTCCTACTACTTTTGTTGAACAAGAAATGTATTGAATAAAATCGTCACCAAAGTCAATTTTTATAATCACAAGGTTTAACTCTGATCCCAAGATAAATGTCCAAGGATTGTCTTCTTTTTCTTTATCAAATGTCCCAATTGTAAGTATAGCTACTGTCAAAGTTACTATAGGGAAAATGACATATTGTGGTCCAAAGGCGAATGAAATTCCACCAAAGATTAACACAAAAAGTCCATAAGGATTTACTCAATCTTTTATTTTCATTCAATTTAAGAAATCACGCTCAAATATAAACGTGATTTCTTAAAAGTATTTGCTGTAGAGATCCTTTCTCAATTTCCCACTCAGTTGAGCATAAATTCTCGTAGTTTCACTCTTTCTTGGCCAAGTAAACTCTGTATCACTTCAAGGGGAGCTCCATTGTTAATCATATGCGTCGCGTAGCTGTGCCTTAATTGAAGTGGATGTAATGCTCTTCTTAATTCCAGCTCCATAAGATATACGCTTAATGATGTATCTTATTAGTTCGATACTCATTCTTCTTTTTGGTCTTCTTTCCGTAATGAACAAGCAAGGGTCCTGGTCATCACGTTCATCGAGATATCTCTTTAACCACAACGAGCAACGAGTATTAGTTCTTCTTTGCCTTCGTCATTTGCCCATTTGAATATTGATCTAATGCACCGAACTCTATGAACCGAGCTAGAGTATGATACAGTTCACCGTAACGCCTTTAAAGGTAAAATTAGCGAATTTCAAAATTTCTCATAATAAATTTTTGAAATTTCCCTCCAAGCAAAAAGGATCTGGAAGCTTACTTTCAGATCCTTTCCATATTGAGGTGATGAATTCCTTTATTTTTACATCAAACCCTTATGAATTTTTCAGTGGTAACTAATTATTAATTCGTTTGTTAACTTCAATCGTAATGAACTCCGGCAAATAATTGGGAGTACATCCTTTTGATACCATTTCATCTTTGTAAAGACCCGTTTTCTCACCAAGTTTAATACAACGTGCTCGATACTTTTCATCATAAACGCCTATCCAGCCTGCGGTGAAATTCATAGCCCATTGAACTTCCGGTTCTTCCTGCGTAATATTAGCTTCTAATGCAGATAGCAAGTATGCGGTGTTATCAGGCGGTGTTTGGCCAGTCCATCTCAATCGCCCTTGATAATACCAGAAAGCTCGCCTTTGAAGAGCAGAAGGACTATTTTCCCATGACTCCATCAATGCAATTTTCTTCTTGTCTTTGGTGAGCTGATTAGCCATTAACCAATCCATTAAGTTATTTCGCTCATCAAAAGTGTGAGTCTGCATATCCTTATCAAGCTTAGTTAGCACATCTTGTGAAAGAAGTTTTTTGTCCATAATTAAGATTGCTAATAGTCTGGGCAAAAACTCTTCGGTTGACCAAAGTTCCATTGCTAGTTCGTGATCTTTTTTAATGTCCTTCGCGATTTTTCGTAAGTCGCCTAGCTTAGTTTTACTATTGATCTGAGGTAGAATGTTTTCTGCTTTTGATGAGCGTTTTATTTCTGTGCTTTTATTTTTATTCATTTGACACAACTCCTTATTAAAGCACTGTTTCATAATATGTCATTGGCGGGATATATCAATAACTAAATTTCGTTATAAGTCTTATTGCATACAATTGTACCATAACAATGTAAAAGGAGTGATTCATTTCGCCGTTATTTATGGTACGGTTCCCCACTACTAGTGCTAAACTACATCTTCAACAATCTGGCCCGATACAAGAAGAAAGAGCCTCATACCCAATGAGGGTCGAAGCTCTGAAACATTAAAAATATTTGCAATAGAAGTCCTGGCGCAGCTTCCCACTAAGTTGAGTATAGATCTTTGTCGTCTCACTTTTCTCATGTCCTAAAAGGCTTTGGATCACTTCTAAAGGGGCACCGTTATTAATTAGATGAGTGGCATAACTATGTCTTAATTGATGAGGGTGAATACTCTTCTTTATACCGGCTCGTTTAGAAACCCGTTTTATAATGTATCGAATCATATCAATACTCATTCGGTGTTTGGGTTTTCTCTCAGTTATGAATAGGCAATCCTCTTGATCGTCCCGGTCATCCAAGTACCGTTTCAACCAAAGGGAACAGCGAGTGTTAAAATATACTTCCCTCTCTTTGTCACCTTTCCCATGAACAATAACAGAGTTCGCTGAGAAGTTTATGTCTTCCCGGTTAAGTTTTACAATTTCCCCTATCCGGCAACCTGTCGAATAAAAAATTCAAACAAGGCATTCTCCAAGGAATTCTCGCAAGCTTCCCTTAAGTGTTCGATTTCAAGATCCGTAAGGAACTTAGGGATTCTTTTTCCTAGCTTCGGTTCCTTTAAAACTTAGCAGCGGGATTGTACGGAAGATGTCCCTCATCATGTATCCACTTAAAAAGGGATCTGATGCATCGGACTAGGATGCCCCAAGCTCGCCGGTTTTAAATGGTCTCCTGATGTGAAGTACTTTATGCTGATATCACCAAAGTGTTTTAAAAGAAGAGTGTATTGAAAACAATAAGCTTTCAACGTTAACGGAGAATACCCCTTCAATCTTCTTATCTAACTGATACTTTTCCCAGGCTTCGGACAGTCTCATCACGTTACCATCAAATAACCCCTTTTCTTTTCAATATTAAACAATACTGCTCGTTAGCTTAAGTACATTTCTTCACAATCTCAAACAATAATAACATATATATCCAGTATTGTTGGAAAGTCTTACTCCATTAAATGCCCCGTTAACGGAACAAAGAAAAAGCTGGAGATCAGCTGCCCGATCTTCCGCAATAGCCCCCTTTAGCGCCCTATTGCGGAAGACTCAGAAAAACTCTATCTAATGAATTGTTATTTTACAAATCCAATATGTTTCCTTAGTTCATTCAGAAATCACTTTAAACATTCCTGTCATATTAGGTGAGTAATTTTTGAAATCATATTTTTCGTAAAACTCACCTTTTCCTTTTGAAGCAAACAAACCTACAAATGCCTTATCTGGTGCATTTTCATCAAGATATCTCATTAAGATCTTCATAATTTCTTTACCAATACCTTTTCCTTGATAATCGGGGTGTACCACTATGTCTTGAATATAGAAATAAATAGCACCGTCCCCTACAATTCTTCCCATTCCTATGATGCTATGATTATCTTTAACAATAACGGAAAATACAGAATTCCGTATTGAAGTTTCTGCAGCATCAAAATTCATAAAATCTTTCCACCCAACACTTGAACATAAATGTATGTATTCATCTAATGTTGGTGGTGTATTTGTTAAAACTTCATAGTTTTTGATCATATTTTCACCTCTTATAAATATTGAACGTTACTCCATAAAACTGCTCCTTTAACTTAATACCAATTGTTTCAAAATACAGCAATTTACTCAAGAAAAACTTTAAACAAAAATGAAGCTCATCCTGTTCTGGATAAGCCCCCTTTAATGGAATAACTATCTCCCCTATAAGGACGAGGCGACCTGGCTTTGACGTTTTAAAATATCGATCAGAAAACTCGGTGAAACGTTGCGGCTAGTTTCGAAAGAAATTCAGGTAGTGGTACACCACGGTCAATGAAGAACAACTCACTTGTAATAAGAATTAAAAACGCAATCAAGACAGAAAACCAAAAAAACACTGTCCATATCTGCTATCTTCATCACTTTTCACATTTTTATGCTTCTTCTTTCTGTATAAGCCTTGCACAAATCTTAGTTTTTGATTTCCATCTAGTTTTTTGGTGTGCACAGTTTCAGTCCTTTCATAAGACGATTAACTCAAAAACATCCCCTTAGTTATTAATCTTGAGCTGATACTGGCACATCGTCTGTTAATCCGTCTTTAATAACCTCTAGGATGACTTCTCCATTAAAGATAAAGAAGGTTAATACCAAAATAGATAACAAAATAATAAAACCAAAGATTATTGAAGGGATTACTCCTTTTTTCTTTTCCATTGCTTCAATTCCCCTTATCTTAAGTTTATTAATTAGACGGAACCCAATTACATGAAGTTTCAAATTATTCCATTCACCTGCCACGATTGTTGAATAAGACAATCGCCGGAGCTCCTTAAACTGATCTTCAGTTATTGCCCCCATTAGCAGAAGAAACAATATAATCTTTACACAAGTTCATCATCGAATAGTTCATTAAATTACTTTCCAAACTACAGTTGCTCACATGGTATAATTGACCAGTAGAGAGGAGGGTTCAATGTGGAAAAATCATTAAACCAAGACATGGCATTTTCATTTTTTTCAATTATTCCCATCATGACAATCCTGTTTTACGTGGGTCTTGTTTCATTTATAGTTTGGTTTCTAATTAAATTTCTCAAAACCCAACAGGAACGAAACAATATACTAAAAACTATTTCTGAGAAACTTGATAAACTAAATTAGGCGGAGAAATCCGTCTCTTTTAATGGCACACTTTGAGTCAAAAGTGACCTTTTACTATAGTTTTTTTAAGGTGGCAGATGCACCCAACCATATTAATTTAAAGGTATCGTTTCCTCAAATATTTCTCCATTTTCACCTTTCCACTCTACTCGTAAAGTAACCTTCTCGGCAAAGGCTGCAATTTCATCCTCTGAACTAAGAAGTGTTCCTCCCCCTTTAGGGATTTTGATGTTTTTGCCTCTTGACGTACCAGAACCTTTACCGTTGGGATGGGAGATATAATAATTGACTTCTTTTGGAACTGAATTAGGTTTGTATTGTAAATTCCCACCTATATGGTACATATCTCGGTCAGCTGCAAACACCACTTCTAGATTGGCTTTCCAAGAGGAAGATTCTCCACGTAGGATATGATTTTCATCCCTTTCCCCGCCATAACAACCTGTCATAATAAATATAAATAGTATGAATAGCATTACTAATAATTTTCTGATGTTACCACTCCTTTAAGTTAAAACTTAGATGTAAATCTTCCATTAACATGCCCGTAAACGGAGCAAAGAAAAAGCCGGAGATCAGCTGCCCGATCTTCGGCTATCGCCCCCGTTAATGAAATAAGGTAATTATAATCTTACCAGTGTACTTGAAGTTTATTACCATTTGGGTCATAAAAGTGGAAAAAGGCGTGACCATTATCTTCTTTTATATCCTCGACCTTAACTTGATTATCAATTAAGTGTTGATGAAATTTAGATAATTCTGGACTTGTAAAGCCAATGCTAAATTCTTGTTCATTATCAATTGTAAAATGTGCAAATGTTTCATCTTCGGTAGGAACTAAGATAAGTAAGAAAGGTCCTTCATTCACTTTTAAAATTGCAAGTTCCTCAGTATTGTTTAGTAACTGAAGCCCTAATACATCTCTATACCATTTTGCAGACAGTTCTAAATCTTTTACAGGAATTCTAATATAATGTACTTGTTCAATAAATGATTTACTCATAGCCTTCTCTCCTTTATTTAATCCGGTATATCAAATAGTTCCCTTTCTATATACCTTTTTCCTTCCGATTATTGAATTAACCTGCCCCAATAATTGAAGATGAGCAATAGCCGGAGATCATCGGTTGATCTTCAGTTATTGCCCCCGTTTGTTGAAGAAGGAATATTTGTAGCATCTGTTATTTTCTATGCATAACAAATTGTGATTTACTGTACTTTAAATTGTTTTTTTCATAGAAAGGTATTAAATGTTGCTCACAAAACAAACTGATTACATCAATATGTGATAGGTCATCTAACAATTTTGATACCAGTTTTATACCTATACCTTCCCTTTGATATGAACTATGTATAACAACATCTTCAACATACGCTCTAAACTTTCCATCTGTAACAGCCCTTGCAAAACCAATTAGAGTATCGTTTTTCCACGCTCCCACTGACTGTACTTTGTTTAACATCTCTTCTATATCTTGCTCTACCCTTTCTTCCCACCAACCTACATCATTATATAGCCTCATAACATCAATTGCTTTGATTGTTTTTTCATTAAAACTCAAAATCTCGGTGTTCAAGTTTTGCTCCTCCAAACGGCTTTTACTTAATTTTATTACAAATACACCCTATGTGTTCTTCTTCCACAAACCTGCCCCAATAACAGAACAAGTACATAATCACCTATTTTCTTAGTAGTTCCTGGTGAATCTCGTTTAAAAGATAAAGTACTCTCACAAGACATTCCAGAATAATTCCAAAAGCAAGAACAAAACCAATTCCATCCAATGGAATTAAAAAATATCCTAGTAAGCTTGCTGTAATGATTATAAACAATAAAAACAAAAATATTACCTCCAACAACACCACAAATTTTATTAAATTTAATACTTCCCTTTATGAAATAAAGGATGGCTGGAGATTAGCTGCCTAATTTTCAGCTACCCCCCGTTTATTTAAGTACATTTCTTCACAAAGTTGTCCTACTCTTCCTTCATTACGATATAGTTACGTTGAGAAGAGCTAATGAGGCAAACGCCACAGCATACATAGTGTCCATAAGAGCACCCCAATCCTCGACCGTTACCTGATGATAGATATAAAGAACCTGGAAACATATCGAAATACCACAAGCACTAAGACTAGTAATGGAAATAGCAATCCAACTCTTATTTTTCTGTTTATTACCTCGCGTTAGATTAACAATAGGAAGTATCCAAGCAATTAGTCCAAGTACGAGACTTCCAAGATTATGTAAACCAAACATATTCTTAACCCCCTCTTTGTTTCTTGTTCAGTAATCCTGCCCTATTTCTTAATACCAATTATTTCAAAATCAGACATTCATCTCAATCTTTTTTGCGTAAAAAAAACGCTTACCTTACTACAGATAAGCGCCCTTCGTGAAGAAGTTTCTAGTAATTAAGATTAAATTACTATATGAGTCTGATCATTAATTTCTACCTTACTTCATCCTAAGTGGTAACCAACCATAGTATTCTATGTTGAGGTCTAAGTATTTTTTCAAGTGAGTCGTTCCGCGTTTATTAGGGCATGAATTCCCCTAGGTAATCCAATATCGTAGCTTATCTTTCATAGGATGTTGGCTTCTTAGCATTTATTTGATTCTTAATCTTTTTCTTCCGGTTGGCAAATATAGCAAACCCTACTTTAGGGTGGAAAAGGTGGAAGGGGGGCCGAATTAAATTCATTACTCTTACTAATCTGAGATAAACTTCCGGATCAAAAGCCGAAAGCTGATATACTTTTTTGCTATACCACTGTTTAAACGGCTGCATAAGGGGTCTGTTCCCATTAATATCGGGGTGGCGAAATGCCTCTGTAATTGCCATCTCCCATGGTGTTGCAATCAACTTAGAAATTTTCTTGTGAAATGTTTTGGTAAACCCTTTATCGGAATAAGCAAAATATTTAAAATAACTCTGTAACTCTAAGGCTTCCATAGCAGCAACAGATATCCCTTGCCCAAATACCGGATCAAAGCGGCAGTGAGCATCCCCAACAACCAGGAAACCTTCGGGGACATCTGCAAGGTCAAAACGTCGACGAACCTGATAAGGAATCTTATATATTTTTATCTCTGAAACTGGCTCCACTTGTTCTAGAAAATGAAGAACGTCAGTGACGGGTAACCTTTTTGCATAAGCAAAAAATTCCTCATTTGTTTTTGGCGCACATTCATTGGCGTAACCACTAAAGGTAACAGAGAAGCGATTATCTTCAATCGTTTGAATAAATGCACCGTAAGGGTTTTCAGGAAAACTAGGAGAAATCAGAAGATTACACCAGTCTGGACGGTCTCGATTTTTCAGACGAAAGAGTCTTGTGGCATAAAAAAGTTGAATCCACACCTTTTCTTCCCTAACCTTAATACTGTATGATTTTAGCCACTCTATACTCTTTGAACCAAACCCGCTAGCATCAACAACCATATCTGCAAGAAGGGCTTCTTCTCTTCTTGTCTTCAGAGAACGTACCTGTACTCCAGATATTTTATTACGTTGATGATCTAATATTAGTTGCTCGGCCATTGTTTCGTACCTGGTTGTAATATTGGAAACTTGATCAATATGGTGTTGTAATTGCCACTCTAACATAGGGCGGCTTTGTTGAAGCATAACTAATTCTCCTGGAAACCGTTGTTTCCAGAACCCAAAATGATGCCACTTCAAATCTCTTGTAAAATTATTTACAATACTCCCGTCTTCTTTTAATTGATCAAGAAGGTTTGGAAAGATTTTCTCAATTGCTTCTTCTCCTCCTTTTAATAAGACATGAGGATGATAGCTTTGTGGCACTCTCTTCCTAGGAGCTTTTTCTTTCCATCTTTGACCAGCTTCCACAATGATTACTTGTCGAAAGGTATGTGACAGGGCTTTAGCAACTAGTTTCCCAGCAATGCTTCCTCCGATAACTATTACTTTTTCCATCACGATTCTTCCTCCAATCTCCTATAAGTATCCGATGTCTCTCTAAAAACCCTTCCTCGGCAAACCTTCATTTTAGAGCAAATAAAAACAATCAATTTTGTAAAAAAGATTGATCAAAATAAATCCACTTTTATTGATTAACTGGTGATTCTTTTTACTCCTGAAAACCGTTCTTTAACTTAATAACAATTATTTCAAATCCCCCAAATTTTAACAAGAAGTTATTCAATTATCTGGCCCTTTAACTAGTATCACATCGTTTTCACCTAAAATATCCCTGACTTGTTTAATTAATGATTGTTTATCCTCGAATGACTTAGCCTTTCCCGATCCAAGTTTTTTTTGAACTTCTACTGCAATATATTTTGCTAAATCACCATAAGTAAACAAATAATTAAATTTACTTTCGGCAATTTTCAGCCCGATTTCTTTATGATAATCGACTTCTTTTTCACCTAGTTCCAACATATCCCCTAGTATTAATATTTTTCTGTTATACCCTGAAAGATCATCAAATGTTTCAACAACTGCTTGGACGGAAGTAGGACTGGCATTCCAAGCATCATTAATGATTGTAAATCCTTCATCGGATTTGATTTCTTCCATTCGCATACCTGTTAGTTGAAGCTTCTTTAATCCATTTAATATTTCTTTGTTACTAAGACCTAATTCCTTTGAAACTGAAATTGCTGCTAATGCATTATTTACATTATACTTTCCAATCAAATTTATTGAATAAACGAGGTCATCATCAGAGTTTATTGTAAAATCAATTCTCCCTGAATTCGATTGAACATTTGTCTGATAAATAGTTTGGCATTCGCTATCTCTTCCCTAGAACCCAGTGTAGCAATATGAGAAGTACCTACCATAGTTATAACCCCAACATCAAGCTGAGCAATCTTTGACAATACTTCTATCTCACCTCTGTTACTCATCCCCAGCTCTAAGACTACTACTTCAGCATCTTCCGAAACTGATAATAACGTTAGAGGTATAACCATATTCACTATTTAAGTTCCCTTTTGTTTTATGAACTTTAAATTTGGTAGTGAGGATGGAATGGATCGTATCTTTCGTAGTTGTTTTTCCATTGCTACCTGTAACACCAATTACTTTAACTGAAAGTTGTTCACGATAACCTCCAGCTAAACTCTATAGAGCAATCTTAGTGTCATTTACAAAGATAACAGGAATGTCAATAGGTGGATTGGGACGACCTTTTTCCTATAAACAAGCAGATGCTCCTTTTTTTATTGCATCTCCAATAAAAGTATGACCATCTTTTATTCGTACAATTGGGATAAATAAATTTCCCTTGGTACAGGTTCTGGAGTCGATCGAAACACCGTTAATTAAAACATCCTCAAAATTTGATTTTAATTCAATCCCAGAAACCAATCTTTTTATATCATTTAATGTTCTTTTTATCACGGTTTCTACCCCTTTTCACCTTCAGATTACTATCTCATTTGCCCGTCTTCTAGAATTCTGTCCTTTAACTTAATACCAATTATTTCAAATTCACACCTTTAACTCAATGATTAATTTCACAAAAAAGAAGCTTACCTTGTTCCAGGTAAGCGCCCGATTCTTGAATATTATGCATTTATAATAATTACTAACATTCTAAAAGATGAAGTGATCAATTAACCCTTTTAATCCTCAATTTCTTTTCAAAACATCTCCTAAAAAAGGAACCGAGTTTTTTTGCTTCAATTAAAAATAAAGCAGGGAAACCTTTCTTAAGGCTTCCCGCTTATCAAACCGTACGCGTCCTAATTAAGACATTCGGCTCACCCATATGTTTATTGGTAGGACCTAGTAATTTTAAATAAGCCTGACACTGTCCCCTATGCTTCCAACCCAACTCTTACTCAAAAATAATTAGCAGTTCTGCTAGTGATCTAAAACCAATAAGTTTTCGCCATTGTAAGTCAGGGGCAGCAATTGAAAGGTTAGGTAATCGTTGCAGCAGTGTTTGAATCGCAATTTGTGCTTCTATACGCGCCAATGAGGAACCTAAACAAAAATGAATGCCATGTCCAAATGCAAGATGGGGATTTGGATTCCTAGTGATATCGATCTTATTAGCATCAATGAATTTTTTCGCATCTCGATTGGCAGCACCCAGAAGGACATAAACATGCTCACCTTTTTTAATGGCAGTTCCATTTATTTCAATGTCTTCCGATGCAATCCTGGCTGTCATCTGTGTTGGGCTCTCATAGCGTAAAAACTCCTCAACTGCCGTTTCAATAAGAGTTGGTTTCTCCATTAACTTTATTAGTTGCTCAGGGTGGTTCAATAGGATAAGGATCGAATTGCTAATGAGATTTACCGTTGTCTCATGTCCAGCAATCACAAGTAAAATACATGTTGCCAGCAATTCCTCGTCAGTTAATTTGTCACCCTCCTGCTCCTCCTTAATTAACATGCTGATGAGATCATCTTGAGGGTTATCTTTCCGCTTATTGATCAGATCTCTAAAATAGTCTAGTAATTTTATGGTTGTTTCGTTAGCGTTTGCTAACGCCTGTCTCGATCGAGTAAGATCAATTGTTTGGATTAAGGTTATAGACCATTCTCTAAATTGAAATCGATCTTCAGCTGGCACCCCTAATATTTTGGCTATAATGAGGCTTGCTAACGGAAATGCAAAATCTGAAACAACATCCATTCTTTTCTTATTCTGCACCAGATTAAGTAAGTCATTTGCAACTTCTTTTATATAAGGTCGATAAGCTTCCATAACTCTCGTTGTAAATACTCTACTAACGAGCATACGTAATCGCATATGGTCAGGTTGATTTTTAAAAAGCATCATATCGTTCTGCAGATTTTTAAGGTGCTCATATTTTTTGGATGTTTGAGGCAAAGGGATTCGGTTTTTAAATCTGGTATCTTTAAGAATCGCTATCGCCTCTTCATATCCGGTTACATACCATCCAGGATATTTTAATAGATTCCCCCAATATATAGGATTATCGGAACGCAATCTATCATAAAAGGGATAAGGGTTTCTTATAAACTCAGGAGAAGTAAGTGAAAATGGTATCGTTGGATCTAAATTGTTTGTCATGTCTGCCTCCAAATACAATCACGTTATTTTTGGCTATTTTCTAAGAGATTAGTTTAATTCTTTTCTTTTAATGCTTCTGCAAGTCTATAGGATATAATCGTTTTTCCAACTCCTGTATCTGTTCTGTTACAAAAAAACCTTCATTAAATCATATTCAACTCTTTTCCGATTAAATGAAATGACTCTAACATGTAATCTATTTCTTTTGAACGATGGTCTGCTGTAACTGTTAACCGAATACGGCTTTCCCCTTTTGCTACTGTTGGTGGACGAATAGCTGGAGCGTATATTCCTCTTTCCTGCAGTTTATCAGCAAAAATTACAGCCTTTCTGGCATCTCCAATGATCACAGGAATAATTGGTGTATAGTCACCCTTCACGGTATAGCCCATTTCTTCTAAACTAGCTTTTATCTTTTTTACATTTGAAAGCAGTTGTTGTCGCTTTTCTTTACAATGCTCAATTAACTCCAAGGCTGCATACGAAGCGGCACAGCTGGATGGCGGGATCGCTGTTTGAAAGATAAAAGTTCTTGCATGGTTAAGCAGAAAGTTTATTAGCACTTGCGAACCAGCGACAAAACCGCCTTCCGTGCCAATAGCTTTGCTTAAGGTACCGATTACCACATCGGGAAAAACCCCGTAATATTCACTTGTCCCCCTGCCGTTTTCTCCGATAACACCTGTTGCGTGTGCATCATCAACAATAACGAAAGCATGATGTCTTTTAGCAAGTGCCATAATCTTATCAAGAGGTGCAATCGTGCCATCCATACTAAAAACTCCATCTGTTACAATAAAACGTCGCTGATAAGATTCTGTTTCGTACAGCTTTTTTTCAAGATCAGCCATATCGACATGGTTATAAATGACCGTGTCAGCTTTTGATAGTCGGCACCCATCAATAATACTCGCATGATTTAATTGATCACTTAAAAGTACGTCCGCCTTTTCAGGTAATGATGACAGTACACCGACATTAGCTAAATAGCCGTTTGAAAATAGAAGGGCCGCTTCCGTTTGCTTAAAGCTTGCGATTCGCTCTTCAAGTTTTTCATGCCACTCAGAATTGCCAGTAGTTAATCTTGAGCCGCTGCTTCCAACACCAAAATCATAAAGTATTTTTTCCGCTGCGCAGATCAATTGTTTGTCATTTGCTAAACCTAAATAATTATTTGATGAAAAGACGATTTGTTTCTGCCCATTAATAGACATTTCCGGTTGAGGAGCAGTATTCATTGTTCGCAGCTTCCGATACAAACTAGCCGCTTTTGTCCTATCTAATCGCTTATCTAACCATTCATCAAAGTTCAACATTTGTTACCTCATCTAATTCTTGTGTCATCCTATTCCTCCCATTGAATGAAAACAGGCTGTTTTTCTAGATAGTGTATGTATGAATCCAGAGCTTCTAAGCAATCAACAAAGAAGATTCGACAGCCTCGTTCATCCCCAAATTCTTTGAGCTTTGTGATACGTTGATAGCCAAGCTTTTTACTTGCTACATAGCCTGTTATATAATCAGGGTCATCTGACCAACATAATTCTGCAATTGTAGCTGGATGATTACTTGCCTTTCCCGCTAGTACAAGTGCCTCCTTTACTTTTGGACTTCGTGGCACTTCGAAGTGGTCAGCCCATTTTTCAAAATTAGCGTCCAACCAGTCCATTCTAGAAACACGCACGCCTTTTTCGTTTCTATCATCAATTCGCTCCCCTAAATGAATATCAAACAATATAGCCCCTCTCATTCCTGAATTTTCAGTGATTAATTTATACGCTTTTTCGATGCTTTTTCTCGGTATCCCCAATTGCTGCAATAGTTTCCTAGCTAATGCTTGCCCTTTTTCTGCTGATTCCACTTCATTTGTCTCGATTTTCAAGGGATGAACTAGTTTTATAGGCTCGTTAATACATTCAAACTGAATCTGCATAAAATCCGGTCTTCCTCTTGAATGAGTTAATCCCTTTTTCAATAAAGAATTCACAGCATAATTTATATCGCTAAAGGTGGAAAGCAGTTCTCCGCCAGATATGTGGTTTCCACCTTGTTCATGAGAGCCATCCTTAGCAGCTCTCATTCTAACGCTGTAATACTTTCCCCCTTGCATCCTTTTATCCTCCTGTATCGTCTTAAAAATGTTAACCCATTAAAACATTTAGTTAACATAAATATTAAGATTCTTAATCCAATCTGTCAATATTGGTTAATAAAATTAGGTGAAACCCCTAATGGCTTTGATTTTTCTCGTTGTTTGAAATTAGCTCAATAAGCCTTCCTCTATTAAATGGCCCGATACAGGAAAAGGACGTGTTCTTCAATAAACGCGCCCGATTGTTTAAGATCGATATTTAAGGAAAGCACCCCGTTAATTAAAAATTAAATATAAAATATTATCTTATGCTTTTAATATTATATATTTATAAGTAATCAGGAAGGTGATATTTCTACATCTCTAATTAGAATGCGTACTTATAGAGACCAAAATATAATGGTCCGAGTAAAAGTACAAATAATACAGCAATAATAATGTATTTGACTAGAGTTGAAACATCCTTGAACTCCTCCCCATAGTCAGCTAGAAAGAAACTGTAGATTAGGTCCCAAAATAAAGCCCCAAAAAACACGATCTTCCATAAAGAAGTATTAATTATTTGAATATTTGTTACGTAACCGAAAAGACCAATCCAAGTGATAATCGAGATTACAAAATCTAATTTTGCTGGAAAAGTCTTATATTTTCCTTTAATCAGATATCCAATAACAACAGCACCAAGTATCCCTAAATAAATTGTCCATAACATATTAAGAAACATAATCCATTTCCTCTTTCCTCTGTTTCCCTCGAATCATTAAATCAAGGTCAATCCCAATTTGTTTACAAAATTATAATCCTTTTGATTAATTTTGAATATAGGGGTTCATTTCCTCTACAAAATTTGTATAAGACGGATCTTGAAAAAGCACAACTCATTGTGAAATGCGCCCATTTGAGGAAGATCAAAGGCTGTTAAAGCATGCTTGCATATGGCATTAGTTAAAGAAGGAATGTAATAAAATGCTTACTGAATAGAAGTTATCAGGTTTTGATATAATAAATGAATCATATTTAAAATGGTTTTAGTAATTAATCATGGGATTAGTTCATTAGAAGTAATCATTACTTTAAGTAAGGAATGAAAAAATGAGTTACGACAGTAGCATATGGTCTGTAAATAAAACTACTTTTGAAAATGAAATCTTTAACCAAGAAAATATTAAACGGCAGAATGAGGGAATCATATTTGAAGGTCCAAATTTTCAGATTATGATTGGTAACTCTCTAGAAGTAATGGAAGATATACCAGAAGAAGTAGTTAGCAAACTTCCAGGCATTAAGTATTTCACAGAAATTATTTTAGAACCATTAGGTGCACCAAAACGAGCGTTTCAGATACTTAAGAAAATTTCTAAAATCCTTGCTCAATCATCACATGGAATTATTTTAGATGAACGAGGAATAATTTCTTCCCCAACTGGCGTGAAAAGGCTAGAAACCATCAAAGTAAAAGACGATCCGGATTGTCTCCAAATGACATGGTGGTTCATGAAAGACCACAATTTTATAAAAGATGGCTTTAAAGCATTTTTAGAATTTATTGAATCAACATTGCCTGAAGCATTACCTAGAAGATATGGAATTTATGAGCCGCCACAATTTATATTGGCCGAAAAAGGAAAAGAACATTTTATTCAGTTTGTATCCGAGCATATACATGAAGTCATTGATTGGTATCCCAGCAAACCATTTACTTATATTTCGATTCAAATCCCACCTAAAATAGGTGCCACACGTGAAGGTTTTAGGGCTTCATATATCACTGTGGAGTTTTTGGAGGAAGTGATGAACCACCCTGGATGGCCTACGGAATTAAAGCGATTTTGGTTAAAAGCTTCAGACCAATTACAACCGTTTTATGGTGAAATGAGAAAGGCAAAGTTTTCTATAGGTGATACTTGGTGGAGAGGCTTTCCAAAAAAATTGGGGAATGCTGCAGTTATAGGAAAGCCTTATATTGATTTATGGCCGGAATTTACTAAAGAAGCCAAACAAACTGATAGTGGTCTTTTTTATATTGAAAACATAAAACAGGATTATCAGGATCTCCATTCAATTATTGCAGATGTGCCAGAGGATCTTGTAAAACTGAAGACTAAGAAGAAACACTCAAGAAATTGGCCTTTTGGACCATTCTTAAAATATAGTAAATAACTTTAGTTTTACAAGACACAAGATTTAATCCTTCCTGAACAAACCTGCTCTTAGCATAAGTAATTTTTCTAATAAGTATTCGTGGAATCGTTATTCAAACAATTTGGCCCTTTAAAGCAAAAAAGCGCAATCTCTACTACTACAGGAAAGCGCCCTATTCTGGAATAAGCGTAATTTATAATTCAAATCGTTCTTTAATCATTTTGGCTACCACTTCAGCTTCCAAATTTTCATTATTAATTCTCATATAATTTTCCTTATCGATTTCTCCTCTTTCAGAGTTCAATCTAAGGCCTATCCATGGTGCTTAATAAATTTTGTTCAGACTGTTCAATATTTCTTTTTGTTGGCTTTTGTTCAAGTCTATATGGTGTTCTATTCCGTTTTAGTCTTTCTTCGGTCCCAGCTTCCAACTCAACAAAATATATTTCAGCCCCTTTAGAGCTGAAGATGCTGCACATTTTTTCAACATTTCCCCAGTCCTCTTTTTGGTTGAAAGCCCATACAAAAGTAAAAATCATTCCATACTTATCACTTGATGCAAAGGAATTAAAAATTTTTTCACGAAATAAGCTGGATAATTTCCACATTTCAGGACTAAATCCGAAAAATGGCTCAAGTAAATCAATTGTCATATGATTATGAAATAGCTTTAAATCAGTAATTTTTGCTAGCTCATTTCCAACTGTCATTTTACCAACTGCTTGTGGTCCAAATATTAATACAAACTTCATAATCTATCCTCCTACTATTTCCAAAATTTTTCTCGGCAAATACTATTTCAAAGGATTATTCCATAATCCTTCCCTTAAGCTTAATAACAATTAGTTCAAATTTCCATATTTTTCACAATACTTCACTCCAGAAAATGGCCCGATACAGGAAAAGGACGCGTTCTTCAATAAACGCGCCTAGATCATTATGTAAGATAAAGGATCCACAGATGATAAAGAAAAGGATCCTTTAGTTGAAGAAAGAATTTTCTTTTTAACAATAAGGTAATTATTTATTTCTAAGCCGTTAAGGCATTTCGTTACTTTTCTCTTTGGTCAACTTTTATTTATATTTCTAAAAACTAACTAAACTCCAAACTGTTTTAAATGATGGTCAAGGTGCTTATATATTCCTTTTCCCCATTGCTCGGAAGTAAGTTTACCGAAAAAAGGATGTGGATGAGTCGTACACTTCTCTGGACCATTATTTTGGAAAGTTATAATTTTTTGTTTCAGTTTTTCCTTCTCTGTTTCAAATTCTTTTTCATCTACAATCAAAATGGTCGGAATTGTGGACATATTTTGGGCTAATGGCTTGTCGTTATAAAAAATTGGTTTCACAAAGTTTCCTATTAATATTCCTAACCAACCTCTTGCTGGAAAAGAGTGTCCCATTGCAATGTCTTGAAAGGATGAGCAATGTGCTAGCATTTGGGCAACATCCATTTTACCCCATTGAGGTTTTGAATTTGGACTTAATTTGTCAATACGGTCTAAAATTTCCTCTGAATGCAATTGATTAAAAATATTTTTCATTTGTGCATCTCCCTTTACCAATCTACCTCTACATCACCACAAAATCCATTTATTCTGTTCTGCTTCTTTAGATAGCAATTTCTCCAAAATCTCAAAACAATAATAACATAATAATCCAATTTCGTTCGAAAATCTTATTTCATTAAATGGCCCTTTAATGAAATAAGGGTTAGTTATGGCTTTTTTCAATGTTGTTAATACTTTTGTGCCATTTTACAAGGTTGTAATCAATTTTGTGTTAAAAAAAATGACACAAAAGTCCAGATTGGTTACTATAAAAGATAGTAATACCAACAGGTTTTGTGTCAGGACTTTTGTGTCGCTTGTCATTCTCATAATAAACATTATCAGGAACTAACTTCCTGATAATAACCTGGACCGTCAGGATAACCTCCTGTACCGGCCAGATAACTCCTAGGGTCGGGATATAAGGGTTAGGAGCGTCCTTATAACTTTATTCTAAGGAGGTTGTTACACGATGCAATACCCGCAAGCTATGGATGAATTTTTATTGTATTTAGAAGTCGAACAAAATTACTCACTATGGTTTAACCGTGTTTGGTCAGTTTCTAGAAAAACACAAGCGTTCTACACATTTGTGTGAAAGAACGATTGATCTCTCATGACTTTACAGCTGGGATTGAAGCACCAAAATCCGATTCTAAGCTTCCGGTTTACATGAATTTAGAAGAAGTCAGACAACTGTTTGCTTATGTAGAACGAGATATTCATCCTCTTGCTCTTCGTAATCAAGTTATGATCAAACTATTGGCTACAACAGGCATGAGACGACAAGAAATCGTGGATTTAAACAGCTCGATTTCTATAATGAAACCATCAGGGATCTATGGGAAAGGAAAGAAAGAACGCCTCCTCCCCCTTCACTCCATGATGGTTCCGTTATTAAAAGAGTACAAAGCATCTTTAGAACCGTATCAAGTACACTCTGAAGAAGCGATTTTCATAACTAAAAACAGGAAGAAACTCAATCCACGTGGATTGCATGTCATTTTTAAACGTGTATTAAAAGAAGCAAGTCTTCCCCCTCACCTTTTTTCGCTGCATCATTTACGCCATACGTTTGCGACGTTATTATTGCAACAAGGGAACATTCAAACGAAAGATGAGCATGGGAATCCATCTTCTATATCTAAAGAAAAAGTGGATCTGAGGACCCTACAGGAACTCCTTGGGCATGAGTCACTTGCCACCACTCAGGTGTATACACATATGATTTTGAATCCAAAAAGAAAGCGATTGATTCTTTCCGTTTTGAATGCACGTCGGTCACAATACATCTTCTTCATCCAGGTGAATACGCCCGTCATGATCCACGTAAGGAGTCAGGTGAAAGATCAAGTGTATAGCTGTTTTGGAAATTTTTAAGTTCTTCAGAGTACAATCGCTGATTAAATCTATATCTAATTTGGCTCTAGCTGAAATTCATCATTATCCTCCAAACATTATTAGTTGTAAGATTATTACCTATGGAAACAAAGAAAACAATTACTTCCCCTAATTCAAATAGAATCACTATTAAAAGTTTTGTCTTTCCAATTTGTAAATCCATTACTTAAAGAATACTTATCAAATAAATCTGGTATATAATCCTTTAGTATTAAGTTAAAATATTCACTTCTTCCACCACCCTCTGTACTCTCTTGCAATAAACAACTCCTTTACTATATAGAATAACGTATTCCTTCTCTTTGTGGCCGAATATTCAACATGCCTACAGTTGTAGATACCCAAAAAACGAAAATACCGCATTGGATTTCTCCTTATCCTTAGAATTTAATATTTTAAGAATAATAACTCATCCTATGGTAATAATAAGAACTACTAAATTTGTTTTCCATTGATTACAACTGTGGTAGCCAATTTTACTAAATTTAAAGTGAGGTACATAATTTGAAGAAAAAATTATTAACATTTATTATAACTTTGGCATTATGGTTTGTTTTTGCAGGCCGCGTTAATATCGAGGTATTTTTGTTGGGTACTATAATTTGTTCTATTATATCGCTTATGTTAGCAGATAACGTCCATAGATCAGTACAAATGAAATATGGGACGAAAGAATTTTTTTTAAAAATATATTACATATTTTTGGTGATCAGTGCTTTTATCTATGATGTATTTTTATCTGCAGTCAAAGTATCCAGACATGCATTTGAAATTAAACCATCATTTTCTCCCCGAATCGTTAGCATAAAAACATCTCTTAAAAATTCAAACAGTATTGCAATTTTAGCCAATTTTATTACATTCACTCAAGGGTCTCTGGCTATGGATTTCGATCATATAAATAAACATTATGTTATTCACTGGATCGATGTTCACAGTGACGATGAAGAAGAAAGAAAGAAAGCACGTATTCGTAAGCATCATAATTTGATTGCGAAAATAGTTGATTAATTCAGCTTTTTGAACATCCTCTTTTAAGTACCTGATTATTCTATGTTTTTTTATTCATTGTGGAGTGTGATAGTAGTGCTCTATTTAATACTTGCAATTGTTTTATCTGCTTTTTTAACTTTTTATAGAGTCATTAAAGGTCCCAGTCTGCCTGATAGACTAGTTGCTATGAATTGTATAGGTGTCATGTTTTTACTAGTTTTAGTTTTATTAAGTTATTATTTTGAAAGAAAAATTTTTATTGATGTGGCTTTAGTTTATGGGGTTTTCTTATTTATCAATGTTTTAATTATGGCTAAATATTTAAGAAAACCATGGAAAGGTGGAGTTGGTGATTGATTTCATTCATAGTGTAAGACAATTATTTGTTTTTGTATTTTTTATAACAGGTATTTATTTTTTGTTAAGTACTGTTGTGGGATTGATTCGTTTTCCTAATTTGTATACCCGATTACATGCTGGATCTAAATGCCTGATGGCCGGAGGTATTTCAGTTTTCATGGGATGTATCGTACTCGAAGGCATTAGTTTTGTTTCTTTAAAACTAATTGTCATCATGATTTTTTTATTCATCACGAATCCGATAGCAATTCATGTCATCGCCAGTTCTGATAATAATTATAATCTTATACCCAAAACATTTACAAAAAAAGATTTCGATAAGTGATTGGAGGTAAAGTCGTGATAGATATCATATTTTATCTGTTATTACTATTTTTAATAATTACCGCATTTTTTATGGTATTTACTAAAGATCTATCAAATTCCGTAATTACTCTCCCCCTATTCGGTGCAATTCTAGTAATTATTTTTATCATACTCCAAGCTCCGGGTGTTGCTCTCGCTGGAGCAATAATGACTACTGGCTTAACGACTGCTTTTTTTGTAATTACAATAAATAAAACGGAGTATTGACGAAATGAGTAGACTAAATGAAAGGTTTAAAAAGCTTTATAAAATAGGCCTTGTTATAACGTTCGCTATTTTCTTATTATTCTTATTTTATGAAATACATAATCTTGATAGCGATCGTAAAAGATATTTATCTGAACACTATATTTCTGAAGGGGTACAGGAAACCGGGGCGACAAATTTAGTTGCATCTGTCCTATATGATTACCGAGCTTTTGATACTTTGGGTGAAGCAACGGTGATTTTAACTGCTGCTACTATTTTAGCTTTTCTGGTTCCTATAAGTAAAGCAGCAATGCTTGGTACAACATTTAAAAGTATTGTTAATCATACGGTAAAATTGATTATCCCATTTTTAGCCGTTTTAGGAGCGTACTTAATATTATTTGGTCATCTTAGTCCAGGCGGTGGTTTTGTTGGAGGAGTTGTTCTGTCTATCATTCCCATTCTGCTGACAATAACCTATAGTGTTGAATTCTCTGAATATATATTCAAACCCGCCCCAAAAAAGTTAGTTGAAGATATAGGAGCTATAGGTATTGTTTTACTGGGATTACTAGGCGTATTCACTGGAAGCAATTTTCTTGCCAGCGGACAAGCCCATTTCGGAACGGGAAATGCCGGAGAAGTGTTTAGTGCCGGGTTAATACCTTACATCAATTTAATGATTGGGTTAAAAGTAGGGACTGGTCTGGCCATCATTTTTAATAGTTTGATTAAGGAGAAATAATAGTGGAAATACCATATGTTGTCGTAATCATTTTGTTCTGTCTAGGAATGTATACGATCATTACCAAAAAAAATTTAATAAAAATTGTTATTGGATTTACTATTGTAGAATCTTCTTTGATTTTGTTATTAATGCTCGTAGGTTATAAACCGGATGGAACTGCTCCTATTTTAGACAAAGGATATGAAATAGTAGTCGATCCTATCCCTCAGGCACTGGCCCTAACTACCATCGTTATCGGGGGAAGTGTTACAGCTGTCATGCTGGCGGTGGTGATTAAGATACATAAAAGATATAGAACGTTAAACATTGATGAGATTCGAAAATTGAGAGGATAATTTTTATTTTTGGGAGGTTAATAATGGAAGCGGCTGTCTGGGTTATCATTTTACCTTTATTAACCGCATTTTTTCTTGGTATTTCAAAGTTATATTTTAAAAAGATTTTTTTCCCTCTGGTAACCGGTAGTGCGATCATTTATCTTTATTTATTAATTTTAGTTATTACTAATAGTTATCCCCCAAAAGTTTACAGTATTGGTGATTGGGGGCTTTTGGGAATAATTTTAATGGTGGATCCTTTTTCCGCCATGTTTTTGTTAATGATAGCGATATTATTTTTACCTTTTATTATTTTTTCCATGAAATATAATAAATTTATTAAACATGACTATTTTATTTTTGCATATTTAATGGTAGCCGGTATTTCAGGAATGGTTCTTACTGCTGATTTATTCAATCTTTATGTATTTCTGGAAGTGAGTTCTCTGAGTTCTTGCGCTCTGTCATTGCAAAAAAAGACTGATAGAGGAATAGAAGGTACTTTTAAGTATTTGATAATGTCTACGTTGGGGAGCTTTTTTATTTTACTGGCTACAATTTTAACTTATTATTTAACTGGAACTCTAAATATGGCTGAAATTCCCCTAGCATTTGAAGATATCCCCTTTAAGATTAAAAGTACAATTATGGCCTTTTTTGTTTTTGGCTATGCAATAAAGATCGGGTTAATTCCTCTGCATGCTTGGCTACCTGATGCTTATGAAGATTCCCCAATCCCTTACAATGTTTTATCTTCGGGTTTGGTGATGAAATCTGCTGTATATGCATTAATAAGAGTATTATATATAATGTTTGGTATTGATTTTCTGGATGAAAGTGGAATGTTAAATATTGTAGTTTTCTGGGGAGTCATTACTTTTATTATTGCTCATTGTTTAGCCTATCAGCAATCAAATTTAAACCGGCTGCTTGCATATTCCAGTATTGCCCAAATAGCGTATATCATGATCGGATTATTTGTGGGAACTGAAGCAGGCTTAATTGCTGGAAGTTTTCATATTATAAATCATGCCATAATGAAAGGGACCTTATTTTTAGTTGTAGGAATTTTTAATTATAGTTTAACCGCTGTTGAAATAGAAGATATTAAAGGGCTAGGTTATAAATTCCCCATACTCTCATTTATTTTTATGGTTGCTTCCCTTGCTATAGTGGGCCTGCCTCCCTTCAATGGATTTATGAGTAAATGGCTTATTGTTGAAGCAGCTCTAGAAGCTGGCTTTGTTTATGCTGCCTTTTTTATTCTGGTGGGAACGTTTTTATCTTTAACGTATTATTTAAAAGTAATTGTTAAATTATATACAAAAAACGAAGAAGAACTATTAATAGCAGAACCAGGTCTATCTTTAAAATTACCGACTATCTTTCTAGGTAGTTTATGTATTGTATTCGGTATAGTACCTTCATTACCTTTAAGTCTAATTAATAAAATTCCGAAATTTTTACTGGATAATGGGGAATACATAAGAATATTACTAGGGGGTTGAAGATGATTACTCCAGGTTTCTTATATATAACAGGTGCTTTACTATTACTTTTGCCCATTAAGAATAAAATAAAATACATCATATCTTTCCTTATTACTGCAGGAGCCCTTATTGTTACTTTTTATTTAATACCTGGTTATAGTTTACAAGTGGATTTACTCCACTATACTCTAGTTCCTTTTAAAGTAGATAGTATCAGTAAATTAACAGGATTAATTTTTGCTGTCGCTGGCCTAGCTGCTGTAATTTATTCCATTAATATATGTTCCCGAATTATTTTAAGTTTAATATTTGTGTTTATTGGTAGTGCCCTGACCGTGGTTTTTTCCGGTGATCTGTTTACTCTGTATATTTTTTGGGAATTAATGACAATCAGTTCATCTTTTATTATTATAATGGCAAGTGATTTAACTAAAATAACGGGGTATTATTATTTTCTAATGCAGGTGGCAGGAGGTTTAAGTTTATTATGGGGGATATTTTTACAGTATTCGGCTACAGGTAATTTATCTCTGAATGCTATAGATGCTGGAATCCCTTTTTTTATGCTTGCGGTAGCAATTAAGCTGGCCTTTGTGGGTTTCCATACTTGGCTACCATTGGCTTACAGCAGGGCTCCTTTTTATGTTACAGTAGTTTTGTCAATATATACGACAAAAGTGGGCGTATATGTAATGTGCCGACTACTGTCCGGGATAAATATTTTGGCTTATGCCGGTCTTATTTCGGCTTTGTTTGGAATTGTAATGGCATTAAGGCAAAACCAGGTCCGTAAATTTTTGAGCTATTCCATAATAATCCAAGTTGGTTTTATGATTATTGGTATTAGTATTGGTACTGCTGCTGGAATAGCCGGAGCTATGTTTCACCTGGTTAATCACATATTATATAAAACTGTATTATTTATGGCAGTGGGAGTTGTCATTTATACCACAGGAAAGGATAATTTTGAAAATTTAGGGATCATGGGCAGAAAACTTCCCGTAACTTCTATAGCAACATTGGTAGCTTTTATGGGGATAGCTGGAGTTCCTTTTTTTAATGGATATATGAGTAAAACCATTATTAAAGAAGCTATACAGGAACCATTATTAACCTGGGGTTTGAACCTGATGAGTTTTGGGACTTCTCTGATATTTTTAAAATTTATATATTATGCATTTTTCAAAAATAGTAATGTTAACTTAGATAAAAAACCAGCCATCAGCATGCAGTTAGGATTGGGATTTTTAACTGTTATTATGATATTGATTGGTCTTAATCCTTTTTTGTTAGAAAATTTAACTAATATTGATGTAGATATTAATTATTTCGATATAAAACATATGTTAAGTGGAATTCAGCCCTTTCTCTGGTCAATTCCTATATTTATTTTATTAAAGAAATATTTAGTGAAGAAATATTTAGTGAAGAACTATGAGAGACTTTTATATTATGATATTTATCGTAAAACGGCTAAAATATTTGTAACTACAGGCTATGAGTTAAGTAACTATCATGACGGAAAATTAAACAAATATTTGTTATGGGCAACTACCACTTTAATAATTCTGTTGTTATTGTTAATGTTTTAATATCCATCTACTGTTATGGTGAATATAGATTTGATGAACATTATTCAACGGTGAATTATACCAATTGACCTATTCCTGATTTGATGGACACGTAGAAAAGTTGATATACGATCGGGATTTACAATGTAGGCAAAATTACCTATAAACCTTCAACTTCATTAACCCACATCCTTCCTTTTTTTGTTTTGATATTGGTATTATACCAACATGATAAATAAGTTTAAAAATTAATCATAAAAGGAAAAGGAAGTTAAAATGTAAACACCTTTTAAGTTCTTATAAAGTTAATTATCTGAACTATATTGTGCCCCCATTTCTCTTGCTATTGTTTTGTATCCTATAATACCCTCTAATCCTTTACTATTTTATCTATAAGAGGGGTTATTGGCTTATAAGATGACCAGCTAAAGATATTCAAATCCCCAAAGACAATTCGTAGTAAGAAGTCTAAGCAAAGTGATTTGTTTGATCTTTTTTGTTTTTTTAACTACTCTTTGTAGGCTAGTTTAGGTACATTTTTTCGCAAAGCCCTCTAAAGAAGATCTTTGCTGCGCAGTATTTAGTCAAAAGTGACCTATCACTAGAGTTTTTATTATTCAATAAACCTGCCCCGATTGTTGAATAAGCTAGTAACCGCAGTAACCTGAGATCAATGGCTGTTCTTCAGTTATTGCTGTAATTTAATTTCCTTTACAACCAAGTTCCCAAACGTTTGTATATCCTGTATGTGATCAAGATTTTTATTCTCATATGTGTATAAACTGTTATACATCCTTACAGCAACAGCATTAAATTGAGGAATGACAAGACAAGCACAACCTGAAGCCCCAAGGATTTGATAGCTCCCTTCAGGTAATTCTGTACCTAATTCATTATAGTCACAGGAAACTTTATTATCTTTTAACCACCAATAGAAACCAAACTTAGGCAGTTTAGGATCAATCTCTTCTGGACTTTGAATTGTAGTAGAAAGCTCAAATACTCCTTTCGGTAAGATCTGTTTTCCATCCATTAATCCTTTATTCAAATGCAAGCTTCCCCATAAAGCCAACTCTCTACTATTAACATATAAATTTCTTTCATCACCAAAATTTGACCCAATCCTTATAGAAGGATATCTATCTGGAGAATGTATGTCACATACTAAAGTGCTTTTACCCTCGGTCGCCCACTCGGTACTTTTCCAACCCAAAGGTTTAAAGACCTGCTCAGAAAGTATTTGATTAACTGTTTTTCCGGTAGCTTGCTTGACGATTTTAACTAATAAGTCAGGACGTTTCCCTTCAATGTTGGTTCCTAAATCAAATACCCTTTGAACCTGTTCATTCTTAATCTTTAAACCAGTACATCTGGTTATCAGATGTCTAACCGTCGTCTCACCTAAAACTTCTTTATCCAATTCTTTAAAATAGTCACTGATCTTATTATCAAGATTTAAGTATCCTTCAAACACAGCTATTGCAGCTGCTAAACCTACGTATGTAACCCTAGTTGAATATACGTTAAATTGTGAGGAGTGATCTATATTCCTAGCTCCCGTTTCAAAATGATGGGTACCAGAATACCACTCGTGTACTATCTCGTTGTCCTTCATAATGACTAACCCTGCCCCAGACGCGTGCATCTTCTCTTTAATTTCTTCAGTATATTTAGTTATATCTTTAAAGGCCGTCTTATTTGATACTCCATCCAAATTTTACCACCAACTTCTTTTTGTTCTTCACTTAAATATGCGACTTAACTATCTATTCCACAAAAAGAGGCGTAACCCTGCTTTAGGTTACGCCTTATTAATTCAGTAGTTTTTCCGTTAATGCTGCCCTTTAATCGAATAAACGAAAAGCTCGAGACATGCTGCCTGATCTTCAGCTATCGCCCCCTATAATGGAACAAGAGCAATAGCCTGATCAATTAGCTGATCTTCAGTTATTGCCCCCTTAGTGGAATAAGCCTATTATTCTCAACGACTAAATACTCTTTCAAATTCACCATCTATTATTAGTTGTTTAATCACTCTTTCAATATCTTCCCGCCTAATCCTCTTCACTAAAATCATATCGCTTGACCAAAAATACCCCCCCATTTAAACACTCACCTGTTTGTTCATTTTTCTCAGAGAGCGTAAGGATGCTTATACTATACGAGAATAGTAAGCTACATCGGCAACTCTGCCTCTTAAATTCGATTCGGGCAACACCGCTACCAAAGTAAATCCGAGTTTTTCAATTAATTTTTTTGACTTCATATTTTTATTATCTATAGTAGCAGATAGGCGTTTAAGGTTTAATGTGCTTTTACAATGCTCAATGACCGCGGAAACCGCTTCATACGCAAAACCGCATTCCCAATGTTCCCTCATGAATCGATAACCAATTTCCCCAAGATAACCTTCTGCTATTTCTGGAATCATTACATCACTGATGAATTCATCAGTATCTTTTAATGCGACAGTCCATTTTGTTTCATTACGATTCCTAACCATTTCTAACATTGAGTGTTCATCACGAGGGGGATTACTTCCAAGAAATTCTCTTACTTCATCATTGTTAAACATTTTAAGCATATTGGGAATGTCTTTTTCCGCTCTCGGACGTAAAACCAATCGTTCTGTTTGAATTTTCGGTGCTTCTTTTTTTGCCATGGTTTATTCCAGCCTTTCGTACATTATATAAATAATCTATCAATGTGAACGGTATTGAACTTCATCGTTTGTTATCTCCTTATGAAATTTATAATATAATTCGATACCGATTATTTGGATTCCTTCTTCAAGTAACCTGCCCGTTTGCTTAATACCAATTATTTCATAATCTAAAAATTCCTACAATAAACTATTTATCATTTAGCCCATATAAAAACGAGCGCTGATCCTTGTTCCAGGATCGCGCCCTATCGTATTATAAGGTCATCCAGATTGCTTATTTATCTGGTTGGCCTATTTTTTATAGGTTATTCTTTAGGTAGTCGGGGTAGGACGTTCGCGCCCTTGGGACTAATTGATCCCTTCCGTTATACTGTCCCCCCTACTTGTAGAAACATGTTTGAGGCTGGTTGGGGCTTGGACCCCGCATAACGAGCGAAGCTATGATACTACAAGATAGACAGGGGCTACCGACAACTCTAATAATTTGAGATGTGGAGATTGATCAATTAGCAATGCATTTTGAGGAGTATGAGATCCTTCGGTCCATCCCAGGGGTGGGTTCTAAAATTGCAGCTACTCTTATCTCTGAAATTGGTGAAGTCACACAATTTAGTCACCCGAAAAAGCTAGTGGCCTATTCAGGTATTGATTCTCGGATTTACCAATCAGGGAAGTTTACAGCATCTATCACCAAGAGAGGATCTACAAAGCTACGTCAAACACTCTATACAGCTATTCAGTGTGGGTTAACGAATAACCGAAATACGAAACTCCGAGAGTTTTATGGCAAAAAAAGAAGTGAGGGCAAGCCTCACAGTGTAGCCATCATAGCTTGCGACAACAAGCTATTGCATTGGATTTATGCCATTTTAAAACATCAGCAGAAATTCACAGCATAATCCCATAAAAATAATTATACTTCTTACAAAAACTTCAAATGATATTATTGAAGTTTCTTTGTCATGCATGTTTTTATTATAACACCTTTAATATAGTATTATTACTTAAAAAGTGTTGACTTATATTAGCTGGTATAATTGAATAATGAATAAAAATGTTAAAAAATGGTCGGTACCATTCCCCCATCCATACGAATTGGGGATCCTTTAAATGCAGATGCATAAGGACTACATAAAAATGTAGTTAGCCTTCCAATTTCAGCAGGTCTGATAAATTGCTGAATTTCAGATTGAGGTAGGTTTGTAGTCATAAACGCTTTCTCTTTATTTGAAAAATTCATATCATCATTAGCGTAGATACCTTCAATTATTTATTTGATGCACATTTTCAGTGAGTGTTGGTTCTGGCATGATTGAATTAACTGTAACTTCTGTTCCTTTTGTTAATTTAGATAAGCTTTTTGACAATGACAATAACACTTTCACTAGTTTTGATTGCGACTTTCCTTGTTGGCGGGACAGTTACTACATTACCTATTCAACCTCGATTTGTAACTAGCAAAAAGCGACAACTTACTTGCAGATGTCGCCTTTTAAATGGAATGGGACGGTTACAGTTCCCCCTGGAAGCACAAGGACCTCTCTTTGTATTATTCAATTTTTTTGTCGAGTACTTCCCTTAGTTCTTTAAGTTCTTCTTTCGATAAGGTTTCATGTTCAATGAATTGAACTAGCAGGGATTTTGTTGTCCCTCCATAAATGCGGTCGATAAAGGATTGAGTTTCGGCACGTTGGCATTCGTGTTCAGAGTAGAGCGGTGTGAATGTGTAGACGCGCTGTTCTTTGTTGACTGCGACGACTTTCTTTTTGCTGAGTCGGTCAAGGAGGGTGCGGATTGTTTTTGGGTTCCAATCTTCATGCTCCTGAATGGCGTTGCAGACCTTATTCGCTGTCATTGGGGACTCCTTCCAGAGGACTTTCATCACTTCCCATTCCGCTTCGGTGATGCTTGGCATTTCCTTCGACATTTTGATACCTCCTTAGCAGATGATGCCATTCGGGCACTTAATATTAATACAATCCTTTATTCTCTAATATCGACAGAGTGATTTTAGCAGCTCTACTACCAGTGGCAGTGTCATTATCTTGGATGTTCGTAGCAAAAAACCAGGTATCCTTATTTGTTTCAACAAATCCGATGAACCAACCGTTCACTGTCTTGCTGTTAACGATGCCGGTACCAGTCTTACCATACAACGTCGTATCTCCCTTCTTTTCAAGTGTGAGTGCTGATTTTACCGTTTCGATGTGCACCGGTTCGAAATGATGCTCATTTGTATAGAGGCTGCGCATCTAGTCAACTTGTTCCAAAGGCGAGATCTTCAAGGATGACTCAAGCCAATAGTTGCCGACACCGCCTGAAAGGTTCTCGTTCCCGTAACTTAGCCGTTTTAGGTACGCAGCCATAGTATCTTTACCTATTCTTCGGTCAAGGCCTTGGAAGTACCAGTTCACAGAGTGCTTCATGGCTGTAGCCAGAGTCTGATCCCTATTCCACTCTTGATATTCATTCTGTTCGCCATTCCACTTCATGTCTGAATCACTTGGAGTGATAATTCTTTCCTCAAGACCTATCAAAGCGCTGTATATTTTATACGTAGAGTCAGGCGAAACCCTAATCAAACTTTTCTTGTAATTGTAAATGTGATATCGGTCGTCCTTCAAGCTGTAGAGAACGAAGCTCCCTTCCATTCCAGGAAAATATGTGCTTAAATCCTCATAGAGAATCGGGAGATCCTTCACGTCAATACGGTCCTCTACAGCGGATGCAACCGTAAAGAACGGTAGTTGGGTCAGGAGCAAGAACGCCATGGCAACAAAGAGGGAGATGCTCTTGATAATTCTGGCCTGGGTATCTTTCTGGAACGATGTGATATTAATAATCCGCCTCTTAATCTGTTTTTTTGACCCGGACAGCTTGGTTGTCAAGGAGGTAAAGCTCAGTTGTTGCTTTTGCTCTATGAAATGAAGAATGGTATGGCCATATTCCTTATAAGAGACTGGGTCGAGAGTTTTAAGGACTGCATGATCACATGCCAGCTCCCGGTCAAGCCGCATCTCACGAAAAGCTATCCAGACGAACGGATTGAACCAGTACATGATTTGATAGATAAGGAAGATATAATTTACCTTCGTATGGAGACTCTTCTCGTGCTGAAGTTCATGAAGAAGTACATACTTTACTTCGTTTGGGGAGAGGTGCATGTCCATTCCAGTCGGCAAAAGGATCGTGGGCCTGAAGAAACCAAACGTCATCGGCGAAGAAGCAGATGATGTCTCCAAGAGAGCAATCTTCTTCTTTATTCCAAGCTCTTCCTTACACTCTTTGAAGAGGTAAATAACTTCTTTGCTCCTTACCTTTCTTGCAGTCGCTGAAAGACGGTTCAGTTTCAGATACGAAAAAAGTAGGAAAAAAGAGAAAATGAAAATTCCGCCAATCCATATCACAAAGAAACCTGTATTAAGATGAGTATAATCGAACATTTTTACCGATATGGCATAATCCTGCATCCAATTACCGTCCATCCAGCTTTTTATTTGAGAACTATCGGTAGAATTGATGGTGAAGAACCTTTTGGCCGCGGTGCCAGCTTGTTCTTCAAACTGGAACCAACTCTGTGGTATAAATGGCAGCGTCAACGCAGCGAGAAGCAGAAACCAAAGGTTATAGCGCCAAGTGGCAGACAGTTGGAACTTCCTGACAAGAAAAATTGCGACAATGGTAAGTGTCGATATTCCAAATGTCATTAGCATTTGAAGCAATAGCATCATCTGTTTCCCCCTTATTAAAATTCTTCTCGGCAGGCTTTTTATCATTATACATTTTGAATAAAAAAAAAGAAATTGACTTTTGTTGATTACAATTGTAATTTAGGATTACACGTGTAATATAACTTTGAGCTCAAGGAAAATTCCATCTAAAAAAAGAAATGGGGAGTTTAGATATGATTTTTTCACAAATAAAAGTAGCTGTTGGGGCATTTGCACTAGGTGCTTTTCTTCTTGTCGGTTGTTCAAATAATCAGATCGGGACACAGCCAAAAAAAGAGGAGCCGGTTGAGGCCAATTTTATGAATTTAGAGAAGGAATATGATGCGAGACTTGGTGTGTATGCCCTCGATACAGGATCGAATAAATCGGTATCCTACCGTGCACATGAACGATTTATTTATGCATCCACTCACAAAGCTTTGGTGGTAGGTGCTCTACTTCATAAGAAATCCATTGAAGATCTGGAGGAATTAATTACATACACAGAAGGAGACCTCGTCAATTATAATCCCATTACTGAGAAGCACTTGGATAAAGGGATGACCTTGAAGGAGCTGAGTGATGCCTCCATTCGTTACAGCGATAATACTGCAGGAAATCTTATCTTTAAAGCTATCGGAGGGCCAGAAGGCTTCAAGGAAGTTCTTCGAGAAATAGGGGACAATACGACAGAACCCGAACGAATTGAACCGGACCTGAACAATGTAAAGCCAGGTGAAACAAGGGATACAAGCACTCCGAAGGCACTCGCAGAAAGCCTGCAGGCATTCACACTCGGCGACGCACTCCCTCCAGAGAAGCAGAATCTCCTGATTGACTGGTTAAAAAACAACACAACAGGTGATGCCTTAATCCGTGCAGGAGTTCCCGAAGGATGGATAGTAGGGGACAAAACGGGCGCTGGATCCTATGGCACACGCAACGATATTGCCGTCATCTGGCCGCCAAAAGGTGCACCTATCATCCTCGCTGTACTCTCCAGTCGCGATGAAGCTGACGCAGAGTATGATGATGCGCTAATTGCCAAAGCTACAAAAGAAGCGTTGAAACAGCTAGAGAAAAAATAAAGAAGATAGACTTGGTAGAGGATATGGCACTCACGAAGAAGCATTTAAAAGTCATTGGAAGACACCTATAAAAGTATTTGCCTGTCATGAGTTTCAAAAGCTTTTGTAACTTTTTATAATTATCAAGACCTAAATCGTAAAAAGTCATAAAAAATAAAGAATGATACATATTAGTCATGTATAATATGTGTCACTCTTTCCTACTTTTTCCGCAATCGCGCCCGATCGTATAGCTTAACAACTTTAATTAATTCCAACTTTGGTACTTCTTCTTTCTAACAAAATAACGTCACGCCATACCCCATCCATTTTACCAATACGCTCTCGCCGTCCAACTTCACGAAGCCCATATTTATTATGTAATTTAAGACTTGAGGTGTTTTCAGGGAAGATTCCAGCTTGTAATGTCCATATACCGTTCTGTTCACTTGTCTTAATTAATGATTCTAGAAGTGAGCTACCAATTCCCTTTCCTTTCTTACTTGGACTAACATAAATGCTTACTTCTGCAACACCAGCATAAACACATCGACTTGAGATGGCACTTAAAGCAGCCCACCCTAAAACTTTACCTTCTGAACGGGGTAGCGTCAGGAAAGTGCGGATTTACAACGATAAGGAAATTCCCATACCAAAAAGCTCAACTCTCCCGTAAATTTTATAGAGAAATTGGGCTTTTTCATTACTTCATTAAAACACCCGATTATGGAAATTATTATTCAGTAAGCTACCCAATAGTTCGTAAATATTCGAGAGGTCGGCGCACTATTTATAGCTGAGATTGTCACTTTTTTGGGTGACTCTTTTTCTTTAATATCGTTTTGTTCAACCATCGGTTTACCCTTAGCAATTAAGAAAATATAAAAATAGAGCGAACACCTTTTAAGTGTTCACCCTAAGCGCAGTTGTGTATTTACACCAATGGATGTGGTACATAAAGTTCTTCCAAACTCTTAATTTCTTCAGATGTCAATTTGACTGATAACGCCGACACTGCATCTTCAAGATGGCTTATCTTGGTCGCCCCAATAATCGGTGCTGTGACCTCTTCCTTTTGCAACAGCCATGCAAGTGCGACCTGTGCTTGTGGAATACCTCGATCTGCAGCAACCTCCGCCACTCTTTCCGCCACTTTGCGATCAGCTTCTTCTGTCTTGGTAAACAGGGCCTTTGCTACTTGGTCATTCTCTGATCGAGAGGTTTGCTCATTCCAATCTCTGGTTAATCGACCTGCAGCAAGTTGTGGTTGACGTGTCAACCATAATATCCTTTATTTATGAAAAGAAAAATGATAAGTGAAGAAGAAATGCAAATATGGCATATGTGGAAAAGCTCTTATACGAACATTTTTGGACGTGTTGTAAAAGACATGTTCGAGCAAACTGGGCTATCGGAGGGGGATTTTGGTATATTAGACCGATTGGATCTTTATGGAAAAGGCAAGCTACGCCAGCAAGAATTAGCAGACTCAATGGATTGGACCAAGAGTCGGTTGTCCCATCATTTAACGCGGATGGAAAAACGTGGACTTGTTTTAAGGGAACCATTAGAAACTGAACGAGGAGTGCAGGTAATCACTACTTCGGCCGGAAAATCAGCATTGAATAATGCACGCCCTGTCGTTTCCGTGGCAATACGTGAGCATTTTTTAGAATTATTAACCGAACAAGATATTGATTCGATTACTAATCTGGCGGAAAGAGCAAAAGCAAAGTCTTAATCGGCTTGTAAAGCCTCACCATCTTAACTGCTTTTTTTGATGTTATGCAAGAAGGGGTAGCGTCAGGAAAATGCGGATTTACAACGTTAAGCATATTCCTGACGCTACCCCTGAACGAGCAACAATTCGACACTCTAATATATGGCCATTATCCCACTCTTCCCAGGAAGGAGCATCCTTTTGAAAGGTTGCATTTCCAGTAGTAATTCCTTCAAGATAGATTTCTCGTACTTGTTTCCAGTCTTTTGAGAACATTTTATCAATATGTATCGTTCTATCCATTTTACCACCAGCTTTACTGTTAATTATTATGATATTTCTATATAAAAACCTACTAATTATCTTTAATACACTAAACTGCGTTCAACAATAATTATTTCAAATCTCCAACATTTTCACAATTAGTAACCCAAAAATGGAAAATAAGCGCTGATCCTTGTTCCTGGATCGCGCCCTTTTGCGGAATAACCACCAATCCATATTTGTCATTCGTATGATGTATTGAGCTCTCGTTCTTCGTTAGCTTAACGAAGAGGCCTTGATTTTTTCTTGTTTGAAATTATTATTTGCTTTTCATTTTTAGACAAAATCCAGTCTGCAACCAATCGCTGCTGCTTTTTTCAACCCGTCTTGTCCTCTCTTCATATCAGTCTATGAACGGGGCGGGAAGGCTGCCATAAAGAAAGAACGGAAGCCGCGTTTTCTGCGCAGCTTCCGTCCCGATCTTCCGGACAACTAACTCAAATACCGATTTCGGATGACCCCCATGTGATGAATCTCGTGTCCTGCGATGCCGTACGCGAGGGCACGCGCCGTAATGCTTGCGTTGTTGGCTGTGCCTTTGCGGGACCACGCCTCCGCCGGTAACCCGCGCAGCAGTGTGATCGTCGATTGCCGTACGGCCCGGTAGTCTTCGGCCAATTGCGCGGTTGTCCAGCTTCCGAAAGGAGGCATGAACAATTCCTGGTCGAAACCGGACAGAGGCGTCTGGTCCCCTCTTGCGAACCGGAGCAGGCGGTAGGTCATGACGCGTTCTCCGTCTGCGATGTGGCCCACCACTTCTTTCAGCGTCCATTTTCCTTCCGCATACCGATACGCGCCATGGCTTTCGGTCAACGATGCCAGCAGCTCGGTCATTTGCTTTTCCTGGGCGAGCAGAATGTCGATGATGTTGCCATCCGGCACCAACCGGATATACTCTCCGAAGTCTCCGGCATATTCTTCTTCTGACGGTCTTTGATTCATGCGTAATCACCTCTCTATGGAGTTATAGAAAATTAAAATGCTCTTTCCAATGCTCTACCGCGATTTTTTTGCGAATTTCGTAATTTCGGCATGTATAATGAATTCGCGAAAGGATAAAACTTTCCTTCCTATAATTGAGTGTAAGCAACCACTTAGTTGGTCGGTGGCCACGCTAAACTGCCCTTTAACTTAATAATAATCATCTCAATTTTTCATAATTTCCACAATAAGTTATTCAATATAATGGCCCTTTAACAGAATATCGAATTCTCCTCTTTCCACTACATAGCAGATAATTCGCAGCTTATTATTTCCAGGCTATTTATAATCAGGAAGAGAAAAAATTCTCCATCAATGAACCAAAAAGATACCCTTTTAGGAGGACAAAATCAATATAGGTTAACAAAAGAATCGTTTTCCTTCCCCCGTCGTGTTTGAAAGGAACATGTTCTTGAAAATCTTGATAATACGTCTTTCCGCTTTCAGAAATCCCCATCAGCCTTTGACTTTTTGATAGTGTTGTTTTATTTCTTCTACCTGGAGAGTTGCAATTTCCCTAGCGACTTGCTCCATTTCTTCTCTCATATGCCCGACCAGTTGTGTCTCTTCCTTAGGAAACGGCCGTATGGCATAAGGACTCACGGGAGATTCTAAGTAATTAAATATTCCTTCTAACGCCAACTTTCCTTCACTTTTTTTAAAAATGAATAAAGCAATATCGCGACCTGCTGATCATACGCTTTTTCATTTCCTGCTCAATTCACATAATGAATTTTTTTCTCTTCCAATCGTTTAAACCAACTGTCTACGGTATTCTAATTTTATCAATATTCTTGTAGAGTTTATTTTTTAAATCGCTAGATTAAAGTTTTCCAAAGTTCCTATTCTATAATTTCACTTATAACATGCTTTTAATTTTTGTGAGATATTGAAATCTTATTATAATGAAATAGATTATTTGTAAGACTATAAACATGCCTATGACCGACATGGATTCTTTCATAAGTGAATAACTAAACATATTTTGCATGGCAATAAGGGATATGAAGCTATGAATGGTGGCAACGAATAACGGAATAAAAAATAGGACTCCTAATTTAGTCGTAATGATAGTTGATAACTCTTTTTCCGTTATCCCAAATTTTGCAATCATTTCATACTCGCGTTTGTCCTCCTTCATATCGGTATAAAGTCGAAAATACAATAGACTTGCGGAAGATATGAAAAATACTGCGCCTATAAAAAAGCCAATAAACAAGACAATATCAATACCTTGCTGAGTAATTTTCGTTGATTCAAGGAGCATTGTTCGAATACCAACAATGGTTCCGATCGCTGAAAAGGTTATGGTAAGGACAACCGTTACCATAAATAAAATTTGAGCGTTATCGCGTAAACGATAAATTAGGTTCGATACAATGATAATATTCACCTTGTGTCGAAAGATTTTCTTTTGTTTTCTTATGCGGTGAAGAATATAGACACTAAGCTGGGTGTAAAAGAAGTAGGTTCCAAGTATGACGATTATGGTTACTGGTATCATGGCGAAAAAAACCATAGCTTCCTGAACGAGCAACGCGATAGCATAGCCTCCTCCTAGAAGAAAAACAGATAAAATGGATAAAGCAGGAGATGCTTTGGGTGCACGTTTCGGTTTAGAGTTTCCTGTGAAGAGATCAATTAATTGACTACCCCGGACAAAAGAAGTCGTAAAGAATGAAATGATTAAAAACAGCACACCAAAAGAAATGGAAGTTAGGAGAATGGCTTCCCAGGGCCAATAAAAAGGGAGCTCATTTGACATTCCTAAGGCATATTCGCTAATTAAAAGCAGTAGTTTTGCAAACAGTAGTCCAATACATATCCCTGAAATTATGGCTGCAGATCCCATGAGCATATTTTCCAAAAAAATCAGGTTACGCAATTGTTTATCCGACATTCCATTGATTGCAAAAACTCCAAATTCTTTTTTCCGGGATTTCAAAAATGAACTCATAGAATAAAGCACAAAGAGAAAAGAAAACACATAAATAATCGCTTCTGCGAAATGCATACCTACAGAGACATATCCGCCAATTATCTCTGTGGTGAAAGCTGGATGGAATGCAAAAAGAGCATAAATAAAGAAAACAGAAACAGAGAATACACTGCTAAGAAAGTAGGATAAATAAACTTGTTTGTTTCTCACAACGTTAATGAATGCTAATCTTGGAAAAGTCATAATAGCCTCCTTACTGGTGAGCTAATGTTAGGTATAGTTATGCTTCATGTTTTCGAAAGAACCTATATCCTATTACCATAATGCAGCTAAAGGCTGCTAAGGATATGGTCAGTGAATAGGGTATAGTAAGATTCCTCATCGCTTCTGAATTTGGGATTAAAGTCAGTGAGGGGAGTGACCAGAAATAATACTTTCCATAGGCGCTGTTTGTAATAACAACACTCGTAATCGATGCAGCTAAACTTATCCCAATGGGCATTCCAATATTAGGGAATCTTATACTTAGAATCATCTGTAAAGCAAGGATGGGTAGACATGTTATCCAACAAATGAGGACATTAACGGCCGTCGTACCGTAGGGGATATTCCCAACACCCACAATAATCGCAGCTCCTATAGTTCCAATATAAAGAATGACCATGGATAGACCGACGAGTCCTATATGAATAATTGTTTTAGTGATATATATGGATTTCAAATTCACTGGCATGGTAAATAAGTATTTCCAATTATTTTCTGAATGTTCAATTCTGGCAAGCCAAACGGCCATCACCGCGATCGATAACGGAAGAAGTAAGAGACCGTAAAATGTTACGATTTGCCCTAGTAGTTTTTCCCAAGGAACCGCATTTCCTTGTAGGAAGACATCTTGATAACGGACGAAGTTATAAGCCCCAAACGTCACCATTAATAGTGGTGCTACACACATTAATAGCCAAACATAAGAGCGTTTTAACTTCATCATCTCCATCATTAATACTCTACCAAACGTCATGCTCTATTCACCTTCGTTTCTGTTTCATTTATTTAAATATCTCGGTGGGCAAATTCACGATACCCTATGATTAAACATAAGAGACCAACCACCACGGACTGCCCCATATACCAGGTAATATTAATTCCTTCATTTAAGCGGATAGGAAGTACCAAATAAGGATATACCCAAGGTAGCCATCGTGTCAGGGCTGATTGTAATAGAAATATGGCTGCTACCGTTCCACAGATGGATACGGCTAAAGGAATACCGGGATTATCGAATTTAATACTAAGCCAAAATTGAATGGTTAGCACAGCAAAAGCGCCAATCAATGCAGCACTAAGTGTTTGTATTAGTTGACTATACGGTATATCGCCAGGTAATTGAAGTATCGATGCACTACCTACAATACCAATGCCAAGCATAATGGAGCTTACCAGTAAGAAAAAGATGACCAACGTGATTTTCGCAAAATACACATCCCTTCGTTTGATGGGAAGAGCTAAGAGATATTTCCAATTATTTTCTGAATTTTCGCTCATGATAAGCATACTAGATAACACGGCTGCTAGGATTGGAAGTATAAGAACGGCCCAGATCACTACGTGTTGTTCAATGAAAATCGTCCAAGGTATATCTCCTTCTTTCACTACACTAGTATAGCGAATTTTAAAATTTGCATATTGTAATAGCAAAATTAAGGTTGGAGCTAAAATGACTGGAAAAACTATTCGATTGTTGCGAAGCTTTGCCCATTCAGCTGAAAGAACCTTATGAAACATCTAGATGGCCCCCTCTTTTCCTGTTAAATCCAAGAAAATTTCCTCTAGAGATTTGACGCTCTCTACCAAATGGGAGACTTCAAATCCATTGCTAACAAGTTTTCTGTTTATTGCTGAAACCGAGTCAGTTGGTTGATCGACCAGTAGCATATCTTCTATAATCCTTGCTTGAACATCTAGCTGGCGTAGTAGATCTTTTGCACCCATCAAATTATTGACTTTGATTTCAACTCGAGGTTTTTGATCTCTCTTCAACTCTTCCATTGTGCCATGAAACTTTAATTTTCCGGATTGAATGATGCCTACGTGGGAAGCGATCATTTCGATTTCGGCAAGGTTGTGACTAGAAATTAACACCGTTATACCAAATTCTTCGGGCATTCTTTTAATCAACTGCCGAATTTCATGGATGCCACTTGGATCAAGCCCGTTTGTAGGTTCATCTAATATTAATAGCTCTGGAGAACCAAGCAGAGCGAGTGCTATTCCTAGTCTTTGCTTCATTCCTAGAGAATACTGCTTCACTGGTTGATGGGAAACTTCAGATAACCGAACAATTCCCAGCACCTCTTCGATTCGGGCGTTCGAAGATCCTAATATTTTACTAGAGAGTTTTAAATTTTCGAATCCAGTTAAGTTTCGATAATAAGAAGGAGCTTCGACGAGAGCCCCTACTCTTCCAAGAATATCAATTCGATTTTTATGAAATGTTTGGCCAAATAGCCTCACTTCACCTTCTGTTGGTTTCATTAGTCCGAGGAGCATACGGATTGAAGTGGTCTTCCCTGCACCATTTGGACCAAGAAAACCAAAAATTTGACCGCGTTTAATTTCTAAATTCACATGGTCAACTGAATACTGATCCCCAAATTTTTTTGTTAAATTTTTTGTAACAACTAATGTTTCTCCAGCATCCTTATTCATCATTATCCCTGCCTTTATGTACTGTCAAAGACTCCAATTATCTTTTTTTTTCGATGAAAGGCGTCTCTGAGCAAATTGTCTATAGTTGTACTATATGGGTAATGCGATTTGACTACCATTGTTTAACCTTTCATTACCTTACGATGTTGTAAGATAATGTAGATAGATCTTGTTTAAAGGTTTAACCATATTTATAAACCATGGAAATATATGCTAAAATTAACTGTATCATATAAGGGGCACCTATTAAATCAAGTTATTGGTACGGGGAAATTCATTGGAGGAGTGAAATCTATGTTTCGTGTGTTCATTGTAGAGGATGATGAGAAGTTGGTCTCTCTCCTACAAGACTATATTCAGAAATATGAATTTGAAACAAGCGTTGTACAAAGATTTGGAAGCGTGGTTGAAGAGTTTAAAGCTTTCTCTCCACATCTTGTTTTATTGGATATTAATTTACCAAAATTCGATGGTTATTACTGGTGCAAACAAATACGTCAGTTCTCTACTTGTCCCATTTTATTTATTTCTGCTCGTGACGAAAAGATGGAACAGGTGATGGCTATGGAAAACGGTGGAGATGATTTTATTACAAAACCCTTTGATTACGAGATTGTACTTGCAAAAATAAGAAGTCAGTTAAGGCGATCTTATGGTGATTATGCAACGAACCAACTCAGTAGAACGATAAACTTTGAGGGAGTTTCCCTTGATGTGGATCGCATGGTTATAAGTTTCGGTGTCTATATGGTCGAGCTAAGTCATACAGAGACAAGAATGCTAAGTGAATTTTTAAGCAAGCCTGAAGCAGTTATTAGTCGTGACAGATTGCTTGAAAAAATTTGGGATGAGGAAGCATTTGTAGATGATAATACGCTTAACGTTAATATTAACCGTGTGCGAAAAAAGCTTCAAAATCTCCACATTAAAAATGCCATTCTGACCGTGAGGGGCAAAGGATATCGTCTCATTCCTAATTGGAGGAAAGGAGAATGAAGCTATTTTTCCGTGATCATGTTTCTTTTTGCTGTTTATATGTCGGACAATTATTGCTCATATTGATGATTTTTTGGCTTGATGGCTATCGACATGGACCTACAGCTTTGTATGCATCGAGTTTAAGCCTCATACTCTTTGGTTGTTACTTAGTCGTTCGCTACATACGAAATCAAACATTTTACAAACGCCTTTCAACACCTTTAACATCAATGAATGATATGAGTATGGAACGTCAATCTTCTCCACTACCTAGCTATCTAGATCAGTTTCACGATGAACTACGCCAATACTATCTAAAAGAAATGGAAAGTTATAAATTAAAATTTGACCATCACATACAATTTCTAAATCAATGGGTGCATCAAATGAAAACGCCTCTCTCCGTGATGCACCTCATGGCACAAGAGCGAGATGATGAATTTTCTTCGTCTCTTAACGATGAGATTGAGAGGATGAAAAACGGATTGGATATCGTTTTATATACTTCGCGACTGGATTCTTTTGAGAATGACTTTTATGTGGAATCTCTTAGTCTCTATTCTTTGGTTCGAAAAACAACTTCTGTACAGAAACGATTATTCATAAGGAATCATATCTATCCGGAAATTATGATCGATTCAAAACTTTACATCCATTCAGATGAAAAATGGATATCTTTTGTTTTTACACAACTCATCACTAATGCCATTAAATACACGGTGGGTGCTGGGCAGAAAATCCAATTTGAGGCCAAACAATTGAAAGATGAAATTGTTGTTTCGGTACGTGATTATGGAGTTGGGATACCTAAAAGTGATTTACCACGTGTTTTTGATCCTTACTTTACTGGTGAAAATGGACGGTCGTTTCAAGAATCTACAGGAATGGGACTTTTTCTTGTTAAACAAATTATTGATGAATTAGGACATCGTATCGAAATAGAATCTAGTCTCAATCAAGGCACAATCGTTCAAATTTATTTTAAACGAGTAAATTAAATTACAAGTTTGTAAGTGAATTGTAAGGTTAATCAATTCATCCACCGTTGTGTTAGCGTTACACTATGCTTACTTAGGAGGGGAGCTTTATGCAAATTGTAGATGTAAAAGGATTGAGTAAAATTTATAGAGGAAGGGTTTCTCATTGCGCTCTGGATCGCATCAATTTTTCAATCGATAAAGGAGAATTTGTTGGAATTATGGGTCCCTCAGGTAGTGGGAAGACGACTTTACTTAATTTATTAGCAACAATTGATATGCCATCTCATGGTACAGTTTCGATAAACGGGAGTAATCCACATGCTATGACTCATAATGATAAAGCAATTTTTCGAAGGAATGAGCTTGGATTTGTATTTCAGCAATTTAACCTTCTTGACACCCTGACGGTGGAAGAAAATATTGTCTTGCCTTTGGTTTTAAACGGGGTGAAATCTCAAGAAATGGACAAAGAAATTGCGCGTATTTCTCAACAACTAGGTATAGAATCTCTATTAAATAAAAGAACCTATGAAATTTCAGGCGGACAAATGCAACGAACTGCTATTGCTCGAGCGATTATTCATAAACCTTCCTTAATTTTAGCTGATGAACCTACTGGAAATCTTGATTCAAGATCCTCCAAAGCTGTAATGGACACTCTTACTAATATTAACCGGAGTGAAAAGACAACCACTCTTATGGTAACGCATGATCCAGTCGTAGCAAGCTATTGTAAACGAGTCATTTTCATCAAGGATGGTAAGCTTTATAACGAAATATATAAAGGAGATCGCCGTCCCGTTTTTTTTCAAAAAATTATTGATGTTCTTGGTCATCTGGGTGGTGATAGCTATAATTTGATGGTACCTAATTGATAATCATAAGTGAGGGGGTTACAAGTTAGATGGTTATATGTCAAAAGGGATTCAAGCAATCCTATTGTTACAAATATTATGGTTTTTAATGTTTTTGACTAATATTCTAGGATTTGTAGGGTCTTACAATGAATACTTGCAGGATTTCATTTGGTTAACTATACCAATTTTAGGTTTAATTATGGGTATTATAAGTTTGTCTAAACACGTTTTGAAATCTCTATCTATAATTAATATTGGTTGTGGATCAATCATATTCTTATCTTGGATCGCTATTTCAGGTATCGATAAGAAGTAATCATGAACAGACATGTTAGTTGAATGAAATTCAAGTTTTATAAAGGTAATTTCCAGTCTTCATTCGTTCGAAAATATTTATGGAAATCGAACGTATGAAGATTGTAACTACTGTTATGCGATTGGAGTTGTTTCGTTTATGGTAACTCTTAAAATGACTAACTCACATAAATAGGCACTTTCCTTATTAGAGAAAAGTGCCCGATTATACATCAAGAAAATGGCGTGTTTCAAATTAACAATTGTTGTTACTTCGATATTCCCTCGGGTAGCTTTAGCATAAGGACAAAATTTATGAGCTTCTGCGACGATTTCCTCTGCCACGCTAGTTTCTAGGAAATCTAATTGAGATGTCCAAAGTAATTGCTAGCACATAACCGTCATTGCATCTTTGCCGAGTGTGACATGGGAAGTAATTGTTGTATCTTCAGCTTTAATCTTCTTTTGTCTAAGTACTGCACCAATTGCACCTTCAAAGCATGCGCAAATCCTGTAGGGAACAATTGCTACGGATTTGTTACAGCTCCGTTACTTCCTTAGGATATCTCATATCCACAATAAGATTTTCATCGTTGGAAACAGCTTTGCCTTCTCTCCCGGATTCATTTCTTCCTTACCGTCAGACTTCACCTTTCACACGCTTGAAGAGAGTGCTTTCTTCCGAAAAAATGTTAACGGTACAAACTTACGAAACAGTTGACTACCTTCTTTTAATGACTGCCATCGTACATCGAGAAATACAAATAAGGTTACCTTCTTAATCTGTAACTTTGATTTCCCAAAAGATTTTTAGTAAAGCATCCTTTTGGTAAGTGGTTGAACATATAAACGTTTAGTTTCCAAAATTTCAAGCATAGATAATCACCTTCCCATTAATTGTATCAATTATAAACGGATCCAATTACACCATCCTCATAGTTCCCGGAAATGTCATAATCACAATCCTTTGTCACCTTCACTACGGCTGCTTGAGAGATTGGATAATAAGAAACCGTATACGCTTTCCCGTTTATCGTGGCAGAAATGTTTTTTCTCCTTTTAAATAGTCCAAATATTCTTCCAAGGCAAGATTTTGTAGCGGATATGCCACGGCTCATATTGAATGCCTGTAATTTCGGTATTATCTTGTGGATTGCGTAAAATAGAGCCGTGTTTCCATGCATTTTCCTCTATCCATTTTCCTTCCAGTGCTTTATCCATAGTCATTTGTGCAGATCCTACATCCAACGATAAACCTAAATTGTGTTCACTATAACCTGGTGGCAACGCATAAGCGGCACCTAATTCTTCGGAAAGTGCACTTTGTTTCTCAAAATTACGAAAGCCACTACTAATCAAAAAATGACGAACTCCATCTTTTTGAGTACCAGTCTTGAAAACTCCATTTCAACACTTCCTGACAAAAGGAGATCCTTATTCAGCAAACTGTATCCCTGAGTCAATTCTTTATGCAAAAATAAGTTAACAACATCGGATTTTATACTATCACGGGCGAACCGGAATCTTTTTATTGACCAAGAGCAAATTTCCTTGATAGATTTGCTCACTTGTAATCTCTAAATTTTGACTTATTTCAGTTAGGCTATCTTGATCATAGCTTTGAATATCAACTTTATCCTCTGTTAATTTGCTGACCGCAATACATAAGCAGCATACTATAATAAATATTAATCCCCACTTTTTCATTTTTATTTCCTCCTTCAAGCTTATAGATTAAGAATATTAAAAAGTTTTCAAATAAAAAGTGGGGCAAATTTTAAATTTCTCTTAAATATTCTTTAGGGACTATAGCTGATCATTTAGCTACACTATCAAGGGGCAAGCGCACTTCAAATACCGTTCGAATTAAGCTACTATTGGCTGTGATACTCCCGTTATGCTGTTCTACGATATTCTTTGCGATGAAAAGGCCAAGGCCAGTTCCTCCTTCTTGCATTTGCCGTGCTTTGTCTCCAGTATAAAAAATATCAAATAGATGCGGGAGGTCGGTCGGTGTTATACTATCCCCATAATTCACTACTTGTACCACTGCTTCATTTGCATCAATGTATCCGTTAATATCAACATATTCCCCATCATATCCGTAGCGATTTGCATTTGTAAGTAGATTTTCAAACACACGTGCCAATTGCTCGCCATCGCCTACAATAGGTAAAGTGGCTGGTAAATCTGTTCGGACTAGCAAATTATTTTTTTCAAATACCGGATACAGTTCTTCTTTTAGCTGCAAAAGGAGGTCATTTAAATTAAGTTTCATTTTTTTTATTGGGAGCATTCCATAATTCATTCTCGTTATTTCAAATAATTCATCAATAAGTTTTTCTAAACGTTGAGATTTGGTAAATGCAATTGTCAAAAAGTGTTGTACCTGCTCTTTTGTCAATTTCTCATCCTTTAGAATTAAATCTAAATAGCCGATAACAGAAGTGAGGGGTGTACGTAGATCATGAGCCAAGTTTACTACGAGCTGATCCTTGCTGCTTTCAGTGAAATCACCTCTTTCAACAGCTTCTTTCAACTTTTCACTTGCCAAATTTATATCCTGTGCGATATCTCTAAACTCATCATGGGCGGGAATTTCAACCCGATGGTGAAAATCACCTTGGGCTAATTTATGGATCCCCTTGGAAATTTCATTGAAATAGGTGGAATAGGGTTTAGTGAGTAATAAGAAGAACAATACAGAAAGTGGAATAAATAAGAGCAAAAAGAAATTAATATCTCCAATAGTGCTTACAAATAAGCGAACACGTGCCAATGGGTCTTCATAGTGGACATATGTGCGATAGTAAAATTGAAGACCAATAAATATTAAAAATGTAATGATACCGGAAAACATCATGCTTAAACCGAATAAAACAATCATTCTAGCACGAAAACTGTGTGCAAATTTAGCCATTGAATGCATAACCTACTCCCCAAACGGTTTTTATCCATTTGTTCTTCCTTTTATCTTCTTCCAGTTTTTTTCTTAATGTACGTATATGGACCATTACTGTGTTACCACCTTCAAAATAAGCTTCCCCCCATACGTGTTGAAAAATATTTTCCACACTATACACTTTCTTCGGATGGCTTGCCAGCAAATATAAGATATCAAACTCTTTTGGTGTCAGTTCGATGTTCTCACCAAATACCATTACTGTCCGTTGATCAGGGGATATTACTAATCCGCCATACTCCAAAATAGATTTATGATTCATTTTTGGCTGATTCAACTTCAGCGAACGCCGCAATTGGGCATTTACACGAGCGACCAATTCAATGGGAGTGAATGGTTTCGTCACATAATCATCTGCCCCGATTACTAACCCTTGCACTTTATCGAAATCGGAAGTTTTTGCACTTAAAAAGATAATGGGCATATTATACTGTTCTCTAATGTGTTGAGTCACTTCATACCCATCCATTTTTGGCATCATAATATCCAATATAATTAAGTCAATATGCTGAGTCTGAATCGCTCGAATTGCTTCTTGTCCATCTGTTACTTTAATAACCTGGTACCCTTCCTTTTCTAAATGAATGGCTACTAAATCGGCAATCTCCTCCTCATCATCTGCAATTAAAATTGATATTGGTTTCATCTTTTCCACTCCTATTGAAGTACAATCTGATTATTCTAATACCTATCGAAGCAAATTTTTCTGGCGCTATATCAGCAGGATTATACCCAGTATTTCATTTCTTTGTTAAAATTTAATGCTTATTTCATTTTTTAGTATTCACACTTCTTTTAAGAATATGGAAAAACGATGATAATGGATGAATTCTCCCTAATCAATTTCTTTATATAAGCTACTCTGAAAGGCGAGCTATATATGGCTGTAAGGTGCGGTATTCGTGATACCAGAAAGCAAATGACTACAGATGAGATCATTGCAAGAAACAAGAAACTACGAGAGTTCTATAACAAAAAACGCGATAAAGGTAAACCCTTTAGGGTTACCGTAATTGCTTGTGTGAATAAGCTCTTATACTGGCTCTATGCCTTATTAAAAAGCAAAACAACCTTCCAAGATATAGCTTAACTACTACATCTAACTATCAAATGAAAAACCTTCCAAACAGTGTACTCGGAAGGTTATTTGTAATGGACAGTTTTAGTATAGCATGGATAAATAAAATTCCTTATTAAAAATGTTGACAAACTTAAAATATGATGAATAACTCTTTATAGGCTTAGCGACAGGGTTCTGCTCTAGACCGCACAGTAGTAATCGCTTGAAAGCACCGTATCCAAGTAAGCCTCCAGAGATGTTTAGTATAAGATCATCCACATCAAAACTTCCGATAGAAAAAACGATCTGTAAGCATTCCAGACCTAAGCTTAAGGATAAAACTAATGTATCTTTCAATGATATCCCTTTGTTTTTAGACAACAATAGAATAAATGCCCCAAATGGAATGAATATTACAATATTACCAACCAAATTGATTAAATGATGGATAGACGGTATCTGAATATAAACAGATATGGTTTTAAACAGAATAAAATTTCCTGATTGCAACTGATTCAAGATAAAACCGGGGTCTCACAGATTCCTCTGAAGTCGAGACATGAGAAAAGTAACATGAATCGAGTCAAACTTAAACAGAATGATTTTGAATAAAGCATTCAGATACAAGGTAAATAGTGCCGGTACCATAATGCCTTTCATTAAATTTCGTTTGTTTCATTCCCCACCCTCACCTTCCCTGAGTTTCATGCGTGCTTATCAGGGAAACACTGTCATAATCACACCATCGATATTGTTACCTGAAATCTCATAACGAATATTAGCAGGCACATGAATGGTCGGATTTTTAGTAACAGGATAATAAGAAATCTCATATTTTTCCCCATTTACACTAGCAGAAATGGTTTTTTCTTCTTTTAGGTATTCCATATATTCTTCTAAAACGAAATTCTTTTCTTTCATAATCGCGCTATGAGGGAAACCAACATAGCGGATGTGCCACGGTTCATATTGAATTCCTGTTATGTCCGTTTTATCCTCTGGATAGCGTAAAATGAAACCGTATTTCCAAGCGTTTTCTTCTATCCACTTTCCTTCTGGTGCATCAGCCATCTTCATTTGAGTAGATCCTACATCAAGCGATAAACCTAGATTGTGTTCGCTATAGCCAGGTGGCAAGGCATAGGCAGAACCCATATCTTGATAAAGTACACTTTGTTCATCAAAGTCTCGAAAGCCGCTTGTGATGGCGAAATATTGAAGTCCATCTTTTTCTGCAGCAGCAACCATATCTGAGAATTTATGTGCAACTTCCTTTGACAAATAAATTTCACTGTCTAACAACACATAACCTTGTGCTAATTTATAGTTTGCAGATAAATTGACAATATCCGATCTAATACTCTCTTGGTGAACAGGATATTCACTGTTGACCAAAAGCAGATCTCCCTGATAGATTTGGTCTTCTGTAATTTTAATTTTTTGGTTATTTATAGAAATTCTTCCACCCTCTGCTATATCATTTTTAGATTGATCATCGTTTTGTATTTTTACTTTTGGTTCAGAAAATGGTTCCATATTTACGAAAGTTAACCCTAGGAACAATAATAATAATAAAAAGCCCCACTTCTTCATTTATCAGTTTCCTCCTTAATCTTATTTGCTTATAAGTGTAGGGAAAACTATTTAAAAAAATAGTGGGGTAAATTTTAAATTTTTCTTAAATCCTTTACTCGGATTTTAAACCTTATCTTTTTTTCAACTATTTGTGATACAACAAGAGCATGAATAACTTTGAATTTAATGGGTACCCTTATTTTAAATCTAAAATAAGGAGTAGCTTATGCCACTTACAGATTTATTATTAAGACTTGTCCTAGCTTTCGGAACCTTGTTAGCTCTAACCCGAATTATGGGTAGAAAAGAAATTTCCCAAATGACTTTTTTTAACTTTGTTTCTGGTATCGCAATTGGTACTATCGGTGCTTCTCTAGCTATTGATCCTTCACTCAGTGTTCGCAATGGATTAATTGCACTTATTGGCTGGACCCTAATAACAATTCTTCTAGGTTACATAGATATAAATTCAAAAAAGGTTCGTGAATTAATCGAGGGACAGCCAAGAATCCTTATTAAAAAGGGTCAAATTATGGAAGACGAGTTACGAAAAGTCCGTTTAGATATTGACGCACTAAATGCATTATTAAGACAAAAAAATGTATTTGCTGTGTCAGATGTAGACTATGCGATTTTCGAAACAGATGGAAATTTATCTGTCATGAAAAAGGAACCCAGCCAACCACTTTCAAAATCAGATTTTGGAATACAAAACCCTGCACTAAATACTTATCCTATTTCTACTGAGGTCATCAATGATGGTAGGATTATCATGTCAAATTTAGAAAAATTAAACCTTAATACCGAATGGCTAGAGCAACAAATACGATTATCAGGAATTAATTCAATTTCAGATGTTTTTTATGCCGAAGTACAAAAAGACGGAAAGCTATATATTGACGGTAAAAATGATATGTTGAATTAAAGAGGGGTGTTTTCCCCTCTTTATTGCACAGTTTGAGTCAAAAGTGACCTATCACTAGAGTTTTTATTATTCAACAATCCTGCCCAATTATTGAATAACCAAAGAACTTCTGTTAACTAGTATTTTGTTCAATAATGAACTTTTCTTGTGACGCTTAGAACCTAATTCTATACATGGTCCTCAATCTACGAATCGTATATACTAGAAGAAAAATGTAATAGAAAATAGGTGAAGCAAGTGAATGAGTTGGATAGATTATATAAGATATATCAACCGTTTCTTTTTTCCATTGCGTACCGTATGCTTGGATCAGTTACCGACGCAGAAGATATCGTTCATGATTTATTCTTGCAGCTTAAGCTTGACACCAATCAAATTGAGGACTTGAAGGCATATCTTGCGAAAGTGACGACGAATCGCTGTCTAAACTTTTTAAAATCAGCCCGTAAGAGAAGAGAAATTTACACAGGTCCCTGGTTGCCTGAACCTCGGGTACACCAAACAGAGCAACCTTTAGATAAGATTGTAACAGACGAAACAGTTTCTTATGCCTTTCTCGTTTTGCTGGATCAACTGTCACCTGTTGAAAGAGCAGTGTTCGTTCTTAGAGAAGCATTCGCTTATGACTATGGGGATATTGCCGGGATGCTGGAAAAAACTGAAGTGAATTGCAGAAAAATCTACAGCCGTGCTAAGCGGAAATTAAAGAATGATATGCCTGTCCATCCGGAGAATACTGAACATGTTGATCTCCTGGCAAAAACATTCATAAAAGCATCGACGACCGGAAATTTTGAGGAATTTATTGATATTCTTACAGAAGATGTTGTACTTGTTACCGATGGCGGAGGAAAGGTGATTGCTGCATTAAATCCAATTGTAAACAAACAGCGCGTATCTGCCTTTCTTAAAGGAATTTCCGCTAAAGGAAGTTTCATAGGAGAACTTCTTCCGGTGATGGTCAATGGTCAGAAAGGAATCTTGCATGTAAAAGAGGGGCACCCTATCAAAGTCATCTGCTTTGAATTAGATTCAAAACAAAAAAATATCCGGAGAATCTTTATTGTTTCAAATCCGGATAAATTAAATCATATTCCTGTTCCTTAATAAGGATAGACTGAGAGCTCAATGTGGCTCTCTATTTTTATGTCACAAATCACTCCTCTGTTTTGTCTTATTAGTGAACCCCTAAAACATTTAATGGAGGAGATAGACATGGAGCAACGTGTTAACTACATGCGGACAAACCAAGAAGTTGTCAAATTAATGTTTCAATTGGAGGAGTACAAGAAAACTACGGGAATTGATAACAAATTAATCCAATTGATTAAAATTCGTGCTTCTCAAATCAATGGCTGTGCGTTCTGCTTGGATATGCACACAAAGGATGCCCGGGCAAATGGCGAAACCGAACAAAGAATTTACTGTTTGAATGCTTGGCGTGAGTCACCATTCTATCTTGAGGCGGAAAGGGCAGCGCTAGAATTAACGGAAGCAGTCACAACCATTTCGGCAAACGGTGTACCAGATAATCTGTATGAGCGGGTCCGCCTTCATTTTGATGAAAAACAATATATCGATCTAGTTACCATAATTATCACGATCAACAGCTGGAACCGATTGGCCATTTCATCCAAAAACATACCTGGACACTACAAGCCTGCAACAGAAAAGTAATTTTGCCCACATAAAATCCCTTGTATTCAGAATAGATACGAGGGATTTTTTACTTAGCTTTTATTCCACAAGATGGCCCGTTTATGGAATAAAGACCTTCTCTAAACAGTAATATGGTTTCCCCTCAAAAACTACTTCTTTAAACTTAGAAAAACCTAATTTAGTCCAATGCCTTATACCTTTATCATTCTCTTTATGAACTGCCAATCGTTTCCCTTACCTTCTCGTTTAATTAAATTTTCTAAATAGTGACACCATACAGAGTATTTTCCAGTCTCAGAAAAAAATTTCAAAAACAGGTTGGGAAAATTAAGGACTTTTACCCTATGAAAAATCGAGTTTAAACACTCCATTGTAGGAAAATTTTCCTCATTCGTCTTTAATTTACGAATTCTTTTCTATAATTTACATTTATTTCCCATAAGACAGAAATGAGAATATGGAGGGTTTATTTTAGCATGGCTTTTTTACTATTGTGTTTTCATACAAAAAAGAGCCGCCTAAGCAACTCCCTTATTGAAGTAAAGTCCCCATTAGCTCAACAAGATTTTTGTTCTCCCGTCTACATTGTATAAGGCTTTCTATTTCAGAAATACCTTTTTGTATTGTAACTTTATTGATTTTAACACCGTATTTGGGAGTATCAGTCAACGTGATAAGGATTTTATCCAAGGGAACATTGCTATGATGCCCATCGTAGTTTAAAGCACTTGCATAAACTTTATGTCTACGCGTATCACCATCTATTCTTTCGATTTTATCTATTTTTGACACAAGATAAAATCTGAATAAGAGATAAGAATAGTATCTTGTATATAAAGTTTCTTCTAGCATTCGTCTTTGGGAACTCCATACCATCCTACCAAGAGGAATCCAGCAAACACAATGATTAATTTTTTCACAAATTATTACCACCTCTGGATGTAAGTATTATAAGCATTTTCCCATCATATTAAAATTAAATACTTAATACAGCTACAAAAGAGTTAGTTATCCATATAAAAAAGTACATCGTTTAACATCCTCATTGTTGAGCTAAACTGCCCCTCTCATTTCTAAAATTCATTAATATGTAGCCCACCTCAAAAGATAGCCTCCCTCTTTGATTTGGAGCTGATCATTTTCATGCAAAAATATTACTTTTCAATCGTTCTCGTCATCTCTATTACTTATTGTAAAAGGCTGTTTTATAAAAAAGCACAAAATGAATGCAATAATAATGAGAATAAAAGCAATCATGAAACCATTATTAAGCCCATTTACAGTTGCTTCCAGTAATATATTTTCTTCTTTCTTCACTGTTTGATCGCCAGTATATTTAGCTATGGTAGTCGACATTACCCCCACCATAATTGCCGCACCAAGTGAAGCAAATATTTGCCGTACCGTATTGTTAGCCGCAGAACCGTGGCTTATAAACTTCTTTGGTAGTGCATTTATCCCCGCGGTAGCGAGTGGCATCATTACTAGCCCCATACCAGCCATTCTTAAGGAATAGAAACAAATTATCCACCCAATAGAGGTCTCCTGAGTTAGATACATAAATGGAAGTGACCCTAAAGAAAGAATGAGCAGTCCTATTATGGATAGTCTTCTAATACCATGCTTATCAAAAATTTTTCCGGCAATGGGAGAAATGATCCCTAACACCAGTGCACCTGGCAGAAGTATTAAACCTGAACGAAGTGCTGAGTACCCATGTATCGTTTGTGTATAAATGGGTAGGAGAATTTCCAATCCAATCATAGTCATAAAAATAATGGAGACAATGACCGTGGTCAAAGTGAATGTTCTATCCTTAAAGACACTTAGCTCCAATATTGGCTCTGTTAATTTGAACTGACGGCAGGCAAACACAATCAGTACTACTAATCCAATTCCACATGTTATCAGGACGGTATTATTTCCCCATCCTATATTTCCTGCAACACCAATTCCGTATAGTAGTGAAACTAAACCTATACTACTTAACAAGATCGAAAGAATATCCATTTTCGGTTTTGTTAAATGAACGACATTTTTCATGTAAAAGAAAGCAAGAACTATATCAATCAGAACAATTGGGAGGATTAAGTAAAATAGATAATGCCAATCATACATGTCAACAATCCAACCAGATAAAGTGGGAGCGATTGCAGGCGAAAATGCTATTACAATCCCAACTAATCCCATTGCCTCTCCTCGACGATCGGCTGGAAATATTAAAAAAATTAACGTTTGCATTAATGGAATCATTAATCCCGTTCCAATGGCCTGTATAATACGACCAATAAGCAGCGTTGGAAAGGTTGTACTAAAAGCACAAACCAATGTTCCCAAAGCAAAACTTCCGATCGCCATAAAAAATAAAGACCTATTAGCGATTTGATTCATTAAAAATGCTGAAATAGGAATCATTACCCCACTTATTAACATAAACGCAGTGATCAGCCACTGAGCATTATTAGCAGTGATACCTAAGTCTTGCATAATTCTCGGGAGAGCTGTAACTAACAGGGTCTGATTAATAATGGTTATAAAAGTACCCACCATTAAAACGATTACAACCCCGCCTCTCTTAAAGGGTTTTCCCTCTATATCTACTGGTAAAGTGAGAGCTTTTCCCATAGAAAACCCACACTCCTTTCAATTATATTAACTAATGTATATTTTTTTATACTCGAGTATATTTTTTAGTATACAATATAGTATAATGAAACTGTCAACAATAATTTTTAGGAGAAGAAGATGAATGACTAAAAGAGAACAAATAATTGAGGTAGCAAAATTGCTTTTTCGAACGATAGGTTATCATGATACTTCTGTACAAGATATCCTAGATCAATCAGGGGTTTCAAAAGGTACCTTTTATAATCACTTTCCTTCTAAATCTCAATTGATTCAGTGCATCATTCAAGAGGTCGATGCAAAAGTCAAAGAACAACAAAGCCAGTTACTGTTAGAGGGTGAGCCCCATAGCAAGCAAACTTTTTATTCTCAACTTCGAGTAAAACACTCCGTATACAGTACTGAGAGGATTGCGGAACTTTACAATATCTCGATGGCAGAAAATGATGAGGTGTTAAGGAAGTATATGGCCGATAGCCATTATAAGGAATTAAACTGGTTAGCTAAACGGTTGATTGAGGTTTATGGTAGTGGCATCGAAGCCAGTGCAATGGATTTATCCACTCACTTCATTGGGGGATTAGGCTATCAATTTAGGTATTCTAATCAAATGAACCTCGATACGAATAGTTCTGATATATTAGATTACAACATTCTTCGATTAGAAAAAAACATAGAAATAACAAAACAATCTAAGCATATTCTCTTTCCATTTAGCATACAGAGTTCAGTTGAAACCCAGGAGACGGTTGTCATGAATATCAAGAATCTACTAGACGAAGTAAAGAATGATATTGACTCTCAGGATGAAAAAGAACTAATTGACTTTATCTTGGAAGAATGTCAAAACTCTCGTATAAGATGGAGTCTTTGTGAAGGAGCAGTTCGCCAATTAAAAATTCTATCCTCCTCTCCATCTAAAAAGAAACAGAAATTCAGGGAAGTATTTAATATCGTCTATAAACAAGCGAGAAAATATAATAACGGATGAAGTATTCCTTCACAAGAACCATCTAAGTCCTTGTCAATTTTTTTATGTTTATAAATTCCCAAAACCAAATGAAAAGCCGACACTATAAAATATAGAGTCGGCTTTTCATATACATAATCATTGATTATCGGCACTGAAAAAGGATCTTCGTTCTTTTTGCTGCTTGTTGAATTAAAGCACCGATTGCAGAAGATCCTCTACACAACTAGCTCCTTAATGGTGTTGAGTATCCCATTTGAATAAGAACCTATAGTTAAACGCTCGTGTCCATTTTTCGCCTCACTTGTAGCATTCTCAAGTAAATAACCGAACTTTACAGCTTGTAACATTTTTAAATCATTACCGCTATCACCGAATGCAATTCCATTTTGTCGGTCTACCCCAAATTTTGTTAATATATATTTTACAATTTCATCTTTTCCAGTTCCTAAAGGTATAAAATCAATATCATACGCATTTTCTGGGTCTCCAGCCAAAGGATTGCATTTATTGATGTTTATTCCAATTTTAAAATCACTAGCTACTCTTCTAATATAATTAAGGTTTGATTGATCTTTCTCAGCATGCTTGCAAAAATAGTAATAGTTGCTTTTATATTTTGATACACCCATCTGAGATTGGCTATCTAAATCAATATTTTTAGAAGACAATAAATCAATTATCTCTTTTATTTTATCGGGAAAGTAATTGCCATTATCAAACCTTTTTAGCCATTCTTGGTCAATTTTACCTTGTTTTAGCTTGTTGAAATAACGAATTTCTGTCCCTAAATCACTTGCGATAAAATGAGGAAGATATCGAAATCCCCCTCTCTGCATTTTTTCAAGAACAGCTTCAATACTACTGCCCGTTACTAAACCAAAAAGCAAACCAGAAACCTTACTTTTTTCTACAATAGTCTCTTCTAATGCTTGGATTTGACTTTTTCGTTCAGGGGTCAATTGGTGAGGAAAGTACGTTTCATCAAAATCACTAAATACAATGTATTTAGGATTTGTTACTTCCGGTAAAGTTCTAAACAGTTTATAGTTCATAGAGTAACCTCCATAAATTTAAGTTACAAATTCCTCTATATACTTTAACATATATTTCTAATTTTGTTGTTAAGTATAATTCCACAAAATGGCCCGTTAGTAAGATTCTTAAAGGGGGTAGATACCAATTGAAGTCAACACAAGCGATGTTAACGGCATTGAAAAAAGATCTTCTTTTGAAGATTCTTTATGCCTTGTTGAATTAAAACTCCCGTTAGTTAAGATTAGGGGCGTGTTAGTAAAAGTTCTTATGGTACAATTTTACATATAAATATTTGTTATAGAGGGGAATGGGAAAAATGAGAAGGTTTATAGTTTTAGGGATTTTATTGTTAATTCTTTTAGTTGGTTGCTCAAGCTAAAACAACTTTAACTACAGATGAAGAAGTTACAAACCTTGTAAATAATTATTTAGAGGCTTTGGAAACAAAGGATATATCAGGAATGGTAAAATACGCTGATGATATTAGGTTTCCAGTTAAAGATGAGCAAAAAGAGCAATATTTAAGTATTGATGAAGATATTACTGATACTAAAATAGTAGAGCTTAAAAAAGTAAGTGAAACTGAGTTTGAGACAACTGTTGAACTTAGTCAAAATGGAAATTCAGCTAAATTTACTTTCCCTGTTGAAAAACAAAAAAACGGTTGGAAAGTTATTGTTGGACAAGATTCATCTCAAGTTGAAACGATAAAAGAAACAGATATAGAGCTTGCAAAGAAACAGAGAGAAAAAGTTTTAGAGGATATGAGGAAACATCCTGAGTTAGTTGAATTTGCAACACCTGTTGAATTCTAAATTCTTAATGAACCTGTATATGGGGTACAGCCAACATTTCGGAAATTTTGTACGCTAAGGATCCGACTTTTTTAGATTGTCTTGTTCCACTAAAGCACCTATAGTTGAAGAAGACATAACATATTTACCGCATAATGGGTAAATCTCTCATAATGACACTTTTCCAATGTTTTTAGTCGTTAAAAGCCAGACTATAAATTCTGCATTTTGTTCTTGTAGATGCCAACCTGACTTAAAATAGTATTCATTGAATTTTGATTCGATCGGACATAACGCAAGGATTGGTAAGTCATTTATAGTTTTTAACATCTTTTTTAACAACCCTTGACCACGATAAACCTCATTTATAGCGAATTGATATAAGAATAGCCCTTCACATAGAGAAAAAGCACAATTCATGCTTCGGAATTGCGCCTGATTGCTTTTCAACCAAAGTTCAGAATAACCAATTATTAAAGGAAAAGCACCTATAACACAAACTTATCTTGGAAAATACTTGCTGTTTTGTCCTTGAAAACTTTATGATTTATTCATTTCAGCTATAGTTGCTTTTCTAGAGCCTTCGTATTAATTTGATACCGTATCCTGTACCGTTGGGTTGAATCCTTTAACGATTAGCCATATAGCCAAAACCAATTGTTGAATGGCTATTGGAAAGTTCAACATCATGTAGGTTTCATCCAAACCGATGAAGCGAATCATAAATAATAAGCTTGCCAATATGGACAATGTAGATCCAATAAGACCCCAAGCTGACAACCAACGTGGAACTAGTTTTGTTTGGTAAAATATGCAGTTAAACAAAAGCATAGCCAAAACAAATGACAGTGTCGTTGCCACATGGTTCACCAAATCACGTCCTGACTGTAACAATCCACCTAAAGTCTGAAAATACGATACATCCGGAGTTCCTACTTTTGCAAATTCGTGGCTTAATACCAATAGCAACAGCAGAATGATGACACCGATAATAATGAACACACCCGCAATAATGCCGAAAGCAATAGATCCAAGAGCAAACCCTTTATTATGCATACTTAAAATCGGATACATCAAAACTGGAATACCAACATATGCAACAACCATTAACAACTGGAAAAACGCTCCTGTTAGTACCTGGTTTTCATATGTAAGAGCCTTAACAATGTAGTCTGCTCCATCTATTACAGGAACAACACTAAATATACCTGCAACGATACCAGCTATTAATAATACTCCAGTAATTACTGCAGACCTTCTACCTGAATTTGTATACTTCCTCAACATATCCCCCCCTTAATACTTACCTTATATAAAACAGTAAAAGGTGTAAGATAAAGCAGAAACTTAAGATCATCCTTAATATTTCATTTGATTTTATTTAAGAATGATTATGCATTATGTTTCGGTCTTATTCCAAAATCCTGTCCTTTACACAAATAAGGCGCGTTCTTAAATATACGCGCCTTATAATGGAATAACTAAAATATGATTTCAATCATAAAATCACTTATTTCCTCTTTCACTTAAGCACCAGTTAGTTTAAGTAAAATCCTTCAAAAACTATATATTTATTTAGCATATAATTATAATTTTCCTTTGTTCTTACCAATTTCAACATTTCAAAAAGCATAGGCCAATCTATTATGATGATAAATATACAAATTACAAAGTATTTGTTGATTTTTTAGCAGATAATAACGATGCACCTGATAATCTGTTCGAATTATTGAGTTTAGAAGAAGAAATTATAAGCACATTAAAATATAATTTATTACCCGAAATGATTACATTTGATGATAGTGTAGGACTTTCATTAGATTGGGATGTGAAAGTATAGAACAAGTAAAAAAAATCGAAGATACATAAAGGATCCGGCATAAATTTAGTGATATCTAATTTCATCTGTTTCTTTTTACTATTTATGAAATTTGGTGATGTGGTTTGGGTGTTTCTAGTTTCCTGGAGTATTGGATATGAGTTATGGTTAGAGTGAACCCAAAATAATTTTGGGGGTAGTATCGGTGATTGGGAAAGCTACACAATATCTTCTTTTCACCTCAAAACCCAGGGAAAAACATTTGGTTCTTACATATATTCATTTCGATTAGGGTGAAGCCTTTTTCGTTTTTGAACATGGTGTTACTCCTTGGGTTTTGGGTATTAGTTACTGGTGTGACTGTGGTGCACGACGATTTTGCATTTAATTGGCTGTTATCTTAAGGAATTGCAGGTATTGGCTTTTTCAGATGTTTTTCTAAAACCCCTGCATCATCTGAAATAACGGCATCATAATGGAGTAATAGATCACCATGATGAATAGACCTACAAAAGTAAAAATCATGGGCTGAATATATTTAAGCAATGCATTGGTTTTCTCCTCTAATTCTTGAAAGCATATTTCTCTATAAAGTCGCAGTTACGCTAATATGATAAACCCAACACAAACCTTCCTAAATATTACTGCGTATTCTCTCGGTTTCTGTATTCCATTTATAATAATGGGATTGTTAATAGGGAAAGTAAGAATGTTTTTGAAGTATCCCTCCCTTCTCTTGAAAATTAGTGGATATGTAATGATTATAATTGGTTGATGCTATATATCGATAAGATGTTTATTTTGCTATATGGGGAACAAATATTCAATATTATCTTAAAGAACTATTTAGTTAATAAAAGAATACGACAAGCATTTCAGTATTCATTCTGAAATATAAAATATCTGTCTAAAAACAGAATTTAATGTAAACCTCCTTCTAATAATATTCTCCGTTTATGTAAAGAATATATCTACTTAACCATTCCCAACGGAGGATTAACATGTCAACAGACAAAATCAAATTAACTTCGGCTGAAATTGCCACCCTTTGGTCTGCTTATATGAACGACACCATGGCTCACTGCATCTTAGAATATTTTTTTGTCCATGCAAAGGATAGAGAAATACGTCCGCTTGTTGGATATGCAAGAACCCTTACAAAAACACATATTGAGAAAATCACTCATATTTTTAACGATGAAGGATTGGTCATACCTAATGGATTTAATATTGAAAAGGATGTTAATTTAAATGCACCTAGGCTATATACGGATGAATTTATGTTAACTTTTTTAGACCTTATGTCGAAATCAGGGTTAATTGCCTATGGTGGATTTATTTCAATGAGTTCTCGAAAAGACATTAGAACTTATTTTATTGAAAGATTACATGAGACTACAAAATTGTTTGACGCATGCACCGATGCTGCTCTTCTTAAAGGGCTATATATTAAAGCACCTTATATTGAATATCCAATTAGAAATGATTTTGTCGACAATAAATCCTATTTTTATGGTTTTTCCTTCTTTAATAAGGAACGCTCTTTAAATGCTATTGAAATTTCATATTTATTTATGAACATTAACACCAATGTACTTGGAACAAAGATCGCATTAAGTTTTGCTCAAACCTCGCCTCGTGAGGATGTTCAAAAATGGATGTTGCGAGGAAGCGATATTTCAAAAAAGCATATTGAGATATTTTCAAAAAAACTATTGGATAATAATATACAATCTCCTATGTCTTCAGATGTATCCATTACAAACGAGACTACTCCACCTTTTTCAGATAAATTAGCATTATTTCTTATGACTTTTTTAAGCGCATCTGGAGTGGGTAATTATTCAACTGCAGCAGCTGCAAGTCAGAGAAGTGATTTAGTTTTTAATTATGAAAGACTCTCATTGGAAATAGGACAATATGCAAAAGATGGTGCAAATATAATGATTAAGAATAAATGGTTAGAAGAACCACCAGGTACAATAGATAAAGAAAAGTTGTCTAAATCCAAAGATCCTGAGTAAGGTAAATGCCTCGACGAAAAATAAATCCTCTCTTTTGATTCAAAGAGGTAGGACTATTTGGGGTTAAAGGAGTTGTCAATCCTTAGGTGTTTTAGCATAAAACGAGTCGATTCAAATAATCTTTTAGAAATAAAAAGCCCATCTCTTTTGAGAGGGCTATCTGTTCACCAATGTAGTATTTAAAGGGATTACCTTTATACTTGGTTTAACCCCCTTTAGATTTTCTTAACGGGGTCCGTTTAAGAAGGGAAAACCTTAAATCACACCCAAATTCATGAATAATATCTGCGACTGATTTATTTGTTGTTCGTTTTACAATTTGAGTTAGTGCATCGATCCCAATTTGTTTATAAGACCAGTTTGAGCCCGGAGTAAACTCTCGGACGGGTTCTATTCTCCTCTTGTTTTAATCCATGAGTATGGGTAATCAAATGTCTTATAGTCGTATCTTTCCAGGTGATCTCTTCGAGTTCAGGCAAATAGGATACAACCAGATCATCAATACTGTTTATGTGCCCATAAAACAATGCATAAGAAACAGCAAAGCCGATATAACTTTTCCTCACTGAAGCTAAATGGAATTGAGTATCCTCCTGAACTCTTCTAGCCTCATGAGCAGCCGACTGTTTCCCGATGTATTGTTCTAACACGACTGAATCATTATGAATGATAAGAGTGGATGCTCCTGAACAGATTACATGATTAAAAGTACCGATAACGTGTTCTAAGATGGGTAAGAAAGATGGATTAATTTTGTTACTAAGAATCCAAGATCGTATACTTCCCTTCAATTTTAATTATATTAGGTAATGTGGCAGTCGCCCCCTTTGTTGAATAAGATATCCTATTAATCGAAAAACTTCATATGTGTTTTCTCTTGTTTATAGTAATTCAATCTGTCTTGTAATGTACCTGTATGAAATTCAAATTTATGCCCATCCGGGTCCGTAAAATAGATGGACTTTTTATCTCTTTCATCTCTCGGACGACCTGACAAGATATTTACATTTAATTTCTTTAGTTTGTCGTACAATTTATCAAAATCTTCTCCTTCAATTAAAAAAGCAATATGTGTGTAGGATTGGTGTATTTCATTACGGGGGATGTCTTTCTCTACATTAAGAGCAAACCACATTCCATTTACATCGAAGTAAGCCGTTTTTCTACCCTTTACTAATAATTTTGCATCAAATACATTTTTAAAAAACTCAATTGAAATTTCTAAATTAGAAACTGAAAATAAAAAATGATTAAACCCTTTTATCGACATTTTTTCACCTCAATAAAATATTGCCCTTTACTACATAATAAAAGAAAAAGTAACCTGCCCATTTAAAGAATGCAATAACAAGAGGTTAATCAGCTGATCTTTCATTATTGCCCCCTTTAATTGAAGATTGATATGATATTGCATAATTTGCCTAATAGTTCTCAAGTTCTGTTCCTAAATCTCCTTTTTCATACTACCTTAGCACATATAATCAATTTTACTTTTCCTACTTTATTCAACAATCCTCCCTCAATAAACTAATCACAGGCTCACGAAATGCTACCTCATTAATTGTATATAGAATAGCCAGATTTCCTCGTATGTTGCTACTCTTGTCTCATTCTTTATATAAAAAATAGCAACTAATGACTGTTTGACTTTGTATTTATTGGCAAAAGGTCTTTTACTATGGTTAGTCGCAAACCAATACCTAAATACATAACTAATCCTGTGAAAATTGATATTGTAGAAGTAAGAAGAGAACTGAAATATAAACTTAATGTTTCAGGCAACCAACTCTCAGATAGAAATTTAACAGCCCAAACAGTCAAGGACATTACTAGTACCAACAAGAAAATTGCTTTTAATGTCTTTAGTAGAGGCCATACCTTATAGCGGATCGCTTTCTTAATAATCATTACGTTATATAAAATGGATACAGTGAAACCAACGTATGTAGCTAAGATTGGCCCGGCTTCATCTAAATATGGTACGAAGAGATAATTCAAAACTACCTTAAAAAAGACTCCCAACAAGATCCCTTTAATCAATGTCTTTTGCTTGTTAATCCCTTGCATAATAGCAGCAGTTACAATATACAACGCAAAAACAATTGCGGCTAAAGAGTACCATTGTAGAATGCCGCCACCTAGCTCAGGACTGTTCTCTATCCCGAACACGACAATATAGATTGGTTCTCCAAGAATGCATAAACCCATAGCAGCCGGCAGTGTGAAGAACATTAGAACTTGGATGGTGTGATTAATCTTATTTTTAACTTCTATCATTCCTTCGCTTATATAAGCTGAGGTTATGCCCGGTATTAATGACATACCAAATGCTGTTGCCAGGGACACAGGAACCATTACAAGGATTTGAGCCAGTCCTATAACTGAATTTATGGTTTCTGCTTCATTTAAGTTGTAGCCAATAGACTGAAATAATTCATTTATGGTAAAGGTATCGATATTCTGGTAAATCGGTATTGCTAAACCGGTTACAACAAAGGGGATGGCATAGCCAATCAGTTCTTTAAACATAGAAATAACATTCAAGTCTTCATTATTCGGACTTTTTTCTCTTTGTTTCTTTATTAATTTTCTTCGTTTATAGAAAACAAAGAGTAATACGCTAAGTCCTGCTATTCCACCAATAAATGCGGCAAAGGTAGCGATTCCGACTGCATTTTTAAGAGAACTGTTGAGTATGTGAATGGCTACATATGCACCTGCCAAGATAAAGACAATTCTAACAACCTGCTCTATTACTGTACTTAAAGCTGAAGGCCCCATAGATTGACTTCCTTGGAAATATCCCCTGAAAATACTCATAGGCGGGATAATTAGCAAAGCAAAACTAACAAGACGAATCACAAACTGGACATCTTCTAGAGAATTACCAGTTGGATCACTTGGATCAATTATGACTCCTGCTAATAATGGAGCCATTAAATACAAAGTTGCGAAGGAAATAATCCCACTTATGACCATTAAATACATTCCATATCTTAATAGAGTCAATCCAACCTTATAGTTTCCTAATTCATTGTATTTCGAAACAAATTTAGATACCGCAAGTGGAAGACCTATCGTTGAAATACTTAACAGAATTGTATATGGGCCATAAGCATACTTATATAAGACGTATCCCTGAGTTCCTACGAGAGCAGTGAAAGGAATTATATAAATGAAGCCTAAAATTTTTGATACTAGGGTTGCTGCCGTTAAAAAGAAAGTTCCCCTTATAAATTTACTCTCCACTGAAACACCCCAACTAATTAATCTATTCATTCTATTTTAAATATAAGGCTATTTTCGTAAAGTTTGTGGTTTTTAGATATGAAAAAAATAACTGATAATTGACAATTTTCCTCTTCGGTGTAAAATTACACTAATAGGAAATTGCATTATTTAAGGGAGGGTAAACCAAATGGAAAAACTTATTTACATCATTCAACTTGTTATAAGTTCATTAGGTTTTTTATTATTTTCATTCTTTAGTGGAATTGTGGGAAGCTACGCAATTGAATACAAGAAAGACCCCTCAATATTTGACAAAACTATTTATGCCTTTAATTCGTCTTCCTATCCCTATTATGCTTGTGTATTTTTACTTTGGTTTTTAATTGTAATAGTTGTTCTGGTTATTCAGCGAAAAAGAAAAATCACTCTTACAAAATAGTCGTCAATTGACGGCTTTTTCCCTTTATTAAATACTTCTTAAACATTGACTGTTGTATAATTGAAAGCAACAATCTATGCGAAAACAGCCAAATATAAAAATCTCATCATTCTATATTAACATATATCTCCATTTTCGATCAGGAGAGCTATAAAATATAAAAAAGACTCTTCCTTTAAGAAGTCGTCAATACTGAAGAAATCAGTTCTTTATTTTAGGGTACTGTTATGTTTAACTTCCAATTGTAAAAAAGGCCATGAGACCATTAGCTGATTTCAGTTATCACCCCCTTTAATTGAAGAACTTAAACTCTAATCTATTACTGTAAACTCGATGTATGGCATTTCGTCCTCGTTTGCCTTTTCCCTTGACCGGTACAACTCTAAAACTTCTTTTTCATACTCGTTTTCCGCACTGAAATTTTCTTTATAATACTCACCTATATAAATAGCACGATACTTATTACCCTCTTTGTCTATAACGTCTACCAATCCTGAAGAAAAGTGGTCATTCAACCCAGAAAAACTATCCGCAACAAATACCCTGGCTGCTTGTTCACCGACATCCTCAATCTCCACTTCAGTGTAACGAATTTTTTTATTGTCCACCTCTTCTCTGCTTATAAGAGTGAAATCTGGAACAGCCTCACTTTGTGTAACTCCTAACTCATCAAAAATGGGAGAGTCAGTATTACCGAAAGAACATCCAACGAGACTAAGAGCAACAATTATTATAAAAAAACAATACTTGATAAAAACGCCCCCCTTTAGAATTAGACGAAGCCTAAATATTAAGGTTCCAATATTTCGTTAAACTGCTCTTTAACTTAATACCAATTATTTCAAAATCAAGCAGTTTACTCAAGAAAAACTTCAAACAAAAAGGAAGCTCATCCTGTTCTGGATAAGCCTCCTTTACTTTAAGTACAGCACTTTACAATCTTTATAAAGCGCCCAATTGTGGTAGTTGTATTGTTCTCAATTTCTTCTTTGAATAAAAAAGTTTATACTTAAACTCTTCCCACTATTTTTCTTTTAATATTGAATACTTTCGATAAGCTTTATAGTAACTTCCACCCCAAAAAACAACCATAAGTGCGGGAAACAACTTCAAAAGGACAAATGGAGTTTCAAATAAAAATGCTTTCCAAAATAATGCATCTTTCATACTCCAAAGACCTTCATGGTATAACCCCAAATCCCTGTAGAACATAAAAGAATATGCCAAACACATCATACCCAACCAAAATGAATAGCCCATTAACCTTTTATAATAATTACCCTTTGATTGGCGATCAGAGAAGATTTCATTTTGATCATCATTTTCTTTTTGCCAATATCGTATTCCACTAAGCCAGGACCCCTTTATATAGTTCCAACCGAAATCCTCATATATCCCTTTGTATTCCACGAACTTTTTCTTAGGTAAATAATCTTGATAATCAAGGCGCATAACATATCTCTTTACAGTTTTTTCGAAAGTGTATTTTCCTAATCCACTAATATTTGTACAGCGATAGCCTTTCTGTAATTGCTCGTTCAGCCATTGCTCTTCTTTTTCAATATTAAAGAAAACTTTAAACTTCTTCATTTGATTCACTTCCTTCATACAAGGATAAAATATGCAATAGCCTTTCTTGTTCCATTTTCAAAGTGGCGCTTCCTTCTGTAGTTATCATATAAATTTTTCTCCGACCTGAATTTCCAACAGGTTCAATCCAACCATGTTTATTCAAGTTTTCAATCGCACCGTATAATGTACCAGCCGCTAAAATAACGGTACCATTACTTATTTTTTCTATCTCCTGCATTACGGCATAGCCGTGGAGTGGCTCACGTAGAGCTAATAAAATATAATGCATGGTTTCAGACAACGGCAATAATTTATGTTTCATACTTTCACCCTCTGTTCAGTTCAACTATATAGTACAACTTAATAATAAGTTATTACAGTTCAACTGAATAGTCAACAGCATTTTTAAAATTCATCGAAGGAACTTAAAGTAAACTTTTATAATTAGGCAAAAATTCAATCTAAAAAGCCGATTTCCTTTACATTGGGAAATCGACTTTTTGTGTAATCTTATTCAATTTAATTTGCCCGATTGTTGAATACAAGTTAAACACCAATCTTAAACTAGACTGCCCTATAACGGAATACTGTGAATAGAACAACCAATCCAGGAATAGCTAAATGTATAAATCGTTTTTACTTAAACGATTCCGCCATATTGATTAACTGTTCTTTACTAACCTCAATTGGAGTCAATTTATAGCTAAATGCTATTTCATAAAAAAGTTCTCCTTGTTGCCATAAAATGATTCTTTTACCAGAGTGTTCTGGAATATACTTACCATTTAAATCACTTCCTATTTTAATAATCTCTTTCTTTATTTCTTCTGGGTACTCAATCTCATCTTTCAATATTTTAACTGTTAAGAACTCTTTGTCCACGTTGAATAGGGTAAATTCAACTTTCTGATTATTATAACCAAAATCGTAAAGCTACATTTCCTCAAAAGGTACTTTAGTTGGAAATTTTGCATTAAATGGTGCCCTTTCCATTTTTTTAGCTACTTCTGAATAGTTATAATCATATATCTTTCCTCTTGAAACTGACCAGCCAACCAAAATTACTGTTATTGCCCCTAATAAAAGTGTAAATATAATTACTTTTTTTTCACTTTCACCTCACCTTTCCATTTTTGATAAACCAATTAAAATTTTGTCTGAATAAGAATAGATTAAATGTGGTCTCGTTAACAAATGCTCCCTCTGAGGTTTGACGATGGGGATAAGTATAATGTTTCGAAATTCTAAGTTTAGTTCTGTTAAACTGCCCGTTAGTGGAACAACAAAAACCATTACTCTTGTTTAAGTAATGCACCCGTTACTTTAAGTAATCCTTCACAAACTAACTTGTGAATAAGAAAAAAAGGTGCCCCAGTTACCTTCGTTGTACTATTCAAGCCCCCTATAGTTTAAATGTGACTATTCACAAATATCCATTTTTATTCATGCTTTATTTACTTATTACGATCGATAATTTATAGTTTGCATACTTGTTTAACTCTAATAAAAATTGATTTATCGCTTCATTACTTGGAAACCTGCACTCCAAAAGATAACAGCTATCTCCACTGATTTTATAATTATTGATGACATACCCCTCTTTTGTTTGGATAAATGAGAGATAAGGTTGATGATGTGTACCTTCTATATAGATATTGATAAAGGCATACGTAAAGCACCCTAATTTCGCTTGATTTACTTTAATGCTATAACCCTCAATAACCCCATTGTCCTCTAATTTCTCCACTCTAGCTGCGGCTGCTGGTCCTGTTAAGTGAACTCTCTCCCCTAATTCTTTCATCGTAATCCGGCTATTGCTACATAACTCCTCTATAATTCGCTTATCTGTTTGATCCAACTGAACGTCAACTCCTTTCAAAAATAAAGTCAAACGCCTAAAACACTTTATTTTATCTGTGTATTTGAATGCTGCTCATATTATACACTTAACACTGTTAGGGAACACATGAAAAGAAAGGGAGTTGTAAAGATGAAGATTACACAAATTCGAAATGCAACGATAGTTGTAGAATATGCAAATAAAAAGTATTTAATTGATCCTATGTTAGCAGAGAAAGGTACGTACCCATCTTTCCCTGGTACGATTAGGCAAGATCAAAACAATCCTTCAGTGAGTTTACCAACCTCTGTTGACGATATTATTAGTGAAGTTGATGCAGTCATTGTGACTCACTTACATTTAGACCATTTTGACGAGACAGCGCAAAGACTATTACCAAAAGATATTAAAATGTTCGTTCAAAATGAAGAAGATTCAAAGGAAGTCCAAAATACCGGGTTCCAAAATGTAGAGGTATTAACAAAGGACACTGTCTTTGGAGGCATCCAATTAGTTAAAACAAGAGGCGAGCATGGAAGAGGAGAAGAACTATTAAAGCGTATGGGGGAAGTATGTGGCGTTGTCTTTAAACATCCAAGTGAAAAAACATTGTACGTAGCTGGTGATACAGTCTGGTATGAAGGTGTACAGGAAGAATTGGATATCCATAAACCAGATATTATTGTTGTCAATGGCGGAGATAATCAATTGATAGAATATGGTTCTCTCATTATGGGAAAAGAAGACATCTATGAAGTACACAAGGCGGCTCCTAATGCTAAGGTTATTTCTGTTCATATGGAAGCTGTTAACCATTGGACACTATCTAGAGAAGAATTAAAAAACTTTAGTAATGAAAAAAGATTCTCAAGTAATATTTTAGTACCAGAAGATGGTGAATCCTACAAACTTTAATATGAACACCGACAAATAGTGTCACGTTCCTATTTAAAAATAAGAAATAGAAGAAGCTCATAATTATCGAAAATTTAATTATGAGCTTCTTCTAATGACGATATGAAATGTTCCAAGGATGACAAACCAAACATGAAAAGCTACAAGGATATTTCGTTAGGAGGTAGAGTTCATGACAATGTCAGCAAAAGATACAAATGCCTCAACACACCAGCCTATATGGTTGCAAGAATATATTGATTCACCAGAAAGACAAAAACACCTTTATAAAAAAACATTAAGAGTTTTGATTATTTCACAAATCTTTGGTGGAGCAGGACTTGGAGCCGGTATAACAGTAGGAGCGCTTCTTGCACAAGACATGCTAGGGACTGAAAATGCGGCAGGAATCCCAACTGCTCTATTTACTTTAGGTTCTGCAGGAGCTGCCCTACTTATAGGCCGGTCTTCACAACGTTTTGGCCGTAGAGCAGGACTTGCAGGTGGTTTCCTTGCAGGTGGGATAGGTGCTATTGGTGTTATAATTGCAGCTTTAACCAACAGCATCCCACTTTTATTTATTTCTCTTTTTATTTATGGAGCTGGTACGGCGTCTAATCTACAAGCGCGATATGCAGGGACAGACCTTGCAACAGATAAACAAAGGGCAACTGCTGCAAGCATGGCCATGGTTTCCACTACCTTGGGTGCTGTTGTTGGTCCTAACTTGGTCAATAGAATGGGAGAATTTGCGGATTCAATTGGTGTTCCAACCTTGGCTGGCCCCTTTATCTTGTCAGCAGCTGCTTTTATTATTGCCGGATTATTTATCTTAATTTTACTTCGTCCAGACCCTTTGGTTGTGTCTACAGCTATTGCGAATGCTAAGAAAAAAGACGATACCGTACAGACAGGGACAAATTTAAAGAATGCTACCATAAACAAAAAGGGTGTTGTTGTAGGGGCTGTAATCATGATTTTGACTCAATTTGTCATGGTAGCCATTATGACAATGACACCAATTCATATGGGACATCATGGTCATGGTTTGGGAGAAGTAGGATTAGTTATAGGTTTCCATATAGCAGCTATGTACCTTCCTTCACCATTGACAGGTATACTGGTAGATAAGCTTGGCCGTATTACTATTGCTGTTGCTTCTGGTGCTACCCTCCTAACCTCTGGATTGGTGGCAGCTTTTGCACCGGTAGGTTCAATTACCCTGGCGTTAGTACTACTAGGTTTAGGCTGGAACTTTGGTTTAATAAGTGGGACTGCTCTCATTATAGATTCAACACACCCATCTGTACGTGCAAAAACACAAGGATCAGTCGATGTACTATTTGCACTGTCAGGAGCAGCTGGTGGGGGGGTATCAGGAATGGTAGTCGCTCATTCTAGTTTTACAGCATTATCACTTTCTGGAGCCATTCTGTCACTAGTGCTTATCCCTGTAGTTGTTTGGTCTCGGAAAAGTCCAAGCAAAGAGCTATGATAGAAAAGTTTTTATTAATACTTTATTTCTGGAATAGTTAGATTAATGTAGATATATCCCTATATAGTAAATTACAATTAAAATTTAATTAACAAGGCAGCTTTCATCAAGAAATTGAAAGCTCCTTTATTCATATAGGAAGGTAACTTATATAGAACAAAACATCTTATAGATAGAAAAAATCTTTATATTAATTTATAAGGGTTTACAGAATGTTAGTTTACTTTAACCTAACTCAAGTTACGTAAAGTATTATGCCTAACTTTAATGTCTTGTTACGTAACAGAAAAACTACTGTATGTGAGCAGTAGTTTTTCTATTTTTAAGCTTTATACACGTTAACATAATCACTCCTATTAGAACCTGACCAAAACAAAACCCCTTGGCTTCCAAGAGGTTTCACATCGTCCATTTTTATTGTTTATACAGAATTTTATACATCCTTGATGAATCAACGTTTTCGGCTTATAAAGAAGCCTAGGAGCTGTATAATAAAATGAGGTTTTATGGAATCTCTTTTTGAACTAACCTGCCCGTTACTTTAAGTACAAAACTTCACAATATCTTCTAAGCTCTAACATACATTATCCAATTTTCTTTAAAGTGTTATTCAATTAAATGGCCCTTTAATTGAATAGAAGTATATTTTCTTTCACTAACATCCTTAGCTTTCCCACAGCTATAATGTCATTATTGTTGTTGTTAATGGGAATTTTCTAGGTAACGTGTGATACAATGAAAAACGCCAAGGTTCCTTCCATATCGAGAGTCCTTTGTGTTTTTCAT